>DATEPE010000028.1:0-608553 GCA_035273385.1 Pyrinomonadaceae bacterium | reverse complement strand
CGATAATGCCGATGATCGCGACGACGATGAGAAGCTCTATCAGCGAGAAGCCCTCTTGGCGTTTTTGAGTGTTCATTTTCTACTTAATACTCCTTAGAGAGAATTGTTTTGGTCGTTATTCGCGCCATCGGCTGTCGTAATCACGATTTAATGCCGCGGAGCCGCGATTCTGTCGATGCCTTGATTACAAGGGATGTGCCAAGCGGCGGGTTGTAGAAAACCCGAGAAAATCAGCTGTTTTTGAAGTTCTAGAGGTCAAGCTGCCCATGCGGGATGCCGCCATGACAAATTGTGTCATGGCTTCTCTGCCGGAATCCGTCAAAGGAGCATTCAGGATGTCTGAAGGATTGCAGTTGTAATTATTAGCTGTTGAAGGCGTTTACGACTCGCCCGCTGTAACCGCCAAACCGGACTCGTCGTCGTCACGGTCTTGGGCTGAAGAATCGGGCGCGCGCCGGCGTGGGGAGGAATCAGAGGCGCGACGGTCGTCCCTCATCTGCGCGGTTAACCCACGAACACCGTGCTTATCCAGCAGATGACGAAGCGACCTCACACTGAGCGAGAGCAATTGTGCCGCATTAGTTTGATTGCCGGAGGTGCGGCGCAGGGCCTCCATGACATATGTTTTTTCAAGCTGATCCAGGTGGGCAGTTAAGTTCACACCTTCTTCAGGGAAATCAAACGTGTCGGCAATTCGATAAGGGTTGTAATTTGTGATCTTTTCAGGCAAGCGTTCTGGCTGTATGGTGCTTGTACTTTCTAATGCCACTGCGCGCTCAATAGTGTGTTCGAGTTCACGAACGTTTCCTGGCCAAACATAGTTTTCAAGTAACTGTTTTGCGGACTCGCTCAGCGATAGCGTGCGACCAGTACCACTGCAAAACTTTCCAACAAAGTGGTTAGCCAGATCGGGAATATCCTCGGTTCGCTCTCGAAGGGAGGGAAGTTCAATAGGAATAACCGAGATGCGGTAGTAGAGGTCCTCGCGAAACGTGTTTTCTTTGACCATGTTAGCGAGGTCGCGGTTAGTCGCTGCAATCACGCGTGTATCGACGTTTATTTCGGCGGTCGCCCCGACCGGGCGCAGCTTACGTTCCTGCAGTACTCGCAAAAGCTTGACCTGCATTGCGGGCGACATTTCACCAATTTCATCAAGAAAAATGGTGCCAGTGTTGGCGGCCTCAAACAGTCCTTTCCTGTTAGTGTTCGCGCCAGTAAATGATCCCTTCACATAGCCAAAGAGTTCCGATTCCAATAATGTCTCGGTGAAGGCTCCACAATTAATTGAGACAAAAGGTTTTTCGGCTCGCGGACCCAGATCGTGTATGGCCCGTGCTACCAACTCTTTTCCGGTACCCGACTCGCCAGTTACCAAGACGGTTGATGTCACCTGGGCCACCGTCTCGATCATTTGATACAGCGCCTGCATTTTTGGCGACCGACCAATGATGTTGTTCAACTGTCCGCGTGTGCGTTGTTCCTGGATGAGAACTTTGTTTTCTTCTAATAAAGCATCTTTCTCTTTTACTAGCGCGATCTTATCCAGCGCGCGGGCAACTGTTTCCTTGAGCAGGTCGTTGTCAAAAGGCTTCTGCACAAAGTCGTAGGCACCAAGCAGGAATGCCTCTCGGGCTGTATCGACATTTGCGAAAGCCGTCATCATTACGACTTCAACAGAAGGGAATAGTTGCCTTGCAGAACGCAAGAGATCAATGCCATTCATATCAGGCATGCGCACGTCAGAAACGATTAAGTCAGCTGGACCCTGTTTCAACAAGGCTATTGCCTCGTTGCCGTTGCCAGCGGCACGCACCGAGTGTCCTTCACGTTGGAACAAGTGCGTTAGAAACTGACGCATTCCCAATTCGTCGTCAACAATAAGTAAATTGGCCATATAGCTTTTAAGAACCTGGAGACAACGGACTCAAGCAAAACAGCAGAATCGATCGGTCGTTAAAAATTTGTATCCGCAGGTAGTTCAATCGCTATGGTAGTACCTTTTCCCTCGCGGCTTCGAACATTAATTGTACCACCATGATCACGGATGATTTGATAAACAATAGAGAGTCCAAGACCCACCCCGCCCGTCGTGGACGAGAAAGGTTCGAACAAATGCTCCACTTGTTCAGGACTCATTCCACGACCACTATCGGCAAAAGTGATCCGCAATCGCTTATTCGAATTCACGCCCACCACAGCGTTCAAAGTTCCACCTTGAGGCATAGCATTCAATGCGTTTCGCGCGAGGTTCCAAAAGACCTGTCGCAGTTGTTCCGAGTCTGCATTCGTCAGCACAGGTTCCCCCGGTGTTTTCGCTTCGATGACGTGTGCTTCATGTATCTCCGAACTGTTCCGCAAAAGTGTGAAAGTCTGCTGTAAGAGTTCTCCAACATCCACTTTCGACTGAACGATGGATCGAGGGCGAGCGTAAGTTAGAAAATCGCTGATGATGCGATTTAAGCGATCGGACTCTCGCAGAATGATTTCCATCAGTTCGGTTTCTGAAGAGTCACTCTTCATTTCAGCACGCAACATTTGAATGGAGCCGCGCATGGCGGCCAACGGGTTGCGAATCTCATGAGCGATGGACGCAGCCATGCGCCCGATCGCAGCCAATCTATCCTGGCGCCTGGATGTTTCTTCCAGGGCCCGAATGTGCGTCAAGTCCTGGAACGTTATAACGGTGCCCGTTGTTTCGCCCGTTTCAGCATAGAGTGGTGAGAGGCTGAACCCCAGGCGAAGTCGTAAACCGTCAGCCGTCAAACAGTCGGATTCGAAGCGCGGACTTGCATCGGGTGTCTCCGTTAGTTCCATCGAATCCTGAATAATGTCTTTAATCTCCCCGAAGAAGATTGAGGCGTCCTGCCCTCGCACGTCTTGTTCCTGATACCCCGTTATTTCTTCAGCTGCGGCATTGAAGGTATAGATTCGGCCTTGAAGGTCAGTCGTTACGACCCCAGACCGAATCGAAGCGACGATTCTTTCGTGTAGCGCCCGAAGATTTGCGAGCGATTGAGTTGCGGCGATGAGGCGCACGTCCACTCGTGATTGGCGCTCCGCTAGACGTGCTGATAATAACCCGACCACCAGACATGAGATGTCAAAGAGTCCAAGGGCCTGATAGGCCTGGGGTCGGTTCGCATCGAGGTATTCGGGGGTATCAGCGCCCCCGAGCCCAGCCAGCAACACTAGCGCGGTGGCGGTGAACGCGACAACACAAACAACAGAAATAACGATAGAATCGCGTGGTCCAAGAAAAAGACTCGAAGCTGCGATGACTACGATGTAAAGCGCGATGTACGGTGAGTAGATAACATTCGTGGTCCAAACTAAGGACGTGACGAGGACGATGTCGAACACAAATTGGACTCGCGCCTGGAGTAAATAGTTTTCCGAGAATCTATGCGCGACCAGGTAAGCAACTGTTAGTGCGGAAACAATCGACAGCGCTGGCAACATCTGAAGCCACGAGTGCCAGCTAATTCCGTGGACCCACAACACGCGGGCTAACGCTAGCAGGATCGCAACAGCGAGACGTGCGAGAATAAGCCAAAAGAGCTTGTCGCTTAGCGAATACCTTCTCTCGATGGCGTCTCCCGGAGGCATCTTGAGCAAAAGCCTAACACATTGCGCATGTCGTGGTTGATTTTTTGACGCGAAGTAGAACTCGCGTTGGTCCGTTACGTGAGATTGGTTATCGACTCATCTGAGAATCGAAAAACTGTCCAGCCGCTTACAGGTTCTCCACCTAGTTTTTTGTAAAAGTGGATAGCCTGTTCATTCCAATTGAGCACCGATAACTCGATGCGGCAACACCCCTGTTCACGCGCTGTTTGGCACAGGAAGCCAAAGAGTTTTCGCCCCACACCATACCTTCTGAATGTAGGACGAACAAAAATGTCTTCAATGTATAAGCCGGGAGCTCCTTCGAATGTTGAGAAAGTAAAAAAGTAGATTGCAAAGGCGACAGGTAAGTCGTCGAGATAAGCAATTACTGCGTGCGCGCGCGGGTTGTTTCCAAAGAGAGCTTGCCGTAGTCGCTCCTCGTTGACTTTAACGTGATCCAGAAGTTGCTCATACGCAGCTAACTCTTTGATAAAGGTGAGCACTAATGGGATGTCGGTTTCTGAGGCTGACTCAATTCTAAGTTTGTCGGTAACCACGTCGTGTTGTTTTATCTAAGGGAAGTGAAGAATACAAGGAAGGTAACGCGCAAACAAAAAGGAGGACCCGAAGGTCCTCCTTTTTGTCCTGCATAGTACCGACTTAATTACCTTGAGAAAGTTTCCCGATTAGGGTGAACAATGGTAGATACATCGCTATAACGATCGAACCGATCGTTACACCCAGGAAACCGATCAGTAGAGGTTCTATTAACGTGAGAAGATTAGCGATTGCGGCGTCCACTTCTTGCTCGTAAAAGTCAGCAATCTTACCCAGCATTGCGTCCAGAGCGCCCGTCTGTTCGCCGATACCAACCATCTGGGCAACCATGTGCGGAAACACATCGGTGGCTTTCAAGGGATCCACAAAGTTCTCACCGCGCTCGACGCCGGCACGCACGTTTGTGATAGCTTCTTCGATAATGACGTTGCCGGCCGTCCGTGCCGTGATGTCCAAAGATTGCAAAATCGGTACGCCTGAAGAGAGCAGCGTTGACAGGGTACGGGCGAAGCGGGCTACGGCTATCTTGCGGAGAATCTGACCGATGATCGGCATCTTCAACATCAACGAGTCGATCACGCGTCGTCCGCCTGGTGTCTTGTAGTAAAACCGGATAGCAACGACGGAGGCGATAATCGCCACAAGAATAATAAGACCACCCCATCCAGCGAGAAAATTACTAATACCGACAACGATACGGGTAGGCAGCGGCAGTTGCTCTCCTGGGCCCAGTAAGCCAATGAAGATTTGCTCGAATTGCGGGATGACCACGATCATGATGACGGCGACTGCGGCGATGGCCATTAAGACAACGGCTGACGGATAAATCATCGCGGAGATCACATCGCGCTTCAACTTGACAATTTTTTCAATGAAGGTCGAGAGGCGCTGGAGAATAAGATCCAGAATACCGCCTGTTTCACCGGCCTCCACCATGTTCGAATACAACTGGTCAAACACCTTAGGGTGCCGGGCCATCGCGGTGGCGAGCGTAGAACCTTCTTCTACGTCTTGTCGCACCTGCAAGAGCACTTGCTGAAAGTGTTTGTTGTCCTGTTGTTGCGCAAGAATTTCAAGACATTGGACCAACGGCAAACCGGCATCGATCATCACGGAAAACTGGCGAGTGAAGATTGATAGGTCCTTCGCCTTAACCTTCTTGCGTCCACCGATCTTCGGAATCCCGATCTCCCGCCCCTTTTCCTTGACAGAAGTGAGCGTCACTTGTTCGCGACGGAGAATTTGTCTTAGCGCGTCGCGGTTGTCGGCGACGCGTTCGCCAACGACGATTTCATTAAGTTTGTTTCGGCCTTTGAATACGTAAGTAGGCATGACTGATTGCTCCGAAGTCGGGGTTAGCTATTTGCTGAAGGTCTGGTTCCGATTGGGCGGGCCTGCGCGTAAGGACTAGGGTGCTTAGGCGCTCCATTGGCGCTGTTAAGACCCGACCCGCGTTCGATCAGTTCTCTAAGTTCGTCAACGTTTGAGGATCTTTGTAACGCAGTTTCCAACGTAATTTGTCGCTTGTGATACAGGGTCGCCAATGACTGATTGAACGTCTGCATACCGTATTTGTCCTGACCGGTCTGCATCATCGAATAAATCTGGTGCACTTTGTCTTCGCGAATCAGATTTCGAATCGCGGAGTTCGGCACCAGAATCTCCATCGCCATAGCGCGGCCTGTTTTCTCAGCGCGCGGGAGCAGTGCTTGACACATGATTCCTTCCAGAACTAGCGAGAGCTGCGCCCGTATCTGAGCTTGCTGATCGGAAGGAAACACGTCGATGATTCGGTTGATAGTGGAAGCGGCGGAGTTTGTGTGCAGTGTGGCAAGTGTTAAGTGGCCTGTCTCGGCAATCCTTAAAGCAGACTCGATGGTTTCAAGGTCGCGCATTTCGCCAACGAGTACCACGTCGGGATCCTGACGGAGTGCTGTTCTTAAAGCCTGGGCGAAGCCATGTGTATCGGCGTTGACTTCCCGTTGGTTGACCAAACAGCTTTTGTGATTGTGAAGGAACTCTATGGGATCTTCGATGGTCAGAATATGCTCACGTCGATCGCGGTTGATCTTGTCAACCATTGCGGCCAGCGTTGTTGATTTTCCGGAACCTGTTGGTCCAGTTACCAAAATGAGGCCACGCGGTTTGTCGCAGAGCTGTTTGACCACCGCGGGTAAGCCAAGTTCGTCAAAGGGCTTGATCTCGTACGGGATCGCTCTGAATACCGCGCCAACAGCTCCACGTTGATTAAAGAGATTCGCGCGGAAACGTGAGAGTCCTTTTACACCAAACGAGAAATCGAGTTCGAGACTCTCTTCAAACCGATGTTTTTGCGCGTCTGTTAAGACCGAGTAAGCCAACTGTTTCGTGTCGGCCGCTGACAGGAGACGATATCCATCCAGTGGTCGCAGGTGGCCGTCAACGCGCACTTGCGGAGCTGAGCCAGTAGTGATGTGAAGGTCCGAACCGCCGAGCTCGGATAGCTTTCGCAAGAGCTCTGACAGGGAGATTTGCGTAGTTGTTTCGTTCAAAGCCATGAAGAGAGTGCCCTTCGAGTATGGGTTAGTTTGATTGAGCTATGGCCTGACTGCGGATTTAACAGATGTTGAAAAGGAATTCAGAAACTTTTCACCCTCGCCAGGCAAGCGGTCCCCGAACTCAACCGGGGTGTTGAGAGTCAGGCTATAAATCTTTCCGTCGACCTCAGCAAAGTAAAAATTCCAGGCCTTTTCCGGTGAGCGGCCGTCTGCTGGTGTCCTGGCAATCACTACGAAAACGCGAGCGCCATTCACATTGCGTTCGAAATCGTTTGTTACCCAGCCGCCTGCGTTAATCATCTTGTCGATGACGATTCGTCGAAGGTCTGAGAAGGCTACCCCGGCAAGCATCCGGCTCTGCTCTCGATGCGTTAGATATCCGGGATTTGGACGACTTCTCGCCACTAGCGACAAACTCGCCTGGCTCGGTACGGGCGTAGCGGTTCCCGTCTTAAACTTGACCTCACCGCGGGACGCTGCTGAAGCGGTCCAACCCACCGGCAACTTTGGAATCACACCTGTCAAAGGCTCAGTGGTGGCTTCGGTATTTACAGCGAGTACCAGAGGAGCTGATGAATGCGCCGCATCACTTCGAAGGGCGGCTTGGCGGCGCGCCAGCGCTGCAGCGGCAGCTGCTCGTCGCGCACGTAGGCGTGCACGGTGACGGCGCCACCATGCGCGAGAGTGACGACGATATTTGCGCTGTTGCGATACCGAACTTTGCCGGAGTCCGTGGGTCGAACTGGCAATAGGGATCATGACTCCGACTGAAACCATTATTAGCAATGACAATGTGATAGTACGTAACATAAGGGTTCCTTCTTTTCGGTTATGCGACCGTTTCGCGAACTACTTCTTCAAGTGTTGTCAATCCTGCTCGGATCTTGTGCAGACCAGACTCTCGAAGTGTGATCATGCCATCTTCAATCGCCTTCTTTCTCAACTCGAGCGATGATGCCCCGATCAAAATGAGTTCACGGATCTCATCGTTTATCTCCATCACCTCGTACAATCCAATTCGGCCCTTGTATCCCGTGTTGTTGCATGTCGAGCATCCTTTGCCCTTGTAGGTCTTAAGTGTCTTGACTTCCTCTGCGGAGAATCCGACCTCAATGAGAGCTTCAGCGGGCGTGGGATGCTCTCGCCGACAGTCCTTACAAACCCGTCGTATTAGTCGCTGCGCCTGAATCAGGTTAACACTCGTCGCTACGAGGAACGGCTCAATGCCCATGTTCATCAACCTTGAAATCGTCGATGGAGCATCGTTGGTGTGTAGCGTTGAGAGAACGAGATGGCCCGTAAGAGCGGCTTTGATGGCGATTTCCGCGGTTTCGAAGTCACGAATTTCGCCGACGAGGATTATATTTGGATCCTGACGCAAAAAGGAGCGCAAGGCAGCTGCGAAATTAAGTCCGATCTGCTCCTTCATTTGCACCTGGTTGATGCCCATGAGATTGAACTCAACAGGATCTTCCGCGGTCATTATGTTCGTTTGAACTGTGTTAAGGGACTGCAGGGCCGAGTAGAGAGTGTTAGTTTTACCGCTTCCTGTTGGTCCTGTGACAAGAACCATTCCGTAAGGTTTGGATATGTTGCGTTGGAACTTGACCAGGGATTCCGGCTCGAAACCGAGTTTGGTCATGTCTAACATCAAGTTCTCTTTGTCGAGTAAACGCAATACAACCTTTTCGCCAAAGAGCGTCGGCAGTGTTGAAACGCGAAAGTCGAGTTCTCGCGACCGTGCATCAACCTTCACCTTGATCTTAATTCGGCCGTCTTGTGGAAGGCGCTTTTCCGAGATGTCCAGTTTGGACATGATCTTGACGCGAGAAATCAACGCATCGCGCATCTTCAGAGGCGGACGCATGACGTCATAAAGCACGCCGTCAATACGAAACCGGATTCGTAATTCTTTCTCGTACGGCTCAATGTGAATATCTGATGCGCCCCGACGCAGCGCATCAACGAGGAGTACATTTACGAGCCGAACGACCGGTGCATCTTCACTAATCCGGGAAAGGGTAGAGAGGTCAATCTCTTCGTTATCTTCGACGACTTCTACATCTTCTGCGCGATCTGTATCGAAATCTATGGTGTCAAGGGAGACCAGGTCAGCATGGGTGATGCCACCATTGCCACCTTTTGTTCCAACTGGTTCAAATACAACATCCTCTACGCCAACTGCTGCAAGTTCGATCTCGCGTGAGGTTCCGTAGTACTTGGCTATTGCCTGTTGAATACTGGCTTCAGCCACTACCACGGGCTCAACGTTTAGCCCTGTCATGAACTTAATATCGTCCATGGCAAAGACGTTGGTGGGGTCAACCATCGCTAGAGTAAGGCTGGCGCCAACTCTCGACAGAGGCAGAACTGAGTATTTCTGCGCGACTTCTTGCGGGATGAGTTGTAGGACGTGCTCGTCAATCTGAAATAGATCCAGATTGACGGAGGGAATGCCATACTGCCGAGAGAGTACGGCTGTAATCATGTCATCGGAAACGAGTCCCAACTTGACAAGGTTGTAGCCGAGACGTCCGCCATGCTCGCGCTGATAATCTAACGCTTCGCGTAGGTGTTGCGGACTGATGAGATTCTCTCGAACGAGAATTTCGCCTAATTTGGCCGACATTTATACCCCGATTTCGAAGTCTTGATTTGTTTATTCACGAAAGGCCAGCGTATTCAGCGGATAGCAGCTTGTGCTGGTGGGATCTGGACAGCGGAACGGCGGTAAACACCGTTGGGCATGCATAGTACAAGTTGAACGCAAAAAGTGTCAAGCATTCATTCCAGGAAAAAGAGGCGGCTTTTTTCCAGAAATTGGCTAGGTTGGAGACGGTTTTAGACCCTCGATCAAAATGGAAAAAGGCCGCGTGAAAAAGTTACACGCGGCCTTCAGTCTCCAATTTGTTTTTGGTTTATGGGCGCCGTCGTCGGCTGGGCGCAGCCGCAGGTTTGACGTTCTCTTGAGCTTTGAGCGTCTCAAGAATCGCCTGGGCGTCTGATTTTAACGCGTCAGTGTCCGGTGCTTTAGCGACGTATTGGGCCAGGTAGTCGGCTGCTTGCTGATACTTGGCCTTGTCATTGTTGATAGCACCAATGTTGAACAAGGCTTGTCCGGATCGAAGAAGAGCTACCAAGTCATCCGGATTGGTGGCCAGGATTTTTTGGTACTGTGCCAACGCTTGATCGAAATCGTTTGCGTCAAACAACATCTGAGCCACCGCATGGTGAGCCAGAGCCTTCTTCGCTGGGTCGGTTTCAGCAGCGATATATTCATCATAGGCGCTGATTCCGGCAGCAGTTTGACTGTTGTCAACTTTGCTCACGAAGAACGCCGCCGATTCGGCCCTAACCAACAGAGCAAAATAGAGATTCGTCTTGGCGTTCGGCGCCGTTTCAGGTGTTGCGCTTGCCACTGTGGCTTTCAGCATCTCAACTGCTTTCGAGCTAACTTCGAAAGCATCGCGCCAGTCCTTTTTGGCGGCCTCCATGCCCGATTTCTTTGCCGCCTCGTCCGGTGACTTGATCGCAGCGTTGTAACGGTTAACGGCACGTGATCTTAGTGCTGCCGCCTTGTTGGTCATCAAAGAGGGAGCCCCGGGATGGTCTGGATCAGATGCCAATCCCTCATCAAACTGGGCGATCGCCTGATCGTAGTCCTTGGCTTTAAGGAAATCATTTCCTGCCTTAAAGGTGCGCTGAACGATTGCGTTGGAAGCCTCGGCCTTTTTGTTCCGCTCCGTTATTTCAGCATTTTTCTTTTCAAGCTCAGCACGCTTGGCTTTGTCATCGGCGCTTTCTTTGACTTCGACCGCGTTAGGCGTTGCCGTCTTCCCCTGAGCGAGGATTGATTTAATTTCATCTGCAGTGAAGGCTCTGCCATCGCCCGGATGCATCTCGATTTTGTAGTCAACTTCCCGTCCGGCCTTTACACCGCCAATCCAGGTTGGCTGACCACCCGGTCCGCTGACGGTGACTAAATAAGTCCCGACGAATGGTAATCCGGCAAATACAAACTCGCCCGCTTTGTTTGTCTTGATTTCGTATTTACCGCTGATGTCGGTTCGGTAAACCACAACTGCGGCTCCGGGTGCCGGCGCTGAAGTACCGTCCGCCTGTTTTATAACCACGATGCCGCGCAACTGTCCTGTTTGGGCTGAAACAAAAACAGACGCTGAAAAGACCAGTAGCGCACAAGCAAAAGTAAATGAGAGATATTTGCGGAACATTAGAAAATCCTCCAATAATCGCCGGGAAGTAACGGACAGCCCGTATGATGCGCGGGCTCATCTCCTGGTTGTGTTTTCTGTTCGAGAAGCGCCTAAAGTTAATAAGCAAACCTCTTGCTGTCAAGAACATAACGGATCGGATCTTCGCTGCCTGCCAGTCGAAAGGCACGAAGCCTCAATGCACAAGAATCACATTCTCCACAAGCGAGCTCCGACGCCTGGTAACAGGACCAAGTGAGGTCTAAGGGGGCGCCCAAGCGGATACCGGTGAGAATGATTTCAGGCTTACTTAGGTTAATGACTGGGGTACTGATACGAATGAAAGTATCCGGCTTGGTTCCCAATCCAATCGCTTGTTGGAACGCCTCGTAGAACTCGGGACGACAGTCCGGGTATCCCGAGGAGTCCTCCGCAACGGCCCCAATGTAAATCGTATTTGCGCCAATAACCTCAGCCCAACTTGTTGCGATGGACAAAAAATGAGCGTTTCGGAAAGGGACGTAACTCGTCGGAATCCTGTGTGAATGCAGATCTGCTTGGGCAACTGCGATCTTCGCATCGGTTAACGATGAACCGCCGATAATTGACAACGATTCAATTGAAACAACGAGTCGCTGTTCAACACCGTAGTGGTCTGCGATGTTCTCAAACGCCAATCGCTCCCGATCTCCAGTAAGCTGACCGTAAGAGACATGAAGAAAAGCGAGGGTCTTTGACTGCTCCCTTGCGATTGCGGCCGTCACGCATGAGTCCATTCCGCCAGAGACAAGGCAGATCGCTCGTCCCGCACCCTCTTCATTGGGCTCAAGACCAGCGGAAGGCTCAAATACAGACTCTTCGTGGCCACCCATCAGACCCCTCGCACCTCCGGTCCCCATATGTACTTATGCAGCTGTAACTGCATGCGAACATTCAAGCCACTTGATAAGACCCACTCCGACAGCGCCTTTAGATCAACCTGATTCCACGCTGGAGAGATCAGAACCGTGCTACGTTCCTCGAGTTGATACTGTTCAATAATGCGCCGTGCGTAAAGCCAATCTTGCTCGCTCGCTATTACGAACTTCACTTCGTCCATTCCACGCCTAAGTCGCTCAAGGTTGGGCCAGTGGTTCCTTTGTTCTTCACCGGAGTCCGGACACTTAACGTCAAGAATCACTTTCGCACGGGCATCGACCCGCTCCGTGGGAAAGTAACCACCTGTTTCCACCAGAACTTCGTATCCGTCATCGCACAGTCGAGTAATCAGCGTAAAAGCTTCTTCCTGGGCCAGTGGTTCTCCTCCCGTGATCTCAACCAACTTGCATCCGAAGTCCTTCACTTTGCCGAGTATTGCGTCGATAGTCTCATGCTCTCCGCCACTAAATGTGTATTCGCTATCGCACCAGACACAGCGCATCGGACAACCGGTTAACCGGATGAAAGAGCATGGCCTTCCCGCGTGGGTTGACTCGCCTTGAATTGAGCGAAAGATTTCAGTAACTCTTAGCATTAGGTAAACAACGATTTCCACAAAAGGCGAACGTTGGTCGGGAATTTTGAATCTAGCCCACGCCATAAAACGTGTCAAAGATGAATGCACCGGCAACTAGAGCGGGGAATTGCCATCCAAGACATTGCCAAGTGCGAGCCGCACGTCGCGGCGTGTTAGCATTGATTTTACGATTGCCGACGTTGGACCTCAGGCTGTGAGCCATAAATTGGAACAGTTAGACAAGTTGAGTGCAGAAGGCGCGAAACGTTTGCTGGCCCGTGCTGCCGACGATTATGGCGTACCTGTAACTTCTTTACAGCAGCGCATCAAAGCTACTCTGCAGAAACATCTCTTGCGCGACGAAGATGATGCGTCGCCTGCCGTCATCACGGAATTTGTCGACAAATTACAAGCCGACGATCTCTGTTTGATTGTGGCCTGTGAACAAGGCAATCAAAGAGCCTGGGATGACCTAGTCGAACGCTTCTCACCAACCGTCCGCTCCGCGGCCCGAGGGGCCTCGTCCAACGAAGAAGCCGCAGAAGATCTTGCCCAATCGATCTGGGCGGAACTACACGGATTGCGTCGCGGTGAAGACGGGCAGCCGACAGGGAAGCTTGCTTACTACTCAGGCCGCGGTTCGCTTGCGGGTTGGCTGAGGGCCGTGGTTGCCCAATTGGCAATTGACCAACACCGGAAACAATCGCGTTTGGTGCAAACCGAAGAGGACGCTGATTTCGATCGAATTGTTCAGAGTTCCAACCAACATGAATGGTCAGGTCGAGAGCCGGTCGTGAATCCGGAAGATCAGACCTCGCGGAAGCTTGCAGCCGCCGAAATGCAGCGCGCTTTAGCAAACGCGGTGCAGCAGCTGGCAGCTGAAGATCGTCTGCTGGTGAAGCTCTACTACTTCGACGGCCTTCGTCTAAAGGAGGCGGGTGCAGTGTTAGGCGTCCACGAAGCAACTGCAAGCCGACGGCTTACGCGCGTTCACACGGAACTTAGACGTCAAGTTGAGAGTGTTTTGATGAACGATAAAGGGTGGACTAAGTCGGAAACTGATGAAGCGTTTTCCAAATTCGCTGTAGGTTTGGACACTGATATTGAGCCGCTTTTGGCCGCCGACAACGTGTTGACCAAGAAAGAGAACGAAATTGCAGGATGAACAACAAAGATATGCAGTCAGAATTGTGTAGTTTTAGCCGCAAGCAAAAGGGCTGACGAGCGTTCTTAGAATGGCGAAGGGTTATTGAATGAAACCGGCGAACCAAAATGAGATAGACGTTCTGTTGCGATCGCTTGCGCGGCGCAATGACCGAGTAGTGTCTGCTCCGTTAGGCTCTGCTGAACATCTGGATGCGGACGAATTGAATGCCTTTGCAGAAGGGATCGTTACTGAACGTGCACGCTCACGTTATTCTGCGCATCTTGCGGAGTGTGATGATTGCCGCGCTATCGCCGTCAACCTCACACAGTCGACAGGGTTCGCAGCCCCGCGGCTGGCGCCAGACGTAACACCGTCACCGTCCTTTTGGCAGCAACTAAGCGGTTTCTTGTCGTACCCAGTCCTCCGATTTGTGATACCAGCAATTGTGCTAGCGTCGATCATTGGTATCGGTGTGGTAGCGCTCCGCCAGGATGGACCTGGTGAGTTCGTCGCAAAACACGAACCGACTCAGCAGCCGAATATGGACCAGGCAAACCAAGTGGTTCCCTCTCAATCACCCATTCCGAATGAGTTAAACGCACCAGCGCCCTCGACTCAACCGGTTGCGGGCAATAGTCCAGCAGAAGCACGCCGCGGTGAAAGCGCAGGGTCTGTTGCGGGAGTCGGACCTTCTGAGGCACCTGCTCCACTTCAGAAGCAATCCGATGATCAAGTTTCCAAGGCCACACCAACCTTCGCGCCGGATTTGTCCGCTCCTGCTGAAGCGCCTGCGCCGGCACCCGCTTATGCCGAACGTGATCGAGCGCAGCCGTTGCGAGAGGAGGCAGCCAAAAAGGGAGCCGACACTGAACAATTCTCGGCACGGCCACAGGCTAAGGAATCAGTTACTTCTAACAGGGCGGCCACCACTGTCGGAGCTGCCGCTAATGAACCGAAACAACAAAAAGCTCCTGGGTTAATGGGTGCGCGTCGCGACAACGAGGACAAGGACAAAAACAAGACCGACACGAGTGAACGTGAAGACACCAGAACGGTGGCCGGCAAGCGATTTGTTCGCCAGAACAACTCCTGGATAGATACGGCATATCAACAGAGGGCCACCACCAACGTGAAACGAGGATCCGAACAGTATCGGGCTCTGGTTGCCGATGAAACAGGCCTGCGACCATTCGCTGAACAATTAGGCGGCGAAGTTATCGTTGTTTGGAAGGGTCGGGCTTACCGGTTTTACTAACACCGACACGCCTCATTCAATAAGCTTTCCGGTTCCGGAGACCGAGTGTTAAATTGCAGGCACTCCACCGTCCAAAAGGAAAGCGAGCCTATGTTGATTCCACGGATCGTAACCGTTACGGCCTCGGTACTTCTTCTTACATCATTAACTGCGCCGGCCACCCCAGGCCAGCAAAGGCGTCGGCGACCTCTTAATCGGCCTCTCGTAAACGCGAAGTTGAATCCGCAAATTGTTTCCATCGTTCGGACAATAGACGCTCGCAATATCGAAACAACCATTCGCAAACTGGTTTCTTTCGGAACTCGCAACACGTTGTCCGATCAGACAGATCCAAAACGTGGGATCGGTGCCGCAAGAGATTGGCTATTTTTAGAATTTCAGAAGATTGCAGCGACGTCTGGCGGACGCATGAGTGTCCAAAAACAAACATTTGAACAAGCAAAAGGTGATCGCATTCCTTCGCCCACTATGCTCACAAACGTCGTGGCAACACTTAAAGGAACGAGACCCGAGTCCGTCGCACGAACTTACGTGGTCAGTGGACATTATGATTCGATGTGCGGCAGCGCAGTCGACGCAAAATGCGATGCTCCGGGCGCAAACGATGACGCGTCGGGAACGGCCGTAGTTTTGGAAATGGCCCGGGCGATGGCGCCGCACCAATTCGAAGCGACAATTGTGTTCATGGCCGTTGCCGGTGAAGAGCAGGGGCTTTACGGCGCCACTTATTTCGCCGAACAGGCTAAACAGAAAAAAGTCGACATCGAAGCGATGTTCACGAACGACATCGTTGGAAATTCACTTGGCGGAAACGGCGTGCGCGATCGCAATACCGTGCGTGTATTTTCGGAAGGAGTGCCGACTGACGAAACGCCTGAAGAGGCAAATGTCCGTAGGGGCGTTGGCGGTGAAAACGATTCTACGTCTCGCCAGTTAGCACGCTTCATTAAAGAAACAGCGGAACGTTACGTTCGCAGTATGCGGGTAGTGATGGTCTACCGGCGCGATCGGTATTTGCGTGGTGGCGATCACCGCCCTTTTCTTGAACGACGATACCCTGCCGTTCGGTTCACCGAGACAAACGAAGACTATAGCCATCAGCACCAGAACGTTCGCGTGGAGAATGGCATTCACTATGGTGATTTGCCCGAGTTCGTCGACTTTCGTTACGCCGCCAATGTGGCACGAATAAACGCTTCGGCGCTTGGCACATTGGCCCTGGCGCCGGCCCGCCCGAAAGGCGTGGGTCTCGTGACGGCGCGTTTGACTAACGACACTGATTTGACGTGGGAAGCCAATAAAGAAACGGATCTTGCCGGGTACGAGATAGTCTGGCGCGATACCACTGCCGCAGTTTGGACAAATGCCATATTTGTAGGGAATGTCACGTCTCACACAGTCAAGGGGATGTCCAAGGACAATTACTTTTTCGGCGTTCGTGCCGTGGATCGGGACGGTAATCGAAGTCCCGTAAGTTTCCCAAGACCCGTACGTTAGCCCGCAAGAGCGGTTTGGATAAGAATTATTCAACCCTCCCCGACTTCCGCGCGTCTAAGGGCTGGTCGATAAATTTCTCGCAGACCGAATTCGTTGAATTTGAAGGTGCCATGATGATTTTCTCAGAGTTCAAAACCGCAGCTCCGCGCTGGTCGCATTCAGTAATTTCTCTGTTTATTGTTGCTGCTACGTTCACCGCTAGCCTTCCAGTGGTCTCGGCCAACGGGATGACCAAAGGCAGCACCAAAGTCACCGAGGACCAACGTATCTTGCACGTCCTCAATCGTCTGGGTTTCGGGGCGCGACCGGGAGACCTGGAACGAGTCAAAGCTGTAGGTCTGGACAACTACATCAATCAACAACTCAGTCCTGAGAAGATCAACGATGACGCGGTCCATTCCAAAGTTAAACACCTGACAACCTTGGAAATGACCACCGCACAACTGTACGAGAAGTTTCCGCAACCTGGGCAGTTGCTGCGCCAACTTCAACGACGCGGTGAACTTCCTGAGGGATTAGCTGCCGCGCGCGACAACCGAAGGATGCCAAACGAAAAAAATCCGGCGGAACAGATGGCTGGTCAACCAAACATGGAAGCCGATCAACCTAACGCCGAGTACCGGCAAGCGTTGCGCGAATACTATCGCGAGAACGGACTGGGCCAGCCCCAGCGGATTGTGGCGGAGTTACAAGCCTCACGTATTCTGCGCGCGGTCTACAGCGAGCGCCAACTTAATGAAGTGATGGTTGATTTCTGGAGCAATCACTTCAATGTGTTCTTCGGCAAAGGCGCGGATCGATGGCTGTTAACTTCGTACGATCGTGACACAATCAGACCCAACGCGATGGGCAAGTTTTCCGAATTACTGACAGCAACGGCCCAAAGCCCCGCGATGTTGTTCTACCTGGATAACTTCCAGAGTGTCAGTCCAAACATGAACCGGCCGGAACGCCGTCCAGGTGGAATGTTTGACCTGCGGAATAATCGGCGTCCCTCTCCTCGGGGAACAATGAATCCCGAAGGCGGCCCACGTCCAGCCCAGTCGCAGCGCATGCGTCGGGGTATTAATGAAAACTATGCGCGGGAGTTGATGGAGCTTCACACGCTTGGCGTTGACGGTGGCTACACGCAAAAGGATGTCCAGGAAGTTGCACGCTGTTTTACTGGCTGGACCATCTTCGCTCCGCGTGGTGGCGGCGCTGCAGCTTCGGCGATTCTCGGCGAGGCTGCTCGCAGGGAAGCGGGCAGGTTTTTCTTCAACGCACGCGCGCATGATGATGGCGAGAAGGTTGTCCTGGGCCATAAGATTCCCGCAGGTGGGGGTTTCAAGGATGGTTTGATGGTGCTCGATATACTTGCCCGTCATCCATCGACTGCGAAATCAATTGCTAACAAGCTCGTGCGGCATTTCGTTTCCGATAATCCACCCGCGTCGTTGGTGGACCGCGTCGCGGCCACCTTTACGAAGAGCAAGGGTGATATCAGGGAAACTCTGCGAACCATCTTTTTCTCGCCGGAGTTTTATTCGCAAGATGCGTATCGGGCAAAAGTTAAGCGACCGTTCGAACTAACTATCAGCGCCATTCGTGCTTTGGGTGCGGAAACTAATGGCGGACCGCAACTTCATCAGTGGATCGCGCGAATGGGTGAACCGCTTTATGGCTACCAAACACCCAATGGCTATTCCGACAACGCCGAAAGCTGGGTAAACACCGGCGGCCTACTTGAGAGAATGAACTTTGGACTGGTACTCGCCAGCAATCGCATTCCGGGAACTCGCGTCGATCTAAAACGATTTGCCATCCAAATGGATGGCTCAGACAAAGTTGTGGACTCTATTGCCCGCGCAATCATCGGTGAAGATCTGTCGGCGACAATGAAAAGCACGCTGTTGAAACAGTACAAGGCGGAGACTCCGTTGGTGGTTCAGTCGCGGGAGCCTGATGATTCCGCGATGGAAGCATCTGCCATGCGTGCCGGTGCAGGGGCCGGCCGTCGACGTCAACAAATGGGTGGTGGCGAAGCGAATGTTTCTGATCCGGTAACGAAGGTGGTGGGATTAGTATTGGGCTCTCCTGAATTTCAGCGACAGTAATTGATGCGCGACAGGTGAAAATTATGGACCGAAGATTTTTTATTAAGTCGGGAAGCGTGGCGCTAGCCAGTTTCGGTGCAGCGGGTCTTGCGCCGTCTTTTCTGCAACGAGCGGTGTTTGGACAATCGGCCGCCAAGGGGCAACGTCGTAAGACGCTCATCGCCATATTCCAACGCGGTGCAGTCGATGGTCTGAACATGGTGGTGCCGCATGGCGAATCCGGTTACTACAGTTTGCGTCCGGGCATCGCGATTCAAAAACCGGGCGCCGGAGCTGAGTCATCCATAGACCTGGACGGTTTCTTCGGTTTTCATCCTTCCATGAATTCACTGAAGTCGCTTTGGGACTCCAAGAGACTGGCAATTGTTAACGCCGTCGGATCCCCTGACAACACTCGTTCGCACTTTGATGCACAGGACTACATGGAGTCGGCGACCCCAGGCCGGAAGGGAACTCCGGATGGCTGGCTAAACCGCTACCTGCAAAGCCAGAGTGACGCCAACGCCAGTCCCTTTCGCGCTGTCTCGCTTACGAGGGCGCTACCGCGTGCGATGCAAGGAAAGGCGCCGACCGTATCGATGTCGAACCTGGCCGACTTCACCATTCGCGCCGGCAACAGATCTGCGAGCGTTCAGGGCGGCTTCGAAGCAATTTATTCCCAGACATTGAACGACGATTTAATCGGCACGGGACGGGAAACGTTTGAAGCGGTTAACTATTTGAAGAAAGTTAATCCAGCGCAGTATCAACCGGAGAACGGCGCTCAGTATCCGCGCACTCCGTTCGGCTTTTCACTTCTGCAAATTGCCCAACTAATTAAAGCGGGCGTCGGCCTTGAGGTAGCGTTCACCGATACGCAGGGGCTTAATTGGGACACGCACGTTAACCAGGGAAATGGTCGCGGTCAGCTGAGTAATCTGTTGCAGCAGTTCAGCAACGGATTAACAGCTCTGTCTCTGGATCTGGGCCAACGCATGGATGACGTCGTGATCCTGACGATGTCTGAATTCGGACGCACCGTCCGGGAAAATGGTAACCGCGGAACGGATCACGGTCACGCCAACGCGATGTTTGTCATTGGAAACAGCGTGCGTGGTGGCAAGGTCTACGGCCAATGGCCCGGGCTAAAGAACGATCAGTTGCACGAAGGTCGCGATCTGGCTTTAACAACTGACTTCCGTGACGTCTTCGCCGAGGTTGGTCGACGTCATTTAGGGGCGACGAATCTGGCGCAGATCTTCCCCGGGTACACCACGAGTGAATCCCGTTTCAACGGGTTCCTCGGCTGAATCACCAGCGCAATCTGCCGAAACGATTGATGAAGTAAAGCATCACGACCGCGATCAAAGAAACAATCACAGCCAGTGTGAAAGCCTCATTGTCGCGGCCTGCCTGAATGGCGTCGTAAATCGCGACTGAAGCAGTTTGGGTCCTTCCGGGAATGTTTCCCGCAATCATGATCGTTACGCCGAAGTCGCCGAGAGCTCGTGCGAAAGCCAGCGCTGTCGCGGCCAACACACCTCGTGACGCAAGCGGCAACGTAATCCGAAAGAAAACCAACCGACTGCTGAGACCCAAAGTCTTCGCCGCAGCTTCCAACTGACTGTCGACGCCCTCGAAAGCTGCTCGCAAACTCTTTGTCACCAGCGGCAACGCATGAATCGTCGCGGCGATGATCGCCGCCCCAACCGTGAAAGTAAGTCGGATACCGAACCGTTCATAAAGAAACTTACCTGGTCCAGAACGGGTTCCCAATAACGTCAACAGGTAATAGCCGAGAACCGTCGGTGGCAGAACCAACGGGAGGGTAATCAGTGAATCGATCAGATTGCGTCCAGGGAAGCGCTTGCGTGCTAAGAGCCATGCAAGGGCGCCTCCAGCTGTCAACGCGATGATCGTTGCGGCCGTGGCAACCGCGAAGGAGAGTTTGATTGGAAACCAATCGATGGTGCGAAGATCCATTTGTTGTCAGCGACCGGGAACAATCGCAATCATCCGCAATGGACCACCACTACCGCCAGCTATCTTCATCGGCAGTGCCACTATCGAAAATCCCTTTATCGGTAATTTGTCCAGATTTGCTACGTTTTCAAAAGCGGGGATATTCTTCTCAAAAAGAATCCGATGACTTTCAAACAGTGTCGATTGGCCGTAGTCAATGCTGGGCGTGTCGAGCCCTATCGCTTTGATGCTGCGATTCCTCGTGAGCCACCTGGCGGCATCAGGATGTAAACCCGGAAAGTGAAGATCGGCAACAGCTTTCTCGCCGCGCTGTTCAGTCCCAAGATACCTTTTCCGATCGGGATAAAACCTTCCAAAGCCGGTGCGCAGCAAAACGATTGAACCGTTCGTTATTCTTCCGTTTCGCCTTTCCCAACCTCTCAGGTCATTCTCCGTTACCTGGTAGTCGCGATTTCCTTCCACCTTTCCCGTCACGTCCACCACGATAGCAGGACCAATCAGCTGGCTGAGCGGAATCGCGTCGACTGAATTGCGACCTTTCGCAAAGTGAACGGGCGCGTCAATGTGTGTGCCCCCATGTTCTGCCGATGAGTATCGATAGGCGGAATAGTAAAAACCCTTGTCGGTCATGCCTTCGAAATCTTTTTCCAATTTGAAAGCTTCGGCTGTGGGCCAATACACAGTAGTGGCGTCGAATGGGTGCGATAAATCGACCACGGAACCGGCCGGCAAACTCGCTACTCGCTGACCGATTGCAGTGACCGCAATCAATGGCAGAATAAAACCGACAAGAGACTTCATGGTGGATTCCTCCGAAACAGGAAAGTCAGGTCGCTGGCTTGGACGGCATGTTAACGCACCAAAAGCGTTTTGCGCACCGATTGCAGTCGAGGTGCAGATAACGTTGATCTGGTTAACCAGTCTGCTTACAGATACAATCCAGACTCCGTTCTCGCATCTTGTCCGCGTTTGACGTCGTCAAATAGCCGTCTAAAGGTTTCTCCAAATGATCGACTTCAGTATTCCTCCAGAGCTGGAACAGGCGCGCCAGGCAATCGATCAGTTCATGCACGAGCATGTCTATCCTAATGAAGAGCGCATGGTGGAACACGAAGGTCTGCCGGAGGAAATCGAACGCGAGCTGCAGCAGAAGGTGAAAGAGAGGGGACTTTGGGCGCCCAACTTACCCAGGGAATGGGGCGGCATGGGCATCGGTTTTATTGGGCAGGCACTAGTGAACGAGATTATTGGTCGCTCGGTGATGGCGCCACGTATCTTCGGCTCCGCAGCGCCGGATGCAGGAAACGCCGAGCTATTGATCATCGCCGCGACAGACGAGCAGAAGAAACAATTTCTGCAGCCATTGGCATCGGGTGATGTGCGTTCCTGTTTTGCGATGACCGAACCGGAGGTCTCCGGTTCTGATCCGACTGGCCTGCGCACGCGCGCGGAGGTGCAGGGAAGTGACTGGGTAATTAACGGTCACAAGTGGTTCATCAGCGGAGCGATTGGTTCGGCGTTCTCGATTGTGATGGCCGTGACGGATCCGGATGCGGAACCACATCAACGCGCGAGTATGATTCTGGTACCAACCGACACCCCCGGTTTTAATATCGTGCGGTCGGTTCCTGTGATGGGGTCGGGAGGAGTTGGCGGCCACTGCGAAATCCGTTTTGAAGACTGCAGAGTTCCTCTTCAGAACCTTCTCGGCGAGCGCGGCAAAGGCTTCAAACTTGCGCAGGCCCGACTTGGGCCAGGACGTATTCAGCACTGCATGCGCTGGTTAGGCGCGGCCCAAAGAAGTTTTGAGATGATGTGCAGCTACGCACTTCAACGTAAAACTTTTGGTGAACCGCTTGCGAGAAAGCAAACAGTTCAGAACTGGATAGCCGACTCCGCCGCTGAGATAAAAGCTGCGCGACTAATGACGTTGGAAGCGGCGTGGAAGATGGATCGGGAGCAAGACGCGCGAGTAGAGATTTCGTTGATTAAGTTCTTCGCAGCCCGGGTGCTTCACGACGTGATCGACCGGGCAATCCAGGTTCACGGCGCGCTTGGCTATTCCAAAGATACGCCATTGGAAATGTTCTACCGCGACGCGCGCGCGGCGCGCATTTATGACGGACCTGATGAAGTTCACCGCCAGGCAGTAGCGATTCGAATACTCAAACACTTCTCGACGCAAGCATAGGATGAGTTCAACTACTGACAGCGCGCCGGTCAGAACGGGCGAGGAGTTAGACGTCGAGGCTCTGCGAACGTATCTCAATGCCGCGTTAGGTTCAGGTAGCTCATCCCTCGAAATTCGACAGTTTCCCGGCGGTCATTCAAACCTTACATATCTGATTCGCTGGGGGTCGAACGAATTCGTCCTGCGCCGACCGCCCGTGGGCCCGGTAGCTCCGACCGCGCACGACATGCCGCGTGAATACAAATTGTTGGAGGCAGTCCATCCACTATTTCCGCTCGCCCCTAAGCCGATCCTACTTTGCGAAGATGTCGATGTTATCGGCGTTCCGTTTTATTTGATGGAGCGCCGACGTGGGATCATTGTCCGGTCAAGTGTTCCCCCGCCGATTGGTGACAACACCAGCGTGCTACGTCGCGTGAGCGAAGCGGTCGTCGGAACGCTGGTGAAGCTTCATGCGGTGGAGATCCAGGAGTCAGGCATTGTTCACCTGGGCAAGCCCGTTGGGTTTGTTAGTCGCCAGGTCGATGGTTGGGCCAGGCGTTGGGAACGTTCAAAAACCGGTGAGTTGCTGCAGATGGAAGAAGTAATTCAGTGGCTGAGGGGACGACTTCCGGTCGATGATGGCGTAGACGCGTCTATCGTCCATAACGATTTCAAACTCGACAATGTCATGCTTGATGAAGAAGAACCAACCCGCGTTGTCGCAGTCCTGGATTGGGAGATGTCTACGGTAGGTGATCCGTTAATCGACGTAGGATTGTTTCTCGCTTACTGGACCATGAAGGGAACGGAAACCAATAGCTCTTTGCGCGCGATCACAAATGGGCCTGGCTGGCTCACTCGTGAAGAGATTATTGATCAATATGAAAAAGCGACTGGCCGTGATCTGTCGCGTATCGTGTTTTATGAAACGTTTGCGCGCTTCAAAGTAGCCGTTGTCATTCAACAGATTTACTTCCGCTATGTGCGCGGCCAGACGCGGGACAAACGCTTCGCAAATCTCGACGTAATGGTAAAGCAACTGGCAGAAGACGCGCTGGACTTGGCGCAACGCTCCGCGATTTGATTCACGTCACGCTTGATGGCATTCAATCCTACAATTTTACGTTTCGAATCACTGCCCTCCACTAACCTCGAGGCGGCGAGGCGGGCTACAGAAGGCGCGCCCGAAGGTCTGTGCGTGGTTGCCGCAGAACAAACGAGCGGCCGAGGCCGTCTGGGAAGGCAGTGGCTTTCGCCGAAAGGCGCCGGACTTTATTTCAGTGTGGTCCTGCGACCAACTCTTCCACACAGTTCGTGGCCGCTACTGACGTTGATGACTGCAGTCGCCGTGCACGATGCATTGTTGGAGAGCTGCGGATTACAAACTGACATTAAGTGGCCGAACGACATTGTTGCTGGGGAAAAAAAATTGTGCGGCATCCTCGCTGAAACGGTTGAGACCGCTGGTGGCAGTGCTGTCGTGATGGGTATTGGGATAAACCTCACCGAACACTCGTTTCCACCCCAACTGCAGAGCGTTGCCACTTCAATCCAGGGCATATCGGGTCTGTCAGTGGATTACGAATTAGTTCTTCAGAGTCTAGTCAAAAACCTGGCGACGCAGTACGAGAAATTCCAAACGAACCCTGCCGGTAGTTTGGCTAAAGATTGGTGCGCGCGTTCGTCTTACTGCCAGGGAAAGCGAATCAGGGTAACGGATGGCAACGGAACCTTCGAAGGAGTTACCAAAGGCCTCGAAACCGATGGCGGGTTGGTCGTTGAACTAGACAACGGCGCTCAGAAAGTGATCCGCGCCGCAGATATTTCCAGTGTCCGATCCACGGAGACAGTTACCCAATGACTAGCGGGAAGCGTATCGTCCTGTCAACGTTTGGATCATTCGGTGACATTCATCCCTACGTGGCCATCGCGCACGAGCTCAAGGCGCGAGGACATCAGCCGGTAATAGCAACATCGGAAGTCTATCGCGAAAAGATGGATGTCGCCGGCATCGAGTTCGTGCCGATCAGACCTGACATGCCTTCCTACGATCAACCTGACGAACTTATTAAGTTATCAGCCGACTTAATTGATCAAAAGACAGGAACTGAAAGGGTGATGGAGCTGTTCACTGGAAATCTGAGAGAAGTTTACGACGATCTAAACGCGGCCGTGGACGGCGCCGATTTGCTGGTGACACATCTGCTGCCGTTAGTTGGTCCAATCGTCGCTCAGAAACGCGGCCTGCCCTGGGTGTCGACAGTGCTGGCTCCAGTGTCCTTCTTTTCCGCCTATGAACCGCCCGTTGCTCCACAGATGCCATCGCTTTATCACTTCGTAAAACTCAGCCCGGTGCTCGGGAAACTGTTTCGCCGAGTAGCGAAGTTTCGGATGGACCAGATGCTGAAGGCCGTTTATCAATTACGCGCCGAACTAGGAATGCCACACGGCGAGCAACCGTTGCTGGACGGCCAACATTCACCGCAGCGTGTACTTGCATTGTTCTCACGAGTGATTGGGCGACCGCAACCGGATTGGCCACCCAACACTATCGTCACAGGCTTCGCGTTTTATGATCGGCGAGACTATTTCGGCGACACCGAAACGCAGCCCGAATTGCTGCGTTTCCTGGATGATGGACCACCTCCGATCGTATTTACGCTTGGCTCGTCAGCTTTTTGGGTTGCCGAGAATTTCTATCGTGATTCACTAAAGGCTGCACAAGCTTTGGGCCATCGCGCCTTGCTGTTAATCGGCCATCAACGAAATATGCCGGGCGATTCTTTACCGCCTGGGATAGCCGCGTTTGAGTACGCGCCGTTCGAGCAGGTCTTTGCCCGGGCCGCCGCGATCGTTCATAGCGGCGGGATAGGCACAACCGGACAAGCATTGAAAGCAGGGAAGGCCCAGTTGGTGGTTCCCCACGCGCACGATCAGTTCGACAATGCCGCACGCGTAGTTCGTTTGGGATGTGGGCGATCCTTGCCACGGCCGCGCTACAATGCGGCAAGCGCCACCAAAGAATTAGCCGCGTTGCTCGGCGAGAGGAGCTACTCGATTAGAGCTGAAGAAGTAGGTTTGCAGGTCCAAAAAGAGAACGGGGCGGCCGCGGCCGCTGATGCCATCGAAAGTTTATTAAACACCGAAAGAATGCGAGAACTCGAACATGCTGCTGGTTATTGACGCGGGTAATACAAACACATCACTCGGAGTTTTCGCCGGCCGGGAACTGATTGCGCATTGGCGACTCACCACAGCGCGATCGCGCACGGTCGATGAATACGGCGTGCATGCGCGCAATTTATTCCAGTTAGCTGAATTGGATTTTGAGGCGATTGATGCAATCGCGATCGCTTCAGTAGTACCACCGCTTAATTACACTCTCAAAACGATGGCGGAAAGGTATTTTCACCTGAGCCCAATGTTCGTCGATCATTCGACTGACACTGGCCTGGAGATTCTTTACGAGCCAGCGTCGGATGTTGGTGCTGACCGGATCGTCGATGCAGTGGCTGCGATAGGAAAGTATGGGGCGCCGTGCATTGTGGTGGATTTTGGAACGGCTACGACTTTCAACGCCATCGACAAGGAAGGTCGATACGTCGGTGGCGCAATCACGCCCGGCATCATGATCTCCTCAGATGCGCTGTTCGAACGCACTGCGAAATTACCTCGAGTTGATATCCGCAGACCGCAAAGAGTCATCGGGACTTCAACTGTCACGGCGATGCAGTCCGGTTTGTATCATGGCTTTGTTGGATTGGTTGACGGAGTTCTTCGCACGATGAGGCAGGAATTGGGAGGCTCTCCAAGGGTCATTGCTACAGGCGGTCTGGCATCATTGATCGCGACTGGTTCTGAGTTCATCGAACTCGTCGACGAAACTTTGACGCTTGAAGGACTCAGATTAATCTATGAACGAACTGCGTCCGAAGAATAAACGCCTCTAGATTCGAAGTTCCGCATTGAATTACTTCAATTATTTCACCGAGATCGAAGACGCATTTATTCGCCGTCGCGACAAGCACTTGCTGCTGAGTCCGATGGACTGGGCATTGATCGAAAGTTGGAAAGAAATGGACGTCCCGCTCCACGTGGTGCTGCGAGGGATTGAAAAGGCGTTTGATTCCTGGGAGTCCAAACCGCGCAAGCGCACTGTCAAGAGCTTGCTTTACTGTCAGGAGGAAGTTGAAGCGCAGTTTGCCGAATGGCGTGAAGCGCAGGTCGGAGCGAGCAGTGAAGTCGTAGTCGATGATACCGACGATCACCAACCGTTTTCGCGCTCGGCCATTATCGAACATTTGCAACGCGGACGCGCGGCTCTCTTGTCAGCTCGTGAACGTCATGCGTCGGCCGACGAATTTGTTGAAGTATTAGACCGGGCAGTTGCGCGAATGGATGAGTTAGCTCAGGAGTTCTCTCTGACCAACCTGGACGCGAGAAAGCTGGAGCAATCGTTAGGTGGAATAGAACGGATGATCAGTGATGTGATGACGAAGGCGATTAATGCTGACAAGTTGGCCGCCTTGAAAGACGAAACGAAGGAACAATTGCGGCCTTATCGAAAGCAGATGGACGCGTCGGTTTACCAGCAGACGTTCGACAACCTGTTCTTGAAACGTTTGCGCGAGCAGTATGGCGTGCCGCGACTCAGTCTGTTCTATTTGTCATAATAGTCCCACCGCTTTTCCTATTTTCAGTTTGGTTTACCTATGCAAACAACGGAGACACTTCCGTCTTTTCTGAACGTCACGATTGAGCGTTTGTTGCCAGGCGGCGTTGGCCTGGCGCATGCGGATGGGCTCACCGTACTTGTTTCCCTTGCCGCGCCTGGCGACGAAGTGCGCGTCAGGATTGATCGTGTCCAGGGAAAAGTGGCTTTCGCATCAATACACGAGATTATTAAACCGTCTTCAGTTCGTGTTGATCCTCCGTGCCCTTACTTCGGTAGGTGCGGCGGGTGTGACTTTCAACAACTAACTTATGAGTCCCAACTGCAAGCGAAAGTTGACATCATTCGGGATTGTTTTCAACGCATAGCTAAAATCCCGGGGCCAGTCGAACTCAAGATTCATGCTTCACCGGAATGGCATTATCGTGCTCGCGCGTTATGGCAGACCGACGCTGACAAAAAGTGGTTGGGTTACTACGTTCGTGGTTCACGAGAAGTATGTGACGTTGAATATTGTGCAGTTTTGGTTCCTGAATTACAGGAGACCCTGGAGAGCCTTCGTTCTACCATCGAGACTTCAACCAGCGTCAGAGATATTGCCGCGGTGGCCGGCGATGGAAGTGTTTCGGTAGATCCACCACTGGCGCGTTTTGAGCCCCGTGAAATTAGCCGCACGATTGCCGGTGAGCGTTATCAATTCAGCGCCCAATCGTTTTTTCAGATCAATCACGAACTTCTACCGGCGTTAATTAACGAAGCAGTTGGCAGCGCTAAAGGGAAGGTTGCGATCGATCTTTATTGTGGCGTCGGGTTGTTTACGTTGCCGCTGGCAAGACGCTTTACACAAGCCATTGGCGTTGAAGCAAATCAACGCGCGACCGGATTTACACGTGCGAATCTTGATTCAGCGCAGCTTAAAAATGCGCAGGTGTTTACGGCCGACGTAGGAAGCTGGTTGCGTAGTGGTGAAGTCACAAGCCCCCCGGATTTTTTGTTATTGGACCCGCCCCGTACTGGCGCAGAAAACAAAGTAATCGCCGGCATACTGTCACTCAAGCCTGCTTGCATTGTTTACGTTTCGTGCGACCCGGCGACGCTTGCCCGGGACCTGAAAAAACTTTTGGCCGGCGGATATTCTCTTGACTCTGTCACTGCATTTGATATGTTCCCGCAGACTCATCACGTTGAAACCGTAGTACGCCTCCTCGCGGCGTAGTAACCGCTTGGTCCACGCGAAAACGTCGCAGGACATCACCCTAAGTAATCGCGGAAGAGCCTTACTGCGATTTCGCCCGAAAGGATCTCCATATGCTTCGCCGTCTCATGATTGCGTGCTCGGTCGTCTCGGCCTGCTTGGCCATCACAGGTCCGTCTTACAGTCAAAACTTCGCCAGGGTCGCGGCCTGGAACCAGCAAGGCGTCAGATTCGACGATCAGGGAGTCGTTCACAAAGTAAACAAGCCTGCCGAACTGCGTGCAGCGATCTCCGCGATTGACGCGGACGTAATCGCCCTGTCAGAAGTGAACTCGCGTGCGTCACTTGATGAGATCGTGGCCACTCCATTTGCGAACGGTGCCAGGTACAAAGTGGAGATGGACAACAATCAACCTGTGCCTCAGATGATTGCAGTGTTGTTCAAAGACAGTCCGAACATTTCTGTTGGTAACAGGCGCGCCGTCCCCGGGTCGGATGAAGGTCAGCCCGATCGGCTCCGTCAGGCCTGGGCCTTCGACGTAAAGATTCGCAACTTCGATTTTCTTTTGATCGCAGTTCACTTGAAATCCGGACGCGACACGGAGGAGCGCGAAATACGCACCTGTCAGGTGCGTGCTATCTCACGGTTTATCACCGCACACACGGAAGCGACCGGTGAGAAAGATGTGCTCGTTGTTGGCGATTACAACATGGTGCCAACTCAGGACCAGCGAAATTTTGCCAATCTCAGTCCGGGTAAACAAAACAATGAGTTCCTCCGGTTTATCTCCTCATCGTTGAATGGACCATCCCACATTGGCGAATGCACCGGCGCGAGTAATTTTACGGGAAACCTGCTCGATGGTTTTTCGATTTCGAGACTGCATACTCCTGAGTGGACCGGCTTCATTCGAATTCAACAACTGCAGGCACTGCTACCAAACATGTTTTGTTCCAAGTACAAGGCGACGATTTCAGATCACTTGCCACTAGTCGCACGTTTCCGCGTCGACGGTGCCGATGACGACTAGTTTCTCGGCCCCTAACCAGCGAGGGAAAGTTGTTAGAAGAGCGCAACGACAATTGCCGAACAAATCTCTTCCCTCTCGCACAGGTGGCCGCGGCTTTCTCCGGCGGCATCCTCCTGAGCAATACCGAACTGCCACTGCATTTTCTTGCGGTTTGCGCTTTGTTCGGCACGTTCGGTTGCGCGTTGCTGGTGTTGCTTCAGCGAGTCACGCCTGCCACCTTCTTGCTGCTCCTGGCCTTCGTCTTCGCTGGCAGCACCTTAGCGGAGCTTGAGAACCAACCCGCTCGACAAGATCGCGTCAAGCGACTCCTGGATGAGCGCGTTATCAAGCCCGGCGACCCGGTGGAAGTTACGGGCGTCCTGCAGCAAAACCCTGAAATTAGTTGGCACGCTGTTTACTTCACAATCAATGTTGAGCGAATAGGCGTGGGGAGAAGCGATCGACCCGCCACGGGCGTTATATCTCTGATGGCTCCCGTCTCCGGCAATAGTTCTCATCTTCAGGAGCTCCAACTGCGGTATGGCGCACGCATTCGCGTAATGACTACTCTTGAGCGTACGGATAACTATCGAAATCCTGGCGTTTCTCAGTTCACTGAATACCTGGACCAAAAAGGCTACGACGCGAGTGCTTCAATCAAGTCTCCGCGTCTGATCGAACGACTAGACGACGACACAGTTTTCCTTCCGTTGGCATGGGCTTACGACTGGCGCACCCAACTTCAGGAACAGATTGACTCGCGGCTTTCGAGAGACACGGCTGGCGTGCTCGATGCAGCCCTGCTCGGAAACAGACACAACCTATCGTCTTCAGCCGAGGAGCGATTTCGTGATGGCGGCACATTTCACGTGTTGGTCATCAGCGGTCTACACATAACGTTTCTTGGCGGACTGGTCCTTATCGTAATCAGGAGACTGACTGGAAATAGACTGGTGCAGTTTGTGGTGTCTGCAGCGGTCGTATGGGGCTACTCGACCGCGGTCGGCGCGGAGCCGTCTATCTTAAGGGCGGCATTGATGTTCAGCGTAGTTTTGCTGGCGCCGTTGGTTTCACGTCGCGCGTCCCCGTTGAACGGGTTGGGTGCAGTTGGTATTGGACTACTCCTGTGGAAGCCTTCAAGCCTCTTCGATCCCTCGTTTCAGCTTACATTCGGATCCGTCCTGGCAATTCTGGTTCTAGCTTGGCCACTTCTCCAGACGTTGTCCGCGATAGGATCATGGCGACCGGCCCGCACCTCTCCATACCCTCCGGCGTGTCCAGGTTGGATCCGTCGATTTGCTGAAGCTCTTTACTGGGACGAACGAGCTGCAGTCCGACATCTCAGAAGCGCTAGTTACGAGTACTCCGGGTTCAAGAGTACGACCGCTAAAACGTTACAGAGAATCCACGTTCAACGATTGCTTCGCTTTGCTTTTGCCGCGGTTGTCGTAACGATCAGCGTTCAATTAACGCTGTTACCATTCCTGATAATTTACTTTCATCGCTTCTCTCCCGCTTCGTTCCTTCTAAATATTTTCGTTGGTGTAGGTATGGCGGCGGTCGCGATTTCAGCTTTGGCCGGTGTAGTTGCGGCGCAAGTCAGCGTAACGGTTTCAGAGCCGTTGTTTCTGGCGGCTAACAGCTTGAATTGGTTGGTGGTCCATAGTGTGGATCCATTTTCCCGCGCACAAGTCGCCTCAATAAGACTGCCTGAATACACGGGGTCTTTTTTTTCCGTTTACTTTCTTTATTACTTGCCGCTGGCACTGCTGTCGTTTCTGCTGATGAAGTGGCGGCCTCTTGGACTTCCTAAAAATGAAGGTGCTAAGAAGTCCAGTAACAGAATCTTCTGGCTGGCAGCCGGTGCTCAGTTGGCTGCTGTCGCAGTCTTGCTACTTCATCCTGGCAGCGCCGTCGGCTCTGATGGAAATTTGCGTGTTGATTTCCTGGATGTCGGGCAGGGCGACGCTGCGCTCATAACATTTCCTGACGAGACGACCTTACTCGTTGATGGAGGAGGCAGACCCGGGCCCTTTAAGCACGATGATGAGGAACCCGAACCGACGAACCGCGCGATCGGTGAAGCAGTGGTCTCTGAATACCTATGGTGGCGAGGTCTTGACCGCATTGACTATCTGGTGCCTACGCACGCCGATGCCGATCACATCGATGGACTCAATGACATAGCGCGAAACTTCAACGTTCGAGCAGCTCTCGTCGCAAGACTTCCAGAGCGCGACGAGGAGTTCGGAAAGCTGTTGCAGTCGCTGACGTCCAACAACGTCGCCGTTAGAGCAATCGGTGCAGGGGATGAGTTGTGGGTGGGCGGTGTTTCGCTGCGCGTATTGTGGCCTCAGCCGTCAGGAGACACTCGCTTGCCGTCCGGCAATAATGATTCGCTGGTTCTACGCGTCGAATACGGTAGCCGTTCAATTTTGTTCAGTGGGGACATCGAGGCCACAGCAGAAAGGGCATTGGTTGCCCGTCAAACAAGAGTCGTCGCGGACGTGACGAAGGTACCCCACCATGGAAGCCGAACCTCGTCGACTGAAGAATTTGTTCGATCGACAAGCTCGAGGTTAGCAGTCATTTCAGTTGGAGAATCGTCAGTATTTGGTCACCCGAACGCTGACGTTGTTCAGCGTTGGGAGCAGAACGGCGCGCAAATACTTCGGACGGGAAATAGAGGAATGATTACTTTAGTGACTGACGGTAAGACAATGCACTACACAACTTTCGTTAGTCCTTAGCTATCCGGCGATATCCTCAGGAGTATAGAGGTCGATTCTTGTACTGCCCGGTTTGTACGTGTGAAGCACACCCAAAGGTGGAGCATAGACGTGAATCGTAATGAGGTTCTGTTCACTCACGTCAGGATTACCAAGCTGATGAATGTCAGGAACATCTGAACCTGTGACTGCGCCTGGAGCATAATCACGCGCGGATTGGTACTGCAAACCTTCGACCTCATGGTAGTGAAAAATTGTTTCCCAGAGTCTGCCCTCGTGAACGCGGACTGATCCGTGAGATCCATTATGGTCGTGGATTGGAGTTCGATGACCCGGCCGCCAGCAGAGCACGAGCATTTCAACAAACTCGTTGCGACAAACGCGGTGGCGCCAGTAATTACCTTCTTTAAAACCCACGTAGGGAGCCAAATCTTCATCCGAGAGCACAGCGTTTTCCAGCCAGTCGTTGATTCGAGCACGACTCGGAATACTCTTTTGAGACTGGAGTTCGGAAACTAACTCTGCGAGGGACAGTGACTTTGTTTCGGCTATGTTCTGGATATCGTTTGATGTTTGGAGATGGGTCGACAAAATGGGCTCCTCAGAAGTAAATCGCCAGTAGCTTATATTCTGCGCGTCGCCGAGAGTCAAGACGTTCTCAGTTTTCTTAATTTTAACTAGCGTAGTACGTAGACTCTCATTATTCCCGCCGGTAAATGCGAATGACCCGTGCCTCTTCTCCGTCACCATTGATATCAATTCGCCACGCATTCGATGGCAACCGATAGTTTCCCAAACGATGAGCCCATTCAATGATGATCACGGCTCGCTCGTTGCTCAACATCTCTTCCAGATCGACGGCTTCGGCTGCCGGTGCTCCTTCATCAAGTCGGTAAAGATCGATGTGAAAAACAGGCAACCGTCCATCGTACGGATTAACCAGTGTGAACGAGGGACTGGTTACTTCGTCAGGATCAATGCCAAGCGCCGTTGCCAGTCCTTTTACAAAAACTGTCTTTCCCGCGCCGAGTGGTCCATCAAGTAGGAGAATTTCGCCGCCGCTCAACTGGGCGCCGATTTCTTCTCCGATTCTAAACGTCTCATCGGGATTTGTTGTGACCCACTGCCCGGCTTGAATATCCGTCACTCGCTACATCCTTCTCCCACCGGATCGAGTAAACATATTGCATCCCCGATACGCTCTCGGATATCCGATGCCACCATTGACCGCATACCTAACTCGCGCGCGGCAAGGTCACCTGCGAACCCACCGACATAGAGTGCTGCGATCGTTGCCTGCAGCGCATCGGGTTTATGTTTTGATTGTGCAAACTCTTGCGCCAGGAATCCGGCGATCAGCCCTGTTAACGTATCTCCAGCGCCGGCCGTGCCGAGGCCCGAATTTCCCGTGGAATTTATGAACACGCGACCATCGGCAGCCGCTATGATCGGCGGCGCACCTTTCAACACGACGATCACGTGATTCTTGATAGCAAAATTTCGAGCGACGTCCACACGATTTTCCAGCGTTGATTTATCGGTAGTTCCAAGTAGCCTCAACATCTCTCCGGGATGAGGCGTTAGCACTATTGGAAATTCAGAAACTTTGCTCAGACTGTCCGGCCATGGTGCTAAACAGTTGAGCGCGTCGGCATCGATCACCACAGGCGTACTGCGTTGGGCGACTACCGCATGTACGAAGTTACGCGTCCGTTCGTCTGAGCTGGTCAGTCCTGGACCAACCGCCACTACCGTGGCTTTTGAGCTGAGCTGCGATATGTAATCAACCGCCGTATCACTTACGGCGCCGCGGTCAGTTTCGGCCAAAGCCGTAGTCATTACTTCAGGCATCACGGACGCGGCGATTGTGGCTAGAGCGGAGTTAGGCGTAGCGATAGTTGTCAGCCCAGCGCCGGCCCGCATGGCTGCGTTGCCACAAAGAACGGCGGCTCCCGTGTAGCCTCGTGAGCCCGCAATAACGAGCACATGACCGTGTGTGTTTTTGAATGAGTCCGGCGTATAGCGCGTCCTGACTAACCAATGCTGTGCGTCCTCTTGCTCAGTAACGAAAAGATTTGAAGCCATTCGTTCCACCAGCTCGGTGGGAGACCCTATCTCGGCAATAGCGAGTTTGCCGTTTGCGTACGAAGCCGCAGGCACGACGTTGGCGACCTTTGGCGCAGTGAAAGTAACTGTGACGTCTGCTTGAACTGTAGGTCCGATGAGGAGTGGGGAATCCGAGTTGAGTCCCGAAGGAATATCGACGGATAAGATAAACGGCGCGTTCTCAGATTGGTTGATGACCCGCAGGTGTTCGACGACTTTCGCAAAAATCCCTTCGAGTGGACGGCTCAAACCAGTTCCGAACAGGGCATCGACGATTACGTTGTATGAAGAGGATCTGACAGACAGAGTTTTCCACTTTTCCGGCGAGGTGCATTCAATGAAAGCTAGCCTGTTTTGTCGATCGTTGGAGAGTTCTTGAACGCGGTCGACGTTCGTTCGCGCATCTCCGCTGATATCGTTAACCTTTCCGAAAAGGATGACTTCAGTTTCGGCTCCTGCCGCGGAGAGGATCTGCGCCAACGCGGCACCATCACCTCCATTGTTCCCGGGTCCACACAGCACCCTGAAGCTCAGATTGGATATTTTCCCGGAAAATCTTTTTTCAATTTCCAGGAAACATGCGTTTGCGGCAGCTTGCATTAATGCGAGGGAAGGGACGCCGTATTCCTCAGTGGTGAGGCGATCAATTTCTCGCATCTGTTTTGCTGAGATAACCGGCAGCACATTTGGATAATAAGGAGCGGAAATACCATGGTCAAACCGGACGTTCTTCATTAGGCACAAAAAGGCACAAAAAAAGGCGGCTGAGGCCGCCTTTGCCTCTCACCGCTTGTTTCTGCCGCTGCGCCAACCAGTCCGTTTGTCCAGGATACCTAACTGATACTCTCAATACCTTTTGGTTTTCAGAAAATATAGAAATAAAAAAGCCGAAGCGAGATGCGGCTCGCTTCGGCTCCCTTACTTGCCATATAGACAAACACTATTGCGTCTTCGAAGAGTTGCGACGTTTGCGAATCGCGCCCGCAATTCCTGCTAAGCCGCTGCCAAGAAGAACCATCGTCGCAGGCTCAGGCACTTCTTGCTGACCGCCACATCCTTTGCAGAAGAAGAAACTTTCGTGACCACCCTGCGCGTTGGAGACACTTGCTGCGAGACCGAGCCGGAGTCCTGGATTAGCGGCAATCGCTGCTGCGAGTGCGGCCGCTGCGTCGGGAGTCAGGGCAAACGCAAAGTCTGATTTACCGGTTCCGTTTCCATTGAGCGTGGCTTCACGCAACGTCAAGGCATCGGCAAGGTGAGCAGTGAAGACTGCCGTCCCAGACTGGTCATACGCAGTTAAAACCAACGAATTGAGGATAATCGGGCCGACGGGACCAGTGTTACTGCCACCCTTATTTGGGTCGTTGATATTCATCATGATGCAGAGATTACCGTTAGTTAGGCCCAAATCAGCAGCTGAATAAGTTTGGTTATTCGCGCCCCCTACGATTTGGCTACCTCCCACGACATCCCCATTGCGGTTCGCGTTACGATCGTTTGGATTGTAGGCCACTGAGCCGAACCCACTTGTGGAGGAACCCTTAGTTTGGATTACCAGCACTGTACTCACGGTTCCGAGACCCGCAGGCTGGACGATCTGGGGACCAGCGGGAACAATCAGAAAACTATCTGCACGAGCGGTCGTGCCTGCCAGCGACAAGAAAACTACGGCACCCATCGCCAGGATTCCTCTAGACAAAAGCCTCTTCATTCGTTCATTTCCTCCTAAGAGTCGGGGCTAAAATGGGAATCATCTGCTTTTCTGGAATCGTTCCAGAGCTGGTAGTTGATTTCCTTCCCTGATTGAAAAGGCCTAATGGAGGAGAATTTTCCAGGAAATGGGAGTGGCTGGAGTTACTTACGTGCGTATTTTTAGGAATCGAAGACCCCGGTTGATCACCGTCCTGGCTTCAGGGAGGTTAAATGCATAGGTTATGGCGAAATAGGTAACACCGTAGCCACCGAGCACGATGGCTGCTGTTGGGATGGGGTGGATTGGGCCTAACAGCACTTTGAGTCCCCAGCCGACACCGGTTCCGACGAGGGCGGCTGCGAACAGTTTCAGGAGATAAACGAACGAAAGTCCGGTGGTGCCGATCCGTTGATTGAGTTTTCGTCTCAGGAGCACAAACTCGACCCACGCTGCAGCGCTCGCAGAGGCCGTTAGACCCACAACGCCCCATTTTGCGTCCACGCCAATCAGCGGAGGCAACTCGATGGCACAGATGTAACCGAGTACTCCGGTGAGCCCTACGTGCACTATGGCGTAAAGCAACGGTGTGCGTGTGTCGTGTAGCGCGTAGTAGGTTGATGAATAAAGTCGACCAAGTGTGGCAGCCAGTAATCCAATACTCGATCCGGCCAGAATGCCCCACACGTAGACTGCAGCATCGCGTTGAAACTGTCCTGTCTGGTAAAGGCCTGCGGCCATCACATCGCCGAGGAAGAGCATTGCCACGGCTGAAGGCACTATGAAAAATGCAATTCGTTTCAAGCCTGCATTAAGACGATTTCGAAGAATCTCGGCCACTTGATCAGCACTTCCTATAGCGCGCGACATCGCGGGTAATTCAGCCGCCGAAACCGACATTCCAAAAAGACTTACAGGCAATGTGTACAAACTCTGCGCGAATGTCAGACCCGCAACAGCTCCGATCGGGAGATAGCTGGCAATGATTTCATCGATGAAGGCGCTGATCTGAATGACACCCCGGCTCATGAAGACCGGGACAAAATTTTTCGCAACAGTCTTAACGTGGACGGTGGTGAGATCAATCACCGGACGAAACCGTCGCAGTAGCTTCAGAACGGTGGGAAGCTGAACCAGAAATTGCAGGGCACTACCAATCAACGCTCCCCACGCGGCTACCTCAGCCAAGGGAAACTGACCGACCCGACCGCCGAAGATTACTAATGACGAGATGATGGCGACGTTCCATGCAACCGGAGCAGTGTAGGAGATGAAGAACCGGTGATGACTATTAAGGACGCCGAGACACCAGGCCGATAGCACGAGTAGCCCCGCCCCAGGGAACAGTATGCGTACAAGAGTGATTGTTAATTCACGCCGTTCGCCCTCGAAGCCAGGAGCAATAATGTCGATTAAATATGGTGCAGTAAGGACACCGACTAAAACGATAACTGAGGTAACGAGGGAGAGGATTCCCAGAATCGCATTCGCTACGTGAGTCCCCTCTTCCTCCTCGCCTTTTGCCAATAGCTTCGCGTAAACAGGAATGAATGATGCGGACAGCGCCCCTTCACCAAAAACGTTTTGCAGGAAGTTGGGGATGCGAAACGCAGCAGAAAAGGCATCGGCTGCAGCGGAATAACCAAAGTAATGAGCAAAGACACGCTGCCGTACCAGTCCAATGATTCGACTGATGAGAATTCCGGCACCTACGAAGAAAGCTGAACGACTTGATGTGGGGTGAGTCGTCGACGGACGGGCAACGGGAACTTCGGTGGCACTTCCAACTTGTTCCAAGCTTTCGCCGGCAATCTGTGATGGAGTTGCCACAGGTTCCGTGGCAGAAGCTAATGGGGTTTTCGAGACCGCCTCTTCACGGTTGGTAGTTTGCTCGGCATCGCCGTTAGAAGAGTCTTTCATCTGCGGTCAGAGATTGTAATCTTTTATTTTTGTCAGCAGTGTTTTGTAGCTTACGCCAAGAGCCTCCGCAGCTTGCACCTTATTGCCTTCATATGCTGCCAGCGTCTTACTGATCTTCTGCCGCTCGACCGTGCGAAGAACTCGCTGACCTGCTTCGGCAAGGGAACCGGACAGGTCAAAGTTTTCAACGTCTGTCGCAGCCGCCTTCTCGCGCAGGCCCAGGTCCAAAGGCTCGAGTACCAGGCTGTCTGAGAGAATGCAGGCGCGCTCAATCGCATTTTCCAGTTCGCGAACATTGCCGGGCCAATGGTGAGCTATAAGTTCATTACAAGCCTCATCACTGAGCGAAACCTCTTGTCCACGCAGTTCCTTTCCTAGTTGCGCCGCGAAATGCTTTGCAAGTAGTACAACGTCGCTGCCACGTTCTCGAAGCGCTGGTATCTCCAGTGGAAAGACAGCCAGCCGGAAATAAAGATCGCTTCTAAACTCACCACGATCGACAGCGGAGCGAAGATCTCGGTTAGTAGCTGCCACCACTCGAACGTTTACGGGAACGGGGGCCCGGCCACCGATTCTATCGACGACCTTTTCCTCAATAACTCGCAAGAGTTTGCCTTGAGCCGCAAGAGGCAATTCCCCAACTTCATCGAGGAACACAGTACCGTTTGAGGCTAGTTCGAACTTGCCCAGCCGACGCTCTGACGCGCCAGTAAATGCGCCCCGCTCGTGGCCGAACAACTCCGTTTCTATTAGTGATTCTGGAATCGCGGCGCAGTTGAAGGCTACAAACGCTTTATCTCGTCGAGGGGACAGATGGTGAATGGCTCGGGCGAACAATTCTTTACCTGTTCCCGACTCGCCCAGCAACAAAACAGTTGCGTCAGTTTGTGCGACCCTTTGCGCTTCAGCTACAGCTCGTTTGATAGCGTCCGACTCGCCAAGAATTCGCGGAAAGCCGTACCGGCGCGACCACTCCTCGCGTAGAAGAATATTTTCTGTTCTAAGTCTTTCCTGTTCCAGCGCTCGATCGACGAGCAAGAGCAGGTGGTTCGAATCAACCGGCTTCTGAAGAAAGTCATGAGCGCCATCCTTCATTGCCTGGACGGCTTCATCGATAGAGCCGAAGGCTGTCATGACGATGACGGGGATAGTTCCGTCGGCGGCGCGTGCTGCACGAAGGACGTCGAGACCGGAACCGTTTGGCATTCGAAGATCGGTGAGGACTAACTTATGAGGACGAGCAGCAATTTCGTTTAGAGCAGCTCGAGCATCGGCGGCCTCAGCAACTGAATATCCGGCGTTCTCGAGAGTCAGCCTTAGTACTCGCCGTAAGCTGTCTTTATCTTCAACAAGAAGGATGTCAGGCATGCGATGGGAAGGTTTTTCGTATCGTCAAAAATCGCGATCTGCAGTGTTCCCCAGAAGTGACTACGAAACGCCTCATGATTCATGCGAACTGCGCAGGTGTCAAGCATCTCAAATTCTAGAGTTGTCATGAGGCCCCTGCGGAAATTGGCTTTGAACAAAAAAAGGCGCGGGCCGTTATGCCCGCGCCTTCATTAGTTCTGATTTCCTGCTCGTTACAACTCAGGCAGTTTTTCGACCACCCCCAGGACATTTGCGCCCGGCATGACGATGGCGTCGAGTACTGCGCTCGAGTCGTATTGCAAATTGGAGCTTCCACCCCCGCCGGTAAAGGCGAATGTTGGTGCCAGGAAACCTCCTCCAGGCCCAAACCGCGCCACCATGATGCTGCCGAATATGTCGCGGTTTCCACCCCCGGATTTCAATAAAACCCCATCGCCCAGGACGAGGATTAATCCGTTGAAGTTCGGACCTGGACCGTCGAATGTAAGCGTACCCGTAACGATTAGGAGGCCAGCACCGCCATCGAGGTTACAGTCGCCTTTGACAATGGTGAACTGGGGCGACGTAGTTGTACCTGCGATACCGTTAAGGGAGTTTAAGACTACGCCTCTCTTCTTGCATGGTGATCCGGGTGCTGCACATGAATTCGCCAGGTTTTCAGCAAGGACGAGAAATTGACGAGCAGCATCGGCAGTCTCAAGGAACCAGGGAGTCTCGACGATATCGCCGGCGGGAAAACCGACTGGTGCCGGATCGTTTTGCAGGTCCAAAACCTTCACTTTTGGGTTAGCTACGGTTCCGGGTTTGTCTGCATAAGCAGCTTGTGCGGTCGTAAGATCGTGATAGCTGACGGCTAACGACGACTTGGTTGCTTCGATGCCCGCGTTATCCACACCGGAGTAGGTCTTTGCATTACTGTTGCCAAGATCAATGGTGGCTACTGTGCTCGCATTGTCGTGACCGCGAATTACAAGTGCCGCAGGTACTGTTATGTTTAGTCCATTCGCGCTGACCATCATTGACAGCGTTTTCCGAGCGTTCCGCGGGCCATAGCCGGTTGCCTCGATGATCATCCGCTGAGGCGGACGTGTCGCAGGCGTGGCATCGGGGTCAGCGAGTTGAATGCTGTAAGCGACCCCATTGAACGGAGTGTATCCCGTGCTAATAGCAACGCGGTCGGCGTAAGTTCCGCCAGCCGGCGTGTAGTTATATGTGAGCCAACGCGACAAACGAATATCGGCCGAGTTGGGATCGCTGGCCAGGTTAGAAGTGCTGCGAGTTAGTGCTTTGCGAAAGTCGATTATGTTTTCAGACGCTACACCGCCCACTGGGTTGGCGACAAACAAAGGGTTTGGCATGGTGCCACCGCGCAACACATTAAGCGTTGCTTGTAGACCGGCCTCCGCCCCGTAATACGCTTGCATCTCTGCAGCCGCATCTATGGTATTAGTGCCAGTCATCGAGGTGGTGAGAATTAGCATTCCGCCGGCGGCGAGAAGCAAAGCGGCAATCAGCAAAGTGCTAACTAACGCAGCCCCGCGTTCGCCGGTTCTAGTTGTCTTAGCTCGAAGTGTCATGGCTGAGTTTTAGAATCGCTCCAGAGTAGTGGGGGCATTACGAAGAGCTACGTCGGAAGTCAATCGGACAAGTCCCGCCGGTTGTTGGGGACCAGCCGGGAGCGCAACTTGAATATCGATCCGGACTCTCTCCGCACTAGCGGCTGACGCTGTTGTTCCGGTTACGGTGAGATACTGGATGGTCATATCGCTGATGCCAGTAGCCAGCACCCCGGACGTGCCAGCATTTTCCACGCGAACAATCACATCATTATCGTCCTGGTGCACAAACCGCACATCTTCGTTCGTCTGATTAAGATCTGGCCCGTTGTCGAGGTTTGCTCGGACGCGGATGGAGTCATCATCTGAATCGGCGACAACTATCCCGTTGTCGGTGAGCCCGTAGCCGGCATTTCCAATTTCGCGCGACATGATGTTGAGCGCACGCTGGGCCGCCGCCAAAGCATTTGATCTTTGATTCTCCCGCGTGCGGGTTCTTAAAGAGGTGGCGAGTAGTGTGCTGGCTGCGGCCATTACAGCGAGGGTGATGGTCATGGCAATCAGTAACTCAAGCAGTGAAAAGCCTGAGGATGTGGGGATCAAATGCTGTGAGTTTGTGTTCTGCATTTTCGATTACCGATCCGTTCGCGCTCGTTGGGTGATCAGGGTGACCGTACCTCCGGCACCGAAGGCCCAACCGCCACCGATTCTTTCCGGCATCACTGCTACGGTAATGCTCTTGAGATTCGTGGTGGCATTTACATCAACCGTAGTGGACGTAGGATCGTCGTCGATCGTGCGCGTTAATCTGTATGTACGTCCATCGCGAACTACACCGTTTTGAACCGTTGTGCCTCCTACCAAACTTGCGTCTGTTGCAGTACTACTGAACTCCGCGCTTCGCAAACGCTCAAGTGCTTCCTGAGCCATGGCCATACTGGTGGCTCTCTCACTGCCACCTGAGTTGTTGTAGATGGAAAACGAAAAGAGACTCGCGGAGCCCAATGCAACCACCATCATTAATAGAAGTGCAATGCAGGCTTCGAGCAGAGTAAATCCGTGTTGTGGGGTAACCGATCTCGGAGACGGGCCCGAGGAGCGTATCGATTTCTCGACAATCAATTGCATCTTGTTGGTGAAGGAAGTCATGGTACTTGTGTAGTACTACGAAGCGAGGGGGCGGGCGCCGTTGAGTTAACGACGGGACTGCTGACCGGAGCGCCGACGAGGGAGGGTTGCCCTGCAGGCGTCAGATCAATCCTGCTGGTGCCGTAACTATGAGTCAGTGAGACGAAATCTGGAGTTGCGGGATTACCAGCCGCATCAACAGTTCTACCTCTCCAGTTGAAATAGATCGTTCGAGGATAGGGAGTGTTGAACTGTAGATTTGAACCGGCTGGCGTGCTGATCACGCGGGGAGCATCGAGCGCGCCGTCCCAATTACTGTCTATCGTGACCGAATAAAAGTTTGCGTTGAGGATAGAGACCTGGGCCATTTGAGCTGGCGTCGATGGATGACGACGAACCGAATCTAGGCGGGCCTTCTCGAGATACGCCGCTAACTGAACCGCGGCATTTTCTCGAGCCAAATCCTGACGAGCTTCAGAAACCTGCATGAGCGCAAAACCGACGAGCACCGAAACCATAGCAACTACAATCAGGAGCTCAACAAGCGACACGCCACGCGCATCTGCGAATCTTTCATTTGAGGGAGGGGCAATCATGTTGTGGATGAATAAAGTGTCGATTTACGACCCGACACAGAAAAAGCCGGTTGTGGACGGTACCGGGCAGTTGTATTCGCGAACTCCAAGGATTCGAATACCAGTTAAGTCCAACCCTCTGCGGACCCACACTGAGTCGTAGGCGATCGTACTATTACCGCCACCGTCAACTTTGAACCAGGGAGGCCCAATTGGATCACCGGGTTCGCCATAAGGATCAAACTTTGCGACCAAGATAGCGCCTCGCATTAATCCAGTACCGCCGCCGTTTCGGTCCATCTTCCCGCGACCCAGCACGAGAATTATTCCCTGAAAGTCAGTGGTACCTTGAGTGATTAATTCGCCGGTAACAATCAGAATGCCGCTGCCTTGCTGGTTTGGACCAAGGTCAACTGGATCGCCATTGTAGTTATCGATAAACGTGAATCGGGGATTAGTGGGTGTGCCGAGACCACCGGCGGCATCGGCCCCTGCTTTGTCAGAAAACAATCGATTTGATTCATTGGCAAATTCGCGCATTTCGTTGAGAAACGTTCGAGCCGCGTCACCGGTCTGCACAAAGCTGGGTGTGTTGTCCGCATTCAATGTTCCCGGAACACCCGGAGAAACTTGTGAGTCCTCATGCATTCCATCAATCACGGTCTGGACTGTGCCGACGTTGCCGGCTTCAACGGATACGGCCGGCAAAGCGTCTTCCGGCGGAGTGCCGAGATCGACGCCTGAGAATTCAACTTCGGATGAGTCGCCCAGGCTAATGTCAACGCCCGGACCTCCCGGCAACGTAATCGCCGCCGGCGGGTCAAAATCGAAGCCGGCTCGCCTAATTATCATCTCCAACCGTTTGACTGAGCCTTTTGGGCCATAGCCCTCGGATTGAATCATTAAGCGCGAAGGTTGATAGTTCGGATTCGTTGTGATCTGCCTGGTAGCGATGGGTCCGGAGTCGTCAGGATCTGTGATTGTTATTCTGAAGGCGATACCTGTCGTAGGAGCGTACGAAGCGGTTACTGGTACTCGCCAATCATTTTCCACTGCTGGATTTTGGTAAGAGTAGTTGAGCCAACCAGACAACCGTGAAACCGCGGCACTGCCGGTGGCCCACGGATCACCGGTCTTGTTAGACGTCGCAGGATTAGCGGCATTCCTAAAATTCATCTTGGTAGTGCCTAACGATGCATCTGGCGCAATATTGCCGCGAAGAACGTTTAACGCTGCTTCCAGGCCAGCCTCAGCTCCGGCATAAGCTTGCATCTCGGCGGTCGTATCGATCGTCGCGGTCGTTGAAACGGACGTCGAAGTAACTAATGCCAGTCCAGCGGAGAGTAAGAGAATGGAGACCAACAGCATCGTCAACAATGCTGCGCCGCGTTCGTTTGAATCTTTCGTCGAAAAGTTCATGTCGGTTTTCTTGTTGAAGTGGACTGTTATTAATAGGTGGCGAGGTTTTGACTCTTGTTGCGCAGCGCCACATCCGAAATTAGCTGGATCGTGGTCGCGGGTTGATAACCGGGAGCACCCTGAGTTCCCACCTGCGTGAGATTTGCCGTTAGGGTTATTCTGATCCCTACGGCGTTTGCGACTTGAGACGGATCGCCGGCGACATTTAGCGGGGTGTTATTGGGGCCCCAGTAAATGATGCCCATGTCGTCTATTCTGTTAGCAAGTACGGTGTTTTGATTTGTCCCTGCGGGCGCGAGTCTGTCATGCCGGACGAGATAATTCTGGCCATTGGTGCTATCGACCAGAAACTTGACGTCCTCTCCAGAACTTTCAATCGTGGAGGAGTTTCCACTGAAGCGGTTGAGATTTGATCTTACGCGGATCGTCGCGCCATCACAGTCTCCGGCCACCAGTCCGTTATCCGCATTGTTGAACCCATACCCGCCAATCGCGATTTCACGCGACATGATGTTGAGAGCCCTTTGAACGTCCGCAATGGAGTCGGTGCGTGAGTGTTCCCGGTTCCGGACATTAAAAGAAGTCGCAAGCAGGGTGCTGGCGATCGTCATAATGATTAAGGTAACCGTCATGCCGATCAACAGTTCGAGCAAAGAGAACCCACGTTCGCTGAGATTAGAATTGAGGTGATGTTGCTTCACGTTACATCCTTTCTTTGACAAGAACTGGTTACGGTCCAGCGTATGGTCCAACCCCGGTGCTGGATCGCACCGTTACGAGAGTGACGCCACCAAATACGCGTGTTATCCCGGTAAGGACCGTATCCCCGGCAGGGGTCACTTGCACGGTAATAGTTTTCTGTGAGGCGTTACCGGCAAACGTCTCGACGATCGTAGTGGCAACTTCGTAACTTCGGCCTGCACTGACTTCAGTTTTGTTTGCGCCTCCGATGGCAGTAACGGTCGTTTCAAGGTACAGGAACTCGGTGTTGCGCAGTCGCTCCATCTGCTGTTGTGCAACAGCCATAGATAGCTCCCGGTCCCGCGAGGTCGAGTTGGCCCCAATGGCATAAAAGAACAGAGAGGCGGCGCCGAGTCCTACAACCATCATCACCACGAGGGCAATCGAAGTTTCGATTAACGTGAAGCCGTTCTCGCCGCCCGTTCTCCGCAGATCGGCCCGACTGACTTGTTTTTTGAGCGTCAAGTTCATTAAAGACCTCGTTAATTGAAGGTAATTGCGATCGTCTTGTTACCGCAGGGCGAACTAACAGTCACCGATCCAGCTCTGTTACTTCCAGCGGCGTAAACAATCGTGTAAGTGATCGTCCCGTTTCCCGAGAGTGTCGTGCTGGCAGGACTTACGGAAGAAATGTCTCCGGCTCTAGTGGCGGTTATCACTGTGTTGTTTGCGTTAGTGATGGTGACCACCGAAAAAGACTTTGGACTGCTATTCCTCGGTAGCGTCAAGGTAGAGGGGGCCGATAGCACGCATACGGGCGGGGTGGGTGATGTACCCGGCGAAGCACCCGGCGAAGCTGACGGAGAGCTTCCCGGCGAAGGGCTGGCTTGAACTGTGGGTTCCGGTGATGGATCTGCTCCCGGGGAGGGCGAGGGGCCTGCTGTCGGAGATGGCGACGGCGACGTTTCAGGTGAGGGACTGGGACTGGCTGAGGGGTCGGAACCGCCGATAGGAGTTGGTGTAGGGCTGCCGTAAACGGTAGTCGACGGATTGGAGTTCAAAGTTATTTCAGAAATGGCGGTATCCTGAAAAATCTCACTACCGATAGTGACATCGCCCGATCCAGAGAGGTTGATTGAACTTGAGGATCCGCGGTCGTTATTCAGCACAAAACCAATCTGACTAGCGACGCGTCCGCGCCAGTCAAACGTAGCGGTAATCCCTACCTGGCCAGCCGGAAATGTAACGCCATTCTGGAGAGTAATTGTGCGGGTCTCGACTGTTCCATCGCCATCGAAGTCCATGTTTACGCTGTAGTTGTTTTGATCGACAATCGTTACAATTGAATTCCCGTTACGACGAATCGCATTCGACCGTGCCTTCTCAAGGTATGAAGCAAACTCACGCGTGGAACCTGTCAGCCGCACCGATGCCCTTGCCGAGTCAATCGCAAAGAGTGCGAAAGCTGAAACAATAGTCACGAGAGCTATCGTGATCAGCATTTGAACAGTTGTGAATCCCGCCTGCCGGCTGAAGGACTCTTTACGACTTGTCTTAGTAGATGCGATTGGCATGTTCTTGAAATCTCCGGAAACCTGAATTCAGGTGAGGCGTTGTGGCCGCAATTCTTTGGCAACGTACATGCCAACAGCGAAAGGGCCATGAATCCGGACTTTTTAATGAATCTAAGCGGAAAGGGCAGGACGATTAGTCACGTTAGGTAACACAGGAGGAAATGAGCTTCCAAAGTTACGCGTCACGAAACGTCGTCGTTAAAGAATGCGTACGCGGTAGCAACCAGCGAAAAGCCCCGCCAACCGTAGCGGAGGCGAGGCGGGGGTCGGAGAAGTCGAGAGGTGTTACGGAGCGCTGGTGTGGGTGTTAGCTTGCGGCTCGAATTCGTTAGCAGCCGCCCCTGTTATGCTTTGGGTTTCTGCAAGCTTCATCGTTAACGTCAACGGTTTATATGGAAAGGCCTTTGGACCTCCGCGGCTGTTTTGGGCCTGCATTACCAGGTAGTCCTGATTCGTGCGAAAACGCAGCACACTGCCGCGCTGATTGAAAATAACAAAAAGCAATACCTCGCCCTGCGCAGTTCGCATTTGGCCGACTAAGGAACTCGCGCCGCCGTCGGTCCGAATCAGCGTTCCAGTCTTCGCAATGACGCTACCTCGCCAGGCCGGACCAGTGAACCGATCTTCAAGTGTTCCGGGATCGATACCTGCTACAGGCATGATGTCTGCCGGTGTCATTCGATATCGCTGCAGCTCAATTCTTAGCGCTCGCATTATTTTCATCATCGCACGCGGCGTTACACGATTTACACCTAAACCGCTTAGCGACGCGAGATGGATTTGCTCAGGTGGAATTCCAAGGCGCGTGCTCAATTGACGACGAACTGACTCGACCCCTCCGAGGCCGTCACCGATTCGCTCAGCCATAAAGTTGTTCGAGTAACAAAGCAGCACCTTCAGGATGCTGGTCAATTTACTCGACTTATGCGATAGCAAAACTCTGGCACCGGGTAATACTGAATTAACTTGCACTTCGCCCATGACCGCCACCGATGGGACCGTTTGTAAGCTTTGCTTGTCACCCAACGTAGAACGCTCGTATACCCACGCGCGTGTTGCTTCGCCTGAGCGGTAAGTCGCATCAAGCGTGTCGTAAAGAGTTTCTCCCGAACCTCGTGCTGACGCGCTAAAGTTCATCGTAAAACCAGGTGACACGACGAGATCCCCGTTTACAGTACGAATCCCCAGGTTGTTCAACTGCCGGGCAATCATCACAGCATGTTCATAGTGAAACGACGGATCCCGACCGGTTACATACAGGTTTCCGTTCAGTTCGCCGGTTGCTTTGTTGAGGGAGCCGTTGGTCCAGAATGCAGTGGTATAACGATGATTTGGCCCGAGCGTTTGCAGCGCCACGAGGGCAGTCCCTAATTTTATTGCCGATGCAGGATTGAACAACTCATTAGCTGCCTGCTCCGAGACCATCTTTCCATCGACCGTTTCAATCAATACGCCCTGCAGACCATAGACAGTCGGCGCAGTCTGATCAGCGGTAGTTGGTGACGGCGTCTCTACCGGCGGAGTAGGGGGACCCGGTGGCTGCGCGACAATCAACACAGGCGCCGCAGCCAGAACAAGCATCACAAGAAAAATTTGCGTTAGTTTTTTCATAGGCAAGAATGCCTGGTCGTTACCCGATCGAATCATAACATGATGGGAGAGGTTGACCGTGGAAGAGTTTGCTTTGATGCCGCAGTTGACTACTAAGATGTCAATCACCTCAAACGTATTTTGAACCCAGGGAGCTAAAGCCGATTTCGTTGACAACGCTTGAATCGCAAACCTAGAATCTGACCATTGACATCTCAAGTGAATCGTAATCGCAAGCCCGTCGCTGTTGACGACATTCGCGCCACACACAGAGCGCGAAAAAAAGAAATCCGAACGCGCCTGGATCAATTCAATCGCATCTGGCAACACGGATCGGACGAACAGCTTTGGGAAGAACTTGTGTATTGTATTTTCACTGCCGGCGCGTCAGCGCGCATGGGCTATCGGGCCATCGAAGCTGTCAGGCCATTTCTCCTAACAGGTGAACGCGAGGAGATGACCCTGGCGCTGAAGTCAGCCGGTGCGCACCGGTTCCCAGTCGAACGTCCGGGGTATATTGTAATTACGCGAGATTATTTACGACGGCATTGCGGAATGGCATTGCGTCGTCAGCTCGAAAGTTTTTCCGACCACATCGAGCGCCGCGACTGGCTAGCTCGGGAGAAACAGATCAAGGGGCTGGGTTATAAAGAGTCGAGTCACTTTCTCCGAAACATTGGAATGAAAGGTTATGCAATACTCGACAAACATGTGATCAATTGCCTGGCTGATCTCCAGGTGGTTGACACGCGAAAGCCGCCCGCGACGAGAGCGCGTTACCTGGAAACTGAGGAGAAGCTGCGCAGTTTTGCTCGTGAGGTACGGATTGATTTTGATGAATTGGATTTGGTCTTATGGTCGATGAAAACGGGAGAAGTATTAAAGTAAAGGCTGCTTTTAGGGCTTAACGTAACTGGGAGTTTTGAGGTAAGAAGTGTCCTCTCGGAGATTCGCGACAACTCAGGCAATGCGGACGGCGGTTGGATTTGTGGCCGCCGTTGTCATTTGTTTTGCCGGCGCTTCGCCAGCGGAATCCGTTGTCCTCGATTCAAAGTCGAAACGACAAGCAGCTAAGGCTTTGCGCGAAGGTGAATACGAAGTTGCCGAGAAGAAATATCGAGAGCTACTGGAGAAGGACGCCAAAGATCACGACGCCAGACTAGGTTTGAGCTTCGCACTCTTGAAGCGACGGATGCTGCAGGATGCGTACGATCATGCAGCCCGAGTAGTCCTTGCTGACCCACTCTCAGCGCGTGCGCATTCGTTGTTGGGTTCCTCAATTCTCGCAGCCGGTGACTTCCGCAATTCGGTTGAAGAATTTCGCACCGCCCTTTCGCTGGATGAGAACGATTCGCTCGCGTTGTCCGGGTTGGCGATGGTTGATTTCTATGAGAATCGACTCGACGCCTCTATCCGAGGGTTACGCCGCGCGGTCGCGCTCGAACCTGGCGAACCCGATTACATCTTTCAATTGGGACAGGCGACGGCCCGCCGTGAACGGTACAAAGAAGCCGCTGACGCTTATGAGACTTTTTTGAGGATTGCACCGAAGACGGATTCCGATCGCCGTGATCGAATTCGAGGTTTGATCGATTTTCTTCGTTACCTTGGAAGCCAGGCTTCGCTTTACGGTGTCGGAGGAAAAAGTAAGACAGAACAGGTTTTCGAGGCCGTTGACGGGCGCCCGGTATTGAAAGTTCGCGTCAACGGTGAGAAAGAGCCACTCCGTTTTGTGTTGGACACCGGCTCCGGCATGTCAGTCATCTCCAAGCAGACTGCGAAGAAACTCGGACTGGGACCTGTGGCGCGTGGAGGTCTGGCTCGAGCTGTGGGCGGTGGCGGAAAGTTCGAGATCGTGTACGGATTCTTATCTTCGCTTGAAGTTGGCGAAGTCCGCGTTGAAAGAGTGCCTGTGTACATTCGGGAGTTCTTCGACTCGAAGGTCCCAGTCGATGGCTATCTGGGATTGTCAGCGATTTCAAACTTCGTCGCGTCAGTTGATTACGGTAGTAATACGTTTTCTCTGGTCCGCAATGCAGAAGCCAATCTTGCGCGACAAGGAATGAAGTTCGGTCAGGGCCCAGAAACCCAGAGAGACGTGATTGAGATCCCTTTGCGGACGACAGCCAGTGGATTCATAACCGGAGAACTCCGGCTTGAGGGAATTGAGCGGCCGCAAAACTTTATTATCGATACCGGCGCTTCAATCACAGTTGTCTCGGAACGTCTGGCCGAACGCGAAGAGATGTCGAGTTATCTGCAACAGACACGCCTGCGCGTCTTCGGCGCTGCCGGAATTGCAGACGACGTAAAGATTGTTCTGCTACCTCGAGTCACCCTTGGCCCGTTGATCAGAGAAAATATCAGAGCCGCCGTGTTAGACCTCGAGCCACTGAATGAGACGGCAGGTTTTACGCAAGATGGCATTCTCGGAGCTAATTTCTTAAACCACTTTCGTGTCGACTTCGATTTTCAACGCGGCGTTATCAGGCTTGAGCCATTGAAGCCACAGAGTTCAAAACAGTTCTAAGTCGTGAAGCAAAGTCTTTATCTGGAAACATCAGTGGTGGGTGCTTACCTCGATAACGGTGAGCCGTTTCGGCGCGACCTGACAATTAGATGGTGGGAACATGAGATGCCGGATTACCGGGCCGTTGTGTCGCCGCTGGTGGAAAGAGAACTCGAGCGAGTTGCGGAGCCGCATCGTTCGTCATACTTGAAACTGATTGCGTCACTCGAGCAGGTGGAGTTGACTGAAGAAGCGACCATACTTGCGGAAGGTTATGTCTCGCGAGGAATATTTCATCGCAAGTTCATTGCCGACGCCATGCACGTCGCTATCGCCTCAGTGCACAAAGTAGATTACCTGGTGACATGGAACTTCGGACATTTGGCCAATGTTAGACGGCAAGCGAGAATCAAGTTATTCAACACGGCTGCCGGTTTCTATGTTCCCATGATCGTCACGCCAGAGTTTTTGGTTTCTGAAGCCACGGAAAGAATCGCCAATCAATAGTCAACCTAAACCTATGTATCGACGTCCGAAGTTTCTTGAAGTGTTGCACGGCATCCGTGAAGAGATGTCGCGGGAGGCCGATTACGATGTGGATCTCTTTGCCGAGATGGTGCGTTCCGGCGTGCGACCCTCGCATGGACCTGAACGAGTGATTAGAGGAGTTCGCACACGGGCTTCCCGAGTGGAACTCGACGAAGTTCCTGCGCGCCAGCGTAAGCGCGCCGGCAAAGGTTAGGCTTCAATCAATCTTTTATGAACGCTGCTTTCGAAACAATTGGCTTGGAAGTCCCTAGCGAGAAAGCCTTCAATTACCTGGCTGAACGCGCGGGAGATCAAGGTGAAGCGACACAACTCAACCGACGAGGCGCCGTGTTGCATGGGCGCTGCTGGAAGTTAGGCGACGGCCTCGAGGTCTGGACGGTGTTATACGAATCCGGAAGTGGTGACGTTTTTTATGCAGACTGCCGTCCAGGTTTTCGTGCCAAGCACATCCAAACGATCAGTCCCTGGGCGTTGACGGAGTATGACGAAGAAGGTGAAGCCGTCGTACACGGATATCGCGAAGGGACTGACTGCGAAGTGCTGTTCGAGCTTCAAAATCTAACGGAAGTTGGTCCAGGCGGCTTTCGGGCGCAGGATCTGCACGTTGGCCTTTGTGGGCTGGCTTATCGCGCGCGAGTCAGCGCTAGTTCAAACAAAACGAGCTGGCTGCCGCTCGACAAGACTGCCCCGTCTCGCGCGGCTCACGAAAATGATTGGAGTCTCGCAGGCCGGATCATCGCCTTCAAACCATTGAAGAACCCACTCTCCGGCAGCGACCTTTATTGGATCGAAGTGGACCTGGAAAAAATGAATCTCGAGATTTTGGTTAATCAACGAGCTCTGCGAGGTGAGCGGTTGGCTGTCGCCGCCACGCTCGAAGCCGAGATCTGGTTGCAGGGCCACGTCCTGGATGAGATGGCATTGCGTTCGCGCTACGAGGGCATAGACCGCTCGTGTTCCACTGCGAAATTCTGGTCTCAACTAAAACGAAAAAACTGAGAAGAAACTGGACCTGCGGAAAGCAACACTCTTCCGCACCGGAATTAGCAGGCGGCTGTCGTCATCTTGATGAAACGTTTTTTGATCGCAATACTCGTCCTCCTCACGCTAGCCCTCGGTCTCTATTTTATTAACGAGTACTGGATTCACCGCTACGACACTTTGATCGAACGGCATGCCTCGGTATATCGCCTCGATCCGGATCTGGTGTGGAGTGTCATGTACGAAGAAACATATTTTAGTCCGTGGAAAAACGGTAAAGACGGCGAGATTGGATTGATGCAGATCACGCCGCTGGTGGGAAGGGAGTGGGCGGCCGCAACTGGAATGAAGGAATTGGAAAGGCAAATGTCGCAGGACCCGGCCACATTGCTTCGCGATCCTCAACGCAATATTCAGGTTGGCTCCTGGTATCTCGAGAAGGTTCGCGAGCCGTTCCGTGACGCTCCCGATCCCGAAGCACGCATGATTGCAGCCTACAATGCCGGACCCAGCCGGGCAGCGGAGTGGAACCGTCCGGCGGACGGTGGCCGTGCGTTAACGGAAGCAGAATTCATCAACAACATCAATATTCCATCGACCAAGGCTTACGTCCTGTCGATACTCGGGCGTTACCGGAGCCTGAAAGCTCGCGGCCAAGCGACACGGCCGTAATCCAACCGCGACTACATGATCAAACTCTACTGCGCCTCGTGGGTGTTGCCCATCGCTTCCGCACCGATTCCTGCCGGCGCGATTGCAGTAGACGAGGATCGCATTGTTGCTGTCGATCACGCTGCGGCCTTGCGAATGCAGTATCCCGAAGCGGCTGTCCGCGACTTCAGTGACTCCGCGATCATCCCTGGTTTAATCAACGCACACTCGCATCTCGAATTAACTGCCATGCGTGGCTTTCTTGAAAAGCAAGAAGGGGATTTTCTTGCGTGGCTAAGGAAGTTGACCGTCGCGCGTTTGGAGCGAATGACTGAAGATGATCTCTATGTCTCGGCAGCCTGGGGTGCTTGTGAAGCGGCTCGTGCGGGCGTTACCTGTTTTGCAGACGCCAGCGATTCTGGAGCGACCAGTATGCGCGCGCTAATCGACGCGGGTTTGCGAGGCATTGTGTTTCAAGAATCGTTCGGCCCGGATCCCAGACTTGTTCAGGAAAACTTCGAAAAGCTGCAACAGAAAGTTGCTCGTTTGAGAGAGCTGGAAACTCCGTTGGTTAAGTTTGGCGTCTCGCCGCACGCACCTTACACAGTTTGTGGACCGCAACTGGAAATGATTTCCCGGTTCGCCCTTGACGAGGAACTGCCGTTGATGATGCACGCGGCTGAGACCGACTTGGAGGTTGAGTTTTTACGTGATGGCTGTGGACCATTTGGCGACGGACTAAGAAGCCGTGGCATTGAATTCCAGGCGATGAATACCACTCCCATTCAGCATCTCGAACGACATGGTGTGCTGGCCACAAAGCCTCTCCTGGCCCATTGCATCAAGATTGATGATGCGGACATGGACTTAATTGGCGAAACACAATCGAGCATCGCTCACTGTCCGAAGTCGAATGCCAAGCTCGGTCACGGAATCGCACCGTTGGCAAACTTTTTAAAGCGGGGCATTGCAGTCGGGTTTGGAAGCGATTCAATGGCCAGCAATAACAACTGCGACCTGTTAGAGGAAGCCCGCTTTGCAGGAATGATGGCCCGCGCGAAGGATCAATCTTTCATTAGCGCATCGCAGGTTTTGCAAATAGCGACGGCCAACGCGGCGCGCGCTGTCGGTTTGCAGAATCAAATTGGTGAGCTTAAAAACGGACTCCAGGCAGACTTCGCCGTGGTTTCACTCCACGGCACACATCAACAACCAATTTATGACGTGTGCGATAGCTTGATCTTTGCTTCGTCAGGTCGCGACGTGATTGCGACCGTGGTAGCGGGAAGGGAAGTGTATAGCGAAGGGCGTATCAACACGGTCGACGAAGAACGAGTGCGAGCACGTATCAACGAAGTCGCGAAAAAATTAAGCCACAGATAAATCCGACGATTATCTGTGGCCAACTTTTTTTAAAGGGACGCTGCGATCGCTTCATCAAAGATCTCGAGCGCGACGTCGACGTTCTCTTTGCTGAGTACCAACGGCGGCGACCATCGAATCGAATTTGTTCCAGCGCTCAGGATGATTAGGCCACGTTCGAAGCAGGCCATTTCAACGCGGTCACGCAATTCCACGGCTGGTTCTTTTGAAACGCGATCCTTAACAAACTCAACTCCAATCATTAGTCCAAATCCGCGGACGTCTCCGATGCAGTCGTATTTTTTCTGCAGACGTTCGAGTCCGGTTTTTAAATAGGCCCCAACCTCAGCGCTGTTATTAACCAGTCCACCTTCCAACAGTTCGATAGTCTTCAAGGCAGCGGCAATGCAGACAGGGTTTCCACCAAACGTTGACGCATGCGCGCCGGGTTTCCAGTTCATCAAGTCTGCGCGCGCTACACAGGCACCAATGGGTAGACCGGATCCTATTCCCTTAGCGATACAAATGATGTCGGGCGCAACGTCGTAATGTTCGCAAGCAAACATCTTTCCGGTACGGCCCATCCCGGATTGCACTTCATCGACAATTAACAAAATGCCGTGCTTGTCGCAGATGCGTCGCAGTCCCTGAAGAAATCCTTCGGGCGCAGGTACATACCCACCCTCACCCTGCACAGCTTCCACAACAATCGCCGCCACTTCTTCCGGTGGCGTGGTAGTTTTGAATAGTCTCTCTTCGATCCAGGTCAGTGCGCCCTGTCCGGCGCCCCCACTTCCGCAATCAGCTTCGCTAAAGGGATTGCGAAACTCATTTGGATACGGAACGTGAACCACGTCTAACGCTTGTCTCTTGAAACCCTTGCGCTGCGCCGCCTTTGATGACGTCAGCGACAACGAACCGAGCGTACGTCCATGGAAACTATTGAAGAACGCGATGAACTTCTCCCGGCCTGTAGCATGCATCGCGAGTTTCAAAGCTGTCTCGACGGCTTCGGTACCGCTGTTTGCGAAATGTGTTCGCGTCGGGGAGGGAACCGGAACTATCTCTTCGAGTTTCTTGCCGAGCTCAGGCATGTGGCGATAGTAGTAGTCAGTGCCACACATGTGTATCAGACGCGCGCTTTGTTCCTGAATCGCGCGCACCACTTCAGGGTGACAATGTCCCGTTGAGCAAACGGCTACTCCCGCATTGCAATCAAGAAAGATGTTGCCGTCAACGTCTTCAACCCAGACGCCCTCAGCACGTTCCGCAACGAGTTTGAAGTCTGGACGCGGATAGGAGGGAGTGACATAACGAGCATCGGCTTCGATGATCTCTTTTCCTTTTGGACCAGGTAACGATGTTTTGATTTCGGGACGCTTCGCAGCAGTGATTGTTGAACTCGACATTGGAATTTCTCCTTCGCTGGTCAAAAAAGCGGTATTGAAAATGACAAAGAAACTAGCAAGACTCCTGGAGTCTTACGCAAGAACGATATGCAGGGCAATGTACTAGTCGGCGAAGAGGTTTGAACGACTATCGAGTGGCCGATGCTGAAGGTCTTGGTGGATCATGGCGAAAATTAGTGGATGTGGTGATATTAACATGACGCCGCGAAGTGCTTCCAGCCCACATCACGGAGTGCCTAAACAGGTTGAATACTAGGTGACGCTTCTACTGGGACCGCGGGCGCCCCCGCCCGCACTGAGCGAAGCGAAAAATCGCTTTGAATGCCTGGATACTTAAATTAATGTCCTTCTTGCTGGGATCGCGTTGCTTGAAGTAATTAGGCTGCGGTGGTCGTTTTCGCTTCGCTCAGTGCGGGCGGGGACGCCCGCGGTCCCAGTAAACGCGTCGCCGCGTTTCGGCAACGAGAGTGCTTAAGCATCTGATGGTCTTAGACGTTGGCCAGTTCCATTTCTGACTGCGGCTTAGGCGCGAACGGTTTCCTGATGTTTTCTTTCGGGGGAGGCTGCGGCCACAAGGTAAGTCGACGCCCTAACGGATGCGTTAGGACGCGTGAGCGGAAATACTTTTCGTGTTCCCACTCAACTTCCGCCATGGTCAGTAAACAGTCGATCAGATCTTCGCGACCGCACTCTCGCGCTAACCTCGCGGCTGTCTCATATTCCCGCACATTGCCGCTTTCTAAACGTCCCGCGCCGTACATCGGCGCGAGCCAACCGCTTACGTGACAGAGCAAGCTCAACGTTCGTCCAATTATTGTCGCTCGAATCTCACGAGATCGGCTCGGTGCCGCGCCGAGATCCGTCAACATTTCGCCTACTAGTTTGCGATGGTGAAGTTCTTCTTGTTCAATCTCTGCGATGCGTGCCCGCTCTCCTGCATCGCTTACCGATCGCCAGTGTCCGTTGTACGCGTGAGCAGCTGCCAGCTCGCCTGAGTAAGCTAACTGCAGCAAAGCGACGAGATCACTTGAACTTGTGTCGGCTGCCATTCCCATCACTCGGCGACAAAGTTGTAATTGATCACGCCGGTTACTTTGACGGGCTTACCGCCAACCCTCGTGGGTGAAAATTTTGCCTCATACGCGGCGGCGACCGCAGCGGCCCGCAGCAGCGGATGGCCTGAGACAGCGCTCGCGTTCGTCACTTTTCCATCTTCCTCCAACGTCACCTGCACCACGACAGTGCCACTTGCTTTGGCAGCCCTCGCCGCCGGTGGATACGGAGGTTTAGGGAGACTGATGGCTTTCCCATTTAGCACACCGGCCGATATCGGCGCACCTGCAGATGGAGGCGTTTGCGGCAAAGGAGGTCCTTCTAGAGGTCCTTCTATTGGAACCGGCTCGACTTTTGGCGGCGGAGGATCTTTCACGGCGGCGCTGGTTATGTCGTCCACAGCTTCTAACTCGTGCCCACCGATGTTATCGATCTTCCAGTCGCCATCTTCTTTGGTCAGCGCGAACACCATTCTGATGGAATCCGTCTTTTCAGCGTTTTGATAATGAAAACCTATCCGAGCGTGATCGTTGATTTGTGTCTCCCTCATGTTATTCATCTGGTAACTACCGCGCGCGTTAGCTTGCTGGCTCATTGCGGAGAAGCTCTCGTTATTTTTTCTTATCTTGTCGATACCATCCCTGCTGAGCGCCCTCTTTGAAAAGAGCTCGTTCATTTTGGAGATGTCTCCCGTTTGCGCCGAGTCCATGAACTTTTTCACCGTGGATTTCGGACCACCGGGGAGCAGACTGCAACCGGAGCAAAACAGAAGTGTGACCAGCAGAAGTTTCGTTTTCATCAAGTTGTCCACCTGCTTGCTAAACCATTTTCGCTGACGTTAACACGGTCCCAGTTTGTAAAGCCACACTCAGTTCTTTAGCTTTGCACTTTCTTGACACGTTCTCTTAGCGGCATATAAACTCGCCGTCTTTCAAATCAACGCAATATTAACTATCAAGAACTGTGCGGTGAACTGTCTGTTTATCGCCTCGAAAGGACCAAAAGAAATGGGTGCGCGAAAGAAGATTACAGTTGTGGGCGCCGGTAATGTCGGTGCGACTGCAGCACACTGGTTAGCGGCGAAGGAATTGGGTGATGTCGTTCTCGTAGATATCGTTGAAGGTGTCCCGCAAGGTAAAGCGCTGGACCTCGCGGAGGCTGCGCCGATCGAGGGCTTTGACGTTCGGCTTGTCGGATCAAACAGCTACGACGGTACCGAAGATTCCGACGTAGTCATCATCACGGCAGGACTACCGAGAAAACCGGGTATGAGCCGCGACGATCTGCTGAAAACCAATGCCGATATTGTTTCCAAGGTCGTTGACGAAGTCGTTCGGCGTTCGCCGAACTCAATATTGATTATCGTTTCGAATCCTCTCGATGCGATGTGTCAGGTAGCGTTGCGTCGCTCAGGTTTTCCCAAGCATCGCGTAATCGGGATGGCGGGCGTGTTGGACTCAGCGCGTATGCGTTGTTTTCTGGCGGAGGCGTTAGATGTCTCGGTGGAAAATGTGACCGCGTTTGTTCTTGGCGGTCACGGAGACACGATGGTTCCTTTGCCGCGCTTTTCAACCTGCGCTGGAATACCAATCACCGAACTGCTTCCGAAGGACAAGATAGATGCGATTGTAAAACGCACAGCCAATGGCGGCGCTGAGATTGTAGCGTTGCTGAAAACTGGTTCAGCTTATTACGCACCCTCGGCTGCGGCTGTGGAAATGACCGAATCGATCCTGAAAGACAAGAAAAAGATTCTGCCGTGCGCGGCGTATCTCGAGGGTGAGTATGGCGTGAACGGTCTTTATGTTGGCGTGCCCTGCAAATTAGGCTCGCGTGGGTTGGAACAGATCATCGAGATTAACCTGACGTCCGAAGAGCGAATTGCATTGCAAAAGAGCGCCGCCGCTGTGCAGGAACTCGTCAACGTTCTCGGGGTTTAGACAAAGTTCAGAGTACAAGCTTTAGCTTGCGGCCGGTGGTACTGACTACTGAGAGTGAAGCGTAACCAAGCAAGCTAAAGCTTGTACTCTGAACGTCTCCGCTATTCCGAGAGGCCAACGTCCACCTCGAGGAACCTAACTCTTCAGCCAGCCAAGCAATCCGAATTTAACTGTCTCACGATTCTCTTCATAGATTGCTCGCGTTAACGGAATACTCATCGGACACGCCTTCACGCAGTTTTGCGCGTTACCGCAATTGGTGATGCCGTCGTCACCCATGATTCCCGGCAAGCGATCTTCCTTTGTCATCGCGCCCGTTGGATGCATGTTGAATAGACGCACCTGAGCAATCGCCTGGGGACCGATGTAATTGTCTTCGTCATACTGCGGGCAGGCTTCCAAACAACAACCACACGTCATGCAACGCGAATAAGCATAACGCTCCTGCACATCGTCCTGGTCCATACGCGGGCCGGGACCCATATCGTGAGTGCCGTCGAGCTCGATCCAGGCGTTCACCCGTTTTAGATGGTTGAACATCTGCGAACGATCAACGATCAGATCGCGGATATTTGGAAACTTGCTCATCGGCTCCAACTTAATGGGCTGTTCCAGGTTATCAATGAGGGCCGAACAGGACTGGCGCGCGCGGCCGTTGATGACCATCGTGCAGATTCCGCAGACCTGCTCCAGACAATTCATCTGCCAGACGGGCGGCGTGGTCGCATTGCCTTCCTTGTTGATTGGGTTCTTCTGAATCTCCATTAAACAAGAAATGACATTGAGATTCGGTCGATACGGAATCTCAAACTGCTCCCAATATTGCGGCGCGTCCGGATTCTCGCGACGGCGTATGTGAATCTCCACCATGCCCGAAGGAGCACGCTTGCGTTGGGCTGTGCTTGTTTGTGCTGACATAAAACTGATCCGCTATTGTCCCGTTTGTTTTTCCGCAGGGGCTACCGGTCTGGGCGCTACCGGATCTGTCTTTCGTTCCTGCTTGGCTTTACTGTAATCGCGTTTTCTTGGCGGTATTAAAGAAACGTCGATTGCTTCGTACGAGAAAACCGGACCCTCTCCCGAATACTCCGCAATGGTCGTCTTCATGAAATTCTGATCGTCGCGATCGGGAAAGTCCGGCTTGTAATGTGCGCCGCGCGATTCGTTACGATTCAATGCTCCTATCGTAATCACCCGGGCCAACTCCAACATGTTGTCGAGGTGACGGGCATGGGGTAGCGCCATTGTGGCCCACAAATTTGAATCGTTAATTGAGATGCGTTTATATCGATCCATCAATTCGAGCAGTTTTTCATCGGTGGCTTTGAGTCGATCGTTGTAACGAATGACTGTCACGTTGTCAGTCATCCACTTGCCCATCTCCTGATGCAGAACGTACTGGTTTTCAGCTCCGCTCTGTTTAATCAGCGTGTCGTTGATTTCCTGCTGCTTCTTGAGCTCCTGATCGTAAACCCGCGAACCGTCCGCGCCGTTGCGTTCGACGTTGGTCGCATACTCAATCGCTGCGGGAGCAGCCACGAAGCCTCCGAACACACAACTGACAAGTGAATTCGCGCCTAAGCGGTTGGCGCCATGGATCGAATAATCACATTCGCCAGCGGCCAGCAGTCCAGGGATGTTGGTGCGCTGATCGTAGTCGACCCAAAGACCGCCCATCGAATAGTGGACGCCGGGGAAAATGCGCATTGGTACGTGACGCGGATCGTCGCCAACAAACATTTCATAGATTTCGAGGATTGCGCCGAGCTTGCGGTTAAGCGTCTCTGCGGGAATGTGCGTCACGTCGAGATAAACCTGATTGTCACCGCCCACCCCAGAACCATCGAGACAAATCTGGAATATTTCGCGGGTGGCGATATCCCGCGGCACTAAATTTCCGTAGGCCGGATACTTCTCCTCGAGGAAATACCAGCGTTCATTTTCCGGGATTTGAGATGGAGCGCGTGTGTCGCCCTTCTTTCGCGGGACCCAAACTCGTCCTCCCTCACCTCGCGCTGATTCAGACATTAAACGGAGCTTGTCTTCACCGGGTATCGACGTCGGATGCACCTGAATAAATTCGCCGTTCGCGTACTTCGCACCCTGTTGATAGCAGGCGGCGACGGCGCTTCCCGTGCACACCATCGAATTAGTCGATTTACCGAAGACCAAGCCTGGACCACCGGTCGCGATAATCACAGCATCCGCTGGAAACGCCTTCAGCTCGAGTGTCTGCAGGTTCATCGCTATCAAACCTCGACACACCTGCGCGTCGTCGAGCACGAGAGAAAGCATTTCCCAGTGTTCAAACTTTCTGACTTTGCCTGACGATTCGTACCGGCGAACCTGTTCGTCGAGAGCGTAAAGCAACTGCTGGCCAGTGGAAGCACCGGCAAATGCGGTACGGTGATGTTTAGTGCCGCCAAATCGACGGAAATCGAGGAATCCTTCCTGGGTGCGTGAGAAGGGAACACCCATGCGATCGAAAAGAAAGATGATCGATGGCGCCATCTCGCACATGGCTTTCACGGGTGGTTGATTTGCCAGGAAGTCGCCGCCATAAACCGTGTCGTCGAAATGTTCCCATGGCGAATCACCCTCGCCCTTGGTATTCACAGCGCCGTTGATACCGCCCTGAGCACAGACCGAGTGTGAACGTTTAACCGGCACTACCGAAAACAGATCGACAGCAACACCCTTTTCGGCGATTCGCATGGCTGCGGCTAAACCGGCCAGTCCGCCGCCCACAATCGCTATCCTTGTGCCGTTAGTTGCCATGCGCTAAAGAATGCCTCCCAGCAGGCCACCCGGCCGAATGAATGCTACAGCTGCGTTAATTCCCACCAATAACAAAACCACACCGAAACCAAGACATGCGTAGCCGGCAATGCGTTGCGCGCGTTCGCCAATCGTGATGCCCCAATCAACGAGGAACAACCAGATGCCATTCGCCAGGTGCCAAACCGTTGCAGTAATTCCGATCATGTAGATGATAAAGATTGGGACCATGCGAAACTCGCGCGAAACAATATCAAACGCTAGATCCGGGCGATGCGCCACCGACACTTCGTTCAATCCCGGTATCATTCCAAAGCGGAAATTGAGCACGTGAAACAGGATGAAGAAAAAGAGAACGACGCCGGTAATTCTTTGTATCAGGTAGAACCAGTTACGCGGGTACGGATAAGCCAGATTGTTTGGCCGCGCTTCCATCGTAATCACCAAGCCGTAGACGGCGTGGTAGATGAGCGGTATAAAGATGCCGCCAATTTCGATTAGGAGTATGTACGGAATCGCCTGAAGATCAGCGACGGCTTCATTGAAGCTCGCCGCACCAGCAAGAGCTTTCGAATTGGTGTAGAAATGCTCGAGAAGAAAAACGCCTAGCGGAACAAGTCCGGAAAGCTGATGAAGTTTTCGCAGGATGAAGGTCCTGCTTACGCCAGTACCCAAGTGCACACTCCTCTGCCAGACAGCTTGAGCTTTAATGCAGGGCAAACTCAGGCAGGTTGTGATCGAGCTTTTTCAGAACAAACAAATTATATGGAGAAGTCGCGGAAAATCAAAACCGCGCGTCGTCATCGTCGATGTCTGATCTAACGTCCGAATCGTTAACAACGTTATGCAGGTTGATTCAGACCCGCGCTGTTTCACCCGTCGCCGTTGTGGAGTCACACCTGCAACGCATTGAACAGTTAAATCCGGCCATAAACGCGATAGTCACCCTCGCGCCTGATGCTTTAGAAAAGGCGCGCGAAGCAGAATTGGCCATCACCCGGGGCGACCTGTGTGGTCCGTTACATGGTATTCCGCTGACGATTAAAGACACGATTGAGACGGCCGGAATACGAAGCACTAGCGGTTCAGTGACGCGCGCGAACTTTGTGCCTGATCGTGATGCCGAGGCTGTGGCGCGCTTGAAATCGGCGGGCGCGATCGTTTTGGGTAAAACAAATGCAGCCGAGATGGCGATGGATTACACGGCTGACAATCCGGTGTTTGGGCGGACAAACCATCCGCATGATGCTTCGTTGACGCCTGGTGGATCGAGTGGAGGAGAAGCTGCGGCAATCGCGACCTTCATGTCGCCCGGAGGAATCGGCAGCGACCTCGCGGGCTCAGTAAGAGTGCCCGCACACTTCTGCGGCATCGCGGGCTTAAGGCCAACTGTTGGTCGTGTTCCCGGCGGCGGCCAATGCCCTCCTGCAAGTGGTCCATATTCCCTGGGTTCCGTGATTGGGCCAATGGCGCGCACCGTCGAAGACCTTCAACTGCTGTTTCGCGTGTTGGCGGGAGAACCAACTACTCAAAAACAATTCGATCTAAAAGGAACCGGCGTTGCGTGGTACACCGACGATACTACCGCTCCGGTTTCGAGCGAGACTGTCACCGCGGTGCAAACTGCCGCCGACGCTTTATCGCAAGCAGGTTTGCAAACTCAAGAGGCGCGTCCTCCTGGCGTAGAGCGCGGCAACGAGCTCTGGCTGCGACTGTTTTCGCGAACCACTGTGGTAATACTCCGCAACCTTTATGCGGGACGCGAAGATGAAGGCGGCGACTTTGTGCGTTGGCGTTTGGCGACGGTCGATGACACACCCGCGCCTTCAATGGACGATTACATAAAAACTTGGCTTGAGCGTGATCAGCTACGCGAGGGATTGCTGAGATGGATGGAAGACAAGCCTCTTCTGCTGGCGCCAGTAGGCGCGACTGCGGCGGTGCCCCACGGGACTTTGAAGGTACAAGTAGGCGACGAGAAGATTGGAATGTTTCGGGCGTTTAGTTACGCCCAGGCCTTTACGGTTTTCGACTTGCCGGTTGTAGTCGTAAATGCCGGCCGGACGAAAGAAGGATTGCCGGTCGGTGTGCAGCTCATTGGTCGTCCATTTCAAGAAGAACAAGTGCTAGCAGCAGCCCAACTGCTCGAAGACAGTTCCAGAGGCGAAGACTTTACGTCCGGCTGAATGTATTGGGATCTTACAACGAATGGCAGGTTGGTCACTTGGCCAGACTGGAAAGTTCTTTGGCAGCAGACTTAACGTCTTTCGGCGTCGACCTTCGCGGCGAAACAACCGCTTTTGCGATTTTCTGAGCCTCCGGACTCAGATGAGCAATGATGTCCAAGTCATAAAGCCTCTCGGGATTCTTAACTAATAACCCCAAGCCATACATATCGCCAAATGTAATCGGCGTTTTTTTGGCCTTCTTATTCGCCGCGATGGATGTGGTTTGCTTTCTCCGGCGCGTGGACTTACGTCTTGTTGTTTTCACGCTCATCTTTTAGCATGCAGACATTGGCCGGTCAACGTTGTCTTTCTGAAGCCTCCATCACTCAAAGATAAGCTGACCCGACAAAGTTGATTCCAGACAACGTCGGATATCCCGTAGAGCAGTTGTCATCGCGTCCATCTGCTGACCATTCATTCTCGAACTCCCGGGAAAGAGTCAGTATTATTCCTTGCGCATTTCTCGGCAACTCGATCGGCACTGCCTCTCCGGTTTTAGCGTCTTTCCAAAGAGCAACAACGCGAGAGCTGTTCTGAATGGACGGGGGTCGGCTCATCTCACACATACCGAGGCTTGTAAACGTCAACACAGATGAACCCGGATCATCAGCCAACACCGTTGCATATCGAGCTGGCCAACGTGAAGTCAACTGGGGACCGTCCATGAGTAGCGCAATCACGAGATTTGGGCCAACTGCTCGCACCAATTCAGCCACTGGATCTTGACGCGCCAGGTCTTCGCAAATTAACGCACAAACGGTGAGCCAGTCGTCCAATACCACAAAATACAGTTCCCTATTGCCGAGAGCGATATGCTCCCACCACTTTGACTCGTTAGGGCCATCAGCAGGTTGAACGTCAAGGCAGCTGCCAATTCCATACTGCACTATTTGCCGTTTGTCTAGACGCCATCGGTGATGCTTATTTTGCTTGTGGGAAACTGTGTGATCTTTAAGAAACGGAATATCGAATCTAAAATAATTCTGCCCGGCAGACTCCCGGTTTTTAGCCCGTTCGCGGACGCCAGCAATGAAAAAAATACCCTTCTTAACCAGGAACGAACTAATCTTGGAATACTGAGGGGTTGTTAAGGCCAACTCAGGAAATACCACACCGTGAATCTTGCCCACAGCTCTACAAGCCTGATCAAGCCAGCCTTTCAATTCACGAAGCGGATCAATACCCTTAGTCTCGGACGGATCGTACTCGAAAAAACCAAACTCCTTTGGCATGTTCGGCAACTCGGACTTCTTGGGGTCTACTTTCTTGAAGTCCGCGGGACTTACCTTCAACGGCCACGGAATCAGCAAGAGATTCAGGCAATGCTCGCTGGCGTTTTGCGGGCGCATCCGTTCGGTCCACTTTCCTTTAACATCTCCGGCGGGACACAGAGCGAGATGGTGCGAGAGCGAGCGAATCGTGATTCCGCTTTGAGGCGTGTGCAACTTCGGCAACACTCTCACAATGGAGTGGTGGACCCGTTTGCAAAGAGTTGATACACCAGCTTCCCAGCCGGAGTAGGCCATCAGCAATGAGGCGTTGAATTGGAATTCATTAGGTGGGCCATAAAGGCCAAACCCAACTCCCTTGCATGCTTCATCAGCCGCCGCACACAATTGCAAGAGCGCATCGCAGAGATCGGCATCTTTGGCTGCGTCAAATATCAGCGTCTCTTTTCGCGCAACAATAGTCTTATGCCAACGGCGAACGGATGCGGGAGGTTGCTCTACGTCGTCCTGCCATTTCTTGCCGAGAGTTCCGATTTGCTTAATCCACTTATCAAGAGAACGTCGCCCCTCCCAACCTGAAACTGCATGGCAGTAGGCGCCGGACTTAAGCAGGATCGAGGCGGTGAGTGCAAATACATCCGGTGGCCAAGTAAGTAATTCAACTTTATCCCAACTGCCTGCAGCGATGAACTCGCCATAACGCTCGATTGTCAGCTGAACGTCAGGAGAAAGCTGTTGTGAGTCTGTGAGAGTTTTGCCAACCATTTTCTCTCCGCACAGGTAACTGAGTGTAGTCTTGTTGAGTTAATGATAACACGCCTATCAACTAGTAAGGTGATTCGTATACCAAGTTTCGGTTGCTACTCAAAAACGACCCTATGCGATATAGTTTGTGCGGCACCTTCATCACGCACACAAGCGTAAATTGCGACGATCAGGAGTCTCAACCATGGATCCCCTTTCCAGTATTCTTGCCTTCCTCTTCTTCGGCTTCATCGGAATAGTTCTATTGGTGATCGCCTATAAGACGATCCGTATCGTTCCGCAAGCGACCGTGATGCTGGTCGAGCGGCTGGGCCGTTTTGACAAGATTGCCAGTGGCGGTTTGAACATACTGATTCCATTCCTCGACAGACCACGAGCCGTTTATTGGACCAACACGCGTCCGGGCCTGACGTCAATCGACTTGCGCGAGCAGTACATTGACTTGCCACCACAGCCGGTGATCACGCGCGACAACGTTACGATTCACGTTGATTCAGTCGTGTACTGGCAGATCATGGATCCGGTGAAGGCCGTTTACGAGATGAACGATCTGGTTGGCGGCATCGTGCAGTTAACAATCACCGGCATGCGCTCGGTGATGGGTGAAATGGATTTGGACCACACGTTATCCAATCGCGATCAGATCAATTCCAAGCTACGAATTATTCTCGACGAAGCTACCGACAAGTGGGGCGTCAAGGTTACTCGGGTCGACGTTAAAAACATCAATCCGCCTGAAGACGTGCGGATAACGATGGAAAAACAGATGACTGCTGAACGTAACCGTCGCGCGTTGGTGTTGCAGGCAGAGGGCGATCGGCAAGCGGCGATCACTCGTGCTGAAGGTGAGAAGCAAGCAGCGGTCACCAGGGCGGAAGGTGAAAAACAATCAGCAATTCTGCAAGCTGAAGGTGCAGCCCAGGCCCGTCTGCGTGCCGCCGAAGCCGAGTCTGAAGCGATTACACGGATCGCGCAGGCGATCGGCGAGGGCGACCCGGCGCAATACCTGATCACCTCGAGGTACATCGAAAGCCTTCGCGACATGACGAGAACGAATAACGCGAAAGTGATCTTCATGCCGGTTGAAACTTCGAGCATGCTTTCGAGTGTCGGCGCAATCAAAGAAGTCCTGTCGGCAACTGGAGACAAGGGCGACGATCATCCGCCGCCGCCGCGTCCAAGAGAACTTAATCGCTAACACGCAAACTGTTAGTTTGCGTTCGGATGGTGAGGGCGGACCAAGTGTCCGCCCTTTTTATTGCGATTCATCCAGAGCGTGCCGTGAGATAACCGAATATTTTGAACCGTGCGGGCCAAGTTCGCTGCGCATAACCAGCAACTCTGAAACGTCAAACTCAGCCGGTCCAAATCCAAGTTCCTGATGCGCAAGAGCCACGGTGCGCGCGCCTTGCGGATCACGCAATCGAGCCACAGTCAGATGTGGACGAAAGGGTCGGGACTCTTTCCTAAACCCTTCCGTCGCACACTCGTCCTCCAGACGCGCAAACAACTCAGCCAGTTTGCCATCCAAATTGCGGATACCGATCCACAACACGCGCGGTGGTCCATGCTTCGGGAAAGAACCCGTTTGCTCCAGTCTGATTCTGAACCGGCCTAACCCCGTCACAGCACGGGACGCAGCCTGAGAAAGCTGCTCGGCGCGTTTTGGAGGTACCTCTCCGAGAAATTTTATCGTGAGGTGAATGTTCTCAGGCCGGCTCCAGCTTGCCTTCGCTTCGGGCACCGCGCGCTTCAACTGCGAAATGTGTTCTTCGACCTTTCCGCGCACCTCCTGGGGAATGTCGATGGAACAAAAGACACGCCACGGGGTCTCTTTAGTTGATTCTGTTTGATGCTTCATCAGGACGTCCCGATTGTCCGTAAGGACTACTAATCACACAAGATGTTTCACCCTGCGTAACTTTTGTCCGTCTACGGGTAATAACAATTGGAGCAAACGGAAAAATGTGTCCGGCCATCGCGAAGCAAATTCTTTGCATCCATTGGTCAGTAACGCAAGCTCTCCCTCTTTCCGCGTTCTATCCCCAGGGCAATCAGGAACAGAGGCTGAGGTTATCTGGTACGCCAACCTCGGAAACCGTTCAACCTTCGCGCTGCGATCCAGCGGCGTGCACTCTGGAAGTGTGTTTAGGAGGAGACTATGCATCGAAAGAACTTTTTCAAAGTGATCGCGATCAGCGCAATTTCTCTTGGCCTGATCCTGACGCTCGCCACCAGTAACAATCCGCAACTCACAGCTTTGGCGCAAGAGGGAGAGGCGCCCGGCGCGCTTCAAGTACTCGACCCAAGCGGAAAACCCAAAGCGCAGTGTCCTCTGAAACAAACAACGGTCAAGGCCGAAATTAGTGGGTTCCTTTCCCGGGTGGTTGTTACGCAGGAGTTCGATAATCCCTTCAAAGAGAAAATCGAAGCTGTTTACACGTTTCCACTCCCGCAGAATGCCGCTATCGACGACATGACTATGCTTGTGGGGAACCGTACCGTGCGCGGGAAGATTTTGCGGCGCGAAGAAGCCGAAGCAGTTTACGAAGCGGCTAAGGCCGGAGGGCAGGTTGCGAGTTTGCTGAATCAGGAACGGCCAAACATTTTTACGCAATCAGTTGCCAACATCCTGCCCGGCGAAAAAGTAAAGATCACAATCAGTTACATCGAGACGCTCAAGTATGAAGACGGTTCATACGAATTTGTTTTTCCGATGGTGGTGGGCCCTCGGTATAACCCAGGCTCCGCAACGGGCGGACCGGTTAGTGGAAATGGTTCTTCAGAAGCCACAAGTCGAGTTCCGGATGCTTCTCGAATTACACCAAACCCGGTGCCTGCGGGTATGCGAGTGGGCCATGACATCTCGCTCGACGTCACACTCGATGCGGGCGTGGCCGTCGATAGCGTGAATTCAAAATCCCACGCCATCGATATGGAACAAACGAGTCCCGGGCGCGCAAACGTTCGCCTGAAGAGCGGGCCGGTCATTCCGAACAAGGACTTCGTACTCCGTTACGACGTGGCCGGCAAGACAATCTCCGACGCTCTGCTAACTCATCGTTCAAACCAGGGCGGATTCTTTACTTTCATTCTGCAGCCACCCGAGCGAGTGACCGTGGAAGACGTCACACCTAAGGAGCTTGTCTTTGTGTTAGACACGTCTGGCTCGATGAGCGGTTTCCCGATCGAGAAAGCCAAAGAGACTATGAAGCTGGCGCTGGAGAGTCTCTATCCAGCGGATACGTTTAACCTGATCACTTTTTCGGGCGACACTAATGTGCTCTTTCCCGAACCGGTGCCTGCGACACCGGAGAACCTGGAAAAAGCGCAGGCTTTCCTTGAGACCCGGGCCGGCGGCGGCGGGACGGAAATGATGAAGGCGATCAAGGCCTCGCTCGATCCGTCCGATTCTCAGGGCCACATCCGTATCGTTTGCTTCATGACCGATGGTTATGTTGGCAACGACATGGAGATTATTTCCGAGATTCAAAAACATCCGAATGCTCGTGTGTTTGCCTTTGGTATCGGCCAATCAGTTAATCGTTTTCTTCTGGAAAAGATGGCTGAGAACGGACGCGGCGAAGTCGAGTTTGTTGCGTTGACTGATGATGGTTCCGCAGCAGCGCGACGTTTTCACCAGCGCGTTCGCAATCCGCTGCTGACAGACATTTCCGTCGAGTGGAATGGTGTGGCGGTAACCGATGTCTACCCCCAACGCATTCCGGATCTTTTTGGCGCGAAGCCCGTAGTCCTTACCGGGCGGTACACGGCGGCAGGTCGCGGCACGTTACGCCTGAAAGGGAAAATGTCGGGACGGGAATTTGTGCGTGAGATCGCTGTCGATTTTCCCGAAACGATGGCGCAGCACGATGTGCTGGCGCCGTTGTGGGCCAGGTCGCGCATAGACAGTCTTATGGACCAGGACTACGGTGGCATACAGCGAGGGGCAATGAAGCCGGAGCTGAAGGAAACCATTACTAATCTTGGTCTTGAATACAGGTTGATGACACAGTTCACCTCGTTCGTGGCGGTCGAAGAGATGATCGTGACCGATGGCGGACAGCCGCGTCGTATTGATGTCCCGGTTGAAGTGCCGGAGGGTGTGGATCGCTCCGCCGTGTTTGGTGAAAGTGAGCGCGGTAACCGGCAGGTTGCAAATTTCGGGTTCTTCAAGAACAAGGCAGTTTCAGAAACGGTCATAGTCGCAGGAAGCGTGAGCGATCGAGATCGGCGACGAGTAAGTAGTCGCGGTAGAAGCGGTGGAGGAGGAGCCGGAGGTGGTGGCGTTGTCACTGGAAGTGGCGTTGTTACTGGAAAAGGTGCGGCTGTTCAATCTGCCCAGGCGTACCCAGTAACGCTCGATGCAACTGTTTCGTCCGAGGACAGGGCGCAACAGTCACCTGATGCAAAATTGCATCCCTCGTTGATCGCATTGGTTGAGCGGCTAAGGACCAGGCAAATGGCCCTGGCCTCAGATGAAACCAAATTCGTTCGGGACGGAAAGGCCGAGCTTCAGGTGTGGTTGGTTGAGAAGACGCCGGCGGCCCTGGCACAACTGAAGGCGCTCGGTTTTGAAGTTCTGCTCGATTCAAAGACCAGCAAACTGGTAATAGGACGTTTGCCGGTCGAGAAACTAAAGAAGCTTGCGGAGCTCAAATTCGTGCGTTACGTGGCGCCGCAATATTCCAGGTAGGTTGGTCAAACTTTAGCCGGCAAAGCGGGTAGGCATACACATTGAATGGACCGACCCGCTCCGCCGGCTAAAGATCATTTTGTTTTCGGTTCCAGAACCACGGTCTGTTTTGTTGCTTTCGCAACGGCTGGTTCGCTGAAGGGAAATACTCGCGGCGTCACTGCGCGCCAGTCGTCCAGTTGATCTTTCCAGTGGGGGCTCGACGGTATTCCTGATTCACCCAGCGTGATGCCGTGTTGTGTGCGGTCCCAGTCCGACGTATCGGCGATCAGTCTCATCGAAACCGCAGCGCCTACATTCACGGTTGCTGCTAGAGCGCTGGTGCCGTTTTGCGGAAAGGGCGGGACGGTAAACTGGTTCCCGATGAACGGCACGGCCGCCAATGGATGGTTGAAGCGCACCTTCACCATCTCTCCCCATTTCCAACGCGACTCATCTTCGCCGAGGCTCTTTGTCAATGCAGCCCGTGCGTCTGAATAGGACGCGCGCAGCAGGTCGGCGTAACTCGTGAATTCCTTCGGCAGCCATTCCTTTGGTTGTTCTTCCATCAACCGATCGATGGTGGTGTCAAAGTTGGACCAGCCATAAATCTTCACGAGATCATCGCCGAGCGCTGCAGTCAAAACGCGTGACCGAAATGCGGCTCGCATCTGCTGAAGTAGTGGAGCCACCGTGGAGTCAGCGTTGACATTCCCGTCCCACTTCTCAAACTGATCAAGCGAAGCAGCGAGTTTCGTTTCTTCGGGTTTGAGCTCCTTGCGCAAGGTCTTCGCGATGTTGCGAGCGAAGGACACGTAGCCGATAGAATAAACGTCACCAAGAATTCGCCGGTAGTCGTCGGACGAGAGTTTCGGTTTCTCGCTGAGCAAGTCGTGAATTCTTCGAGCGCGATATGGCTGCGCCCAGGAATGGGTCAGGAAATATGGATAATCTGAGCCCACGATTCTCTGGTTTGCAGTGACGATTATTCCTGATGGTGGATCGAAGAGCTGCGGCAGCTTGTCCGGAGGAATAAAACTTGTCCATTCACCTGCGTTAGTCGAACCGTCGTATGGCACACTGCCGTCACCCGATTTGCGGATTGGAACGATGCCGGCGACGTGATAACCGATGTGGCCATCAACATCGGCGTAGACAATGTTCTGTGCCGGCGCCGTAAACGTTTTTAATGCGCTGGTAAACTCTTGCCAGTTGCGGGCGCGATTCATCAGGTACGTCGATTCCGGATTGCTGAGTTTGGGATCCAGCGCCGTCCAGCGCAGTGCGTACCGTTTGCCCGCTTTTTCAAACACTATTGGACCATGACGAGTTACCGTCACTTCGTGGGCGACAATGTCGGTAGACGAATCGGCGAATCCTTTCCGTACTTTGATCTCCTCTTTTCGTATTTCCGCGTCGCGCCAGCCCGCCGGCGTCATGTAAAGATTCGCGTTTGCCGGATCAAATTTCTCGATGTACAGGTCCTGGACGTCCGGACCGACGTTAGTGAAACCCCATGCGATGTGTTCGTTGTGTCCGATGATGACACCGGGGAGTCCGGGGGCCGTGACGCCCGCAACGCGCACGCCCGGTGCACTCAGGTGGACCATGTGCCAAATCGGGGGTGCTGACGGCAGCAAGTGTGGATCATTCGCCAGCAACGGTTTGCCCGTAGTGGTGCGTTTACCGCTGACCACCCAGTTGTTGCTGGCCGCCAGGCCTTCCGCGAACATACCGACCCTGGCCAGGGCGTGATCTGATAAGGCTTGATCGCGCACGAGAGCATTCAGGCTTTCACTGGTCCATTGTCCCGGGATGGGCATTTGCCTGTTGGTCGTTTTTGGTTTCTTCGTATCTTTTCCAACCACCAGCAAATCAAGTGGCCCTTGCACAGGCATCAATGCGGCTCGCTTCGCCTCGGGGATTGATGCGAATGCTTCACGCATTAGATCCAGGCGGTACGTTGATGAAAGCGCTTCAAAAAATATTTTGATAACGAGTAGGGAATCGGCCGGCGTCCAGGGCTTGGGACGATACTGCAGGATTTGAAACTCCGGCGGCAGGCTCTTCGAGTCAAGTGTACTGATGTATGCGTTCACACCGCGCGCGTAGGCCTCGAGCATGGCGCGTGCCTGAGGGGACGCGTTCGCGACTTCAGCATCGGCGACGGCTGCGAATCCGAGAGTTCTGTGTTGCTTATCTTGCTCGAGGGCGATGTTGTTGGGACCGGCGGTCAATACTTCCGCGAGTTCGCCTCGCTCTGTCCGCCGGAACAGATCCATTTGCCACAATCGATCGCTGGCCGTTACGTAGCCCTGTGCGAATGCGAGATCTTCGTCGTTCTTAGCTTCGATGTAAGGAATACCGCGTTCATCGCGTCTGATCGTGACGCGGTCGCGCAGGCCTTCCAGGACCACGGATGCAGCCGGGGCCGTGCCTTGCGATGAAGTACTGAGTGGCGCGATCGAGGAAACTAAAAGGAATAGGGTCGATAGAATTGCAACCGATCGAACTCTCATAGGGCTACCTCAGGTGGCAAATTTCGCAGGATATTAACACGAGGTGGACTGCAATGCTGATTAGGGAGAATGCCGTCTCATTTCGTGTGTTCATGTGCTTAAGGTGTTTCGTGGATCGGTTTTTATGCAGCCTAAAAAAACTATCCACAAATTACACGAAATACACGGAGGTGCTGACTTGTGAGGTGTGATGCCAGAGAGTTTCTTCAAACCACCTTCCCAACCTCAGTTTCCTACGCTACAATCCCGAGCCAAATGAAGTCAGTGCTGCACAAATCCGGCAAGCTGGTGCTGTTGTTGTTCCTGCTTGGCTGCGTCTCAGTCGTAAGCGCGCAACAGCGGCCATTAATCACCGAAGACGTCGATATTATTCCGCCCGGCAGCATAAGGATTGAAACCGGCATCGACTTCCTGCAAGGCGCGGTGTTCACCACCTCGGGTTTGACCGGCGACTTAACGCGAGTCGGTGTAATCGGAATCAACATTGGCTTCTCGCCGAATGTTGAATTTCAGATTGAAGGGGTCGCGCAGAATTATCTGAGCATTAACACTCGTGGGTTTTCGGCGGTGCCCCTGGACATTGCGCCAGGAGCAAACTCCACAAATGACACGGGCGACTTCACGCTCGCGACCAAGATTAAGTTACGCAGCGAGACCAGGCGTGGCCCATCATTGGGCTTTCGTTTCGGCGTTCAACTTCCCAACTCAAATCAAACCCGCGGGATCGGTGTTAACCAAACCAACGCTTTCGGTTCAATCCTGGTTGGTAAAAAGTTTGGCCGTGACGGCCGACTGAACACCTTCGGTAATCTTGGGATTGCGATTTTAACGGCGCCGACGCAGTTATTTACTCAGAATGATGTGATCACTTACGGCGCCGCTGGCATCTTTCGCATCAACAAGCAATTCAGCATCGCTGGCGAAATCAATGGCCGGGCGAATACACGGCCCGGGGATGGTCCATTAGGAACGGAATCTCAGGCTGAGGCCAGACTGGGAATGCAGGTTCGTGCTTCCGGTTTGCGTTTTGATTTTGCCGGCATCAAAGGGTTGACGCGCTTCACACATGACACTGGCGTAACGATTGGCGTCACTTACGACACTCCCTCCATTTTTGCTCCCGCGAAATAATCAGTTTCGAGTTCGCAGTTTCGAGTTAGGTGGTTCGCTCGGTGCGCGCGATTCCGAGCGCCGGTAACGATTGATGCGAACTCGAAACTCTAAACCCTGAACTGTAAACTGTTTCCCTATGTCTGATTGGTTAAGCGCGGTTGCGATCTGGTTGGAGCAGTACATCATTTCGGTACCGTTGTACATTGCCATACCGGCAATGGTCCTGATCGCGTCACTCGATTCTTCCTTATTATCGCTACCCGAGATAAACGACTACCTGGTAGTTGCGCGCTGCTACAAATACCCGAGTGCAGTATTTTATTTTCCACTCTTTGCCGCACTGGGCTCCGTGACGGGCTGCCTTTTGCTCTACACCATCATGCGCCGCGGAGGGCAGGCGCTTTTGCGTAAGCGCTTCAAACCGGAACAGATTAAGAAAGTTGAGCGAGCTTACGAACGGTTTGGAGTTTTCGCGATCGCGATTCCGGCGATACTACCGCCGCCGTTACCATTCAAAATCTTTGTCGCTACGGCCGGTACGCTGGAGTATCCACGTTGGAAATTTCTGCTCACAGTAATGCTGGCGCGTTCCTTTCGTTACTACGTAGAAGGAATTTTGGCGGTGTTCTTCGGCAAGCAGGTGTTGCTGTTCATGAAGGACAACGGCCTGGTTATTGTTAGCGTGGTCGCTTCACTAGCCTTGATTGCTTTGCTGGTTTACCTCATCGTTAACCGGCTTAGACGAAGGCGTAAGGCAGGGACCAGTTAATCAGAATGATCATTCTTAGCAACAAACTTACCAGCGCACTAACGCGGCTGTCCGAATACTTTGTCGCGCTCGGTCCATTTGGACTGTTTGCGGTTGCGCTACTCGATTCAACATTTGTGCCTCTCCCCAGCAGCGTCGATGCGTTAATGATTCTGCTGACCACCGCCAACCCGCGTTGGATGGTTATTTACGCGGTGATCGCCACCGCCGGGTCCACGCTGGGCTGCGTAATTTTGTATTCGATTTCAAAAAGGGCCGGCAGCCGCGCGCTTAACAAATTCTCGCCAAGCAAGCAGAAACGCGTTCAGGAACTAATCGAACGTTACGATGTACTTTCGGTCCTGGTTGCTTCGGTAATGCCGCCGCCGTTTCCTTTCAAGCTATTTGTCGTGTCGGCCGGAGTGTTTCGGTTTGGGCTCCTGCGCTTTACGCTCGCAATTATTGCCGGGCGCATGTTTCGTTTTTTGCTGGAAGGATACCTGGCTATTCGTTATGGGGAACAAGCGAAAGAAGTTCTGTCCCGCTACTACCCCTGGATTGGGCTCGGTTTGGCGGTGATGATCGTAATTTTCTTTGTGGTGCGAAACCGGCGGAAGAACAAGTTAGCAGGTGCTCCGGAATCTCCTTAGCATCAGGCCTAAGAACGATTTAGGAATTGCACGAAAACCGCGGACTAAATGAGCGGCAACTCTGGAAGTAAGGCTGGTTGCGAAATTTCAGACTCTTCGGCGGGGACAAACTTGTAGGCACGCGCGGCCGCTAGATCTTTCACACCGCGCTCATGAAGCCGGTCAAGCAGGTGCAAAAATATTTCGGCAGTCGCCAAGGCATCACTGCCCGCCCGGTGTCTGGCCAAAATCGGAATCGAGAAATGATCGGCGATCGTGTCCAGCCGGTAATTGGTCAAACCGGGAATCACATGTCGCGTTAGGGTAACGGTACACAGATGCGCATTAATCATGCGGTGACCTGGATAAACACGCGATATCTCATGGTTCAGGAAGTTCGTGTCAAATGGTGCATTGTGCGCAATCAACACGGCATCTTTCACAAACTCCAACCAACGCGGCGCGACCTCCGCAAACAACGGCGCTTCCTTAACCATCTCGTTGCTGATGCCGGTTAGCGTCATAACAAAACGGGGTATCGCGATTTCCGGATTTACGAGGGTCAGGAAGCTGTCTACAATTTTGCCGCCGCTGATGCGATACGCGCCAAGTTCGATAATCCTGTTTGGCGGCAGCTTGGCTCCGGTAGCTTCGACATCAACAACTACGTAGTCCAATTTGTCCAGCAGCTCCGATTCGAAATCATGAGCTTGCAGCTCAATCGTTTTGCTGTCGATAAACTTGAATCGCCGATCGTCTTTGACGAGATCTCCAACCAGTAGTCCCGCGAGATCTTCGTCGATGTGAGATACCTTGAACACAGCATCGACAATTTGAGAGGCGTTGGCGCGTCCGCCCCAGAGGCGAAGGAGATCAATGGTCTCTTGAACTAAAGTCGAGTCAGATACGAGGTTCGAAAACTGCGGCATTTGCGCGAATTGTAACAGACAGAACTAAGAAGGTGGAGAGCGACAGTGGGATCAGAAGATGTGATTGAAAAGTTCAAAGAGACCGGCGCGTTGCTGGAAGGACACTTCGTGCTGACGAGCGGGTTGCACAGCAACGTGTACTTGCAATGTGCTCTCGTCTTACAACACCCGGAACAAGCGGAGTCGTTCGGTCGGGAGATTGCGGAAAACTTTAAAGATCAAAACATACAGGTGGTAGCGTCACCGGCCATCGGCGGTCTGATTATTGGTCATGAAGTAGCTCGCGCATTGGGAGCGCGTTTTATTTGGACCGAACGCGAGAATGGAAAAATGACTTTGCGTCGCGGTTTTACGTTGTCACCGAGCGAGCGGATACTGGTTGTCGAGGACGTCGTCACGACTGGAGGTTCGACACGCGAAACGATCGAGACGTTACAAGCCGCCGGCGCCGATGTAATCGCTGCCGCTTCTATTATCGATCGATCGTCGGGCGAGGCTGACGTAGGAGCGCCGCGAATCGCCCTCGCAACGTTGAATGTTGAGGCTGTGGACAGCGCAACCTGCGCAGCTTGTGCGCGCGGTGACGTTGCGATCAAACCTGGCAGCAGAAAACAGTGAACTTCAGGCTCACCCTACAGTACGACGGCACTGACTTTCATGGCTGGCAGATGCAGGGCGACTTACGGACGGTCCAGGGTGAATTAACCAACGCGCTTTCGCAGATTGATAGCCGTCCAGTCATTGTTCACGGGTCAGGCCGCACAGATGCGGGAGTTCACGCACTAGGCCAGGTTGCCAGCGTAAATCTTCAGAAGCAGATAACTGCAGAGAAGCTGCGGGCGGCCATCAACGGGAATGTGGGTAAAGATTTGCGAGCGATGGCGGTTGAAACAGTCAGCGACGAGTTTCACGCGCGTTACTCGGCCCTCGACAAGACCTATCGCTATCGAATTGTTAACGCCCGTGTGATTTCACCTTTTCTAGTTAGATACGCACACCATGAAGCAAGACCGCTCGACGCTGAACGCATGACCGAGGTGGCTCGTCTTTTCCTTGGTGAACACGATTGGACTGCGTTCTCGTCAGCCCAGTCCAACTCGGAAACAAAAACACGAACAGTAACGGCAGTGGATGTTTCGGAGCATCGTGATGAAGGTTCACGCATTGTCGATGTTTCGATAACAGCAGAGGGTTTTCTGCGTTACATGGTGCGATCCATTGTCGGAAGTTTAATGGCCGTCGGGAGAGGGGAAATGGATAAGGACCTTGTTCAGCGCGCCATAGAAGAGGGTGAACGTAGCGTGGTCGCGGCAACAGCGCCGGCATGCGGGTTGACGCTGATGTCGGTGCGTTACTGAGAGGCGGATGGATTTCTCGTATTATTTCGTGTGTTTCGTGTAATTCGTGGATCGTTTTTAAGAGAGATCCACGAAATACACGAAATACACGAAATTCACGAAACCAGAAAATAAAGCGGCCATTGACACCTGTGATCTCAAAAGCAAGAATGTGTCGCCTTTAGAGAACCCGCAACGACTTTCAAGCTGAGATGCTTTCGAATTTTACCGGACTTGTAAAATCCGGATCCCGCGAAGACCGTTTACTTCGTTCCATCAAATGGGAACGATTACCGCGGCACGTCGCGATCATTATGGACGGCAACGGCCGCTGGGCCGCTCAACGTGGACAACCGCGTATTGCCGGGCATCGTGCGGGCGTCGAGGCGGTGCGCGCCGCGGTGGACACGGGAGCACGTCTGGGATTGGGCGCCCTGACGTTGTATGCCTTCTCGACGGAGAACTGGAAGCGGCCGCGTTATGAAGTCGACGCGTTGATGCGCATGTTGCGTCGTTATCTGCGGCTCGAGCTCGATGAAATAGACAAACAAAACATTCGGTTTCAAACAATTGGGCGCACCGGTGTTTTGGCGAAGAGTGTTCGCGCGGAGATCGAGAAAGCCACTGAGCGCACGGCCAGAAATACCGGAATGGTTTTGGCGGTCGCACTCAATTATGGTGGTCGCGCGGAAATAATTGATGCGGCTCGCGCTGCGGTGCGACGTCTGATTGATGAAGGTAATCAGCCGGACGAATTAACCGAAGAGCGTATCGCCAACGAACTTTACACGCGCACGATGCCTGAACTTGATCTGTTAGTGCGCACCAGCGGCGAGATGCGAATTTCAAATTTTCTGTTGTGGCAGGCCGCCTATAGCGAGATTTATGTGACTGACACGCTCTGGCCAGACTTTCGTCGAGTTCACTTGCTGGAGGCGGTTGTTGATTATCAGCGGCGTGACCGCAGGTTTGGCGGTCTAAAACTGGTGGCGGGCGGAGAATAAATTGATGCAGGATTGCGCGCCGTAGTTTTGCAAACGGTAAACCCCAGCCTCCAGCTTCAAGAATCTAACTAAATGCAACGCATAATCACTGCGGTCATCGTCCTGCCTTTTTTAATCGCGTCTTTTCTAATCTCCTGGTTACAGCCGTTGTTCGTGGCCATGGCAGCTGCCGCCCTGGTTCTGGGCCTTTATGAGTTTTACATGCTGGCCCGCAAGAAAGACGTCAAGCCTGACATCGTTGCCGGTTATCTCGGCGGAGCCGCGATATTCACCATCTTCTATTTTGCTAGTCCATTTCCGGGCACTGAGCGGCTGGACGTCCTAACGATTCTTTTGGTCATTCTGCTACTGGTCGCCGGCACACTGATAGCTGCCACACTTCGCGGTGCGCCTTACGACAAGATGATCTCGTCAACAAGCGTGACCATTCTGGGCGTCCTCTACGTGGTCTTACTCGGTTCACATTTGGTGGCGGTGCGTACCGGGTTCCCTCATTCTCTAGCTGCCGATTTGTTGTCGTTCTTCTTTCTTATTTTGATGGGCGCTGATATCGGCGCGTATTACGTCGGGCGGGCGATGGGGAAACATAAACTCGCTCCTACCATCAGTCCTGGAAAGACGTGGGAAGGAGTCGCGGGCGGTGTGCTGGCGGCGTTGATATTGGCCGCGGTTTCACACTACTGGTTTTTCCCAGAGTTGCCTTTGAAGTTTGCATTGCCATTGGCTGCGGTGATGGTTGTCCTCGGAATTCTCGGCGACCTGACGGAAAGCGCACTGAAACGAGGCGCGGGTGCGAAAGATGCTGCGAAAATTTTGCCCGGGCACGGTGGCATTCTCGATCGGCTCGATAGCTTGCTCTTCAATGCGCCGCTCCTCTACTATTTCGCACGCGTTTATTTCGGAGCTAATTAATTGACGACGAAGAAGATTGTCATTCTGGTTATTTCAATTGTGCTCGGACTCGGTTTGATCGTAGCGGTCGTTGCCGGCGCTATCGTCGGCATTGCGCTTTATGCCATCGGTAACAGCGAGGCAGCCGAATCTGCCAAGACTTTCCTGCGCAATAACGAGCAATTGAAACAGGACATCGGTGAGATCACGAGCTTCGGCAACTTTCCCACCGGCAATGTGAGTGTTGAAAGCAACAGCGGTAATGCGACAATTAATCTCAAGGTTTATGGCGAACGGAAGACCGTTAATGCGAGTGTTGATTTGATTTATCGCAACGGTCAACCGTGGCGCGTTGTGGCTGCCTCCTACGAGAACGACGCCGGCGAAACCGTTCAACTACTCGACCCCTACCAAACGTTAATCCCCCCGTTAAAACTGGCGGCCTGAAAATGAGTTCTACAGAGCATGCAAAAGGGGTGGCGATTCTCGGTTCAACCGGCTCAATCGGCACCAACACCCTCCGCGTAATTGAATCGCTGGGGTCCGACCACTTTCGCGTGGTTGCGCTCGCGGCCGGGCACAATGTTTCACTACTGGCTGACCAGATTGCGAAACATCTGCCCGAGTTAGTCTCGGTCGAGAGCGAACAGGCGGCTCATGACTTGCGCGCCGCGCTTTTCGAGAGAGACGTGGACCTTCCCCGCATCATTCCCGGCGAAGCGGGACTGGTGGAAGTTGCCACGCACGAGCAAGCTGATTGCGTAGTTTCAGCGACGGTCGGCGCTGTAGGTTTTGTTCCTACATTGCGGGCGCTGGAAGCAGGGAAACGAGTTGCACTTGCAAACAAAGAGACGCTCGTGATGGCGGGTGAATTGATGACTGCGGCGGCACGCGCTTCAGGAGCGGAATTGTTGCCGGTGGATTCCGAACACAATGCACTGCACCAGTGTTTGCGAGGCGAAAAGAGATCTGAAGTTCGTCGTATTGTGCTGACGGCCTCAGGTGGTCCATTCCGTACCAAGACGAGCTCGCAGATGCGCGAGTCAACTGTGTCAGAAGCACTGCGGCATCCGACCTGGAGCATGGGCGCGAAGATCACCATTGATTCAGCGACCTTGATGAACAAAGGTCTTGAGGTGATCGAAGCGCACTGGCTGTTTGGATTTGATGCCGACCAAATCGGGATCGTCGTTCATCCCGAATCTGTGGTCCATTCGATGATTGAGCTGGTCGATGGATCGGTAATCGCCCAGATGGGCGTGACAGATATGCGGCATGCTATCCAGTACGCGCTCACTTATCCTCAACGACATTCGTGTGAGTTGCCGCCACTCGATCTGACGTCCCTGTCCGCACTTCATTTCGAACCGCCGGATCTCGACCGGTTTCCCTGCATTGCGCTCGCTTACCGCGCCTTACGTACAGGCGGAACGCTGCCGGCCGCAATGAATGCAGCCAACGAAGAGGCAGTTCAGGCGTTCATTGAGGAACGAATTTGCTTGACTGACATTCCGCGTGTCATCGAAGCGGTGATGGATAAACACGAAACTAAAGCCGTTTCAGACCTGTCGGTGGTTTTGGAAGCCGACGGGTCGGCGCGAGTCCTCGCACAGGACGAAATACAAAAGCTCACTGGACCCACCCGGCTGCGCGCGGAGCGCGTAGTCTAGCTCGCCAGAGCGCGACATCGACGACTGGATTCCCCCTGAAAAACACAGTTTGACGTGCCCGAAAGTGCCGCGTAAACTCGATTAACGGCAACCAGACTTGGCTTTTGTGAGTCTAAATCCGTTCTTGAATAGTGTTTTGATTAGACGCAATATTTTTAAACGGATCGGAAAGAGACCTTTATGACAGTTGTTTTTGGGATACTCGCTTTTATTGGAATTCTGGGCGCGGCCGTCGTTATCCACGAGTTTGGCCACTTCATCGTTGCTAAGTTTTTCAAAATCAGGGTGGAGACCTTTTCGGTCGGCTTTGGTCCCCGACTCTTCGGAAAGAAATGGGGCCACACTGACTACCGCGTATCCCTCATCCCGCTCGGTGGTTACGTAAAACTCGGTGGCGATGAATCGAATGCGCCACTTGAGGGTCAGGGCGCAAGCGACATCCCGCCAGAGGAACAGTTTAATCTGCGTCCTCGATGGCAACGGATATTGGTCGCCGTCGCAGGGCCCATTATGAACATCCTGACGGCGCTGGCGATTCCGTTTGCCGGCGCGATGATGTATGGCGTGCCGATGACACCTGCGCCGGTTGTAAGTTATGCGCCGGGAAATGGCGCCGCACAAAAAGCGGGACTGCAGCCAGGCGATCGCATTGTGGCGTTTGCGAATACTGAGAATCCGGACTGGGACACGATCCGTGGCGACGCGTTATTGTCGCCGGGTCAGTCCATACCCGTCGTCGTGGAGCGCAATGGCCAGCGAGTTCCATTGACTATCACTCCGACCGCAGTCACCGAGGAAGGTGAGACTTTCGGGATCCTTGAATTCGTTCCGGACAACGGTGGTTATCCGGTAGTCATTCGTGATGTTTCGCCGGACTCGGCCGCACTGGATGCCGGAATAAAGCCGGGTGACCAGGTTCTGGCCATCAACAGCCAACCGGTTCGCAGCGCAGAACATATTTATGCGTACATACGCGAACACCGTTCGCAGCCCATCACGTTGAGCCTGATGCGCGACGGCCAAAAAATTGACATTACGGCCACGCCGCGAAAGATGGCTGACGGCACTGAGCGTCTCGGCATCACTTCCGGTGACAACTTTCCATTACAGCGGCCAAGCATCTCGGTGGCCGCGGGTTATGCAGTTAAATCCAATCTTCAGATTTTACGTTTGACCGGCAAAGCGCTCGGACAGTTTTTCACCGGCCAGAGATCCGCTCGTAACACACTTTCAGGACCAGTCGGCATTTACAAAGCCGCCTCTTCGTCGGTGGAGCGATTTGGCTGGGGCGGATTTTTCACGACCCTGGCTTTCCTAAGCCTGAATCTCGGCATTTTCAACCTCTTGCCGATTCCGGTGCTTGATGGCGGAGCGATATTCCTGCTCCTGATTGAGAGCTTGCTGGCGACGGTGGGCTTGTCGCTCTCGTTGCGTGTGCGCGAGCGGATTCAGCAGGTCGGTTTTGTAATGGTGATCCTATTGATGGTGTTTGTAATTACGAACGATCTGCTCAAGCAAGCCTCTTTGTGGAGGGGAGGCGGGGAGAATCCACCGGCATCGTCGAGCCCGGCTAAGTAGTCTTTATGAGAAAGTCCAGAGCGGTTCAAATCAAGAATGTGCAAGTCGGTGGCGGCGCGCCGGTTGTCATTCAGTCTATGACTAAGACTGATACGGCCGATGTCGAGGGTACCATTGCGCAGATTGAGGAAATGGTGAAGGCCGGATGCGAGGTGGTACGCCTGGCAGTTCCGGATAACGATGCAGCGATTGCGTTGAAAGAGATCCGTAAGCGCGTGCCTGACGTGCCGCTGGTCGCCGACATTCATTTTCACTACAAGTTGGCGCTGATGGCGCTCGATGCCGGCATCGACAAACTCCGTTTGAATCCCGGCAACATCGGCAAGCACGAGCGCGTGCGCGAAGTGGTGCGCGCCGCGCAGGCGCAACGAGTTCCCATCCGCATTGGTGTTAACGGCGGGTCGCTGGAGAAAGATCTGTTGAAGAAGTATGGGACAGCGACACCTGAGGCGATGGTTGAATCGGCCCTGCGGCACATTCAAATCCTGGAAGACCTCGGTTTCACTGACACCATCATTTCACTGAAGGCGTCGGATGTTCATCGGACAGTCGCGGCTTACCGGTTGTTGGCTGAAAAGGTGGACTATCCATTCCATCTCGGCGTGACTGAGGCGGGCACGGCATTCGGCGGAACGATCAAGTCGTCGATTGGTCTAGGAATTCTGCTGCACGAAGGTATCGGCGACACGATTCGAGTATCCCTCGCCGCTGAGCCGCAGGAAGAAGTACGCGTGGCGTGGGAGATTGTGAAGTCGTTGGGATTGCGTAGCCGCGGTGTGACCGTCGTTGCCTGTCCTACCTGTGGACGCCTGGATGTTGATAACTTCGTTGAGATCGTAACTGAGATTGAACGCCGCCTGGCGCACATCGAAGAGCCACTGCACTTGTCAATTATGGGTTGCGCGGTCAATGGGCCGGGAGAAGCTCACGATTCACAGTTAGGTGTAACCTTCGGCCGCGGCGTCGGCATGATCTTCAAAGATGGAATTCCCATGAGGAAGGTCGCGGGCGAGAACATCGTCGATGCGTTTGTAATGGAGACCGAAAAGCTGCTCGCCGAGATGGCTGCCAAGAGAACAGCCGACACGCCGGAGTTAGTCAGCATTAAGTAACAGCCTGCCCGAAAACTCAGCTCTGCCTCCAGTCTAGTTCAACACAGGATTCACTTAATCAAAAAGCGTCGCTTTGGTGGTGGCTGTGTGGCGTTAGCCATCGTGAGAAACAGAGCGTCAGTTGCTGCCTTGCGATTGATGTTCACCACCAGTTGTTCGCGTAGCTCTTCTATCTGAGAAATCCAACGCGCGGGTCGCCAACTCTCCACTTGATTCCCAATCCTTTGTAATTGCGGCAGCAAATCAATGTTCGCGACTCCTTCCGACGGCGCCTTGAGAGACAACATCCAGGCGTCACGAATTAGAGCTTCCAGTACATCCAGCCGAACTTCATACTCATCTTTTTGTTGCGCAGAATTAAGTTCTTCCGAGGACTTCAACAACTGCATGTGATCTTTGCTGGTCGCCAGTGCTTCCAGCACGCGCATCATCGACTTCCTTTGCGAACTGAATTCGTCGAAATCCTGTTCTATTGCCCGGCCCAGACTGCCTCGCGCAACTCGCGCGCGCACCCGCGCTTCGGCTGGCCCCGCTAGTTTGTTTTTGATGAGGTAGCCCTCGATTTCTTCTGGCGTCACCGGTGCGAACCGAATCATCTGACACCGGGATAGAATCGTCGGCAACAACATCGCCGGCCGGGAAGTCATCAGGATAATGTGTGACGTGTGAGGCGGTTCTTCTAAAACCTTGAGGAGGGCATTCGCCGACGAATCGTTTAGTTTGTCTGCGTCCTCGACTAAAAAGAGCCGAGCCTTTCCTTCATACGGCCGGAAGTTGGCTTCCCGTTCTATCTGCCGCATTTGTTCAACGACCAGCAGACGTTTCGGTGCGACTACCAACCCGAAGTCGGGATGGTCGCTCCAAATAATGCCCTTGAAATCTTCAGCCTCTGAACTGGATGGGTAGTTAAAGCGCGCGGTACGTTTGCATGGGCCACACTCACCACAGCCCTGATTGTTTTTCGGCGTGGGGCAATTCAGCGCTCGCGCCAACTCGACTGCAAAGAGTTTCTTTCCAACCCCTTCTTCGCCTGTGAATAACAATGCCCCAGGGAGACGGCCCGACTCTAGCGTCCGCATCAGCAGACGTTTAACGCGGTCATTCCCTACCAATTGTTCGAACATGCGCGACTATTCTCCGGAGTTAGAAGTGGTCAAGGTTTGCTCGATCGCGTCGGCTCTCAGGTGCCCGCGACTCACAAGAAAAGGGACGATGATCTCTTTCACCCGTTTGTGTGTCTCCTCAATCGGCCGGCTGGTCTCGATCACCTTCACACGATCCGGGTTGTCGTGCGCAATGCGCAGGTATTCATCTCGAACCCGTTTATGAAAGTCAGGAGCCTCGCTATCCAGTCGATCGCCTTTTCGCTTCGAATCAGATCGGCGACGAGTGCGGGAGTTTGACTCGTCCACGGCTAAATCAAAAAGCAGGGTCAAGTCAGGCTTCAATCCCTCAGTGGCCAATTCAATGATTTCAGCAATCAAATTCGGTGGGAAGCCCCGGCCCGCGCCCTGGTAAGCGGCGGTGGCGTCGGCGTACCGATCGGAGAAGACTACTTGTCCTGCCTCCAGCGCCGGACGCAGGACGCGCCGCACGTGCTGAGCGCGATCGGCCGCGAAGACCAGCAGCTCTGCAAGTGGATCGACTTCTTCATGAGCGTCGAGAAGAGCTGCGCGTAGTTTGTTTCCTACCGGCGTACCGCCTGGCTCGCGTGTGAGCAAGGTGTCACAGTTTTTTGACTCGAGAAAGTTGGCCAGCAGGCGCAACTGCGTCGACTTACCGCTGCCATCAATGCCTTCGAATGTAATGAATGTTCCTGGGAGGGTTTCTCTTGTGGTCATCGTTTTTTTGTCCGCAAGAGTTTAACAGGCAGTGGGCAGAAGGCAGAAAGCAGAAGGCAGAAAGCACAAGGCAGATGGAAGTGAGCAGGTAGGCGGTTGATACTGCCTACTGCCTTACTGCCGTTTGCTTTTAGCTGGCGGCTTCAACAGGTAGTTCTGTGGTTGCTTCACGCAAGTCGCCGCTGGCGCGCCTGCTTTGAGAGATGGTGGAGATGGCGTGCTTGAAGATTAATTGATCGTGGGATCCCGATTCGAGCAGCACTGAAAACTTATCGAAACTTCGGATTCGTCCTGACAACTTTGCACCGTTTACCAGATAGACAACCACCGTCGTTTTTTCGCGGCGGACAGTGTTCAGAAAAGCGTCCTGAATATTTTGTGGAGCAGGTTTTCCATCTGCCATGGCAGCACCTTGGTTGGCTAAAGACCGGCGGGGGAGGGCTCAGATTACAACTACTGTTTGCGGGACACAAGAAATATTGCGTTTGTGAAACAAACGTTACCTTTGGCCTGCGGATCCATGCTTTATCGCCGCAAATACGGCCCTTTTCGCCAGTGCCTCGCCGCCAAAACCCTCGAACCAGGAGGCCCCGGGCTCCCTGCGGAACCAGGTTAACTGCCTTTTGGCATAGTTTCGCACGTCCTGTTTGGTTTGCTCGATGGCGCTTGGGAGGTCGCGTCTTCCTTGCAGATACTCGACAACGCGACGATAGCCGTGAGCTCCGAGGGCGTTTGAGTCAGGGGGCACACCCTGGGCCAGTAATGCCCGGACCTCCTCAACGAGGCCGGACGCGAAATGCTGCTCGGTTCGTTCGTTTATGATCCGGTACAACTCGGCGCGCGGAGGGTTAAGGACCAGGAGTCGCATCCGGTGTGCGCTTTCGTGTGGCTCAGGGCGCTCTTCCTTTTGTTCTGACATTGGTTTGCCTGTTTGTAAAAGCACCTCGATTGCACGCTGCACGCGCGGCCAGTCGCGCGGGTACAACTCACTAGCGCTGGCGGGATCAAGACGCTTCAGTAGTCGGTGCAAATACTCGGGACCACGAGTATCTCTGATCAGATTGATGCGCCGCCTTAGTTCTACGTCTGTTTGTGGACCAGGGAAGAAGGGAGTGCGCAGGGCACGCAAGTACAATCCTGTGCCACCGACAAGAATCGGAATCTTACCGCGTCGCTCGATGTCCTCAATCGTGGCAACAGCTTCACGAGCCCACTCTCCAGCAGTGTAGTTCACATGGGGCGGAACGAAATCAATGAGGTGATGTTGAACGCCGCGCCGCTCATCGATCGGAACCTTCGCCGTCGCGATTTCTATTCCCTGGTAAACCTGGACAGAGTCGCAATTGATGATCTCGCCGTTTAGTTCCAGGGCAACATCGATTCCGAGCGTACTTTTACCGGAAGCGGTTGGGCCAACGATACCGATGATTGGTTTGAAGTTTGAGCCGGCGTTCACGCGGCAGAGAATAGCACGCGGTAGAGGATGACCATCCACATCACAATCAACAGGATGAGGCCCCCGATCAGTTGATTACGCGAAAAACTCATTCGAAGGGAAGTCGCCGGTTAGTAGATCCGCGTCAGTTCGATGCCGGTGTAATACGCTTTGAGAATTTGTTCGTGAGTATAGCCCTGACGAGCCAGTCCATATGCACCCACCTGGCAGAGACCTACACCGTGTCCCCAGCCGCGCCCATGAAATGTAAAGCCAGTGACACGCCCGCTGTCGTCGGTCTCTCGATCGACCACAAAAAGTTGTTCTCGCAGTCCGAGCGCCGATCTTATTCGACCACCGCGCACGTGATTGGTCTTAGTTGTTCCAATGATCTCGAGGTCAATAGCTCGCCGCGAACGGCCACGCGCAGCCACTCGCACATCAACTAGCGAGCCGATGCCGCCGGTGTACCGTGCCAAACGTGCCTGCACCTGACCCACGGTCAAGGCTGTGGACCAGTTTGCAAAAGGTGAAGAGCGATCGGCAGAGGCTCCGTTGGGAGCCGGACGCACTTCCAAATAATCAACCAGGCCCGCACTGTTAACATGAAACGTCACAGCCTCACCGCCAACAACGAGGACAGAACTAACCGGATGCAGTCGTTCGCCGATGTGCCTGAACAAATACGCATCAGGGCTAACTTTTACGACCTGATCTTTTCCGCGCGTACTCCTTAGCACCAGGGCTCCGTCTGCTGTCGGTCGCGCCGTTGCTTTCTGCAGTTGCAAGAGATTGCGGGCGTCCAGGATGCGCGCAATGGAGTGCAGTGCACGGCCGCGAGATAGTGGTTCCTTAGGTTTAAGTGTCGCGTCTGGAAGAGCCGACATGTAGCCCTCCCGGATCAGAAAAGCCACGTCGGCCCGGTTACTTTCGGGAATTTCATTCGCGTCTTTCACGGCCAGGAAGTATTGAACGTCGGCGCTGTTCAGCAACGCGTCGCCCCGTCGCTCGCCAAAAACAGCAGTGCTCAATGCCGTGGCAAAGGCGGGAGGATGATGAACAGTTTCAGTAACCGTGGGCGCGGCCTGCTTCGCGAGTCTCGCGACCGACGAAAGCCAACTGCGCACTTCGTCGAGTTCTGCATGATCTTCCAGCCACGAATCACCAACTTTCGGCCGCAGAAATCCGAAGCTGTGCATGTTGAGCAATGCGAAGTCGCGGGCAAGTTCGAGGTTCTCTTCTTTAAGGTCGGCGGGTTCACGCGTGGTCGTGATGGTAAACGGTGCCAGCATTGCGCGACCTTCCGCTGCGCACTCTCGCGCGGCCAAGTAGCCAACCGCATCCGTGAAAATGTATTGCGAGTCTTCGGTCCGGCCGCCGCAGGTCGACGTGTAGAGCGCGTTAATTGGTTTACCGTCGAAGGTGGCGACCACGCCGCGCGTTTCATCAACGGCGCGCGACGAAAGTGCATGTTCTGACGCGAGTCCTTTGTAAACCTGTGATCGTGTTGTCGGCAAAATGTCGAAACCCTGCGACATAAACTGGCCCAGATTACGAAGCGCATAAGTGCGGGCCGCAATCGCCTGTGCCTTTTGGGCTTCGAGGGAAGGGAAGCCGCCGGGCGATAGCTCATTCGGCACGACGCCCTTTACGTAGTCTTCAAGTCCTAAAACATTAACGACGGTCAAAGCTCCTCGCAGGTTTGCAAACACCTCGATCTGACCCCGATATGGACGATCGTTAAAACGTACGGGCGCAGTCGCATCGGCTGAGGCAAATGTTACTGGCGCTCCGGAGCTAAACAACCGGCCGGCATTCCCCGCAAACGCGACGACCTCGCGCGATGGATTGCTCGGTCTTGAAACTGGGCGCAGGACTCCGGCTGGTGAGTTGCCGGTGCGATTTGTTGCGGTGGCGGCCGAAGACGCGCCGGAAACCGGCACGACTGCAACGGCATAACCCACGTCTTCTAATCTGGTGCGCTCTGCGTCTGCGGCTTCGCGATTGCGTTTACCGCCAACCATCAGACCCCAGGTGTTGGTGGAAGTGTCGTTGGTGATTTGTGAATCTTCGCCGGTGGCCTCCTGCAGCTCCCGGGACTTTTGTGTGGCTTCGGCACGAGAAGCCAAGCCGGTAATTTGGAGTTGAAAGGTTTCTTCTGCGTCAGCGGAGAGCGGCGAGAGCATCCGCGGTTCGAGTCTCACGCGCTGCACATCGAGTGCAACCAACGTGGTGGCCGCGTCCGTAGCATTCATGAGTTGACCGCTGCTTGAAATTGTTGCGGAACCAACGTCTGTCGCCAGTGCGACACGGATCTTCGGCTCAGCAACGGAAGTAGGGGCCGCGGAGTCACTCAACGTGACGGCTGGGTTAGGCGTAGTTCGCCATTGCTCAACCGGGGGCTGCGCATCGGCTGGCTGGGACCGGCGTGGACGCGAATCTGCCTGAGCGATTATTGAAGTAGGAATTGCGAGTTGGGAGAGAACGAGAAGCGCGACTACGCTGCGCGCGCTGAGATGATGCATTACAAAACCCTCGCGGATTAGTCTTGGGGGCTCTTCCGCGCGGTCATAGTACTACAACTGACGGAAAACGAACGATGTTTACTTAAGGAGCGCGGAGTGGGTCGCGGAGACGCTCAGAGTACAACCTTTAGGTTGCTCGGCTACAAAAGCAGCAAGCTAAAGCTTGTACTCTTAACGCCTCCGCGACCCACTCAAGGTGTAGAAGATACTTAGATGAGTCCGTCCAGGACTGCGACAGGTTCAACCTCAACCGGTTCATGTCCACGCCGGAAGATACGTGCGCCGGTTGAACCCTTCAATGTAGTCGTTCCATTCTCAATTCGTAGCATCGCACCTTCACGCAGGCCGACGACCGGTGTGTCGTTTTCTTCGAGAAACTGGAGGATTCGTTCTTCACGCGTCTCGCCCATGTGTCTTGAGTTGGGGTCGGGATCGAGGTAATGCGGATTAATCTGAAACGAGACGAGGCCAAGCGCATGGAATGAGGGAGGCTCTACAATTGGCATGTCGTTCGTCGTTCTGATCGTGGGCCCTGCAACGTTCGAACCCGCGCTCGAACCCATATACAACATGCCTTCGTCGGCCCGTTTTCTAATCAGCTCGAGCACATCAAAATCGTAAAGCGACTTCAGCAACCGAAAAGTGTTTCCTCCGCCGATGAAGATAGATTCGGCGTCGCTGACGGCTTTCTGTTTATCGGAAGCCTGATGGATCGAATCGACGTCGTAACCCATCAGGCCAAGCCTGTCCCTCACTTTCGACGCATATCCGTCATGATCATGTATAGCGAACGGCACAAATAACACGCGTTGGACTTGACCGAGGAAGCCACGTATCTCAGCTTCGGCATGGTCCAAAAAACCACTGCCGTAAAGCGTTGAATTGCTGATTAGGAGAATTTTCCTGTTCATGTTGTCAACTGGCAAAACGCTCTTCCACCGTTGCGGCGAACACTAAGGTTCCGATTACGCCCACTACCGCGGCGGCAACGAACGGCGTGCGCGGATCTACATTCCATAACAAGCCGCCGAGAGCCGCTGCCGGCGTAATCGAGAGGCTACGCACCAGGTAATAAAGACCGACAGAACGTGCGCGCAGACTGTCCTTTGCGAAATCGACAATCATTGCTTTGCGCGCCGGTTCGCCAATTTCTCGAAGTCCGCCAATCATAAAAGCAATTACCAGCAGCGCAAAATTGGTGGCCAAAATTACCGCCAGAGGAAACAGAGCAAAGCTGATGAAGGTCACGATAACAACTGGTTTGCGTCCAATTCGGTCGGCAAGTTTGCCGGCGGGAAGGTACACCAGTATCGAAGTCGTCATCTGAATGGCGATCAAGGTCCCGAACCGCGCTGCACTGACGCCGTGAATATTAATCACATATAGAACAGTCATTACCCCGGTCAATCCTTCGCACGTCCGGATGATGATGTCGGAAATAAGCAGGCGTTTTAATGCACGGTGAAACGAATGCCACACGCCCCGGATATTGACGGCATCAGCAATCTTAACTTCCACGTTGATTCTATGAAGCAACACCAACGTTGCTGCCGCCAGACAAAGTGTGACAACTAACCCGATATGAATGCCGCGGGTGAGACCTGCCCTGGCAATTAAGGCCCCGCCAATCAGCGGCGAAACAATAATCGGCACGCGCTTCAAAATTGACTGGATGGTGAAACCCATGGCGCGTCGCTCCTGCGGCAACGCGTCTCCGATAAGCGCGAAGATCGCCGGGGAGGCCATGCTTTGCCATCCCATGACGAACGCAAGGCCGAGAAACATTAAAGGCCATGAAGGACTGAGCAGATATATCAGGTAGCCGATTGAGGCGAGGATGACGAACAGCAAGAACGCTTTTCGACGCCCGGCGCGGTCCGCGAGCCAACCGCCGGGATACTGGTAAATTGCGTCGAAAAAGGTTTCGGCGGTGCCGAACAGGCCGATGATCGGAGCGCCGGCTCCGAGCGTTTCGAGATACTTAGGTAGGAATTTTTTCCAGAGTTCTTCGCCGAGACCGATGAGGAAAACGGCCGCTGAAGCAATGGTAACGTTGCGTTCGAGACTGAAATACTGTGCGAACCTTGCGAGGCGCGTGGGCTGGTCCATGGGACAACTCAAGTCATCGAGTCGGGCCGGTACCCTAAGTCCAGCGATCTAACCGCACCATTAAGCTCAGGCGGCGCGTCTTTCATTCATGATTTCTGCCGGTTGGCCGCTCTCCCGCTTGCGTGTTTTCCTGGAGGTAACAAGTTTACCCAATGATTCTTTGGTCAACGCCAGAATGGGTGCGCGGTTTTGCAGCACGACTTTCAAGAATGCTCTCTTGTTCATCTGCGGGAAGTAGATGCCCCGGAACAGCAAGCGCATCACCAGATGAGTTATCCGATATCGTATTGGTTGGTCGGCAAGGGCCTGCATTGCTTCCATGTTCCGCTTGGGGCTATACGATTCTTCCCACGCATGGGTTAACTCTGTGTGAGTTTGGTCAATCGTCATCTTGAGCGGATTGTGGGCCATTTTGTAAGGAGCGTAGTCCAGCCAGTGTTTTGGACGCGTTAGCCGGTCACCATCCATCAAACGCTTGTACAGCGGAGTGGAAGGGAAAGGCGTCAGCATGCCGAACACCGGAAGCCCTGGTGGCCAGGTCTTAATATGGTCGATGGTGCGGTCGGCAACGCCGGGCGTGTCGTTATCAAGACCGAAGATGAAGGACGTGATCGCATAGATATTTCTCTTTGCCAAACGATCCAAAACACCAGCGTATTCGTTCGGCTTATTGAAACTCTTGTTGACGTCTTTGAGGTTGGCAGTGTCGATGGATTCCATCCCAATGAAAATCCATTTCCCCTCAGACTGGGCAATCAAATCCACCAGCTCTTCATCGCGAAGCAGGTTTGCGCTGATTTGGGCCATCCACGGAAGCTGTGCGTCAGCGGCAATGATGTCTCGCAACAACGACTTGGTTCGTTTGATATTGATAGCGAAGTTGTCGTCGATGAAGAAGACAAACACCTGTTGCCGGTTGGCACGAGCATGGCGTTTCAGGCGCAGCATCTCATCAACCACGCTCTCGTTGGTCCTAAACCTGATCGAGTCGCCAAAGAAACCCGTGACTGTGCAAAACTCACATCCATAAGGACAACCGCGGCCGGATTCGATGGGCAGGATATGAACTGACTTCCAACCCGCTCCATAGCGATTAAGCAACGGCTTGGCAAAGTTGGGGATCATGTCAAACTGATCAAGATCCATCTTGTCCCAGGGAATTTCCGGATAATCCTGCAGGGTTGGTTTCTTCTCTTTTCCGTCTTCGCCCAACGGAGCGTAGATGTCTTTCAGTCTGCCGTTTGCCGCGTCTTCGACGATCCGCGGCCAGGTTTCATCAGCCTCTCCTAGAGCGACCGCATCGGCGTGACGTTTTCCACCATCTTTTCCGAGTGCTTCATCGGGTACTTCCGTCACGTGTGGTCCACCCATCACTACCGGAACGCCAACCGCGCGTATTGCGTCTGCCATTCGATAGGCACGAGCGATCATACGGGTCATAGCGCCTATACCCACGAGCCCGACCTGTTCGTCTTTGATGAACTGAACAAGTTGTTCTTCGTCCATCGGCTTAGCGTTTCCGTCGATCAGAAGCACTTCATGTTCTGCAGGCGTAAGGGACTTGAGCAGAAACATCCAAAGATGTGGCATGAAGTTGTGAGTAACCCCATTGTCAGGGTTATAGAGCAATATTTTCATCGATGTTGTTTTCCTGGTGCGTTGCCTTGGACGCCAGCGAACGATCTACAAGCAGTCTGAACCGAGCAAAAGGGCGAAGGGGTACCTCTGAATTCCGACTAGTCGTGCGGCAGCAGGATACCAGTAATGTCCGCGAAGGTATAGCAGGGAACGTTACCTTACCCGCAGGTACCCAGCAGCCTCAAGAATTTGTTGGCCCTCTTCACTCAACAGAAAGTCAACAAACTGCTGAGCCAAAATATGTTTTGAAGAATTTTTCACAACTCCGGCCGCCTGCTCAATCGGTTGGTGCAGGTTCCCATCAATCTCCAAAAACGAGCCTTCGCCTCTTTTCACCAGGGCCATCGGAATGAAGCCCGCTTCGGCATTTCCCGTAGACGTAAACTGCTTTACCTGCGCAACGTTCTGTCCGTAAACCACTTTCGGCATGATTTGTTCCCAGAGTCCGGCATTGCGAAGGCATTGGACCGCGGCCGAGCCATATGGGGCGAGGTCAGGTTTGGCAACGGCGATCCGCTCAAATTTTGGTTTCGCGAGGTCTTGAAGGCTGTGTAGTCGTAACGGACTGCCTGCAGGCGTCCAAACCACCAGGCGGCCTCGAGCGTAGATTTGGGGAGTATCCGGCGCCAGCAGTCCTTGTCTTTGAAGACGTTCAACGTTGACGGTGTCAGCGGAGACGAAAACATCAAAAGGCGCGCCGTTCTCAATTTGCTTTGCCAAATCCGCCGTGGCGCCGAAGGTGAAAATCACCTGCACCCCGGTCTTGGCGGTGAACCGTTGACCAATCTCTGAGGACACATTCGTCAGGTTGGCGGCGGCCGCCACGATCAGTTCGGGCTGATCCTTCGGCGAGTCACTGGAAGAGCAAGACACCACCCCAATCGTGATTGTTATAGCCAAGAGTAGGGCCTTTAAAACCTTGGGCAAAGGGAGACTCCGTACCAGCGAGTTGCTTGCATGAAAGGACATGTTAAGTGTCGGCCCGAATTCTTTCCAGAACAGCCGAAGGTATGGTATAGAGCCTAATCCCCCGCACACAATTTATAGACGTGGCGACTGGACACGGAACGCAAGCTCTCCCTATGCGAAAGACTACACCGCGAGACAGGTTCGCTATTCTGGCTGGCATCCTATTGCTCTGTCTGGCGGCCAGTTGTCTGCCCACCCCGCCGTCGGAAGCTGGTGATCTGAACATTACTGTTTACGGTTTCTCCATCATGAAGGAATCGATGGAGAAGGCGATCTTCCCAGGCTTTGCGGCTAAGTGGAAACAAACTCACGGACAGGACGTTCGTTTCACTTCTTCCTATGCGGGTTCCGAAACAATTACTAACCAGATTCTTCAGGGCGTAAACGCGGACGTTGCCATTTTATCGATTGAGCGTGACGTCTTTCGTTTGAAGGAAAGTGGATTCGTAACTGCTGACTGGCGCACCCACCCTCAGAAAAGCATTCTCAACAAAACACCTTTCGTAATTCTGGTGCGACAAGGAAACCCAAAAGGAATACGCGACTTCCCCGATTTGGCGAAGCCCGGCGTCGGAGTGATCCATCCGGATCCGATCAGTTCCGGAGGCGCGCAGTGGTCCATTCTCGGGATCTACGGATCTGAGTTAATGAAGTCGACAAAACAAACGACGGAGCCTGACACCGCTCGGGCCCTGGAAACTTTGAAAGCCATATGGCGCAATGTGAAATCCACGCCTGGTTCCGCGCGCGAAGCCAGAACGCAATTTGAAACCGGCTTTGGCGATGCGCTGATTACTTATGAACTCGAAGGATTGTTGATGAAACAATCACCCAAGACACCCATCGAGATTATCGTGCCGCAGAGCACCATCTTTAGCGAACACCCTGCCGTCGTAATCGATAAGAACATTCCCGCGAACAAGCGTCCGGTAGTGGATGCTTTCATGCAATACCTTTGGACTGACGAAGCGCAGCAAGCATTTGTGAAGTTTCACTTTAGATCTGCCACTAATGAAAGCTTTGACGCCGGCAACAAAGAGTTCGGCAAGATCGAGTTTCCCTTCACGATCGAATATTTCGGCGGTTGGGACCGTGCGTACCCGGAAATAATTGAAGGCATCTTTCGCGATCGAGTTCAGCGCAGTAAGTAACTTCGTTAGCACGAGTCCATGAGCACGATTACGCCAACAATGCGACACGTCAGGGGTTTCGACGTAGCGCGGCCGATCAGTATCGGCATGCTGATCTTCATGATGTTGCCGTTGGTGTTTTTGCCGCTGGCGTCGATCTTTCTCTTTGGCACCAGAACCGGGCTGGGCAACTTCTGGCAGGCTTTAATGCAACCGGAAGCTATCTTTGCATTGAAGCTTTCGATGGTGACGAGTTTCTGGGCCACGATCTTCAATGTACTTTTTGGGTTGTTCGCCGCTTATGTGCTGTCTCGGTACAACTTTTGGGGACGCAACGCTCTAATCGTCACTATCTCATTACCCACGGCAATACCGACGGCGGTGGCCGGCTTTGCGCTGTTACTGCTCTGGGGCCCGTACGGAACGCTTGGCCGCTTGCTGCAGCCGCACGGTATTCAAATCATGTTTACGGCGCTGGCAATAATACTGGCGAACATATTTGTCACTTTCCCGCTCGCGTTCGGAGTAATCAAACCAGTGTTCGACACCATGAGCCGCTCGCTTGAGGAAGCTTCGGCCACGATTGGGGCGACCCGATGGCAAACGTTCTGGCACGTGACGCTGCCGTCGCTTCGCGGCGCGATAGTGTCCGGAGCTTTACTTACGTTCGCGCGGGCGGTGGGCGAGTTTGGCTCTACCATTCTGGTTTCCGGTAATCTGGCCGGCCGCACGCAGACTGCGCCCCTTTATATCTTTGCTAAATTTAATGAAGGTCAGATTGAAGCCGCGAATGCGATTGCGATTGTGCTGGCCTTGTTTTCGTTCCTGATCTTCAGCGTGTTGTTCTTTGCGCGCGATTGGTTTGACGTCGACTGATAAACTTTAAACTTACGGGAAAGCACTATGGCCCAGGTAGCGCGAGCTATGCAGAATACGGTCGAACCCAAATCAGGGCAGAGCACGCCTATGCCGGCTGCGCGGGTAGCCGGTATCAGCAAGTACTTCGGCAAAACCGGGGTGCTCCAGAATATCTCCTTCGACGTCGCTGAAGGTGAGGCATTGGTGTTGTTGGGCGCGTCCGGTAGTGGAAAAACGACCATCCTGCGAATTATTGCCGGATTGGAGCAACCCTACACGGGCAAAATTTTTCTGCACGGCAAGGATGTGACTGAGCTCCCCGCACGCGAACGAGGCGTCGGTGTGATCTTTCAAGCCTATGCGCTGTTCCCGAAGATGACGGTGGAAAAGAACATCGGCTATGGGTTGATGATTCGTAAGCGCAAGCGAAAAGAAATTAAGAAAACAGTAAACGAATTACTTTCTTTGGTTCAGCTCGAAGAGCACCGGAAGAAATATCCTTCGCAACTTTCGGGCGGCCAGCAACAACGTGTGGCCATTGCCAGAACGCTGGCGTACAAACCCGAAGTGCTGTTATTTGACGAACCGTTTGGTGCGCTGGACGCCCAAACGCGAACCCACCTCCGTCGCGAGATTCGCGCCCTTCTCCGAAAAGTTAACGTGCCTGCGGTGTTCATTACTCACGATCAGGAGGAGGCTCTGGAGTTAGGTGATCGCATCGCCGTAATCAATGCCGGCAACATCGAACAAATTGGCACGCCAGCTGAGGTCTACAACAACCCGGCGACGGAGTATGTGGCGACATTCTTAGGAGCGGCAAACATACTTGAAGGAAGTCTTCATGATGGCGCGTTGGATGTCGGGGGTGTTCGGATTCCGCTGGGCAACCGCGCTGCGGAGTTTAAGGAAGGCCAGCAATTGAAACTGATCTTCCGGCCAGAAGATGTTGTGTTAAGCAAGAACCAGGAAGGTCTCGCCAATCACGCGTGTTTGTCAGGAGCAGTGGTGGAAGAGACTAGTTTCGTCGGAGCGTTTGAACGCGTGCGGTTGCGAATAGATCAGGGCGTCGGTACGAACTGTGAATCCGGAGACATGTCCTACCTGCTAACTACTGAGGCGCCCGAAAGGCCCACCGCCAAACCTGTGCTCGCAACGCGACCAAAGCCTATTGCCTTGTCGGCGCCTTTGCTGAGATTGGATCGCGTCTTCATCGGACTGACGAACTTCACCATTCTCTCTGCGGCTCGATAGCTGTTATTACTCAACTAAAAAGCGATCCACGAATTACTCCAAGAAACACGAACCACATTTCGTGTTAATCCGTGTAATTCGTGTAGTTCGTGGACCGCTTTGCTACGTTTATGCAGCTTCCAGGGCTTCAACTGCCAGCGTATGAAACTGGCGTCGAACGCTGTTGATGTTTGTAAATGGCAGGGAATGAGCGTGGGTGCGATTCGTCAGCAGGATAAACACGCGCTCGTTGTTTGGATCAACCCAACAACTCGTCCCGGTGAATCCCGTGTGACCAAAGCTGTCGGCAGGCAGAGAAGTACCGGCGGTGGAATCCCGGGTCGCTGCCAGTTGCCAACCGGCCGAACGCGCTTCATCCAGTCCTTCAGTCATGTTGGTCCGGGCCAACTCACACGTTGCTGGTTTCAGTAATCTACTTCCACCCGCTAGAAATTGGTTGGCTATCGTTGAAGTGTCAGCCGCATCAGCAAACAACCCTGCGTGACCTGCGGCACCGCCGAGAAAGAATGCGTTGCCGTCGTGGACCTGCCCCCAGATCAATTCCTCTCTCCAGCTTGTGAACTCTCCGCCGTTGGTTGCGCGGCAAGTCTCGCGTTCATACGTATTGCCAAGTTCGCATGCCGCAATGCCTGTTTGCATGGCCTGCTCCGGATTGAAGAACGTTCGTTTCAGCCCCAACGGTTGAAAGATCTCATCCTGGGCGAGTTGACTAATCTGTTTTCCAGTAAGTCTTTCAAGTAACAAACCGAGCGTGATAAATCCGAGGTCGCTGTAAACGACACGAGTGCCGGGTTCATATTCCAGGTCGGTGCTCGCGATGATTTTTAATGTGCGATCGGGATCGCCCGCGGCCAGAACGTATAGCGGAGCCCAGGCAGGAAGGCCCGAACTGTGTGTCAGCAATTGGCGAATGGTAATCGTCTGGCCGTCACTGTTTTCGAATTCTTGAAGATAGTGCGAAACGGATTGATCCAGCGCGAGTTTGCCCTTTTCGATGAGCAGCGAACTAAGCAATCCGGTGATCAGAGGTTTTGTCAGTGATGCCAGATCGTAAATCGTGGTGGCGGTTGCCGGAATCAGTTGCGGTTCTACAACCGCCTTACCAAGCGCATCTGAAAAGACTGGCTCACCTTTTTGTGCAACCAGATAAACAGCAGAAGGGAAGTCGCCGGCCGAAATGCGTTCAGCAAGAAACGTGGAGATTGCAGGATTAACGTCAGACATTCGGAAGTGTGCGCCTTTAGTCTAGATAGTCTTGCCCAAAGCGCTCACGCCGGGATGGGAGGCGTGCTGCTCGATTCGTTCGAGGGCTTTGATGGCGAGCGCCAATGCTTTTCTTCCATCCGCGCCGGACACAGGCGAAGGCAGCCCGTCCCTCGCAGCCTCGACGAACGCAACAATCTCCGCCCGCAGCGGCTCAACGTCTACAACGTCCAGGTTTTTAACGTGGACGCCCGGCCATACGCCGCTTGCCGTTGGTGGGGCAAGACTGCTGATTGAAGCGCGTTTAGTGGAGTAATCGACAGCGACGTAATCGTGGGGTTGAAAAAAACGCATCTTGCGAATTTTTTCCGTGCCCACCCGAGAAGCAGTTATGTTGGCCACTGCGCCTGTCGCAAACTCAAGTCGCGCATTAGCGGCGTCGACTTTGTTCGTCAGTATCGGAATGCCGACAGCATGCAAATCGGTCAGTTCAACATCCTCGCCCACCAACCACTGAACTATATCGAGGTCGTGGATCATCAGGTCGAGTACAACATCGATGTCCAGCGATCGCGCGGTAAACTCCCCGACACGATGGATTTCGAAATAGACAGGTTTACGGACGTGTGGACGGAGCGCGACGAGCGCAGGATTAAAACGCTCAAGGTGTCCCACCTGCAGGAGTGCCGAACCCTTCTCCGCCGCGCGAATCATGTCATCGGCTTCGGCGAGGGTGCGCGAAATCGGTTTTTCCACGAGCACGTGGATCCCATTCTCAAGTAAACCGCAGGCGATCTGGGCATGCGACTCGGTGGGAACCACCAGACTAACAGCATCCACCTTCCCGATGAGTTCGTGCCAATCTTTGGTCCATTCGACGTTGCGTTCGTTTCCGATTTCGCGGGCGGTGGTTTCGTTGACGTCACAAACGAATTTGAAGTCAGTCAAACCTTCATCGGCCAACGCGGCGTGGATGCGCGCGTGTTGTTTTCCCAGGTGGCCCACGCCGATTACTGCAGTTCTTAGTGTCACGGTTTTACTGATGCTTAGTTTTGGTTTAGGTTAATCCCACAAAAACACAGGCAGAAAAGCGAAGGCAGCAGACTGAATCATTCGCCTGCTGCTTGTTTTTCTTCAAGTTCATTTCGGAGCCGACAATATACTTGCAATTTTCAACGCTTGCCAAGCCGCTCACTCTCGCACTGCTTCTTGCCATTATCGCCTTCTATCTGTACGGATTGGGCCACCTTCCGTTAGTCGGGCCGGATGAGGCCCGGTATGCGCAGGTTGCGCGTGAAATGTTTGAGCGCGGCGATCTGATTACACCGACGTTGGGAGGCCATCTCTGGTTTGAAAAGCCCGCTTTACTCTACTGGTTGATGATTGGCAGTTATGCGGTTTTTGGAGTTTCCGAATGGTCGGCCCGTCTGGGCCCGGCAGTTTGCGGCTTGTTCAGTATTTTTGCCCTGTTCTGGTTAGGTAATCGGGTTTCCAGGACAGTTAAGCACGTGGGACTGTGCAGCGCGCTGATGCTCGCATCGTCGCTTGGGTTCATTGTCTTTTCCAGGGCAGCGAGCTTTGACGTCGTTGTGACGATGACACTCACGTGGGCACTGGCCTTCTTCATTGCCTCAGAAATCGCGGACAACGATAAGCAACGGAGGAGACTGCTGGCAGGCTTTTATATCTTCGTGGGTCTTTCGCTGCTCGCCAAAGGGCTGATTGGATTAGTAATACCGCTGGGGATTTTAGGCGCTTACTTTGTCATGCGCAGAAAGTGGCCCGCCAAATCAGTTTGGGCCAGTTTGTTTTGGGGACTCCCTCTGAGCGCTTTGGTGGCGGCCACCTGGTACGGACCGGTACTGGCGCGACACGGTTCACACTTTGTAGACGAATTTATCGTGCAACATCACTTCGCGCGATACCTGTCAAATACCTATCACCATCCGGCACCCGTCTATTTCTACCTCGTAATTCTGGTTCTGCTTTCGCTGCCGTGGACACCATTCGCGATTGACGCCCTGTTGCGGGTCCGCAAATGGCTTTGGAGATCAGACGATGCGCTCACCAGGATGCGGACTTTCGCGCTCGCGTGGATTGTCGTCCCGCTAATTTTCTTTAGCTTTTCCAATTCGAAATTGCCGGGCTACATCCTGCCGGTGTTGCCTGCATTAGCTTTCATGGGTGGTGAACGATTGGCCACATGGGTGGACGATGAAACTCGCGCTCGTTGGACCATGCGGGCGACAGGCCTGCTTTGCTTAGCGCTTGCTGTTTCGGCATTAGTTTACTCCGCACGAACAGGAGAAATTCCCACGCGGGTAACCTTAATGATTACAGCACCCTGCATCATCGCCGGCACGTTAACGATGTCGCCGATGATCGGTCGAGTCATCCAGATGCTGTCGATCGCGATAGCCGTTGCCGCACTCGCGCTTGGAGCATTACATGTGGCGGCGCCAGGCTACGCGGCGCAAGACACGGCAAAGTTTTTGTTGCAGGAAGCGGATAAACGAGGTTATGACCGGACCGTCATTTATGGTTTACAACGAGATGATCGCACGCCGGAGTTTTACGCTGCCGGGCGTGTTACCTATACAGACGACGGCGAACCGGTGATGTATGTGGGACTCGAGCAGATCGACAACGAAATCAAACGGCGGGGAGGACCGGTCCTGGTGTTTGTTCCGGACGTGGACGCTCAGTTGTTTGCTTCCCAGCCAAACTTTCGCACTGTTGTGATTGCAAGCAACGGAAGACACTCGTTGATCGCGGTCGGTCCGCTGGGAGAGTGGCGCTAGTTCAGGTTCTTGGAGAAGAAATCGATGACGGGTCGATCGTAGGCCTCGCCTTGTTCACCGGTCGCAGAGGACAGTGATAATCCAGTAAGTGGCAGATCGGTTTTCACTTCGAGACCCTCACGGTTAGGCAGGCAATTCTGAAACGCAATAGTTGAATCGCGGAAGCTACTTTGTTCCGCGCCGGCGAGCAGTAGAATTCGTTGTGTTCTTAGTAGGCCGGCCACTTCGCAAGTGCTTACCTTTTCATACTTACCCATGAAATATAGACGCGTTCCATTCCGAGCCAGCCATGAGACCGGGCGGTAGTTAACACCGAGATGTTGTTGAACGGCAGAACTGACGAGTTGATCCGCGTCGCGGGGTACTGAATCGAGGACGAGAACCTGGATTCGCGCATCCTGACGCGCGGCCAAAATGGCAGCATATGCACCGAGTTCCATGCCATACACCCCGACACGATTCCCGATGAGTGTGGCGCCGCCGTCTCCTTTCGACGAAGCCAAATAATCGATTGCCGCAGCGAGATCGTCAGCTTCCTGTGTGCCGAACGTTGTCACCTTCACGGGCGCATTCCCACCGTGACCCCTCAGGTCGGGCCATAGGATCGTAAAGTTAGTGGCTTCGTTTATCTTGATCCCCAAATTGAACAGCCATGAGCGGTCGCCGCCATATTGGTGTTGCAACACGACTGCTGGTCCACCGGGGGTTCCCTTCAATAGCCAGCCACGAGCTGAAGTGCCGTCGCGGTTTTTCCAGGTTTCATCCGTAACTTTTAGAGCTGATCCGCTGAACTGAGAAAAGGACTGGGGAGTGACAAGATAAGCGCGACTCGGTGGTCGGGTAATTTTATAAACGATAGCTCCCGCTGCCAGAAGGATTGCTACGAAAATGATCAGCAGGATTGGCAGCAGCGACTTTAAAAGCTTTTTGCCTAATCTTCGTCGGGGCATGATCAGTGTTAATCGTTGCGAACAGACGTCACTACAGAATCGGAACGGTCCTTAGGTTGATATGCGAGCGTAATCTTCCGGTGTGTTGATGTTGTAAAAAAAGCTTTCAGAGCCTTCAAGATCTACCAGCTCGTCAAAAGCCATCCAGCGTGTTCGCACGGATTGTAGCAGAGCAATGGGTTTTCGTTCGCCAGATTTAATTAATTGTTCGGCCTGGGCCAGACAGGGTTCAACTCGATACAGTGTGCATAAAGGCTGTGGTACTCCATCGGCTTGCACAGGAGCAGCCGCATCAGAGTCCGAGCCAAGCTCCGCCATTCGTGCGAATAGATCCGTTGTCACAAAAGGGAAGTCGCACGCCACGACCAGTGCCCACTCGCTCGAACAGTTTGCGAGCGCGGCATGAACGCCACCCAGGGCACCCCATCCCGGATAGACATCCGCCACATGCGAGAGCGTTGATTGGGGGGCAAGCCTGCCGACTACTTTTATCGAGCTAGTGACCGGCGCCATTTGATCCGAAATCCGTTCAACAAACGTCCGCCCGTTCAGCGTGAGTTCACACTTGTCCCTTCCCATCCGCCGGGATTGGCCACCGCTCAAAATGAAGCCGTCAATTGATTGCATTAGAAGAGTGATTCAGCCGCAAATTAACACCAATAAAAACATTCGGGCAAGAGGAACGTTTTGGACGTTTTAAGCGTCTAACAAGCACGACAATCGAGGCCGCATTCGCCTCACAGAACCTGTGCTAAAGCCATTACAGGCATTACCTTGACCCCTCTGAAAACGAAAGTTATAGTCGCACCGACCGCGCGTCGGGTTAAAGCGGGTTATAAGAATGAGGTTAGAAATAATGAAGCAATTTGCCAGACTCCTATCATGCGCAATAGCGATCGCTACGTTGAGTGTCGCAGTTTTCGCGCAAACGCCTGCGGGCGGCATCAACGTTAAGGATGCTCACCTGTTTCCACTTGAAGAAGTGCGACCGGGAATGAAGGGAACTGCCCGCACCGTCTTTTCGGGAACAGAACCAGAGGAGTTTGGAATAGAGATTCTAGGCGTGTTGCCCGGCTTTCCCGGCGCCCGCCAGTCCGCAATTATTGCCCGTTTGACCGGCCCGAATGTCGCGAAGACCGGTGTGTTTGGTGGCATGTCCGGTTCACCGGTGTACATCGATAATCGGCTGGTTGGCGCCATAGCATTCAGTTTTCCCTTCTCCAAGGAGCCGATTGCCGGCATTACGCCAATCAAACAGATGATCGAGATTTTCGAGAAGGGGTCGTCCCAAACAACGAGACCAAAAGAGCCAAGGGCAGTCTCGTTCACGGAGCTCGCCTCTGGTTATTGGAAGCCGGTGCTTCCGAGGCAGGCAGTGACGTCGACCACGCTCATTGCCCCCGTGTCGCAGAATTCCGCCTTGCTGCCGTTGCTTGGTCAGCAGATGACTCCAATTGCCACGCCGGTCGTGTTTGGTGGAATCAGCCAGGACGCTTTGTCGGTGTTTGCGCCGCAACTAATTGCCAACGGGCTGTTGCCAGTTTCTGGTGCCGGCGGATCAGCCGCGATTACCCCGCTCGGAAAAGTTACTGAGAAAACTCTAACGCCAGGGACGTCGGTAAGCGTGCAACTGGTACGAGGCGACTATTCCATCGCCGCCTCAGGCACAGTTACTTTCCGCGATCGGGATCATGTCTATGCTTTCGGACATCCGTTCCTTAGCTTAGGCGCTGCTGATATGCCGATGAGTGAGTCGTCAGTTGTCACCGTTATTCCGAGCGCGCACAACTCATTCAAGCTGTCCGTGCCCGGCACGATGATGGGTGCAATCTCGCAGGATCGCGCGACAGGAATTTTTGGTCAACTGGGTCAATCGCCGAAGATGATTCCGGTTAAGATCAACATGCATACCAGCCGCGATCGTAGTGAAGTCTTCTCGTATGAGATTGCGAACGACTCCTTCCTAACGCCGCTCTTACTCAACATCACCGTCTTTAGCACCATCAGCTCGAGCGAGCGCATACTTGGCGAATCAACGATCGCAATTAAGGGCGCCATCAAAGTTAAAGGCCAGGAGCCGATCACAGTGGATCGACGGTTCTCGGCGATGAATTCGTCAATGCTCGCGGCAGGTTCGGTGGCAGCACCGATCAGCTCACTTCTGGGCAGCGGCTTTGACGATGTGCAAATCGAAGGCGTCACCCTCGATATCTCTTCGACGGATACTAAGTACGCAGGCACTCTCGAACGAATTAGTTTGAATAAGACTGAGACTCGACGAGGTGAGACGATCGAGATCAACGCTCACGTCCGCACTGAGTCGGGAAAACTGTTTCTCCAGCGCATACCGGTGCAGATTCCTGAGGACGCGACGCCCGGTCAACTCCTTGTTTTCGTAGGGGATGGTGGGGCGCTTCAGGAAGGTTCAAGCGCGCGTTCCTTCGTTCCGCAGGATCTCGGGCAGCTCGTCAGCGCGATTAACAAGGTGAAGAAGAGCGATCGGCTTTATGTGAAGCTGTTCCGAATTACTCCCGGCGCAGTGATCGGAACTAACGAAATGCCAAACCTGCCGCCTTCGATGGTGGCGACCTTAAACAGTGACCGAAACGCGGGTGGTTACACACCAACAGCTCTGTCGGCTGTTTATGAAAAGGAATTACCTCCGGCCGAATTCGTCATCTCCGGCCAACAGGTAATCGCCATCGACATCGTTCCCTAACCAGTTAAAGAAGAGCAGAAAAATGCCCCGCGAGTTGGCTTGGGGCAAAGCCAACTCCGGGGCGTTATTGTCGATATTCCCGTGTTGGAATATCGGCCGGCACTAGTTTTTCTCTCTGCTGAAATAAACAGCCAAGGCTATCCAGGTTCCAGGAATTTGAGTGACTCAGGTTGCTTGTTTCCTGGCGACAATCAGAAGCCGCCGTTCCGAGTTCGGCAACAACCTGGATTCGGTGACCAATCCCGCGCTCTCCAGAGACTTCTTCAAACCCTCACCACCGAACAGCAACAGCCGGGTAGCCGGCGGCGCCCATTCGACCAGTTTGGGAATCAACTCTTCGAACCGCTCAATCGCGCGGCACGTTACATAACCAGCTGCAGGCGCCGGGACGTTTTCAAATCGATCGTTAATTACAGTTCCGCGACCCGCAATCTTTGTCTCCTTCAACGCTTCGCGAAGGAATACCGCCTTCTTCCGCGACGATTCGACTAGTGTGGCTCTGATATCCTGCCGTACGATCAAAACCGGAACTATTGGCAGTCCGCCACCGGAGCCGACATCCGCAACGAGAGCGTTGTCATCCAAATCCTGGAGTATCGTTAGCGATTCGAGAACGTGACGTGTGGCAAATTCAGCGGGAGATGTTGGGGCGACCAGATGCAGACGGGCGTTCCAGGAGTTTAGGATTTCATAATAGGCGCACAAGCCGTCCAATGATTCTTGGTCTAATCTGACACCGTAGTCTGCTGCTGAAGCCTGGAGGGCGTCTGTAAATTCTGTTAACCGTGATGAACTCATCTTAGGAATCGTGCGCGCTTGGCCCGCTAATAGGTTGTGAGCGTAGCGAAAACTTTGCGATTTCGCTACGCTCTACCGAGTCTCCGTCGACATCACTGCGACTATCAATCACATTCATGACTGACGACATAGCTAAACAACACGAGGAGTTTGGCCGCATCGTGACCGAAATCCTCGTCGCGTACGCCAGCACACTTGATTCGAGAAAAGTAACGTCCGAAGCAACACCGCAGAGTCTGGAAAAACTCTTCGATGAATCGCTGCCGGAGACAGGCATCGCCGCTCAGGAGATCTTCGAGCGCTATAAACAAGACGTGATTACCCACGCCATGCAGGTGCCGAGCCCGCGTTACTTCGGCCAGTTTAATCCGACGCCTCTTCCGATCGGCGTTTGGGCCGACGCACTCACATCGTCACTCAATCAAAACGCAGGGGCGTGGCGCAACGGGCCCACGTCGGCGATGATCGAATCTCGTGTCATGCGTTGGTTGTGTGACCTGGTTGGGTTCGGTGCGCAGAGTTTCGGAACCCTAGCCAGCGGCGGAACTGAGGCCAATCTAATAGCTCTCAAGTGCGCGCGCGACCGTTCTTATACGAGGTCGGTCCGTGAGGGTTTGCAGGGGGCGCCGAGACTGACGGTATACGCGTCCGAACAGGTTCATTTTTCAGTTGAGCGCAGCCTCGATATTCTGGGTCTGGGTCGCGACAGCTTGCGAAAGATCGAAACGGACGAAACTTTTCACTTGCGTCCCGAGGCCTTGCAGGAACGTATTGCGACGGATCGCTCTGAAGGCTTTACGCCGTGTGCCGTAATCGGCATCGCGGGAACCACGTCAACAGGAGTCATAGATCCTTTAGAGCAGATAGCGCAGATCGCTGAAGAAAACGACTGTTGGTTTCACGTCGATGCTGCGTACGGCGGGCCACTGCGTTTTTCGGATAGGCATCGTGACAAACTTAACGGCATCGCCCTGGCCGACTCGATTACCTTCGACCCGCACAAATGGATGTTTGTTCCGTTCGCTTGTGGCGCGGTACTCGTACGCGACGGTGGCCACGTGTTGCGCGACGCGTTTGATATAACGCCGGAATACCTGAACGAGGATCGAGGCGGGGCCGACGTTCAGTTTGATTTCTTTCGATATGGCCAGATGGGCACGCGGCGCTTCAACTCGCTAAAACTCTGGATGGCGCTAAAATTTATTGGCCGTCGAGGTTACGCTGAAATTATCGAGCGCCAGATCGACTTAACGCATTACCTGGCCACGCGGCTTGATCAACTCAGCGACTTCCAACTCGTCGGGCAAGTTGAAACCGCCGTCTGTTGTTTCAAGTTTTTACCGGCAGGTTTCAGAGACGCTGATGGAGTTGCGCAAGACCGTTTGCAACAGCGTCTGCAGCAAGTCATTGAACGCAGCGGAGAAGCCTGGATTACCACAACTGTCCTGAACGGCCGACGCGTACTCCGCGTTAACATCAACAGCTTTTTGACACGGCAGCGGCATATAGATGATTTGCTAGAATTACTCGAACGAAAGAGTGCAGAAGTTCTCGCTACCATTTAAACGCACCCTGGGAATATTTATGCAATTGCGAAATGCAATCATAGTTCTGTTCGCCGTCTTGTTCGTGATCGCCGGCCTGCCGGTCGGGGCGCAGGAGAAATCGCTTCGGCATCTGGCCGCAGTGCGTTCGCAAGCCGAGTTTGACTCTCTGGCCGTCACTTATGAGCCTGATACGCCATACGCGTTACCGCACGTCCTGTTTGTAATTGACCGCAAAGATCGCAACCGGATCTATTACGTGAACACCAAGCGTTACAAGTTTCATAAGGACTTCGTAAACGGTAACTACTTGTCACTTGAACGTGGCAACGAGTTTTTTCAAAACAATTATCTGAACCCAAACCGGCGATTCATCCTTGGCACCATTGCGTATCAGACGCCGGTGAAGCGTTGGACATTCGAATCGTGGGAAGGTGATCTGATTACTTCGGACCAAATCAAACTTGCATCCGATGTCATCAACGCCAGTTTTTTCGTGCCGGTTGCTTACAAGCCGAATTCCCTCCGGCAGGACCAACAGTCGCGGAACATTCCCGGCCTTAAGCGGGTGATGCAAAGCGACATTGCGAAAGAACAGGAATACCAGGCGCTGAACGTGGCGAAGGGAATTGGACGGGTGCACGTGATTCCTAAATTGGATGAGCACGTTGAGATTGGATTCAACGAAATACTGGTGCTAGACGAAGTACCGGTGCAGCTTCCGCCAGTTGCGGGGGTGATCACATCGCGGCCCTCAACGCCGTTGTCGCACATAAATCTGTTGGCGAAAGGGTGGGGAATTCCCAACGCGTACATCAAGAACGCCCACGCATTGTTGAAGCAATATGACGGTTGGTGGGTGACGTTTGAAACTAAGCGTGATGGTTACGAGATCAAGCGCGCCGATGTGAACCAGTTGCGCGAATACCAGCAGCGTCTGGCCCAGCGACAGGACGTGATGCGTCCCCGATCTGACCTCGCTGAAACCAGAATGCTGAGCCTGGCTCAACAGCGTTCACGGTCGTCGGTCGCGTTTGGCAGTAAGTCTGCCAATCTTGGTGAAGTGCTCAACGCCAGGTTGCCGGGAATTATCGTTCCGAACGGTTTCACTATTCCGTTTCACTACTACAACCAATTCATCACTGCGAACAAACTGGACGATGCGATCTTCACGATGCTGAACGACCAGAAGTTCGTCCATGATCCGGTCTATCGCAGGCAGCAGCTCACAATCCTTCGCGATCGGATTCAGAAGGGAAGCTTCGACCAGAAGCTGTCTGGCGTTATTGCGCAGCGTGTGCGACGTGAATATCCGGGTAAGGGATTGTTCGTCCGCAGCTCGTCAAACACAGAGGATCTCCCGAACTTTAGCGGCGCCGGGCTGTACACTACCGTGCCCAACGTTAAAGACGAGCGACAGTTAATTGAAGCCATCAAAACCGTGTGGGCATCGCTTTGGAACTTCGAAGCATACGAAGCGCGTGAGCGTGCAGTAATTGATCACTCGAAAGTTTATATGGCCGTGTTGCTTCAGGAGGGTATCAATTCTGAAAGTTCTGGTGTAATGATTACCGCCGATCCGTTCGATAAAGACAATAAAGGTGCGATATACATCAGCGCCAAGCGTGGCCTGGGAATCAAGGTTGTTGAAGGTAAGCGTGTTGCCGAACAGATTATCTTCCGGCAACGAGCGAATGCTGTTCAGGTGTTAACTCGTTCTGACGAAGACAGCCTGCTGACTTTTGACGACAAGGGTGGCGTGAAAGAGGTTGCCATTACCGGCGAGCGTGTTGTTTTGACTGATGACGTGGTTCGCCGCCTGGTTCGCGCTGCCGGGTCGATCAAGCGCGTGTTTGGCAGTCGCGATCAGGACATTGAATGGGCCTACATGAATGGCCAGATTTATATTGTGCAGTCGCGGCCATTCATCTCGGGCTAACTCGTAACGCAAACTGAAACTCGTAACGCAAACTGTTAGTTTGCGTAGTTTTACTTGTAAGTTGTCTTCTGGGAACCAACGTTCCTGCCGACTAAACCAACGCAAACTAACAGTTTGCGTTACAAAATATGACAAACCAAATCTTCAATGCGGGAATTCTTAAAGACCGCGTCGCCTTCGTCACTGGCGGCGGCACGGGCATCACTGGTGGAGTTGCACGAGCCTTCGCTGAAGCAGGTGCGAACGTGGCACTCGTGAGCAGAAAGGTTGAACACCTCGAACCAGCGGCTGCTGCGATCAACGACGCACGCGCAGGCAACCAGGACATGGGCGAGGCGTTCGCTGTCCCTGCCGACGTTCGTGAATATGAAAAGGTTGAGGAGGCTTTGGCGGCAACGACAGAAAAGTTTGGCAAAGTCGATATTGTTGTTAACGGCGCTGCCGGAAACTTTCTTTGCAAAGCTGAAGATCTTTCGCCAAATGGTTTTGGGATCGTGGTTGATATCGATCTGAAGGGCACGTTTAATGTTTGCCGCGCGGCCTTTCCTCAGTTAAAAGAGAACCGCGGTCAGATACTAAACATTAGTGCGACGCTTCATTACCTGGGCACGCCGATGCAGTTGCACGTTTCGGCTGCGAAAGCCGGGGTCGATGCGTTAACCCGGAACCTCGCGGTTGAATGGGGCCATTACGGCATCCGCGTCAATGGGATCGCCCCTGGACCGATCGAAGACACCGAAGGTATGAAGCGACTTGTGCCGGAACCGATTAGAGAAAAACTGAAAAAAAATGTTCCGGTCGGACGCTTAGGTCGCATTAGCGACATCGAAACAGCGGCCGTGTTCTTGTGTTCGGGGGCGGCCAGTTTCATCAATGGCGAAATCCTAGTGGTTGATGGCGGGCAGTGGTTATCGGGCCGAATGTGGTGACAATCGGCTTCGCTTAGACAATGTTCAGAGTAGAACCTTTAGGTTGAGCTGCTGCGCTGGGACACAAGCTGAAGCTTGAACTCTGAACACTGTCTAATCGCACAGCAATTAAATTTGATTTTGAGGCACGGCTTGTAACAATCGGCTTTGCTTAGACAATGTTCAGAGTACAACCTTTAGGTTGAGCTGATGCGCCGGCACCCAAGCTAAAGCTTGTACTCTGAACATTGTCTAATCACACAACACTGATTTCGATTTTGAGTTACGGCGATAACAATCTGAAGATGAGTTACAAGGGTTTGTTGTTATCTGCGGTTCTGTTGCTTTGGGCTTTCACTTTGGTGGGCGCTCAAGAGACGAGTCCGAGCCCGCCAGCCGATCTTGTAAAAAAAGCAAACAACCGGCCCGCCGAGGTTACAGCCAATGCTCCCGAGCCATTTGACGGTGCTACCGTTGAGAAGATGCGGGACCAGTGTGTCTCGCTTGAAACTGAGGCTGGCGCAATCGACATCGAAATGATTCCTGAAGTCGCGCCGGAAAGTGTTCGCAACTTCCTAAACCTGGCAGCGACCGGCGCGCTGGACACCACCACATTTTCGCGTGTAGTTAAAGGATTTGTGATTCAGGGCGGAAATCTTGCGACCAGCGAGAAGTGGGGACATGCTCTTTCGAAGCGAATGTCGCGCAAGCTTCCTGATGAACCTGGTCTGGTAAAGCACGTTCGGGGAATAGTCTCCATGGCCCGTACAGAAGAAGCGAACAGCGCTACGACAAACTTCTTCATTCTGGTCGGCCCCGGTCAACACCTCGATGGTAAGTTTTCCGCTTTCGGTCGGGTAACTAAAGGAATGGAAGTGGCTGACGCGATCAATGAAGCGCCCGCCGAAGGTGAAAAGCCCAACAAGCCAGTACGTATCAATCGCGCAGTGGTCGCCCCATGCAACCAATGATTCATCCAAAGAATTTTCGCACGCACCTAATATTGGCTACCTTACTGGTCAGTCTATTCGCGTTCGCAGGCTGCAAAGAAACAAATCAAAAGCCGACGCCGGAACAATCGAAAGGTGCACTCAAGTTGCGTGGCTACGACTTCGACGAGAAGTCGTTCCTGAGAGCCGCCAGCACCAGCGATGAGGTGGCCGTTCGCACATTCATCGAGGCTGGGATGAGTCCGAACATAAAGGAACCCTCGACTGGCGGATCAGCATTGATTTCTGCAGCCACGCGCGGCGACCTCGAGATGGTGAACACTCTGCTGCGAAGCGGCGCCGACGTGAATCAGACCGACGAGAAGCGGTTCACTGCCTTGTTGCGCGCGCTGCAAAACGATCGTGAAGAAATTGCTAACATCCTCGTAGCTCGCCCCGAGCTGGACGTTAATGCGCAAGGCGAGGGCGGCGCTAACGCGTTGATTAGTTTCGTCGCCCGCCAGCGTGTGCCAGCAGTTCAGGATCTTCTCAATCGCGGAGCCAATGTAAACCTCCCGGATTCAGAGGGGGATACCGCGCTTAACATTGCGGTGCAGCGCGGAAATGTGGAAATCGTTAATTTGCTCTTGAACAAAGGTGCTGATCCAAACATCAAAAACAAGCTTGGCGGCACGCCTTTGATGTGGGCTGGCGTGTTTGGACACAAAGAGATCGCTCAGATTCTATTGGACAAAGGAGCGGACCCGCGCGCGAAAGATGTTGACGGCATGACTGCCGCAGCGTGGGCCGCGAAGAATAATCGTCAAGAGATGGTGGACTTTCTTAAGCAAGCTGAAACAAAACGTTAGTTAGTCAATCGGTCGGCCGACCTAATCTAAACAGGAGATCAATTCAATGTTACCCAGCTCTCTGGCCCAAAGAATGTGTGCCTTGTTAGTTCTGTTGTTCTCATGTCTCGCTGCAGTGCAGGCACAATCGGCCTGGACACCTGAACTGGAAATGAAAGTGAAAACTGTCGGCGCCGTGCGCGTCTCTCCAGACGGCAAGAAAGTTGTATACACGGTGAGTAGTCCAGTCATGGCGCCGGACAAGAGTGAGTTTGTAACTCAGATTTGGATGGCAAACACCGATGGCAGCGATTCGGTTCAGCTAACTTACGCCGAGAAGTCGTCAGACAACCCGCGTTGGTCGCCCGATGGCAAGATGCTGGCATTTACATCCGGCCGTAGCGGCAAAACTAACCTCTACGCACTGCGAATTGCCGGTGGCGAATCAGAACAACTGACTGACGTGAAGAGTGGCGTCGGGAATTTTGCATGGTCGCCCGACGGCTCTCACATCGCGTTTGTAATGCGCGACGCACCTACCGATGAAGAAGAGAAAGGGAACAAGGGAAAGGATGATTGGAAGTGGATAGATGAAAACGTCAAGCTGAACCGGCTGAACGTGGTGAATATTCAAAAGGACGCTAACGGCAAACGCAACCCTCGTGTTCTCACTAAGGAAGGAAATATCGAAGGAGACTTCGACTGGTCTCCGGACGGCAAGACCATTGTATTTACCAGGACCAGGACGCCAAAGGTCGATTACTGGCCCAGCGCCGACTTGTTTGCGGTGGATGTAACTTCAGGGACGATCAAGGCATTGGCTACTACTAATGCTGCGGAATCCAATCCCACGTTCTCGCCGGATGGGAAGAGTATTTCGTTCCTCGTTTCAGATGATCCACCTCGTTGGGCCGGCTACCGCAGGATCGCTGTGATTCCCTCCGACGGTGGCGCGCCCCGTTTGCTGGCTGAAACGTTTGACGCGCAGCCCGGCGTAATCGATTGGTCTAACGACGGTAAGCGACTGTATTTCGTCGAGACTCGCGGAACAGTGAGCCGGCCCGCAACTATCGATGTCGCATCAGGCGCCGTCACCGACCTCAACAATGGAAATGAAGTGCTCGGTGCGGTCTCGTTCAACAACAGCCGAAGCATGATCGGCTTCACAATGCAGTCTTCGGACAAAGCTGCAGAAGCGTTTGTTACAGGTGTTCAGAGTTTTGCTCCGGTGCAGGTCAGTCGCGCGAACGCGGATTCCCCGAAGCTTCCGATTGGCAAGACCGAGGTTCTCAAATGGAAGAGCACGGACGGGCAGGAAATTGAAGGCCTGCTGACGTATCCCGTCGGCTACAAACAGGGAACTCGCGTTCCGTTGTTACTGGTCATTCATGGCGGTCCCGCAGGAGTGTTTACGCAATCCTTCATTGTTGGACGTGGCCCGTATCCGATTGCCTCGTTTGCAGCCAGCGGCTACGCAGTGTTACGACCCAACCCCCGCGGTTCTTCGGGTTACGGACAAAAGTTTCGCTTTGCGAACATTAAGGACTGGGGTGGTGGCGACTATCAGGACTTGATGACGGGAGTGGATCACGTGATAGGCATGGGCGTAGCGGATCCGGAACGTCTAGGCGTGATGGGTTGGAGCTACGGCGGTTTCATGACTTCGTGGGTGATTACCCAAACGAAACGCTTCAAGGCTGCTTCTGTAGGTGCAGCTGTTACTAACCTGATGAGTTTCATAGGGACGGCAGACATTCCGAGTTTCATCCCGGACTACTTCGGTGGCCAGCCTTGGGAAAACCTGGAAATTTATCGAACGCACTCCGCCATGTTTAATGCAAAAGGCGTCAACACTCCGACGCTGATTCAACACGGCGAAGCTGACGAACGCGTGCCCATCTCGCAGGGTTATGAATTTTATAATGCGCTGAAAGTGCAGAACGTGCCTGTGCGCATGATCACTTTTCCCCGCATGCCGCACGGTTTGAATGAGCCGAAGATGGTTCTGAAGAGTAAGCAAACCAACGTCGAGTGGTTTGACAAGTACTTACGAGCCGGAGCAACTGCCGTTAATTGAGCTAGCTAAAGTTTTTGCATAACTGGGAATAGGCAGTTATTCCCTACAGTATTGTGGCGCGTGAATAACTGGACTAGTCTCTGCCGGGAACGTGACTGGTGATTCATCTGGTTGTTGACTCGGCAGAGAATTGCGCCACCTCGATGAGCCATGATTGAACCAGGCACAGCCGTACTCATAGTGCTTCACACTCCGCGGGAGAAATGCTGGGGAATGGTTGCAGAGATCAGCAGCGCTGGCGTGTTCTTGCGCGGGCTTGATTTGAACTCGTTTGACGATTGGTTGAGTGCAACTGTTCACGGGGAAGAATTTGTCGGCGTGGGCGATCTCTTCTTTCCGATGTGGCGAGTTGAACGGATTTCGAGAGATGAATCGACAGGCGGCATTCCCTCGTTGAGGGAACAAGTGGAGACACGAACCGGACGAAAACTCGAAGACGTGTTTGGTTAGTCCAGGGCGAACAAATATTTTGTTGCAAGCATGAAACAGTGTTCCATTCTCGCGTCCGTTGTGCTATGCTCCCCGCACACCGGGAGCAGGCTGTGCATTTCCTGCGTCGGACTGCGAAAAAAGGAGCGGAAAGATAGAGATGCAAGCTATGGCTGATGAACGAACCACAGAACGCGGCAGGGCGGTCGAAGCAGCACTGTCGAACATAGAAAAGAAGTTTGGCAAAGGCTCGATCATGCGTCTGGGTGAACGCGAAGTTTCCGACATCCCGGCAATATCGACGACCTCCATCAGTTTGGACGTCGCCCTGGGAGTTGGCGGTGTGCCTCGAGGACGCATTATTGAAATCTATGGCCCTGAGAGTTCGGGAAAAACGACCCTGGCTCTTCACATCGTCGCGGAAGCGCAAAAAGCCGGCGGCGTCGCCGCTTACATTGACGCCGAGCATGCTATGGACGCGGATTATGCCGGCAAGCTAGGCGTGAACATCGATCAGTTGCTGATTTCCCAACCAGATTCAGGGGAACAAGCACTCGAGATTGCCGAAGCGCTCGTCCGTTCGAATGGCGTTGACGTAATCGTAGTTGACTCGGTTGCGGCCCTGGTACCGCGCGCCGAGCTCGATGGTGAAATGGGCGACTCTTTACCGGGCTTGCAGGCGCGTTTGATGTCGCAGGCGCTGCGCAAGCTGACGGCTATCGTTTCGCAGTCAAACACCTGTTTCATCTTTATCAACCAGATTCGCGAAAAAATCGGCGTAATGTTTGGTAGTCCGGAAACAACCACCGGTGGCCGCGCGTTGAAGTTTTACAGTTCCATGCGCCTTGATATCAGGCGTATTGGAGCTTTGAAGGACGCGGACCGGGTGGTAGGTAACCGGACCAGGGTTAAAGTCGCGAAGAACAAAGTGGCGCCACCGTTCCGTGAGTGTGAGTTTGACATCATGTACGGTGAGGGCATCTCGCGTGAAGGCGACGTGTTGGATTTAGCAGTAGCCCAACGTGTGATTGACAAGAGCGGCGCGTGGTTCTCGTATAAAGGCGATCGACTCGGCCAGGGCCGTGAAAACTCAAAACAATCGCTGAAAGACAATCCTGATTTGCTTAAGAAGATTGAACGTGAAGTAAAAGTGCAACTGGGAATGAAGGTGCGCGAAGAGCAACCCGCGCCGCCGGCTAACGCGAAAGCTGCTGCCGCCGACAAGAAATAAACTCGTGCTTCACAACGTTGCGCTCGACTGCTGACCCGTCGGTCAACAGCCGAGCGCTTCTTTGTGCGCGTATTTAACGCTTTACAGGTCGTTGACTCTAAACTGATAATCCGGCGCGTTGCGCCTGTAACTCGCAGATGAAATCTATTCTTATCAAAGGTGGCACGGTAATCACGGTAGACGCGCGTGACTCGATCTTGCGCGGTGACGTCCTTATCCGTGACGGGAGAATTGCGGCCATCGGTGACGTCAGCGAGAGTGCGGACGAGACAATTGAAGCTGACGGTTGCGCCGTTCTACCCGGCTTTGTGCAAACGCACATTCACCTTTGTCAGACGCTCTTTCGCGGCGCTGCAGATGACCTTTCATTGCTCGATTGGTTGAAGAAACGCGTCTGGCCGATGGAAGCTGCTCACACGCCGCAGTCGATTGCCGCTTCGGCTCGTCTTGGCATCGCCGAGCTCATCAAGGGCGGAACAACTACGGCGTTAACCATGGAGACCGTGAACCATACGGAAGAAGTCTTCAAAGTTGTAGAAGCGTCAGGTCTTCGGGCCACGGTCGGTAAGTGCATGATGGACCATGGCGCAGAAGTTCCCGCCGGTTTACGCGAAGAGACACAAGCATCGATTGAGGAGTCAGTGCGGTTATTGAAGAAATGGCACGGCAGGGGAGCAGGCCGCATTCGCTATTGTTTTGCGCCCCGGTTCGCTTTGAGTTGTACGAAGGAATTACTCACACAGGTGGGCACGCTCGCGAAGACGCACGGCGTAATGGTTCACACTCATGCATCTGAAAACAAAAACGAATGTCAGATCGTCGAAGCTGCCACAGGCTTAAGAAACGTTACGTATCTCGATTCAGTTGGGCTAACGGGGCCGCATGCTGTTTTTGCTCACTGCGTGCATCTCAACGATCAGGAGTTTGAAATCCTGGCAACGACGAAAACTCACGTATCACATTGCCCGTCTTCAAATCTCAAACTTGGATCAGGTATCGCACCGGTTAAGTCGCTAATTGAGCGTGGCGTTTCAGTTTCTTTAGGGGCCGATGGAGCCGCGTGCAACAACCGCCTCGACATGTTCACAGAAATGCGCAGCATGGCCCTGTTACAAAAAGTCTTGCACGGACCGGAAGCGATTGTAGCCAGACAGTCCCTCCGGATGGCGACCATTGACGGCGCGAGGGCTTTAGGGCAGGAAAATGAAATTGGCAGCTTGGAAACCGGAAAGAAAGCCGATGTGACCGTCGTAAATCTTGACACGCTCCACGCGACGCCGAATGCAAGAGATTTAGTATCAGCGTTGGTTTATTCCGCAGAAGCGAGCGACGTGCGCAGTGTCGTCGTGGATGGACGCGTGCTGATGCGGGATCGGCATTTGCTGACGCTTGATGAAGAAGGTTTGATTGCGGAAGCGGCGCGGGAAAGTACGGAATTGATTAAGCGAGCGGGAATTAATGCTTAGAACTACTGGAAAACTGGTGCCTAAAAAAGCTGTGCCAGCTCGAAGGTAGCGACTGCGGGGGGCGCGATCGGCGGCCGAGCTGGCACTGGCGGGCACTATCAATTTTGAATCGGATGTCGTTTTGCAACTTGGACTGACGTTTGGGCGCCAACCCCATCCTCAACGGCACGGATTATACACCGCACTCTATACGAGTCAACGAATTTTTGTGACTAATTAGACAAAGTCCACTCTGCACAGAACAACCGCGTTTTTAGGCCTCATTTGACAGTTCTTTTTGTCACTCCCTATACTACGCGCTCTTTCCTACCCAATTGGCCAGGTAGCTCAGTTGGTAGAGCGCGGCCCTGAAAAGGCCGGCGTCGGCGGTTCGATTCCGTCCCTGGCCACCATTACCCCATCACCGCGCCCAGTAGTTCTTGATTCTCTCCGCCAGATAGGGAAAGGGCACGTAGTCCGCGGATCTGCCTGATTTTCGCAATTCCTCGACCATCCGAATGGCTCCGTCCGCGTTTCGCGTGTGCACCAGAATGGTTGAGGCGCGCTGCAGTTCAGGATTTGCGGCCAGCCATGACGCTATCGCGAACCCCGTTCTTTCGTCGTCATGACTTTTGGCGTGGTAATGCTCGGGATGCAGGTCGTGGTCCAGGAAGATGGCGTCGTAAGAATTGGCGCTCAGATACTGTTGAGCCGACTCCACGTTGTCAGCCACATCAATGACATCGCCCTTAAACCTTTTGGAGAACCATTCGTGTCTCCGGGTGTCGTCATCAAGCAGAAAGACTCTTATCGGGTGGCGTTCCACCTTCATTTGGCGCAGTCCCAGTTTAGTCAGTAATGAACTGAAGAAATCCATCTCGTCGTATGAAAACCTCTGCATAAAAATAGTCCACCTCGCGCTACTTTCAAAACAGCATTAGAGTACCTAGCGGGCCCACAGGTTGTTTATGAACCGTGATTACAGATAAACACCTCGCGTGTTGTTGGAAATAACACAGTAATCTCCCAGTTTCATTGCGGGCAAATCATGCGATGTTATAATCCGCGCGAAAGCATCATAAGTTTGCACTCATTTTCCGGATGTCGTCGGACAAATCAGATCCAAAAGTAATACGAATGAACACACGCGCAACAGCCGCGGAGGAAGTGTGCCCGATATGTTTTGGCACCGGCACACGTATCGAGCCAACTAAAGGGGCGATTATTTGTGATTGCCGCCGCACAAACCGTGGAGCTCGCTCCCTGGACGCTGCGCGGATTCCGCCGCGGTTTCGTGAATGCACCTTCCACACTTATTACCCCAAGAACGATTCGCAGTATTTTGCACACAGCTTCGCCAGCCGGTTGGTCGATGAATATCCGGCCGTAGAAACAGGTCTACTGTTCATGGGATCGGTCGGGGTAGGAAAAACACACCTGGCGATAGCTATTCTGAGGGAGTTGATTGAACGGAAGGGCGCTGCCTGTCTGTTTTATGAATCCGGTTCGCTCTTAAAGGCGATTCAGGACTCCTACAATCCGGTATCGCAAACTTCAGAGATGCGCGTGTTGGCTCCGGTTTATCAGGCTGAGGTGCTCGTGCTTGATGAGTTGGGCGCAACTGTTCCCACCAACTGGGTGAGAGACACGCTGTACCAAATCATCAATACCCGTTACAACCAAAAGAAGCTGACGATCTTCACTACCAATTATTTTGACGAACCTCGGGTGACGAACGGCGATGCGGAGACAGGTGAACCCAAACGCCGCACTTTTGCGTCACCTCGCGTTGAAGGCCTGACGACACTGGAAGAACGAATCGGTGCTCCACTGCGTAGTCGTCTTTATGAAATGTGTAAGAAGGTTGTGATTGAAGGCGACGACTATCGTAAGCGTTTGGATCAGCGACGAACCGACCCTGTTCAGCCGTAGGTTATTACTTCAAACGCTCAAGAAATTTTTTGAACGTGTCTCGGAGTGCGGGGTCTAACCGGAAAGCCACATCAAAGTCCTGCCGTGCATCAGCCTTTTGATCCTGCAATGTCCTGATCACCGCGCGATTCGCGTACGCTTGAGCCATTCCGGGATCGAGCTCAATGGCCTTCGAGTAATCAGATAACGCTTCCTTTAAGTCGTTCTTCGCCTGCCTGGCAGTTCCGCGCGCGTAATACACTCCCGCATCCGGTTTCAACTCAATGGCTTTATTGTAATCGCTGATGGCTCCATCCAGGTGATTGAGCGACTGCCGAGCTTGTCCACGATTAACGTATGAGTCGGCAAACTTAGGTGCCAGCGCGATGGCGATGCTGTAATCATTGATTGCCGCTTCGATTTTGCCTTTGTGTTGAAGAGAGGAGCCACGATTGTAATACGCCTGATGGAACTTCGGCGCCAGCTCTATCGCGCGCTGGTAATCGGCAATCGCCAGATCAACTTCGCCCTTGGCTCTTCGCGCCGTTCCGCGAGAATCAAACCCGGCGGCAAAGTCGGGTGCGATTTCTACGGCTTTGGAGAAGTCGGCAATGGCGGCATCATGTGCTTGTTTCTGCATTAGTGCGATCCCGCGATTGTAGTAGTTCTCGAAATCCATCGGCTGGAGTTCGATGGCCTTTCCATAGTCTGCGATCGCTCCATCGATGTCGTTTTTAGCAAGCCTCGCGTTTGCTCGATTGTTGTAAGCAACTGCGTGCACTTTTGCATTTGCCCTCACGGACAATGCCTTTGTGTAGTCTTCGATCGCTCCGTCCAGATCTCCCTGGTTCTGACGTTGCAGCCCGCGATTGTTAAAGTCGTCGGCCGTTCTCGGTGACTGGCCAACTGAGGTAAACGGCAAGCACACCAGGAGTGTCACGCTTAGCAACCAAGTGGCTGTAAGCGACAAAGGAAGAAAACTATTTCGCAAGATCATGAGGAAGTTCCCGACTGGATTCAGTTGTGGAAGACCGTCTATGTATAATGCTTCGACTCCACCGCGGTCAATTAGCAGCAAGTCGAATTAGGTTTAATGCCCAAGCGCACTGACATCCACAAAATTCTAATCATCGGTTCCGGTCCCATCGTTATTGGTCAGGCTTGTGAGTTTGATTACTCAGGTACACAGGCGTGCAAAGCGTTGAGACAGGAAGGTTATGAAGTCGTGCTGGTTAACTCTAATCCAGCGACCATCATGACTGACCCTGAAACCGCCAACGTAACTTACATCGAGCCACTGACAGTCGAAGCAGTCAGCGCCATTATTCGTAAGGAACGTCCCGACGCGATTCTCCCCACCGTGGGCGGCCAAACCGCGCTGAATCTTGCCATCGCACTCGATGATGCCGGGGTGCTGGCAGAGTGTGGCGTGGAAATGATTGGCGCCAAGCGTGGGGCGATCCGCGTGGCTGAAGACCGCATGCTCTTCAAACAGGCGATGGACGAGGCCGGGTTACCGATGCCCCGTGGAGGGTTTGCGAAAACGCAGGCCGAAGCCGAAGACATTGTTTCCAGTACCGGTTATCCCGCCATCATTCGTCCGTCGTTCACTCTCGGTGGAACCGGCGGCGGCACCGCTTACAACCCCGAAGAGTTTGAAGAGATTGTCGCGGCCGGACTCGCTGCTTCTCCCATGCACGAAGTATTAATCGAGGAATCGATTCTAGGGTGGAAGGAATTCGAGTTGGAGGTGATGAGGGATATTGCGGATAACGTCGTCATCATCTGTTCGATTGAAAACTTCGATCCGATGGGCGTGCATACAGGCGACTCGATCACTGTTGCCCCAGCCCAGACGCTTACTGATTGGGAGTATCAGCGACTGCGCGACATGTCGATCACGGTGATCCGGAAGGTCGGTGTTGAAACGGGTGGTTCCAATATTCAATTTGCTGTAAATCCGGAGAACGGCGACGTGCGGGTCATCGAAATGAACCCGCGCGTATCCCGGTCCTCCGCCTTGGCGTCAAAAGCGACCGGATTTCCGATCGCAAAGATCGCTGCCAAGCTGGCGGTCGGCTACACCCTGGACGAAATCCCTAACGACATCACGCAGAAGACCCCGGCTTCTTTCGAGCCGACTATCGACTACGTCGTTGCCAAGATTCCCAAGTGGGACTTCGAGAAGTTTCGCGAAGCGGAAGACGTGCTCGGCACGCAAATGAAGTCCGTCGGTGAAGTGATGGCCATCGGACGCACGTTCAAGGAAGCGCTTTTCAAGGGTCTACGTTCGCTCGAGGCTGTTAAGCCGCTGCGTTTGGAAGACGTGTCGGACGACGAGCTGCAACGAAAGCTCGCGCGACCGAATTCACAGCGTTTCTCATATATCACTTATGCGTTGCAGCATGGCTGGCCAATCGCTGAGATCTACCGGCTGTCACGGGTCGATCCGTGGTTTCTGTCACAGCTTAATGAAGTGATGGAGATCCAAAGGAACATCGAGGGACGAAAGCTGAAGGAAATTCCGGAGGACATGCTGCGCGAGTTTAAAGAAGTCGCGTTATCGGATCGCAGGCTGGCTTATCTGACGGAAACAACGGAAGACGAAGTTCGTGCGTATCGTAAGCAGCTGAATGTGATTCCGGTTTACAAGCGCGTCGACACCTGTGGAGCAGAGTTTGAATCGTTTACTCCGTATCTCTATTCGACCTACGAAACCGAGAGCGAGGCGGACCCCACCAACCGGCGCAAGATCATGATTCTTGGTTCAGGACCAAACCGCATCGGGCAGGGAATTGAGTTTGACTACTGCTGTTGTCACGCCTCCTTCGCCCTGCGTGATGCCGGTTTCGAAACGATCATGGTCAACTGCAACCCCGAGACAGTCTCCACTGATTACGACTCTTCCGATCGTTTGTACTTCGAGCCGCTTACGTTTGAAGACGTAATGAACATTGTGGACGTCGAGAAACCCGAAGGCGTCATCGTGCAATTTGGCGGACAAACGCCACTGAATCTGGCGATGCGACTTCACAAAGCTGGTGTTCCAATCATAGGTACCGCTGCTGACTCGATAGATCTCGCAGAAGATCGAAAACGTTTCGGCGCGCTACTGAACGAGCTCGGAATTCCTCAACCCGAAAACGGCATGGCTGCGAGCGTCGAAGAAGCGCTCGCAGTGGCGGAGAAGATTGGTTATCCGGTGCTCGTGCGGCCCAGTTATGTACTGGGCGGGCGCGCGATGGCGATTGTTTATGACGGAGAATCACTCGAGAAGTACGTCCGCACAGCGGTTGGTTTCACGCCAGATCGCCCCGTCTTGATTGATAAGTTCCTTGAGCGTGCCGCCGAGTTTGATGTCGACGCATTGGCCGATGAGAACACTTGTGTGATCGCGGCTATTCAGGAGCACATTGAGGAGGCGGGAATACACTCCGGTGATTCATCGTGCGTGCTACCTCCAATCAAGATCGATCCTGAGCACATCGAAACCATGCGCCATTACACGCGACTGTTGGCCACGGCGCTGGGAGTACGCGGACTAATGAATATTCAGTTCGCGATAAAAGATCATCGCGTTTACGTGTTGGAAGTTAACCCGCGCGCGTCTCGCACGGTTCCGTTCGTATCGAAGGCGACGGGAGTTCCGATTGCACGTATTGCCGCCCTGGTGATGGCGGGCCAACCGCTTGCTGAATTCGATTTGCCGGCCAACCTTTCGGTGAACCGCTTCTTTATCAAGTCGCCAGTGTTTCCGTTTGTTAAGTTCCCGGGAGTCGATCCTGTCCTTAGTCCGGAAATGCATTCAACTGGAGAAGTGATGGGCGTTGGCGAAACATTCGGTGAAGCCTACGGGAAAGCGATGCAGGGGGCGGGCTTGCGTTTACCAACGACCGGTCGAGCCTTTATCAGCGTAAACGATTCTGACAAGGGTCATGCCGTGGTGCTGGCGCGTAAGTTATCACGCCTGGGATTTCAACTAATCGCAACGCTGGGAACAGCGGCGCGTCTGCGCGAAGTTGGTTTGGAAGTAGAGACAGTTTTCAAGGTCAACGAAGGACGTCCGAACATCGTGGACCACATTAAAACGGGCGAGATAGCGCTGGTAATCAACACGCCTTTGGGGCGGGTTTCGCACTTTGACGAACAGGCCATCCGCCGGGCGGCGTTGCAGTACAGCGTGCCGTGCGTGACGACCATGACGGGCGCGCAGGCAATCGTAGAAGCGATAACGGCGAGCGGTGCTGATGAAGTTGTTGTTCGTTCGTTACAGGAAATGCATGCGGCCGCGGCTACAGCAGGTTAGATGGCAACCAACATTCGTGCTTTTGTGATTACGGTCAGCGATGCCTGCTCGCGCGGTGAACGTGAGGACGCATCAGGCGAGGCGCTAGTCGAGTTGCTGAAAGGCATTGGCGCTGAGATTGTTGGAAAGACTATCGTGCCCGACGATCTCGACCCACTGACCGCAGTGCTTAAAAACGCTGCCGATCGCGAAGACGTCAATCTCGTGATAACTACAGGCGGCACCGGGTTCGCACCGAGAGACAACACTCCCGAGGCTACGCTCGCTGCAATTGAGCGAGAGGCCCCAGGAATTGCGGAAGCGATGCGCATGCAAACGCTTAGCAAGACTCCGATGGCAATGATCTCGCGCGGCGTCTGTGGTATTCGCGGTAGCGCATTGATCATCAACTTGCCGGGATCACCTAAAAGCGTTCGAGAAAGTTTCGCTGTTGTCGCTCCGGTGTTGAATCACGCCGTTGCTCTGTTGGCTGGCGAGCGCGGGGGGAATCTGCACTAGCCAATTATTTCGTGTGTTTCGTGAATTTCGTGGATCGTTCTAATGTCGGCTAAAAAGCGATCCACGTATTGCACGAAATAACACGAAAGTACTGCGTTGACTTTAGTTTCAGTGACGCTTAAGATTTTCGCGTTCTGTTCCGCAATCCATAAACAAGAAACCGCAAACTAACAGTTTGCGTTACATGATGTTCCTCCAGGCGTCTTCGACGGCAAACATCGGTTCACCCATTACGGCTTACTGGCCCGTGATGATCTTTTTCATGGTGGCCATCATCTTTCCCGTCCTGCCCATCATCCTGGGCAGATTCTTAAGACCAGCGAAGTACGAAAAGGGCAAGATGCGGCCGTATGAATGCGGCATCGATCCGACGACTGATGCCCACTCGCGTTTCACGGTCCGCTACTACATCGTGGCGATGTTGTTTCTAATCTTCGACGTCGAAACAATTTTTCTGCTGCCGTGGGCCATCATCTTTATGGGCGAAGACTTCTCATTTACGAAGTTTGCGCTAATTGAGATGTTTGTGTTCATTGGAATTTTGGTGGTCGGTTATTACTACGCATGGCGGAAGCGAGCGCTGGAATGGGCCTAGCCGAGGGATGAGGGCGGAGGGATGAGGGATGAAAGCGCTGGCAGACAGGATTTGAGAAAGCGGACGAAGGAGTTCGCGCTCCGGATTATCAAACTTTACGCCGCTCTGCCGAAAACTACCGAAGGCCAAGTGATAGGAAAACAGATTCTCCGCTCAGGAACTTCGGTTGGAGCGCATTACCGGGAAGCGTGCAGGGCAAAGTCAGACGCTGACTTCATAAGTAAGATAGAAGGTGGTTTGCTGGAACTGGACGAAACCCTGTACTGGTTAGAACTTCTAACAGCGGTGGAGATTGTCCCTGCCGCTCGACTTCAGCCACTCGAATCAGAGACAAATGAGCTCATCGCGATGTTTGTGAGTATGGTAAGAAATCTGAAACAAAAGAAGGCGGGCGTAGTCATCCCTCATCCCTCCGCCCTCATCCCTTAACACGATGGCTGAACACGATCAGGGATTCGTCCTAACCAGATTCGACACGATGATGAACTCGGTGCGGCGCACCGTGGGTGCTAAGGCGTTGGATATCGGCGCGCCGGTCGTGAATTGGGCGCGCAAGTCTGCTCTGTGGCCGATGACGTTTGGCCTGGCCTGCTGTGCCATCGAGATGATCGCCACCGGCGCCGGGCGATTCGATATCGACAGGTTCGGTGCCGGTGTCTTTCGGCCCAGTCCTCGACAAAGTGATTTGATCATCATCGCCGGAACGGTGACCCTGAAGATGGGGCCGGTGGTGCGGCGCGTGTACGAACAGATGCCGGAACCAAAGTGGGCCATCGCCATGGGTGCATGTGCGTCCACCGGTGGACCATTCGACTCCTACTCAACGATGCAAGGCGTCGATCGTTGTATCCCCGTGGACGTTTACATTCCCGGTTGCCCGCCACGACCGGAAGCGCTGTTATATGGACTGATGCGTCTTCAGGACATCATCATGCGCGAAGCTCCGTCGGCTTACATTTTTGAATCTGATGGAACAGTGCGTCGTCATCAGGAGTTGGAAGACGACGATCCGGATGCCGGACGAGTGGCTGTCGCGTAAGCCTTCCCTGAACTATCCTCGGATTTCCTTCAATTTTTCGGAAGCGGTCTATCTGAAAACTTCGCGAAGCGATCTTATTAGCACCGCGGCTTTAGCCCGGTGATTCATGGACGTTATCTCCTGTCCAACCGTTTCAAGGTTTTCGCGCCGCGGTAAACCGTTAAAACGGTTAGGGGCAATTGAGAATGCACTCGGATCACCGGGCTAAAGCCACGGTGTTAATGAGATCGCTCCGTGTAGGGCCTTAAGCAAAGCCTAATTCCAACACCATTCATTCAAAAAGCGCCCAATTGTTAAATGTTGTGAACTCTCCGAGTTTGGGGAACTAACCCTCCTTTCGGTCCGTTTAGCAAACTAAGAGCGAATAAACTTTCGTGTTATTTCGTGTAATTCGTGTGTTTCGTGGTTCGTTCTTATTGCAGCCTAAAAAGCGATCCACGAATTGCACGAATTACACGAAATAACACGAACTATGAAGGGAGATACGCCATGAAGCTTCCGGGTAATCTCATCTACAGAATTTTTCTAAAAAGAGCTTTCGTTTTCGCGCTTGCGCTCTTTATGTTCGGCGGGACAGGCTGTAACAATGCTCGGTCACTCTCGCGTAGCGAGGCCAAAGAAGAACCGAAAAATATTTCCTGGAAGACTGCGATAGTCAGCGAAGGCGAACGTGGTGAGCCGTTGGTGATTTCCGGAAGGATACTGGCACCCGATGGGCGCACGCCGCTGGAAGGCATGACGCTCTACGTCTACCAAACCGATGCGGCAGGTGTGTACACGACGTCAGGCGGCGATAATCGCGGCACGCGTATTCACGGCGTTATGCGAACGGGCGCGGATGGGCGATACGAGTTTCGCACTATCCGTCCAGGCTCTTATCCTGGTAGCCGTCAACCACAGCATATTCACGCGTATGTCTCGGGGCCGGGCTATCCAGAATACTGGATCGACGAATACCACTTCGCGGACGATCCGTTTATCAGCGACGACATGCGGAAGCAGTATGGCGGGAAGGGAAATCTCTCGTCGCTATTAACGTTGACACGAGCTGCTGATGGTGTGTGGCGTGGGACGAGGGACATCGTGGCCGAACGTTGTTCGCGGAATTGCACAGGACGATAAAACGAACATGTCCAACGTCCAATGTCCAACGTCCAATGTCTGTTAAAACATTGCGCTTTTGTTTTTGAATCAACAGTGAATCAATCCTCGTCGTCTCACAGACATTGGACATTGGACATTGGACACGGGGAGTCATTAGACCCCCGACAGGTGCCGTGTGTCGTTCAACGCGAGCACCCTAACGAACCCATCCTCGCGTAAATCGAACCGAGCGATTCCACAGTTAGCGGTGGCAATCCAAACGGGTTTCAGCTCCGGCGAGTCCAGCGCTCCCATCAAGTGAAGACACAAAATGCAGATTGCGCCTGTGTGAGTGAACACGGCGATGCGGCCGCCTTTATGTTTCTCGATTATTTCGTCGAGTTTCTTTGAAGCGCGATCTAACGTTTGCCGGTAACTCTCACCACCAAGCAATACATGTTCAAAGTCTCGGTGCAGCAGCGCGGCGTATTGTTCGGGATACTGCGCAGCGGCTTCTTCAAAGGTCAGGCCCTCCATCACTCCCACGCTACGTTCCCGGAATGCGTCTGAAGTAATCAGCTTGGCGCGCGTCATTCGAGCCAAAGGCTCGGCTGTCTGCACTGCGCGCTTGAGGTCGCTCGAATAAATGGCGCTGAACTTCTCGCCTGCCAGTGCTTTCGCAAGCGCTTCAGCCTGCCGGCGTCCACGCGCGGACAACGGCGTATCAGTATGCCCGCCGAAACGGCCCTCGGCGTTGCCGCGTGATTGACCGTGACGGATCAAGAGAACATGAGTAGTTACAGCCATAACCTCGAACTCGAAACGAGCCTAAGCTGCAACCGCTTCGTTCTTCAGTTTTTCAGCCTGGTAGTGAGTTGTGAGTGCCTGGATGAATTCGTCGATGTTGCCTTCCATCACCAAATCCAGTTGATGAATGGTGAGACCGATGCGGTGATCGGTGACGCGGTTCTCTTTGAAGTTGTAAGTGCGAATTTTTTCCGAACGATCGCCGGAGCCGACCATCGAACGTCGTTCGCTGGCCAGCGCGTCGTGCTGCTTCTGCTCTTCTATCTCCTGCAGTCGCGCACGGAGGACACGCATCGCCTTCTCGCGGTTCTTGATTTGCGATTTCTCGTCCTGCATCGAAACCACCACGTTGGTAGGTAGGTGCGTGATGCGTACTGCCGAGTAGGTGGTGTTAACTGACTGACCGCCGGGGCCCGATGAACAGAAAGTGTCGATACGCAGATCTTTGGGATCGATCTTCACGTCGACTTCTTCCGCTTCAGGTAGTACAGCCACAGTAATCGCAGAGGTGTGAATGCGCCCGCTGGCTTCGGTTTGCGGCACTCGCTGCACACGGTGCACGCCTGATTCATGCTTCAGTTTTGAATAGACTTTGTCGCCTTCAATTAGCGCCACGCCTTCTTTGATTCCGCCGATTCCGGACTCTGACGCATCGAGCACTTCAAACTTCCAACCCTGGCGCTCAGCGTAGCGCCCGTACATACGAAGCACTTCCGCAGCAAACAAAGTTGCCTCGTCACCGCCTGTCCCCGCGCGAATCTCAACGATTACGTTTTTCTCGTCATTCGGATCGGAAGGAATCAACAGGACCTTGAGTTCGTTCTCAGTCGCATCCAACTGCCCCTGCAGACTCTCAACTTCCAGCCGGGCCATCTCGCGCATCTCTTCGTCGTCGGCGTTGTCCACCAACTCGCGCGCCCCGGTTAATTCCTCGTTCAGCGTTTTCCAGTGACGATACTTCTCGACGATTTCACCGAAAGCACGATGCTGTTTGGCCGCCTTTGTGTAGGCAGCCCGATCGGACATCAACTCGGGAGATGAAAGCTCGTTGGTGAGCTCTTCATAACGCGTCTCGATTTGTGAAAGTCTGTCTAACATTACGAACTCCAAATATGACCTTAAGGCTCCGACGGCAGCCTAAAGGCTGAACTCTGAACGCTGAACTCGAAACTTGGAACTCGAAACTCTTAGGACATCGGCGCCAGGGCCGGATCCGATGGCTTCGGTTCCAGTTTCAACGATTCCTTTAACGCTTCGATGGCAACCTCCAACTGCTGGTCGTCGGGTTCCTGCGTGGTGATATTTTGCAACCAAACACCCGGACGCGTAATCAGTTTGAAGAACCATCCACTCTCTTTCTTCGCGGAAAGACGAATAATCTCGTAAGAGATGCCGGCGACCACGGGAACCAACGCCAATCGCACGAGGAAGTTATAAACGAGCGAATCAAATTTAATCACCGAGAACAGCACGATTGACACCAGCATAACCACCATCAAAAAACTGGTGCCACAACGCGGGTGCTGGCGCGGTTGCGGCCGAGCATTGTCTACAGTTAACGGCAGACCGGCTTCCCACGTGAAAACAGTTTTATGTTCCGCGCCGTGATACTGGAAGACGCGTCTGATGTCCTTCAGCAACGAAAAACTAAAAATCATAATCAGGAAGAACGACATCCTGATCGCGCCATCGATAAGGTTGAAAGCGACGGAAGGTCGAACGGGATGCAGGTACGATTTCACCGTGGTCCAGGTGCGCGTGTACCAAGCCGGTTGTGACGGGGCAGGAACAGCGGTTCCGCCATCAACGGTTGTTACAGCAGGCGCCGGGCTGGAAATCGCAGGAGCAGGCGAGGGCGCCCAACCTGCACCAATAAACAGCGCATTGGTCAGCAGCAGTGGCAATGCGACAAACAGCAGAATATTGAAAAAGATTGCGAATACGATTGAACCGGCTGCCGCGGCCGTCCCACCCTTTTTCATCTCATCGCGCGACCGGTTTTCGGTTGGCACCGGAAAGAGTCCGGGCACGGCTCCGGTTAAACCCGCAAAGTCGCCTTCGCCTTCGATGACGGCTGGCGTCAATGCAACCTTGACTTCCTTCTCCTCTGCTTCTTCAGCATCGGCGAATGCTTCGTTTGCGGAGTAGTTGAGCGCCTTGATACCGAGCCCCATTGACTGCACGAGCACCGCGCCGCCACGAAGAATCGGCAGCTTCAATAGCGGATACTTATCGCTCCATTTCGGCAATACGGCTGAGGTGTTTACGATTGTGCCGTCAGCTTTTCGAACGGCAATCGCATAGGCGTTAGGCGTACGCATCATCACGCCTTCAATTACAGCTTGTCCGCCGACTATCAGATCTCGTTCGTTTGTGCTCATGGTTTTTTGTAGAACAGGCATTTTTGCCTGTTAGTGGGACAGGCATTCCTGCCTGTCGGTTGGGCCAGGCATTCCTGCCTGTCGGTTTAATTGGACAGACAGGAATGTCTGCCCTGCAAACAATAACGCCGGCGTTTGTTTGTCGATCGCGAGGCAGGTGCTCCTGTAGCGACCGACGAATGCTCGCCGGCGTTTCAGTTTTTTTGAGTTGCTAATGCTTTGAATTCAAGTATGAATCCTTTACTGAGTTGCGGCTTCCGCAGTTTTCTTGCCGTAACGTTTGTTGAATCGATCGACGCGTCCAGCGGTGTCAACCAGCTTCTGCTTGCCGGTGAAAAACGGATGGCAGGCTGAACAGATTTCTACGTGCAAATCGCCCTTTTTCGTAGAGTGAGTCTTAAAACTTTCGCCGCACGCGCAGGTGACAGTTATTTCGTTATAGTCGGGATGAATTCCTGGTTTCATTACTCTTGGCCTCGCTAATAGACAGAAAATTGCCTGTTTTTCAAACACGTTATGATATGGGTAGCGTCCCTTTATGGTCAAGCGACACGATCCATGTGACCCAACATTTAGATCCAGGTTCTCCCTTTTGTGGTTACAACGAATCTTGCATTTGGCTTGGATGAATCATAGCTTTTGCACTCTTGAACGGTGATTCGGCACGTGCTACGTTCCATCTATAACGCATTCCTAATAAAGAACGGTGACGTGAAACTATGAAACAACTTCAATCGACGAGCGAGCGATCCGACGAGTCGGACATCAAGCATCGAGCCGAGCGAAATCGCACATTGCAATTAAGTTTATCGGAGAAACGCCGCCTGCGAGGTCGTTTGATTGAGGACGGTCCTAATCAATCTTACCTGGATCCTCCGTGTGGAACGATTCTCGGCGACTGCCTTAGTGTTGCTAGGCGCTTACCTAAGGGATTTGTAGATCTTTTAATTCTGGATCCACCTTACAACTTGACCAAAGACTTTCACGGTAACAAGTTCTCGAAGCGAGCAGTAGATGACTATTCTAGATGGCTCGACGGTGTAGTGCGAAATTTTAAGCCTTTACTTAATAGGAATGCCTCAATCTACATCTGCGGTGAGTGGCTTTCATCAGTATCAATTTACAAAGTTGCCGCGACACACTTCACGGTTCGAAACCGAATCACCTGGGAGCGTGAAAAAGGACGGGGCGCTCTCAAAAACTGGAAAAACGCGAGTGAAGACATCTGGTTCTGCACAGTTTCCGACACCTACACGTTCAACGTGGATGCAGTTAAACTTCGAAGAAAGGTTATGGCCCCATACAAGAATGGTGATGGGACGCCTAAGGACTGGGAAGCAACGAGCGGTGGCGGATTTAGAGATACGTACCCTTCAAACCTCTGGACTGACCTGACTGTGCCGTTCTGGTCGATGCCGGAGAACACAGATCACCCGACCCAAAAAAGCGAGAAGCTTTTAGCGAAGCTTATTTTGGCAAGCTCAAACAAGAACGATTTTGTTTTCGATCCTTTTTTGGGGAGCGGCACTAGTTCAGTTGTTGCAAAAAAATTGGCAAGGCGTTATTTAGGGATAGACCAAAATGAAGATTACTGCCTCCTTGCTGAAAGGCGGTTGGAGCTAGCTGATACAGATCAGGAAATTCAAGGATTGTCTGATGGGGTATTTTGGGAACGAAACACTCTCTCCCTTCAACAGGGAGAGTCTCGTAAGCTGAAAAATGACCAAGAGCAAGGATACTTACTCAGTTTCTGATCTTGTCGATTACTTACATCAATATTCAACTGCTAATCCCGGAATCTCCAAACAGGAAATAACGTCAGCCACAGTTAAACGTTTCCAATTAACTAAACGCCGAAAAGTATACGTAGGTCCGAATTTCGCTATACGCTTTTCATCGGCAAGGAGCGAATCTTTCTCAAATACAGTCTTATCTCTTTCCGCTCTGCAGCCTTTAGACGAAACCCCTTTTTTAGTTTGTATTGTCAGACCCGCCGGCGTCCAGATCCTCTTGGCAAATTCAACGTTTCTGAAGAAAGTGAGCCACAGCTCACAGAAACTTCGTGCAGACAGAATCCGCGGAAGCTTCCTTGGTCACGACATTCTCCGAAGTTTCGCAGACCTCGAGAACACTCCCGCTAATTTTGAAGAATTATTTTCCTATCACCGTGAATTTACTTGGGAAGAGAATTTACAACGACTGGTCGAAGCTACAGGAAATATCGTACCTACCGGGGCGCGATTCGCGCCAAGTAATGACGAGGTTAAGAACATTGTTTCAGTGGCGGAAATCGCATCGGCTCTGTCGTCCCACCCGCAATATCTCGAGGTCGAAAGAAACCTCAACGGCAAAGTAGCTAAGAACAGGAGAGAAATCTTGCGAGCCTCTGAAGTTGATATTGACAACATCAATTATCGTGGCAACCGCATAGAACAACTGATAACTGAAGCTGGCAATGTTCATGGACTGGGAGACTTAACTTTTTCATTAGAGATCGGTACAACCTTGGTCGTTGACGTTAAGACGAAAATAATCAACCTTTCCTCGAGTCCAAAAGGCTACAACATCGAGAAACTGCTTAAGACGTTGGCTAACGGCAACACCACCTTTTCGTTCTTTTTTATCGGTGTAGACATGGCAGGACGGGAAGTTCACAGTCGACTCGTGTCTTTCTTGGATCAAAAAATCTTAGATGCGACGAAAATTCAATTTCATTGGGCTGGCAGGAATTCACGAGGCGTTACCCAACTAGCAGGTGATCTCTCCACCGTTTTCAGCTCCAAGTTCTCAGAAAACGTCGAGGTTCCCCAAGCGAAAGCTTTTCTCAAACAACTAATTGATCTTGAGTCGTTGACAGCGGACGATTCGCGTGTTTAAATCCACCTCTGCCGACCTTTTGTAATAGCATTAACCACGCAACTTGATCTGCTAACGCGATTCTTTGTCGCAGTTTGTCAGAGTGTAGCTATGAGAGCGAGGTAATGGCCGAAGACAAAGACAAACTGCCTGCCGACTCACCCGAGAAGGGGCAAGCGTCTGCCGAGCCGCCTGCCGTAATCGACGCTTCTGGCGATCAGACGCCCCCACCACAATCCATTCCAGACGCAGGACAGTTGGCAAGCGCCGATGACGAAAAGTCTGCGATGGTTGAGCAGGCAAAGTCGCGTGTGGCTGCGGTAAAAGAGTCGTTGTCAGAGAAAGCCCCGGCACCAGCCGGCGCACCAAAGCCTCCAGTCAAGAAAAAGGAAGAAGGCCCAAAACCTACCGACGCTTCCAGTCATCCATTAGTACAGAAACTTAAAACACACTTCAATGAAGCGGTTTCGGAAGCGAGTGAGTTTATAGGGCAGCTTTCCGTGCGCATTGATCCTGCGCGCGTGACAGACATTTGCGGGTTCCTCAGAAGCGAACCTGACGCGGGTTTTGATTATCTTTCTGACCTTACCTGCGTGCATTACCCGACCCGAGCAGACGGGCCGTTGGAGATGGTCTACAACCTTTACTCCATTGCGCGAAACGAGCGGGTGAGATTGAAAGCAGCGTTAGGCGACGACGGCGAGATTGAAAGCGTTACCGGCGTTTGGCCGTCGGCCAATTGGATGGAACGCGAAGTCTACGATCTGTTCGGAGTGCGATTCCGTAACCATCCGGACCTGCGGCGCATTCTCTTGCCGCCCGACTGGGAAGGGCATCCGTTACGCAAAGACTATCCACTGGAGTTTGTTGAAAACCACTGGACGGAAAAGCACCTGCCTGAGATGACAGAGGTGCAACGCGAACAATTGGACCAGCGGCGTGCTTATGGTTTGGAATTTCTGTCGGTACCGCAAGAGCGTCTGATGCGAGAAATTTTCCAGGGTGGCAAAGAAGTCATGCCGAAAGACAAGTAAAAGGTGAATGGTAAATGGTGAATGGTAAGACCCGTTCGGAAACGGGCTGCCCGCACCAACACTCTGGCTAGAGTAGACAACCATTTACCATTCACTATTTACAATTCACCAGCATATGACCCCCAAAGAGATTGCCGCTCAATATGAAGCGAAAGTCTTTGAAACGCCGGAAGCGGCGAAGGTGGCGGGTTTTGTTTTGACGGAAACTTTGCAACCACGGAACGTTTGGAATAAGGCCAGCGCAGCACAGGCAATTATTTTGAAGCTCGCCAAGATTCGCTCCAGCGGCGAGGCGGTAGAAATCGGACTTGTAATTGAGCCGTGGAGTGTAACGGGTTGTTACTTGCCTAAGGCACCTGAACCAGCTGCGGCGTAAAAAGTATGCATCAAGTAGAGATCGCGACAACTCAAGACACCCTGCTCGAAAGCCCCGAGATGGTGCTGAACATGGGGCCGCAGCACCCCTCGACGCATGGTGTGTTGCGCGTGGTGCTCAGGCTCGATGGTGAGACGGTAATCGATCTGGACTGCGACATTGGTTATCTGCATCGTGGGATGGAAAAGATTGCGGAGAACCGCATGTACACGATGATCGCCCCGTATTGGGATCGTCTTGACTACATCGCTGCAGTCTCCAATGGACTCGTTTGGGTCGAAACCGTCGAACAGATGATGGGGCTTGTGGTTCCTCCCCGCGCACATTACATCCGCACAATCCTGACTGAGCTCAATCGGATCGCGTCCCATCTTCTCTGGCTGGCCACGCACGCGCTCGATATTGGCGCCGTTACCGTTTTGCTTTGGGCGTTACGTGAACGCGAGGAGATTCTCAAGATTTTTGAGCGACAGTTTGGCGCGCGCCTGACCTGTCATGCCTGGCGCGTCGGTGGCATGCCAAACGATGCATACGACGACTTTGAATTTGATGTCCGCCAGTTCACCGGCAATTTTCCGAAGCGGCTTGATGAGTACGAAACGGTCCTGTCCGAAAATCGCATCTGGTTGAGTCGCACGGTCGGCATCGGTGTTATCTCCGGTGAGGACGCCGTAGCGATTGGATTGTCTGGCCCAGCTTTACGGGGTTCTGGCGTTGCCTGGGACATTCGCAAAGCGCGGCCTTATGCGGCGTACGCTGACATGGAGTTTGATATCCCACTCGGTGAGAACGGCGACACTTACGATCGTTATTTGGTTCGGCTCGAGGAAATGAGGCAGTCGCGGCGCATCATTGATCAGGCAATGGACAAATTGCCCGATGGGCCAGTCAACGCGAAGTTGCCGAAGATCGTGAAGCCGCCCATCGGTGATTACTATCACTCGATCGAAGGTCCGAAGGGCGAAATCGGTTGTTATCTCGTTTCGGATGGCACGGCACAGCCTTGGCGCGTACGAGTGCGTCCACCTTCACTGATTAACCTGCAGGCATTGAAGAAACTTTGCGTGGGTCACTTAGTAGCAGACGTGGTTGCAATCATTGGAACCCTGGACATAGTACTTGGCGAGATCGATCGTTAATCAACAAATGCTTCTCTTCGCCCCCATCAGCTTCCTGGATGAATTGCTGCGCGGCTTTTTCAGCCCTGAAACTGTCCAGCACGTTGTCTGGCCGTTAATCCAGATTGGTCTCATCGTGACCCTTGTCGCCGGCTGGGTTGCGTACGCCACGTATCTCGAACGAAAGATTTCCGCATTCATGCAAGCGAGGCTGGGACCGATGCGTGTTGGTCCATGGGGACTACTGCAACCGATCGCTGATGGGATTAAGTTATTAACCAAAGAAGACTTCGTTCCGGAAAAGGCGGATCGTTGGATCTTTTTCGTGGCTCCCTACATCGCGGTGGCGGCGGCGTTCATCGTTTTGGCTGTGATTCCGTTTGGTCCGGATTGGGCAGTCGTCACCGACGTGAACATCGGATTGTTGTTTGTGCTGGCGGTTTCGAGTGTGGGCGTGTTGGCGTTGATTCTGGCCGGTTGGTCCTCGAATTCAAAATACGCACTGCTAGGCGCCTTGCGTTCCAGCGCGCAGATGGTGTCGTACGAAGTGGCGATGGGTTTATCGCTGATTGGGGCGCTGATGTTTGCGCGCACGTTGTCATTATCAGGAATGGTAGGTGCGCAAGCAGGTGACAGCGTTTGGTATCTGATCTATCAACCGCTGGGATTCTTGATTTTTTTAGTCAGCGGTATCGCCGAGAATAATCGTGCCCCGTTTGATCTTCCGGAGGCTGAATCGGAACTCGTTGCCGGCTTCCACACAGAGTACTCAGGCTTTCGCTGGTCACTTTTCTTCATGGCCGAGTATGCCGCGATGGTGGTGGTTTCTGCTGTGGCTGTGACCGTTTACCTGGGTGGGTGGTATTTCCCGTATGTGTATCAACTGACCGAAGCAAAGGGTTATCACAACCTCTATGTTATAGTCAGCCTACTGGTATTTCTCATAAAGTTAGGCGCAATACTTTACCTGTATTTCTGGTTGCGCTGGACGCTACCGCGCTTCCGTTACGATCAGTTGATGGACATAGGTTGGAAGTGGTTAATTCCGTCCGCGCTGATCAACATAATTATGTCGGCGCTGGCGATCTTCGTGGTCCAGGCAGTCGATGGTTGGCGAGGTATTGACACGATTGAGTCGCTCGCAAACGGATTGAACCTGACAACCACTGGCAAGATCCTGATGGTGGTGATGGGGCTGATCAGTCTTGGACTCACCGGCTTGCTGCTCGCCAGAATCAACTGGCGCTCGCGCGACTTTAACTTGAAGAGTCAAAGACGAAATATTCGGCTGGTGAACTTGCCGCAAGGCAAGCCGGCAGTTGCGAGGGAGATGTGAGATGCGAGATGTCAGATGTGAGACTTAAACTCTGACCTCTCGTTTGACCTCTGACCTTCTGACATCTGACATCTGACATCTGACATCTGAAAACTAAAAAGTATGCCGCTCGTAAAAGTCCCTAAACCAAAGTTCATCGAGAAGCTAAAGCGCTTCTTCATGGTTGATTTGCTGAAGGGTCTGCAGTTGACCTTGAAGTACAACCTCGGCGCTTTAACAGATCGTGATTCAGTTGCCGGCAAGGGAATTTACACGGAGCAGTATCCGAAGGTCCGGCCTGACGTGGCGCCGCGTTTTCACGGGGCACCCAGGTTAAACATGGATCCCGAGACGCACGACACGCTGTGCATCGCCTGCAACCTGTGCGCGATTGCCTGTCCGGAAGACTGCATCGATGTGCTGGCGATGGACGTTGAGATTATCGTCGCCAACAAGCCGCGCAAGAAAAAGGTCCTCGACGAATTTATTTTTGATACATCCCGATGCATGTTCTGTGCGCTTTGCCAGGAGGCGTGCCCGACATCCTGTTTAGAGCTCACGCAGGATTTTGAATTGGCTACTTATTCTCGCGCTGGTTTTGTCTGGAACCGCGAAATGCTCGAACAAGGCAGGGAGACAGTTAAGTACACCAGGTAATTGCCAATTGCCAATTGCCAATTGCCAATTGCCGATTGCCAATTAGTTTTGTAGTTGGAACGTAGTTGTTACTCCCAAGCAACTATGGATGCTGACGACCTAAAAAAACGGACGAAGCAGTTCGCCCTGCGAATTCTGAAACTGGTTGGAGCCTTACCAAGTACCGTTCAGGGGCGGGCGATCGGCGGTCAGTTGGTGCGCTCTGGAACGGCCGTAGCCGCGAATTATAGGGCTGCCTGCCGAGGTCGATCTAAAGCTGAATTCATAGCCAAGCTCGGTACAGTTGAAGAAGAAGCTGATGAAAGCGCCTTTTGGTTGGAGCTAACCATCGAAGGCGAAATATTAAGAGAACGCGTCGTACGACCATTACTTACCGAAGCTGAGGAACTGACGCGAATAATGGCGCGTTCCAGGATATCGGCTTCACGAAATCTCAGACTAAGCAAGACAGCCCGAAAATGATATCGCGTTTAAATCGGCAATCGGCAATCGGCAATCGGCAATGATATTAAGCGGTTGGGAAGCAGTCTTCTTCTGGGTTTTTTCTATCGCGGCCATCTTCGCAGGCTTATTGACTGTGATGGCCCGCAACACCATTCACAGCGCACTCTTTCTAATTTCCTCACTCGTTTCCGTAGCTGCACTCTTCATTCTGCTGCAAGCCGAGTTTATTGCCGGCGTACAAATTCTTGTTTACGTGGGCGGCGTAATGGTGTTGTTCCTCTTCGTCATCATGCTGGTGAACGTCGGGGCAGAGGAACGCGGCAATGAAGAAATATTCAACCGGCCGAGACAGGTGACTGCCAGCGTTATTTTTTGTGCGTTGCTTGCCTTCGGACTTATTCATGCGGTGAATGAGGGTTACAAAGGCTTTCAGGTGCGCGATGCAAACGCGCTAAGCACCGCCGCCGGGGACCGAACCGCAGCCCAACAGAACCTGCAAGTCTCCGGTACTGGTTCTTCTCTGATTACCGGCGATACCAGCCGCGTCGGGAACAGTCTTTACCGGTATGGTTCGTTGGCCTTCGAGATTGCAAGTGTCTTGTTGCTGGTGGCGATCATCGGTTCAGTGATGCTGGCGCGTACTTTGAAACAGGAAGCCTCTGTGGATGACGTTTCGCCTGATGTGATGGTTAGGGAAGCGGCTGCAGATCCGGAGCTGGCGGCACTTCAAGTTGACCCGCTAGTTAAATCATAGGATGCAACTCTTACTCTCCAATTTTTTTGCGCCCGTGCTTGCCCTGATTCTCCAGGCGGGCGATGGAGCTTTGTCTACCGCGCTGCAGAGAGCGCAAAATCCCGACCTCTCAAAGTTTCTAGTTATCGCGGCTCTGCTGTTCATCATTGGAGTTGCCGGCGTGCTGACGCGACGCAACATCATCGTCATCTTCATGTCGATTGAGTTAATCCTGAACGCGGCAAACTTAAATTTCATCGCCTTTTCCCGCTATCTACAGGACACGGGAAATGTGAATGCGGTGGCCGGACAGGTTTTTGCAGTTTTCGTGATCGTGGTTGCGGCTGCTGAGGCCGCCATCGGGTTGGGAATTGTGATCGCGCTTTACCGGAACAAGGAAACGATCTGGGTCGATGAGATTGATATTCTGAAGTGGTGAACATTAGTTTCTGGTTCTGGTTTCGGATCCGGAAAACTTGAAACTAGAAACCCGGAACTCGGAACTCGAAAACGTTTAAGAATGCATCGGTATATCTGGCTAATTCCCCTGTTGCCACTAGCCGGGGCCGCGATCAACGGCCTGCTCGGGCGCAAGTTTCGTTTTTCAGAAACAGTTGTGGGCGCGATCGCTGTCGGCTCGATTGCGCTGTCCTTCCTGCTCACCGTCGCCGCCGTTTACTCCTACGCGTTTAGTGGAAGTGCTGTTTATCCACAGGCCTATGTAACCAGCCAGGACGGAGCGTTCAAGTATTCATGGATTCCCGGTGGCGCCGTGCGCCACACACTCGGTGAAAAAGAACGTTCGGCAGCGCCACACCAGCCAACGACTACCGACGAGCATGGCAATCCCGCTGATGAACACGCGCCCGCTTCAGCTACGACTGCACACACGCTGGAAGGCTCCATGCTCGACGTTGAATGGAGCTACCAGCTCGACGCGTTATCGTCGATCTTCATGTTGGTGGTAACCGGCGTTGGCTTGTGCATCTTTGTTTTCGCAACGGGTTACATGCACGACGATCCGGGCTTTTACCGGTTCTTCGCGTACATGGGTCTGTTCATGTTTTCCATGCTCATCCTGGTGATGGGCTCTAACTTCCTGATGATGTTTGTTGGATGGGAAGGCGTGGGTCTCTGCTCTTACCTGCTGATCGGCTATTACTTCAATCGCCAGGAAGCCGCAGATGCCTCTCGCAAAGCTTTTGTAACCAACCGCATCGGCGACTTCGGGTTCGCCCTCGCTATCTTCGGAATCATTGCAACCTTCGGAACTACCCAGTACGGCGATGTGTTTGCGCAGGCCGCCGGCTTTCCGCTTGAGCCGCTTGGTAATTGGGGCTTAATGTCCTGGATCGCGCTCGGACTTTTTGTCGGAGCGTGCGGTAAGTCTGCCCAACTGCCTCTACATGTTTGGCTGCCGGATGCGATGGCTGGTCCAACTCCAGTCTCTGCCTTGATCCATGCGGCGACGATGGTGACCGCCGGTCTCTACATGGTCACACGCACCAACGTCATCTTCCAGCATTCGCAAACGATGATGACTGTGGTTGCCATCGTAGGCGCGGCAACGGCGATCTTCGCCGCGATCATCGGTATTACTCAGAACGACATCAAAAAAGTTCTGGCGTATTCAACCGTTTCCCAGCTCGGGTTTATGTTCATGGCCTGCGGCGTCGGTGCGTTTGTGATTGGAATATTCCACGTCATGACGCATGCATTCTTCAAAGCGCTAATGTTTCTCGGAGCAGGTAGCGTGATTCATGGAATGCATCACGAACAGGACATGCGGCGGATGGGCGGTTTGAAGAAATACATGCGCTATACCTACCTGACTTTCCTCGCAGGTTGGCTGGCGATTTGCGGCATCATTCCGTTCAGCGGCTTCTGGTCCAAAGATGAAATACTCTGGAGTGCTGCATCTACACGTTTTGTCCCGGTTGGCTGGATCGTCTGGCTTATCGGAACAATCGCGGCGACCTGCACGGCGTTCTACATGACACGTCTCGTGGCCATGACGTTCTGGGGCAAAGAGAAATTTCTTGAAGGCGGGCACGCACATACTCCGGAACACGAAGTTCATAACGAAGAACATCCGGCGCCGGTCCATCATGCACACATTCCGCATGAATCGCCGAAGTCGATGTGGGTACCGCTGGCCGTACTGGCAGTCCTGGCGACTGTCGGCGGCTTCGTAGGCATCAGTCCCGCATTCACGGGCGGACACCATGTCGGCGGCAAGCTGAACATCGTCAACTATCTCGATCCAATCATTTGGAACCCGTATACAAAGGTGTTTGGAACCCACCACGCTCTGGACGCTTACGGAAAGCCCTTGGCGAGCTCGCCCGATGCGCACGCCGTACTGACCACCGAGCCGGCCCACGTAGAAACCCCGCCGCCTCCATACGGCACCGAGGGGTTCAACCTCGCGCACGCTGTCGATTCAGCGATTCACAACCACACGCTTACCGAGTGGGTGTTCATCATCATTTCACTGGTGGTGGCCGGTTTCGGCATTGGTCTTGGCGTTTTGTTTTACGTAAAAAACCCACGGCTGCCTGATGCCTGGGCCGCACGACTCAAGCCTTTGTACAACGCGAGCTACAACAAGTTTTGGGTCGATGAGTTCTACGGGCTTGCCGTTACGCGCCGCGTTATGGACTTGTCGCGGGCGGTCTATGCCATCGATTCGAAGATAGTTGATGGTTTGGTAAACGGTTCAGCCTGGGTCACGCGCCAAACCAGCCGCGTTACGGGAGGCACTGATCAATATGTGGTCGATGGACTGGTTAATGCAGTTGGAGCCTTCATCGTGCGGCTGATGTCTCCGTTGTTTAGGGCCGCGCAAACCGGATTCACACAAAACTACGCGCTGGTGATGGTGTTGGGATTGGTAGCCGCCGTGGCCATGTTTTTTGGCGCCGACATTCTGAAGATGATCAGTGGGTTCTTTGCGATGACCACGCGATAAGCTGGCCGCAGGAACCATAACAACTGGTAACAAAGCGATATGAACAACCTCCACATTCTTTCCATCGTGACCTGGCTTCCCACGATTGGCGCCATCATCATCATGGCCTTGTTCAAAAAGAACCAGGCTGACTCGATTAAGAAGTTTGCCACCGCGTGGTTTGGGCTGGCGTTCATCGCGTCACTCGTTCTGCTCAAATACGACCGCGTGATTGGCGGCATGCAGTTCCTCGAAGATCACCAGTGGATACCCGTGATCGGCGCGCGATATCAGATGGGCGTTGACGGTGTCGCGGTGTTGTTGATTGTTTTGACCACCTTACTCGGGGCGATTGCTTCGCTCTCTTCATGGAACTACATCCAGAAACGGGAAAAGGAATATTACGTTCTGTTGCTTTTGTTGCAGACGGCGGTGGTCGGCGTCTTCACGTCGATGGACTTGTTCCTGTTTTACCTGTTCTTCGAAGTATCGCTGGTGCCGATGTACTTCCTGATCGGAATCTGGGGCGGCGAGAATCGTCTGTATGCCGCGATCAAGTTTTTCCTGTACACGCTGGTTGGGTCAGTGATCATGCTGCTCGGCGTGTTGAAGATGTATTTCCTGACGCAGGACGCTGCGATCACCGGCCAGATCACCCAGGCCACGATCGACTTGCTCGCGGGAAATCCCCAAGCGAGCACACTCGTGAACAACAGTTACCAGGCGGCTCTCGCTAACGGCACCGGAACTTTCAATATCCTTTACATGCAGGCCCTGGGTTCAGTTATGCCGATGGGCACCATGCAGGTGCTGTTGTTTTTTGCATTCGCCCTGGGCTTCGCGATCAAGGTGCCGATGTTTCCGTTCCACACCTGGCTTCCGGACGCACACGTGGAAGCGCCTACAGCAGGCTCCGTGATCCTTGCCGGCATCCTTCTGAAGCTAGGGACGTACGGATTTTACCGGTTTAACCTGCCGATGTTCCCCGCAGCCTCTGCTGATGAGTCGTACTTTGGATCGTTCGGTGTGCGCAGCGTGATGATCTTCCTGGCCATTGTCGGAATCATCTACGGAGCGCTCGCGGCGATGTATTTCGTGGTTAAGAAGGACGGTGACGTTAAGAAGCTGGTGGCGTATTCGTCTGTCTCCTCGATGGGCATTGTCATGCTGGGGCTGTTTGCACTTAACCCGAACGGATTGAATGGCGCAGTGCTGCACATGATTAACCATGGCATATATTCCGGCGCATTGTTCCTTCTGGTCGGCATCATTTATGAGCGAAGACACACGCGCAACGTTGCGGAGTTCGGTGGACTTTCGCATGTGATGCCCGGCTACTCGGCTGTCTTCCTGTCGATGGTGATGACAGCGATAGGCCTGCCGTTGCTCTGCGTTTTCATTTCCGAATTTTTGGCTTTGCGCGGCGCGTTTGAAGCAAATCCCATGTGGGCGGCGTGGGGAGCGCTGGGGATTATTTTGAATGCCGGCTACATGTTGTGGCTGTATCAAAGGATGTTCTTCGGGACGATTGATAATCCGAAGAACGAAAAGCTGATCGATCTCAGCGGCCGCGAATGGGCTTACATGATCCCGCTCGTCGTTATGTCGCTGTGGATTGGTATCTATCCGAAGCCGTTCCTCGATTACATAGCGAAGCCGGTAAATGCGGTTGTGCGCCATGTGCGCCCGTCCTATCCGATACCGGGTATGACACCACCCGTTACCCAACAGGCGGCAACCATTGTGAATGAAAAGTGATGGGCTTCGCTCATAAGTCGGATTCAACACTTTTCGTGTTCCTTCGTGTGTTTCGTGCAATTCGTGGATCGTTCTCGCTGCTAAAAAGCGATCCACGAAACACACGAAATAACACCAATAGGTCGTTCGGTCCGTCGTTTGACTCTGAGGGAAAGCCAAAGAGTGAGTAAGAACTAACCACTGACTACTGATGTTACTGCTTCAAGCCAATACAACCGAGCTATTTTCCGTAGCTGATCTTCAGCTCATCGCACCGGAACTGATTTTGACCGTGTGTGCGTGCCTTGCGTTGGTGATGGAAGTAGTTCTGCCTTACCGGAAGAGCAAGTTGGTTGCCTACTTTGCTCTGGCAGGTATCGCTCTGGCGGGATTGTCGCTCGGAGCGCAATTCTGGTTTACCAAAGACATCTTGCCGCTATCAGGCTTCTACGGAACAGTGCGCATCGATGGATTCGCGTTGGTCTTTAAAGCCATTTTCATCATCGCCGCCGGTCTCGCCGTCGCTATCTCGACGCGGTACCTGGATATCGAAGGTGAACAACACGGCGAGTATTACGCACTCGTTCTGTTTGCGACCGTGGGCATGATGTTCCTTGCCTGCGGCTACGATCTGATCGTGTTGTACATCAGTCTGGAACTGATGGCCCTCACGTTCTATGTGCTGGTCGCGTTTACCAAACGAGAAAAACGATCCAACGAAGCGGCCATGAAATATTTTCTGCTGGGCGCGTTTTCGTCGGGCGTTCTGCTTTACGGCATGTCTTTGTTGTTCGGGATTGCAGGTTCGACAAATCTCGGAGAGATCGGACAGAGCTTTGGTGCGATTGCGGCAAGTTCGGCCGACGCTGCTTCTTCTCTGCGACCTATTTTATTGCTGGGAATGATTGCTCTGGCCGCAGGTCTGTTTTTCAAGATTGCGGCGGTGCCGTTCCACATGTGGGCGCCCGACGCATACGAAGGCGCACCCACGTCTGTCACCGCCTTCCTCTCAACCGGTTCTAAGGCAGCGAGCTTTGCTCTCTACGCCCGCATTTTCATGGAGGCATTGCCGAGCCTACGCGACGATTGGGCGCCACTTTTGGGACTTGTGGCAGCCATCACGATCATGGTGGGGAACTGGGCGGCCGTCACTCAGGAGAACTCAAAACGGCTGCTCGCGTATTCGTCGATCTCCAACGCCGGTTATTTATTGTTAGGCCTCGTTGCCGGTAACACTTACGGTTACGTTGGTCTGGTTATCTATCTCCTGGTCTACACCCTGATGAACATGGGCGCATTCGGCATCGTCATCAGCCTGCGCCGCCGTGGAATCATCGGAGACAACGTCAACGACATGAGCGGCCTGGCCCAGAAGGCGCCCGGCATGGCTGCCATGATGGCGGTGTTTATGTTGTCACTTGGCGGCTTGCCCATGACCGGAGGCTTCATCGGGAAATACTTTTTGTTTGGTGGCTTGTTGCAGCGCGGTGCTGCTGATGGCAAGTCCTGGTATTACTGGCTCGCCGGCTGGGCCATCATCAATACCGTCGTGTCCTTTTACTACTACATACGCTTTATCAAAGTCATGTATCTCGGCGATCGTATGGCCGACGACAAACCTCTATCGCTTTCACCTGCCTTGCAAACTGCGCTAGTTGCTTCACTGGTAGGAATCATCTTCATAGGTGTGTATCCACAACCGCTGATCGACGTGGTGCAACGTTTGATCGGCCGTTAGTCTCAAACAACAATGGAAGGCCGTTTACCAGGAGAGGATCTAATTGAAGCCGGTATCGCAGATTTGCATGCCGGCCGTGAAACCATCCCCGCACTGCTTGTCGCGATCGGTGCTCCACGGCTCCGTCGCATTGGCCTGGAGCTGCCGACTGATCTACCTGCTACACCCGAGCATCGCCTTTACGATCTACTTGCACATGAGCTCCACGAGGGCGCCCACTCACGTTACAATTCCTTAATTAGAAGGTTGGTTAGCTACGAACGGGCCGCTGAATGCGTGAACAAGTAACTTCCGAGCGCTTGCAGGAGTTCATGAAGCTGCTGGGAGATCGTGTGACACAACCGACACGCATCTTTCTCGTGGGTGGCTCCACAGCTGTCATGCTCGGTTGGCGCGATACGACTATCGACATCGATTTAAAGGTCGTTCCTGAGAGCGATGAATCTCTGCAACTGTTCGCCAGATTAAAAGAGCGGCTCGATGTAAATATAGAGTTGGCGTCGCCTGACGATTTCATTCCCGAACTCCCGGGCTGGGAAGCGCGGAGCACCTTTATCGCTCAACTTGCCAAGGTTACATTCCTTCACTATGACTTCTATGCTCAAGCGTTAGCTAAGCTTGAACGTGGTCATGACTCTGATCTATCCGATGTAAGACATCTGTTTAGGGCAGGGCTTATCAACTCACGAAAGTTGATGGATCTGTTTTCTCAGATAGAAGACCAACTGTTTAGGTATCCAGCAATTAATCCGGCCTCATTTCGTCGCGCGGTTGAATTGGCGGTTTCAGAGGCGGGGCAATAGTAGCGTGTTGGCTTTTTACTTCGCTGTCTCTGTTGTTGTCTGGCTAGGAATTCTCTCCCTCAGGAACGGTTTCAGTTTCGCCGCATACGTTGCCGAACAGCTTCGACAACCACCATCCGATTACACCCCTTTCGCATCTGTAATCGCCCCCACTCGTGGACTCGATCTCCGTCTTCACGAAAACCTCGAACCATTACTAAGCCAGAACTATCCTGAATACGAGGTGATCTTCGTAACTGATCGATCAGACGATCCTTCGGTGCCATTAATCGAGCGCGTAATCAAGCAAAGCGCGCGTCCTGCACGTATTGTGATTGCGGGTGACGCCGTGGATAGCGGCCAGAAGGTTCACAACTTAAGAGTTGCTGTTTCCCACGTTCATTCGAAATGTGACGTTTTGGTCTTCGTTGATACTGATGCCAGACCACACAAGGACTGGCTGCGTTCATTGGTGGCACCCCTGAAGCATGAGGATGTGGGCGCGGCCACCGGTTATCGGTGGTTCATACCTGCGAGTGCCAGTATTGCCTCCCACCTCCGTTCAGTGTGGAACGCATCAATTGCGTCTGCTTTGGGTGCACGCGGCGATAAGAACTTCTGTTGGGGAGGTTCTACTGCCATCCGTCGTACTACGTTTGAACGCTTGCGAGTGAGCGAGCGATGGCACGGGACCGTATCCGACGATTTCACCGTTACGCGGGTCTTGCAGGAAGCGAAGCTACCGATTCACTTCGTACCGCAGTGCCTGGTTCCTTCTTTGGATGACTGCAACCTGGCAGAGCTGTTGGAGTTCACTAATCGCCAACTAAAAATCACCCGAACGTACGCTCCGCACCTCTGGAAATCCGTGCTTATCGGCAGCTTGATATTTACGACGGTGTTTTTCGGTGGCCTCATTATGGTGATTACGCGAGCTGCGCAAGGGCGAAGTTTTGTGGTTCCGTTGTTGCTGCTGTTAATTGTGTGCCTTCTGGGCGGTTTGAAGTCTTACGTTCGTTTGCGAGCTGTTGCCGGAGCACTGCAGGCGTATCGGAAGCAACTGTTCAGGAGCTTGCCGGCTCATGTTTTGTTATGGCCAATTGCATCGGCGCTCTTTCTGTTGAATGCCGTAGTAGCGGCGTGCTCCCGGCGCATCACGTGGCGCGGGATCACGTACGAATTGAAATCAGCTACTGAAGCTGTCATCATTCAGAACAAACAGTAGAACAGGCATTCCTGCCTGTTCATGATTTGAATTAAAGAACTGGACAGACAAGAATGGCTGTCCTACCAAGTAGAACAGGCATTCCTGCCTGTTCATGGTTGAATTAAAGAACTGGACAGACAAGAATGTCTGTCCTACTGATGCCCAACAAAGCCGTACAACTTGTTCAGTTGCTTCGTTCCACGAAAAGGGAAGCGCGGCTCGGCACCGTCATCCTCTTTGTCACCTCACGCTGCAACGCCTTCTGCAAAACGTGTTTCTATCATGAAGAATTGAATCAGCCCGGCGACCTGACATTTGCGCAGATAGAAAAGATCTCGCAAACGATGCCCGCGATAACAGACTTGTGGTTATCCGGCGGTGAGCCCACCCTGCGGCGCGATGTACCTGAGATTATCGATACTTTTGTACGCAACAACGGCGTGAACCGCGTCATCATTCCGACAAACGGACTGATCAAGTCTCGGGTGTACGACATCGTGGAACACGCGCTTTCAAACCACCCCTCACTCGATCTCTATTTGAACATTGCCCTGGATGGATACGGCGAAACGCATGATCGCATTCGCGGCGTGCCCGGCAACTGGGAAAAAGCGCTCGACTGTATCCGTTTTCTATACCCGCTAAAGGCCCGGTTTGAAGATCGGTTCCGGTTAAATGTGAACACGGTCGTCTGTGCTGACAACTTCACCGAAATCGAGCAACTTGGTGATTACATGTGGGAAAACTTCCAGCTCGATGGGCAGTACTTCAACATCATCCGAGGTGAAACATTGGTAGGAGATGAAATCAAACAAGTTCCACCTGATGTCTTGCCGGAGATGTATGCATACGTTTCTCGCCTGACCAGGTGTTACGGCGACCGCATGTTCATGGATGACGACGCGACGAAACGGTTCGTTAAGAATGTTGCTTACGTCGGCACGATTACTACGCACTACCGCACGCAACACGCAAATTTCCAACAGCCCACTGCATGGCCATTTCCCTGCACAGCCGGAGAGACGACAGCAGTTATCGATTACAACGGAGATGTGCGCGCGTGTGAGCTGCGGGAAAAGTTTGCAACACTGGCGGACTACGACTTCGACTTCGACGCGCTCTGGTCCTCAAACCACCGTATGACTGAGTTGAATGCCATCGACGGTGGAAAGGCCTGCTGGTGTACGCATGTCTGCTTCATACACGATTCCATGCGTCATTCGCGTAGCGCCATGCTGTATCAGGTACCGAAAAACTTTATTACGCGCGAGCGGTGGTAACTGCATGCCTGAGCGAAACAGCGATACCAATCGGAAGAGCGGGCTTGCCTACGGGGCTGCGCTAACGCTTTTTATGTGCGTCGCCGCAATGACCGGAGTTGGTTGGGCGGTTGACCGCTGGTTGGGAACTCGGCCGGCTTTTCTGGTTGGCGGAATTATCCTTGGGTCGATTGCCGGCTTCTATCAATTTGTGAGGATAACCTCCCGCCTTTAGAGCAAAGCGCCAGGGGCACAGTGGGAAGGCAAGAGCAAAGGCTAAGAGAACCTCAACCCGCATTGCCCTTTGCTCTTTGGTCTTGGACAATTGGCCAATTTCCTGTGTAAAATCCCCAGCTTTGCTAATGAAACAAACTGCTGACAATACAGGGACGGGTCTGTTTGCGCGCTTCCGCTCCGCCGGCATTGACGGTCGTATCTTGCGTTCGATGGCGGCTGCCAGCGTGCTTGCCATAGTGGCTGGTCTACCGTTTGTTACCTGGCGGACGAGCGTCAGTCTGCTGCTAGGCGGGCTGCTGGCGTTGGTCAATTATCACTGGCTGAGCAACTCAAGCGCTGCGGCACTGAGTGTCGTTGCGCACGGTGTAAAACCGCGTATCCGAATAACTCAATACGTCCTGCGGTATGCGGTCATAGCCGCGACAATTTACTTTGCATACCAACTCGGGGTTGTAGCTATTCCGGCGACGCTCGTCGGACTCTCAACTTTCGTAGTGGCCCTATTTGTCGAAGCTTTCAGAGAAGCGTACCTGGGGATTACCCATCGAGAGGAAATCAGTTGATGTTTTTCGCAGAAGCCGGGGGTGAACATCCAACTCCGATCATCGTGAAGTTGGTTAACCAGGCCATCGGCGGCCCACTCCACAACCTGCAGATGAAGACCACCTATCCGTTCTGGCAAAAGTTTTTTGCCAACTTCGGAACTACTCCGGAAGCAGTGTTTGGTCCGTACACACCGGAGACCGCGGTTCCGTGGTACACGGTGATGTTCGTAATCGCCTGTTTCCTGAGTGTGATCATCATCAGGCTTTTGAGGGGCCGGCTCTCGGAATCAGAACCAGGCGGTGGTCAGCAAACACTCGAGTTGGGCGTGCTGGCAGTACGCAACATGCTGGAAGACATTATAGGTCCACAGGGACTGAAATACTTCCCGGTGATCATTACTTTTGCTGTCCTGATTTTGGTTTCAAATCTAATGGGGCTTTTCCCGCTGTTCATGTCGCCGACAGCGGCAGTCAGCGTGACGTTCGCTCTCGGTATCTCGTCTTTTCTCTACTACAACTACATCGGCATTAAAGAGAACGGCCTGTTCGGACATTTGAAGCACCTGGCTGGACCGATCTGGTGGATCGCGCCATTAATCTTCCCAATAGAGTTGATTAGTAATTTCATCAGACCCTTCTCGCTTGGCATTCGTTTGTTTGGAAATATCTTTTCTGATGAGAAAGTCGCGGCCACCATGGCCGGGATGTTCCCTCCGTACACTTACTGGGCCTTCCCGGTACATGTGGTGCTGATGTTGCTGAGCATATTTGTTGCTTTCATTCAGACGTTTGTATTCATTCTGCTTTCGCAATTGTACTTAAGCGAAGTCACGCACGACTCTCATGACGAACATGAGCATGACGAGCACGCCGAGACTTCCACGCATGCTCATGCGCCCGCTGAGGCGCTGGCAGCGTCATAACTTTTTGCGCTGGTCGAGCGATGCGGACGCCGGTTCGCACACGTTGGCGGCACGGTCAGGTCGGATGCAAACTGCAAAACCGCAACACGACTGGAAATTATTGTTCGTTGATTTAATAGCAGGTCTGTCTCGCTGGAGCGCCGTTGTTCGAGGGGCGGTGGATACCGGATGCAGGCGAAATTATTCCAATCCAGTTGTGATTTATTGAATTTGGTTAAGCGCGTCCATTTATCTGGGCATTGCCCAGCAGGAGAAACAAAGATGAGAAAATTGAACATGCTTTTTTTCGCCATCGTCGGCGTGCTGATGAGCGCAACGGTTGCGTTCGCGCAGGCCGCACCGGCTGCTGCGGATCATGCAGCGGACTCAGGCGCTGGTCTTAAGGCAATTGCCGCGGGCGTAGGTTTCGCGATCGCGGTAGTTGGCGGCGCGTTGGGCCAATCGCGAATTGGTGCTGCGGCTTGTGAAGGCGCTGCCCGCAACCCGGGTGCGGCCCCGAAAATCCAGACGATGATGATTTTGGGACTCGCGCTGATCGAGTCGCTGGTCTTGTTCGCTTTGCTGGTTGTGTTTGCAAAGGTCTAACGAGCAGGATCTTTCCAGACAATAAGATGCGAGTGTGAAGTAATTCGCGCTCGCATCTTTTGTTTCTGTCACAACTTTGCTGACGTGAAAGTTCGTATGGTAGGCTGTGACTATTCCCCAGTTCAGTTCTCTTATCAGGCATTAAACGATGAAAGCTTGTCCGAAGTGCGGCGCTGAATATCCTGACACGACGACGCTTTGTCCGTCGGATGGGTCGGCGCTCGCAAAAACTGATGACACACTGCTCGGACAAGTACTCGCCGAGAAATACCGCATTGACGAGCGATTAAGCGAGGGAGGCATGGGCACCGTGTATCGCGGAACTCATGTCCTCATGGACAAGACTGTCGCCGTTAAGGTCCTGCGTCCATCACTCGCTGCCGATGAAAAGATAGTTGCCCGCTTTTCGCGGGAGGCACGCGCCGCTTCCAAGATCCTTCACCCACATGCATTGAGTGTCACTGACTTCGGCGAAGATGTGAACGGCACCGTCTTTTTGGTGATGGAGTTTTTGAATGGTGTGACGCTGAAAGACGTAATCCGGAAGGACGGCCCCATGCCGCTTCCGCGCGTCGTTGAAATCATGCGTCAGGTAGGAAGCGCACTTGATGAGGCACACAGCCAGGGAGTGGTGCATCGTGATTTGAAGAGCGACAACATCATGTTGCTCGCGGCCATGGCCGGCGATTATGCGAAGGTGCTCGACTTCGGAATTGCCAAAATAAAAGAGCCGGAGGGAGGTTACGATCCTGGTCTCACTTCTCCCGATCTAGTGATAGGGACTCCTCAGTACATGTCACCGGAGCAGTGTTCACAATCTCCTGACATCGACGCCCGTTCGGACATCTACTCGCTGGGCGTGATCCTGTATGAAATGTTTGTCGGTCACGTGCCGTTTCTTGGTGAATCTCCTACCGCCATCATGCTGAAGCACCTGCAGCATGCTGTACCGTCGGTACTCGATGAACGGCCAGACTTACCGCCGGCAGTAGACAAGGTCATTCAAAAAGCGATGCAGAAACGGCCGGAGAACCGGTACGCCTCGATTGGTGAACTGGTTGAAGATTTGACCAGCGCCGCCGGTATCGAATTGCCGACACCTTCGTATCCGGACATGAAGCCTGTGGTTCCCAGTGGCGCAACTTCGGTTGAACTGGACGACGCTGATGAAGAAACATTGGTGAGGCGAAGACTAACGACACCGATGGCACCGCCGCCGCCGCTGCCACCGGCCGAGCAACTACCGCCCGCATCGTCATTTAATCCCTGGAAAGTTTTAGTTCCTTCCGTGATCGGTTTGCTGGTGCTGTTCGGTGTGATTTTTTTGTTCACCCGCAACTCACCCCCCGAAACACAAGCAACGCCGTCGGCGTCGCCCTTAGTTGCAGATCCAAACAGTCAACCGGTTGAACCGGCATCGCCGCCATCAGGCGATTCTGAAGCAGGAATTCCAGCAGGCGGGCAGACGAATCAAAACGTCAACGCTGCGGCTGACGCCTCTCCTGAGCCGACGGCAACCGCGAAACCAACGTCTGAAGAGACGCCAATTCCCGAGCCTACAACGACACCTGAAACAGAAGTGCCCAAGCCCTCGCCGGAAGCCACCAGCCCAAAGCCCCGGCCCACTCTGCCACCCCCATCGGCATCACCGACTGTGCCCCCGCCCGATGGCGATTTGGCGCCGGATGAACCCAATTAGTTGTTCGCTCTCGTCTATAGCAATTTCAATTTCCAATTTGTAACACGGTAACTCGAAGGCCAGCGCGCTGAGCTTTACGGCGTCCTTAGCTGTAGTTACCAGAGCCGTTGCACCTGCCGCCTTTGCTTTCTCTATCAATCGATCAATGTCGTTTTGCTGGTAGACGTGATGGTCGGCGTAAGTCTGAGTGAGCATCACGCGCGCGCCCGCACGCTCAAGATGAGTGAAGAACGAAGCGGGATTTCCGATGCCGCAAAAGGCTGCCAGCGATGCAGCCGTTAAAGTGTTTTGCTCAGCAGGCTCGCCGTGAAGAGTTTGCAAGGCCGCCGTGACCATACGCGAAGTGAACACAGGCGCGGATGTATATTTTTGAATTGACGCCCGGAGGTAATCAACGCTTTCAACCTGCTCCGTCCGGGTGATAACGATGCAATGCGCTCTCGATAAGCCATCAAGGTCCTCGCGGAGCCGCCCATGAGGAAGCAATGCCCCGTCCCCCCATGGATTAGTGGCATCAATGGTCACGATATCGACATCGCGTGCGATCCTTAAATGTTGAAAGGCGTCGTCGAGCACAAACGCGTTCGCACCCAGGTTTTGAATTGCCCAGTGACCGGCCGCCACTCGATCAGCGTTAGCAATCACCGCGGCAACGCCAATCAGTTTTCCGGCCAGTAAGAATGGTTCATCACCCGCCTGGCGTTCGTCCACTAATAGGCGGCGGCCGTCTGAAACAACAACCTGCGTTTCCGGATTGGCGCGACCGTAGCCCCGAGTCAACACACAAACCTTGCTGCTATCTTGCGCAAGCATTCGACAAGTCCATTCAACCAGCGGCGTCTTGCCAGTTCCTCCGGTCGTAATGTTGCCGATGCTGACAACAGGCGCAGGAAGTCGGTAAACGGTGAAGAGGCCATTGCGATAAGCAGCCCTCCGTGCGCGGGTGATCGCGTCGTACAGCACGCCCAGTGGCATCATGAACAGCGACCCGGATGAATTCATAGTGTGGAAGCGTTCTGGACGCGCAGAGCGCTTACCCCGTTAACAGCGTCTGGGGAAGACAACAACACCGGTTCCAGCCAATCCACAGTACGTTGGGTGGCGCCGCGATTTTCGTTGACCAGTTTTTTAGCGCGAGCCCCAATGTCGGCGCGCTGCGCGTGATCAACAAGCAAACCGTCGAGAACAGTTGTTAATTCCTCACGCGCTTCGGCTTCCGGCATCGGTGAAAGCTGCACCAGCGCGTCTGCTTTCGCAAATGTTTCTACGATGGCCTGGAAGTTGTGGGTGTAACCGCCGGTCACAACGCACGCGCCTACGGCAGCGGGCTCAAGAATGTTATGACCACCTGTTTTGGCAATGCTGCCGCCCACAAAAACAATTGTCGCAAGTGAATAGACTGAATTGAGTTCGCCAATACTGTCGAGGAGGATGACGCTGTTTGTGGTATCGGCCACGACTGCAGGTTTGGTTCTGCGAGAGTAGCTGAGCCCGCTGAGTTCAATCAGTGAGGCGACATCGTTGAAGCGCTCCGGGTGACGCGGCGCAATCAGCAATCGAGCATCAGGCTGCTTAGTAAGTATTTGTTTGAAGCTTTCCAGAATAATTCGTTCTTCCGGAGCGTGTGTGCTTGCCGCCAGGATTACCGGCGCCGGGCTATTTAATGCGAACCTTTCGTTAAAGTAGTCAGTCGCCGAAGTTGTAGCTGGTAATACGCCGGCGTCGAACTTAAGACTCCCGGACACCCGCACGTTCTTCGGTTCCATTCCCAGTTTAATCAGACGGTTTGCATCAGTATCCGTTTGCATGATCGCGAGCGTAACGCAACTTAAGACGCGGGAGATGAACCGCTTCGCCAACCTGTAGCGCCGAAACGACTGCCCGGACAGGCGGCCATTAACGATGGCAACCGGGATTGCCTGATTCCTGCATTCGCGGAGAAAGCCTGGCCATAGTTCAGTTTCAAGAATTATGACTGCGGTTGGTCGGATGGCACTGAGCACACGCCGCACAGTCCAGCGCCAGTCGAAAGGGAAGTAAAAGATTGAGACTGCGTCGCCCTTAAAGATGTCATGCGCCAGTTCCTGGCCGGTCCTGGTGGTCGTAGAGATCGCCAGAGCCATATCAGGAAAGCGCGTCTTTAGCTCTCGCACCAAGGGGCGCGCCGCCTGAGCCTCCCCTACTGACACTGCATGAATCCAGACTAACGGAGTGTGGGAATTGATGATCGGTTGAACGTCGCCGAGGCGTTCGCGAAACCCGGCGACATACTTTCCGTGGCGAAGTGCGTCGAATAGAAAACGCGGGAGTAAGATCAGAAAAGCAATGCTGAGTAAGACGCTGTAGATGAAATACATCGGTCAGCCGCTCTTTGAACTCCGCAGTAAGCCGCCTAGAACGGCTGTGCGACGACGCGCGTTAACTACTTAGCCCGTTCGATGTATCGGCCTTCGGTCGGGTCTACCCGAATTCGGTCGCCTTCGTTAACAAACGGAGGGACACTAACGGTAACGCCGTTTTCGAGCGTTGCTGGCTTGTTTACGTTCGACACCGTTGCGCCCTTCATAGTCGGCTCCGTGCGCGTCACGGTTAGTTCCATGGACGGGGGTAAGTCGATACCGATCGGCGCGCCTTCAAAAAATTCAGCCTGGATCTTCAAGCCAGGAGTCAGCCACGGTGAGGCGTCTCCCAGCTCTTCTTCACTCAGTGCGACCTGTTCATAGTTTTCGGTGTTCATGAAATGGTGATGCGAGCCGTCCGAATAGAGGTACTCCATTTCATGTTGCTCGAGTGTAGCGCGTTCCACCGTATCAGCCGACCGAAACCGGTGCTCGAAAGATGAACCGGTTTTGATATTCCTGAGCTTCGTCTGAATCATTGCGCGCAGATTGCCGGGAGTGTGATGGCGGAATTCCATAACCTTGCACGGTTGGCCTTCGAATAGAATCAACATGCCGCGTCTAATTTGAGTCGCTGAGATAGCCATAAAATGTTTTCAGTCTCCGTCTTTAATTGCGTTCTTTCTTAATCTTGAGCCACAGATGAGCTTCGGCTGTAATTAGGAAACGCGTAGTCTAGCCAGCGCTCAACGCCTTTGTCCAGCAGCCCAAACTCGTAACTGTTTGCCGGCACAGGGCCGGAAAGCCTTAGAAAAGACCCACAAACAGTAAAAAGGCGGCTGTACCGAATTTGTAAGCAAACTCGGATTAGCCGCCTCTTTTGAGGAGCCCACCTACCTCGTTTGTGTAAACGTCCTAACCCGCCGGAGGTTCCAAAACTACGCCGCCCTGGTTCGAGGCACCCGCCGTTGGCGGGCTACCTGTTCCAACCAACGTTGTGCCTCATCGTATTTGGCGTACCGGCGTTCATCCATTCGGAAAGCTTCTGTGTGGTAGTAACGTCGCCCGTTAATCATCCGCGCCGCGTGCTTAATGTGCAGCATCTCGTGATAGACAATGTATTCAACGAACCACTCGGGTACGGTTGGCGAGTCCAGGGACTTGCTGATTGTGATTGTCTCGTAGACGCGGTCGTGATGGCCGAGAATGCTTCGAGTCTTTCGCTGTGACCATGTCAGCGTTGGTTTCTCCAAAGTCGAATCGAAGTACTTGCGATTTAACTTGGAAAACATTTTATCCAAATCGTATGTGTTGCCCCGGGCCGTAGAAACCATCTTCCGTCCGCGATGACGGCGTGCGATGTCGGATGACCGCATGATTTCCGGAGTCAGGGAATACTCGCGATAGGTTCGTTCGTGAATCTCAGGGATTTTCTTGCCCAGGAGTCTCGCCACCAGGACAAAAGCGAGCGCACGAAGTACATCTGGTGGAGAGTCTTTACAAAGGTCAGAGAGACGAACGTAAACCTGACCTGAACGGATTCTTATGGTGTGGCGTAAACCGGCGTATGGATAAAACCTAACGTCGATGATCGGAACGCCTCGATTACTTCCGAGGTGCCGAAAAGCATCCATGAAATACTTCTTCACTTCAGTCATCGTCTTTAATTTCAGACACTCGCTCGTTCGGTTGTAGTGCCGATGCAGGAAGAGGCAGGAACAAGCTGACTCTTGCTCCGACTCGAGACCCGAGGGGGCGCGCTGGGTTACTGGATTTCGGAAGCCGCGTAATCTTAAGTAGAAGAACCTCAAACCGTCAATTGAACTGGGGGGCACCTGAAAACGCTTTAAAATCGAGCTGTTTTTGCCTGATTCCGGTCGATGCGCCGGGCGGCGGCCGCGACCTCCCGGCGGTTACATCGTAAGCGCTGGGAACGCAGTGTAAGTGTCTGATTCAGCGGAGATTATCGTTCCTGACCGGCTTTGGAGCGCAAGGACCCAAACTGTTTGCAGGTGGGTGAATACATCCACTATACTGCCTGCGAACGGCCGTTTCGCCCCGCTGAAAATTCGTATTTTTCCGAGAGATTAGTAGCTTTTTAGCCACAACTGATGCCCCGTCGCAATTCAACCGCCCAGACAACTCAGCAAGGACTGCTCGACGCTCGGGCTCAAGCCGTGCTCGCCGCCGTCATAAAGGAGCACCTGGTCACGGGTGAGGCTGTAGGGTCGCTCGTTTTGGCCGATCGGTTTGCCGGGCGGACAGGTTGGAGTTCGGCCACCATCAGGAACGTGATGGGGGAATTGGAAGAAGCGGGTCTGGTTGAACAACCCCACACTTCGGCGGGCCGCGTCCCCACCGATCAGGGTTATCGGTATTACGTAGACAATATTTTGGAAGAGGCCCGGCTGTCGCGGGCGGATGTGCGAGCCATTGACAAAGTATTTACCTCCAGCGGCATCGACTCGGCCACGTCGTCCGACCGCATCATGGAAAAGATGTCGCATGCGCTGTCCGAACTTTCCGAGAACGTGGGTATTGTAGTTTCGCCATCGCTTGCGGAGAACCGGCTTAACCACATTGAGTTTGTCCAACTTTCCGACAAACGTATTTTGGTCATCCTCGTTACGACCGCTAACATCGTTCACAATAAAGTCATTCGGCTCGAAGACAACATATCGCAGGAAGAGCTCGAGCAAACCGCTCGCTACCTCAACACGGAGTACAGCGGCAAGAGTTTAGTCGCTATTCGCAGCGAGATCCTTGAGCTGATGCGGGAAGAGAAGGCGTTGTATGACCGGTTACTACGAAACGCAATCTTGTTGTGTGACATGAGTTTGGACGACGACGAATCGAGTGGCGCTGACGTTTATGTTGATGGGGCCTCAAACATTCTTTCCAAACCTGACTTCGTTGACGTCGACCGTATGCGTGAGTTGTTTCGTACCTTTGAAGAGAAGTCCCGCCTGATCAAGATCCTTAACGAGTGTGTTTCGCAGGAACGATATTCAAACGCCGGCGACGTTCACGTGTTGATCGGCCGCGAACACCCGATTTCCTCGATGAGCAACTGTGCACTCATCACTGCGCCTTACCGATTTGGTTCTATTGAACATCCTGGCACGCTGGGTGTCGTGGGGCCGATGAGGATTGAGTATTCGCGGATCATGGCTATGGTAAACTACATGGCGCGCTTGATTGAGCGTCGGCTTGATGAAGAAGCTCGCGCGTAGTGCCTTTCCGCCCTGGTTTCGACCTGACTTAACGATGGCTCCTGAGAAAAATGGGAACAATGTGAACCGTATCCCTATCAATTTCCTGGATCGCGAACAGGAAAATGACAGCGATGAATCTATGACTCTCCCTACCGACGATGAGCAGAATGTGGAGCAGGCCGTCGAAGACTACGACCTGGAAGATGAGCCTTTCAACGAAGCCGAAGATTCTTCGGCGGACGGAACCGTCAGCGGTGGTGGTCCTGAGGTCGCTGAGTTGGTCGCTACTCGTGCCGAGTTGAAACGGCTGGAAGCCGAAGTCAAAGATCTGAGGGAAGGCCTGGCGCGCCGGCAGGCCGATTTTGAGAACTATCGTAAGCGGGTGGATCGCGAGCGTTCAGAAACCTACAACCGCGTGGTGGCTGATATAGCCGCAAAGCTCCTACCGGTCTTGGATAACCTAAAACGCGCCCTTGAAACTGAAGCTTCGGTTGAGGCATCCGAAACTGACGAGTTTCGCCACTTTCTTAGCGGCGTTGACCTTATTTACAAACAACTCAATGGTGTTCTTGACGCTTTAGGTGTTAAGCCGATCCAGGCTGAGGGGGAGCATTTCGATCCACATCTACACGAAGCGGTAGTGACTGAGCCTACCGAAGACTACGAACCGGACACGGTCATTCAGGAGATTGTCAGAGGCTACCGGCTGGGCGATAAACTGATCCGGCCCTCGTTGGTCAAAGTTGCCGTCAGGAAATGACCTCGGTTTATTTAATTCTACGGTCTACTCAATATGGGAAAAGCGATCGGCATAGATTTGGGCACAACAAACTGTTGCGTCTCCGTTTTGGAAGGCGGGTCTGTTCAGATCGTGCCTAACAAGGAGGGTGGACGAACTACGCCAAGTGTCGTCGGCTTTACGGATAAAGGTGAAAGGCTGGTTGGTCAAATCGCGAAACGTCAGGCCGTCACTAACGCAGCTAATACTGTTTACGCAGTGAAACGTCTGATTGGCCGAAAGTACATCTCGCCTGAAGTCCAACGTATGAAAGAGACTTCGGCTTTCGAGATAGTCGATTCTCCCAACGGCGACGCACGCATACGTGTGCAGGGTCGCAGTTATAGTCCGCCGGAGCTGTCGGGAATCGTCCTTCAGCGCTTGAAGGCCGCTGCCGAAGATTTCCTCGGTGAGCCCGTTACCGACGCCATCATTACAGTGCCCGCTTATTTTGACGACACTCAGCGCCAGGCAACTAAGGACGCGGGCAAGATTGCTGGTTTGACAGTTGAAAGAATCATCAACGAGCCGACTGCCGCCGCCCTCGCATACGGGCTTGGCAAGTCGGAGATGGAACGGATTGCCGTCTACGATCTCGGCGGTGGCACGTTCGATATCTCGATCCTCGAGATGAGTGATGGGGTGTTCGAAGTGTTGTCGACTTCGGGGAATACGTTCCTTGGTGGCGAGGACATCGACGAACGCATCATGAACTGGATGGCCGACCAGTTTCTCAACGACACCGGAATCGACCTGCGCAAAGATCGCCTGGCGCTGCAGCGATTGAAGGAGGTTGCCGAAAGGGCCAAGTGTGAATTGTCTGCGTCGCAGGAATCAAACATCAACCTGCCCTTTATCGCGGCGGATGCGACCGGGCCGAAACACTTCCATAAAGTGCTCACGCGCGCCGAGTTTGAGGAACTTATCGGAGACTTGATCGAGCAGACAGTTGCTCCGTGCGAAAAGGCCTTGCAGGATGCCAAGTTGAAAGCTTCCGATATCGATAAAGTGATCCTGGTGGGCGGGCAGACCAGATCACCCATCGTCGAACGCACGGTAGAAAAGATATTTGGCAAGAAGCCTTCAGCTGAGATCAATCCGGACGAAGTGGTGGCGATGGGTGCCGCCATCCAGGGCGGCGTTTTGACGGGTGAAGTTAAAGACATTGTTCTGCTGGATGTCTTGCCGCTGAGCCTTGGCCTGGAGACGCGCGGAGGCCTGTTCACCAAGATCATTGATCGAAACTCGACGATTCCACTGCGCAATAGTCTGACCTTTACAACCGTCGTTGATAACCAGACATCTGTAGAAATCCACATTTTGCAGGGTGAGCGCGAAGTTGCGGCCGGTAATCGTTCTCTGGGCAAGTTTGAGTTGGTGGGCATTCCACCAAACCCGCGAGGAGTTCCGCAGATCGACGTCTCTTTTGAGGTCGATGCCAACGGTATCGTTTCCGTTTCAGCTCAGGACAAGGCCACGGGTCGTGAACAGCAGATGAGAATTACTCCGACTTCCGGACTGGCGCCGGACGAGATACAGCAACTAATCAAAGAAGCAGAAGGGTTCGCTGAAACCGATCGATCCGCGAAGGAGATGGTGGTAATGCGTAACAAACTCGAGTCGCTATTACGCAATACCAGGAAATCGTTCACGAAATTTGGCGGAATGCTGTCAGCTAACGATCAGGATATAGCCGAGAGAGTGTTCGCTGAAGCCGAAGCGGCGACGAGCGCCAGCGATAACGAGTCAATTAATAAAGCATTGACGGCATTGGAGCGAGTCGCGAGTCAACTCACTCATGCGATGTTGAATCCGGGCGCAGAATCATCAGAAGCCGAAGAAGTAAGCAATTGAACATATTAAATAACGAGAGGGTTTTTAAAAGTACCAGGAATGACTAAGCGAGATTATTACGAAGTGCTGGGCGTTAGCCGCACCGCTACCGATCAGGAAATAAAAAGCGCGTACCGGCGACTGGCGGTGAAATATCACCCGGACAAAAATCCGAATGACGCCAGCGCGGAAGACAAGTTTAAAGAGGCAGCGGAAGCGTACGGCGTGCTGGCGGATGCCGAACAGCGTCAGCGCTACAACAGATTTGGACACGCTGGAGTTTCCAGTGCCGCCGGACAAAATTGGGGCGCACCCGGGTTTGGTGGCATCGAGGACATCCTCGGCGATCTTTTTGGGTTCGGTGACGTGTTCGGCGGCGGTCGCACTGGCGGTCGACGTCCCACGGCACAGCGGGGAGCCGACCTTCGCTATGACCTCGAGATTTCGCTCGAGGAAGCGTTCCACGGCATGACTGCTAACCTGCGCATTCCGCGTTTGGAAACGTGCGCAACCTGTGAAGGAAGCGGCGCAGCCGAGGGAACGCAACCGGAAAATTGCAACAACTGCGCCGGCACCGGCCAAGTCCGTTATCAGCAAGGGTTCTTTTCAGTTGCCCGTACGTGCCAGGCGTGTCGTGGAGCCGGACGAGTGGTAAAGACACCGTGCACCGATTGCCGGGGCGCGGGTCGCATTGAGCGTGAAAGGCAGATGGAGGTCAAGATCCCGGCGGGAGTCGAAACAGGATCTCGTCTGCGAGTTCAGGGCGAAGGCGAGGCCGGTGCTCTGAACGGTCCCTCCGGTGATTTGTATGTGGTGATTCACATCGCGGAGCACGAACGGTTTGAGCGGCAGGGAAGTAATCTTTACGCGTCGCTGCCGATAACCTTTGCGCAGGCAGCTCTGGGATCCGATGTGGTAATCGGCACCATCGACGGCGAAGAAAAAATTAAAGTACCTTCCGGGACCCAAACTGGGACGGTTTTCCGCATTAAAGGGAAAGGGATGCCGGTTTTAGGCGGACGCGGGCGCGGTGACATGTTCGCGTCGGTAACTGTCGTCACGCCGACGTCATTGACTCGCGAACAACGGAAGTTGCTGGAGCAGCTTGCTGTCGTTGAAAACAAAGACCTTGAAGACAAAGGTTTGGTCGATAAAGTTCGCGATATATTCGGCTAACCGTCACGGTAACTTGTTCTTTTGAATTGCACTTGGGCAGGCGTTCGGCCTGCCCTAACAATTTAGGAGTAGCTCATGAATATTTCCCCCAGGCTTGGTCTGCGTCCTATTGCGTTAGCTCTTTTCCTAATCGCTGTTCCACTTGTAGGTCAGGTTAACGCTCAGGATACTCTCGCGCGCTGGACAAGCTTCGATTTCGCAAAACAATCACTTCGGTCTTCAGATCTCGCGCGTGCATCACTAGAGGATCTGAAACTGATGCGCGGCATCGTGTTTGGCCGTCATGGACGTATTTTTAAAGACGCAGAGATTCAGCTGTATCTGAAAGAGCAGGAGTGGTACAAACCGAACGCCGCTTTTCAGAACTCCATGCTCAATAACACCGAGCGACGCAATCTCGACCTCATCCGCATCGCTGAAGCCAGCAAACATCCAAACGTAGAACCCGGCGACATGCGTTACTGGCAGACCCGCCCGCTGACTGTGAGGAAACTGGGGACGCACAGCGGCGCCGAATGGCTTGTGCTTCGTTCGGAAGTTGAGGCAATCCATGGCAAGCGTTTTTCGGAACCATGGCTGCAGCGCTACTTTGAAGAGCGGTATTGGTATAAAGCGTCCGACAATTATGACCCAAAAAGACTCTCTGACATCGAGTTAAAGAACATAGCGACGATCTCTTTGGCACAAAAGCGGTCGCGCAATGTGGCGTTGGCGCCGGGCGACATGGAGTTGTTTGAAGACAAGCCGATCACTCCACAAATGTTGCGGGGTTTAAGTCTGCATGAGCTGCGTCTACTGCGTAACGAAGTCTACGCGCGTCACGGCCGAGCGTTTAAATCGCAGTGGTTAATGCAATATTTCTTCAGCCAGGGATGGTACCAACCATCAGACGAGTTTAAAGACGAGGACCTCTCCGGCGCCGACAAGCAGAATGTCGAAACTATAGTTGCCTATGAAAACAAGCTTCATGACGACTTGAGTCGGCAACCAATCTCTCGCAGCTTGTTGGAAGGTTTGTTCGTCGAAGATGCCGTGAAGATGCGGCAGGAGATTTATGCGCGACGAGGCAAGGTGTTTACGAAAGAACCATGGTTTCAAACCTATTTCGAAAGCTTCGCGTGGTACAAACCCGACGCGGCCTTCACGGATGAACAACTAACTGAACTGGAGAAACGTAACATCGCGACGATTGCCGCCTATGAAAAGAAAGCGGTGAGCGCGATGAGCGTCATCGAGGGTTGATAAGGCCAAACCCGGTCTCGCGTGCCGAGACCCACCAAACAGTTCATCCGCAGATTACACAGATTACGCAGATTTCAGGATTCACTCAGTTAGCAGGTCTGAAGCCTGAATCTGCGTAATCTGCAGATGGTTACAGGCGGTACCTCACTCCAGCTTTTCGCAATGCCTCGTCCTGGTTGTCGAGATTCTGCAAACGAAGGGTAACATCCGCGTTTAAATCAAATCCTGCGCGTTCGCCTGCCTGCAACTTAACCGTTCCGGCTGCCGCGATCATCGCGGCGTTATCTGTTGAAAGATGCGGCGAAGGAAAGTAAACCGGAATTCCCAACCGCTCGCCAGCTTCATGAGAAGCCGCCCGCAACGCGCCGTTGCATGCCACACCGCCAGCGACTATCACCGTTTTTGGCCGGTATTCCAGGGCCAGCCGTTCAGTGGTTCCGACTAACGACCTAACTACGACACTTTGAAAGCTTGCTGCGAGGTCTTTGATTGGTTGAGATGCCTCATCTCCATTTCCCACTGGTCGCAGCCCGCTTTCTCGAAAGTACCTGGTCACTGCGGTTTTCAATCCGCTAAAACTAAAGTCGGCAGAGCCGTCGCCCATGCGTGGCAGCGAAAACTTTACAGCCTTTGGATCCCCTTCACGCGCAAGTCGCTCGATGATTGGACCACCTGGATAACCAAGGCCAAGCATCTTGGCAACCTTATCGAATGCCTCGCCGGCAGCGTCGTCTCGCGTGCGCGCGACTACCTTGTACTTACCCGGTTCGGGAATGAAGAAAAGATTTGAGTGACCGCCGGAGACAATCAGTGCAAACGCGGGATATTCGATTGGCGGGTTCTCGAACGCCACCGAATAGATGTGACCCTCAATATGATTTACACCAACCAGCGGTTTGCCCAGCGCGAATGCCATCGCCTTCGCGTATGAAACCCCAACCAGCAGCGAGCCAACCAATCCCGGCCCATTCGTTACCGCTAAACCATCAACATTTTTCGCCTCAATGTTCGCATCGCTAAGCGCCTGCTCGACGATAGGTACGATCTTGTTGAGGTGTTCACGTGACGCGATTTCCGGAACAACTCCTCCCCACCGTTCGTGGGTCTTTACTTGAGAAGCTATGATAGAAGACACGATTTCACGACCATCGCGCACTACTGCGGCGGCGGTTTCATCGCAGGACGTCTCAATTCCTAAAACGAGCATGGACAAATTCTAACAACGAATGATTACGTGCGCGAACGAAGCAGTATTTGCCGTTATTCAGACGTCAGTTCGTAGAAGCTCAGCGCGGAATCGCCTTGCTTGAGGACGCGTGTCCGGTGAAGTTCGCCAATATCGTCTGGCAGTTCTTTCTTGTGATGATGTTCCACAATCAGGACCGGGGATTTGGTTAACAGATTGTTCGCATGAGAACCGACTGCGTTAAGGACCTTCAGATAGTCGTTCGCATAAGGTGGATCGAAAAATACTATGTCCCACGGTTCAGCGGCGGCTGCGACGCTGCGGCTGAGAAAGTCGCTAGCTTCAGCCTGAACGACCTCGGTTTCGTCCTCAGGTATTTTGCAAAGGTCGAGGTTCGCTTCCACGAGTGCGCACATCTTTCTCGAACGGTCGACAAATGTGACGCTGGCCGCGCCTCTGGATAGTGCCTCAATACCAACGGCGCCGGAGCCCGCGCACAGATCCAGAAATCTGACTTCATCGATTCGAGGTGCGATCACATTGAAGAGGGTTTCGCGGAGACGATCAGATGTCGGGCGCACTTCCAGCGATGGCGGGCTCTTTAGATTTCGTCCTCGGTATTTGCCGGCGATGACGCGCATGGTTTTAGTAGGGCGAGCGGGCGCTCAGCCGACGTTCGCTAGTCCGAAGCGCCGATCATTCCTGGCTCGTTCGATCATCGCAGCAGCTTCGCCAGACTTTGCAGCTTTGCCGATGTAGAACTCTGCTTCCTTGCGCGCGTTTTCCAAAAAGAGTTGATCACGAACGAGGTTAGCGACACTTAATTCCGGCAGCCCAGACTGCCGGGTTCCCAGGAGTTCTCCGGGGCCGCGTATTTCCAGGTCTTTTTCTGCAATAAGGAACCCATCATTGGTTTGTGCCATGATGCCGAGCCGCTCTCTCGCAACGGCAGTCTTCTTATCCGACGTCAGCAAAATGCAATAGCTCTTTTCGGCGCCGCGGCCGACACGTCCACGGAGTTGATGAAGTTGTGACAGGCCAAACCGCTCCGCGTGCTCAACAATCATTACCGACGCGTTTGGTACGTCGACGCCCACTTCGATTACTGTGGTCGAAACGAGAATGTCGATTTCGCCCGCCACAAAGCGACGCATTACCTCTTCCTTATCCGCCGTTTTCATCTTTCCGTGAACCAGGCCGACTGACAGCTTGGGAAAAACGGTGTCGCGTAGGTATTCGTATCGGCGGGTCGCGTCCTTCAAATCAATTTTTTCCGACTCCTCCACCAGCGGATAGACAACGTAGACCTGGCGTCCGAAGCGCACCTCGCTGGCTATTAGTTTCTTAACATCCAGGCGCTGTTCCTCGCCGAAGACCCGCGTCTCAATCGGCGTCCGTCCAGGAGGCATTTCATTAATCACAGAAACATCCAGATCACCGTAAATCGTCATCGTCAAAGAGCGTGGAATCGGTGTAGCTGTCATCACTAACACGTCAGGATTCATCCCGCGCGCACGCAACTCAGCGCGCTGCATGACGCCGAACCGATGCTGTTCATCCACTACAGCCAACGCCAGGTTCTTAAAAACGACAGACTCCTGAATCAAAGCGTGCGTTCCAATGATTGCGTGAATTTCTCCGGCGGCGAGGTCGGCCTGCAGCTTTCGTTTTTCAGCGGCACGCAAGGAACCGGTTAGCAGTTCAACCCGATAGGGTGTCTTTGCGAGTAGCCGTTTGATATTTCTCGCATGCTGCTCTGCCAATATTTCGGTTGGCGCCATCAAGGCCGTTTGGTAACCGTTTTCCATCACCGCCAGCATGGCAATCAGTGCCACAATCGTTTTGCCGCTGCCGACGTCACCTTGCAACAGCCGGTTCATCGGGGCATCGGATTGGAGGTCTTTGAAAATCTCCTTAACCACATTGCGTTGGGCTTCCGTGAGTTTGAATGGTAAGACGCGACCGATCCTGTCTTTCATGGGGCGATCGATGCGAATGCCGGCCGCCTTGGATTCCTTAACTCTTTTCCCCCGTTTGAGACTGATTCCAAGAGCGATCCAGAACAGGTCCTCGAAAATCAGCCGAGCATGAGCGGGGCTCCGCGCCTGTTCGTAAACGGCGAGCGGAGTTTCGTCGTCCGGAAAATGTATTAGCCGCACTGCTTGCGCACGATCGATCAATCGTTGGCGCCGCCGCAAATCCGCGGGCAGCGTTTCAGGCATTTCTGGCAGTTTCCCAAGAGTGCCATGAATAATTTCACGTAAACGCTTTGAGCTGAACTCTCCAAGTTTGCGATAGATTGGAACTCGCCGACCAGTATGGATGACTGCGAGCTGTGGATCGGTTTCGGGTTCTTCAAACTCGCCTTCGTCTTCCCGAGGTTCTTCAGTGTCTATTTTCGCCTGCGACGGCGGTAGGATTTCGAGTTCGTCTGCCGGTTTGTGTAGCTGTAATGCAAACGTTGCGCGGCGTTTGTCCCACTCCCATTTGCCGTAGGTGATGAAGCGACAGCCCCGAGCCAAACGTTTCTTGTAGTACTCGATGATGTCATACGAACGCCTACCGGAAACAAACCACCAGACCATTACGTCTTTCCCGGAGCGTTCCGGGTCCGTCGCACTGATCTCGAAAATAAATAGCCTCGAGCGTCGGAACGAACGCCGGCCGCTCACTTCGTATCCGCCGGAAAGTTTTACGTGAAGCTCGAGCGAAGCCTCCACACCGGGTTTGAGATCGCGAATGTGCGCAGGCTTCAACCGATCCTCGTAACGCATGGGAAGGTAATTCAGCAGATCTTCCACTGTTACATCAGTTAACGCACGTCGGTTTAGGTGGCTGGAAAGCGCGTGCGCAAGTTTTTGCGAAAGGGTTGGCCCAAGACGGCCGATGCCGAATTTGTGAAGCTCCTCGATTGGAGTACGGAGGCTCAACTGGGGTGGCATTTTGGCGATCATAGCATAGGAATTTCCGCTCCAAAGTGGCGCCCTTCCGGGCACCGCTCTTCGTGAAATGCTTTGAAGTTTGTATCTAAAGCAGTCGTTTTTGAATTCGCGATTGAGACCTTACAATCGGTATTCATAAAAACGTTCTAAGGGGTAACTAATGGAATCAGAAGAGAAGCTATCTCAAGCGACGGCTGAAAAACTGCGCGCGATCCGCGGGGCCTTGCTTCATTTGCACAAGACGCTGCTTGAACGTGAGCGTGACGTTTACGAGCGGGAACACGGGAAAATTGGCAGCAGTTACGAGTATTTGAACCTCGTTATGCATGACACCTCATTCGCCTGGTTGCGGCTCTTATCGGAGTTGATTGTACAGATCGATGAGTCTCTGGATGGTCGTGAGACGCCGAGTGAGGCAACCGCGAATGCTTTGATACAGCAGTCACGCTTATTACTGACGCCGAACGAAGGCGGTCCTGAATTTCAACGAAAATACTTCACTTCTGTTCAAGAGTCGCCCGAAGTTGTGCTGGCCCACGCTGAATTCGCGAGGTTGTTAGGCCCTTCCAGGTTATCCAAAGACGTTCACTGATGCTCAAAAGCAAAAGCTGGTAAGGAATGAATTAACCATTCCTTACCAGCCCTGTTATCACTCGGTCTCTTTCTAGTTCGCCGTGGCTTCGGTTCTCGCGCAGTGTTGCTCAAACGCGCGCTTTAACTCGGCCGCAACTTCGGCCGCGCCTTTACCTTCAATCTCACGACGCTCCATCATCCAAACCAGTTGACCGTCCCTAAGCAGTGCAATCGACGGTGATGATGGTGCGTAACCAGTGAAGTAAGTACGCGCCTTTTCTGTCGCCTCAATATCGGCTCCGGCAAACACGGTCGCCACCCGATCGGGCTTTACATCGTGTTGCAGGGCCTGCGCAATGCCTGGACGGGCCTTTCCGGCCGCGCAGCCACATATTGAATTCACGACCACCATCACGGTCCCGTTTTTGCTCTGTAGCAAATCATCGACCTGATCCGGTGTTCTCAGTTCCTCAACACCAATTCTCGTTAACTCCTCGCGCATCGGCCGAATCATCAATTCAGAATACGGCATAAGCATTTCTCCTCATTTGTTGGAATCCTAAATGATTGTACGGGTTCTGCGATACGGTCGCAAAAGGACAGTTGAATTTCACTCCACGGTGATTAGCGGTTGAATGTCGAGAAATTTTCGCTCACTGATTCCCCGCACGAGCATTACATGCTCAACGCGGCGAAAGGGCCCGTGCTGTGAGCGATGTGCCACGATTCGTTCAGCGATTGCCCGGCCTATGCCGGGAAGTGCTTCCAACTCACTGGCCGAGGCGCTGTTGATGTTTATTCGTCGAACGTCAATTGTGGCAGTGTCGGCCCTTGAACTTTGTATTAGCGGCTCGCGCGTACGTTTCACACAACCAACCGGCAACAGGACAAGCGTTACTACAACTAAGAGGATCCGTTTTGCTTGTGATGGATTCTGTTTCACGTGTGCAAGTTAGTGTTTGTGAAGGGTTTGTGAAGTCGCCGCTCGCGTGTGCACATTGCTACAAGTTCAATCGTACCAAAAACTTGGTATGTTTTATGGTGAGTTGTCCACAGAGTTTTCCACAAGCTGCGTGGAAAATATTTCGAACCGAGGGCGAGGGAGTTTTGAGTGCTTCGAACCAGTTATTCTTCGACGCCCATTTCGTCCCATTGAGCGATTAACTCGTATGAGCGACCGAGTACAGGTCGGGGACGAGAACCATCGGCCTGTCCGATCAGGCCTTCGCGTTCCATGATGTCTAGGATGGCGGCGGCGCGTCCGTAACCGATTCGGAGGCGGCGTTGTAGGACGGACGTCGAGGCCCGTTTCATCTCAACGCAGATACGAAGCGCCTCTTCGAAGAGCTCGTCGTGTTCACCATTAGTTTCCTCGAGTCCGAGTGCTTCCTCTTCAGATTGGGTAATCGTCTCGTCATACTCGGGGACGCCCTGCGCCTTAGAGTGAGCGACAATCTTTCCAATCTCGGATTCGTCCACATAAGCGCCGTGAACGCGGATCAAACGCGAGGTACCGGGTGGCAGGAACAACATGTCGCCGCGACCGAGCAAATGTTCCGCACCATTGGTATCGATGATGGTGCGCGAATCAACTTTTGAAGCGACGCGAAACGCAATTCGCGACGGGAAGTTTGCTTTGATGAGACCGGTGATTACGTCGACCGAAGGGCGCTGCGTGGCCAAAACGAGGTGAATACCGACGGCTCGTGCCATTTGAGCCAAACGGGTAATAGATTCCTCAACCTCACGACCTGAAGTCATCATCAAGTCCGCCAACTCATCAATAATAATGACTATGTAAGGAAGTGGTTTGTGTGGTTCGCCGCGCTCGTCGTAATCCTTAACCAAATTCCGGCGCATGATCTCGTTGTTGTAGCCGTCGATGTTGCGGACGCCCCAGCCCGCGAGATCCCGGTAACGCTTCTCCATTTCCGCCACCGCCCACTTTAACGATCGCGAAGCCAGCTTGGGGTCGGTGATGATAGGCGTCTTCAGGTGCGGAATGTCGGCGTAAAGACCGAGTTCGAGTCTCTTCGGATCGATAAGGATAAACTGGACTTCGTCGGGCCGCGCTCGGTAAAGGATCGACACAATCAGTGAATTCACACCCACGGATTTGCCGGCGCCGGTAGTACCCGCGATCAGGAGGTGTGGCATCTTAGCCAGGTCCGCCACGTAGTTAAGACCGTCGATGGTTTTGCCGAGTGCAATCGTAAGTTTCGACGAAGATTCGCGGAACGCGCGTGACTCGATTACCTCTCGTAAAAAGATCGTCTCACGTCGCGGGTTTGGAACTTCAATACCAACGTGCGGCTTCCCGGGCATGCGGTCAATCCGAATTGATTCCGCCTTCAGTGCCAGGCAAAGATCGTCAACAAGCGATACAACGCGCGAATACTTGACACCGGGATCCGGCTTGAATTCATAAGTGGTAACCACCGGGCCCGGGCAGATGTGCTTGATCTGCCCTGTTACGTTGAACTCTTTGCATTTTTCTGCGAGTCGCGTAGCGAGGCTGAGTAGTTCAGCATCTGCCTGCTCGCTATGGGGAGGCGCCTCGTTTAAGAAGTCGAGAGGCGGCATGGAATAGTCTGAATAAGAGACACGCTTCGAGCGGTCAGCGTCAAAGGGTAATTTGCCGGTTGCCGGCGCTTCGCCTTTGGTACGCAACACGGACGCGCCCTTAACCATCTCCTCAAGTTCGTCGTCGTCATCGACTACTGCGGTCGCACCACGTGATCCCGGAAAAATTGAGCGCCTGCCAGACTTGCCTTCAGGAACGGTTGCCGGTTGAGCACCCGCGCCGGCAGCGACGGCCTTTGCAGGTTCGATCGTCGTAGTGGCCATTGGCGAGTCGGCGACCTGAGCGTCCCCACGGAGAATTCCTGGCGCGCTTGCCTCTTCCTTCATGATTTCGGCGATGCGTTCCTGGGGCGTTAAATTCGGTGACCCTTTCGTCGCGTCCAGCAAAGCCGCCCGCGCGGCCTCTTGTTCAACCTTTAACGCCTCGCGTTGTTCTTTCCTGATGCGTGCACTCTCCCGACGTGCCTCCCGCCAAGTCCGCCAACGGTTTGGAAACTCCTTAACAAACGCAAAACGTTCGCCGAAGAGCACAGTGAGCTTTTGATACAACTCAATGAAAGAGAAGTTGGTTGCGAGCAGGAGACCGGTCGCGGCTATCGCGATTAACAAAACCGTGGCGCCGACTGCGTTGAGACCGCTGGCCAAAGTTCTGGAGATAACCGTTCCGATGAGTCCTCCGGGTTGCACGCTCGAATCAAAGATCGGTTGGATTCCAGAAATCGAAAGTAACGCAGCGCTCGCGAGAGTTAAAACGACAAGTCCGAGCAGTCTTGAAAGCGGCGCGCGGATACTTCGAGCTTTAAACCTTCTCCACGCGGCTCCAAATAACAATACCGGTAGCAGGTAAGCAGCAAGACCAATCGATTGAAACAGGAAGGCGGCGACGTTTGCGCCAATAGCGCCGGCCCAGTTGCGAGTTTCGGCCTGGCCGGCCGAGTTCCATGATGGATCGTTTGGATAGAAAGCGGCTGAAACGAGACAGAGCGCCAACAATAAACCGATGGCGAGTAGTGAGATCGCGACAATTTCGTTGAGGCGACTATTGCGAGGGGTGATCACCCTGGGCTTATCTTCAAATTCAGTAGTTGCCATTTGCTAGGTGATTCAACAGTGAACTTCGGTCTGTTCTATTATGCCGCCTTTTTCGAAAGTAAGTACGCCTTAATGAAGTCGTCAATGTCTCCTGCTAAAACCGCATCGACGTTGCCGCGTTCCAGCTTGGTTCGCGTGTCTTTCACTAAGCGATAAGGCGCAAGGACATAACTGCGAATCTGCGAACCAAATGAAATGTCGGCTTTGTTGGCTTCCAGCTCGGCAGTCTCAGCTTTGCGCTTTTCAAGCTCGAGCTCATATAAACGCGAGCGAAGAACTTGCATTGCCACAGCGCGGTTCTGATGCTGCGAACGTTGGTTTTGACACTGGACTACGATTCCCGTCGGGAGGTGGGTAATGCGTACTGCAGAGTCGGTAGTGTTGATGTGCTGACCACCGGCGCCGGTAGCGCGGTAGGTGTCGACGCGCAAGTCTTTCTCAGCAACTTCGACTTCGATGTTTTCGTCTATTTCCGGATATACAAACAACGAAGCAAATGAAGTATGGCGGCGGGCGGCTTGATCGAAGGGAGAAATACGCACCAGCCTGTGGACGCCCGCCTCGGCGGACAGCAAACCGTAAGCATATTCACCTTCCACCCTGAACGTTACTCCTTTAAGTCCAGCTTCTTCACCGGGTTGATAATCAATGGTTTCCGTTTTGAAGCCACGTTGCTCCGCCCATTTCAAATACATCCGTAACAGCATTTCCGCCCAATCCTGCGACTCGGTTCCGCCGGCACCCGGATGTATGGTGCAGATGGCGTTGAGCTGGTCATTGCCACCGCCTAAAAGCATTTCGGTCTCGGCTACACCGATTTCGTGCTCGAGGCGTTCCAGCAGGGAACGCAATTCCTTCAGCGATTCTTCATCTTCGTCAGCAAACTCAAACAGCACGCCGGCATCGGCAATTTGAGACTCGAAACGTTCCTGCCGTTCTATCTTCTTTTCAAGGACACTGCGCCGCTGCAGAAGCTTCTGGGCCGCTTCCTGGTCGTTCCAAAACTCTGGAGACGAAGCGGTCTGTTCGATAACGTTCAATTCCTGACGGCCTGCGGCAACATCAAAGAAACCTCCCGAGCTGCTCTACCTTGGTGCGCAACTCTTCGTACGTTGTTTTTAGATCCTGAATCGATAAAGTCTCGATCATTTACCCTCCAACCTTTTTAACGCGCTGCCCAAACGTATTCATTATGAAAACGAGAAACGTGGCAACAACACAGACCCAGACGAACCAATCGCCAAACGAAGCATAAAACGTTCGGTTGTCTGCAGAACGGCCAATGCTCCAGACCCTGACATCGGGTCGGTACGTCGGTGTTGCATCTCTTACCTCGCCCCTTGGCGTAATGAAAGCGGTAATGCCCGTGTTGGTAACGCGTAAAACCGGACGTCCATTTTCAACTGAGCGGAACACCGCGTTAGCCAAGTGTTGGCGCAGTACAGCCGTTGGACCCAGGTAACCATCGTTGGAGATGTTGATTAAAACGTCAGCACCATCTCGCGCGAACTGTCGAGCGATGTTGGGATAAGCTGACTCGATGCAGATGAATGCTCCAGCTCGTATCGGTCCAATCTGCATCTGCCGGTATTCGGTGCCCGGTGTAAAGTCTCCGACGATAGCCGTTATCAAACCCGCTCCCGGCAACCAGCGCGGGAGTGGAACATATTCGCCAAATGGCAGCAGCCGAATCTTATCATATTGAGAGACCAGCCTACCTTCTTCATTTATTAGAACTGCAGAGTTGTAGAGTCCATCATTCGGCGCCACTTCCTGTGAATTAAGCAGCACAAAGGTTTGGTGTTGTTTGGCAAAATTCGCGATGCGTTCTCGTAATAGGCCATCAGATCCGTAACTGAAATACATCGGAGACTCAGGCCAGATAACCAGTCGTGGTTTTCCATCCTGTGGCAGTGTGTTCAGTGCTTGTTCGCTGACGGCAAAGTGGTGTTCAGTGAGCTGGCGCATTTCGGTTACGGATTTGACCAGCGCCATTGGAACGTTCGGCTGAACGGCTACAACATGAGCTTCAGTATGTGCCGCCGAGGGTTGGTTGAGTCTGTCAGTGCCGACGACGACAAGACCGGCCGCTATTGAGGCGGCGATTGCTACTAAGAACGCACGACGCGTCCGTTCAAGAATAGCGAAGGCGATAGCCGAATTCACCATTACGATCAGAAAGCCTACGGCATAAACCCCACCAAAGCGGGCGGCACCGATCATCTGAGGGTGATAGGCCTGTGAGTAACCAATCGCATTCCATAATTGCCCGGTGCATTGAAGCCTGCTCCACTCGAACGCCACCCACATGATGGGTGCTAGAAATAGTGCAAAGCTGCCCCACGAGCGAAATGCCTTTGCGAGAACGTAGGTAAAGAATGCTGGGAAGATTCCAATAACGAATGCTCCCGGTAACAGCGCGGCGTAAGCTACCCCGGTAGGAAACCCTCCGAAGTTAATCATCGAGTAGGTTAGCCAGTAACACGTGCAATAGAAAAAAACGATCCCGAAGAGCCATCCGGCAAAGAACGCCGGCCAAGTGTGCTTGCTGGACGCAACGAAAAGAATCGGGACAAGGGCTATCCACGCTAGTGGCCAGACTTCAAAATTGGGGAATGCAAGGATAAGCAGGAGTGCCGAAAACAACGCCAACACCACGTCTGTGCGTGAAGGCAGGACTGTGCGGACAGTGGTTACGAACGCTGAGAATTGTCGGCCAGTAGTTCTGGCCGAGGTAACTACACTGTCCTCCATTGGCGCGAGTTTACCAAAAGCGTGATCGCGGGCCTAAGGTGCGTGCCCTGTCCAAAAACTTAAGAGGAGCCGCTCTTGAAAGAAATGAAAAATTTTTTGCGTGATCCCTCAATTGGCCTAGCCCCAGTTCTGAAAAACATCCAAATAGGAGTCATTCCGACAGAAACCGTCACAGTCAAAGTGACAAAATTCGTCGAGCGCTGGATGCCGTAGTTTTAAAGAAAAAGGCGGCCCAAGAAGACAGCCGCGCCCAGGACGAAACGAAGTTATTTAATTCGGAAATATGAGGCTCTAAATGCAGGAGAACCCAGTCATTCTTGACTGGGTTCCTAGTTCGGGGGGATACACTGAAGGGCTGCTCGGCGGGTGGCTGGCGCAGCGGCAGGCGGCGCTCAGAGGGATGTTGGCGGCGGGGGCACTTTCAACCTTTACATTGGGTCTTCCGTGCGTGCCGGTATTCTCTAGAGCACCTCATGTGCCACAAAGAAAGTTTTTCTGGAAACAACTTCGTATTGGGCCTTGGGCTAACATTACCAGGGCCACGAAGCAGTAGTAATGCTAGAGCCATACTCCTCATTAGAGGATTCCGGGCTATCTGAGTTTTGCGAAAATAGTCGACTCTAAATGCAGGAGAACCCAGTCATTTCTGACTGGGTTCCTAGTTCGGGGGGCAATACACTGAAGGGCTGCTCGGCGGGTGGCTGGCGCAGCGGCAGGCGGCGCTCAGAGGGATGTTGGCGGCGGGGGCACTTTCAACCTTTACATTGGGTCTTCCGTGCGTGCCGGTATTCCCTAGAGCACCTTGTGTGCCACACCTAAAAGTATTTCCGGAAACAACTGAGCATTAGCCCTTGGGTAAACGAAGTGGAGCAAATGAGGTTGATGAACCATGTTGATTTACTCAGTTCATTCGCTGGGGTCGACCACAAGAAGATGGCCCTCAACACGGACCACTCGGATCGGCGTCCTTGCGCGGAGCGTAGAACCATCACCAGATCGTGCACGCCAGAGTTCTCCATGCACGAGGACAGTTCCTTCGGGCACGAGATCTGAGACCACTTCGCCTACCTCTCCCACGACGTGGATTGGGCCGCTGCTCGCTTTCTTGTGACGGTATAGAGCGATGACTATGGCGAGGCTTAGCGTGATGGTTACTGCGAGAATGCCGACCAGGATAAGAAATTTCATGACGTCAAAGCATTAGAGGCAACCTCTCTGGAGATTGCCTCATGTGCGTGTCAACAATATAAGTGGGTAGTTAGTTCTTACCCATTGTGACTTGTCGCTGCAGCGCAATCGCCTCCTGATTGTTGGCGTCAATGGTAATAGCGCTGGAAGCATACTTGGTTGCTTCGCCTCGGTCGCCTCTTTCAAGGAAGATTCTACCCAGAAGGATGTGTGCGTCGATTAGCTTTGGATCCCAGAAGATAGCAGTCTTTAATGCTGCAATTGCGGCTTCTTGATCACCGCGTCGCTGGTTGATTCGTCCACTCAACAGATAGGCCTCGGCGTTGGTTGGCTCCAGCATTACCACCCTGTGTAGTTCTGGTAGCGCTTCTTCGTCACGACCCGCTGAATACAGGTCTCTCGCCTTGACGAGTAAATCCTCTGCCGGCGCGTTCTCAGCAACCGGCGGCCGCGTGATCTCCGACAAGTCAATACGGTTCAGGACATCGCGGAGCCGTGGTGATAGTCCTTTAACTGTTTGGGACTTCTGCCATTCAGTTTGCCACTTTGCATAACTCGGAAGATTGCGTCTGGCCTGGTCATCTGCGGCAGCCGCTATATCGGCCTTGCCTACTTTCTCTAACGACTTCGCGTAAAGAAAATAAGCCTGACCATCGCGTGGGTTGGCGGTGATTACTGGTTTTAATTGCTCTGATGCCTCGGCGTATTTACCCGCGAGAAAGAGGGCGTATCCATAATTAAAGTGCACCATTGGATCGTCGGGCGACGAATCCGCGGCGCGTCCGAGAAACGCAATCGCCTGGTTCAGTAACCGTGCACGTTCGTCATCTTTCTTTTCATCGCGCGAAGCTTCAACGGCGACGGCGCCAGCGTTGTTGTAAATGCCAATTAAAGGGACGTCAGTGGCAAGCGGTACTAGTGCCGCCAACGCATGTCCAAACTCGCCCATCTTCGCGTATCCGAGTCCAGCGTAGAATGCAGCCTCTGCGTAGTGCGGATCCTTCTTCTGGAGCTTAGTGAAATACTCCGTGGCATCTTTCCACTTGCCTTCGAGCATATAGTATCTGCCCAACTCAAAAGCCGCCTGAGGATAAACAGCGCCTCCGTTTGCCTCACCGTAGTAGTGCAGCGCGTTCTTTAAATAGTTAGACCGCTTTGAATCGCGTTCTGGAAGTTGCACACCTTTTACGTAAGCCTCAAAAGCGCGTTGCGGCACTTTCGTCGCTTCGTCTATCAATTGTAGCTGAGAGAAGGGAAGGGCTTTATCCCGCTGGTAGAGGATCTGAAACGCGAGTCGACCCTGAATGTTTTGTAAAGTGGTTAGTGGACCACCGAAGTCGAATTGCCGGGTAGCCCAACTCCCATCAAACAACTCGCCGAGCGTGCGGCCTTCATTGACCTTAATTACCCGAGCAGTGAGCTGGACATAGGCTTCAGGTTTTTCAGCTTTGTCGTCTTTATCATCGTTGGGTTTATTTGCAACTTCAGGCGTCATCACGGAATAGGTGCCGATCACGATCATCGACGCTTTCGCTTCACGCGCCAGTTTGATTGCTGTCGCTCGCGACGGAATTATCGTTTCCGGTAAACGCAGGCGTTGATATGCCAACTGACGTTCGTCGCTCGATACAACAACCAGCCCGGGCTTATTGAGGAGTTCCGCGAGCGAATCAGCGAAGCTTTCACCCACCCAGTTGTACTCCAGACGGTTTGAAGTGTTTTCGAATGGCAGCACCATCACTACGTCACCGCCGCCTTGCGCGACGGCCCGACTGGGTGCGACGCCAATAAACATAATGGCGAATAGGACGAATACGATGACCTGTGGCGCTCTGAACTTAATAAAGGTTTTCATTAGTCTTTCTACTTAATTCACGATTTTCCTAAAGAATTTCAATAGATTCTGATGCTTCCAATATACCAGCGGTTGGACGTCCGACGCATCCCGCGAAAGTTGGTGATTACTTGTTTGGACGACCGCTCCCCAACTATTATGGAGCCCCCTTCCTTTACCTCCCCGACGCTTAGAGCGCGTGGCTCTGGTTCGCAAGAGTCCGTTGTTGACATAGAGACAGTGCCCCGTCACCTGTCCGAAAGAAAGGAGCCAATGAAATGCAGACACGCAGGGCTCATAGAGGTTTGTTCGCCCTCGTAATCGGAACTCTTTTGGGCGGTGCCTTTGTATCTGCAGCACAGCACAAGGACGTCCCATATGTACCGACACCTCAACCCGTCGTTGACAAGATGCTTGAACTTGCCGCAGTCACCAAAGACGACGTTGTTTACGACCTTGGCAGCGGCGACGGGCGCATCGTGATTACTGCTGCCAAGAAATATGGTGTGCGGGGTGTAGGCGTTGACATAGATCCCGAGCGAATAAAAGAAGCGAACGCCAACGCCGTGCTGGCTGGCGTGAGTGACCGAGTAAAGTTTCTCGAGCAGGATCTATTCAAAACGGATTTGAAGGAAGCGACAGTGGTGACGCTTTACTTGTTGCCTGACGTTAATTTAAAACTGCGACCAAAACTTTGGCAGGAATTGAAACCCGGAACCCGTGTCGTCTCTCATGCATTCGACATGGGAGACTGGGCCCCGCAGCAGAGAGTTGAGGTAGAGGGAAAGACAGTCTACTTCTGGGTGATCCCTAAGGACGCGCCGACAAAGACTCACAAATGAAGTTTTAACCCACACCGAGGAAAATTCGGATGGCTGTAAAAAGCCTCGCCGTCAGATCTCTCAAGTTCGCGGACCCGGTTCCTACGCTCGCATCGAAAGATGCGGTGGGGATGATTGTTGGCATAGTTGTGGGCGCCGGCATCTTTCGAACACCTTCGTTGGTGGCCGCCAATGTGAGCAGTGAAGTTTCATTTCTGCTGCTTTGGGTTGCCGGCGGAGTTATCTCGCTCATCGGCGCGCTGTGTTATGCGGAACTAACGAGCACCTATCCGCATACCGGTGGTGACTACCACTACCTCACACGCGCTTACGGTAAACCACTCGCGTTTCTATTCGCATGGTCCAGAATCTCTGTTATCCAAACAGGCTCACTGGCGCTCCTCGCTTTCGTATTTGGTGACTATGCTACGCAGTTATTGCGCTTGGGTGAATACTCGAGTTCGATTTATGCAGCGCTCGTGGTTGTGACATTGACCGGCTTGAACGTGATCGGTGTTCACCATGGCACTCGCACTCAAAACCTATTAACAGCCGTTGAAATTTTGAGTTTGCTGCTGGTGATCGTTGGCGGCTTGCTTCTCGTAGATTCGCCGGCGCCGCCGCCTGCAGCGCCCGCGGCAAGTTCTCAGGCGACGATTGGACTCGCCATGGTTTTCGTATTGTTGACTTATGGCGGCTGGAATGAAGCTGCGTATATTTCTGCTGAAACGAGCGACCGGCGTGATGTAGCGCGCGCACTGCTGCTCGGGATCGGAATAATCACAGCTTTGTACTTGCTGGTTAATTGGGCTTACCTGCGTACCCTTGGCCTTCCAGGGATGGCCGGTTCTGAAGCGGTTGCGGCCGACTTGATGCAGCGCAGCGTAGGCGAACGGGGGTCACAGTTTGTCAGTGTGCTGGTTGCGATCTCCGCGTTGACGTCGGCTAACGCCACGATCTTTACAGGTGCTCGAACGAATTATGCAGTCGGGAGAGATTTTCGTTTGTTTGAGTTCCTGGGACGCTGGCGCAAAAATCAAAACACGCCAACGAACGCGCTGCTGGTCCAGGGGGCGATTGCTTTGGCGCTTGTTTTAATCGGAACACTGACCAGAAAAGGTTTCGAAACAATGGTTGAATACACGGCCCCGGTGTTCTGGTTTTTCTTTTTCATGGTAGGCCTGTCACTAATTATCCTGCGAATAAAGGACAGGAACATTAAGCGGCCGTTCAGCGCACCATTTCATCCGGTATTGCCGATTGTGTTTTGCGCCAGTTGTCTTTACATGCTGCAGGCAAGTGTTGCATATGCACGCATTGGCGCGTTGGTGGGCATCGCTGTGCTTTTGGCAGGATTTCCGGTTTACCTGGTCGCCCGTTCGTCGCAAAGCCGAGCGTCAGAAGGTGAGGAAAATAAAAGTGAAACTAAGACTCAATAGCTTGATTCCGTTGCTTGTTGTGGTCACTTCAGTTTTCGCTGCATGTAATACCAGCGAATCGGTTGCGACGCAGGTTGCTCCTACGCCCTCTGTTGTTCCTTCGCCCGTAGCCTCTGCCAGCCCGGAAGCGCCGCGGCCAAAGCTGGATGTGCCTTATGTTCCGACGCCGGAAAGTGTGGTAGCGATGATGTTGGACATGGTGAAGGTCAACAAGAACGATGTGGTCTATGACTTGGGGAGTGGAGACGGCAGGATTGTTATTACCGCCGCTCAAAAGTATGGCGCACGGGGCGTTGGTTACGATATTGATCCGGAGCGAATCAAAGAGGCGAATGCGAATGCACAAACCGCAGGCGTAACTGACCGTGTCCGTTTCGTTCAAGGCGATCTGTTTCAGGCGGATCTTAGAGAAGCTTCAGTCGTCACCCTTTATCTGTTGCCTGAAATCAATCTCAAGCTGCGACCGAAACTTTTGAAGGAACTCAAGCCGGGCACCAGAATCGTTTCGCACAATTACGGCTTAGGTGATTGGGACCCGATTCGTACTGAAACAATAGATACAAGCACCGGCGAGCACGTGGTTTTTTATTGGGTGGTGCCTCCAAAGGGAACGCACCCGAACTGATTCTTTGACGAGATTCAAAGGGCCGCGGGAATGTTGGTTGAGCTCAAGTACCATGAATCCGTAACGGTTCGAGTTTCCAACTTGATTCGAGCATCGGTCGTCCTGATCTTTGTGGCGTTCGTCTCGTGCGGCCCGTTGCTTCTGAGGGAGCGTCTCAGCGCGGACGACCTGCCGTCGCAGGACTTTACGCGAGAGCGACAGTCACTTGTAGACCAACTGAAGTCTGAGGGAATCACCAACAACGAGGTGCTCAAGGCAATGCTGAAAGTTCCGCGTCATGAGTTTGTCCCTGAGTCGCACCGTCATTACTCCTACCAGAACCGGCCGCTACCGATCGGCCATGACCAAACCATCTCGCAGCCGTTCATCGTCGGTTATATGACGCAGGCCGCTTCGATTGCTCCCGGGGAAAAAGTTCTGGAGATTGGAACCGGTTCGGGCTACCAGGCTGCGGTACTCGCGGAATTGGCCGGACAGGTTTATACGATCGAGATCATTCCTGAACTTGCCGAAGGCGCGAAGTCCGTATTACACAAACTTGGCTACAAAAATATTCATGTCAAAACCGGCAACGGCTACCAGGGATGGCCGGAGCACGCACCCTTTGACGCCATTGTTGTTACTGCCGCGCCTGATAAGATCCCACAAGCGCTCGTGGACCAATTAGCCGTGAAAGGCAAGATGGTCCTTCCGGTCGGCACCACGTTTCAGGAGATGGTGATAATCACCAGAGATACTGCAGGAGTGGTTGAGCAACGAACAATCCCCGTGCGATTCGTTCCCATGACTGGAAAGCCAGATCAGTAAAATGAGTAGCATGGCGTATTCCTTAGGAACCTTCACTGTAGGTTTCAGACGGCGGTCAGGAGGAGCTGAGATTGGAGTTGGGTAGTCTCCCTTTTCGTCGATCCTAATTGCGGAATCAGTTTGATTCCAGACAACCCGTTGCCGTGTATGTGGAGCGTCTCCTCGCGAGCGCAGCACCTATCGATACGTACATGGGAAACAACCGACTGACGGACCGCGTCCAGAGTAATTGGTCAACCCTGCGGGGCGATCTGAATTTGCTGGGCCACGCCTATAACACTGCTACCAATTGGCAAATTAGTAATGAGCCACCGGTGAGATACAACCCAGACAGTCTATTAACCGGCACCTTTAGATTGGATTCGACGCGCAGCGACAATCCACGTGACGTTGCCGATCGGGCCACTCGGGATTTGTCCAATAATCAGCGTCAAGTTTCTTCGAATCGTTTGGTGATGAGACTAGAGTCACCTGAGACGCTGGCGATGGAACGTCGTGGTTCAACGATAACCCTCGCATCATCGCGCGCCCCGCAACAAACATTTGAAGCAGACGGCGCACCCCACCAGGAGCAGATTGCTAACAGATCGACGCAGGTAACAGCGACGTTGCAAGGAGACCAGTTGGTAGTAACTTCAACAGGCTATAGAGAAAACGATTTCAATGTGACTTTTGAGCCCATCGAAAACGGCAATAGATTGCGCGTTAAGCGTCAGATTTATCTGGACCGAATGACTCAACCCGTCGTTGTTAATAGTGTCTATAACCGAACGGCATTATGACCGCGAAATAGCTCATCCTTCGTCCTCTCACAACCCCCCTTTTAAAAAAATGTCGATCATCCAGCGGGTAACATGCCGTGAAAACAGAACGATCAGTCAAGCTTGTTAGGAAGGAAAATCGTCAAAAGCCCCCTGAAGTCGAGACGGAAGCCCAAGACCCAAAGAGTTGGTCAACTGAAGTCAAGTCGTGGGTAGTTAAATTCCAACAGCGCCGAAGCACTGAATCGCACCCGCCATTCAGCAGTCTGTTCAAATAATCAGCGGTCTTGGGAAGGTGCCGGAGCGGTCACGATTAATAAATCAGGCCGCTTGTTCAAGTTCGTCAAGCAGGCGGATTAACAGTTCCCTCAACTGGTTGAAGTTATCTGGCCGCGTTACGTGGACGTTCTTACCGACCGCAACCTCATCACCTTCAGAGAGCTCTCCAATGCAGAAGACTACGACGGGAACAGTGTCCCCAATACCCGCGCCTTCACGAATGGGGCGCGCACTCGCAATAACCTCAGGTGGCAACCCAGCTAAACTAACGAGAATCAGGTCTGGTCGCTCTCGTCGTGCATTTTCGATTGCATCGGCTTCGTCTCGCGCTAGCGTGACTCGATAGCCGTCCGCGAGTAAGAGTTTTTCAATGCCGTCGCGCGTTTCGTGGACATCCTCCACTACCAGGATTATTGAGAGGCTTTGTTTTCTGATGATTACACTTCCTTATGAGTTTCCGCGCTGCATAATGTCTCAACATGTTCAGTATTAAGTCCTTGCGCGTAGGATGCTCAATGAAGACAACGTTGCTTCACTGTGCTCGTTATAGAGACAAATGCCTTTCATCAGTATATAGCTGGAAATCCACGCCGTCCGTACGACAACACACATATGCGATCTCAACTGTTTGGTTCAGAGAAGCAAAAAAGCGGCCGGGTCAATCCGGCCGCTTTCGTGTTTTAAACGTGTGTGCAGAAGTTTTACTTCATACCAACGGTGTTATCACCCTTGACCGAATCGGCCAACATTATTCCATCAGCCAGCATGATTCCATCGGCCAACATAATGCCGTCAGCCAACATAATGCCGTCGGCTAACAGGATTCCATCGGCGAGCATAATTCCATCGGCCAGCATGATTCCGTCTGCCAGCATGATTCCGGTGGGACAGAAAACTCCACCGCTCCCAACTGGACCACCGTCGCTTATCATCAGGTATTCGCCGAGAGTCAGGTTCGCCGTCCACATATTTTTATTCAGGCTTTGCGAAGAGGTTGTTTCCACAACACCATCACCAAGCAAATAACCGCGGCCATAACTTCGTTGGTACTTAGTGAGCAGATCTTTTCCGGTGATGACGGTGTGATTTATAACGAGGCCCTGCGCCCAGGGAAAACCGTGCCCTGAAATCGTCGTCTGCGCACTCGGCGCCGATTGAATTAAAAGTGATGAACCAAGCGACGGGGAGGTCAAGGCTAACAAGTCGCTGCGAACCAATTTCGCGATAGCAACCGCACCTGCAACATTCAACTGCCCTGAGCCTTGCTCAAAAGTGTTGAAGCCGGCCAAAGGCTGCGCCGTGTACATCATGATCATCTTGACCAGGTTAGGGGTCAGTTTAGGATTGGCCTCGAATAGCAGCGCCGCAGCACCGGCCGCGACTGGAGCCGATACCGAGCTCCCGCTGAGGTACATCAGCTTCAGGTTTGTCGTTGAATACTGGGTCTGGAGTTCTGGATAACGCTTGACGAGAGAGCTATTAGCAGACTGAGCCGAAATGATCTTGTTGCCGGGAGCGATCAGATCCGGCTTGACGAGGTTATCGTAATGCCTGACTCCGGAAGCATCAGTAGTGAAGCTGCGAGTTGGACCATGAGAACTAAAGGTCGTGACCGAATCTTCGCTACGTGCGTCGCTGCCGTACGTATTGCTCGCACCCACTGTGATTGCGGAGGGTTCATTGCCTGGGGAATGAATCCCGCCATAGATTTTTTGTCCGGTGGAGGTTTTGCCGTCGTTACCGGCAGCCGCGATTACGACAACTCCAGCGTCCACAAGTTTGCGGACAGCCTTGCAGATTGGATCGTTCTTGTAGGAGCTAATTGCCGGTGTCCCTAGACTCATGTTTACGACTCGGATGTCGTAGTTTTGACGATTAGCCGCGACCCAATCGAGAGCCTTGAGCACGCCTGAAACAGTGCCAGTACCATTCGAATTAAGGACGCGCAGGTTAACCAGGTTTGCGCCTGGTGCGACACCTTCAAACTGCCCGTTTGTTGGTGCACCAACGCCGGCTGCAACCGCCGCCACATGCGTACCGTGCCCATAAGGGTCGTCGGTCCGATTTTCCCCGGTGAAGTCTTTGTTGAATTTGATTTTCCCACTTTGACTGGTGAAGAGCTTGTGAGCTGGGTCAATTCCTGAATCCAGAATCGCGATACTAACTCCTGATCCATCCAATGGATATGTAAGTCCGAGGGCGGTTTTTTGCGTGCGCACTTGTTGCGTTCCCGTCGTGTTTGTGACGTGTCCAAAGCTACGTACTTCTGTGTCCAACGAAACGTAGGAAACCGAAGGATCACTAGCGAGGACTTCAGCTGACTCGGCCTTCACATCGATAATGCTCAAATTGAGATTTGATAGAGTCGCAACCAAGACTCCGTTTACGGTCTGTAGGAGAGAACCGATGAGTCCGGAACCCAGCAGATTACCGAGCAGGCCGGAGGACGACGTCGGAGTTGTTTGCACAATCATTCGTACGCGCGTCTCGCCATTGCCAGACTGGATAAGTTGCAGCAGATCCGGGGAGATTTTCTCAATAGTCGATGCTGTAGAACTGGCGGCATGAGTTCGGTTTGGACAAGTTACCAGAAGCGTGCAGCTCAGTGAGGCCAGGATCGCGAGTGTTATTAACTTGTTAATCAGTCTGGGGGAAGTCATCAACGTTTCTCCAACAAGATGCGCAAACATGAAAACACCACCGTCAGCGAAGAAAAGGACTAAGGCTTAATCACGCAACCAAGCCTTGGCGGGACCCTATGCCCCGCTAGTCTTTCGGAAACTCCCACTGCCATATCGTTGTCGACTTAGGCTGGTAAGTGTGTGCCCGCTCCTGCTTTCGCTGAAGAGAAGGCCTTTATCGCTGACGGTGGTGGATGGAAAAGATCAAGCTCTCGCACGTGAGCGGAGTTCGGTTAGCGAAGATCATGCCGCTCGCTCAGTTTCCTTTAACGCAAGGCTGCATGAGCCTTAAAACGCTGGTTGAATTTGATAGAAGGTGCATTCGTAATGCGAAAGTACATCGCCTTTTTGAACTCCAGCTTGACCGGTTGGGAAGTCAATCTGCCCAGGAGTTAAGTCTGTTTGAAATAAAATTACAGAGAGTTTTTAGATCACCCCAACGTTCTACAAATTGCTTCTGGGGCTAGACCCGAAGCATAATCATCGGATTCAAAGACCAGGAGGTTTCGGTGCTCCTACTTTTAGGCATCTACATAACAATGCTTGGTCTGGCCCACGAGGCGATTGCGCCTTCACTTTTGTTCGTTCAACAAGGCTTTCTGAATTCCATCAGCGGACATGTCACTGATGGGCGCAGCGCCATACCGAACCTGCAGGTCGAACTGCTGAACGACATGGATTCGGTGATCCAGAGAACTAAAACCGACAGCTCCGGCCTTTTCGCTTTCCGCCGACTTTCAACCGGGATTTTTCAGGTAAGAGTTCAGACGTACGGCACCAGCTACATCGGTCAGACCAAGCGAGTGCAACTTGAGCGGACGCGTGCGTTTGAGCAGGTAGATTTTGTATTGGGAAGTAACCAAACCTCTTCAATAAGCCCAACTGGCGGTGCAGTTTTTGTCCAGGAAGTTCCCGAGCAAGCCCGTCGGGAGTTTGACCGGGGCAGCGATCTGCTAAAGAACGATCGCCGAGAAGAAGGCATAGCCGCCCTCAAAAAGGCAGTTGAGATGTTCCCGTCTTACTTCGCTGCGTTGGAGCTCCTGGGTATGCAGTATGTGAAACAACAGGAGTATGAGCCGGCCATTGCCCTCCTTACTAAAGCGGTTGAAGTGAACCGGCGCGCCTATCAAAGCTTGTACGGGTTATCCGTAGCCCAACAAAGCCTCAAACAGTTACCGCAAGCCGTCGAGTCGATGCGACGTGCAATTACGCTCAACCCGGGATCTGTTAACGCAAATCTGTGGATGGGTATGTTGCTGCGTCAAGCAGCCAAGTTGGACGAGGCGGAGACTTACTTGAAACAGGCTGATAAGTTGGCCGCCTCAAAATCGCCTGACGCCCACTGGCAGTTGGCCTTGCTATTTAACGACCTTAAGCGATACCGCGAAGCGGCGGATGAATTGGAACTGTTCCTGAAGGTCCAACCCGATTCAAAAGACACCGACTTAATCAAGAAACTCATTCAGCGCCTTCGTCAGAATGCGAGTAACGGCGGAACGAAACAGTGACCGGCAGACTTTCTGAATTCATACTCTAGAAAGCCGTGCATGTTTCGGTTTGCGTGTTCAAAACGCATGCGGACTTGTGCGACTTTATCGAGCGAAGTGACACAGCATCCCAAAATCTATCTGGCGCTGACAGACGACTGGGAGTTGCGCGGCAACGGTTCGGGCGACGTATCCCAACTTCAGTTCGATCCATTGAAACAACTTCTGAGCATCTACCGTCAGTATGGAGTGAGAAGCACTTTCAATGTAGAGGTAATGCAGCAGCTTACTTTCCGAAAGTTTCAGGACCAATATCCGGAGCTCCAACGTTTGGCCGATGAATGGGACGACCACGTGCGCGAGGCTTTCAAACAGGGCCAGGATATCCAACTTCATATTCATCCTCAGTGGTCTCAAGCTCATTATGAGAATGAGAAGTGGAAACTATCTGGCGAGTGGTCGCTTCTTAATTACGATGCGGACAGCGCCTGGGCCATGCTGTCGGAAAGCAAAGAGTATTTAGAGGATCTTCTGCGTCCAATTGATCCGGCATATCGATGTGTCTCTTTCCGTTCGGGTTCGTCTTGTATCGCGCCGTCTTCGTTTGCCCTCGATTTGCTCGCGCGTCTCGGGATTGTCTTCGACATGAGCATAGTGGGCGGACTGCGAGTCAACACGGCCCACGTCAAAATCGATTACACGCATTGCGAAGAAGGCTTTTTGCCCTTCTATCCCCGGATGACGGACGCCCGGAAAGTCTCAGACAAACCAGAATCCATCGTCTGTGTCCCAATATTCCACTTCTACCTTTCGCGATACCGGGCCTTCAGGCAAACACTATCCAAAACATGGCATAAAGCCGGACAACGAATGACTGCTCGCGGAACTGGAAACGGCGACGATAATTATGCAAATCAGGAGTGGGCCGAAATCGGCCGAACTTCTGCTCACGCACGAATCTACGACAAAGCGATCAAACCGTGTCTGGCCGGGAAGTATGAGGTCGGCGACACGAGCCGGCTGGATTACGGCGGCCTTCGGGAGATGCTGGACGCAATTAGAGCAATGGCCAGAGCAAGCGGTTTTCAAGAACTCCCGGTGATTCTTACCAGTCACTCGAAGTATATAAAAGATTACGACGCTATCGAACAGTTTGTCCGTGAGGTCTCATCGGCGGACGACATAGAATTTGCGACGTTGGGTCAACTAGCGACAAAACTTCAAGCAGGTGAGTTTCCGATCAAGGTCGGGAGTGCACAAAACGCTGTATAGTCACTTGTTGTCGTGCAGAAAACGTGGTGAATAGACGGACCTTGGATAGACGGTAATACCTTCCTTTGCGAGGCCCAACATCAATTCGAATAGCGGCTGAGCGTTAGCCCTGAAAAACTTCATACCGTTGATTGCAATATCAAGGCAGATCTCCTCCGGTACGTGTTCCTTCATAAACTGTGGGATGTCGTGGATCACGCGAGTCATGTCGTGAGCGTAAGTCTCGACAATTTCCACGTTTCCCTCGTAGTTGATGCACTGTGCAGCAAAAAGTTCAGGGAAATAGGTGTCAACCGGACCATCTTTCTTGAGGGCGTCGTCCACGCAATAGACGAAAGAAAGATATGTGGTCCATACCCCGATGCCAACGATCTTGGCTTGATGCTCCACCAGCTTGAAATACGGACTACAACGATCGTACGGGTACGGTGACTGTTGATGAGTCGCTGTTAAGTCTTTGGCGTGTCGGCCGATAGCGCAAACAGATTTTGTTGGATGCAGGCTCCTTACAGCGTTGCGTTGCCGTCGCGCAAACTCGGTCAGAAGTCCGGTGTAGGAGGGAGTTCTCCTGACATCGAAAACTTTTCCGCTCAACAGATACTCGTAAGACGAAATGGGACTCCGGTTCGGATAAGTCGGGAACAAGACAGTCCCTTGCGGTCCGATTACGTTCTGAATGAGAGGCAGAACCCGATAGAAAGGGAATTCGAGGTTGAGTTGATCGACCGAACTGTGAACGTAAACCGTGTCGCCGGAGGTCAGTAAGAGTTCATCTCTGAGAATATTCGTAAACGCCTTTTCAGAGAGTAGGGGCAGCCTACTCACTCGCGCACGGTTTAATCTTTTTTTGGTCCGTGTGAGCGAGGCAATCAACTCTGCCGGGAGAATTCTTCTGGCAATGCTGGATACGCTCATCGTCTTGCCTTCTTGAAGCGCTCCGTGTGCTGGCTTTCGCTGGTAATTCTTACTTTGATCGGAACTTTGTAACTGGCCAGCTTTTCGCGGCAATGTTTCTTTACCAGTAAAACTATTTCTTTCTGCTGGGACTCGTCTATAGATGATGACGGAGTAATGTCGGCGCAGACGATGCTGCCGGTTATTGGATGGCGCTCACCGTAGACTGTGACTTCAGCTACCTCCGCCAACTCCTGAATCACATTCTCTACTTCCGCAGGGTAAACCTTCTGACCCCCGACGTTCACAATCTCCGACTTGCGCCCAAGTATCCTGATGTACTCGCCATCGACCTCCACCGCGTCACCGGTATTGAACCAACCATCATCTGTGAAGGGACTCGCGGCATTGAGGTAACCAAGCATCGCCGAGCGTGCCTTCACATGTAGAATCCCATCCACTACGCGAGTCTCAAAACCGTCGCCTCCAACTCTGACCCAAAGCGAATCCTGGTCCTTTGATTTGGACCGAAGAATACCCAACTCCGAAAGGCCGTAAGTCTGCTGCAAGTGAATTCCCGGATAGAGCTCATGAAATCGTTTTAACGTGGTCTCAGGCATCGGCTCCGTTCCGTACGTTATCGTCTTCAGCGAGCCCAGATCATACCGTTTGTACGCCTGGCTGAGCAGCACGAGGTTAAGGAAAGTAGGAGAGGTAGGAAGGAGTTCCACGCGATGCTTTTCCACCGCCTCGAGCACTGAATCCGGATCCCGTTTGTTAACCGTAATTATGCAACCAGCGTTCGCCATCGTGTAAAGCAGTGTATTGATCCCGCCGATATGGTCGTAGAGCAGAAATGTAATCGCCCTCAACCGCTGACGCGGAATTTTAAATTTCTCCAGTATCCGCAGCATGTCGTGAACCGCCGCTTTGCTTCCGCCTGTCGAGCCTGAAGAGAAGAGAACTAATCCGGGGTGCCCGACCTCTCTTAGTTCAGCGTAAAGCGGATGCGTAGCGACGTTTGGTAGCGGAGTTACTGTGACCGTGTCGTCTGAATTGATCTTGAAAGACACTTCTGCTTCCGCGATGGTCAAGAATTCGGATCTATTTGACTGCGCCGAATCGGACAGCGGAACTACTATGCAGTTGTGATCGATGAGAGCAAAGAAGAGGGCGACGGCGTTAGGAGAAAAGTCCGCTTCAAGGACGACTACTGCGCCCGGCCTAATTTCGCGTTGCGCGGTTACTTCTTTCCAATGAAGAAAGCGTGTGAGAAGCCAATCGTAAGTGTACGCGGTGTCACGCGAGATTATGGCTTCCCGGTCGCGATTCGATTGCCAAATGTCGAGCAGGAAATCTATCGCCATCAGACGCCACCGAGAAAGAGCACCTGACCTGTAATGAAGTCGCTTTCAGGCCGAATAAAAAAGTCGGTCACGTTTGCCACATCTCTCATCTCACCTAAACGCTTCACGGCCTGACGGCTAACCAACTGATCCAATTTTTCCCTGGGCACCGATCGGATCAAATCGGTCTCAATCGGAGTGGGCGCCACGGCGTTTACGGTGATACCAAAATCTGCAAACTCTCGGGCGGCAATCTGTGTAAACGATAAGACGGCGGCCTTCGACGCAGCATAGATCGCTTCGCCCTCGAGTTTGAGAGGAGTGGCTACTGACGCAAAATTTATGATTCGTCCGAAATGTCCTTTTCTCATGAGGCGCGCGGCTTCGCGACACATCAGAAACGTTCCCATGAAGTTGGTTTCAATTATTTCTCGCGCCGTTTGAGCTGAGCTGAGCAGCAGGTGATTCATTGACGCGATGCCGGCATTATTGACCAGGACATCAAGCCGCCCGTAGGAATCCGAGATTGCCGCGAACATCTGCTTGACTGCGTCTTCATCGGAGACGTCAAGACAGAAGTGACGGTAATTAGGAGACTTTTGTTCGGATTCTTTCCGGCTACAGCCGACGACTTGGTGACCCTGCGCAAGATAGTGGTTGACGAGATAGGCGCCGATGCCCTTACGACTACCAGTTATCAGGAACACGCGCGGATTAGGCGGGGCTTGCTCCATTTTCGTTCAACAGTTCGGCAACATATTTGGTTAGCGTCCCCAGGGTTGAGAAAGGGCTGTTTTCCTGGGACATAGCTTTGTCGTCAGCAATCGTAATCGCGGTTCCAAATTCTGCTTTAATCTGGTCCTCGACTTCCATGATTAACGTAACGACGTCAATGGATTCCAGTTTTCCTGATTTGCCGTACAACACTGCGTCTAACGACTTTTCGACGTGAGAACCCTTTGGCAACTGCTTGTTAAGTTCATCCACTGCCTTGTAAACCGCGGTTTCAACTCTCTCCTGATTCGACATTGCATCCTCCTGAGCGCCGCATTCTAACCTATAACTTCATGCGATGCCGCCCACGCTCGCCCCAGGTTCAGGGCCTTGATAAAAAACAAATCGCAAGGTTTTGCGGAACGTTCTCATTAACACCGGGCTTCAGCCCGGTGATAAAGTGCCAATCTCACTCCGAATGCATAATGTCGACCAACGATGAACCTTGGCGGAGGAGCCATGACTCTTAAACAGTCTGTAAGTGAACCGGGAATAACAGCTGACTCAGCTGATGAATTCGATCAGTTGCAGAAGAAACTGGTGCCACTGTGGAAGTCGATCCAATCTATCAATCAGGATCCGCAGACAATCGTTGTGGTGCCCTCGATAACTATCGACGTCGCTTTCACCGGAGCTGAGGTCCAGGCGTATGAAGAACGATTTCTTTTCCTCTTGCTCCTTCTACGTCAGCCGCAAGCACGTGTGGTCTACGTTACTTCGCAAACAATTCTCCCGAGCATCATCGACTACTACCTCGATCTCCTGCCCGGCGTGATACCGAGTCACGCGCGCAAGCGGCTTTTCCTGGTTTCGCCGATGGATGGTTCAGCGCGTCCGCTGACCCAGAAACTGCTGGAACGTCCCCGCTTGATCGAGCGCATCCGTTCTTTGATTTCGGACGTTAACCGCGCGCATCTCGTGCCCTTCAACACCACCGACCTCGAAAAGGAACTGACGCTTCGCCTTGGCATACCGATGTACGGCGCCGATCCCAAATTCCTTGCACTGGGCACAAAGACCGGCTGTCGTAAAATTTTCGCCGAGGAAGGTGTGAATCATCCTCTCGGTTACGAGGGACTTGCGAACATTGACGATGTCACGAACGCAATCATGGAAATGCGTGCCAGGAAGTCTTCCATCTCACAAGTACTGGTCAAGCTCAATGAAGGTGTTTCAGGAGAGGGAAATGCGCTCGTTGATTTGCTGGGACTACCGGATTCCGGTACTGCAGACGAACGTGCAGCCTTGGAGGACCGGCTGCGCAACATGCGCTTTGAATCGTCGGAGATTACTTACGACAGCTATACCAGGAAGTTCGCTGAGGGAGGGGGCATTGTTGAAGAAAGAATTCTTGGCGACGAGGTGCGCAGCCCCAGCGTGCAGCTTCGCGTTACTCCACTCGGTAAATTGGAATTACTTTCGACTCACGATCAACTGCTAGGTGGTCCATCAGGTCAGAGCTATCTCGGATGCGTATTTCCTGCCGATAAGAAATACGCTGCGGCGATAAGTAAGGAAGCTGAAAAAGTCGGGAGGCGTCTGGCTCAGGAAGGCGTGATCGGACGCTTTGCTTTGGACTTTGTGGTGGTTCGTTCAAGCGACGGCAACTGGGACGCGTACGCGATCGAAATTAATTTACGCAAGGGCGGAACAACCCATCCTTTTTTGACTCTCCAATTTCTCACTGACGGCAAGTACGATCCGGATGAAGCGATCTTTACCGCTCCCAACGGTCAGCAAAAATGTTTTGTCGCAGGGGATCACGTTAAGTCACCAAGCTATCGCACCTTAACTCCGGATGATCTCTTCGACATTGTAGTGCGACACGGTTTGCACTTCGATCAAACCTTACAGACAGGCGCGGTCTTTCACATGATGAGCGCGCTGGGCGAGTGTGGCCGGGTCGGACTGACTGCGGTTGGTAACTCGCATGAGGAAGCGAAGAACATTTATCAGCGGGTGGTGGCTGTTTTGGATGCGGAGTCGACAAGCTAACGAAACAAGAAGGTTACCTTCGACAGACAATGTTCAGAGTACAAGCTTCAGCTTGCTTCTTTTCGACGTCAGCAACCTGAAGGTTGTACTCTGAACTTCTATTCGCCATTTGAAAGTTAACTTTCAATCTTTAGCTTGCAATTATGGCTTGTTGAAGTGCTCATCCTACTCGCCTGCAATAAATATCTTTCAGCCGTCGTAACCATGATCGACCAGATGTGAGTTTTAGCAGCTTTCCCCGCGCTTTATCGGAACTTTCCCCTTGGCACATCGCTTGTAACCGGCAACCCGAAATTGAATGTTCGAGGGGGAGACAGATGTTAAAGAAATTTCTATCAGTAATGCTCGTCGGGTTTTTGTTTAGCGCGGCTGGAGTCAGGCTTGCCTATACCGGCCCGAAGGAAGAAAAAGAGGCTCGCTTTGCGGCGAAGGTGAAAGAGGGTATTAGCAAGCTTGGAACCGGCGAACAGGCGCGGATCGAAGTTAAGCTACGGGATAAAACAAAGCTGAAAGGTTATGTCGGTGAAGCCGGCCAGGACAGTTTCGTCATTGTAAATGAAAAAACGAGTGCAACTTCCACGGTAAGTTACGCACAAGTCAAACAGGTCAAGGGCAACAACCTTTCCACTGCTGCAGAAATCGCTCTCGGCGTGGGAGTGATACTCTTACCGATCGCACTCGTTGTTTTTCTTATTTCACAGGATTAAGAAGGTCCCCGAGTGATTAATAGCTTTGCGCTAAAAGTCCCGAACTTGCCTGGAGAGTTGGAACTTCGCGAAGCGATCTCATTAGCACCGTGGCTTTAGCCCGGTGAGCCCGAAGCTACCACATGAAAAGGGACGTCACCCAAAACGGTGACGCCCTTTTTCTTGCCTACGTGATCCGTCAAGAGATCGTCTTGTAGTGGCAACTGACTAAACGCTTGTTGGACGCTTCACCTGCAGATAGAATCGGCCCCCTTACCTTATCTACGTACGGAGGAAAAATGGAGTCAACAATTGCATCGCTCTCACCTGATCAAGCACAACGGGCCATAATGATTTTTTGTGATTTAGTACCGACGAGTTTCTGGGAAGGTGGAGCCAGACCTTCACCCGCCAAAATAGAACGGACCGTGGAAAAATTGGAGGACAATGCGCCGCCCGAAGCCCGACCGATTGTGGAAGCTTTGTCGGGTGGCACTGAGGAGCAGAAGGGCGAGATCGCCAAAGCTCTGCTCAACACGTTTCATGAGCAGGAAACTTTGTCAGGTTTTGTCGATCAAGCGGTTGAACAAGCGCAACAACCCCACTTGTCGCCGCTACCTTTGATCGTCGGCGCCCTCACTCTGGTCTTGTTGTCAGGAGTCCGACTGAAGGCGGGTGGTGGAAAAGGTGTCCAACTCGAAATTGCCGTTACTGACAACATCAAAGCGCTGACTGGTGGAATCGAGACGATCGTCAAGCAGATCCCCAAAGCAACGTTGGGAAAACTCTTTCCCAAACTCATGGCTTTCGGTAGCTGAATGTTGTGGAACTCAATTTAGCGAAAGAGTTTCAAAGCGAATCCCTTCAACATGCCGAATCGCTAAGCGCCCTCCTGCAGGAAGTGTCCGCTCTTACGCAGAATGGGCGAGCCGAAGCAGCTTCTGATATCTACCAGAGGGGACATCGCGAACTTCAAATCTTCCACGATAAGTGGAGGACTAAAGTGAAGCACCGCGATCCGTCCTTTGCTGCCTTACTGGAACAACAAGTAAGGGACAGCAAGGTCAGCCTCTTTATGTCCGAGGCCGTGACCCTGAGATTTAGAGGCAAGAGTGACGATGCCCTATCATTATTAAAGAAAGCCCTCGAACTGGTTCCCACCGATAGTTTTGAGCACGCCTCCCTACTGCAAAGTATTGGCGGACTTCGATACGACCAACAAGCCTTTGAACAGGCTGAGGAGCTGGGGCGGCGCGCGCACACCGAATTCGCGAGACTCGCAGCGACCGCTGACCCTGACTATGCGGCACAATTTTGGGCTCAGGCAGCGCAAACGCTGGGTGAGTCTGCGTTTGCCGCATTTGGTCGTGGCGACTACGCCACCTTTCAGAAGACGCTTGATGAAGCAATCCATTTTGCCGAGCAGCACGGACTGGAGCAGGTTGCCAATAAGTTGTGGATACGTCAGGTGGGCCAAATGCTGCATCTTGAAGCCAGCGGTGAAACTATTCAGCGTGTCAAACTTGAGCGCCGTCGCCGTTCAAAACACTCCGAGCCAGGATTCCAATACGAAGTTTCGCAGCTGATTGCCCACTCCTGTGCGGCGCAAGGAGAGTACAAACTGGCGCGCCAGGAACTCGAAGAGGCGCGCGAGAATGTACCTCCTCATCATCGATGGAGTTGGCTCCGTCAACTTGCTGATCTCGCCGAATTGGACGGAGATATCGCGGCGGCGCTGGACTGCTCACAACAAGCCTTAACGGAAGCAAGACGGATCGGTGTACCTCAAACAATCGCAGCGGCTTTGCGCGCGCTGGTACCCCTGCTCGCGGATCAAAACCCGAGTGAGTCAGACCGATGTCTTTCTGAACTTCTTGAATTCGGAGACCGTGACGAGATCAAAAATGCGCTGGTAGGTCGCGCCATCTTCCACCTTAATCGGAAGAACTTCGAAGCCGCCCTGATGGACCTGAGTGAGGCCGAAAAATCTGCGCCGGGCGACGCAAACATCTTGCTTGGACGCGTTGCGGTTTATAAGGGAATGGGTTCGAAAGAAGAGGCCTTGCAAATTACGGATCAGGCGGTGGCGGCACTGGAAGATCAAATCCGACAGAGCGGCATCGATTTGAAGAGTGGTTTTGAATCGCTGGCGGGTCTCCAGGAAAGTGCTGCATTTTGGACCGCCGAGTTGGGACGAACGGAGGAAGCCTTTCACCGGGCCGAAATGAGCAAGGCCTACGCATTGCGCAGCCGGCTTCTTCAAACGGTCTCGCCGAACACAGGCGGCAGCGTAAGTTACGCCGCTGTACAAGAACGACTCGCAAATGAATCCGCCGGACTGGTCTTCTTCTGTTTTGCCAGCCGTGGAGGTTTAGCACTCCTCTGTGATGGTGAGCTTGCGAAGCCGGAACCCTTCTTTCTCGATGTTACAGAGTCATCTCTTCGAGAGCTGTTGCCTGATCAAGAAAGTGAGCGTTGGAATCAGGGAGTCTTCGGGGCCATCGATAAACTCTCGGAAAAGTTCGCTATCCTGCTCAGTGAAATTCGCCGCAAGGGATACAAAAAACTTTACGTCGTTCCTGACTCCCAGCTTTATTTTGTCCCGTTCTATGCGTTGAACTTCGATGGTGATTCAAAAGTAATAGATCATTGTGCAGTTGCTTATCTCCCATGCGCAGAAATGCTTCTCTCGTCAACATCGAAGGAAGAGCGAGCGCGCGTCTGCCTCGCAGCTGGTGCGCTGCAGGAACACGGGATTTCTCTTTCGGACCAGGCCGCGCAAGTTGCAGGGCTCGACTGGACTGCTTCGGAGTGTCTGGTGGAAGCAACTGCCAGGGAGCTTCTCGACAAAGCGCCGGCCTTTAACGTTCTCCATTTGCAATTTCATGGTCGGGTGGAGGGCAGCGTGCAGGGGAGCCGCTCAGCTTCAATCTTGAAGTTGTCGGATCGGCCGATCTCAGCGAGCGAGATTCGCGACCTGTCGCTCGACGCTGAACTTGTATTTCTGAATGCTTGCGTCTCTGGACGCTTCAAGTCGCGCATCTCGAATGACGTTGGAGGGTTCTGGGAAGCTTTTCTGCAAGCCGGAGCGAAGAGGATTATCGCAACTCTTACCTACGTTGATCCGGAATCAGCACAACTTGTAGCGCTCGCATTCTATCGTCATTGGTTGAATGGCTTGGACTGCGCGGAAGCGTTGCGCCAGGCGCAGTTGGAAGTGAGACAGGAGAGACCAGAGCTTGATAATTGGGCCACACACATCTTAATCGGCTCGTGATCGTCCGACCAGAATCCCGAGAGTAGCAAACCGCCCCGGCATCAAAAATCAAGTCATCGCGCGATGTCGTTGCACAAAATGTGAATTCAGTGGTGAATCGTCGTGGGTCGACAAATGCGGAACCGCGAGCGGTAGCGAGCGGATGCTGGCTCTCAACACAGCAGAACAGCTTGAAAAAACTAGTAAAGTTGAGTCCTCCCAGCGTTCACACACACCCCCACCCACACTATTACTGAACCATATAATTTTTGTGCAACCAGCGCGCGATTATCTCCAAAAAACAAGACAAAGGCGTCGCCGAAACGACGCCTTTCGTCTTTGTGGAGGAGCCGACCCGTACTCGATTCCGTCTTCACTAATCAAGAGAAAGCACGCGGAGGGCCGTGTCCGGGATTGTCTTTAATACTCACAAGAGCACGTCTCGTAGTTCCAGGAGCCGCCGAGTTGAGAACATTTGCTCACGGCGCCTGCACCCGAAGTGCAACTCCCCGGCGGAGGCGGCGGTGGCGGCGGTGGTGGCGGCGTTGGCGGATTGAACATCACCACGTAACCAAAGCATTGTTCCCCTGGGGGAACCTGCGAGGGATACTCTGGATTGATGCACCCCGGCGGCAGCATAGCGATGCGACCTAGCGGGACATAATTCGCCTTGCCAGGCCTATTTGGTGGCGACTCCCAAGGTGAATCCCCGATGCGGAATTCATACCAGAAGCCGAGGTCCGTACTGTACCAAATGTTTAAAGCGTGCAGCGGGGCTCCACCAGGACTACTTCCTGTTCCAGGTGAAAATACCCACCCCGCAACTCCCTCATAGTGATAATCACTTCCGTGTTCAGAGTAATAGATGGAGTAGTAGTAGTAGACGCGCCATCCACCCTGAACAACTCTCCAGCGGTGTAGACGGACAAGGCCGGAGGATGGGTCGGGGGTGTAACCGTCGGGTGGTCTATAGATCCCCATGTTGTCGAAAAAAGGGTGATTCAGTGGGTCGTACGTATGACCGTTAGCGGACCCTTCCGCGAAGTAGTGGGTGAGAAGGTGGCCACCATCCCAGTAAGATATTTGAAACCTGTAGAGTGCGGTGGGGAACACACCTACTGGCTGTTGTGCTGCGACGTAGGGTGAATAGATGACTCCGAAAACGGTGAACAGGGTTAGGTAGAGGAAGAGGCGAGTGAAGTTCTTGAGCATTGTTGTTCTCCTTGGCCGGCTAGATCAGGTTAGTTGAATTGACGCCGAATGGAAGTGCAGCTAGGCACGTCGGATTGGATAGGGCCTTCGTTTGAAAGGCGACGTTGGGCCAACAGGAAAACTGTTGGAGCGGACATTAGGGGAGCAAGCTCTCCTTGTTTAACTACTGTTTGCTTTGCGTAATTCCAGTAGCGAATTACAATGCCCGCAGTTCATTCAATATCCCTACACCAAGGCAACTGAGTCTCACCTAGTCTGAGCGGACTATACTTCGGAGTGCCTTATGGATGTCCTTAAGAAACCGCAAAAGATTTCCAAGAAAACTCCAAGAATGTTGCATGCCTCGGCGCCGGCAAAACCGGCCGCACGCGTTTACAAATTTGATTCCTTCCTTCTGGATCAAACCGAACGCGTATTGCTTCACGGGAGAAACCCCGTAGCGTTGACCCCAAGAGTCTTCGACTTGTTGTCGGTCTTAGTGGAGAGTGCTGGACAATTGGTTACGAAGGACACCTTGCTGGAAAAGGTTTGGCCCAACACTTTTGTCGAAGAAGCCAACCTCACTGTAAACATCGCCATTCTCAGAAAGCTCCTGGGCCGCAAAGCCAATGGGCCGCAGTACATTGAAACTGTTCCTAAACGTGGCTATCGATTTGTGGCAAAAGTTTTCGAGGTTGAGAAAGAGGGGGGACTAAGTCGTAAACGAAAAACTGCTCTCGTAATACCGCGGGAAAGTACACTCGACCCCTCTGAAGGATTTACTTCTTTGGCAATCTTGCCGTTTGAAAACGAGAGTGGAGATCCAGAGGCAGAGTATCTTTCGGATGGCCTCACCGAAAGCATAATCAATAGTTTTTCGCATCTCGAAGGCTTTAGAGTCCTGGGCCGCAACACAGTCTTCCGCTACAAAGGCCAATCGAAAGATCCGCAACAGATCGGGGAACACCTGGGCGTGCGCTCGGTAGTCACGGGCAGGATTCTGCGGTTAGGTGAGCAAGTAATCATCAGAGCGGAGATGGTCGACGTTAAAGAAGGATGGCAGATGTGGGGAGAGCAGTACCACCGAACGTTGTCAGACGTCTTAACGATACAGGCAGAAATTGCAGAAGAAATCTCGACGAAGTTGAGGCTAAAGCTTACCGCTGATGGAAGAAGACGACTTACGACGCGCTACACGGATAATCCTGCCGCGTATCACCTTTATCTCAAGGGCCGTTTTTACTGGAATGAGTATGCTAATAAAGGTCTGAGCACGGCCATCAAGTATTTTACAAGAGCAATCGAAGAAGACCCGCTCTACGCTTTGGCCTATGTGGGACTGTCGGATAGTTATTATCGACTTTCAAACCTCTACTCACCTTCGGCGGAAGCGATGCCGAAGGCCAAGCTGGCGGCCCAGAGAGCCCTGGAAATAGACGACACCCTCGCTGATGCGCATGCTGCGTTAGGAATAGTCTTAATGTTGTACGAGTGGGATCGGCCCGCCGCGAGGCGAGAGCTGTCGCGAGCCATAGAACTCAATCCCGGTTGCGCGATAGCGCATCAGCGACTGGCACAGTACTTCAATCAAATGGGTAACTTTGACTCGGCGATGGAGGAATATAAGGCTGCTTTGGATTTGGACCCCCTTTCGGCATCGCTCTGTTCGGGCGTTGCTCTTGAGTTTTTCTTGATGGGCGAATATCAACAGGCAATTCAACAAGCAGAAAAGAGCCTCGAGATAAATCCCACCTTTCCACCGACCCACTATTTGCTGGGTTGGATCCACAAGCGGCGAGGCGACATTTCCAAAGCCGTAGATAGCTTTGAACGAGTCACGATATTGGATGACTCCAGCCTTTACTTAGCAGCCCTGGGGCAGGCCTATGGTCTCAATGGAGATCAAACCAAGGCGTTGATTATCCTGGAACAATTGGAGAAACAATCAAAGCATCAGCACGTTTCATCATACTGCCGAGCCCTGGTCTACGTTGGACTGGGGGAAAACGATTTAGCATTCGAGTGGTTGGAAAGAGCCGTCGAAGAAAGGTCGGAGATGATTCCCTGGACCAAGGTAGGAGCGGAATGCGACAACTTACGCCCCGATCCAAGGTTTCAGCAACTCCTACAACGCTGCGGGTTGGAATAGAGAGAACCGTTGCCTCAGAAGTCGAACTACAGGAATGATTCGTCTATTTCGTATTACTTCGTGTGTTTCGTGCAATGCGTGGATCGTCCTGATGCTACGTACAAAAGATCCACGAATTGCACGAAACACACGAAGTGACACAAAACGTGTTGAGCTCGACTTTAGATGAAAGCCGTAGAGAGGCATTGTGTCACTCAGGATCCGCAGACCCGCAGACATTCCGATCAGCTCAATCCGGCTTTCGTTAATCCCAGCATTTCGTCCGCCGATCCGGGAACGGTCCGGAAACTTACATTGAGGCGGTTCCAGAGATTAATTACACCGACTGCGAACGTTAGTTCCGAGATTTGCTCCTCGCTAAACTGAGCGTGAACCCGCGCGTATACTTCATCATCCACGCCATGATCGGAGAGCCGGGTGACAGCTTCCGTCCACTCAAGCGCCGCTTTTTCCGCGTCTGAAAATAACGGGGACTCTCGCCATATCGGCACATGATAAATTCGCAGCTCGCGTTCCCCGTGTATCTTGGCTTCCTTGCAGTGCATATCAAGACAGAGCCCACACCCATTGAGCTGAGACGCCCTTATGTTAACCAGGTCAAGCAGAGTGTTTCCCAGCGAACTCTTCTTCACGGCATTACCCAGCTCAAATAGTTTTCTTGAAAGTTCAGGCGATAGTTTGTAGTAGTCCAAACGTTGACTCATACGCTCTCCTCTTAGTCATACGACACAACGCAATCTAATTTATTGACAACCGAAACACCGTGCGCGCAGAATTGTTTCATCCCCCTTCAACAATTAAAGAACGCAAAGTACACCACTCTGAGGACTAACACGATGAGATCTTTTCAGAGAGTATCTCTCTTCGTTCTATTACTGCTCGTAATCTGCACACCGCATATCGCCGACGGGCAAGCCAGAACTGAGTATCGAGCGTTTTGGGTTGATACGTTCAATACCAACCTCAACAACCACACGGATGTTCAGGCCGTGGTTAATAACGCAAAAGCGGCGAAGGCGAACGCCATCTTCGTGCAAGTTCGGCGACGCGGCGATTCCTGGTATCTCAATTCGCTCGAGCCGCCAGGAGACCGCGTGCCAATTCAGCCGGGCTTCGATCCGCTTCAGGACGTTATCAACACTGCACACGCCGAGGGAATTGAGGTACACGCGTTCGTCATCATGAGTGCGATTTGGGGTCGCGCACCTAACTTGTTTCCACCCGAGAATCCGAATCACGCCTTCAACTTACATGGCGGGTTTGACGCCGCCACAAACACAATCGTTCCCGGTCCCAACAACTGGTTAACTCGCACTTTGCTACCCGACACGACACCCGGGAGCACAGCCATCTCATATCAAGGCCATCGCTTTGGCAGCGACTTCTGGATCGATTTCGGTCATCCGGCGGCCGCCGAATATACCGTCAACGTGATCAATCATCTCTTGCAGAACTATGACGTTGACGGATTGCATCTGGACCGCATTCGTTATCCCGAACTCGGTATCTCGGGTCAGACACCGACGACCGGAACCAACATTGGTTACAACCCCACGAGCGTTGAACGTTTTCAGCGGCACTACAACATACCGGTCGGCAGCGCTCCACCGGCACCGAATAACGCTCAGTGGAATCAGTGGCGCCGCGATCAGGTAACTAACATCGTCCGTCGAGTTTACTTGAATGCGCTGGCGATTAAGCCCGACTTAAAAGTATCCGCTGCACTCATCGCATTTGGCGGCATAGGTTCGACTGAAAGCGCGTGGAATTCTGCAGAGGCGTACTGGCGGGTCTATCAGGATTGGCGCGCGTGGACTCAGGAGGGCATTCTTGATATCGCAATTCCTATGGTCTACAAAGCGGAACACACCGCAACTATCCGTCCACAGTATGACCAGTGGGATCTGTGGTTAAGAGGACACTTGTATAACCGCGCGGGCATGATGGGCCAGGGAGCGTCTGTTAACGCAATTGAAGGGACCTTACGACAAACCCGTCGCACACTGACGCCTGCGTCTGGTCCAACTAACTTGAGTGGCATCATTTTCTTTTCGATGGCGACCAGCAATATCGCCGTCACGAATAATCCCTTCGCAATCCCAACGCCAATCACTACTCCCGCGAGACCGTTCGCCGAATTTGCATCGGGATTAACCACCGGCAAATCCGTAAATGGAGCAACGCTTTATGAGCCAGCCGGAATGGATCCAATCTTCAATGAAGCCGCGTCTATTCCTACATTTTCATGGAAGACGGCGCCGACTCTCGGACATGTGAAAGGGCAGGCACGTCAGCCGGATAACACTCCCTACGACACGGCTGCCGTAACTATTCAGAACCTCGACACGAGCGCAACGCGAACCACCGCGACAGATGGAGGCGGCTTCTTTGGCGCCGTCGATCTAACGCCGGGCTCGTATCGAGCTCAAGTGGCTGGTTTATATTTTTGTTTTAGCGTAACGGCCGGCGCCGTTGCGAACGCACAGCTTGATCAACTCGCTCCTGAAACCAGTGTGAGCGTCTCCCCCGCCACTCCCAATGGACAAAACGGATGGTACGTAACACGTCCTAAGGTCACGCTTGCCGCAAATGACAACTGTTCTGGGGTGGCCACGATTGAATACTCGATAGACGGTGGTCAAAACTGGCAGACCTACAGCGGAAGCTTCGACATCACTACCGAAGGAACAACGACGGTTCTCTATCGTGCGACAGATCAGGGAGGAAATGCTGAAACGCCAAAGAGTATTACTCTTAAAGTGGACACCAGTGCGCCGGTACTTACGCTCAGTGCCACGCCATCGGTTATCTGGCCGGCCACTGGCCAAGTTGTTAACGTCGCGATCGACGGAACCGGCAGTGATTCGGTATCAGGATCGGCGAGTGTGAGCTACGTCATCACTGACGAGTACGGCACACCCATGAACTTACCTTTGCGCAGTCTTACGGGAAGTTCAACGACCTGGACCGAGGCCCTTGCAGTAGAAGCGCGGCGCGATGGAACAGACAAAGATGGGCGAACTTACGTGGTAGTCGCAACGCTGACTGATGTGGCGGGTAATTCTGCCAGCGCAACGATCACCATTCTCGTTCCGCACGATCAAGGGAATTAACAGACCTTGGTTCGCCAAGGCGTTCCCGTCAGGTTACATATCCGGGCGGGCAGCTTTCCGGACGAGGACAAACCCTGAGGGGCCTGGCGCGCTCCAGGCCTCATTCCCTCCAAGTTCACTCTTCAACAACTTCGAAGCGGCAGCGTGGAGTACCTTCACGATCGCAACGCTCATGCACCTCCATGCCAATGATCTCTGAGACGAGGTTCTCCGCAAGCCCACAAACCTCGGGATGCTCAGCAACAGCAGCGGCCAGGGGACAACCTTCACTACGTATGTATAACTTTCCGTTCTCCTTTTGGATGTGTGCGCTTCCGCCTATAGCTTCGAGTGCACTGAGCGCTCTAGCAGCACGCGTCTCCAAGTTCCCACCCTTACGCGCGGCACCTTGAGCTCCAGCCAGCGAACGCCCGACCTCGTGCAGAACTTCCTTGAGCGCGGCGGGCGAGAGTCGCCCCTTTAGTGCTGCGATAAGTTGGTTGAGTATCGCATCGTAGGCTTTGGGGAAGAGATGCTCCGCTTCTTCGGTTAGTTCATAAGAGAAATGTGGTTTACGTGTTCCCCGCTGAATACCGCTTTGCTTGATCAGGCCGTCGCGCTCCAGCGAAAGCAGGTGGGCTCGCACGGCATTGTCCGTTAACCCCAGCTCCTTCGATAACTCATTAACGGTTTTCCGCGTGCCCCTCACTGACTTGACGACGCGGCCGCGAGTACTGTCGAAGAATCTCTTATCAAGTTTGCTAGCCATTTGAGGTCGTATTATCGCACCTTTTCACGATAACTACAATAAGTCAATTTAGTCCTTGACTTATTAAGTTAAAAGAGTATCCTCCGTTCAAATCGAATTTTCGCTGTTCAGCGAGTTCTAAATTTCTACCAGTTAAGGAGACCGCAACAATGGAACACATTATCGACAGTCCAACCAAAATCGATTCCTTTACCGAGACCAAAACAGACGTAGAGCCGGGGTACCAGGCCTACCAGATACTGCACATCGGCTTCACTGTCGCGCCGATCGTCGCAGGCCTCGACAAGTTCTTCAACTTACTTGTGAATTGGGAACAGTACTTACCCCCGTTTGTTACCAACCTGGTCGGAGGTTACGGTCACGAATTGATGCTCGTTGTTGGTGTCATCGAGATCATCGCCGGCCTTGGCGTCTTCCTTAAGCCTAAAGTTTTCGCTTACGTCGTTTCAGCGTGGCTCTTATTGATCATCGTTAACCTCTTAATGATCCCCGGTTACTACGACGTGGCGCTTCGCGACTTCGGTCTGTCGCTGGGCGCACTCGCGCTCGCACGTCTTAGTAGCAAATTTGATCGCTGAGCTCGGCAACTATGTCAGCGGGGAAGGACGAGATGAGTCAAAGAATGCGTGGTAAGCGATTTCGGGCCCGGTCGCCAACATTTAATGACGAGGGCGATAAATGGGTTCGTCATTGATGAAGTTGGATGAGAACTATGCGGTTAACAAAGGAGATAGAAAATGTCACAGGCAGCAGTTGGAGTGAAGAATACGGCGGGGATGATGACTTATACACGAACCGGTGGAACCGAACTGGAGCGACCTTACGAGAAGCCAGTCGTCGTACCTGCCGCTGAGAATAAGGATCTCGCGACACACGCTTGGGCCGACGCCCGCTTTGCAACAGATATCATGGCCGAACACGCTTTCTTTTTTGCATTGCTTATGCCCGAAGAACTGGCTCCGAAAGAACGCGCCGAAGCGCTTCGCTTCTCAGAAGTCTTCGCGACTTTGCATGAGCAGATCGGCGCAACGGCTCCCCCGGCACGCGGCGAATTGAAAATGTTTGCGAATGACGTGGTTGAACAAATCAAGCCGTTCATCGAATACAAGGCTAGACTTGGCGACGCGCAGCGCAGTGGACAACTGCGCAGTCTCGTCTGGCCCCTCTTTTTCGATCACACACAGCATGAAGCAGAACGTTGGACTCGTCGTCTCGAAACGTTGGCAGGCGGGGAATCAGAGTTTGATCGCTCCGAGGTTACGACTTTCTGGACCAACATTATGGACGAACACTCTCGCTTCATCGCTCATCTACTTGATCCGGATGAATATGAATTGATTGAAAAGGCCATGAGTGCGAGCCGGGTATTCGCCGATCTGCATAAGGGAGGCGTTGGAGGAGTTGCGGCCGCAGCTATGCACGAGCCTGGTGCTGTCGTCAATTCGCTAATCGACAATCCGGAAACAAGGGCAGTGCTAAGTGCAGCGGAGACAATCCTCGATTTTAAGACTAAGGCCGCGCGGGGCATTGAGGCAGCTCGCATCAAGAGCATCATCGATCCGCGCTTGGCCGACCACGTGCGACGCGAGGCGCAGAAATTTGTCGATGAGTTGAAGCGAGCCGTTTAGCGGGGGGATGAAGTAAACGAACGGGTTATAAAAAACGGCGCCTTGGGGTCTGGTGGCTTGACGCTGCTTTTAAGTTTTTCTCAATGGGCAGAGGTATTTCTCGAATCCTGCGTCGAAGAGCAAGAGCTAACAAAAGCGGCGTCGAGCCGACGCATTCCAAAGTCCTGGATTTCACCTCACGTCGCTCGTCATTAACGTCGCGATTCGCCGGGACGGGTACTCATTCACGTTTGGACTGGCGAGTGTCAGCTACGTGATTACTCACGACCACGGCACTTCGATTGGCTGACCTCTGCGAAGTCTTACCGGAGTTCAGCGAGTCGAACTGAGGCACTTGCAGTCGAATACGTCGGCTTCGCGGACGATATTAAGTTCCGTCTCTCGATGCAAAGCCGTTCGCGTGCGTTACGACGGCGAGAGCCAGGCCTTTTTGAAACGTTTTGCCAAGCCATAACATTAAGGTTAGTAAGGAATAGGCGAGACCTCACTCCACGCTGGATTTTTCGTTGACGTCCTTGTGGAGTGTGATAAACGTCTGCGAAATCGCGCTCCAGACTGCTGCCTAACCGCGTTTCCCTGATACGCGAGTGCCGTTAGTTTTCTCGCTCTCACTATCTGAAGGAGTACCCCCGATGCTCACACTACTTGAAAACATACGCGGCGGAGTTCACCTGAAAACATTTTCGTTGCTTTTGCTCTTGGGGCTTTCCGCTGTTGCATCGGTCGCTTCCGCGCAGCCTCAAATCACCGTTGGAGCGTGGAACATCCAATGGTTAGGCGCTCACAATTGCCGGCCTTCGTCAGTAAATTATGCACAACGGCCCAGCGACGTTGCCAAATTTATTATGGCCAGCGGGGTGGATATCCTGGGTCTGGAGGAGATAACTGACGACGATGGTCAGCCTGACACGTATACGAATCAAACCCTGACTAGCGCCCTGGCGCTCATCAAAGCCCAAACCGGAGACACCTGGCAACACATGTTGTTCCGCAAGGATCACGGAGAAGAGGGATGTCAGGCCCGTCACCTTCAACTGACAGGAGTGGCATGGAATACAACAAAGGCGAAGCGCGTCGACTTCAAGCGAATACCGATCGACACTTCGTCAATTCCACCCGGCTTGCCCGTTTGGAAGCGGCCACCGGTGGTCGTCAAGTTTAGTTTGGGTGAGGGCAAGACCGACATCGCCTTTATTGTCGTCCACATGAAATCAAACAAGGGCGACAACACGCCGACTGCTCGCGAATGGGAAGCGCGAACCATGATGGATCAACTGGACTTCATCAAGGGCCTTGACCAGGACATTATCATTCTGGGCGACACAAACGTCCTCGGAGCGCAGGAAGCAGCCATCAAGAAATATGTCGACTCTGGTTTCATTGACCTGAATAGCACCGACATGTCCACCTCTACCAGGGACGAGCCCTTTGATCGAATATTACTTCGTTCGGGCCAGCCTGAATTTGAGGGTAGCCCACAGAGAGTTTTTGGAGATGGTTATCTGAACCTTTCCAAAAGCAAATTTCTGCGCAAGTTCTCAGACCACTACATGGTGACAACCAAAATCAAGGTTGAGGCTGACGACGATCAGTAGCCGTGGGTTCTGTAAACCTAGATGTGCCGAAATCCAGTTGACACGTTTTATGTCGAGAGGTGACGTACTCGCGCTTCTCATGTCTCAAATTCACAATCAGGAGACAGATGTGCGGCGAGTAATGGAGAACGTGTTTTACTGCTAGAGACAATACGGTCAACGCAGACTGCCCAGGACTGCTGCTTCAGCTTCAATGTTTCAGAACGTAATCCCTGGAAACGAACCTACTCCAATGGGTTCGAGTTTTTTTCAGCTTCGGACCCGCCTTTAAGCCTCTTAGGCTCACTTCGCATCTAGTTTGCTCCTGAGAATTTCGCGTTTCCCTGGTCTCCGTTTAACTGCGGAGTTGGATTGCCTTTGGCGCCTTATGTTGGCGTAGCCTACGGAACCTTTGAGGACCGTGCGAGACTAATCGGAGGTTGAACATCAAGCGAACGTGGAGTTCAACGATTCTGTTTGACGGAGTGAGCGCTTGTAAACTACACGCATGGAAGGTATCAATTTGGTTTGATTCTGGAGAGAGGTCGCAACCCCGGAGCAAGTTACAGCATATCGTTCCAGGTTTGGATTATGATTTTTGCTGAGCAGCAATTCGATAGGGCAATAGCAGTGCGGCGAGGCCGCTCGCTTGAATACCTCACGATCGTCTGGAATCTTTTGGAAGGCTTCATCTCTGTCGGCGCCGGCTTGCTCGCTGGCAGCATTGCGTTAGTGGGTTTTGGCATTGATTCGTTTATCGAAAGCCTATCCGGTGGGGCGTTGCTCAGGCGTCTCCATCTAGACGCCCCAGAACGCCGCGAGAAAGCCGACAGGATCGCGTTACGGATCATTGGCGTTAGCTTTCTTCTGCTGGCGGCATATGTTGCGGTTGACGCGCTAAAGGCTCTCATCAATCGTGAGCCGCCAGAAGCTACATATCTAGGCATTGGGATCGCTGCGCTTTCTCTGGTAGTAATGCCACTACTCGCCAGAGCAAAGCGCCGCATCGCTAAAGAGCTTCATAGCCACGCGATGGAAGCAGACGCCCGCCAAACTGATATATGCACCTACCTATCAGCGATCCTCCTGGGTGGCTTGCTTCTGAATGCCGTGATTGGATGGTGGTGGGCTGATCCGGTTGCGGCTTTGGTGATGATTCCCATCATCGGTAAAGAAGGCATTGATGCCTTGCGCGGCAAACAATGCGGAGACTGCCACTAGCTCCCATGTGATTGAGGAGGCCATTGATGCTCACACCCCGAAATACCTACCTAGCGCTCTTGATCGTTCAGGCCTTGCACCTACTTCACCATCGATTGACAAAGCGTCACATAAGCTTTGCTGAAGTCATCTCGGCGTTTGTGCTGTGCGTTCCCTGGTGGATACCGCTCCCAACTTTACTGTTTGTCGGAACACATCTCGCTTTAATTTTGGTTCAAATAATTGGAAGCATCTGGATCAAAAAGCTCTCGCCTGATTGGAGACAGCCGGAGTTAATAGAATAAAATTCCGACAACTAGACGTGCGGGAACAGATCGCAGCTGAAGTTAAGGACGCAATGGCCCCGTTTTTTGCTGATGAACGAATGAGCTTTCCGGCAGAGATGCTCATCGTGAGCGGAGACAAACCAGGAGAACCACTGAGATGAATGTCTACCGACTTCTATTATTACTTTTAGCGTTATTGATGTTCGCGACTATTAGTTGCGGTCAACAAGAAAGAGCTCAGCATCTTCAAACGGGTGAACCGAAGTTGAAATGGAAGTATGAGACCGGCGGTTGAATTTTCTCTATTCCCGCGGTCGCGGAGAATACGGTTTACGTCGGTTCCTGCGCTGGCATCTTCTACGCCTTCAATAAAGAAACTGGCGAGGTGCGGTGGCGCTATGACATTCGCAAAGATGGCAAACAGACGAGCTTTCACGGCAATCCTCTAATTGTCGACGACTTAATTGTTATAGGGACCGATTACAGCTGCGAACCTGATGGAGTGGGCCATGTCTACGCTTTTGAAACGAAGACAGGGAAAGTGCGTTGGAAGTATCAAACGACCAGCGTTCCCACGGACATCGTTCGCATAGGCCAAAATGTTTATTTTGGGAGCTTCCAGGATGTTTGGTACGCACTAAAGCTGGCAACGGGTGAATTGGCTTGGAAATTTTCAACCGGCGCCACAAATGACAAATGCCATTTCATCAGATCGCCAGTTGCTGACGAGAAACACCTATATCTCGCCGGACTTGATGGCTATATATACTCTCTCGATGCTACGTCAGGTCGGATTGTCTGGAAGCAGAAGCTTCCACAAGCCGTTACCACCGCTTTAACTCTTAAAGACAAAGCCCTGTTCGTCGGTGCGCGCGACAATCGCATCTATCGTTTAAACTCAGCTGCTGGAAAGATAGTTGATGAGTTGGCTGTTGAGACGACGCCGATGGGTCGAATTACCCTGACCGCTGACTCGCTGTTACTGTTGCTTGATAATAGCCCAGAGCGTTACGGCTATGTTGTTTCCGTCAACCCAGACCTCACTAAACTGCGATGGCAGCAGAAGTTCACCCCTGAATGGGCGTCTGAACGTCCGCATGTCCTGGGAGAATCGGTCATAGTTGGCAACTGTCGCGGCGAACTTGCTGCGCTGAATTTGTTTAATGGAGCATCGCACTGGAAGTTGAATCTCAAAGGTTGCATCAGAAGTGTTGGAAGTTCGCAAAAGAATGTTTTTGTGGGAGTGCAGGAGGGAACCGTATACGCGTACGAACTGCCTTGAACACTCGACCTATCCGAAAGGAGACTAAGATGAAACAGATAGTAATGATTCTAGCGTTAGCGGTCAGCGTGGTGACAATTGCTAATGGTCAGAGTACGAACGCGCCTCCCGATCATGGTTTGTTCGGCTGGGAGGATGTTAAATGGGTGGAAGGCCCGGCCTCACTTCCCAGGGGCGCAAAGGTCGCTTTATTGGAAGGTAATCCCACGCAGGAAGGCCCTTTCACAATGCGCTTGCAACTACCGGATGGTTTCACCATTCAGCCGCACTGGCACCCCGCAGTTGAGCGCGTGACAGTCATATCCGGTACGTTCAATCTTGGCATGGGAGAGAAGTTTGACAAGTCTGCTGGACGCGCCCTGGCCGGCGGCTCGTTCGCTTTTATGCCGCCAGGTATGAAGCACTATGCCTGGGCGAGCGGAGAAACTGTAGTGCAGGTGCACGGCATGGGACCGTGGAAGATTAATTACGTGAACCCCGCAGACGATCCGAGAACTAAGAAGTAGTCCGGTCTGTATCGTCACCTGTTTCTCTCGATGTGAGTAATCTACATGCACCGTGCGAAAGCATCTTACTCGATTCTAACTTGCGCGTTACTGCTGGCTCTCATCTCTTTTCCAGGTTGCGATCGGGTTCACGTCGAATCGGATCGTACCGCGTCGAGGAATGAAGCTAGCTCCGCGAAGGAAGCAGCCCTTGTGATCAAGCCGAGCGAATCGCCTATCAACGGCGACAGTCGGGAGCCTGAACTGAGCGCAACACCCGATGGACGGATTATCTTGAGTTGGGTTGAGAAGGTCGGCGAAAAGCGTTATGCGTTGCGGACTGCAGTGCGGGACGCGAAAGGTTGGTCCGAAGCGCAAACCGTCGGGGAGGGTGAAAACTGGTTCGTCAACTGGGCTGACTTCCCGTCAGTAATCGCTCTTCAAGATGGGTCGCTTGCGGCGCACTGGCTCGTTAAAAGTGGATCCGGAACCTATGCATATAACGTGAATATTGCGAGATCTACTGACGGTGGAAAAACGTGGAGCAAACCAATTGTTCCGCACAGTGACAACACGCAGACCGAGCACGGATTTGTTTCACTGATTCCGTTACCAGACGGACGCCTGGGCGCAGTGTGGCTTGACGGTCGAAACATGAAAGACATGAAGGAAACGGACGAACATGCGCCCGCCGCCGCAAGCATGACGCTCCGTTATGCAGCACTGGATGCTGAAGGAAAATTGTCCGATGAAGTTCAGCTCGATGAACGCGTCTGTGAGTGTTGCCAGACGTCGGCGGCAATGACAAGCGAAGGCCCCATAGCCGTCTATCGTGACCGCTCGCAAACCGAAGTGCGCGATATTTACAGCACCAGGCAAATCAATGGAAGTTGGACTTCGCCGGAACCAGTGCACGCCGACAATTGGCAGATCAACGGTTGTCCCGTTAATGGGCCATCTGTTAACGCGGAAGGGCGACGCGTAGTTGTTGGATGGTTTACCACTGCCGAGGACTCGCCACGAGTGAAGATTGCTTTTTCCCAGGACGCCGGCGCGACGTTTGGTAACCCAATTCAGGTGGACGACGGTGAAACAGTCGGGCGGGTTGATGCTTTACTGCTTCCAGACGGCTCGGCTCTGGTTTGCTGGCTATCTGGCAATGTAGAAGGCGGCACCATCAAGGTGCGGCGAGTCCGAGCGGACGGCAATCTTGGCCCACCGGCGGTTATCGCCAAAACTGACATCTCACGCTCCAGTGGATTTCCACGTATGGCGCGGCTTGGTAATGAAGTGCATTTTGCATGGACCGAGTTCGGCAAACCGTCACGCGTGCGCACTGCGATCGCAGACATTAGTTCTTATAAATGACTTGCAAGGCATATCTTGTCGCGACGTTGGGCTGCTGAATTAAGCAACCAGGGACTCTTCAAGTCCGGGACCTCGAAAGCACAGGCCCCACTCCAGATCCAAAAATCAATCAAGACACATTAATGATCAGCCAGTGGACACTTCAGCTTGAACCATCGAAGTCATCTCCTTCGTCAGGGCTTCGCGGTTCTTGAACAAATCCCAAACTGTCCCGGTGGCTGGCGCCTCGTTGGCACCGCTGATTTTGCGGGTCAAGCGAAAACGATCGTTGGGGCTGGGATGCGTGTCGTCCTCACTCGTTTTGCGATTCAGCGATTCCTCAATTTCTTGTTCCAGGTTGGAACTTTGGTCTAAACGCAGTTCATAAAGGTTCTGCAGGGCTCTTCGCGCTTCCACGGATGATTCAATCTCTTTCGCAGCCAGGTGATGAAACTCGACACTCTTCCGCACGATGTGGGTCAATCCTTCCTCAAAAGCGTGTGGTCCATACTTCAGAGCAGAGACGCGATCAGCCAGCACCTCCTGCAATCGAGTAGCGCCATGGCTGATTCGCCGAAATATAAAGTGGTAGATCCGCAGAAACTGAAAGGCGACATTCCACCAGCGCGCCTGGTCATTTGCGATCATCGCATGCGCAAACTTCATCATGTCATTGTTGACTCTGATAGCCACGTCGCCACCTGCTGTGTCGCGATGCGTGAAGTGCCCGTATTCGTGGGCCAGTACCGCCCGAAACCCGTTCTGCTTGAAATCGTTGAGTACACCAATTCCAATGATCAGCACGCGCTGAGCCTTATCCTGTGCACGCTCTCGTCTTTTTCCTTTCTCGTAGACAGCAAGCTCGGTTCCAGGCGTAATCCGGATTTCGTCCACTGGTCGAGTGTTGATAGTGGCTGCCACCGTGCGAGTCAGATCCCATAACCCTGGCGCTTCGTCGTAGTTCAAGCTCCTTCCCGGGTCTTCCTCTTCAACTTTTATGAACAACGAACGAACCAAGGTGTAGATAGTGACCAATCCACCGATGGCCAGAATCGCAACCAGCTTGATTGGAATTTGTCCCAGCATGTAGAACGCATAGGTTATCGAACCGGCGACGATTATTACGAGGAAGATCACAACCGGCAGCGAGATGTAATAGTAGAATCCGGCAACGTTGATTAGTTTTCGATACCACTTCCTAAGCGTCAATTCTGACGCTGAAGTTGGGCTGTTGGGATTGGCTGACTCGAGAGAACTGAGGGTCTTTCGAGACATTAGTTTCCCGATCAAAAAGAGAGCTGCGAGACCAACCAACCAGGCGCCGACCAGATAAAGGGAATAGATCAAGTATTGCCACACTCTTGCTCGTGTCCTCACGCCTGAATCCAGAAAGTCTTGTGCAACTTCCGGGTCGAGACCCAGACTTTGGGCTACCTTGATTTCCTTTTCAGCTGTTATCCATTTCTCATCATGAGCCGCCAGAATGGCATTGTACAAATGTGTTGCCATTAACTCCGGGTGCGTGGCCACCAGTTTCTCGGTTCCGCTGCGAAAATCATCGATCCGGTTCAGCTCCATCGCGAGCTGTGTTTGTAGCACTAAGTAGTCAGGATCCTGTTGAGGCGAACGGTTGGCTTCTTTGATGAGTACATAGGCCCGCTGCTTTTGTTCGCTGGTTCCTTCTTTTCCGACGCCCGGATAAGCCAGTGATTGACCGAGACTGATGAGATTTTCAGGCGACCGTCTGATTGCGAGGGCCTGCTCCAAAAACTCAAATCCAGCTTCTGGTTTTCCGGCCGCAACCAAACAGCCTCCCAGACGCCGAAGTACAGGATCAAACTCAGGCGCCTCCTGATGAACTTTCAGAAAGAGCTCTGCAGCCTTATCGTATTCCTGAGCATCCATCGCCTCGGTTGCCGCCTTGAAATCGGCAAGACTCTTCGGAGCGGATTTTTCGAGTTCTGCCCAAATTGCCCGTTCTTTTTCCATATCACGGCCTGATTGCGCTTGCGTTGATGAACCGCTGAGAAGCAAGAGAAGAAGCAGCAGGGAAATTGCTTTGAACATGGGCAGATGAAATCCTTTCGCGTGAGATGAAACTTGGATTGTAGTGTGAAAATGTCCAGTGCTGAGGACTGACTCGCGTAATTCGATAAAACGTTACGCGCTGAGTGCAATAGCAAAATCTAAGAAGGCTCTTGTACTCGAAGTGTCACGCGAATTCAAGAGGCACTTCGGGACCCGCGGCAATGAAAGGTTCCTTGTAACCGACTTAGAGATGTTCAAGCACCGATTGCTATAACCGTGAGAGTCAGAATAGGACCACCAAATCCGTACTCTTACAGATCCGCTGTATGATACTTAGTTATGCCCTGTTGAGTGTTTAATAAGACCTACTGGACGAGAGTTATGAATTATTTTCGCGGCGCAGTATTAGGCGTTCTCTGTATCCTGCTAAGCAATTTTGAGGCGGGCCTGGCCCAATCAACCGCTAAATCAAACTCCTCTGACCCGCTTCGATTGACTGTTACCGTCACAGGCGACGACCTCAAGCCCGCGGCAGGTTTACCGCAACATCTATTTACTGTCTCTGATGATACTGGAGTGCGGGAGGTTCTCGCTTTTAGCAATGAAGACGTGCCTATCAGCATTGCCATCATCTTTGATTTATCACGCTCTGTAGGAAGTGAACTCCAAGGCTCGGAACCCCATGAGGAGGGGCATAACAAAAGCTTGCAGCTGACTCGCTGCCACGAAGTCTCTTATGTGCGTCGAGTGAGCGCGCCCGTAGCTGAAAAATTGTGTTGTGCTTCTTCCTCATGGCCCAGCTATCAGCTTATTATTCTCCCTATGAGAGTAAAGGATGTCATCAGACTTCTTGAGGAAGAGGGTTGGTACCTTGCGAGAACTAGAGGCAGTCATCGTCAATTCAAACATGAGTGCTTCGCTGGAAACATGTTTAGCCACGAAAACTTGGTTCCCGCGCTTCCAAAACTACGTACCGCCGTCGAATCGGCATTGCGATCCTTTGCCGCGAGGGTCACATAACAACTCGGGATCGGAGCGGTGAATCGGTTGTCGGCAGCGGAGCAGTAGATCGGTTGCTGGGATCGAGTCGAGTTTTGGCTGAGCGCGCAAGGAGAACTTCTGTAATGTCGGCAGGGCAGCCTAAGCAGTTCCTGTATTTACTCCTCCTTAGCGCACTCTCTTTTTGCGTCCCGACCTCAACTACAAATGCGCAGGCAAACCCGAACAAGATCGCCTCGATGAAAGCGCAACTCTTCTACGAGGACAAAGGAACGTTTTCCCAGGAGGACGCCGCAGAAGATGATCATGGCGCGCCGTATTCCCCACCAAAGTTTTGGAACACGCCAATGCACTATGAAAACCGATCCACCTCAGTACTCGTAATAGTCGAAGTGTCCGGGGAGGGAAACAGCGAGTCGCGGCTGGAGTTCACCGCGAGGTATATCCCGTTCACAAGATCCTCGAAAGAAATTGTGGTCAGGCGAGTAGTGCCAGTTAATATCTCGATCAAGGCAGGAGCCAAACCGGACCACTACTTTGCAGGTTTTTGGTTGTATGAGACCGGTTGCAACCCGGTGAAGTTGTCGGCGCGAATTTTGGGACAACGGCGAACAGCGACCGTCAAAAAAGTGATCAAGTTCGACTGCGGCGAGTGAACGGCGAGCCTCTGAAGTGCAACGTGGCTGCTTACAAGTTGAGATGAAGGTAGGAGAAGTTGATGAGCGATACAGCCGCCTTAATAACCGCCTTAGAAAATGCACCCGGTGTAATCATTCCTCTTATTCGTGAGGTGCCGCCAAAGTTCCTGAAGCGCCGGCCCAGCCCGACGAAATGGTCCGCTTATGAACACGCATGTCATCTCTCCGGCACTGATGGGCCATTCCGCGCGCGCCTCGACTTGATGTTATCTGAACCAGTACCTCTTATAAGGTCCATCATTAATTCTCCAGAGGTAGAAGCGGGAGCACTACTTAGCGTTGATTTAGACGAATCACTCGACCGGTATGTGAAAGAGCGGGCCAGTCTGGTTAAGAGGCTGAAGGAACTATCGGAGGAGGACTGGCAGCGAACGGCAGAGCATGAAGCATTCCGTCATTATTCGGTATGGATCATGTTCCGGCATCTGCTGAACCACGAGATGTTTCATGCCTACAGGATTGAAGAATTGCTGCTAAAGAATGACTGGGAATAGGAAGAAACTACAACAGGGTCGCAGCCTGAGCAGTCGTTGGATCTGCGATCAACGCGGCGCCGAACAAAGCCTTGCGGCTCTTCCGATAAATACGTATAGAAGACTTGTAATGAATCAAGAAGAGCAAAACCAGCAAATACAGGAACTCTTTTTATTACAGCGCGTTGCGCAGCGGATTAATTCCATCTTAGACCTCGACGTCTTGCTTGAAGATATCGTGTCCGACGTGGCCGAAACATTCGGCTACTCGCGATCGGGCGTTTTGCTGAAAGACGATGCGACCAACGAATTGGTCATCGCGGCGGTCCGTGGTTGGACGACAAATTACCATCTGAAAGGCGAGCGATTTAAGATTGGCGAATACGGGATGGTCGGGCACGTCGGCGCAACAGGCGAGACGTATTACGCTCCCGACGTAACGGTTGATCCTTACTATCAAGTCAGCGAAGAATTGACACGCTCGGAAGTGGACATTCCGTTAAAAGTTCGCGGGCGGCTGATCGGGGTTTTCAGCACCCAGCACAACGAGATCGACGCATTTTCACCCGGACGAATTCAATTGCTCGAAGCGCTGGCGGGACACATCGCCACGGCCATCGACAATGCCCGCCTGTTTCAAAGAGAACGGCTGGAAAAACAGCGGGCGCTGGAAGAATTGGACGAGGCGCACGGTATCCAGCACGGTTTATTCCCAAACCAATCTCCCGTTATCGCTCGGTTTGAAATCACCGGAACTTGTCTGCCCTGCCGCGCAGCCGGCGGCGATTGGTATGACTACATTGCACTGGCGGACGGGCGGCTGGCGGTGGTGCTGGCGGATGTCTCCGGCAAGGGTATGGGCGCAGCACTGCTCATGTCCTCAACACGGAGCATCCTGCGGCTTCAGGCCGAAAGAGGACTGCGGCCGGCGGAAGTTTTAGCGAATGTCAATCGCGTGCTGCTGAATGATTTTCCGACGGCTAAATTTGTAACAATGATTTACGCTATTCTCGATCCGAATAAGAGAACTGCCACCTTTGCCAGCGCGGGACATCTGAGTCCTCTACTTGTTGATTCAAAGGGCGCGCGCTTTTTGGACACTGATGCTGGTTTACCATTGGGAATATTTGATTGTGAATTTTCCGAACACGAAATACAGATGCCGGCGGGAAGCCGTCTTTTCTTATATTCGGACGGTATTACCGAAGCAAACAATTCATCGTTCGACGAGTATGGAGCGAGTCGTCTGCATAACCACGTTTCAAACCCTTCGGCTTCCGTTCAGAGTCTTTTAAATGATGTCAATACTTTTACGTCTGGTTTTCCCGCCACGGATGACATAACGGTTGTTCTGGTTCAGGCGCGTGAGTAACTCACTTGAACTCGGTTCGCGCGTCGGCTGAACCAAAGCTTGCGGCTGACGGCGCAGCATTTTTCTCACTTACGTTGTTTGCTCATCTGGAATGCTGATCGCGCGCCGCAGCTGAAAGTCGGCGTTACACCCGCTAAGTTGAATGGTGGAGCTGAGTCCCGAAGCCTTTGGACCAGGTTTAGATTTAGCCTTCTCCAGCCTACAGCCATTGCTATACAGCCATTGCTATTGACAAGCCTTCGCAACTGTAATAAAAGGCGGTTCACCAGGCAGTTCTATATCTTTTCCATCCTCGCAATTTCCGTCAAAAGGGTTCGTCCAAAGGGTAGTCAGCGGGTCGCCCGTCGGCCCGCGTGTCGCCGATCCTTATGCTCCCGGAGGTCTCCTATGTCGAAACTGTTTGTGCTCGCGTTCCTATTCAGCGCGGTCTGTTTGTTATCCGCACCAGCACCGTCCATCGCAGGCGGCGCCCCACACTTCGCCACCGTCGGACCGCTCGCTGATCCGACGTCCGTCACGGTGACAGTCAAATGCGCCAAGGGGGATAGCATCAACAGCGCCCTCTCGAAATACCAGGGCGCCCGGAGCCTGGTGGTCGAAATCAGCGGCATGTGCCACGAGAACGTAGTTGTTAACCGCGACCGCGTAACGCTACGTGGGACAGACCCCGCGACTGATGGAATTGACGCGGTCGAAAACACAGATTTCATTGACGCCGCCGTGTGGGTTAGAGAGGCGCATCGCGTGACCCTGGAGAATCTCAAGCTGACGGGCGGCTTCGGCGGTCTGCTCGCCACGAACGTCAGTACTCCCCTCCTGCGCGTCATTAACTGCCGCATGGAAGGCAACCGCTTCGGCGCGTTGGTGCAGTCGTCCATCGTCGAAGCGAATAACTCCTCCCTCGGCCCCAACGACGGTGTTAACGCAGAGGTCTTCCTTGGCTCGCGCTTCATTTGTTTGAACTGCACCATGACAGATCCTCAAGTGAACGCTCCGTCAGGTGCTAACAGAACAAATGTGATTGTCAGCGCATCCCGCCTCGTGCTCAACCAATCTACGTTGACCGGCGGAGGTATCCAGAGTGAGGAATCGCTCGTGATGGCCTCCGATTCCACCATCGAAGCTGCCGCGTCGAACCTCCAGGGTTTGGGTACGACCGGGGGCAGCACCGTCAGCCTGACGAGAGTTCAGATCACAGGCCAGTTAGTGTTCAACCAGAACACGAGTGTGCAGTTGTTCGGAGTGACGCAGTTGCCGGGTGCGGCCGGCACGCCGCCGAATCAGGCTAACCACAGCACGATCGTGCGCCTCGCGAATGCTGTTTCCCCGACGGGCAATGTCGCCTCAGACGTCGGTCTCTTCAATCTGAATGATTTCTCCAACTTATCGCTCCTGGACTCTTCCGAAGTGGCGGGCCTGAACTGCAACTCAGGGTCTAACGCCTTCTGCTCCAATCCCGCCAACGTGGGCGGCACGTCCAACTGCGGTCTTTGTCCGAAGCCGTAGAGGTTGTGACGTCTGGTTGGTCAAGTGGGAAAGCACGAGCTTGGGACAGCTCAGGGGAGGAAGGGCTGTTACAGACCAGTGTGCGAGCGATGCACTGCAAATAATGAGGACTCAAGGACGCGGTTCATGCGAACGGTTGTTTCGCGCGCTGCGCTCCAACGACTGGTCAGACTGCAAACTTCTGGCGCCTGATGTAAACACATACCTGGACTAGAAACCCACTCATCTCAAGTCTCTCGGTGATCTTCCACCATCATCTCGATAACCCTGTCGTCTGCCTGTTAATAATGACAGTGGCTCTTTCCTCATCCTTTATTTAGGGTTCACGTCGAACCGGAGCAATAAACAGTCATTGCGCTCGTTTTCCCGACCTTCGCATCAATGAAGTGTGATTTGGAAACCGCATCAATAAGGAGCATTGGTATGGACATAAAGCCGCAGGCGATGGCGATGCCTAAAGACACCGCGAGTTTGCCGCAAGGAAAGTATGGTCCGATTTTTCCGAAATCCCCTGCCTGCTACGGGTTCACGATCATTGCGAAGATCATCCCCGGTCGCGAGCCAGTTTTTTACGAGTACGCTCAGAACATCGAGAAGGCCGTGGCCGCTGCGCCAAACTGCCTGGCCCCTCTCAAGCTGCATTACCTGCGCTGGGTGCTATTCCCGATAGGCGGTGTGACCTACTTCATGTACCAGGGGATTTTCGATACGGACTTCGACAAGTACACCGAAGATGCGGTGGCGCTTTTCATCAACCTTGGCGTGAACACTGTCTTTGAGAACCTCGAGGGTTTCCCGGAAGACTGGAAGACGAACCCCGATGCGTTCGTGAAGTTCGTGAGGGATCACCAGCACCCGAGCTTTCTGGAATACGGCGAATATCCCTTCTTCAGCGCCGATGAAATCAGTAAAGCCCTGAAGCTCAAGACGGCCTTCTCGGAGGCGCTCGATCAGTTGCAGTGATGCGTCGAAGGTCCGAGATAAACGCGGTCATTTACTACTGAAGAGCAATCAGAGGAAGGCACATCATGAGCAACGTGGCGCGCACTTATAACCAGAACCACGTGCCGAGAAAATACACGCGTGACAAGCGGCGCGTGAGCATGTACATCGCCTGGAGTTACCCGGCTGAGGCAGGGAGAAACCCGGCTGAATTGGACAACCGGTTCTCAACGATGACGGAAGTCAGGCGCGTCGCGTGGCCATCGTACGAGGAGCCTCGCTGGTCCGACCCGCTACAGTTCCAGCAGGGAATCGCCGGCTCACTCGAACTCTTCTTCTGGGCCTTCGCTCCATTTCAGCAGTTTGTCGGCGAGATCACGGGTGAGTCGGTTCCGGTGTTCCAGCGGATCGACCAGGCCGGTTTCAAGCTTCCGCTGGACGATCGAGTCTTGAGCGACGTCGATACGTTGCTCGTTTTCGGGTTGGACCACAACGTGACCGGACAAGAAGCGACGAGGGAAGAAATTGAGTCTGTCCGGCATTTCCTTACTCGTGAAGGGACGTGCCTCATTCTTGGCCCACACCACGATGTCGGCGTGTCGGATGATCCGAAGGTGCGGAACATGGAGTACAAGCATCACGGCGACGCTCTTGTGCCGCGCCAGCAGCGCTTCGGTCTTTACACGCGCTCGCTGATGAAAGGGCTCGGAATACCGGTCGAGAACCGGCACGGCTTGCGACCGTTGCGGGATCCGGAGACGAAGAAGCTCGCGCCGCTGTCAATCAATAGGGACCTGGACACGAAGGAGTGGCTGAAGGGCGTAACGACTTTCAACTTCCACATGCACCTGCCGCACTACGCCGTCACGGACGGCAGCGACGCGGTTCGCGTGCTGGCGCGGCAGCCAATCGACATTTCAAAGCCGCACCCGTTCACGCAGGAAGGGAACACAGAATTCAACATGTTCCTCTGGATGCCTCCAGCAGAAGATCGAGCGGGGGACGTGCTCTTCGCAGACTCGACCATCTTCAGCACGCTGTTTGGCGCCGACGAGAGCCTGCATAACTTCTGGCGGAACCTTGCGACGGCGAAGTAAGGGCCGACTATAGGACAGAAAATGTAAAGAGAGGCGAACTTGCGTGCTTGAGCTTGACGACATTCAAAGTGGGGTGCTGCGGCCGCGGCCTGCGCCTTACGTTGCTACTTACGTTGCCTTACGCATCGACGAAGCGAAGGCCGGGCGCGAGCTGATGCGGCGTGTCGCTAAGGTCGTGACCTCCGCAGCCAGCCCTACGAGTCCATTAGCAGATACCTGGGTGAGCGTCGCGCTGACACACCAGGGGTTCAAAGCGTTAGGCGTTCCGCAGGAGGCGCTCGACAGTTTCTCGTGGGAATTCAGGCAGGGCATGGCGGCGCGCGCGAAAGATTTAGGCGACATCGGCGAGAGCGCGCCAGAGCACTGGGAGAAGCCGCTCGGGTCGGGGGATGTGCATGTCATCATCGTCGCTGTCTCGCCAGATGAGGTCCGTCTTGAGATGGTCCTGGAACCTGCGCGGAAGGCCTACCGCGAAATGTCGGGAATCGAAGCCATCTGGAGACAGAACTGCCACGCGCTACCAACCGAAACAGAACCGTTTGGATATAGAGATGGCATCAGCCACCCGGCGATCGAAGGGAGCGGCATCGCGGGAAGTAATCCGAAAGAACAACCGCTCAAAGCCGGCGAGTTTATACTTGGCTATCCGGATGAGATGGGCGGAATTCAAAAGACCGTGCCTGAAATCCTGGGACGAAACGGAACTTACGTCGTCTTCCGAAAGCTGCATCAACGCGTTGCTGAGTTTCGCCGTTTTCTTAAGTCCCACTCGGATGGACCAGACTCGGAGGAGTTGATGGCGGCCAAGATGATGGGTCGCTGGCGCAGCGGCGCGCCGCTGGCGCTTTGTCCGTTCCACGACGATCCCGCTCTTGGGAGAGACCCGCATCGTAACAACGATTTTCTTTTTCAAGCAGACGACGCGACAGGTTTCAAGACTCCCTGTGGCTCGCACATCCGGCGCACCAACCCGCGAGACGCGCAGATCGGCGGTGTGGCCCGCATACACAGGATGATCCGGCGTGGGACGGCCTATGGTCCACCACTTCCCGAAGGCGTGGTTGAAGACGACGGCGCCGACCGTGGGTTGATGTTTGCGTTTGTGGGTGCGCACCTCGGAAGACAGTTTGAGTTTGTCCAGTCCGAATGGATCAACGACGGCGTCTTCTTCGGAGCCGGCGACGATAAAGATCCGATCGCCGGATCTAACGGCGACTCAGGTGGTTTCACGGTACCGCGGAAGCCGGTCCGAAAGCGCCTTCAAGGGATTCCCCACTTCGTGGTCACGCGCGGCGGCGAATACTGTTTCATGCCGGGGTTGCGCGCCCTCCGCTGGCTCTCCGATCTTCAAACATAGAAGTACGCCGATGATCTCGGACCTGCGTTTTGCGTTGTTAACATCCTTATGGTTAGTGGCAGTTTGCGGGTTCGTACTCGTCGATCAGGTGGGAGCGCAGAACAGGGGCGTGTATCCACTCGGCATGAGTGCCACGGGTTCTGGTGTCACACCCGAGCCTGGTTTCAGCTACTCGAACCAGTTGCTGATCTACTCGCGCGACAAATCGAAGGGTCCTAACGGCGAGGTGTTGGCGACGGGGAGTAACTCAGTCGTGATGGACATGAATACTCTGGCATGGGTGAGCCGGAAGAAGATTCTCGGAGGGGCGAAGTTTTCGATGACCGCGACCTTCCCCTTCGCCAAAAACTCCCTGACCTCCGATTTCACCGGTCCTGTCAGCGGAGGCGGCGGGTTCGCCGATTCCTACTATCAACCATTCATTCTGGGCTGGGAGAAAGATCGCGCCGCGTTTCGTGCGGTTTACGGTTTCCTGGCTCCGACCGGCAGCTTCAGGGTGGGCGCAAACAAAAATGTCGGGTCGGGTTACTGGACGCACGCCTTCTCATCGGGCCAAACGTTCTATCTGACAAAGGACAAGAAGACCATCGCGTCGGCCTTTCAGATGTACGAGATCCACACCACCCAGAAAGGCACCGGAATCCATCCGGGCCAGACATTAAACCTCGACTTTTCGCTGATGCGTGCACTTCCTTTCGGCGATAAGCCGTGGTTGCAAGTGGGACTCGTTGGTTACAACCAGCGGCAAACGACTGCGAGACGCGGCCCGGGCGTAACATCAGAACAGGCAGTTGCACGATACAAGGTCAACTCGCTCGGCTTCGCTGCCAGCGCGGAACTTGCCGCGTAGGGTCAATGTTGGCTTCAAATATTTTCAGGAGTTTTCGAATAGATCTACATTTCAAGGTCACTCGATACAGATTTCGGGAGCGATCAAGTTCTAACTTCTTGTCTCGCTCTCGATCACGAGAGAGAAGATGATAGATGTGATTGTTATCGGAGGTGGTCCAGCCGGCATGACTGCCGCGCTGCGCGCTGGCGACCTGGGTGCGAAGACCGTTCTGGTAACGCGCGACAGATTCGGTGGAATGGCCGCGAACGACGGCCCGGTTCCCGTAAGAACGCTGGCACATGCCGCGCGTCTCCTCCGCGATACTCGCGACCTCGAGCGCTACGGAATCGTTGTGGGAGAGCCGATGCTCGACTACTCGCGCTTGCTGGTGCGCGTGCGTGAGGTCGTCGAAGAAGTACGCGCGCACTCGACTTTCAGCAAGCAGCTTAAGGATCTCGGAGTAGTCGTGAACGAAGATTGTGGCGACGCCTGTTTCACAAACTCGCATACGCTTGAAACCCAGAGCGGGCTGCAACTGCGTGCAGCCAAGTTCGTTATATGTACGGGAGGCGCGACTCGTCAGCTGTCGGTGCCCGGCGCAGAATTCACTGCCACTCACAGCGATGCATGGGGATTAACCGCCGTGCCGTCTTCGATGATCGTGATCGGCGGCGGAGCTACAGGTGCCCAGGTCGCGTCGGTCTTCAACGCCTTCGGTTCGCGAATATCGCTCTTTCAATCCGGACCGCGCATTCTACCGACCGAAGATGAGGAGGTTTCGGCTGCCGTGGGCGCCGCCTTCCGGAAATCAGGCATTGAAGTTAAGGAAGGATTCGGCGTCATAGACTCATTCGAGAAGACGCTTGAAGGCGTGCGTATGTCCTTCTCCAAAGACGGGCGGTTGGAAGCCGCCGAAGCGGCTCTTGCCGTAACGGCAATAGGTTGGGCGGCCAACACTGCATCGTTGAATCTAGCTCGCGCTGGAGTCGAGACCGACGCCAGGGACTTCGTGCACGTCGACGATTTTCTTTGCACCTCCGCGCCGCACGTCTTCGCGGCTGGTGACGTAACTGGACGGATGATGCTCGTTCCACAGGCGATCCAACAGGGCTTCGTCGCCGCCACAAACGCTGTGCTGGGTGTGAACATGACGCTCATAGAAGGGGCCGCGCCGATCGGTAGTTTTACCGATCCGGAGTACGCCCAGGTGGGGCTGACTGAGAAACAGGCGCGAGCCGCCGGTGAAGAAATCGTTGTGGCCAAAATTTGTTTCGACTCGACTACCCGCACGATCATCGATGGCCGAACTCGCGGATTCTGTAAGCTGATCGTTGACAGCCGGACCCGTCAGATCCTGGGCTGTCATGTTGTGGGGGAGCGTGCGGTCGAGCTAACGCAAGTGGCAGCGGTTGCCATGGCTGGAAGGATGCGCGTAGACGATCTGGCCCAGGTTCCCCTCTCGTTTCCGACGTATGCCGGCGTGCTTGGGCGCGTCGCGGCGCAAGCAACACGCACGCTGAATTTGAAACTCGCTTGGCAGGGTGGAGGTTTCGAAGGGCAATGAGCGCAGCACCCTTGCACAAAAGTCGAATGCAACCTTACGAATTAGAATCCCGACTCGTCGGGGTTCTGACCCGTGGTGGAACTTGAGTTTTGGTGCATAGCCGAGCGCAACTCTGTCGCTCAGTGGGGGACAGTTCCGACTGTTACCCTGTTGTCGCGACTGATTACTTTGGCTATGAATAAGAGCATCACTATGCCGAGCATGTTTGCGAGGGTCAGCATGACGAGCACGTTCGGGTTGCTGAAGTTCTGGAGGGCGATGATTACGCCGGCAGCGGTATTGCGTTGCGCAGTGCCAAGGCCGCCGATGTCCTCGAGATGGTCCTTCCCCGCGCCCGCAAGATAACCCAGACCGAATGCGGCGCCGACGAAAGCGAGCCCGATAAGAAACGCACCCTTGCCGATGATGTCGAACAGGTTGGGGTAGTAACCAACCAGCGTGATTACAATCAGGGCATACAGTGCGATGTTACCCACCCTAGCAACCCAGGGCTGTACGTTCTTTACCACGACTGGCAAGAATTGAGCGGCCAGCATTCCGACGCCGATCGGCAGGAGTAATTGCAAAAGAAGCGACTTGGCTACGGTGAAGGCGTCGACGCTGATGCCGGATAGGACCGCCGGCAACACGATAGGCATGTAAACCACAGTGACGACCGTCAAGAGCATCATTACCGCCGCGCCCAGCGCGACCTCGTGCTTTGCGGTTTGCGTCAGCTTAATCAACAAGGGCGCGCCCGCGCCCAGGCTGAAGATCAGCAGCCCTGCTTTGAGCGCGGGGTCGAAGGGGGCGAAGTACAAGGCAACGATCATTAGGAGAGGAGCGAAGACGAAGTTCGCCAGCAGCATCTTAATGACGAAGGGCCAGTTCTTCAGATGCCGTGCAATCGACGATGGCTTCTGCGTTAGTCCCACGTTCAGCATCGTGGAGATTACAAAAACCGGGGCAACGAACTGAATTGCGCTCCTAAGGAACTCAAACATTCACGCCTCCTCTTAACCAGCAGACTTATCCTGATTTGCCGGCGTATCTGAGCAACCTCTGACTGTTTGCCAGTGTTGCCAACCATTTCGGCACACTTCCATCTCGGGTTACATGTCCGCTACGTTAACGAGGTTGCCGTTAACAATTAACTGTAAGTTTTGACAGTCTTTGGCAAGAATCGTATTAGATGGAAAGAGTCATCACGCGACAGCCGAGCTTTCACTCAGTTAAAGAGGCATCTAAAGAGGCTTCAAGCTGATACTCAAATTCGCCTCATGATCTGTGCAGGATCAATTCTGGGTGAGCGGCGATAGTGGGATAGGACCATCAACTCCGTACTTGTGCTGCAGATCCGCCGTATAATACTCAGTTGGGCGGCTATTGAACGAAGGCGAAGGTAAGCTTTAAGAGGAGGATTGCAATGATTGTTCTGCGACTAGCGTTGTTGATTTCGGTCGTGGCCCTTACGACAGTGTGCCAGCAGAATCTTCCTGAACAGCGTCCTAGACCTCCGGCTTCCTGTCCACTTACGCAGGCGCCGGTGGTTCCCTTCACGCCTCCCGGCGAGCAAGAGATGGGTGAGAACGATAAGAGCTTTTGGCTTGGTACAGAAAGGCTGTACCTCCCCGTGCGGAAATCGGGAACAGTCTGGGGTTGGTTGCCGCGTGGCCCTGGCGGACCCAATTGGACTAACAAGATTTTCTGGGGAAGCGTCGATTTTGATTACCGCAAAAAAGAGGACTATAGCCTAAAGGTCACGGGACGACGGCTCGATGGGGACGCTCCACCTCTTCTGGTGGACAGGGTGACGAACGCGCTCTTTGAGCCTCGTGCCGCCATGCTGACCGGCGTCTATGTGCCTACTCCCGGCTGCTGGCAAATTACGGGCGATTACAAGGGCCAGCAGGTGAGCTTCGTCGTATGGCTCTATCCGGAAAAGCAGGCCAACCATTAAGCTATGAATACCCGTCTGAATTCACCGTCGATAATTGGTTGCTTGAAAACTGTCTGTTGACACAACGCCGCCCAACAAATCGTTGGACGCGAGCGGAATTAGATTGTTTTCCATTCGCAAGACTTGGATGATTGGTTAGTTGACCGCCGCCGGTCAACTCAACCGTTATGTTGCTTCAACTGTCGACTCTCCATGAACCCGCTGAAGCCCAGCGTTAGGCGTTCAAAAGAAACTGTTTGGAGGTGCACGTGTCGGAGCTCAAGACCAAACCCACTAAAGTCAGTGCCGAGAGTCACATTGCTGCCATCACGAATGAGGAGCAACGCAGTGACGCTCAGAAGCTGGTTGCTCTCATGCGAAGAGTTACCAGGCAAAAGCCAGTGATGTGGGGTCCAAGCATCGTCGGATTCGGGAGCTACCATTACCAGTACGCCACTGGTCACGAAGGCGATTCGGCTCTCGCTGGGTTTGCCGTGCGGGGAAGGGAGTTGGTTGTTTACATCGCTCAGGGTTTCGAAGGTCGTGACGCCTTGCTGGCCAAGCTGGGAAAGCATAGGACCGGGAACGTCTGTGTCTACATCAAGCGTTTGGCTGACATCGATTTGAAGGTACTGGAGACGTTGGTAGCCCGATCGATAGAACACACCAAGCGTCGATATCCGTAACCTCACGAAAAGGACGCCTAACTCCCATGATCCTGGTAAATCAAACTTCTCTGACCGCTTAGTGGTGATCGGATATCACTAGATCTTGCACGAGCGTGAAAGGTTACAGACGATATGGAACACTATTCCTTCTCTGACACAACCATCCCGCCAGCGTACGGTCCATACTCACACGCCATCGTGGCTGGGGATTTCGTCTTTCTCGCTGGTCAGATCGGGCGAGACTCAGTATCGGGCCGGCTCATTGACGGTGATATAACGACGCAAACCACTCGTTGCCTCGAAATCGTTTCCGATATTTTGGAAAAGCTTGGGCTCTCGCTGTCGGACGTGGTGCGCACAACAGTCTTTCTATCCGACATTGGAGATTTCGATGCTATGAATCGTGTTTACTCCGCTACGTTCAAAGCGCCGTATCCAGTGCGTAGCACACCACAGGTCAAGATGCCTTTCGGCGCCTTGGTCGGGATCGAGGTCACCGCGTACCGCGGCCGGCAAGCCAAGCGTAGAAAGTCCTCAAAGTCGCGACATCCGGCACGTGGATGAAAGAACGAATGAGCGATATCGCGATACTTGGAGAGTATGATTCGGCCTTCACGCCACACGTTGCGACCGGGATCGCAATCGGGCATTCGAGCGCCGCACTCGGCACAGCAATCAAGGGCGAATGGGTGTCAACTCAGGACATCGACGAGTCGCTGTTCTCACGCTATTCCGGTCTCTGGGTTGCTCCGGGAAGCCCCTACAAGAATCTTGAGAAAACGCTCTGGGCCATTGAGCACGCGCGAAAGAACAACGTCCCGTGTTTCGGGACCTGTGGCGGATTTCAGCACATGGTGCTCGAGTACGCTCGCAACGTATTGCATTACCAGGACGCGCAACACGCTGAATATGACCCATACGCATCGACCTTGTTCATCTCCCGCCTCGACTGCTCGCTGAAGGGTCGTGAGATGGAGCTTAGGTTCGAGAGCGGATCGCTAGTGGCCAGGATCTACGAATCGACTTCGGCCAGAGAGGAATACTATTGCAACTTCGGCGTTGATCCGGGAAAGGTCGGATTCTTAGGGAGCAGCCGGTTGCGCATCAGTGGCTCGGACAGCGAGGGGGAAGTCAGGGTGATCGAGTTGCCGGGTCACCCATTTTACGTTGGGACGCTGTTTGTACCGCAGACGAGGTCAACCGAGCAGCAGCCGCATCCGCTCGTAACAGCGTTCGTGCAAGCGGTAGCTGCGGCGCGGCCGAACTAGCAGCGGAACTCGAAGTGATGAGTGCTGAGTGATGAATGATGAATGATGAGTCAGACAATGTTCAGAGTACAAGCTTTAGCTTGCCGCTGCCTCAATAACACAAACCCAGGTCTGAACTCTGAAGATTCTTACTTATTATTCAGTACGATCCACGTCGGCGGGCGGATCAAGGAGACCGCTTCGGCTCATGATACGCATTGGCGATCTTCGGGGCGATCTCATCAAGCCAGCCGTTGAGTTCGGTTTGTGTAAACCATTGGCCTCTCAACATCACGCCCACACGATCCCTGGTCGATTCAATATTTTCGAGCGGGTTCGCATTCAACAAGATCAGATCCGCTACTTTTCCTTTTTCGATCGTGCCGACTCTTTCGAGCGTACCCAAAAATTCCTGTGGATTGCGCGTACCGGCCGCGAGGACGGCATAGCTAGAGATACCGGAATCTTTGAGAGCCTTCAGCTCGTGGTGCAACCCAAAGCCGTATAGCCACAAGAACTCAGGCGTGTCCGAACCGGTCATCAGTTTGCCGTCGGCGTCGTGAATTGCCTTAATAAGTTTTTCGCGGAGCTCGACCCACCGCGCGCGCTTTTCAACGGGGACTGTCTGCAGCATCCGATTGCGCTTATAAAAATCTAACCACTGTTGCTGCACCTTAGCGGGATAGAATTTGAAGTCCGGCTGTGCCCGAATCTCTTCTTCCGTTCGGAGACGGCCGAACGAGTTTTTCATGAAGTGGTGTGTGGGATTTACAAACGGGTTGGACGCGACGGTCTTGCGGGCGATCTCCGGGATCTTGCCTTCATCCATGTGGTCAAAGCTCTTCCAGTTCTCGGGGGTGTAGATGTATAAGTCCGAAACCGAGCCTTTCATCGGCGCGTCGGATTTGAGCAGCAGCTCCATATAGCCGTCGAGGTGTTCGATCTGCTGGCGCGCTTTCCACGCCCGCTCGACGCCAATAAACCTACTGTCCGCGTGGCCCACCACGCGGATGTTTTGCTTTGCCGCTTCATCCACCGCCGCCTCGTAAACCTCGGCCTTGATGAAGGTAGTTATTTTGATGAAGTCGTAACCAGCGGCTTTTGATTTCCGGACAGCCTCGCGAGCTTCATCGGGGGCGTTGACCACGAAATTGTTTCCCTGTTCCCGTCCCGTAAGATGCGGCGATGCGACATAGATGGTGGGTGCAGTAATCTCGCCTTTGGCAGAACGGGTTCGCAAAGCCAGTAGCTCAGGCGTGCCGATCATGAACCTTACGGTCGTAACGCCGTTGGCCACCATCACGCGCAATTCATCGGGTCCGATCGAATCAGGATACTCGTCGCTGTCCGACAACAAATGCGTGTGCATATCTACGAGGCCGGGGATCAAATACTTTCCTGCGGCATCTACACGAATCGCGTCCTTCGGTATCCGCACTTTCTTTGAGTCGCCGATCTCGGCGATGACCCCTTTTCGCACGATGACCGTTTGATTCGCTAACACGCGCTCGCGATCCATCGGGATCACGTTAACGCCGATAAACGCTGTGGTTTGCGCAGTGGTTACAACAACGGACGCGGCCAGAGTTAGGAAGATGAAAAATAAAGTTTTCATTGGGTTTTGCCTCAAAGGCTTGTTCAACACGTTTCGTGTTATTTCGTGTGTTTCATGGATAGTTTTTTAAGCAGCAAAACAACGATCCACGAATCGCACGAAACAACACTAATAAGATGATCGTCCTGCAAGTAGGTTTCTGAGGCAAAAGCCGTTTTCATTTACTCTCTTTTGTTACGGATTCTGCACACGTCAATTATTAATCGGCGGGATCTTTGTTCGCTACTTTGATTGTTTTCCGACTTCCTGAGCTTTGATCTTGTATTCTTCTGCCTTCGATTTGTTACCCATTAAAGAATAGACCTCACCAATACTTTCGTATTCTCGGGCCAGCTCCTTATGACCTGGTCCAAGTTGGATAATTCTATTTCTCAATACCCTTTCGAAGTAGTCCAATGACTTTTTGTAGTTCTTTTTCTCTCGATAGGCATTCCCCAAACCTCTGTAAGAGCCGACTAGTTCAACACTATTCTTTCCGAAAACTTTTTCTCTGATTTGTTTTGCGATCAGGTGGGTTTCAATAGCCCGGTCGTAATCTTTTTTGCGCAAGTAAACGTTTCCGATGTTTCCATAACTTGTCGCGACATGAGCGTTGTACTTTCCTAGTTTCAAGAGCCGGATCTTCAGTGCCTTGTTATGGACTTCTAACGACTGGTCAAACTTATCTTCGGCGGCATACACGACACCTAAGGCTAGGTACGTCGTGGCAACTACCAGATGGTTTGGGCCAAGTGTGGAAAGTCCAGTCGATAGAGCCTTGTCTAAATAAGTTTTCGCCCGGTCATACTTGTCCTGCCTCGTGAGGATGATGCCTATCTGGTTATAGGAATTTATAAACTGTTCCGTGTTCCCGAGTGCTTGAAATTCGACAGACGCTTTTTCGTAATAATTTATCGCGTCGTCCCGTTTCAGGTTTTGGTTGGATTCCTCGGCTAGCCGCATGTATTCGTCGGCACGCGGACCACCTTGCCCTGCTACGCCGTTAATTGAAGCCAACAGAAATAATCCGCAAGCAATGATGTTTTTGAGCATTTTCATTTCCTTAGAGTCGATTCGACTTTGCCTCAAAAGTCATTTTCATTTGGGCTTCGCCGTCCGATGTGCGGCGGCGGCTCTGCCCCGCCGTAAGCTTGCAACTTGATTTCGGGCTACGCCCTCGCGTGTAACTGAGTAATTTCCCGGAAAAGGCGTTTCGGGCGTAGCCCTCATCCAATTACCTCAGCCGGACGGCGGGGCAAGCCACCGCCGCACATCTGACGACAAAGCCATAATCACGCGGCATATTACTTTTGAGGCAAAACTGATCGATTCAATGTTTTAGAACAGTTTCGGATATATACGCTATTGAGAGTGCCGGGTGTTCATTAAATGTTTTGTAATCGCAGGTTGATTGGCCGGATCAACCTTGCAAGCTTGCACGACCTTGAAATGAATACTCGCCGCACTCCCCGCTGGAGTTTCCTATCTGAATGTGTGGTTCATGAACTCTACCAGTGAACAATCGAAGACATGTTCGAGCGTTGTCAGGTGGTCCTCTAAGACTCTTTGTTCTGGATTTCAGAGCTTCGCGGTTTGGTACCGAGCTTGCTATCGATACTATCGGAACTGTCGACTTGTCTTAACCAGTTTGGCTATTTGAAGCGAAGGCAGCGTGGACACAAACTACACCGCGACCGCCAGGGCGGCACCGCGACACGCTATTGCGCTATCAGGCCGTGCGCACCTCACTAACCTCAAAAGGAGAACCTCATGAAACAGACAAGCTTTTTACCGAAGACCATTATTTTGGTTGCGTTGATTGTCACCACCGGCATGTCAAGCGTCGTAATGGCGCAAGATCGCCGAGTCTTTTCAGGCGAGAAGGAAGACGACGCAAAAAAAGCGCGGTCCGCCGCGCCGGCCGGGCGAGCGCAGCAGTTGTCTTGCCGAGGACCCATTAGAATGGTAACGGATATCGCTGACGAGAACACAAGGTTTACCCCCGCGAACTTCTTTACGATGCCTGGAGGCGGTGAGGGTGGCGGATTCGACAAGACCCCTCTCTTAACTACCAGAGTGTCCCTAAAGGCGGGCTGCTTAAACGCTCACCTCGACGCGATCGTAGGCAGCCAACTGTATGGCGTCGCGGGACTGACAATGTTTCAGGTTACGTTGACTCCGACGGGCGGTGGTCCTCGTCACATGGTTGGCCACTTCGAACATCCGTTTGGATCAAACAGTCCGGCTGTTGCTACTGAAGCAGAACGCGATGTTGACATGTTTGCCGCAAACTTTTTCCAGAAGGTCGGCAACGGTCCGCATGAAGTACCGCCAGGAGTCTACAGAGTTGACGTTTGGTGGTCGGGAGCAGGTCCGGGCGGCGCAATCGCCTTTTCGGCTGTTCTGAAGTTGTATCAACAATAGCCGGTTGCATCGACTGAAGAAAAGGCAACCTTGATTCGTTAGTCAAGGTTGCCTTTTAGTTTTGAATTACTTTTTATGTGCGGCGCGGTGAGCGGGTGGCTGACGATCACACCGGCGCAATGATGAATTTCTCCCACGAGTGCGCGCCGAACTGACAATTCACGATCCCGCCGCCCGATCCACTAGGCTGCGTCACGCCGCGCCCGTCCATTCTTAGATAGACGCCGGGAAACTGGACTGAGGCGATGGCGACCGTGCCGTCGGCTTGTGTCTCGAGCCTGAACTTCTCCCACGAGTGCGCGCCGAACTGACAATTCACGATCCCGCCGCCCGGTCCGGTAGGCTGCGTCACGCCGCGTCCATCCATCCTTAGATAGACGCCGGGAAACTGGACTGAGGCGATGGCGACTGTGCCATCGGCTTGTGTTTCGAGCCTGAACTTCTCCCACGACATGGCGCCGAACTGGCAATTCACGACCCCACCGCCCGGTCCGGTCGGCTGCGTCACGCCGTTCCCGTCCATCCGCAGAACGACGCCGGGGAAGGCCGCGGATGCAATGCTCACCACCGGGACCGTGTTCTCGCCGAAGTGGACGTAACGCGGCTCGATGTTCGACTGTAGCGCACCCCCTTGCAGCGTGACGCCCGATGCGACGAAGGTAATGCCATCGGGGGCATGGCGGCGGCAGGTAACGTAGTCCCCCCACTTTCCGTCTTGCGGTCCACTTGTGCCGGCTTTGGTGTCGGCCAGCAGCCACCCCGCGCCCTGCCAGATGCCGACGACATGGGACGGGAAGATCGTACCGCCACCGCGATACAGACTTATACCGACGCCGCCGTTAACGTTCGCGCAGCAGTCCGGATAGGCGTAAGCGAAAGTGCTGTTCCAGATGTCCGGCTCGCTGACCAGCGCCTTGGTAGCGGCATTGATGCGGACGGCGCGCACATAGGGTTTCGGACGTCCGCTCCGCGTGTTTGCCGTCCAAAGGAACCCGATCACTCCGTTTGCAAGGAAAGCGCCGGTGATACGGCCGTCGGTGCGGGTCAACCAGTTCCTGCCGTCCGGGCCGGGCGCGCTGTACGCCCCGCCCGTCCACGACGTCACGTTGACATTGTTGAATGTGACGGTGGTCGACGATTCGGGCCAAGTGAAGACGCGCAGCTGCGACAAGCTGTTATGGCTGCCGAAATACATCGTGTCGCCTGCGCCCAGAGTGCAGCGCAGCGAGCCGTTTGACGTGGTGGAAAAGAAGTCATACGACAGCGCGCCACCAGCGACCAGCTGGTCGAGCGAGATTCGGAACACGACGGCGCGCTGCCAGGTGTTCCCGCTGAATGAGTTCGTGGTGATGTAGAGGAAGTTGTTCGAAAGCGCGGCGCTGTTGTAGTCGAACCATTCCGCCGCCCATGCCGGATTCACGTTCCCCGGCTTCAGGTCGTGGAAGAAGTCGAAGACGCCCCCACCCGTTCCTTTCTTGACCACCACCCGCAACGTGTTGGTGTTGTTCTGCCTGATGTACTGCAGCAGCCAGATGGTGATGTCTCGCGTTGGATCGTAGATGAGGGTTTGGTCGCAGCAGAAGCCGCCATCTGCGGCAGGGAAGGTCGTGAACGGATTGACGTACGCCCAGGACGCGCCGTCGTCGAGTGAGCGCGCGGCGTACCAATTACCACTGTAATAAATCTGCGCGCCATTGTTGGCGAGGCTCGGTTCTCCGACAGTGCTGGTTTGCCCGCTCGTTGCCGATTTTGGCAGAGCGATGTTTCGTAAGAGGGTGAGGTTAGACATGCGAATCTCCTGTCAGTCGCGTGCGGACGACGCGAGCGGTTCGTGCGCGTTATTCGGTTTCGGTGTCGGCCGGCGTCACGTCGGTCTCTGGGACGTCGGATGGGTTGTCATCGACGGCGCTACGCGACGCGCTTTCGAGAGGTGGTCCCGCTGGCCTTCGGCGCTCGCCGATCGCATCCTGACGTTTCTGAAGCTCTTCCTCAGACAGCGCAGGCTGCTGAATAGCCTCGGAGAGCGAGGGCGATTCTGGCGGCGCGCGCTGCGGTTCGGGCAGTGTCGCCACTTCGGCCTCAATCACGCCGTCCGAGTTGTCGTGAAGTACATTGGACACGGTGATCTCCTTCTCTTGGTAACTTTTTAATACGCGTAGGTGGTCGGAGTTGCTGAGGCTCCAACTTGCTCGACGCGTTGAACAACGGTGCCGGCGATAGGTCCGGCATCAATTAGGAAGTCCTGATGCCGACCTTATATACCTCAGTTATTGCTTTGTAAAGCTGTGGCAAGAGACCCCGGAGTCATATCTTAGAATTGGTGTCCCGTACGGGAGTCGAATCAGTGTCGGTGCCGTGGAAGAGAAGCCACTTATAGTAATTCAACGGAACTTAGCGGCAGGGATAGCACTTTACCGCAACGGTGTACCTTCAACGAATTTTCGGTTGCTCGAAAACTGGAACCTCCCGTCCGAGAGCTGCGCTGAGCGCTCGTTGGTGTACGGCACCATCGCGAATGAGGATTGCTGGTCTATCCACTTCGGAGCAGTCTACAATTGTCATGTGAATAAATTGAGGAGAGATTCCGTCATCGACAATCACTGAAAACCTGATTTCACTATCTCTGCTGAATCTCAATACTTCTTCAACAGTGATTGCCGGCCCCGCCTCAGCGTTTGAATTTTCTGAAATATTTGCAGAGGTCGCAGCGAGAAGCACGGAAGTTCGTTGAGCGAGATCTCCCAGCAGGTCATTTGGGTAACCCACTAGCGCGATGTCCGGCCCGACTGCTTCGTAAGAACGGCCCAGCTCGGCGGAGGTCCACTTAAGACGCAGCGCGAGATCACCGGGCCAAAGACTTGCAATTAAGACCCGTGCATCATTGCTTAACTGAAAGTACTGGTCAGCCGCGCTCTTGGAGGGCAGCACAAGTAGTAGTGATTTGCTTTTTGGACGTCGTTTTGATTGGTAGATCCGGCTACAAGCGTCAGCGTTACCAGCATCGCAACACAACATGTACCATCGTTTCGTGGGTACAACGACCAACTCTCCTGCTTCAATCGCACGGGCTGCTAGATCGATTTCTGTCGGATGAAGAATTCTCATTCTTTAGCCGTTCTCAAATAGGAATATCAGTTACTTTCCCGGAAAGGTCCGTGCGTGGCATGACGCCCATTCCTTCCTGACTTAGACAGTGGCTTGCTATCTCACGTGGATCAGTCGCCCGCTCAGCGCATTCAACCGTTGCCAGTCTCTCAGAAGCGAACGCCAAGTGACACTCAACCCATCGGACAACGTCTGGAAAGGCTCGCCAAAGGTGCGACGATGGAATGATCGCTCGACCGTGTAAGTGACAAACGCGGCCTAGATCTCGAAGTTTCGTTAATAGCCCAACGGATCTTGTAATTCCCAACAGCTCAACCTCGAGGTTAAGCGCATGGACAGACGGGAGCCGAATCAGTTCTTCTAATCGCTCCGGCAGGAAAACATCTTCCCCAACAACCATGAGCGGAATTTGTTCGCGACCCTCGTAAGCAGCACTAATCCACTTGCTCAAATCCTCTGATGGGAAGGGATCCTCCAGCCATGCCAGCGCTGGGGCGAGCTGCTGAACGGTCTTGACTTGATCGATGCTTAATCCGGCGTGAGCGTCGAACGCGATGAATTCGCATTCCGCACCGAGGAACTGAAACCTATTCACCTGTCCCTCGATGGATCTGTTTGCGTTCAGTGTCCATTTGGCAAGTCGATAGCCAGATGAGAACACATCTAAGAGCACCGTCACCTCTTCGATATCCAAACCTAAACAGCTGCCGTAAAGCGGAGGGTCAAATTTCGCCGGCTTTTTGGGTGATGTGAGCATTGTCCAGGTGGGATGCCCACCAGCCCGAGAGACAAGGTCCCATAATGCGCAGTCAATTGCCGCGCACGTGGTTGGGTAGAGCGGCCAAATGGGCCCAAGAGCTGCGGAGGCATCGGCGATAGATGTTATCTCGCCAAGCCTACTCAAAGCCGCAGATAGCGTGAAGGGTGTAACCTTCGACCACAAATCCAATGGGCCGTACCATCCCTCATATCCCTCCTGTGTCTGTAAACGTAAATACGCATGGGTTAAATCGAAGCGGCAGGGCAGTCCCCGCTTTTGTCTGACCCGGGAACCTACATCTGAATGGGCATCGACGCATGTGCTGTATGTTCGCAGCTCAACTTTTCGCAGCCTGATAGGATGATGAAACAAGCGGCCGAAGTCACTTGTGCTGGTGAATTTCATTCGTGATCCACCACCGGTATAAGATGGTCGCTTGCCAAGACTCTTCTGACCTGGCTGATCCACCCAGTGACATCGGCAGTCTCAGTTGCTCGCGCTCTTAGGTCTTCCTGAACGGGCGCAAGCCTTGTGTCCCACAGTTTAATCAGAGGTCCTTGCGTTCGGAGAAAAGGCGCCACATTCTTGAGCGGTTCACGCAGCAACACATCCGCCTCGATTGGGCGTTCTCTAAGCGCCAGATCTATTAACGTAAGAGGCAGTCGGCCATGGCATAGTTCGCCCAGGAGGGAGAAGCCTGCGCACACCCGAGGGTTAATTTCGTGAATCAAGTAGCGGTGGGACTGCATGATGCCATCTGTGCAAAATGCCCCTGTGTAGTGAGTTCCGTCGTACAAACGTCGAGTCGCGTTTTGAATGGCTTCAGTTGCGATTCGGTGTTGTGCTGCCTCGAGGTAGATGGGACGTATTATGCCTGGCGCTGACAACTGAAGCGTTTTACGATTCCAAAACACCAACCCCTCAAAAGCACCGAATTCGATGAACCAATTACGCGAGACATATCCATAGAACGTGCATGGGGTCCCCCTATCTAATCTGGATATCAGGCCCTTGCGGCAATCACGTGCGATTACGCCAATGACATGGAGGATGTTTCGATCCGGTTGATCACCCGGCTCCCGATAAACCAGGTAAGTGTGACTGCTTCCCATAGCCAGGTATTTATCTGGAATACCTGAAACTACGATCGGCGAGTCACGTGCCTCTTTGTCAATGATTTCCCATGCGGCCTTTTCGTCGCCAAAATCAAGGATGCGCGGCATGTTAGCGGCTTGATCTACAAGGCCATACTCGAGCTGTCGATCTTTACGTTCTGCTTGGGAATGAGCGGCCTTTCTGGCACCGATGATTTTCCGACCGCAGAGTGATGATTGGGAACAGAACGAACCTGCATAGACAACGGCTCGAACCTTGCGATCGATTGTTGAAAGAAAACTCTCAACTGAAGCCGGGGGATTCTTAAAGAGAGTCTCGGTTCGCGAAAAAAGCAAATGAATAGGTGTATCGACGGTCGGTAAGAGCTCAAGGCTGATTACATCCGTTGCGCCAGCCAGACGGAAGAACTCTGCGATTGAATCGTTGTTGGCAGTAATTCCCGCCAGGATCACAACCCGGCCTGTGACAATTGGGCGAATAAGGTCTAGAAGGTGTTGCCTTAAATGCTCTACTGCATCAACTTGATTCATGTCGCTCGCTTGATCGTCTCTTCAGCGACTGTCCTGCCTGAGATGACAAATTGCGCAGTGAGGGGAATTCCAACCACGGGTCAGTTAACGACTCGAAGAGGTGTGCGTTATGGAACTCGTGCTTAATGCGAAAGTAAAGCATCACTCGAGGCTTGGTTGTCTTGTTCGTTCCCACGCCATGGGGGATCAGGTGGTGCAGCAGTATTGCGTCTCCTGGCTCTCCAAGGAAGGGGATGCCAGGGCTCTCAGCTATGTCGGCCGGTACCTGCTCGCTCGCACCAAGTTTCCACCCGTTGCGAAACCACTCCGCCATGGAAAAATGCGCACTTGGCAAATACCTTAACGGTGCATCTTGAATATGCTTGACCTCCGTGAGAAGCACCCCAATTAGGAGCGTGAAAGTCCTCAGTTCCTTTGGATCAAGATGAGGGCATGCAACGCCGTCGACATGCATGGACTTTTCCGATTGAGGCAGCCGCACTCCTTCAGGAGTTCGTATTTGTACTTGGACCGTTGATACAGGCTGGATTCGATCTGGCGCAACCAGCGAACCTGCAATCTTATCTAACCCCGGTTGGTAATAAACATTCAGTAAATCGGGATGGGCCCCCAGACTCGGCGCAAAAGTCTTTTGTGTGTATTCGTCAATTTCGTTAGGGTCAAGCGAGGTCACATACCAATCCTCCACAATCCGTAGGGCAGCTCGCACAATAGAAATTGGCACGAGCTTTCTCCTCAATAGTGCGCCGTCTCGAACAAACACTCGCTTTTCGTTTTCTGAAAGATCGATCATTAGAGTTAAACCGGCACCTCATCGCAGCGAACGCTTTCTCCCTAGTGCAGCTTTCAGAATCTCAAGGCGCTGGCACCTCACCAGTGGATCGCGAGCTTCAAGAATGTAGAGCAAGGCGTGACGTGTAGCTCGATCTGAAAGCGATTCAAGCGGCGCGCCGTCAACGAGGGCCAGTAGTCGGCCACGTAAATGTTCAAATCCGAGCTCACCGCCAAGGGGCCGAACGTGTGAGAGCGCTAAAGTCGAACCTATATCGTAAGACTGCGCCAGTGCCGGAGCATCAACAACAAACAGGCAAGTTTCCAGGTTCAACGATAGTCCCAATCCACTGTACATAGCACCTTCGATCGCCAATCGCATGCGACAGGCTCTTCGTTCGCCTAGAACTGGTTCGTTGACGAGCAGCGTAATGTGCTTGCCCTTCGCGACGAGCTGTGCTGCCAATGTTCTAAATGTTTTGTCGGTATTGGGACTCAAAGTGGAAGAGACTCCGCTCCAAATTTGTAGTGCCAAAGCGGACGATAGTTTTGCCAACGGCGAGGTCTAAGAGGTGTCGGCAATAGCATTGATTCCAACTCTCGACGGGCTTGCAGGAAAAACTCGAGTTGTTCTGCACCATCGGTGCGAAAAATATCCATATACGGACTATGAGACTGAAAAATCTGAAGATTAGGGAAGTCCGTCAGGTACGGTGCGGCTTCTCTTAACCAATTAATCGCGTCCCGAAGCGGATCGAGTCCGACGACTATCATTACTCCAGTTTCCACTCCGACTGCCCTGGCGCGCTGAAGGATCCGAATAGCCTGTTGCGGGTCAAGGTTCGCTTTGCTTTCTTTCAGCAGCAGTTTTCTTCTGGTAATGCACTCCAGAGTCAGAAACAAGGCGAAGGGCTCCAATTCCGAAAGCACCCGCAACCCGCAAGATGATCGAATCACCGACGATAAGATTCCCAGTCGATCGGTAAATCCATACTTCTTTAAAAGGCCCCGGAGGTCCCGGAGATGTTCAAGCGCCCGGGATTCCTCGCCAAAACAACCTGTGGAAAGATTGATCTCGTTCAGCTTTGAAAGATCCGCCCAGTGATTCTTCTGCAAGAACGCTCTTAGCCACTGCTCCAATTCGTCGTCAGAGTTAGCAATGCGGGGGTCGTTGGCATCTGCAAGCGTGTTGGGACAAAACACACAGCCCGTACAGATAGAGCGTCTGTTCGTGTTCAGCGTAAGGACCTGACCCCCGACACGGACATATCCCAGATGGGCGTCATCATGCTCGACTAGGCGCACGGAAGCGATTCCCACGCCCGAAAGCAGGAGTTCGTCGCCACTGAGTTTGTAAGGACTTGTTTCCCGCCCAGTCGGCACAATGAGGTGCCATTCGTTTTCCGGATCGGCAAGCAAGCGAACTTCAACTCGTGCCCGACCATCGCCTATGTTTGAGGCGATGCCGAACAGGTTAAGAGCCATCAGCTGCACGTCAAGCAAAGGAATATCGTATGCAGAAGCGAGATCTTCTAGTTGATCAAACTTCATAATTCCCAAACCTTCGCTGTTAACTATTCTGTGAGAGGCTAGGTCAGAACATCCTGAGGCTTAAGCCTCCAGTACCATTCAGGCTCGTCGTACGACATTTCTAAGTCTCGACGCAGCCTGATTTCGACTGCGCTGAGTTTATCAATCGCCGCCAATACCCGGTTGGTCTCTATCTCGCCGGCAGAGTACAAAGTCTCATTGAGCGCCTTCGCCGCGATTTGAATCCAGGAACTCCGACTTTCGAGAAGTGCACCCACTGGAGTAACCGACGAAGGAGTTGAACGAAATCCCAGAGTCGTCATGCGGCATGGGGGCCGGAGGACATGGCGAACCAGGGAAGAGATTACATCTTCATAAAGGCTGGTAATCAGAATAAACAAATCGGAATCAGCAATCAAGCGTTTGAATTCTTTTCTGTGAGCTTCACAATCAGCGCCGGAGCGGTAGAGCCACGTGAGTTCTTCAAAAACGATACTCTTCGTTCTGATGTGCCCGCCAGCCTTAGCAGCGGCCTCCGCCGCAAAGACGGCTTCCCTTACGAGATAGTCTCCGCTGACAAGAAACGCGATCCTTATCGACGGCTTGTCGCTGCCCCACTCACCGACGAAAGTGAATGGTTCCCCTTCGTCAAGGTTGAGCTTCGGTGGGTCCCAAGCGTACTCGTGTTTGTCGGCTATGATGCAGGAGACCGCGTTCGACATACGGTGACAGCTTGCAACGGCAGCGGCCACGCTGGCTGACGATGCCGGCAGAAAACAGCGAAATGAAGGAGAGCGTTTCTCTAGTACAGCCGACGCAAATCCAGGATCCTGATGAGTGTAAGTATTCCGCCAACCAAGGCTTGTGAGAAAGACATTTAGAGGCTGATTAACTATCGGAATTTCGGATTGAATAATGTTGTCAAGGAACTTCAAATACTGGGTGATCATGGAGAGCACAATTGGCGCAAAAGCGTCATAGCTTGTATACCAGGTGGCACGTCCACTCGTCGCTGCTCCAATTGACCACGCCAGACATTGATGCTCCGACAGATATTCAATTATCTCTACTTTTTCAGAATTTATAGACTCCAGCCGGTTGGAGGCCAACTCGTCGGGCGAGGTTAAGAGCATCTTTTTTGGCAAAGCTTCGGCCTCACTCTCAATAGCTCTAATGAACGCTATAACGGCGTTCGAATTCGGCCTCGCTTGTTTGACGCTGTTTCGCCGATACATATCTCCAAACTGATATTCGGTCGCGGCGCGCTGATGGGCATTGCCAATCAGCAGCGCGTCTCTCGGCAATATCTCTGCAAATGCAGTTCGGTCGATCTGCCGGTTCCTGAAGATATAATCTGGCCGGTACGAACGCAGCCACCGCTCGAGCCATTCGAGATCCGTCGGTTGGCGGAGCGTTTTTAGCGGTACTTTATGTGAGCGCGGAGTTCCAACGACTGCTTCGCCACCTGGCATCCGTTGCATAGTCGCGCCTTTTTCGGTTCTTAAAATGATTAGAGATGGTGGACCAGCTTTGAGGGACTCGACCAGTGCCCCTTCCAGAGCGTCGGTCAAGGCACATGCATCGAACCCCTCAATAAATCTTGGAGTCAATTCAAAAGCGGCGAAGTATTTTTGAATCCCTGCGTCAGTCCACGTCGAGATTTCACTTGGCCCACCCATGCGCAGCCCGTTGAGATTAACAACTATTGCAAGACGAGAAGTGCGGGCTGCAAACTTCTTGATCCCATGAAAGGCAGCGTTCGTAGCAGCCGTTTCAAGTTCCCCGTCACCTAATACTGCGAGAACAATACCCTTTTCAGTACTCAATGCATGACCATGAGAAACTCCCAGGGTGTAGCCAAGTTCGCCACTGGGCCAGAGAACACCGGGATATTGAGCGCTTAGCTCCGTGAGAAATCCTCCAGTGCGCCCGAACGATGCACAAAGCTTTTCCAAACCGGCGGCCCCATCGTTGATGTCGTAGTAGCTTGAAAGGGACTGCTCAAGATAACTACACGCCAGCCAGGCGGCACCGGAATGCCCCGTGCCGAAGAAGAGTCTGACATCTGCGCCGGTCGAGCGGATAACTGAAAGCAGGCTGGCCCAAATGAAGTTTAGCGCAGGAACACACCCCCAATGTCCGAGGGCTCTGGGCTTTAGGTCGGTGAAGGCTAGATCTTCACTAAGGAGGGGATTTGCTTTGAGATAAAGTAAACAGGCACTGATGTAATTTGCAGCGGCCCAAAATGCCTCGACAGCGCTTTCGGGATCGACTTGGTTGGTACGTTCATGCACTGCTGGCGCCTCTTCTCTCAACTAAGCAGGACAAAACCTTTCCATATTCCTCGATTGCGCTTTCTACGATTCGGAGACCAAGGTCGAGATTTGCCTTACTGGCATCACCAATGATCCCGTGGTAGGCGATTGACGGGTCATCGGAGGTCCAGGGCCATGTTGTTCCTCGGTCCAGTATGAGCTTTCGGATAGACTCCGGGTTCGGCGCCCTTGCAACATCGGATTCCGGCAAACGATCCATATGCACCGAGCTTTCTGTCAGTGCGAGCATGACGGAGGTCTCACTCATACCGCCATGAATCTCCGGCAGCGCTGAATCACATCGTACCTTTGAGAGAGATGTTGGATGAGTTACACACATATTCAGCCCTGCGCGCTTTTGAACCTCATATCCGAGTGCCTCCAAAATTCCTCGATTGCCTCCGTGGCCGTTGATGACCATGAGGTTTTTCGCCGAAACTGCGGCGGCAACACTTTCGCAGGTGGACAAAACAATCTCGGAAAACGATCCAATCGACAATGACACCGTTCCAGCCGACCATAAATGTTCGGGCGACGGGCCGTAAGGAATAGTCGGCAACAACCAAATGTCGTACTGTGAGCCCCATCGTTCAATTACTTCAAGGGCGAAGCCTTCTGCAAGAATTGTATCGGTATTGATCGGCAGGTGTGGGCCGTGTTGTTCATGAGCGCCAATGGGGAGGCAGAGCACGGAATCGGCGGAGACCATGGCTTCAACTTCAAGCGCTGTTAGGCTGCCAAGGTGGCGCTGTTCACGCTGCGTTTTGAATCTGTCCGACATGGACTTTAACCCTTCCGGCCGATGCGAATAATAAACTCGTTGTCTTCGTCGAACTTGTCATCGCGAGACAAGCCCGCAAGTCGCTCTTTCAGCGCGTGTTCAAATTCCTCTACTCTTTCGCCGAAGAGCGAGCGCGCGGCAAAAGAAGTTGAATAGAGATACCCCAGAATACTTTCGGCGTTCCAAGTGCGCTTTATTGGGACGGTATATTCGTTAACTTTCGAGAAGGGCGATTCCTTCAAGATTTCGCTGTACGGCCGGTCATGGTGTGAAAATATTCCTTTGCCTGCCCTTCGCTGCTCACCCAGGAAATCTTGAATGAGTTCTCGCACCGACTGCTTCCAGGGGCTATTCGCCTCCCAAAAGCTACGGTCGCCAAACACGGCGACGACCCCGCTCCAAGGGACGAATTCTGCCAACCGCTCAAGCACCTTAACTTGATCCATCCAATGAAAAGCCCGGCAAATTGTGACGAGCGAAGCAACCCATCCGGCAGGTGGCGAGAACTCTTCGGCACGACAGCTGTAGAATCTGAACTGCGTTTTGTCAGAAACTTTCTGCCGAAGATTCCGCTCTGCCAGTCGAAGCATCTCGGGGTCTGGATCGACGGCGATGATATCCTTGAAGTCTTGATGTAAGACTTCGACCACTTGACCCGTACCCGTTCCCAGATCGAGAAGCGAAGTAGCTGGCACATCACGATTGGCTTCGCCAATCAGTAGTTCTGAAACCTCTTTTGGTATCCCTGGACGAAACTGGCTGTAGTACGTTGCTGCTCCCGCGAATTCGCTCATGTGCTATCACCTCACAGAAGAACAGTTCTTACGTGACCTCTTCGCTTGCGAAAGCGTGCAGCTTTTCGGCGGCCTCCGAAAGATCTCTAGCAATTGAGAGTCGTCCGTTGTACACGTGCAAATCGCAATTTGGATTGGTGAAACGCTCGGAAATCCAAACCGCGCGAGCTCCTGCCGACAACGCCCCAACAATATCGCAGTCCCAGTCGTCTCCGATATGTACCATCCTGGTTATTGATATCGAGTGCCGGGTGGCCACTGACTCAAATGCGCGCCGATCAGGTTTACTGTAACCGAGCCTGCACGAAGGAAAGTGTCCTTTGATGTAGCGCCCCAACGATCTTTTCAATGGCTCTGGATCGCAATCGAGGCAGGAAACGTTCGATAGAGTTACAACCGGTGCAAGTTCGTTCAAGGACTTGATTGCTGATTCGGTCCATGAATAAAGCTGAAGATCCGGTGTGATGTAGTCACTTGGGAAGCACGAAATGTTAATACCTAACAGTTCACAAATCTCTTTTTTCATCGCTTGTGTGATCTCAGAAGATACGAGCAGAGTACTTCTCAGGATTGATTGCGCCTGCGATATTGGGAGCTCGGAGGCAGATGCCAGTATTTCTGTGATTGAGCGACCAAAGGTGGCCCCCAATGTTCCTCCAACGTCAACCGAGATTAGCGCTAGGGAAGAGTTGTCTTTAGAACCTGATTGCGCGGCGGCCATAATCGCCCTCGGGGGTCATTAAGTGTTCTAGTCAAAGATGTTCAGGACTGAGATTGTGAGATGAGATTCCATCAGCCTGACTTGGCGCCGATTTTGGTCTTTTCTAATTAATGAGACTGCGAGAATCTTAATGTCCTTCGGACTCTCCCGCAATAGACCTGTTTAGCTTTGGATCTATCGACTAGCCCGCCTTGATCGTTCCGCAGCGCATCGGTTCCCCATCATAACTTACGCAGTGAAAAACCTTGACCTTAAAGCTCTCGAGGAATAAGATTTGGCCCCCTCAAAAACGCAGTTAACTTCTCACCGAGGAGACGTCATGGAAATCCAAAATGTGTCAGCTGTCCTCGCCGACAAAATGAATTTTACTCGCACTGACATCGAGTCAGTTCACTACGGTGAAGCCGATCAACAAGATGTCCAGTTAGCGTATTCCGACCCCAAGACGTTCGTCAAAGCGGCTGGGATCCCATTTTCAGATGAGTCGCAATACCACATCACTGTCTCGCAACGACAAGATCGCCATTCGAGCCAATTTAACCCGAAAGGGGCAGCAACAGATTACGCTGCTCCGGTGCGGGCGGCCCGGGCGGTGAGAAGAAGAGTTATTGTCATTGTCGTTCACTACAGTTGTTGTTGTGGCGATATTTTCATCCTGGGTTGGTAAGGCAGCAAGTTAGTCACGCTGTCAATGTCAGATATCAGTTTTGCAACTCTGTTGCAACTCGATGTTGAGCCACGCTCGCTTCTACTTTGCAGTGAGGAGGGGGAGCCTGTTTGGCCCGCGTCGGGCTCCACTTCCGTTGCGATTCAGCAGACGGCTCGGTTGTTCTCTGCTTCAACAGTCCTCACGGCTGGTATTCCCTGCCAGATTGATTGGGAAGGTCCGGAAGAAGTTGTCGCCCTTGGCCAAGGGTTCGTCATCTCCGAGGCGCTTCTTTATGCTCATCTCACGCGTCGAAAATTCCGATCGGTCGAGAGCCTGAGCGATCTTGTGAGGGGGCCGCGTCCGGACGTACTGATTACACGGTCGGAGCACGTGACACATCAGCTCCTGGACTTTCTTTACCCTTCTGATTCTGACCAGCCGGCACCGGGAATGTTGGTTTCCGACGAACAGGTGTCAATGCGGCTCCAAGTATTAAGCCGCTCGGCCGCTTCATACCTGAAGGGTGGCCTGTCGTGTCGGCGCGTAAGCTTTGTTCCGCCGGCCGATTTTGACACTCAGTCGGTAACAGACCACGAATTACTAGGCGGTCGCGCTAGTGGCGAGGCCGTGCTTGCAGCACTTAACCGTGAGGCGGGCGTGTTGTCCGTCTCCACACACTCAGACGGCATCGATGCATTTATTACAAGTCAACTCACCCTTTGTCCCTTAGACCAGATACCTAAGTCTGCCGATCCCAACCGCAAGCCTACTTGCTGCATAACAGGGTTCTGTCATCGAAGCGACCTTCCAGTAGCGGAAGCAATACAAAATGAGCGACTGCTGGGTGTGAACGCGATCTCCGCCCGCGTTCTGATTTGGAATGTCTGCAATGGCGTCATAGTTGGTTCTGGAAACCTTGGCAAAGTCATAGACGGAAATTGGGGTCTGATGCCACGAATGCTCGATTCCCCCCGAATAGGCGGTATCTTGACGACCTGGTACCAAACTCTTTCCGCACCCCTTCAAATTGAGACGTTGTCCGCCGCCATCGCGTCCGGGGTTCCGGTAGGATTAGCACTCAATGAGTTTCACAGGTCTCCGCAGTCTCGGATAAGCGGTATCAGATTTTGTTTGCTTGGTGACCCTAGAATGACGTTGCCATCGCCGTCGTTACAGAGGTCGGGTGATAACGTGAGGAATGATCTGCCGGTCCAGGCACCTCGGCGCCGCCAGAATAATGGAGCGTCGGTGATCGATGGCATTCTGGCAGACACGGTATTCTTGCGATTATGGCTCACAGGAGTTGGCCGGAAACCTCATGCGGATAAGGCAAGAGAATCTGCGGAGAGAGGCTTAGAAGCGATTTCCGCGTACGCCGATGCGCTGCGTCTGTCGCCGGCACAAGAAGCTAGTGTTCAATGCGCCGGCGCGGCGATGCGTGAGCTGGTGATTTCGCATTTGGCGGCGTTTGGAAGTCTGGCATCTCGAACCTGGCTCCGAAATGCGGAGCGTCCAACACTCGAGCAGCCATCTCCAAAATGTTTTGCCTGCGGATTGAGTACGAATACGTATGTTGCCCACGCTAAATCTGATGTCTTCAGACCGCGCCGACTGAGCATCTGCCCAGGGTGCGGCATCATCGAGGATGTTCCCGTTAATAGCACGGCTAAAATGCGACTCGATGGCGAGTTGGTTCGATTAGACGGCGTACATGTAAGTGGTCCGTGGACTTGTAAGCTTGTAGCGGAGTCGATGGGTCCTCGAAATCATAAGCATTGGACATGGCCCGAACAGGATAACGGAAAGCCTGTCGAAAGTTTCAGCTTGCCGGGGCCGTTTCCACCAGGCCCAATTCGTGTAGTAGTTATTTTCATGTCCGACGCAGAACTCTTCATCCTTCAGCAACCTTGGCGCGATAAGTCCTCTGGCTGAGCGATCTATTAATATGTCTCCGAGAGTTCCACTTCCAGACCAAGATCTTCAATCCAAACGCGTAGAGTTCCAGGCAAACCCACGCCTTGCTGGAGCACAGCTTCACGGCTTCTTGTCTTCTCGGCGTTGCTTCTGAGGCGCCGATGGCACACCAAGCTGCAAGAGGCATTGCGATCGCTCCTCCACTGTAAGTCCCGGCTTCAGCTTGAACTGCGGCAGGCGAATTGCCTCTGTGGAGGCGGGATAGAATTCCACTACTTTCTGCGTATCGCCTTCGATGACAGTAAACTTCACCGGAGTGGTCGGGTCATCCTGGACCATGGCGCCAGATATCCATTTCTGTCCATCTCGCAGCCCAGCCCGGTGAGCATTACTACCTGGGACAACGCCGGAGAAGACGCGGCTCTTGGTCCACTTCTCAATATCAAAACCAGCATCGAATGAACGATGCTCGATGTCTTCCAAAATCGCACAAGCGCCAAAGGAGTTATCAGCGGGCACGAGTTCGCCGCGGTTCATATATTTCTCTAAATCACTCGCTCCCTGTTCTTGCAGGTACGGGCGCAAAGCATCTGCAATCCTCTTTTCCGAAAGGTTGATGCCTGGTTTAGATGACTTGAACAGGCTGCGCATCACGTCGTCCAGGGAATGCTTTCCGTTGGTCTTAGAGCGAATGGCGAAATCCAGGTGATTCGCCAGAAGATAGCCTTTCTTGTATAAAAGTTGGCCCGCGTGCCAGTCAGTCCGGCGTTTTTGAACCATTTCGTCCGCCGTGAGCGAGCGAACCGGCGAGGTGTAATAGGCTTTTATCCATGAGTTATGGGCCGCCACGTATTCGTCTAGCGAGATTAACCCGCCGCGCAGTAATAGCAGGAGAGCGTAGTAGTCCGTGAATCCTTCGCCGAACAAATACAAACGATCGTTTTCATAGGACCCGAGTCGCAGAGGATTCCAGGCGTGAAACATCTCGTGCGCGAGCAGGTACTGGTCATACTCGACATACAGGGTGCTCAGATTCTTAGGTAGGTAAAGAGAGAGGCTATTAGTCCGCGCTTCCCCACCCCTTACATTCCGTCGATCCGACGGTAACACTGCCACGAAATAGTAAGGAAAATCATATGAGTTCCAAAAATCGCGCTGGACTTGCACAACCTTTTGGACGAGGTTGTTTATCTTTTCATCAGGAAACCGCCACTCGCCCCTGGTGACGGCGTAAACGGGCCGCTTTTTTATTTCAAATCGCTTAATGCGATAGTCGCCGGCTAGAAATGTGCCTTTGCGGAATTCAAACAGGGTGGTCTTAACCTTCTGTCGCGCCTCGCTGATACCAAAACTGTTGATAAGCACCCAACCGTTTGGAATGTTCTTCCAGTGAAGGGTTACACGTAGCGGAGTGATCCCCGGCATATCTGGGTAGACCCACAACGCATGACCGATAACGTAGAAGTAAGAGAGACGTACGACCGGGTTATGGTACACAGCGACCGTCAGTTGTGTACCGGGCGGCTGGCTAACCACCTCATAGGTCAAAGATACGCGCTGGTTCGGTGGGTGGTGCACAGTTTTAACGTGTGGTTCCTTAGTATCCTCAACCTTCACGTCTTGTGACAGCGCCCGTATGTTTCTGATCGCTTTGTAAAGCTCAACCCCATCCGACCACTCTAGAGGCAATAACAGCCGGGACTCCCCGGACGAATCTCCCTGAAATGTCAAAGCAACGAGTAGTCGGCAACTTTCCCCTTCGCAGATCGGTTCGACAACGTAAGCGAGTTCACGGACCGGGAATCGTTCCCTCGCAGGTTTTGCCGCGATGCGCGTTCCATGAAGCAGAACAACGTGAAGAAACAAAGCGACGCCAAGCGCTGCAAGTGTACGAACTACATGATTGTTTCTATTCATGACGCTATGTCCATGTCATTTACGGCGTTAGTGAGCAAGACAACTCCTCAAAAGTTAAGGTCAACACCTTTCGTGTCACTTCGTATGTTTCGTGCGATTCGTGGATAGTTCTGTAGCTGCGTAAAAAGCGATCCACGAATTTCACGAAACACACGAAATCAGTCGGGTGGTGGCTGTAGTTCGACTTCACAGGCAAGCCACCATTTTCAGAACAGCCTAGCAAAAGTGTTCTGACCTGTATTGAATGGAACAAACATTTTGGAGGAGTTCAACGTGAGCGGAAGACCGATCGGAACTCAACGGGAGTCATTCCGGTGAAGCGCTTGAGGGTTCGCGAAAGGTGGGCTTGATCGCAGAATCCGGCGGTTGTCGCAATCTCCGCCAGCGGCTTCCGCGAATTAGAGAGTTCCCGGCAGGCAAAGTCGACTCGCAACTGTCGTACGTATTCTCCCACAGTACAATCGAAGCGCCGCCGGAACACTCGGGTCAAGTGTACCGGATGCACGCCGACTGATTCGGCAATCTCTGAGAGCAAGAGGGTGTCGTTAAACCTCGCTTGAATGAGATCGCGCGCCTGCGTGATCCAGGGTTGGTCGAAGCACTTGACTTCACGTTGACCGGCGCGAAACGTCTCCGCTAGCAACTCGAGTGTCAACCCCTCGATGACTAGCGGAGATAGCTCGTCCAACGAGCGGAATTCCTTATACATTCTGAAAGCAAGCTGGAGGGCAGAGCCGTGGGTAAACTGAGCTGACGTGTCCGCGTTGGTAGTGTGATCACGGACTGCGCGCAAGCGCTCGCGACTCACCCAAACGCAGAAGAGGCGTGTCTCTTGATTACCGAACTTGTCGGAATGGGCCTCGCCGGGAGAATGATAGAGAAGCGTGGCCGGACCAAATTCCCGATTCTGCTGCTTCGAGTATTCGGTATAACCGCCCTGCAATGTCAGACAGAAGTACCCAACCTGGTCGTGCACATGACGAGGACCGCTAAAACGAGGGATGTATGCCGTTTCAGACAGGACAGATCCGGCGATCTCCTGTCTTCGCAGAATACGACCCCAAACTGGGTAGTCCTTGTAGCTTTGAATTTGTACAGCCTTCATTTGTGCGCAGGGCTGAGATCATACCGCCAGGTTGGGTCGGTGGTTGAAAAAAAAACTTGCGCCGAATTTAGAAGGGGAGATAGAGGTGAGGATGCAAACGACCATTGCTCTTGAGATTAAGGCGACTGATGTTCCGCCATGCACGGTCGAGCGGTACGCTGGCGCGAAAATAAACAACTCCAATTTCAACTCTCTTTACTTTCTTCTCTGTTAAAAACGTAGACGAATTCTTCGACACCGTCAGCAGGTTCACCAAGGACGCCTCGGCAGATTGTTTCGGCTCGTCGAAAGGAGAATTGGCGTCCCAAACCGTTCCGAGTTGGAACCAGATTATTGCTTGGCTTAAAGATATGGACACCTTCCGCACAGTCGCGACTTGGGTACTGATTATGGTTTCTTCAGAATGATGGCAGCCGGATGTCTACTCCCACTGCAGATTCGAACCAAAAGGATTACGAATTTCGCTTGCCAACTTCGCCTATTAGCGTTCCATTTAATGTGTCGGTGTGTTCGTGATTTCTTGAGCCTCTTAGCGTAGCAATGATATAAACAGTAACCCTCGCCCAGCTTTTTCACTCACGACTCATAAAGGAGATAAGCACATGGCAAGACCAGCATACATTGTCCTCAATGCTGACGGCACGGTATCACGCACACACACCACCGACATTAGCGGCACGGGCGCTCCAACCACTGGCACATCAGATTTGGAAAATCTGATTGGTCAGGGATATGTAGCCAGACGAGAGCACCCATTGGAGGGTGGTAGGATCTTAATCGTGATGGACAGGCCGTAGAGTCCAGCCCAGCCAAGAAGAATCAGCGACGGGTGATAACCTATTCGCCGTTTCACTTTTGAGCTGGTGAATCGTGGAACGAGATACACGGGTAAACACGAGAGGTCAAGACACTAAGGATAAATACGGGCCCTATTGACATTCCGTAGTTGATGGGTATAGAAGATGGGCTATTCGACGGTGTCTGTCAGACGAGCCTCGCACACGTAAGACCACACCTCACGTTGACGAGAGTCTCACTCCTTACGATGTAAGAGCCTTACTCACGCCAACCAGTTACAAACCTTGACCGACAAGTTTTCCTTAAGTAAGGAAATGTAGGGCCAAGATAACGGCGTTCTATCCAAATGGTAACGGGTATTGTTTCCGGAGCGGGTATCGACGGGAACATCAATCTGGGTGGAATCTCCCCACGAATTCGGGGTAGACGATTTGCAGGGACGTTCAGCGAGAAGGAAAAAAGCAAACCGTAACGCAACGAGCCAAATGGCCCGTTGCAACCTTAATCGTTGATGAAATCCACTTCACGTTCCTACAAATCACGAACGCCAGGAGTGATTTAGCGGTTGGTTAGGGGACTCACAAACTCATGCCCTTTCCAGCCTCCAACAAACCCGCGTGACACTTTTATCACGGATCACGCTCACCAATCCGGAGAACTCACATGAACTCACGCACCAAAAAGCTCACGATCTTCTCTTCTCTAATACTTACTCTCCTCATCTGCGGAGGCACGATCAACGCCCAGCAGCTGTTTCCGATCTTTGGCCCGGAAAAATTTGAAAGAACGACCGCTGCTCCACAGGAAGTTATAAAAAACTTCTCTGTTCAGAACCCAGGCGCCAACTTCACCATCAACATTCAAAATGGTGAAGGTAAACGAGGGCGAATCAGCAGCGCCGTAGTGAAGTTGAACGGCGCCGTCGTAATTGGGCCCAACGACTTCAACAAGCAAGTAGATCTAATTACGAAAGCCGTTCAACTTTCCGAACAGAACACGCTTTCGATTGAAGTACGGAGCTCACCTGGCAGCTTTGTTCTCGTCACCATTCTGAGCGATACGCCACCTGTATCTCCAATCGGCGGTGTCACCGTCAATCCTGACGCGCTCTTCATCAACGAACCCGCTGTCGTAACGATCCGCGCGGTCATTCCGTATGACCCTGCGGGAGGCACTCCGCCCGCGACTCTGCAGCGCGTAGATAACTCCGGAAATGTTCTCGCCACCGAAGGCAGCCTCACCGACGACGGTAATCTTTCAAACGGCGACGAGATCAAGGGCGACGGCATCTTCAGCCTGAGAAAGGTCTTTTCTTCAGCGCAGGCGGAAAGGATTCGACTTCGCATCGCGCTCCAGCAAGGCGTTCTGGTGATCAACTCGAAAGTATTCTTTCTCGATGTGTTCGCCCACTTAACTGACGCGGAGTTGAATGCGATCAAGACCTTGCAAGCCAACGCCGAGCAGTTCTACAAAAACTTTGTCGGCTCGAAACAAGATGCGAGAAACGCCACCCTCGCTCTGATCACGCAGGATCCCAACGTGCTCCAGGCAGGTCTGTCTGAAAACGGAAACGGTATTTGGATTCTCTACAAGTCCGGAGTACTCGGGGGTGTCATGCTAAACCCCGCAAATACAAAAGGCGGAGGAGGCGGCGCTGCCTGGCCGTTCGGGCCCGTAATCAATCCTTACGCGGCGCTCTTCAGTCAACCACTGCTGCTGCAAGGCGGTGACAACCGCATCAAGAACAGAAAGGCCATCGTACTTTCACCTTTTCTCTTCGACTTCGGGGCCGCCGACGAAGGTGACGAGATCAAGCAGCTACTCGAAGACTCAGCCTGCCCCGCGTACGATGTGACGAACCTTACGGATGCCGCTGTCACCGTCAACACGGTCAAGACGTTAAACCAGTTTGGCGTTGTGGCTATCTCGTCTCATGGCGACACGTTCTATAACGGCATTCTTTCCTTTTGGACGGATCAGTTCGGGTGGAACTTCTTTGGCGCTCAAGTGGTCTTCCTGACAGGAGAGGCAGTGACTAACGCCAACAAGGTTGCCAACGAAATCGACTTGAAGAAGGGACGATTGGCGATCACTAACAGCGGCACCAGCCACTACGCGATTCTCCCGTCGTTCATTGAACATTACAGCGGCGGTGGTTATCCCAATAGTCTGATTTATATGAGCTCTTGCAGGTCGACATTCAATAACTCGATGTCAAACGCATTTCTCGGAAAAGGTGCTGCCACCTACCTGGGGTACTCGGAGTATGTAGATGCGGCGTTCGCGAATCAGGCTGGGGTCAGCTTCTTCACGATCTTTCTTGGGGATCCCCCGGAGACCACGGGTGACTCGTTTGTTCCGGGCCAATCTGACTCCGGCAATCCGCCCGCGTTTTTCCAGATGAGAGGTTCTTCGACATTGAAGACGCCTTCGGCGGAACTCTTGGAAGGTGGTTTCGAAGCCGGCAACCTCGGAGCCTGGAAAGCTTCCGGAGACGGCAGGGTCGTGCCTCAGTTAGGCCAGTTCAGTCCAACAGAGGGAGCGTTTGCCGGGCTCATATCGACGGGCCTTGGCTTCACCATAAATTCGGGTTCCATCCAGCAAGAAGTATGTCTGCCCTCGGACGCCAAGCAACTACAGTTTGACTGGAATTTCAGTTCGGCGGAGTTCGTCGAATTCTGTGGTTCGATCTTCCAAGACTTCTTCAAGGTGGAGATCATCACCGACAGTGGAACGCACGTTTTGTTCTTCAGGAAGGTCGACGATCTATGTCCCACTGTTTTCCAAACGAGCCTGGTGTTCGATCGCGCCGATGTATGGAGCACCGGGTGGCAATCGCAATCGATCGACATATCCGCGATCGCTGCGGCGAACCAGGGGAAGTCGGTGACGATTCGCTTCTCAGCCGGAGATGTTGGCGATAGCATCTTCGATACGGCGATTTTGCTCGACAAGATCAAAATCGTTCAATAGTGATGCCAGGTGGAGCAGGGAAGGCGGGTGCCACACGCGCCTTCCCTACACCCGCGATGGAGGACCGATACATGGCAAAGATAGCTATTTGCGTTTTGGTCATAATAGTGACGGGGATAGTAGCTTTCTTGGTCCGTAGGTCAAACTCCCAGAACGCCGTCCAGGAAGTGCCGGTGAAAGAGCGACTGATTCTTTATCGAATGGGGACCACGCTTTCGGTGGACGAGAATTTAGATTCGTTCGACGCGATTGCGGAGGAGTGTCAACGGTTATTTGAAGAATCAGACAGCTCTCTTAAACTAATCATGAGCGCTGAACGCATCGAGCGGATCAAGAACGGTCAAACCGCCATCGAGTTGATTCTGCCGCGAACGCGCACCGTCAAGCTCAAGAATCAGCAATCCGTCCACTACACCAAGCTGCTAATCCCACTGGAGGGTGAATTCGCCAATGGCACTGTATTTTTTGCCGGCGCATACGACCGGACTCTTCATGGGAAAACACCTAAATACTTGTCTTTGATGCAATACGGATCGCTAAACTTCGTCCGCAATACAGGCGGACTCAATAAACTGAAAGAACTTCTTCAACGGTCAGGTGTCGAGGTTAAATAGCGAGGACGCGACTCACCGGAGTATCTGCAGAGTTTGATGTTAGATTGCTGGCGTCCCGTACGGGAGTCGAACCCGTGTCGCCGCCGTGAAAGAGAAGCGAACTGCTGTAATTCAAGGAAACTCTGCGGCATGGTTAGCACTTTACCGCACTTAACGGACTCACGGGGATCGTTATTGGACGTTTAATGGACGTGCGAGGGTCCGCTTCAAACATTCTCAGTCGAAGTCAAGGGAAGGATCTTCAACCGACATGAAGCAAGTCCCATTGTCTCCAAGTTTGCAGTCAGTTTTTCACGCAACACAAATCAACTCGAGATATGCGAGTGCTTGATTGCCGCAGCCACGATAGGTTCAGCCCACGCCGGCGTCATGGTCAAATCTGAAGGTGCTACTATCCGGCTGTTCTCAACGTGCAAAAGGAGTTCAGGTGTTGGCAATTGGCCTTCTGCGGGATCAGCTTCAACGCTATTGTCGAAAACTTTCAAGCTGGTCAAGTGTGGCATAAGCTCAATAAGATTGAGGCGGCTCCGTTCATACCGGCGTCGAATGTCAGCCTCAGAAATTGAGTGACCACCGCGGCTAACTCGCTGGCGTACGCGAGCGATGTGTAATTCTGGACTGGAAAGCCCAACATACCAGATGCGTAAGTCAAATGCTTGATTAGCCGCCTCGCGAAGTAATCCCGGGATGGTTGTGGCCCCAAGCGTAGACTCGAAGGAAAAATCCAACCGTTCCTTAATGGCCTTTCTTAGCAAGTCGACACCGTTATGCCAAGCCTTACTATTCGCCGCCACCCGACTAAGATTGGGGTTCTCGGCAATGAGTCTGGCCGCAGCCTCGTCTGGATTGTAATAATGTGCATTGGCTTGGAGTATGGCAGCACCCTGTATGCTGCTTTTTCCGGCGCCATTTACTCCAGCGATTACATAAATGAGGGGTGGCTTTTTAGGCGACATCCTCGGAGAGGTTCATTACCCTTTCCACGACGTTTGCGGTTGAGGCCGCCATAAGAAAGGTCGTCAACGAGCCGACTGGGACTCTACGTCCCCTACCTGCATGCTTGACAGCGGCCTTGCCAAGTTCGTCCGGCGAGGCGTCAAACGCAGCTTGGATGCCCTGCTTCGATTCACGGCTTTGCATGCTCTTCAATAGGTCATTCGCTGATTGCCAGCCGGGTTGCGAAGTCGGCAGCGTCGTTTTAGATGTCTTACGTTTTGAAACAAGTGCGATGGGCGCTCTGTAAGCGTTCTCGGGCATTATTACTGCGGTGCCCGAGTTAATCGCATGTTCGAGTATTGTGTAGAACTCTTTTTTGGCTCTGGTTGCCCTAACTCTCGTTACTCTAAGATTTCTGGATCTATCTTTCTGAGGGTCGTTTCCAGACTTAAGAAAAAAGGCGGAGAGCGCGTCTCTTATCCAATAGCGAACGGTGACGTGTGAGGCCGAAAATCCTGCTTGACGCATTTTCTCGGAAGTCTTTCTGAACGTGAAGCCTTGTAGATAATAAGCAACAGCTAATCGCTCTCTCTCAGGTAGGGCATTTATACTTTTTTCAAACTCGGCCAATACCTCTTTGTACAAAAAGCTTGACTCAATATCCGTGTGAGGATCTGCGATGTCTAGATCTTCAACTGGTTGATCATCAAAGTCCACTTGGCGGCGTCTTAGAGTATCGATAACACGATTTCTGGCTATGGTGCGTACCCAGGCAAAGAAATTACCGGAAGGATGGATGTTATCCGGTTTGAAATTTTGCAGGTTTTGCCACACTTGGAGACGCACATCGTTTGCCAACTCGTCAGCATCTTGCGCTGTTCGCGCGTGAGCCATAGTGATCAGCCGGAGTCTATTCTTGAAGATCTCGTCATCAAACAGCACATCCACCGATACGCGATTAGCTAGAACGTCGTGAAGCAGCCGACCGAAGTCAGACTCACGCTCATCAATATTTGAGGTCGGTTTTCGAAAACTCATCCCGTTCTTCCCAAGATGTCGTGCGCCGAACTTGGGTGATCCATTTCGACGGTGCTCATGTGATCAAAGCTATCAACGAACCGCCCGTTAAGGCGCTAACAAGTTTACTCATACTGGGTAATCCTCAGCAAATATCCCGACCATCTACCAGCGATAACTGGAAACCGACCCTGAAGCCTGCCAAGTTATGGTCGCCCGGACTGTTTTGAGGTCGGTGTTTTTCGATGTTGTTTTGGGCGGACTAGAATGAGCGGTCAGCTGGTCTTTACCTCATCAGGCACGCATTATCTCTACGGTCTCCCTTCCAACGGGTTCTTGTTCGATGATGTAATCACCATCAACGCCGCTGGGGAAACTAGATGTTCCGATTTGTAGTCTTTAAGAGGAATGCTGGCTGCATCGAGAATTGCCTTATGCAAGCCCTGCCAAGAACGGTACGCAGCCTTATTGGCCAAAGTCTATCTATCGCGTTTACATCAAGCGAGCAGCTGACAAGATTGGCTTGAAGAAGCGTATCGGCTGGCACACGTTTCGTCACACCTTCGGCACGATCTTGAATGCCAACGGGGAGAACCCCAAAGTCATTCAAGAACTGCTCCGTCACGCTACTCTGAAAGTCACCATGGACACATACGTCCAAGCTGTGTCGGATGAGAAGCGCAACGCGCAGAGTAAGGTTGTAGAGATGCTACTTCCGGGCATCCGGAGGGCAGTGCGTGGTTAATGGACGTTTCTGGACGCGCGGCGAAATGGCGATATCTTGTAAATGATTGAAATTTTTGGCGTCCCGTACGGGAGTCGAACCCGTGTCGCCGCCGTGAAAGGGCGGTGTCCTAGGCCACTAGACGAACGGGACGCATAGGGAGTCGTTCGGTGTATCCAAGGAAGTTGAGTAACTTAGCGTAGCGGTTTGTACGTGTCAAACGCGTGGCTGTGTCTATTGAAATGTATCTGTATTGAATCTGGCCTTGAAGTTAAAAGAAGGACTGTGGATTAGAACCGGGAGCGGTAGCGACCGGGTGGGCAGGATGCCAGGACGAGGCAAAGTTCTTTCTTTCGAACTACCCGGTCGCTACCGCTTCCGGTTCTGATCCGTGGTCGCGCGCCTACGTTTGCGACTTTTTGTGCCAGGCCATCAGGGAGTCTTGTCTGCGGACTTGTGCAGGCGATCAGCATCCTTGCGAATTAGTTGACTGGTAACGATGATGAACTCAAGTTCTCCGCGGGCCTTGGCCGCCTCATCCAACTTCACCACATCGGGCTCCTTGAAAATCGGATTTTTTACAAGCCTCATGATCGAATCGTCGAGCGCCAGTAGGTGAGTCTTGAACTCTTTAGTGTTTTGCGCCGGTTTGTATTTGCTCGGATCAGATTTTTCCTGAGGGTCGGCGAGACGAAGGTTGTCTTTCAGTCTGGCTGCACGTTTTCGAATTTCCTCCAGAGTCCGTGAGATCGACAGAAAATTTGGTTCCGGGGCCGGCATCGAAGTGCTCATCATTTTGTTATTGATGATCTGAAGCTCACGATAGTCCTGTGCGATCTGGGTCAACGCAAGCTTCTGTTCTTCCTCCGAGATCGGCTCCTTAACCTGCCTTTCCATTTCCATCATCTTGAACCGGCGTGTTTCAAGGCTGTCCGGCCGCATCTCTTCAGGCGGCCTTAGCGGCTCGGGAGCAGTGGTCGGCCGTTGTGCGTGAGTGCTCGTGGCCAGGACGAGTAAACCTAATATCGCCATGCCCGGACTAAGTTTGTGGATTGATATTCTCCAGGTACTACTCATGCGGTCCTCCTGAAAGGTGTTCAGGCTAATGAGAATGGAGGACGCAGTATATTCCGAGCTCCTGCACCCTTCAATATGAGATTGAGAGGTCTCAAGAGTGGCTAAACACTTTCGTCTATTTCGTGGATGGTTATTAGCTACTGCTACAATGATCCACGAAACACACTAAACACACGAAATAATACGAAGCGTCTTGGAATTCGCTCCCGAGGCAAAGCCAATTTAATCAGCGACTAGCGTGGGTTCGGACCGCGCGACGCGAGTAGTGCTGTGCGGATGCGATCATGCGCCTCGGTCATACGCCTGAATCGATATTCGACGAGTGAGACCACATTGTCCTTTGGTGGCAATGATGAACCAACCGTCGGTTCTGATGGGCTTGCAGCTGTGTTGGAAGACAAGTGCTTATTCAATTGCGACTCTGAAGAGAAGAATTTGCCCAGACCCATAACCTGCTCCTTCTGTTGATCTGCGCTACTTGCGCGAAACACGCCAGGTAAGTTGGGGGTGGTTCAGATCCGACCTTCAGCAACAGGTATACCGTGGAACACGCTTTCGAAAAACGTTGTTTTTGCTCGCAATTTAACGCGTCTGATTTTCGAGCTTGAATCAGAAGACATCATCCACATCCGCGAATGCTCGAGCGATTGTGCGAAAACAGATCACCCACGACCAATTCATAAGCAAAGAGTAAGCAGGCATTTCCGAAATTTCGTAGATCAACACGGAATTTTGTATATTCTCCCGCCCGCCAAATTACTTTGATTCTTGTAAATACTTAGAGGGTAAGGAATTGTTTGATCAATATCTCGCCGTCTTGTATCGGAACAATAGCTGCAAGCACTGATTAAGAATTAAACAATCAGAACCAGGAACGCTTAACAGTGAATTGCGAACCTGAATCTCACCCAAAACTTTTTTTAAGAACAAGCGTCGACTCAAGAACTGCGTTCGCCGTCTACCTAAGCTCGTTCTCAGGTAAACCTTTGGCAGTTTCGTTCGCAGTTGTGTGCGTTTAAATGCTGTTGCCACGCGATAAGGTGCGCCAGTCAAACAACCATACGGAGGCTATATGAGAACCCTGCTGAGCAAGAGCTTTACGATATTACTCGTAGTCCTGTCACTGTCAGCCGTGTCGTATGCGCAATCCGGAAGTTCTTCGGTGCGAGGCACGGTCCGCGACCAACAAGGCAATTTGGTCAGCGGAGCGACTGTGACGATCACGGATGTGGAGCGCAATTTTAGCCGTTCACAGACCACCTCTGAAGACGGCACTTACGTCTTCAACTCGATAGCCCCCTCAACCTACGCGATTCAGGTGGAGGCCTCCGGCTTTAAGAAAACCACGGTGACGGACGTCAAGGCTTTGGTGGATACGCCTACGACCCAGGACGTCGACCTCGAAATTGGAGCCGTTACGGAAACCGTTAACGTCACCTCAGGAAATGAAGCGCCACTAAACACGAGTGACGCGAGCATAGGTAACACGTTCGAAAGCAGGCGCATCGAGGAGTTGCCGCTTAATGCTCGCAACATCGTCGGTTTGCTTTCTTTGCAGCCCGGCGTCACTCGATTGGGTGAGGTTAACGGCGGTCGTCGCGACCAGGCGAACATCACGCTGGATGGTGTCGACGTTAACGAACAACAAACAGGTCTAGATCCCGTTAACGGCAGCACTACCGTGACGCCGGGTGATGCATTTGCAAGCGTTCTGCGAGTAACACCTGATTCCGTCCAGGAGTTTCGCGTTACTACGTCAGCCCCTAATGCGGATCAGGGAAGATCTTCCGGAGCCCAGGTTTCGCTGGTTACTAAGTCAGGCAGTAACGACTTCCACGGCTCTGCCTTCTGGTATCACCGGAATACGGTTACTACCGCGAATGACTACTTCAATAACGCGGCCGGCAGTTTTGTGGCGACCGACGCCGCCGTGATTGCCGGTACGGCGCGAGTTGGAGATCCCAGAGTTCCGCGTCCCAAGTTGTTGAGAAACATTTTCGGTGGCTCACTCGGCGGCCCGGTAGTTAAAGATCGGTTCTTCTTCTTCTACAGTTATGAAGGCCGGCGCGATGCCGCTGAAACATCGGTAATCCGTTTTGTCCCGACCGCATCGCTGCGACAGGGAAACGTTATCTACCGAACCAACACTGGCGCTTTGGCGACCTTGACTCCTGCCAATATCCTGGCGGCATATCCGGCATTGAACGGCGTCAATCCGGCCGCGTTGACAGTTTTGCAAACGGCGCCGTTGCCGAACGACTTCAGTATCGGCGATGGCCTTAACCGCGCGGGGTTCCGCTTTAATGCGCCGATCAAGAACGAGTTCGAGGCGCATACCGCACGTCTTGATTTTATGCTTACGGATCGGCAGACAGCTTTCTTCCGAGCCAACTATCAGGACGATCTGTATCAGCAGGCGCCGCAGTTTCCATCCACACCTTCGCCGGGACTCTGGTATCACCCAAAGGGATTTGTTGGCGGCCATACCTGGACTGCGACCGGCAACCTGGTTAACAACTTCCGAATCGGCTTGACTCGACTTGCTCTTTCGCAGCAGGGCGATTCAGCTGAAACCTCTTTGTCGTTCCGAGACGTTTACACTCCGTTTCTATTTCAACGAACTTTCAGCCGGACCACGCCGGTATGGAACCTGAGTAACGATATTTCCTGGATCAAGGGAACTCATACTTTCCAGTTTGGTCCTAACTTCAGGTTCATCCGCAACAATCGCGATAGTTTCGCGAATGCCTTCGACTCAGTTTTGGTGAACCCGTTTTTCTATTCCGGTGGCGGAGCAACACTTCTGCCCACCGCACCGGCAAACCTGGCTGCCGGATTCACCAGCGATTATCAATTCGCAGTAGCCGCTGTTCTGGGTAGAGGAACACAGAACGCAGCGAACCAGATCTTCAACAAAGATGGCTCTGCAGCTACTCCAGGTACGCCATCAAGCCGATCCTACGCCACGGACGAGTACGACTTTTACGTCCAGGATTCGTGGAAGATCCGTTCTGACCTGACACTAACGTTGGGTTTGCGTTACGGATTGAATACGCCGGTATATGAAACAAATGGTTTCCAACTGGTGCCGAACGTGAATCTCGGCGAGTTTTTCGAGAATCGCGTCAGGGGCATGGAGACTGGCGTTCCTTTCAACCAGTTGATCAGTTTCAACCTTGGTGGCAAAGCTAATAATGGTCCAAATTACTACGAGATGGACAAGAATAACTTTGCGCCACAAGTGGCCGTCGCCTGGTCTCCGGATTTTGGCGACAACTGGTTTGGTCGCGCGTTTGGTCGGAACGGGCGCTCAGTTCTCCGTGGTGGTTTCCGAATGCTTTATGACCGTGTAGGAAGTCAGCTGGCTGTTTCTTCTGAGGCTGAGAACTCTTTCGGTTTCTCAAACTCCACTACCAACACTTCCAACCGATTTAATACAACAACGGCCCCGCCGCCGCTCGTTACCGGGTTCAATCCAAATGTCCGCACTCCGGCTTACGGTTTAAGCCCGCCGACTCAGCTTAATTTCCCGCTCCAGCGACCGCCGGGCTTCGGCATCTTTGCCAGTTTCGATCAGTCGCTAAAAACTCCTGTGCAATACACCTGGAACGCATCTTATGGTCGGGAGTTGCCGAAGGGACTGTCGGTTGAGTTTAGTTACGTGGGTCGAGCAGCACGTGACCTCTTGTTGGTTCGCGACGTTGCGCAACCCAACAACATTGTCGATCCGATCTCCGGGATGGACTGGTTTACCGCAGCGGCCAGACTTAACGATCTGCGTCTGGCTAACACTCCGATCGCAAACGTAACGAACATTCCGTTCTTCGAAAACTGGTACCCGGGATTGGGCAACATCGTTTTTGGCGATCCTACTCTTTCGGCGACGCAGGTCTTCTACATATTCCACGCACGGCCCGCCGTCGGTGGATTTAATGTAGTCGACTACACACTGTTACAGGAGTTCTTCGACAGAGATGCGCGCGTCGATCGCTTGTTCTACCACCCTCAATACGCCGCTCTCCAGGTGCTCTCGTCAATCGGCAGGTCTGATTACCACGGTGGTAGCGTCTCGGTCCGCCAACGCCTTGGCAGCGACTTCCTGATGGACTTCAACTATACGATGTCGAGATCCATGGACAACGGATCCACACTGGAGACGCTGCGCGTCCTGAGTAACGTGATCCGTAATGCTCTGGATCCGGAACAGGAGTATTCAGTCTCCAACTTCGACGTGCGTCACAACATGAACATGAATTTCGTTGCGAGCCTTCCTTTCGGTCGCGGCAAGAGATTCTTGAGCGATTCAGGAAGCATCGTTAACGGGATATTCGGCGGTTGGCAGTTGTCCGGGATTGTTCGTGCTCATAGCGGACTACCGGCCGGCAGCCCGTCCGACGTAGGTTTCTGGTCAACCAATTACCAGTTAACCAGCCGGGGTGTGCGACTCCGAGACGTCAGCTCTTCGAACGTAGATTTCAACGGACGTCCGAACCTGTTTGGTGATGTCACCGCAGCGTACCGTTCTTTCCGCAACAGCCGGGCAGGTGAGTCGGGCGATCGCAATATCGATACCTTGCGTATCCCGAGTTACTTTGTGTTTGACGCCGGTCTGAGCAAGTCCTTCGGGATGTGGTACGCGGAGGGACACAGGCTGCAATTCCGTTGGGAAGTTTTTAACGTCACCAACACCCAGCGCTTTGGGACCATCGCTAACCTAACTTTGAACCCGGAGCCGTTCCTCGGTTCGCCTCCGTCGAACTTTGGAACCTATACCGGTTCGCAAACGCCAGTTGGCGAAACTCGTCCGGGTCGTGTAATGCAATTTGCCTTACGTTACACGTTCTAAATCAAAAAAAACTTAGATGTACCTTTTGGGCTGGAGAGAAATCTCCAGCCCTTTTTTTAAGCCTACTGGTTTGACGCACGCCTCACTCGCATTAGCTTCCAGACTGAGATGATCGTAAAGCTTAACGACACCCAGGCAACGCCTTCTGCGATCGCCGCCAGCACGTCGGTGAGGTAATGCGCTCCGAGGTAGATTCGACTAAACGCCACCATCAAAATCACCAGGAGCGCTAAACCAATTACGACGAATCTTGACCGGGAATTCCTTTTTCTGGTGAACAAGTACAAGGCGAGCGTTCCGAAAACGACAGTTGCCGCCATCGTATGACCGCTCGGAAAACTGAAACCGGCAAAGGCTCGAATTGGATCGTCCAGTTCAGGTCTAGCGCGTTGGAACGCCAACTTGAGGAATCTGTTCAGTAATGATCCGCCAGCGATGGTAAGGATAGTGGCTGCAAACCAGTATCGCTGCCTGCGCAGCAGCAGGTAAACGCCAAGAACAACGGCGACGATTGTGCCGACTGCCGTGGATCCCAGTGCGGTGACAATGATGAAGAAGGTTGTAAGAGAAGGAGTGCGGTTCCTGGCGAGCCACGCGCTGAGTTGCTGGTCCACCAGAGTCAACGGCCTGCCGGTCATAACGTGTTCAGCAAGCGCGGCGAGGGTCAAGGTCATCCCAACAAACACCAGCACACCCAACACGAGTTGGACACTGGGGAAGTGATCGTGCGCGCGCTGTTGAGACATATGATTGGAATACCTGATCAAGATGATTACTGAAAGCAGAACCGGGAGCGGAGCGACCGGGTCCACCTTGAGTAACCCTCAACCGCTTTTGCTTTTATGGCATTCAATGCGGACCCGGTCGCTCCGCTCCCGGTTCTGCTTTTGCGGTCGCAGCGCTCCCGAAAGTTTCGCCCCCCGTGCGGGCCCATCACACCCGCTTCCAGCCCGCTTCCGTATGCACAAACTCTTCCTGGGCGGCCAGGAGGAACTGCGTGCGCGAAAGCTGCCATTCGAAACGCTCGACAGTAATGTGTGGCGCCGCGATGCGAATAATGTTGAATGAATTTGCTTCGCCGCGACCGCGCGACGATGCGGCCGTCCCTGCCTGGACCACTAAAGCGGAATGGCCTTCTATTTTGTAACGTTCAGCACTGTGCGTTGTGTGACTGACATGCAGGTGTCCGGCTAGCAAAAGATCGGCGCCGCAACTTGCGAGCGCCTCCATAGCCATCCGCGACCGTCCCACCAGGTCACGTTCATGGTGTCCCTCGGGCAAGTCAAAAGGATGGTGAGTGACGATCGCTTTAACCAACTTGTCATCGAGTGGACATAGACGCTCGCGCATCTGTTCAACCTGCACTTGGTTTATGCGACCACCTTTGACGGTCAATGAACGTGCGGTATTCACGCCGAGGACGGCCATTTCATCGTCGTGGTGAAACGGAAAGAGATCGTCGGTAATGTACCTGCGATACTTCTTGAGGGGTTCAAGAAAGCGGGCGAACACGTTGTACAACGGCACATCATGATTACCGGGCACCACAATCTGCGGTTTGGGCAATGCGTCGAGAAACTCGCGTGCTTGTTTGAACTCGTGCGAACGGGCGCGCTGAGTAAGGTCGCCTGACACTGCTACCAGATCAGGTTTGACCTGATGGACAGCATCAATGAGCGGTTGGACCAGAAGCGGGTCAACCCGTCCAAAGTGGATGTCAGAAAGATGGGCAATGATTCGCATGTCGTGTGTGGCTTTGCCACTTGATGTGCGGAAGGTCTTGACCTTCCGAAAGCTATCAAGTGAATACGGGGCTACGCCCCCGCCGGCACTCTCACCTTTAAAACCTTCTTCCGAATTCGATAACGAAGCGGCGGCTCAACCACAGTAACTTCGCCATCCATTGCCACCCGTAGCCGTTTCTTTCTCGTCTCAATCGAAAGTTCTTCAGTGGTTAACGCCATGAAGTCTTTTTCCTGATTCAAACCGCCGAACAAAGCGCGCCATGCCAGACGGATCAAACCAAGACGGCCGGTTTGATGCGTCAGGTAGAGACTCAAAGCGCCGGCATCGAGTGCGCTCCGACTGCCGATGTCGAGTGTCTCCATCTCATACCGGTTGTTTCCCACAAACAGAAAAGGCGTGCGTGTCGCGACCGCCTTTCCATCGGCCTCCAGACGGAGGTCCAGAAAGGGATAACGCATCAACACGGACCACGCCGCCCAAAGGAATGCCGGCCATTTCCGGTAACCTAGTCGCTGCTGCTTCTGGCGCTCACGCACAATACTTGGATAAAGACCAAGACTCGAGTTGTTCAGAAATATCCGGCCGTTGAATTCACCTACATCAACTTCGACTGTTCGCCCGTGTGCGATGGTTTTAACCGCTTCATCGAGCTCGAGCGGTATCTGCATGTCTTTCGCAAAATGGTTTAGCGTGCCGAGCGGTAAGACTCCGAACACCTTGTCTGTGCCGACAACCGCCGACGCGACCGAATTAAGTGTGCCGTCGCCTCCGCCGGCCACGATGATTTCAGCCTTACCATTTACGGCTTGTTGGGCCAGGCGGTTGATGTCATCTCCCAACTGGGCCAGGCGGACATAGGCGTCCACACCCTCATTTTTAAACATCTGCGCTATGTCGCGCGGCAGATTGTCCGTGGCGTTAGTTCCGGATGCTGGATTTAGGATGACCTCGGCCCTCACATTTCCATGCTAGACCACACCTGTCGCGAAAACGTAGCGAACGTGGGACAGGCATTCCTGCCTGTCCAAACCCGCACGGACAGACAAGAAAGTCTGTCCCACGAGCACATATTTTCTCAACGAGTTTGTCTTAGGCTATGACGAAAATGGGAAAAGAACTCAACTTGGCCGCGATCGCCCATCAAGCAATGCTTGATGAAGGCTTCGTACCTGAATTTCCGAAGTCAGTTAACGAGGAACTGGAATCAATTAGTTCACACGAACCATCCGGGCAGGACCTGCGTCATCTTTTGTGGTCTTCCATAGACGACGGCAAAACCCGCGATCTTGATCAAGTCGAATACGCAGAAAGAGTGGGGCCGGATGAAATTCGTGTCCTGATTGGTATCGCCGACGTTGATGCTTTCGTTCGCAAGGAATCGGCCACCGACGCACACGCGTTTGCGAACTGCACTTCTGTTTACGCTGGTGTGAAGACCTTTCCGATGTTGCCCGAAAAGTTGTCGACGGATTTAACGTCACTGGTAGCCAACCAGGATCGTCTCGTAGTGGTAACTGAATTACTCGTTGGCGCCGATGGCGCAGTAAGTAATTTCAATTTCTACCGCGCCACGATCAGAAACCAGGCCAAGCTTTCCTATAACAAGGTTGGAGCCTGGCTTGACGGACAGTCTGGTCCACCGGAGTCCGTTACCTCCGTCGCAGGTCTTGAGGAGCAGATTCGTCTACAGGCAAAGGGGGCCGAACGTCTGGCGGAATTTAGAAAGAAGAGCGGAGCAATCGAGCTGGGAACGATTCAGGCTGTGCCGGTTATTGAAGGCGACGGAAAGCTGCGGCTAAAAGTCATCGAACCCAATGCCGCGCGTGAGTTAATTTCCAACTTCATGATCGCGGCCAACATCGCGATGGCTAAATTTCTCGAGGATCAAGGTGGTCCATCGATACGTCGAGTGGTGCGACTTCCGGAACATTGGGATCGCATCGTTGAAATCGCGGCAGATCTTGGTGAGCAACTTCCGTCAACTCCGGACGCGCGCGCTTTGTCAGTCTTCCTTGAACGGCGCAAGAAAGCCGACCCGATTCACTTTCCGGATCTTTCGCTCGCCGTTGTGAAAGCGTTAGGCCCTGGTGAATACACGATGCAAGGTTCGGGCGAACAGGGCGAAGGGCACTTTGGATTAGCCGCTGACGATTACACGCACTCGACTGCGCCGAACCGGCGGTATGCCGATTTGATAACTCAGCGGTTGGTGAAGGCTGCGCTGGACAAAAACGCTACGCCTTACACCGAAGATGAGCTGCGGCTAATTGCCACTCGATGCACTGAGCGTGAAAACGCGTCGCGTAAGGTCGAACGCAAAATGAGGAAGGTGGCGGCCGCAGAGTTACTGCATGACAAGGTCGGGGAGAAGTTTGACGCGATTGTTACTGGAGTGTCAGGGAAGGGAACGTTCGCCCGCACCATTAAGCCGCCGGTGGACGGCCGCGTCGTTAAAGGTGAGCGTGGATTGCTTGTCGGACAAAAAGTGGGGGTGCGTTTGTTGTCAACCAATCCCGAACGCGGCTTCATCGATTTCGCAAAAGCTTAGCTGCGTTCAGACAATGTTCAGAGTTCAACCTTTAGGTTGCTGCTGTGGTAACCGAGCAAGCTGCTTGGACTCTGAACATTGTCTATGGATTAACGCGCTGTGTTTGCCTTGTCTTGAAGCTGCCCACTGCCCACCGACCACTGCCCACTGATCGCGGCTGTTTGCTGTTTGCTGTTTACTGATTGCTATAATGACGCCTCTCAAAAGTGGCGGGGTAGCTCAGATGGTTAGAGCGTGGGATTCATAACCCCAAGGTCGGCGGTTCGATCCCGCCCCCCGCTACCAAGCTTCCTCTTAGTTTTCAATCACTTACGCAACAGCGGCAGATTGCAGAGAGAGCCGCTCCATTCGATTTTGCCGAGATTTTGCCGAAAGTGAAACAGTTTTGGTTCAGATCCGGCGTTCAAAATGTCCTTCGGCTCTCAATGGAATCAATAACTTAGGTGGCTCGGCGCGAGACCATGGGAGCGATACTCCCAAGCTCCAATCGCACTCCATGGTGCGAACTTCAAACCGACCTTGCAGATTCTTTTGTGTAAGGGTGTGTAGCAGGGGATGCACCCAATGGCCCATGAACAACTATTATCCGATTTCGTTGTTCTCAGGTTTCAGCAGATCTCTGTATTCGGAAGTTAGTACAAAGAAGCTATCGGCTATTATCGGCAAGTTCTCCTGGAGAATTCCTTTGCGCCTGGGTACCGTGAAAGGGCCCTGTTACAGAGCTGGTGAGTCAATGACCTTGAGATATTTCCTTTCTCTTTAGAGATTGCACAATAAACTCGGTTTCTGCCAAAGGGCACATGGCAATGCGTTGCTCCCATTTTGGGATCGTGCCATAATCAGCTGGAGGATGAGAATAATTTCCCGCAAGACACTACGATTGTTTTGGGAAAAGCCCGCACATGCCGACGCCGAGCAGGCGCTTAAAGCCTGGTTTAGAGAAGCATCAAATGCGGACTGGGCCAGTCCCGCAGCGATTAAGGCCGCATTTGCCAATGTCAGCATCGTAGGCAACAACCGCGTGGTGTTCAATATCGGTGGGAACAAGTATCGGCTTGTCGTCAGGGTGAATTATCCGTACCGAGTGATGTATGTTCGTTTTGTGGGGACCCACGTACAATATGACCGAATAAATGTGGAAGAGATTTGAGCAATGAACATTAAGCCGATCAAGAACAATCGAGACTACCGTGAAGCGCTGAAAGAAATCGACCGGCTGATGGATGCCCGGCCAAACAGCCCAGAAGGCGACCGTCTCGATGTGTTGGCGACCTTGGTAGAGGCATGGGAAGAAAAGCACTGGCCTATTGACTCGCCGGATCCGGTCGAGGCAATTTTGTTTGCGATGGAGCGTCGCGGTCTTTCCCGCCGTGACCTCGAGCCACTTATCGGAAGCAGGGCACGCGTGGCAGAAGTACTCAATCATAAGAGATCGCTTACCCTGCCCATGATCCGTCGCTTACACGAAGGATTGGGAATTCCTGCGGAAGTCTTGATCGCAGAAGGCGTCGCCGCCTGACTCTAGAACATATCAGTCAATCATCTTGATCTGCGGCGTCAGAGGTCTTCGCATTCTGGAGTTTCGGTATGGAAGACGACGACGCCCTCAAAGCCGAGTTGGAGCAAGCCATCGCCGAGTGTGAGCGGTTGCGTACAGAGAATGCGCAGCTCAAAGCTCGGCTTGGTGACTCCACGAAACCAGCCCTCACCCCCGTCGTGCCGGGGGCGACCCAAACTCCCAAGACAACTCTCCCAAGAGCACTAAATGCCAACTCCCCGGCTGACCAAAGACATTGGAATTCATGATATTTACACCGCGCTCGTTAAGGACGAGGGACGAACTGACATTATAATCTCGGATGTCGTGGGCGCAATTGAAGCTGGCCGTTGTCCTCTCCTCCTGACCGAACGAACTGACCACCTACAACTCTTGTTTTGAGAAGCTCGAAAAGCGAGTGCCGAATATCTTTATAATGAAGGGCGGCATGGGCAAGAAGCAGCGAGATGCGATGACTTCAGCGATCCGGGCTGTAGCGCAGAGTCAACGCCGATTAATCATCGCGACTGGCCGTTACATTGGCGAGGGATTCGATGATGCTCTTTTGGATACGCTCTTTCTTGCCATGCCGATCTCATGGCGCGGGACATTACAGCAGTATGTCGGGCGGTTAAACAGAATTCACGAGAACAAGCGCGTAGTTCGAGTGTATGACTACGTCGATCGATTGGTGCCTGTACTCAGTCGAATGTATGAGAAACGTCTGAAAGCCTATAAGGCTGTCGGTTACACCGTGGTGCAGAGCGCGAGTGAGGATAAGTCTCAGGCTGATCTTAAGTTCGCCGAAATTGAGCGAATCGCAGTTCAGACCGCCATAGCCTTCGAAGAGGCGCGCGGCTGCAAGGTAGAAAGCGTTGAAAGTGATACTCGTGGGTTCGATCTCATCTCGCGTATTGCCTGTCAGGATAACCAGAGAGCACTCGAGACGAGGTGCATCGAGGTCAAGGGAAGCGCGGCGGTCGGCGAGATCGCACTCACGGCGAACGAATACAAGACCGCTCAGAGGTTGGGCGAGGACTACTGGTTATATGTCGTCTTCAATTGCGCGTCGGCACCGCAAGTGACCGCAATTCAGAATCCGGCTCGGTTTGATTGGCAGCCGCTGTCAAAGATTGATTGTTACCGGATCGGAGCAGAAGCGATTTTTGAAGAGTCACATCGTTTTATGTCACAAGAAAAGCAGAGTTGAAACCTTCATCTATCGACTATGGTCCAAATTGATTTCCCTGGCGCACTGTAAATTTGCCGAGGTTTTGCCGAGATTCATATCGAAACGTAAATCGTATGGAGCACATAAACGCATCTTTTCCGACCGCGACCTATTGTTTTATTGGTTTTTGCGTAGGATAAAGCTGCTGCGAGGGCTTCTCTGGGATTCATAACCCCAAGGTCGGCGGTTCGATCCCGCCCCCCGCTACCAAATAAATCAACCACTTTGCATCGGCCAGCAGCACTGGCCGTTGATCGTTTGTGGCAGGATTGTGGCAGGAGGCCAGAACGACTGATTCGCTTAGTCTCCAATTGAAATGGCTTACCGACCTCAACTATGGCGTTGGGCGGCAACAGTTTGAGCCATGCGTTCTATCGAAGACATCAAAGATTTCCGAAGAGATATCTCACCTTTTTTGGTTCATCTGACGCGCACAACAGGCGGCCAAAATCTTTGATGTTCCCCGCGTCATAACTTCTTGGCCTGTTTCAAAGGTGAAATGGTGAGGGAATTTCCAGAAGTCTATATCCATCCAGGTTCTCAGGGTAGAGTCACTCCATCAGCACTATTACAGTCTCAGGGAACAATTGAATTCAATGTTGAGCATGAGTATTTCGACCATGAACTGATCTTATTTCACATAGCGACGGAGGATTTCTGGTTCAATTTGGGATTCAAAGACGGTTATCTCTTTATGCAACGCAATGAGTTCGTGTTAAGAGTGGAGCCAACCTTTCTTGAAGAATTGCCCGGAAACAAAGTGGTTAGTGCATCATGGACAATGAACTGGTTGAATTTCTTACTTGGCCCTATCGGAGCTGGAGGTCCTTCGATTTTTAAGAGATTAGAAATAGAACCCCGACCGGTTCCGCTTTCATTATTCCGCTGGGCGAGACAACAAGGTCTTATACCAGTAGAGCAATTTGAATCAGAAAATCATTTTTTATTAAGAGTTCATCAAAGCCTCGAATCACTCCAAAACAAGGTGGATGAAATGGCAAATCCAAATGTGTTTTGGGATTTCGAGTATAAAGGAAAAAGAGTTGTGAGCAGGCGGCCCAAGAAGGAAACTGATTTACACCCAATCATTCAAGGGTTGCTCTCAGATCAATTATTTCTCTCATCAATTGAAGTAATCACGGAATATCAAACCGGGGTTGGGAACTTGGACTTCATGTTTATGGGAAGCCTACGGGACAAGGGGATTGCTAAGATTTGTGCGGAATTCAAGAGCCTCCATTCAAGGGACTTACTACATGGGTTGGAGTATCAGTTGCCTGCGTACATGAAAAATAAAAAAGTGGAACATGGCACTTATTGCTTACTTGATTTCCGCGGAGAATGGTTCGATCAACCCAACGTTAATAGTGAAACATTATCTGCCGAGCTTGGCCGCGCCCGACAACGTGCAGATCTTCCTCCTGTGCCTCCTATAAAAATCCACTATCTGAGATTAGGAAAGATTAGGTCCGCAAGTAGGAGATAGTTATTCGTCAGTGCACTGCGCATGTCACTGTGACAGAATTGTGGCGGGAACAAATCGAACACAGCTATAGCTGAATGGAAACAGACGTAAGCAGATTTGAAGACTATTGATTTGTTCGTGGGCTGCATTTTGGAAGCAAAATCGATTAGTTTACTTTTGGACATCCCGCGTGATTCGGCTGTTCGATCCCGCACCCTCACTCCAAATAAGTTTCAGCAATCGGCAGATAGACAGCAACTGCCAAATCCTAGGACCACCACCACCGGGACCAGCCCAACAATCCCCGCGATCATCGCGTTGCCTCAAGATCGAATGAACAATCGTGTATTTTTGTGTGTTTCGTGGATCGTTTTGTAAGCGTCGCTTAAACAGATCCACGAAAGACAAATGAAGCGTCCTGAGTTGCTTCGGAGAAAAGCTTACTGCCAAAAGACTACGGAGCTGACGTTTTCTACGCCTAATTTTGCTTGCCGCGCTGACGTCCTCAGGTGTATTAGAAGGTCTCAGAAATTAGGAATTCAAATTCCAGACTCCCCGGCGGAAGATTTTAAAGGCTGTTTGCAACAGCAACGATTCTTCGACTGATAGAAACAAACTCACCGCCAAAACTATTCAAAGACACGCGTATTAGGATCCAAAGAAGACCCGCTTCAAACTCCCAAACCCATTATTGTTGGAGCCCAAGATGAAAAGAAAAACCTCCTGGTCACAATTGATGCTCGTCGTTTTGATTGGTGCACTTCTTACCTACACCCAAAGCGCATCTTCGAATTCATCAAAGCAGCCCATGACAGCTCCGAAGGCTGTCCCTAACGCGGCCCATCTATTAATGCCGCTGACAACCACGTTTGACGTCGATCGCACGGACGATACGGCAGCCGCTACGGCCTGCACAGCCGCACCCAACGATTGCAGTTTGCGTGGCGCTATCATTGCCGCGAACACTAACGTTAGCGCGGATCCCGTGGTCATCAATCTCCAACCGGGGACCACTTACAACCTGACACTCGCCAATGCCACGCAAGAAAACGCAGCGGCCACTGGTGACCTGGATATAACAACGGTTATTCACACGGTGACCATCGCAGGTGGCGGCCCATCCACGATCATAGATGCGGCAGGTTTGACTTCAGGCAACATGCGCGATCGCGCGTTTCAAATCACCGGATCAGGTGTGACTGCAATTTTCGAGAACTTAACGATTCAAAACGGCCGGGCGGCGGACGACGGCGCCAGCGGCGCGAGCACCAACCCAACGGCGCAAAATTCCACACGTGCTGGTGGGTGCATTCTTAACGGCGCGGGCATCGATGTTAATCAAGTCGCGATCAGCAGCGGCGGCGGCGTTACGCTAACCAACGTGGTAGTCGGAAACTGCCAAACACTGGGCAAGGGCGACAGCGTTATCAACCAACACACAGCGCTTGATGCCTTGGGTGGCGGTCTCGCCAGTCTCGGTCTGACCGGCAACGTGATCATCACGGGTAGCACGTTTACTGGAAACATTGCCGCTGGTGGGAACGGCGGCAATTTCAACAACGGCAAGGGTTCGTTTGCCAAGGGCGGCTCCATCTATTTCGAAGGGGGCACACTCAGCCTGAACGGTTCACGCATTGAAGCCAGCCAGGCCAACGGCGGCATTGGTGGGAACCAGGATCAAAACGGTCAGTCAAACGGTGGCGCCGGCGGATTGGCTTACGGCGGCGGAGTTTGGATCGGCGTGGGCACCGCGACGATCAATAACACTACATTTGAGGACACTGAGGCTAACGGTGGCGACTCAGGCACCGGTGGCAATGCCTCAAGCGCTGCCGGCGGCGCCGATGGCGGCGGTCTTTACAGTCTCGGTACCGTGACCATCACCGACTCCACCTTTCATCTTGCTGAAGCAAACGGCGGGGACGGTAATGATGCTTTTGGAACGACTTGCCTCGGCGCTCATCAGGGCGGTGACGGTGGCAGTGCGCGCGGCGGCGCGATCTTCGCTGACGGCGGAACCATGACCATCAACACGGCTACCTTTGCCAACAACTCTGCTAACGGCGGTAATGGTGGCGATGGTGGCGAAACCGGCGGTGCGATTTGCGCTCAGATAACCCACGGCGCCGGCGGTCTTGCGCATGGCGGTGCTATTGCCAACGCCAATACAGCCACTCTGAATATTAAGCACGCAACGATCAGTCTTAATAACGCTCAGGCGGGAAACACCGGCGTCAATCAGCCAGGAATAAACTTGCCCGCGCGTCTGGCGGCCGAAGGTACAGGCGGCGGCATTCGCGTTGGTCCGGGCAGCGTCACGCTGGAAAACACGATCATTGCAGGTAACACAGCTGCTAACGGTCTTGGTGACAATACAGGCGCACCGGTTCCTGGACCAGATGTGGATGGAACCGTGGTTAGCAATGGTCACAATCTTCTCGGCAATGCGACCGAGGCAACTGGTTTCACCGGCCCCGGTGATCTGATTGGCGCCAATCCGATGCTCGCGCCGCTCGCGGACAATGGTGGACCAACCGAGACAATGGAGCTTCTGCCCGGTAGCGATGCGATAGATGCGGGCGTTGCCGCCGGGGCGACAACCGATCAGCGTGGTGAGCCAAGAACGGTTGATGATCCTGGCGTACCGAATGAAGCAACAAGTGACGGCACCGACATCGGCGCCTTTGAAACCGAAGTTGCTTGCGTACTCACTTGTCCGGAAGACATCAGCGTTCCGAATGATGCGGGCGACTGCGGCGCTATTGTCGAGTACACCGAACCAACTGGAGAAAGCTGTGGCACGGTTACGTGTGATCGTCCGTCAGGGTCTTTCTTTGAAGTTGGCGAGACGACGGTGACCTGCACAGCTCAGGCTGGTCCAAGCTGCACCCTCACGGTCACTGTCACCGATGAGGAGGCCCCGGTGATTACGACGACTGACGACATCACGTTGTGGCCGCCCAATCACCATTACCAGACAATCAACGTAAGCGATCTGGTTATTAGCGTGGAGGATAATTGTGAGGCGAATGTGGGCGTCGACAGCGTGGTGATTACCAGCGTGTCCAGCGATGAGGCTGAGAACGGCAGTGGCGATGGCAATACGATTAACGACATCGTGATTGCCGGCGACTGCAAATCAGTGCAACTCCGGTCTGAAAGGAACGGCAAAGGCAACGGACGCGTTTATACGATTACTTTCTCGGTGACTGACGCTGACGGCAATGTCAGTACAGCGACGGCAAAAGTTACTGTGCCCAAGGCACAAAACGGTTCGCTTGCGATCGACGATGGACCGGCATACAGCGTGTCTGGCGATTGTCCGTAGACCAGTCCGAGAGGCGCACGAGCAAAACATTTCCCATATATCATTTCAAATTATTCATTTGTCATTGATATTTTAGGTTGAATGTTTGGCTCGAAATCGCAAGTCTGTTGGCGCCGTAACGCAAACTGTTGGTTTGCGCTCAAGTTTGATTACCCTTAAGGATCGGGCTGACGTCTCAAGCCTAAAAGTCTCAGGGTCATGATGGGCAGCTTGCTCCCGCTCTTTTTCGCTTGAGTGTTGACTCCTGTAATTCGTGGATCGCAATTTGTCTCCGATAAAAAGCGATCCACGAAACACACGAACTCTTTTCTTCTTCCGAAGCAACTCTTCATTCTCATAGTGCCTCCCCATCCCGGTCTGGCATCCATATTGCCGCGCATTCGAAGTGGTCCCCAACTGTCTTGATCCAGGGCAACATGGCCCTCCACTCGTAAGTGAAGAATCTATAACGGTTCAAATCAGGAGGTAAGAAATTGGCGAACTCAAGCGGGACTATCAGAGCGCAAGATACCGAAGTGATCGAGGAACCCACCAAGAAGCAGCTTCAGGATCAGATGGAGCGAACGCGTGAATCGCTCGCCGAGACTGTGGCAGAGATCAAGGACACGGTCGAACATGAAGTGCGGGCGGTAAAAAAGGGCGTTTCGGGCGTGCTCGATTATCGCGAAGAGTTTCAGAAGGAGCCTTTGGTCTGGAGCCTGGGCGCGTTGTCGGCAGGCTTCGCTCTGGGATACACCGTGGGCTACGCTCACAAGAACTCAAAAGGCCGCAAGCAGACACCCGTCATCGCCTTCGCGGACAGTATGGTTGAAGAACTTTCAACGATGGGTCAGGGATTGGTGTTACCCGCCCTAGACGCGAAGATCAAAGAACTATTCGGTTTCGAGTTTTCCGAGTTGTTGGGCCAGATGAAAGGCCCGAAGAAGAGAACTGGCAACAAGAAGGCTGCTAAAAAGAAATCAGTTCAGAAGCGTGCCATCAAAGGAAGTAAGAAGGCGCAGCCTAAAAGAAAGTGAAGCTCTACGGAAAGGCGGAGCCTGTCTTTAACGCTGAAAGCGTTCGCTAATTCCAGCCCAGGGTTGCGCTTTGGCAACCCTGGGATCGTCTGAAAGAGTTGCGTGCGCGTTGCCGCTCAACCCTTTCAGGGTTGCATAACAATTTTCGAGGGCTTCCAGACTCAGGGTTTTAAAGCAAACCCTGGGCTGACATTGGCGAACGCTTTCAGCGTTGGTCGATTGCGGTACTTAGTTATTAAAAGCGCACAGTGCAGAATCCCGACCAGTCGGGGACCGCCTTTCCGAGGACGTCTCTCTATTTCTATAGGCTCAGCCTTTCTTTGTCCTCTCCAACGCTCCGCCTTTAGAATGCCCCCATGAATAGTCAACGTCGCTTCATCGCAGCCTTAGCCGTCGTGTCTTTGATGTTCTTGATCGGCGCGTGTGGCTCATCAACACAAAGCAACCAATCCTCAGCTCAAACTGCATCTCCAAGTCCTCAACCCAAAACGATCACAGCCGCCGACCTTTCCAAGCTGCGTTGGATCGAAGGATCGTGGCGCGGTACTGGTGACATCGACAAACCGTTTTACGAACGCTACCGATTTGAGAATGACACTACTCTACTCGTCGAAAGTTTCGAGGATGAGAAGTTTGGAAAGGTTACTGAAGCGAGCCGGTTTGAACTAAAGGACGGGCACTTCGGTAAAACAGAGGGCGAATCGGGTTCTGTCGCAACAGCGTTCGACGACAATTCAATCACGTTTTCGCCGCTTGGCAAGGCACGGAATTCTTTTCGTTTCCAACGCGAATCCGCGGACGGTTGGAAAGCGGTGCTCAATTGGAAGGACTCCAGCGGCGCACCCAAAGAACGCGTCTATAAGATGGAACGCTGGCCGCCGAAACAGTAGTCGAAACGCAAAGCGCAAAGGGGAAAGGGGCAAGGGCAAACCCCTGCCTCCTGCCCTGCCTCCTACGTTCCTACCCCCCTGCACCTGTCTACTGCTACAAGTACCAGTGACCAATCTGCCCTGTCTGTGTAATCTATAAGTATATTAGGCGCAGGGGTAGATCGCGTCATGGGTATTATCCAGTCTCTTAAGTTTCATCCCGGGGCTGAGTTTCGAATCAAGAAGTTCGAACTGCGCTTTTTCCTCGCTCTCATCATCCTCGTAGTTCCGCTCGCATACGCAACACCCACGGCCAACGCGCAGGGCGGGACTATCAAAGGCAAAGTAGTCGCAGACATTCCCGACCAGCGTAAAGCACTCGCTGGTGTCGTGGTCGAACTCACCGGTGGATCACTCGCAATTAAAACGACCGAAGTCAGCGATCAGGACGGTCAGTACGTGTTCACCGGCCTAATCGCCGGCGACTACGTGGTCACTGTTGAGTTTCAGGGATTTAAAAAGTACGAACAGAAGATCAGCGTTCAGATCGACGCCACGGTTGAGCAGAACATCCTTTTGCAACCGCTGCCATTGCGCGAATCGGTGACCGTCACCGAAGACAAGATGGAGACTAGTAAAACTGAATCGACGACAGCGGGAGTGATTACCACTGCGGTTTTGCGTGACGCCCCACTAATCGATCAGAAATTTCAAGATGCATTGCCGCTTTTGCCGGGAGTCGTGCGTGGGCCAGATGGTAATCTCAATATTAAAGGAACCCGACCGGGCCAAAGCGGCATCCTGGTTTCCAGTTTGAATGTTACCGACCCCGTTACCGGGCATCCCGCGATCGAGTTGCCGCTGGAGGCGGTGGAGACGGTCAACGTTTACTCGAATCCGTACTCGGCCGAATATGGAAAGTTTACCGGCGCGGTGACGAGCATCGAGACACGTTCCGGTAGCAACGATTGGCGCTACCTCGTGACCGGCACCTTACCGCGACCGCGAATCCGCGACAGTCATATCTATGGAATTGGCGCCGTGACACCGCGCGTCGCCGTCGGTGGACCAATCAAGAAAGACAAACTCTTCTTCTTTCAGAGTCTTGAATATCGTTTTGTGCGCACCAACGTGCCAAGTCTCGACGATCTGAATGAACACCTGCGCGACATCCAGCGCGAAAGCTTCGACTCGTTCTCGCGCGTTGATTATGTGATCAACCGGGACAACCGCTTGACTGCCAGCTTCTCTATCTTTCCGCAAAAGCTTGATTACTTTAACTTGAACACGTTCAATCCGGCCGACACGACCGCCAATTTCCATCAACGCGGTTGGTTCCTGGCATTCAACGAACAGGCGACGTTCAAGTCGGGCGCGCTGCTGCAATCGAGTTTTAGTGTTAAGCAATTTGATGGCGACATCTTCGGCAACAGCGGCGCCCCGTATCGCATTACGCCCGATCGAAACTTCGGCGGCTGGTACGACCGGCAGCACCGCGAAAGCCGTCGGTACGAGTGGCTCGAGATATTTAACAGCGCACCGAGGACCTGGCACGGTTCACAGGCCTTCAAGATTGGTCTCAACTTTAGTCATACGAGTTTTGCGGGCACCGTTGATGGCAGTGACGTGCGCATCAACCGTGCTGACGGAACAACCTACCAACTGCTCGAGTATGTAGGTGATGGCATCCTGGAACAGCGACAGCGTGAGTATTCAGTTTTTGTGCAGGACAAGTGGATTATTAACTCACGACTGGTGTTCGACCTGGGTTTGCGTTATGACCGCGACCAGATCGGTAAAGAAAACAACTTCGCCCCGCGCTTTGGGTTTGTAGTTTTGCCCACGACTTCCGATCGCACAGTCATTCGCGGCGGTATCGGTCTCTTTTACGACAAGATTCCTCTGAACATCGGAGCGTTTGAACAGTATCAGGATCAGCGCGTCACTACTTTCGGAACAGACGGCTTAACTATCGCGGATGGCCCCCGTCGTTTCAGCAACACGTCGCCACTTGATCTAAAGAACCCGTACAGCGTCGCTGGTAATGTACAACTTGATCATCAGTTGACGGCGCGACTGTTGCTGCGGCTTGCTTACGAAGAGCGCCACACGCGCAGAGACTTTATTGTTGAACCCAACAGCCAACTTAATGCGTTGCTGTTGTTGAATTCCGGTCGCACACTTTACCGAGAGCTCCAGGCGTTGACGCGTTTTCGGTTTCAGGAAGGCCGCAACATTTTTCTGTCCTACGTGCGCTCGCAAGCGCGCGGTGATCTAAATGACTACAACACCCACTTTGGAAATTTGCGGCATCCGGTGATAAGGCCCAATGAGAATGGCCGGCAGCCATTTGACGCTCCGCACCGTTTACTGTTCTGGGGCGACTTCGGATTCCCGCGGAGTATTGTCGCGACACCGGTGGTGGAGTGGCGCAGTGGCTTTCCGTTTTCACTTCTTGATGAGAAACAGGATTATGTTGGACCGCGGAATGCGGGTGGACGTTTCCCGTCGTTGGTTACGGTTGATCTGTTGTTGACAAAAGGCGTGAAGATTCCTTTTCGCGGGAAGAAGTACCGGGGGCGCGTGGGCGTTACGGTTTTCAACATCACCAATCACTGGAACCCACGCGATGTGCAGAACAACCTGACGAGCTCTGCCTTTGGCACCTTTTATAACAGTCCCGACCGCAGCTTCCGCACGAAGTTTGAATTCGTAAAGTTCTAAAAACAGTAGACAGTAGTCAGTAGGCTTTCCATCAGACGGGCCTGATCGAATCGCGTCAAGCCCTTTGGAGTGCGGTCCCGACCCGTCGGGAACGCCGCTTTTTCGTTTTTCGTAACGCAAACTGTTAGTTTGCGTAAGCTTGGATGGCTGACTTGCGGCGCTTTAATCTCTCAACCTTGAATGTCTCAGGGTTGGGAAGCGCAGCTTGCTCCGCTCTTTCTTCGCGTGCGTGGATCCCTAACATAAACGCCGGCCCTCGTCGGGCCGGCGTTTCTGCTAACGGAGTTCTTATGACGCAAGCTTGTAAGTTTTGCGTTTTATGTAGTTCCACTTTCCTTAACCACCAGGAGTTGGCGTTGGCGTGGCCGTAGGCGTCGGTGATGGATGTGGCTCTACCTCTTTGCACTTGTCGCGACACTCCTTGTAAGCAGTTGCACATGCTGCGCGGTTAGCGCTGGGCTGGGTATTACACGCCTTGAACGCCGCGTTGCAGTCCTGCTCGCACTGGCCTCTCGCGCTTTCCGGCTTGTCGGGAGTCGGTTCTGGACTGGGAGTGGGAGTGGGAGTGGGAGTCGGAGTCGGAGTCGCAGTTTCCGTTGGAGTGGCAGTGGGTGTTGGGGTAGGTTGCGGATCTACCGTCTTACACTTGTCGCGACACTCTTTGTATGCAGCGGCACAAGCCGCGCGGTCTGCGCCGGGGGCCGTGTTACACGTCTTGAACGTTTCGTTGCACGCTTGTTCACATTCCCCTCTCTGACTTTCTTGCCCACCCATAGCAGGAGATAGAAACAGCACACCGGCGATGGCTATCGGTAAAATAAATATCGACCACAAACTGATTTTCTTACTCACGTGATCCTCCTTGAATGGCACCAACCACCTCGATTAGCAACCACACGTATCTTTCAATTTATTCGCGGGGGTGCAGAAGGGGATTACAACTGTCGGGAAGTTTTTGGTCCTTAAAGGTATCGCCGTCGGGATGCCGTCGGATCAACGCGACATTTTACCGAAGGTTCAGTTTCGAAGCACTCCATGCGAAACGCCGAAACCGAACGTGACGTTACCGTGTTCGTACTGTGTTACATGCATCCTGCTTGTGAGGGTTTTGTGTCATTCATATAAAAGGATCACTCCAGATGCGCTACAATCAGAACTCCCCCGACAACCAGCACTTCCGGCGCAGTTTGCCTGACCATTCTTGAACCATATCCAGGAAAATATTTTTCTCACCGGTCTGCTCGACGCCAGCGTCGATGGCATCGTCGCGTTTGATCGCGCCTGCCGCTACACCGTCTGGAATCGCGCAATGGAGCGCATGTCAGGGATACCGCGTTCAGACGTGCTGGGCCAAAACGCGTTCGATGTTTTTCCCTTCCTCAGAGAAACGGGTGAAGACAAGTGTTTCTTTGCCGCGCTGGGTGGCGAAAACACTCTTTCTGAAAACCGGCCTTACACGATTCCCGGAACTGGACGCGAAGGTTTCTTCATAGCTCACTACTCACCGCTCCGCGACGTAGAGGGCAGCGTCGTCGGCGGCATCGCCTTCGTTCGGGACATCACCGAGCGCAAACGCGCCGAGGAGGCAGCCCACGATGCTTATCAGCGTATTAACTTCCACGTAGAAAACTCGCCGCTGGCTGTGGTCGAGTGGGACCGCGACTTTCGTGTCTCACGCTGGTCCGATTCGGCTGAACGCCTCTTTGGTTGGACCGCCGAAGAGGTTACTGGCAAACACGTCGGCGACTGGCATTTCGTTTTCGATGAAGATGTCGACGCGGTCGAGCAGGTAACCAACCGGCAGCGCGTTGGGGAAGAGGTCCTGGGAGTTCAACGCAATCGCAATTACACCAAGGACGGCGCCGTTCTCTATTGCGAATGGTACAACTCGGTGTTGCGAGACGAGGCTGGAAATCTTGTTTCTGTACTCTCGCAAATTCTCGATGTCACTGCTCGCAAGCGCGGCGAAGAAGAACGAGCAGCCCTGCTCGAGCGCGAGCGCGACGCACGCCGGCAGGCGCAGGAAGCCGATCGACTAAAAGACGAATTTCTGGCCACGCTCTCACACGAATTACGAACACCGCTGACGTCGATTCTTGGTTGGGCCATCTTGATTAACAAAGGAGAGGTCGAAGAAGCCAACTTCGACCGGGCCCTCGAAACGATTGAACGCAACGCTCGCGCACAGGCCCGGCTCATCGACGATCTACTGGACGTGTCGCGGATTATCACAGGCAATCTCCGCCTCGATATCCGCACAACTAATCTGGTTTCCGTCGTGACGGCAGCGAAGGATGGGTTGCTGCCCACAGCCGAGGCTAAACGCATCACGCTGCAGACGGAGTTTGAGGGAGACACGTGTTTGGTAAAAGGCGATTCCAATCGTCTGCGTCAGGTGATCTGGAATCTGGCCTTGAATGCGATCAAATTTACGCCCCGTGGTGGCAGCGTGACCATCAGTGTCGGATGTTTAGATCCGTATGTTCGTTTGAAAGTCAGCGATACTGGAGAAGGTATCCCGTCAGAGTTTTTGCCATATGTCTTTGATCGTTTTCGTCAGGCTGAAGGTTCGTTGACGCGTAAGCAGGGTGGACTCGGTTTAGGACTTGCGGTAGTACGTCATCTGGTGGAATTGCATGGCGGTCATGTAATGGCCGAAAGTCCTGGACCAGGGCAGGGATCCACGTTCACAATCGATCTGCCGCTCGCTGAGGATCGCCGCGATCCGAGCAGGGCGCAGCTCAGGCGACAAGAGAACGAGCGGCGTAGAAATGCTGAATCGGGAGTGCCGGGTGTTGATATTTCAGGTGTCAGGGTACTCCTGGTTGAAGACGACAGCGACACCCGCAGCCTGTTGGTCTTGACCTTAAAGCGTCGTGGCGCCGATGTCAGTTCCGCCTCTTCATCTGCTGAAGCGTTGCGTCTATTTGGGGAAACACCTGAACAATCGGATGCGAACCTCACCACTTCTCACGCTTCGGAAAGCGACAATCGCCGACCCTTCGACGTAATCATCAGCGACATTGGCATGCCCGACGAAGATGGCTACCAGTTCATGTCCAAGATACGTGCGTTGACGCCCGAGCAGGGCGGACTTGTTCCGGCGATCGCGCTGACAGGTTACGCGACGCGCAAGGATCAAGAGCGGGCGCTGGCCGCAGGCTATCAACTGCATCTCGCCAAGCCGGTGGAACCGGAAGACCTTGTAGTAGCGATTGCTAATCTAGTGCTCAGTAGTCAGTAGACAGTAGTCAGGAGGCAGCAGTCAGCACTCAGCCACCGACGGTTGACTCAAGTTCAAATGTCTCTGGGTAGGGAAGGGCAGCTTGCTGACGCCGTAACGCAAACTGTTAGTTTGCGTTCAAGTTTCATTACCCTTCAGTATCGGGCGAAATTTCAAGTTTGAATGTCTCAGAGTAGGAAGGGCAGCTTGATTCCGCTCGTTCTCTTCACGACTACTTTTTGCTGCTTTTACTGACTAGTATCGCAAATCGCTCAACGCTGGAAGCGTTCGCTAGTGTTAGCCCAGGGTTTGCTGTGAAACCCTGGGTTCAGGAAACCTCAAAAATTGTTTCTTGCAACCCCGACTTGCAAGTCGGGGTTGCGCTCAAATGAATGCGATAGCGTTCCCAGGGTTGCCTAGGCGCAACCCTGGGCTGAAATTAGCGAACGCTTTCAGCGTTAGAAAAGTGGCACAAAGGTTGCCAAACATACATAACGAACATGAGGAAAGCTGAATGGATAACCGTAATCGCTTTTTGCTTCTTCTTCCTCGCGTCGTGGCTGCGACCGGTGAGCATGCGGAGGCGCATGGCAATCGCTGCAATTGGAGCAACCGGCTTACTATTGCTGGCGTTAGTTCGTCTTGCGGATCAATCCCTTCCCCAGTATCCGGTGGCTGTTGCTCGTGACGTACTGCCTGCCTTGTTAATGCCAATGGTCTATTGGCAAGCCGGCTGGCTCTCCGGGAAGATCAACCACGGATTTCAGGCGAAACTGCAAAAGTTAGATCGCTCGTTAGTGAGCCGTTGGATGCCGATACTGGCGCAACCGAAATACCGTTGGGCCATGGCCATCCTGGAGCTCGCCTACATTTCCTGCTATGTGCTCGTTCCGCTCGGTCTCCTGGTTCTTTACGCGAAAGGACTGCAACGTCACGTTCCCGAATACTGGAACGTTTCTTTACTCGCTACCTATCCTTGCTACGCTTTCACGGCGTTCTTTCCCACAACGCCACCGCGCATTCTCGAAACTAAATCGGCTGCAACCGTTAAGGGAAAGATCCGCAGATTCAATCTTTGGGTGGTGCGCTCGTTCAGTACGGAGTTGAATACATTTCCCAGCGCTCATGTCACCGCCACACTCGGCAGCTCACTCGTGCTGCTGCATTTTGCTCCGGGTATCGGCTCGGTTTTTGTATTGGTCTCAATCGGGATTGGTCTTGGCGCCGTGATCGGCCGGTATCACTACGCAGCAGACGTGCTCCTGGCGGCGATATTAACGGTAGCAGTCTATGTGTTTGAGTTTCAGTTCGTATGATTCGTGTATCGTGGATTGCTTTAGCCCGGATTCATCGTTGTGGGTCGCGGAGAAGTTCAGAGTCCAACCTTTAGGTTGCGTTCGTGCGAAAGCAGCAACCTAAAGGTTGGACTCTGAACTTCTCCGCGACCCACCCCGGCCCTCACTTCACCCGCAACACTCGCATCGCCGCCCGTCTAACAATCCGCCGTCGATCAGTCTCGGTCGGAAGAAACAGCCACATTAGGATCCTCACGGGTGTTGGTCCACCCGAAGGAAAATACCTGCCGATCGCCTCGGCCGGATTCTCGCGCACCTCGTCAATCATCGAGCCGCGCTGTACGCAAGAAATTGTGCAGTATGGCGCGCATGATTTGACGGTGTTGTACTCACGGTCCAAATCCACCTGTTTGTAATTCTCCAGCGGGACGCCGGGGTAGCCCCTTTGCTGCGAGCAGTAATGCACAAGTCCGTCTTCGCAAATGTAGAGATACCGGCTACCCGCCCGGCAGCGCCACTGATTGGGCAACCCTTGTGCGAGATTTTTGTGGAAGCGGTTGTAGAGGGCCGAGAGGTGAAAAGGTTTCTTCAGACTATCTATTTGCTGATAGACATTTTGTTGCCGATCACTCAAAGGCTGAAGTTCACCAGTGCCGTTGTGAATGAGACCGACAGTAGTCGACAGTCCAAGTTCGCGGGCACGTTGCGTAACCGCGAGTGCGTCTTCAGGCGAAGATATTGAGCTGCCCACAACGGAATTAACATTGACGTCAAACAGCGCATGCTCCGCCAGCAAACGAAGCTTTTTATCCAACACGCGCAGACTCTTCTTCGAGACGTCATCCGGTTCGACATTGTCGATACTGATCTGGAGATGATCCAGGCCCGCCCGGTTCAGTTCCTCGATACGTTTCTGCGTAACGCGATAACCATTAGTGATCAGCCCCGCCAGCATTCCATGACTGCGGATCCTCTTGATGATCTCATCAAGTTCAGGGTGCAGTAACGGCTCACCACCACTGATCGTGATCGTTGCAGTCCCCAGCGCCGCCAGCAGATCTACCCGCCGGATCATCTGATCTAACGGCACCGGCTCAGAAACCGAATCAAACTCGTTGCAGTAAGTACAAGAAAGATTGCAGCGCCGGATCGGAATGATCTGCGCTTCAATCGGATGCCGCCGCGACTTCAGCCCACGCGCAATCATTTGCGCGTGCCGGATGCGGCGCTTAATGTGGGTAAACTTTTTACTAAATCGGTTCATCCTCAGTTAAAGTTCGATGTCCGAGAGAACCTTCGCGATGGTCGACAAATACAGAGCTGGAAGCGGTACGACCAGAGGCCAGACTCAACCATGAAACCAGTAGGAACGAACTTGCGTGTAGCATCCGGTCGCTACCGCTCTCGGTTCTGTATTTGTCGAGCCTCAGCAATCCCGTTGTCCACAGAAGATTCTATCAGGGTAATTAGCAATCGCGAGGCCATTCAAATCCCGCTCATTGGAAGCCATACTAGATTGATTCGGATGACTCAAGTTAGGCAGTCTCAGGGTTGGGAAGGGTAGCTTGCTCCCGCCCGGTTCAGTGGCATTCAACGAGCGGGAGCAAGCTACCCTTCCCAACCTAGAGGAATTCCATCTTAGTGGTCACTATCTGAGTTGGATGCTCCCACAAAGTGTTGACTCTATTTCTTTCGGCAGGTTTTTACTGCGCCGACGTACCGCAAACTGTTAGTTTGCGTCGCTTTCCCTACGGTCAACTAAGACGTTATGAGCTATCGCCCCGACCTGCTTCTGATCTAGACTGGCGCCACTCTCGTCTCCCTTAGCACGATCCGAGTAACAACATGAACAAGTATCTTCCTGCCGCCGCCCTTCTGCTCTTCATCACATCCCAACCAGCCACAGCGCAGGATTGGAATCAATGGCGTGGCCCATCCCGCGACGGATCCGTGACGGCAACTCGCGCGCCGTCGAACTGGCCGGCCGCGTTCAGCCGTGCCTGGCGTGTAGAGGTTGGCGAAGGCTACTCGTCGCCGGTAGCAACAGACAAAACAGCCTTTATTCATAGCCGCCGCGATCCGGAAGAAGTGGTGATGGCTATCAACCTTGCAGACGGGAAAGTGCTCTGGGAGCAAAAGTATCAAGCCTCGTTCAAGAAGAACCAATACGCCGTGCAAATGGCGAAAGGCCCCAACGCCACTCCACTCATAATCGGTAACCGTCTGTTCACACTCGGCGTCACCGGCATGCTTAACGTGTGGGACACAGCGACTGGAAAAAATCTCTGGTCAAAGGATTTCTCGCCGAGCGTCGACACGTCCAAAATGTTCTGCGGCACTGCCGCTTCCCCTTTGGCGGTAAATGGAAATCTCATCATCCAGGTTGGCAGCGACATTCACGGCGGGCAAATACTCGCGCTCGATCCGTCTGACGGCAAAGTTAAGTGGGAATGGAAAGGCGCGGGACCGGGCTACGCGTCGCCGGTTGTAATCGATGCCGGCGGTAAGAAACAAATCGCTACTATGACTAACGGCTCCATCGTGGGTCTTGATGCCGCCACCGGAAAGGAACTTTGGTCGGCGCCATTTCCTGACGAGTGGCACGAGAACATCGTCACACCAGTTTGGACCGGCTCGCACCTCGTCGTCTCTGGTCCCCGACAAGCTACACACGCATTTGCGTTAAATGAGAATGCCGGCAAGTGGCAAGCAACTGAAGTTTGGAAGAATGCGGACATCGCGTTCTACATGAGCTCCCCGGTCTACGGCGACGGTTTACTCTACGGGCTGAGCGAAAAGAAGAAGGGGCAGTTTGTGGCGCTGGATGCGAAGACCGGCGCGGTGCGTTGGATAACCGAAGGCCGCGAAGGCGAACACGCCTCGGTGCTTTTAACTCCGAAGCATCTGATCTATCTAACCAACGACGCCAAACTGATCATCGCCGCACGCGGCGGAACAGCTTTCAAAGCCGAGCAACGCTACACCGTCGCAGACGCCGCAATCTGGTCCGTGCCCTTATTCCTAAGTTCCGACCTCCTTGTGCGCGACGCAACCGGACTAATGCGCCTGACTGGAAAATAGCTCTTGTAACGCAAACTGTTAGTTTGCGCTCACGGGGCGGAAAAGGCATTCCTGCCTGTCACGCAATAACGCTGAAATTGGCGAACGCCTTCGGCGTACTGTGCCACGTCCGATCCTTTATTGACTTACTTGCTGCGTTTGAAATAGAGTGCCGCCGAAATTTCAACTGCCACTGTTAAATTGATACAGGTCTAACGTCCCCGAACTGTCAGACAGTCAGATCCGCCGATTTCAGTCCTTCGAAACCAGATTTCCTGTACTTTTCAGCTCGGAGACCGAAACCCATTTGAGCCCCTCGCCTGAGACTAAGGGAATTGCCTCAAGTCGAGTTCAACACCTTTCGTGTTGCTTCGTGTGTTTCGTGCAATTCGTGGATCGTTCTTGTTCTGCCTAAAAGAGATCCACGAAATAAGCCTAACTGCCCTGTAGTTCGACTTCTGAGGCAACCCGAGAAAAGTAGCTGACCGAGCACCCGGTACTATTTCCTGAAACAACCGTCTCGTTAGGAGGTCAAAAGTTATGAGGCTATCAATCGCATGCGTGCTGTTCCTTTTAAGTATTCCGGCGGCAGCTTCAGGGAACCCGATCACACCCACGGTGATGCCCAGCGACGTAAACGGTTTCAGTAACTTTCAAGGAGAAACGCCGGAGCAGATCAAAGACAAGCTCGGCAAAGTTTTACTCGACAAAGTAATTCGAAAGCCCCAGGAGGACCTTGATGTCCAGGCTTCTGTGGCCCTTGATAATCCCAACGCCGGACCGCAACACTTCGATGTTTCCGTAAACTTCGACAACCTTAAAGATGAAGTACAAAAGCAGGCGCAAGCTCTGGGTTTCGTGAAGGGCGACAAGGTAAGCGTGCGTGTTAACGCCAAGACCTGGGAGCCGAAAGTTTTATCCACGGTTAGCTTCGATGCACAGATTCAAGAGCTCATTCCGCCGAAAGAACCGGGCGGGCGACCCAGTTTGCGAGTAGTCGCCAAGTTTGACGCGCTCAGTCCGCAACTAAAGAGTAGCGCCAAGGCAGTCGGCTATAGCGAAGGAGAAATGGTGAACCTCATCGCCAAAAGTCCCAGCACGCCACTCGAAGTTTTACCGCGTTCGACAGCAGCTGCAGAACCGGCGCCATCGTTTCGCTTCGGCCTGAGATCACCCTTCGCGAAACTGAAAAAGGACGTGCAAAAGCGGGCACTGAAATTGGGCTACAAAGAAGGCGACACCGTCTGGGAAGAACTTGTTCAAGGCAAAATGGAAATCGTGCCACCTAACAAGGTAGGTGATGGGCCCGAAATCGAATTGGTGTCAGCGAAGATTAATCCGATGACAAATGAGTTGAGCTTGATCGGAGTTGCGAGGTTTAACCGACTCACGCCTGCTGCACAAGCTGAGGCGCGGCGTTACGGCTACAAAGAGGGTGATCGCGTCGCCTATGAGGTCAAACGTTCGGGGGGCGGCCCAATATTACTTGGCCCTTCAGAAGTACCACGCACATCACCGTAACAGCCTCGACTCCGGCAGCGTACCTTGAAGGAGATTACAGTGAGATCGAAAATCGTGATCCTAACTGTGGTGTTGCTCGGGCTGACGCAGCCCGCACTGGCCCAACCACAGGATGCTCGCGTTCAGGCCTTGAAGCAGAAGATTCGCCAGATCGTTGTTGATGAATCGATCGTTAAGATGCGCGCTTCAATTACGTCGACGATGAAAGGCCACGTCGATCTGGTAACAAGCTTCGAAAATTTGAAGCCAGATATTCAGACAGAGGCGCGCCGGGAAGGCTTTGGAGAAGGACACCTTTTGGCTGTCAGAATTAATACCGAATCTCTGGTTTACACCTTCCACCGCGTAGCAGTCGAAACTTCCACCGCACCAGCCGCAGCAACAGTTCCGTTAATCACAACTCCTGTTCGCACCGTTCCCGTTCATGAAGACCTCGTGGATTCGATCGTCGCCACTGCAGATGGAAAAACCTGGATTACTGGGTCAAGAGACTACAGCGTGAAACTTTGGTCCGTACCGGAAGCGCAATCTGTGGGAATGCTTTTGAACGGAAAGAAAACAGCTGTTCATTCCGGGCCAATGGCGATAACGAGTAATGGAAAGATCCTGGCGTCAGCGTCAGACAAATTTCTTGTCAAGTTGTGGTCTGTCCCAGAAGGGCGTTTACTCGCGACCCTTGCAGGTCACACTGGGTATCTAAGGTCAATCGCCATCAGCCCGGACAACAAACTGGTCGCGACTGGCGGGCAAGACAACATAATTAAGCTATGGTCCATTCCCGAAGGTCGTTTGTTGAATACGCTGCAAGGACATTCAAACTACATAAACTCCCTGACGGTAACACCAGACGGAAAAACTTTGGTGTCTGGCTCTTCTGACTCCACAATCAATCTCTGGTCGTTGCCTGATGGGCAATTATTAAAAACCTTGAAAGGTCATCACGCGAATGTTCATTCGGTTGCAGCAACGCCGGATGGAAAAATGCTTGTCTCGGCCTCGCTGGACCAGCAGGTGAAGCTGTGGTCACTGCCAGAAGGTCAGGATATTTCAACACTGGATGGACACAAGGACTGGGTCAACGTAGTAGCGGTATCGCCGGATGGCAAGACATTAGCCTCAGGCGCTGACGATGTCAGGATTTGGTCTTTGCCGGAGGGCAAACATCTAGCTACGTTAAAAGCGCCAGGCTCACCGATCAGAGTATTGGCCTTCGCGCCCGACGGAAAGGCATTGATATCGACTTATGCCGGAAAGCTGCTGTTCTGGGACATCTCTACAGTGTTTAAGTAGTTTCTGAACTACAGCGACCACTCGACTTAATGGGAATTTCGTGGATCGCTTTTTCGCAGCAAAGGAACGAACCACGAATTTCACGAAACACACGAAGTGACACGAAACTTATTGACCCCGACTTTTGAGGCAAAGCCGTAACTATTCCAAACTTCAACCCCACGCAGACCAGGTTCGCAAGACGTATGTGGCAAACAAGAGCGTCTGGTTGCTTTCTTGTTTTACTCCTGATCACCACGCATACCCACGCCCAGTCATCTAACTTTGAACAACTTACGCGCGAAGCGCTGCAGCTCCACAGTCAAGGCCACTATAAAGAGGCGGCCGCTACCGGAAGGCGCGCCGTAGACTCGGCCGTGGCTCAGTTTGGTGCCGCTCACCCGCGCACTGCTCTGGCGATGAAAAATCTCGCCGAGATCCAGCGCAGCCTTGGAAATTACGCCGAGGGCGAGTTGCTTGCGAAACGTGCGTTACAGATTGTTGAGAGCGTCGGTGGTCCTGATCATCCAGCACTGCTGAACTTCCTAAACACGTTGGCGCTGTTGAACTGGAATCAGTCGAAGAATTCGGAAGCTGAGTTACTTTTCCAACGAGCGTTGAAGGTGGGAGAAAAGGAGCTGGGACCGGAACATCCCGACATTGTGCTGGTGGTCGCCAATTTGGCAGCGGTTTACTACGACCAGGCCCGCTTCACGGAAGCTGAAAAATCTTTTCAGCGAGTCCTTGCAATACGAGAGAAGGCGTTTGGCCCCGTGCACGAGGTGGTGGCCAACTCACTAAACAATCTGGCTGTGTTGTATATGGACATGGCCAGGTATAGCGAAGCGGAAGCCTTGCAGCAACGTGCATTAGACATCCGGCAAAAGCTGCTTGGGCCCGACCATCCCGCGGTGGGCCAGGCTGTACAAAATCTCGCCGAGCTTTACCGGAAACAGGGCAAGTATGACAAGGCTGTGCCTCTGTACGGGAGGGCATTAACGCTCTACGAGAAGGGGATTGGCCCAGAGCACGTTGAAGTAGGCAACACTTACAACAACCTGGGTCTCCTTTACTACTATCAAAAGAAGTATGCCGAGGCCGAACAACCACTGCTCAAGGCGCTAGCGATCAAGCAAAAAGCGCTCGGGCCTGACCATCCCAGCGTTGCTATTACTTTGAGCAACCTGGCGCTCGTTTACACATTTCAAAGTAAATTGTTGCTGGCGGAGAGTTTTTGGCGACGGAGTTTGGAGATCAGTGAGAAGGCTCTGGGGGCCGATCACGTCCAGGTGGCGCCGAAATTACACAATCTGGCAGCCCTTTACTGGATTCGGAGCAAATATGCTGAAGCTGATCCGTTGTTGCGACGGGCGCTCTCGATCAGGCAAAAGGGTTTATTTCCAGAACATCCCGACGTTGGCAACAGTCTTGAGAGCCTCGCCATAAACGACTTCGCTCGCGATATGCCTGAGGAAGCCGACAAACTGTTTGATGCCGCGCTCCATAACATTGTTCAGCAGTTTCGCTATCACTTTACCTACATGAGCGAGAAGGAAAGGCTGTCGTTTCTGGAAGGCGTATCCGGTTTGTTTCCGATCTATTTCAGCTTTTGCACGACCTATCGTGACCAGAACCCGGCGCTCATAGGCAAGTTTTACGACGTCATTCTCGCGCAAAAGGGTTTTGTTGCCGGCAGCATCGCTGCGCTGCGGAAGAAAATTGAAGCGAGTGGGGATCAGGAAGCAATTGAACTGTTGGACCAATTAACTGACAGGAAGTCGCAGATATCAAAATTGCTGACCACGCAACCGCCAGACAGGGTTCAGTGGAAAAATAAGTTAGACCAGTTGCAACAGGAAGCGGAAGCGCTGGAACAACAACTCGTCAAACGTTCTACCTACCTGGCTGAGGAGAAACGGCAGGCGACCACCACCTGGCAGGACGTACGTAAAGCGTTAAAGCCCGGTGAGGCGGCTGTGGAATTTGTGCGGTTCAGAGCTCACAAAGGCAAAGACTGGACGAACACAACCTATTACGTTGCCCTAATCGTTACTCCGGAAACGGTAACCAACCCGATCTTCGTACTGTTGGGCGAAGAAGAAAAACTCGAGGGCGCGCCTATCGATCAATATCGACAGCACACTGGTAATCGTGGTCTCGGGGCTGAACGCGCGAAGACGCTTCACGAAGCGTTATGGAAACCCATCAAGTTAGCCGCGCCTCAAGCGAAAAAAATCTATGTGTCCCCGGACGGTATATTGAATCAAGTTTCGCTCGGACTGATTCCCGGTGAGGATGGACGACTGTTGATTGAACAGTACGACATCAGGATCGTCTCAAGTACGCGCGACGTTTTGAGGATAAAGAAAAGTTCATCAGAAAAGTCGGCAGTCCTGGTTGGCAATCCTGATTTTGCTCTCGACGCAGCGCGGCACGAAGCTGCGCTCCAGGAATTGCGGCGCAGCAAGTCTAGCGGTTCTGCGGGAAAGGTCGATGCAACGCCGTTATCGGAAAACGTGCGCGGCTTAATATTGAGTAAACGGCGGTCACTGCCGCCCTTGCCAGGAACAAAGATCGAAGTTGGAACAATTGAAGGTCTTCTCAAAAAGCAAGGTTGGAAGTCTGAGGTTTACACCGATGCACTGGCGTTGGAAGAGACCATTAAAGGTGTCAAGCATCCGCGAGTTTTGCACCTGGCGACGCATGGCTTTTTCTTACCCGACGCAGAAAAGGCGCGACAACTGTTTGCGTCAGACTTGCCGGCGAACTACGACGATCCAATGCTTAGATCCGGTCTTGTCTTCGCCGGAGTAGACAGAGCTTTGTCCGGTGAATCGTCGAGCACGCGCGCTGATGAAGGTGTGTTAACAGCATACGAAGCGATGGAGCTTAATCTGCAAGGTACAGAACTCGTCGTCTTAAGTGCATGCGAGACCGGACTGGGAACCGTGAAGAATGGCGAAGGGGTGTTTGGGTTGCGCCGTGCGTTTCAGGTAGCAGGCGCTGAGACGATTTTAATGAGTTTGTGGTCGATCCCCGATCGCGAGACGCAGGAACTGATGGCGCTTTTTTACGAGAAGTGGCTCATGCTTGGGAAAGACAAACATGAAGCATTAAGAGAAGCGCAACTGGAAATGCGAGAGCGAGTCAAAACTCGTTATGGTAAGGACCTGCCCTTCTATTGGGGTGCCTTCATCCGCGTCGGATAGACGCAGATCAGTGATCAGTGGTCGGTAGACAGTAGTCAGTAGTCACCTGCTCTATTCGTGTTATTTCGTGTATTTCGTGCGTTTCGTGGATCGTTCTTAATAACGCCGCAAAGCGCACTATTTACCATTCACCATTTACCAGCTACCATCTGGCCCATGTCGTCCCCCGTCCATCGCTCACTCGTCGTTTGTGCTTCCTTACTGGTGACACTTCTTCCTGTCGGCGCACAGGATCGCCAATTTGTTCAGCAACCCGCCGCGCGTGAAAAACGCGTCGCCCTAGTCATCGGAAACTCAGCGTATCCAACCGCGCCTTTAAAAAATCCGGTTCACGACGCCGAAGACATTACCAAAGCGTTGCAGGCTTCAGGGTTTGAGGTAATCGAAAAAAAAGACCTGGACCAGAATGGTATGAAACGTGCCATTCGCGAGTTTGGAATGAAAATCAGGGATGGCGGTGTGGCCCTCTTCTATTACGCCGGCCACGGACTGCAGGTAAAAGGCAACAATTACCTTGTGCCGGTCGATGCCGAGGTCCATACCGAAGAAGAAGTTGAATACGAGACGGTTGATGCAGGGTTTGTGTTAGCGCAAATGGATAGCGCCCGGACCAGCCTCAACATCGTGATTCTGGATGCTTGTCGCAATAACCCATTCGCGCGAAGCTTTCGATCTGCTTCCAACGGCCTTGCCAAGATGGACGCGCCTGACGGGACTCTGATTGCTTACGCAACGGCGCCGGGCTCGATCGCCAGCGACGGCGGCGCCGGACGCAACGGTATCTACACGCGCGAGTTGTTAAAGGTCATCGCGATTCCGGATCTGAGTATCGAAGATGTATTCAAGCGCGTCAGAATTTCCGTGCACGGAGTGACTCAGGGTAAGCAGACACCCTGGGAGTCCTCTTCATTGATGGGAGACTTCTCATTCCGGCAGTCGGCCGCAGCGGTTAAGAAGGAAGAGGTTCCGGTTGGCGGTCCGGGCGAACCGACAACAACCGATCCGGTGCTGTCTCCCAGTCAGCCGCGTGTGCCGTTGATAGATTACGAGCGAGTGTTCACACAAAGAGAGGTTGATCAGAAACCTCTCATCACTTCCAAGCCTCCGCCTTCATACACGGAGTCTGCTCGAAAGGACCAGGTCCAGGGCAGGGTTTTAGTGCAAGCCGTCCTCGACCGTTCGGGAAGTGTGCGAGAAATCAGAGTAGTGTCTGGCTCGGAACTGGGCCATGGCCTTCCCGAACAGGCCACCGCCGCCGCCCGCCGGATCAAATTCACCCCGGCAGTAAAAGACGGCCGAGCCGTTTCGGTGCAAGTAACATTTGAGTACTACTTCAGCGTCTATTGAGAGTAGGACAGACATTCTTGTCTGTCCTGTGTAACGCAAACTGTTAGTTTGCGCAGTTGTGTCCTACAAGCTAAAGCATGCCGGACACGCGCTTGATTGAACGCAACGAGCCTTTGGAGTGCGCCGGCTCGACGGCGCTTCGGTGAGTTTTTCGATGCCCCACAGCCTCTTCTCCCGTTGCCAAATCTCTGGCTAAAACCAAAATCCTACTCTCGCGCCCGCACCATTGAGTTCCGCAAAACTCTCTCACATACTCGCGGCCCACTCACCAAAAGGAGACCAACAGTATGAGCGAAATAAAACTCAACCTCGTCGACGTCCACACGATTCTTGCCGGAACCATTCACGGATCAGTTGGCGACGCGTGCATCGCCGCACTGACAGCAGAACCTGAAACTATCGCTGAACTTGAAGCCGCGCTAGCGCGCTACATCAAACCGAGCGAGCACTCGTCGCGATTCGCTTCATTTCGTACGCAGTCAGAAATCGACGCCCGCCCGCATGATGCCGGTCTTATGGTTATCGACCTCGCGGCACGTGTGGTAGCTGTCGAGTCTACATATTCAAACCCTGGCCCCGAAGGCGAGGTGCACTATCACAACGGCAAACACGCAACCGATATCCCAATCAGGTACCTGCTTGATTCGGAATGGCTATTTGTTCACTCCGTCGAATCATATCGTTGGTCAGCGCAGCGTCGTCGCGCCGCCCGTCTCGCGCGGACACAAATCGATTACCGGGCAGTTCTTTATGGTCGGCCGATGTTGCAGTTCATCGTCGACTTTCAAAACGGACTCGCGAAAAAAGGATTTACCTTGCCGCCAACAAACCGAGAGTCCGCGGAGGCGGTAGCCGACGAGATTGTGAAAGCGCACGCCGCCTGGTTGACTACCACGCGTACTGATCTCGGCGGCCGCGCCCCGCGTGAAGTGATGTTGGAGAAGCGCCGTTTGATTGAGTTCGATTTGGATTCGCGGGGTTGGCAGTGGTCCATGCAGGGCGAAGGCCCTCCTTGCCTGCCCGTTGATTCCCACGCCTATCGATATGGAGGCTTCGGCACGCATGAGTGGGTGGTCTACTACGACCTGGTGCGACATTTATTTTGTGTGGCCACACTTGGAGATACAGCCTTCGGCGCCGACAGCAGAACCGGGAGCGATAGCGACCTGGTCTCAACGTTGGCTAGCGACACGTGCGACTCACCACACAGCAGCAGTACCGGCAGCGATAGTGACCGAATTAGAACCCCGACAAGTCGGGGTAGCGACCGGGTCCCCAGCTTCGCTAACGACCAGTGCGCACCCGCGTCTCTCGACGTCCTCCAGCGCTTCGCGTCCACCTGGCTGGACACTCCCCAGCCCAACTACGACAACCGCACTCCTGCAATCATCATCGACAACGAGCGTCGGCGACTTCCGATCACAATGACACCAGAGCAATTGATGATCGACGAGGATTGCGAGTGCTGTCAGATGCTTGCGCGTGATGCAGCCAACGGCGAACCAACCTTTTGGCATCTTGACGGTTGCAACATGGAAGAAGAATTTGCTTTTTCCTGGTGCCTGACGATTCAAGAATGGGAGGCCGAGCAACGCAGACATGAAGAGTTAGGATTGGAATTTGCGCGTCGGGATGCGGAGCAACGCGACTGGGACCGGCAACACCTCGAACAGATCATGAGCGAGTCCGATCCGGATCTGAATCCTGGCGTTCGCCGTGAATTTGATCCCGACGACTGGGAACCACTGGAATTGAACTCGCATGACATGGCCGAGCTAATTCAAAAGATGAAACGCACCCACCGTCTCCGTTCCATTCGCATCGCCGACGAAGACGACGAGTTCCAATCGCCAATCAAGCGCAACGAACCCGTGAACTAGTAGGACAGGCATTCCTGCCTGTCCCTTGGTTCCTACCGCAAACGGTTAGTTTGCGCAGTTTTGTCCGACATGCTTCAGCTTGTCGTGCTCTCTATAGGTGACGACAAGCCTAAAGCATGTCGGACACTAAAACGCTGCCCCCGCTCTTTCTTTTCGTGTTGGTTCGTGTAGTTCGTGTAATTCGTGGATCGCTCTCTGATTGTCACGTGTTTCAATCTTCGACCACGGCTGTCTCGCTTCCCTACGCCCGTGTGTCTACAGCTAGCGATTTACCATCTACTTCTTCAGGGGCCTCTCGATTGCTTGGTTAAATCACGACACCGTCAATAACACTGCATCAAGATTGAGAGGAAACGATGAAACACGACTTTGAAAGTGAACAACAGCAACGCGAAGAGACGTGGCGACCTTCCGACCAGCCAACGGAGGATGTGCTGAAGGTTGATGAACGTGCGCGGGATGTCGGGGAACACCACGCTCCCGGTGGTGATAATCAACCGGACCTCAATGACCCTGATAACTCTAATCTAGCTGACACCGACAACTAGTTCGAATTCATGTGTTGCAGCGCGGCGCTGGTCCTGCCTCCTGCTCCTGCCGCCTGCCGTCTGCCGTCTGCCGTCTGCGTGTGTGTGTTGCTTTTCTGAGATCTCAAATTTCCAATCTCTAATGCCCCCGGCCCACGCGTGACTCTAAAACAAAACCGCCGACCCTCGACGGGTCGGCTTTTTTTGTAACGCAAACTGTTAGTTTGCGCCATCCTATGACGATGGCGACCCCTTTAGTTTTCCTTCGGTCCCTCTTCACTCAACTCTGGCGGCGTGTAGTCAGAAACCGAACTGAGCTGCTCAACCTTCCGTGCAGCAATGTGATACTTCGGCACCCAGCATCCTGGAGAGAACTCCGCATTAAACTTTCCCTCGATCACGACATCGACTTGTTTTAGTGACGACTCATTCGCTGGAACGAGGTGTAGTTCCAAGTACTTACTCGTATCACTTCCGCTTGCGCCATCCATCTCAACCAGCGAAGCCAATGCTTCCACCGGATCGCAATCCTCATAGATGTAAGTTGCGTTTGAGTCGAAGATCAATCTTGCTCTTACCCGGACTACCTCATTGTGGAAACGTTCGCTATTCCGCGCTACCTCACAGTAGGGAACGGTTTGAGGGCTTCGCGACAAATTAAACATGACAAAGCCCACTGCTAATGCGAGTACTGCAAGAATCAGGATGAAACTCAGGCGTGACATACAAGAGCTCAGTGCTTACAGGTTAGATGCCAGTCAACCGATTAGGTTCCAGATCGTAATGAGTCGGCTCTCCCAGCCCTCGCGATTTCAATCAGACGATCGAAAGGCAAGGCCGGTCTGGCTAAATTTGTCAAACGATACCAGATGTCTTGCATGTCGTATTCACAACGGTGTATAACGCCCGCTCACCGTTTCACCCTCTATCCTCAGGAGTCTCACAAAATGAAGTACCGCTTACTTGCTATTGCTGTTCTAATTGTCACATTTCCACTACCCGTAACTGCACAAACGCATCGATACGCTCGCGTAATCTCTGAAAACGCAAACCTGCGCGACATGCCCAACGTCACCAGCACGTCGATACTGGAAGTGCCTGAAGAAACACTCGTCAAGATCCTCGACGAAAAGCTTCCCTGGTACGTCGTCCGCATCGGCAACCGCGTCGGCTGGATGCACGGCGACACACTCGAATTTGTCATCACATCGACACCCGCCCCACGATTATCAGAACAGACCATCACACCCGATTACACACCCAAACCCTTGCCGCCATCAGGCGGTTACACACCACGCAGCAACGACGCGAATCCTCATTACATCCGCGGTCCCCGCGGCGGCTGCTACTATATCAGCTCCTCCGGCCGCAAAGTCTACGTCGACCGCAGCATGTGCAATTGATCGGATCGCTTACTAGAGTTTTTGCATAACCTGATGCAAAATAAGCCTTCCGCAGACGGTCGCCGCAGTGATCTCCAGCAGGGAGAGAACTGCTCTTCAACCACGACCTTAGCTCAAGTCGGTTCGGGAACTAAACTGCAGCATCAATAATGAAGTTTTGTGTTATTGCTCAGGGTCGAGAATTCCATACCAAAATGTCTAATCTGTTTTTCGATCGGCCAATCCTTAATTCGCCCTACGCGTATCCCGCGCGTCATTGGGAACTCGACAAGGATGGTCAACCTACTCAAAAAATAATTGAGACTCGGCGGAAAGCTGAATTCATCACGCCAATTCCCAAGCCGAAAAAGCGTAAGAAATCCGCTGAGCAACAAGACATAGTTTTCGATGAAGGCAAGGGCCTTTCGACCCAAGCTCAGCAATACGATCCAACACCAATCATCAACGAACTACGAAGTTATGTGGATCAGTGGCGCGAACTGACGAATCCAAGCGATTGGCAAGTCACCCCGGAAACGGCTCGTCTGCTTCAGCATTGGCGTCATCACAAGTTCAATGAGATCCGCCCCTTCTTTTGTCAGATCGAGGCAGTGGAAACCGCAATCTGGTTGAGTGAAGTCGCTCCTACAATCAAGGCGGGAAAGAAGTTTCTCGATCATCTCGCCAATGCAAACAATGACGCGAATCCGGAACTTATGCGGCTCGCCCTCAAACTAGCTACAGGCGCCGGCAAGACTACGGTCATGGCTATGATCATCGCGTGGCAAACCGTAAATGCAGTCCGTCGTCAGAACAGCAAAAAATTCACTCGCGGCTTTCTGATCGTGACACCTGGGATCACGATCAAGGACCGCCTTCGCGTTTTGCAACCAAATGATCCTGACAATTCCTACGTGACCGCTGAACTCGTTCCAGCGGATATGTTTGAAGATCTAAAGAAGGCAAAGATCGTCATTACCAATTATCACGCTTTCAAACTCCGGGAACGACTCGAGTTGTCGAAGGGCGGTCGCGCGCTGCTTCAAGGCAGCGGTGAGCCTCTGAACACCTTAGAGACAGAAGGCCAGATGATTCAGCGCGTCATGCCGGAATTAATGGGCATGAAAAATGTTCTAGTGCTGAACGACGAGGCACATCATTGCTATCGCGAGAAACCTGACGCCAAGCTCGAATTCGAAGAGTTAAAAGGCGAGGAAAAGAAAGAAGCTAAAGAGGAAGCGAAAAAAAATAACGAAGCAGCTCGGCTTTGGATTAACGGCCTTGAGATTGTGAAACGCAAGCTCGGCCTTGCCCGTGTGCTTGATTTGTCCGCCACGCCATTTTTCCTCCGAGGATCTGGCTATGCAGAAGGCACACTCTTCCCGTGGACAATGAGTGACTTTTCCCTGATGGATGCCATTGAGTGTGGCATCGTGAAACTTCCGCGCGTGCCAGTCGCCGACAATATTCCCGGGGGTGAGATGCCAATGTATCGGAATCTCTGGGAACACATTAGAACTAAGATGCCCAAGATGGGACGAGGCAAGTCTGCGACGCTTGATCCATTGAGCATCCCTCCCCAACTTCAAACAGCCCTGGATGCGTTGTACGGACATTACGCAAAGACGTACGAGCTGTGGAAGAAAGAAAAAATTAACGTCCCGCCTTGTTTCATCGTAGTTTGTAATAATACATCCACCTCTAAACTTGTTTACGATTACATCTCTGGCTTCGAACAAGTTGATGATGATGGAAACGCGAAAATCATCAATGGCAGACTTGAACTGTTCCGGAATTTCGATCAGCACGGCAATCCGCTCGGGCGTCCACGTACGTTGTTAATTGATAGTGAGCAACTTGAATCTGGCGATGCTCTTGATTCAACTTTTCGCGCTGCGGCCTCCCTTGAGATTGATCGTTTTCGTCGCGAGAGGGTAGAGCGTAGCGGCGATCGAAGAGACGCTGAAAATATTACCGACCAGGACCTTCTGCGGGAGGTAATGAATACGGTCGGGAAGTCGGGTCGGCTGGGTGATTCGATTCGCTGTGTTGTTTCCGTCTCCATGTTAACCGAAGGTTGGGACGCTAACACTGTCACGCATGTGTTGGGGGTTCGTGCATTCGGAACTCAGTTGCTTTGTGAGCAAGTGATTGGACGCGCTCTCCGCCGGCAGTCGTACGAAGTCAATGAAGAGGGGCCGAATGAAGGGCTCTTCAACGTGGAATACGCCGATGTTCTCGGAATTCCTTTTGACTTCACTGCGAAGCCAGTTGTGGCACCGCCACAGCCTCCGCGCGAAACGATTCAGGTTAAAGCAATGCGACCTGAGCGAGATCACCTTGAAATAAGGTTTCCTCGCGTTCAGGGTTATAGAGTTGAGCTACCACGAGAAGAACTTAAAGCAAAGTTTACCGCGGACTCCGTGCTTGAACTTACACCTGATTTAGTTGGCGCAACAGAGACTAGGAACGCCGGCATCATCGGACAACCAGTTGATTTGAATCTTGTTCATACCGGCGACATTCGCCCATCGCAGGTGCTCTACGAATTAACTTCACACTTGGTCTTAAACAAGTGGCGTGAGCCTGGAAAGGATCCGAAGCTAAATCTCTTCGGCGCCCTAAAGCGCATCTCCAGGCAATGGCTTGAAACGTGTCTGGTCTGTAAAGGCAATACCTTTCCAGCTCAACTTAAATACAAGACTATTGCGGACATGGCGTGCGAACGAATTGCAGCAGCGATCGTAAGTGAATCAGTTGGCAAACATCCGATCAAGGTGGTGCTCGATTCTTATAATCCCACCGGCTCAAGCATCCATGTGAAGTTCAACACATCCAAAAGGGACCGTTGGGAAACCGACGCGGATCGTTGTCACGTTAATTGGGTAATTCTTGACAGCGATTGGGAAGCCGAGTTTTGCCGCGTGGCCGAAGCGCATCCACGGGTAAAGGCGTACGTGAAGAATCATGGACTGGGATTTGAAGTGCCGTATCTCCATGGCTCGGAACCGCGAATGTATCGACCTGATTTCATAGTCCTGGTCGATGATGGACACGGCGACGATGATCCCCTGCACCTTGTGATTGAGATAAAGGGCTACAGGCGCGAGGATGCAAAAGAGAAGAAGCTTACGATGGAGACTTACTGGGTGCCCGGTGTAAACAACGATGGACAGTACGGCCGTTGGGCCTTCGCCGAATTAACCGAGGTATATCAAATGGAGACCGAGTTTGCGGCAAAGGTTGAATCAGAGTTCCACCGAATGATTGAGACCGCGACGGAGCAGCAAGAGTCTTTGCAATAACCTATAACAAGGACTACCGGTAAACGCTCGTCATGGCGACGAGACAAGACATAATATGGCCAAGCGCAATACTCCAAAGAAAAAACTGTTACGGAAATCCGTCGAGACCCTCATGCACGACGAAGCTTCCCGCAAGAATATTCCTACGGCCGAATACCAATCGGTTTTGCAGAAGGAAGAAGAACGCCTTGTAAACGTCGTGCTACCCCGCGGTTCTGCATCACTTGGTGAAGAGAAAGCTCAGCGCAATCGCGACCTGGATCCTCAACTAGTGTGGCGTGGCAAAGATGAGCAGGACTGGTCAGACCTCGTAGTTCAAGCGCCGCCCATTTACATCCAGGAAAAAGTTCATCCGAAGGTTCTGATTGATGATCTTCTACGTCAGACTAAACCCGGAGATAAGTCGAAGGATAAAGAGTCAGACCAATTTGATCTGTTCTCAGATTTCAATGGTTTGCCGAGTGAAGATGCAAAGACCGAGTTTTATCAGCACGACGCGCACTGGGCTAACCGAATCATCCTCGGTGATAGCTTGCAGGTAATGACAAGTTTGGCCGAACGTGAAGGGCTACGGGGGAAAGTTCAGTGCATCTACATCGACCCGCCCTACGGCATCAAGTTCAACAGCAACTTCCAGTGGTCCACTACCAGTCGAGACGTGAAAGATGGCAACCTCAGTCACATCACGCGCGAACCCGAGCAGGTGAAAGCGTTTCGAGACACGTGGCGCGACGGTATAAACAGTTATCTTAGTTATTTGCGCGACCGACTCATCGTCGCCCGTGATTTGCTGGCGATATCTGGGTCGATATTTGTTCAGATAGGAGATTCGAACGTTCACCGAGTGCGGGCAGTTATGGAGGAGGTGTTCGGTGAAGAAAACTTCATTAGTGAAATCCACTTTCTTACAACTGGAGGTTTTGAGACTGGGAAACTAGCCAACATAGCTGACCACATCTTATGGTTTGCTAGGAATTCTGCACATACAAAATATCGTCAACTCTGGGAGGAGTTCAGTTCCTCTCGGCAGGAAGCTGCGTATCGTTGGGTTAAGGAACGTCCGGGTATAGCACGATCGTTGAAATCGAGTGAGAGTTTTGAATTTTTTCAACGATCTAACGCACGGCTCTTTAAGCCAGACAACCTCATTTCCCAAGGAGCTGCTAACGAAGATCAACCATTTGAGGTAGGGGGGAGGGTCTTTCGGCCCGCTTCTAATTCCCATTGGAAAGCAAAGTATCCCCAAGGAATGCAGCGGCTACTACATAGCGAGAGAATTTATGCAGCAGAAAACTCGCTTCGCTATGTGCGTGAGATTACTGACTTCCCTGTCAAGGCAAGGGCGAATGTGTGGGACGATACTGCAACGGGCCAGTTTACCGATGCTAAGATCTACGTCGTACAGACGAATGTAAAGATAGTCGAGCGCTGCGTCCTTATGGCCACGGATCCGAGCGACCTCGTATTAGATCCGACCTGTGGTTCCGGTACTACAGCGTATGTTTGTGAGCAGTGGGGTCGCCGTTGGATTACGATTGACACTTCGAGGGTAGCTCTCGCTCTGGGCCGCGCTCGCGTTATGGGTGCGCGCTATCCGTTTTACCTGTTAGCAGATTCGCTAGAAGGGCAGAAAAAAGAAGCTGAAGTTAGAGAATCGGAACCCTCAAGCCTCCCCACGAACAACGACATTCGCCATGGTTTTGTTTATGAGCGCGTGCCGCATATCACGCTCAAGTCCATCGCCAATAACGCCGAAATCGATGTGATATGGGAGAAGTTCCAAGAGGTGTTGGAGCCGTTGCGCGACCGGCTGAACGAAGAGATGGGCCACCATTGGGAAGAGTGGCAGGTCCCTCACTATGCCGAAGACCCGTGGGATAGCTCGACCCACAAACTCTTTCGTGACCTTCGTAGAGAACAAGACGAAGGTGACAAGGCCGACGCAAAAAAGTTGCGCGACCTTGTGACCGCAATGAATCTGAACCTGAAGAGGGAATACACTCTCGAAACATTGCCAACGCGCCCCGCGGATCCATGGCCTGAACAGGCGCAGAAGCTACATACTCAATGGTGGGAGCAACGCATCGCGAGGCAGAGAGAGATTGATGCCTCAATCGGAGCCAAGGCAGAGTTTGAGTATCTTTACGACAAGCCGTACGAGGACAAGAAGAAGGTTCGCGTAGCTGGACCTTTCACTGTTGAAAGTCTATCGCCGCATCGCGTGCTGGCAGTTGATCAGAATGACGAACTGATTGACACATTACGCGATTCAAACAACGGCGATGAGCGAGACTTCATTCAGAAGATTCTGGATAACTTGAAGGTCGCTGGAGTCCAACAGGCGCATAAGGAGGATAAGATCAACTTCACCTCGCTAGCTCCGTGGCCGGGTCACTACATCTCAGCCGAAGGTCGTTATCACGAGAATGATTCCAATGGCGACGCAGAAAAACGAGCGGCTATTTTCATAGGACCTGAATTTGGCACTGTGGCTCGTCCCGATCTGGTGTCCGCTGCCCGAGAAGCCGGCGATGCCGGGTTCGACGTGCTTATCACCTGCGCGTTCAACTACGACGCCCACTCAACCGAGTTCAGCAAGCTTGGTCGTATCCCCGTGCTGAAGGCACGCATGAACGCCGACCTGCATATGTCGGACGAGTTGAAGAACACGGGCAAGGGCAACCTCTTTGTGATCTTCGGCGAGCCGGATATCGATATCCTTGAAGCTGAAGGCGGACAAATTCAGGTGAAGGTCAATGGCGTTGATGTCTTTCATCCCAATACCGGCGAAGTCCGCAGCGACGGAGCGGAGGGGATTGCCTGCTGGTTCATCGATACAGATTACAACGAAGAAAGCTTCTTCGTGCGCCATGCATATTTCCTCGGCGCAAATGATCCTTACAAATCACTCAAGACTACGCTCAAAGCGGAGATCAACGAAGAAGCCTGGGCCACACTTCACAGCGACACCTCGCGGCCGTTCGATAAACCTGAGTCAGGCCGCATCGCCGTCAAAGTCATCAACCACCTCGGCGACGAAGTAATGAAGGTATTCCGCTTTTGATGGTACTCTTGCCGCGTTTGAGACAAAGCTATGGCGAGCGCAGAACAGCTCAAGGCATTACTTAAAGCACACCTGGAGGGGGACGACCAGCGCTTCCGCTCAGTGGCGATGCAGGTTGCAGCGCATGAAGCCAAACGCGGACATGGACAATTAGCTGAGGAACTGCGTGCACTGATCGATGGCGCAAAGAAACAACAGGCCATCCCGATTAGTCGACCTCGTGGCGAGCTGGCTAATCTCCTTTCCGTTTCATATCCGAAGTCGCGACTTGGCGACGTTGTTTTAAGTCAGGAACTAACAAAACAACTCAACAGAGTAATTCGTGAACAGCGACACTCAACGCGAATTCTAGCTTACGGGCTAAGTCCTCGTCGGAAGCTTTTGCTCGTTGGCCCGCCCGGGACAGGCAAAACCTTGACTGCCTCAGTGCTCGCGGGAGAACTTGGAATACCGCTCTTGCAAGTACGCCTCGATGGACTCATCACAAAATTCATGGGGGAAACCGCTGCCAAACTCCGCCAAATATTCGAAGCAACGGATCAAACCCGGGGCGTTTACTTTTTTGACGAGTTTGATGCGATCGGTTCCCAGCGCGGTTTAGCAAACGATGTGGGTGAGATCCGACGCGTTCTCAATAGCTTCCTTCAGATGATCGACCACGATAGCTCTCACAGTCTTATCGTCGCTGCCACGAATCATCCGGAAATTCTCGACCCTGCTTTGTATCGCAGGTTTGACGATGTGCTCTATTATTCCCTTCCAGATGTCAATCAAATCGCATCTCTTCTGAAATCTCGCTTGCATAGCCTCGCAAAGGAGCGGACTTCCTGGAAGCAATTAGCTGAGGCCGCTTCGGGTTTGAGTTACGCGGAGGTAGCTCGAGTCGCCGATGAAGTTCTCAAGGATGCTCTTATTCACCACCGCGAAATCATCACAGAAGACGAAATCCACCAATTTCTGGTTGAGCGACACGAAGCCTCAGGTCGGCTAAAGAAAAACAAATAACCGAAGGTAGCCTCACATGCCCGAACGAAATCTCCCTCACTTTGTTCTCGAAGGCTTTACCGAAACCGAACCTTTCCGCTCCCCTCAACAAGGTGGTGGCGGAGCTGAAGTCCCGTCACGAAACCGTCGTGATCACGGGCGCTCACTCATGCGCCAGCTAAGAGCACTAGAGCGCACAATGGAGACTGCTCGCCAAGCTCAGCTCGACGCGGGAATGGAATCAGGGTTTGGTCTGCAGATTGAATTTGAAAGTTTTCCTGACATAGAACTGGCTTTCGAGAGTCTGGCGCGAGAGCGCTCCGGAATAGAAATATTCAATGTCAAACATCAAGAGGGAATAACCAAAGCCACAGTTTTTGTGCCTGAGGGAAAGCTTTTGCTTTTCGAGAACATGCTTCGTGATTACTTGTCAACCAAGACTGACAAGAATGGACGACCGTTGGATCACAAGTCGCTGATTAATGCGATTCGTGAAATTCGCGCCGCATCCCTACAGGAGCTTTGGACGGATGATCCACGCGAATTGCCTCAAGACGATGGAGAAATGATCTGGTGGGAAGTCTGGCTACCGGTTAGACATGATAGACAAGCAACGGTCGATAGTTTTCTTCGTGCGGCGCGACTGCACAATCTCGAAGTGGCCCCAGAACAACTTGAGTTCCCGGAAAGAACAGTTCTGCTAATGCGCGGCTCCCGGGCACAACTGACGCAGTCAATGATGGTACTTAACAGCGTTGCTGAGCTTAGACGAGCTAAAGAGACTGCAGATTTCTTTGATGCATTACCCCCAGAGGAACAGCCGGCGTGGCTGGACGAGTTGCTCGCTCGCAGCGAATTTGCTGATGTCGATGAGGACGTGCCGCATGTCTGCGTGCTCGACACTGGGATTAACAATGGTCACCCATTGCTCGCTCCAGCTCTCGCTGATGATGACCGTCACACTATGGAGCCGGCTTGGGGAGTGGACGATGCCCATGGTCATGGTACACAGATGGCGGGGTTAGCTCTGGTGGGAGATCTAACGACAGAATTAATTGCGAATGAGGCTCTAGACGTGAGACATCGTTTGGAATCGGTAAAGTTGTTGCGCGGGGAAGGCGACAGTGCAGGCGATTCTCGACACCACGGATATCTAACCACTGAAGCCGTTGCTCGACCGGAGATTACCGCGCCTAATCGAAAGCGCGTATTTGGAATGGCAGTGACGGCTCGCGACAATAGGGACCGCGGACGGCCTTCGGCTTGGTCTTCCGCAATAGACAACTTAGCCTCAGATGCCGACGCAGAAAACGCAACACGGCGGTTATTGCTGATATCAGGCGGTAATATCGAAGATTCAAATGCGTGGATGAATTACCCGGCTAGCAATAGCACTGACAGCATTCACGATCCAGGCCAAGCCTGGAATGCATTAACTATTGGTGCCTATACGGACTTAACCGAAATAAGCGAACCGAACATGGATGCCTTTCAAGCCGTTGCCCCAAGCGGCGGCCTAAGCCCGTTTAGTACAACTTCACTTACTTGGCAGCCGAATTGGCCGTTAAAGCCGGATGTAGTTTTTGAGGGGGGCAATGCGGCTCAGGACGCCTTAAGCGCCGTGTGGACACAGAGCTTAAGTCTACTCACGACAAACCACTTACCAGTCGAGCGGCTGTTCACTACGGCAAATGCGACAAGCGCTGCGACCGCGCTGGCCGCGAAAATGGCCGCACAATTAATGAGCGAATATCCGAATTTCTGGCCAGAATGCATCCGCGCGCTAATCGTTCACTCTGCGGAGTGGACAAAGTCCATGTTCGATTCGTTTTTGCCAGCGAATCGAGTGCCCACAAAGGCCGACGTCGCACGTTTAATTCGTTATTGCGGTTTCGGTGTCCCAGATTTAATGCGCGCTATGCGAAGCGCTAATAATTCGCTAGCAATGATAGTACAGGAAGAAATAAATCCATTCATTCGCGAGGACACGGAGCAACCGAAGACTCGAGAGATGCACTTGCATCGATTGCCTTGGCCATTAGATGAATTGGAGGACCTTGGTGAAGAGATTGTAGAGATGCGGGTTACGCTTTCATATTTCATAGAGCCGAATCCATCGGCTCGTGGTGTGAGATCTCGGTATAGATATGAATCCTACGGCTTACGGTTTGATGTGAAACGTCCGGCCGAATCCGATGATGATTTTCGAACTCGCATTAATGCGGCAGCCCGGGATGAAGAAGAGGGAACAAGAATCAAAACTGAAGATCCAAACTGGGCTGTGGGTACGCAGAACCGTCATAAAGGTTCGATTCATTCGGACATCTGGCGAGGTACAGCTTCTGATCTCGCAAGTCGCGGAGTTATCGGAGTCTATCCCGCTCTAGGATGGTGGAAAACGCGAACGGCTCTCGAACGTTACAACAAGATGGCGAGATACGCCCTGGTAGTTTCGATCGATGCGCGTAACCTTGAAGTTGATTTGTACACACCAATCGCCAATCAAATCGGTATTCCAGTGGAGATTGAGCCGTAATGGAATTCCTAATCGCCGACACTTTTACAACTAGCCTAACGAAACTGACCAACGAGGAGCAGAGGGCTGCCAAGACCACAGCCTTCGAGCTTCAGATCAACCCTGCACACCCGAGCATGAGTTTTGAGCGGGTAACCAACTCAAAGGATAAGAACTTTTGGTCCGCTCGCGTTAGCAGGGACATCCGACTCATCGTACATAAAACCGGAGCAAGCATAGTTCTATGCTACGTCGCGCATCACGATCCAGCTTACCAATGGGCAGAGCGCCGGAAGCTCGAAGTCCACCCGAAGACTGGAGCAGCACAGTTAATCGAGATTCGCGAAATAGTGAGAGAAGTCACGATACCGAAGTATGTAGAGGAGTTGCAGCCAGCGTCTCCGAAGCCCCCTTTGTTAGCGAATATTTCCGACGATCAGTTGCTGAGCTATGGAGTACCGAGAGAATGGCTGAGTGATGTCCGGAATGCAGATGAAGACTCCATCTTTGAGTTGACAGATCATCTACCTGCAGAGGCAGCGGAGGCACTCATTGACCTGGCTACGGGGGTTGAACCGCGCGCGCCTGAGGCCGTTTCCACCGAAATCGATCCGTTTGCCCATCCAGACGCGCAACGACGTTTCCGTGTCATGAAGAATGTCGAGGAGTTAGAACGAGCGCTAGATTTCCCTTGGGATAAATGGAGCATCTTTCTACATCCAGATCAGCGCGAATTAGTTCAGAAGGATTACGCGGGACCAGCGCGGGTGTCAGGCTCGGCTGGAACAGGGAAGACGATTGTTGCTCTTCACCGCGCCGTCTATCTAGCTCGCACTAATGCCGACTCAAGAATACTGTTAACAACTTTCTCCGATCCTCTGGCAAACGCTCTGCAGTCCAAACTGTTGAGGCTCATCAGCAATGAACCTCGCCTTGCCGATCAGATCGAGGTGCACTCGTTGAACGCCATCGGTCGGCGACTTTATGAACTTAATCTTGGGAAAGCGCAGTTTGCTTCGCGCAACCTCATAAAGCAGCTCATCGAAGAGGCTGCAGGGACTGTGGACGGTCATAATTTGAGCATTCGGTTCTTGCTGGCGGAATGGGAACAAATTGTTGATGCATGGCAGTTAGAGACTTGGGACGACTATCGGGATGTTGCGCGACTGGGACGAAAAACGCGTCTCCCCGAGAAACAGCGCGCGTTGCTATGGTCAATTTTTGAAAAGGTCAGGGTGGAATTGAAAAAACGAAACGTCATCACTGAAGCAGAGATGTTCACGCGGTTGGCCTCACATTTTGCTGAGAACAAAAAAGCCCCTTTCGATTTTGCCGTTGTCGACGAGGCCCAGGACATTAATCCGTCGCAATTAAGGTTTCTTGCGGCATTAGGTGGGAATCGACCAAACAGCTTGTTCCTGGCTGGAGATTTGGGCCAACGCATTTTCCAACAGTCATTTTCGTGGAAGGCGCTTGGCGTTGACGTGCGCGAACGATCAAACACGCTGCGTATTAACTACCGTACATCTCACCAGATTAGATCTCAGTCCGACCGGTTGCTCGGACCGGAAGTGTCCGACGTCGATGGCGTCTCCGAATCGCGTTCAGAAACGATTTCAATTTTCAACGGTCCGCAGCCTGACATTCGTGTATTAGCGAATTCGGAAGAAGAGATTGAAGCTGTCGCAGGATGGCTCTCAGAGCGAAAGAACGAAGGCGTGAAGCCGCATGAAATTGCTGTCTTTGTGCGCTCATCGAATGAGTTGGACCGGGCTCGTGCTGCCGTTGAAAAATCCGGCTTAAACTTCAAGGTTCTCGACGAGCATCTTGAAACGGTCTCCGGCCAGGTTTCTATCGCTACTATGCACCTAGCGAAAGGTCTTGAATTTCGCTCTGTTGTAGTGATGGCCTGTGATGATGACGTCATCCCTTTACAAGAACGAATTGAGACAATTACGGATGACGCTGATCTGCAGGAAGTGTATGACACCGAACGACACCTACTCTATGTCGCCTGTACACGCGCGCGGGACTACTTACTAGTCACAAGCGGAGATAGACCTTCAGAATTTTTGGACGATCTCACAATATAGTTGCTATCTGGGATCGACGCCGAAGTATTTGGATTTCTCACGATCGCCTGGAGAGCCTTATGGTCAATGAACCCCACCTTGAACACCCCACGTTAAGAATCCGGCAGTTGATAGATGACTATCGCACGGGAAGAATCGTCATCCCGGAATTCCAACGTGAATATGTTTGGAAGCGCGGAAAAGCTCCGCACTTAATAGATTCACTATACAAGGGATTCCCAATCTCCTCGCTGCTTCTGTGGCAAAGCACAGAGGAGACGCGGGCTCGCCGACGCGAGCCTCGCCCTTTCCGCTCCGCGGTGATGAACTGGCTAATTGATGGGCAGCAACGAGTGATTACGCTCTCACGCACGATGAATGGCGATGAAGGAATTGACGTCGTATTTCATCCGGAATCGGAGACGTTTAAGTTAGCCAACGCAGCAACCAAAGGAGACAGGAATTGGTTTCGAGTTGCGGAGCTCTGGGACGATGAATTATACCGTCAACTTCGCCGCAATCTTGATGGTAGTCGGCACGCGGACCGCCGAGAGGCTCGTTTCGAGGCAGTTCGAAGAATTCTCGATTATGAGATACCTGTGGTTCGGATGGTAGATCACAGTTTTACTGATGCCGTTACGGCTTTTACTCGGATCAACACTCTCGGAGTACGTCTAAAGCAAGAGGATATTCAGAGTGCGCGAATCGCGGCCCGTCACTCGGGTTTTATTGCTGACGAAGTAACGCCTTTCCTAAATTCGCTCAGGCAACAAGGATTTAAACGGCTGAACATTATGCATTTGTTCCGCGCATGCGCCTATGTTGCGAAGCCCGATGGAAGGAACCGAACTCCGTTACATGAACTTGAGAGGAATGAAGTCCTCCGCGCTTGGAAAGCCACTCAGCGAGCAACCGAGCTAGCCATTGCGATGATTCGTAGTGAGTTCGGACTTGTGAATATGAACATTCTCTGGTCTGGAACGTTGGTGGTTCCGATCATTGCTCTTTGTGCCACACTGTCCCCGAGCGATCGCGATTCAAATGAACTCGCTGGTTGGCTAGCGCTAGCTGCACTTCACCACCGGTACAGTGGATCGAGTGAGACCGCCTTGGACCAAGATCTAAAGGCATGCCGATCGTCAGATCCAGTCGGATCGCTATTGAGCAATTTGCGATCGTCAAGATCTTCCCTCGCTGCGAGACCGGCTGATTTTTCCGGGGGATTGGTAGATAAGAGCGGTCTGTTGGCACTCTATATCGCCTGCATGAATAAAGGAATTCTCGACTTCTACACAGGCGGCAAAGTCTTACTTCAGCCTAACGTTGATCGGCATCACATACTCCCCCGAGCCCAGTTTCCCGAACGGGACCGGCTGAAAGCCGATAATGTGGCAAATGTAGCGTTCATCGCCGGAGATGTGAATAAGTCAATAAGCCATACCGGTCCCGAGGTTTACCTGAGACGCGTCAAGGACCGTGTTCTTGAGAGCCAATGCATACCCAAGGACCGCTCGCTCTGGTCCATTGATTCGGCAGAGGAGTTTTGGCAAGAGCGGCGAGAACTGCTTGCAGACTCGTTCAATGATTACATCCGTAAATCTCTTCCCGCGCGTAGATTGTGAACACGAGGTGAACAGAATGCTGACGACATTGCAGTAAAACGTCTTGCTCTGACGAAGCAATAGCGGGCACTTACATGGACGGAAAAGAACAACAGTTTCGGTGCGGAGAGGTCGTTCAGCGAGTAAACCAACCGGAGGCTGTGGGAGTAGTCCGCGAAGCCCGTTGGGACAGTCAAATGGAACGCTGGACGTATGTGGTCCAATTTGGTCCTACCAACCGCGCTGTACCTGAAAGCGCAATTCAGACTTTAGTAACGTCTAACACTCCTTGGGATTCGCTCAGGGAAGGTCGGTTCTCGGGTATAGATCATTTTATCTTTACACTTACGCAGCATCGGTTAAAGAACCCGCCGGCCCGGATCGCTCGTTCCTTTGCGACAGCTCGCACGTTGTTCTACCCACATCAGTTCAAGCCGTTACTCAAGTTCCTGGATAGCCCGCGAAAAAGGCTACTGATTGCCGACGACGTAGGGTTGGGTAAGACGATTGAGGCTGGATACATTCTCAGGGAGCTTGCCGCGTATGAGTCGGTGGAGCGCGTTCTGGTCGTGGTGCCAGCTAGATTGGCTCCTAAGTGGAAGCGCGAGCTGGAAACCCGATTTCAAGAACACTTTGAAATTGTGAAAGGACGAGACATTATTCGGCAAACTGAGCGGATTCGCATGGGACGCGAAGTTGAACCGTTTCACTGGATCATTTCCTACGAAAGTATTCGACCAGAAGAAGTGCGACTCGCAATCGTAGAGACGGAATTTCCTATAGATGTTTTGATAGCTGACGAAGCACATCGGATGCGAAATCCCGAAACTCTCCAGCACAAGGTCGGCAATGCACTGTGCCAGATATCGGCAGATACGGCTGTGTTTCTTTCTGCGACTCCGGTTCAAAACAAACTCGAAGATCTATGGCACTTATTCAGACTTCTATCTGAAGAGGAGTTTGCCGAATGGCCTGTCTTTGAAGAGCAGATAAAAGCTAATCGCAGCTTACTACAAGCGCAAAGGGCTCTTACCACAACTGATTTCGAAAGGGCGAAAGCTAGCCTGCAAGAATTTTCTAACAGCCCAGCTGGCAAGCCTTTGCGAAAAGGAGATTTCTTTGTCTCGGTGCTTCAGCGCCTAAACAACCCTACCTCAAACCGCCGAGACATTGTCGAGCTTCAAGCTGATATCGGTAGGCTCAGTCCCATTGGTCATATTTTCTGTCGTACGCGCAAGGCAGAAGCATTAACCCAGAAACCGGAAAGGGCGGCTAATTGGAAACGAGTTCCATTGACTGCCGAGGAACGGGCCGTCTACGACAATGTAGAGGCGTGTTGCCGAGCAACTTGGCCAGGTGTTTCTGACTCGTGGGGCTTTCAAATGAGTTTGCTCATGGCGTACCGAATGACAGCTAGCTGTATGCCAGCTGCGGTGCAGTACTTCACCGAGAAACTGAGTAATACAGAGCCGACTATTTGGTCGGAAGAAATCGAAGAGTTTGATTCACAGCATAACGGAGGCAAGGCATCTGTCTGGACCACAGGTGCTCGCAACTCATTCCTCGATCTGGTGGCGCTTTATCAGCACACTGTTCAACACGATTCTAAACTTGAAGAGCTCTTACAAGCACTGGAGACGATTTGGAGTGAAGACGCTACAAACGGCAGAAAGCGACGGAAGGTTCTTATCTTCTCCTTTTTCCGACGAACTCTCGAATACTTGGCGACACAACTGCGAGAGCGAAAACTCGAAAACCGAATGATTCACGGAGGCATTTCCGTCGATGCGCGCGAGGTGGCTATTGATGAGTTTCTTGAGTCGGACGCAGTCCCTATTCTCCTCACCAGCGAAGTGGGAGGTGAGGGGCTCGACTTGCAGCGGGCTTCCGTGGTTGTGAACTATGACCTCCCTTGGAATCCTATGGTTGTTGAGCAACGGATTGGTCGGGTGGATAGGATCGGACAACAATCGGCTCGCTTGGTTATCGTGAATTTGGTGATCGAAAACTCCGTCGAAGAGTACGTATTGAAACGCCTACTGGACAAAATCCAGATTTTCAAAGACTCCGTCGGGGAAATGGATGAAATAGTCGGTGAAGAGATCGAGAGCCTCACCGCTTCCGCGTTACGTGGCGAACTCTCTAAGGAGGAGATCGACAAAGCCATTGAACAACGGGGCAGCGCCATCTCCAGGCGTATCCATGAAGCGAGGGAACTGCTTACAAAAGTGGACGGCCTTATGGCGGCTGATCAAGCGCTGCTCGACGAGATCGGTGCGGTTGTGGGAGAGCGGCAAATACCTGGAGAACCAGAATTACTAAAATTTCTGAATACAGCATTGGCGCTCAAGCACTCTGGATCTCAATTGCCTTCAAGCGTACTCGGAAAGGTGATTGAAGTAGATTTGAAACAGATTGTGCCAAGTTTGGAAAGGCACTTGCCTGAGCTCGGTGACGATGCGCAACTGTTTATCCGAAAATTGGCAACCGGCGTCGTTCGACTTACATTGTCTCGAGAGGCTGCATATTCTCATCCAAAGGCCGAATTGATCCATCTTCATCATCCGCTGACAAAGAACGCACTGCTGGATTCGTTGGAGGAACCGAACCTTCAACAAACCGCGTTCGGAATGAAACTTTCAACAAATGTGCTTCCAAAGGGTGAATACGCGTTCTTAATGGCGACGGTTCAAATACATGGGCATCGACCGCACTCCAAGCTCGTTGGGGTCCTAGTAAATCGGAATAGCAGACAGGTCTGGTCGGATTACGATTTAGTGGGCCAGATCGTGGTCGGTCTTCTTGACCACGGTCAAGATCACGAATGTAGGAAGTTAACAGCTCAAGAATTTGATTTATTGCAAAACACACTTCTAGAGGGACTGCACGAGACAATCGGTGAAATCGAGCGGAGAGAGGGCAAGCTTGATCTCGCCCGACGTGAACAACAGCAGGGAACTCGGCGTGCCACGTTGGAATTCTTACTTAGCCGCGCAACAGATCGCGTGAATCGATTAATCGACAGTGATGCAGCAGAATTTGCCATCCGAATGGCTAAAGCACGTGTTGCCAAGGCACGGCGTGAATTAGACGCCTTTGCTGCGGTAGCAACCCCTACACCGTGGTTGGGGGTGGAACATGAAGAAATCGCCGTGGGCTTGCTAACCATTCATTAACGACATTGATGACCGAACGCGTAGTTCGATTAGGAATAGACTACGGCACCAGCTTCTCCAAGGTGGTATTCCGAGACTATGGGGCGTCGGGTCGGGAGACGGCCTATGTATTGGGGGGTCGAGAGTTTCGCATACCGTCAGCAGTCGGAGTTGCTGATGAAGGATTTGTTTTTGGCGTGAAGCCGAGTGCGCAGGCGAACCTGCAGAGCTGGCATGAGAGCATAAAGATGCGAGTGGCAGGAGAAGTCGCCCACAACATTAGCCACTACTTTCACGGTCAACTGTCCTCTCTACCAAATGGTTTCTGCTCCCAAGACCTTGCGGTGTTGAGCGTCGCGTTTTTAATTTCGCGAGGGAAAAAAGTCGTGAGAGATCGCTTGAAGGGAATGTCGGGGACGATCGCAATAGGATTTACTCTCGGTATACCAATGAGCTTCTTTGATCACCACGCTATCAAGAAGACCTTCCTCCGAATCGCCAGGGCCGCTTGGGAATTGACTAAGTTGCACGATATCGGCGAACGGCTTGGTTTTGACGATGCCCGACATTTTCTCACTGAGACGTACGGCGCCTTGGATAAAGCTTTTGAAGTACCCGCGTCTGAAACTAAGGAGTGGATTAGACCGGAGGCTGAGGCGGCGCTCTGGTGGCCTTTCATGTCGCCGGCCGTATCGCCTGGTCCATACGCTCAAGTTGATATTGGTGCGGGAACCACAAATATCGGTATTTTTCGAATAGTTCCAAAACACACAGAATTGGGATGGATTAAATCAAGCCTTTCGTTCTTTGGTGCCACATCTCCTCCCGTCGGAATGGATGCGATAGACAAGGTGCTATCAGAGTGGAAAGGAGGGGCAAACCCGTTTCGATGGCGTGGCCGGGAGGAGGAAGTGTTATACGGTAAGCTTGGCCAACAACTTATTTCGAACGAGGCGGAACAGATCAGAGACGCTTATAAACGAACGATCAACAAGGCTTTCAGCACACATTTGCAGTTGCATGCTGAAAGGCACGCTTGGGGAACTCATAAGATCTTTTTTCTTGGTGGAGGCAGTTTACTTGAACCTCTTAGAGAGCAGCTGCGTCTCTCACCCTTGAGTGACGACTCTAAGCTCGAGGAAGCCGAATTGGATGTACCGGGTGACATTAAACTGGAAGATGGAACAAATGTCCCTCGCATCATGTTTCCGCACGTCGCAGTGGCCTACGGACTTTCTGGATTTGCTGCGGAATTGCCGAACGTAGAATCTCCCAGCGAGACGCCGCCTATGAGTGGCGGAAACCTTCCGTCCCGGCGCTATCAGATGATTGAGATGGATGACTGGCGATATTAAGTTTCGGCATCCAACGAAAGCCGACCTTACTTGACTCTGAGACGGTTTAATAAGATTCCAGGCGGGAAGACAAAGCCTCATGTTCTCACCAACTTCAATTGCAAATTTCCTCGCCTGCTCACACATAGTCACGCTCGATCGCGCTGAAGCGACTGGAGATATTAAGCGTCCCCATTTTGCCGATCCTGGTTTGGACCTGCTTAAGAGATTAGGTAACGCGCATGAACAAAAATATCTGACGACCTTGACCGAAGAAGGCCGTCAGATTGTTAGCATCCCAAGGGATGTTTCGCGTGCGGAAGCGGCGCAGAAAACTATTGAGGCGATCTGCACTGGTGCTGAGGTGATTTATCAACCAGTCTTCCTTGACGATTTAGAGAATGGCCAATGGTACGGGCGAGCGGACTTTCTTATTCGCGTTGATAAGCCGAGCAAGCTCGGAGCGTTTTCGTATGAGGTGGTCGAGACAAAGCTGGCGCGATCGACGAAGGCGAGAGCAATAATTCAACTCTGCTTCTATTCCGAATTAGTTTCCAAAGTCCAAGGCGTTCTACCCGACTACATGCACGTCGTATTAGGAGGCAGTGCAATCCCGGAGAAGTTTCTCGTTCACCGTTACCTCGCCTACTTTCGAAAGATCAAGGCCGATTTTGTGGCGGCGCAGAAACTTCAACCTGAAACATACCCTGAACCGGTCGAGCATTGCCACATCTGTGATTGGTCGACAGTGTGCGACGAACGATGGCGTGCGGATGATCACCTTTCTTTAGTCGCCAATATCACGCGCAATCAACGACAAGCCCTGACGGTTTATGGCACACAGACGGTTGCCGCGTTGGCGCAACTATCTATTCCGCCTGAACCTAAAGTTGAAGGCATAAAAGACCAGGCGTTCATCAACATACGCGAACAGGCGCGACTACAAGTGCAAGGCCGCAACGAGGGCCGTCCAGTGCACGAGTTGTTAGTTCCTCCGGAACCTGAAAAAGGTCTGTGCTCGCTTCCGCCGCCATCGCCAGGCGATTTGTTTCTCGATTTTGAGGGTGATCGATTCACATATGAAAACGGGCTGGAATTTCTCTTTGGCGTGATTTCCGCGCCCGACCAAAAACCAGATGATTTGATGTATCAACCCACCTGGGCCATGAATCCGAATGAGGAAAAGATCGCATTCGAAAACTTCATGACGATGGTAATGGAACGTAGAGGTCGATACCCGGACATGCACATTTATCATTACGGAGCCTACGAGGAGACTGCTCTGAAACGGATGGCCGGCCAGCACTCGACGTGCTCGGACGAGCTGGACGAACTACTGCGTGGCGAAGTGTTGGTAGATATGTTCCGCATCGTGAAACAAAGCTTGCGCGCGTCGGTCGAGAGTTATTCGATTAAAAAGCTCGAGCCGCTCTACGGATACCAGCGCGACGTGAAACTTGGGGACGCCACGCGCTCGCTCGTTACATTTCAGGCGGTGCTGGCGTTTGGACCAGAAGAAGAAGACGTTGTCGAACTAAAGACCGCGATCGAAGGGTACAACCGCGATGATTGCGTCTCGGCACTGCGTCTCCGCGATTGGTTTGAGAAGTTGCGTACGGAACTTGAGGAGCAAATTGGCGAAAGCCTACCACGGCCTACACTGAAAGAAGATAAGCCGTCTGAAAATCTTTCGGAGTACTTAAGTAGAGTCCGCGCCGTTGAAGCGAAACTGAACGCATCGGTTCCGAAAGACAAGGAAACGTGGACCGAAGTCCAAAAAGCAACCAGGCTGATGGCAGATTTGCTGGAATGGCACCGGCGCGAAGATAAGTCTACACACTGGGAATATTTCCACCGCTGCGATTTTTCAGATGAGGAGTTCATAACAGAACGCGCCACGCTGGGAGGATTGGAATATGTCGGCGAAATGGAGCCAGTAAAGAAATCGATGGTCCATCGATATCGTTTTCCGCGACAAGACTCTTAGATCGAACGAGCAAGAGAACTTCACAATCCAAAGACCAGGGAAACAACGGGCGACCTGCACGCCATCGATTACGAAGCCCTGACCATCGACATTAAACGCGGACCGAAACTCGCTGACGCTCCGCATCCGACGGCACTGATTCCTTACGAGATTGTGCGCTCCGGCGTAATGCGCGACAGCCTGTTGCAGTTGGGCACATGGGTCGCAGAGAACGATATTCAAGGAGATGGTAATTACAAAGTAGCAAGAGAACTTTTGCTTCGCCAAAAGCCAAGACTAAAACAAGGTGTTTTGCAAGATTTTGCACATCTATCATCACTCGAAGCTGCGAAACAGATTTCATTGTTGTTGGATCACACTGTGCTGCCCATTCAGGGACCACCGGGTTCAGGCAAGACTTACACGGGCGCGCACATGATCGTCGAGTTGGTGAAGCAGGGAAAGAAAGTGGGAGTTACAGCGGTTAGTCACAAAGTGGTAGTCAACCTACTGAAAGCCATTTGCAAGGCCGCCACGCAAACACACACCGACGTTAAGATTATTCAAAAGTGCGAGCGAGACGAACGCTGCGAGCACGAACGAGTTAAGTCGACTGATGATAACGCAGTGGTCGTCAAGGCACTGACTGATGGCGAAGCAAGTGTGGCAGCAGGGACAGTTTGGCTGTGGTCGCGAACCGACATGGCGAACTCAGTCGATGTGTTGTTTGTCGATGAAGCAGGGCAAATGTCGCTGGCAAACGTTCTCGCAGCATCGCCCGCTGCTAAGAGCATTGTCCTGTTAGGCGATCCGCAGCAACTCGATCAACCGCAAAAAGGTGTACATCCGGAAGGCGCGGAAGCCTCAGCACTGTCGCATCTGCTGCATGAAAAGGCCACAATCCCACCCGAGCTTGGATTATTTCTGGCGGAAAGCTGGCGCTTGCATCCGGATATCTGCGCGTTTACGTCCGACGTTTTTTATGAAAGCAGACTGAAATCGCGTCCTGAGAACTCGAATCAAAAACTCCTTGTAGACGGTTTATTGGGTGGCACCGGCTTACGTTTTATTCCGGTCGAACACGCTGGCAACCAAAGTGAGTCGGCAGAAGAGGTCGAGGAAGTTGCGCGATTAATCGACTTATTGTTAGCAGAGGCGCATTGGACAGACAAAGAAGGCAACACCAAAAAGGTTACGCTTGAGGATATCCTGGTTGTGGCGCCGTATAACGCGCAAGTTTCGCTATTGTTGAGGAGGCTATCTAAGGGCGCTCGTGTTGGAACTGTTGATAAGTTTCAGGGTCAGGAGGCGCCAGTGGTTGTTTATTCTATGGCCACTTCATCGCCGGAAGATGCGCCGCGCGGGATGGAGTTTCTTTATAGTTCGAATCGTTTGAATGTGGCGACATCGCGGGCGCAGTGTGTGACGGTGTTGGTTGCAAATCCGAAGTTGTTTGATGTGCAGTGTAAGACGCGGCGGCAGATTGAGTTGGCGAATGCGTTCTGTCGCTATCTAGAGATGGCAAGCGTCATCTGACCGATACGAGAACTGATGCCTAAGATCGCGCGCACCATTCGGACCTCGCTTCCTACCTACCAGAAGGATCGCCAGCGCTGGCGAAGGCAGATTCTGGCGAATGTTCGTGAGGCTGCTGCGCTCGGTGGCGTTGAATACGACGACGATGATCTCCTAGATGTAGAGGTTCTCCTCTACTTAACGCGGGGCAAAAGGCATGACATTCATGATGTTGATAATCGGTTGAAAGATATCCTTGATGCTCTTCAAGGAAGATTCCGCGGGTACTCGCCTAAAAGAGATCGTCGCCTGATTGCAAACGACAATAAGATTTGCCGAGCCGTGATTGAGAAACGCGCTACTCCGAAGGTTTATAAGAATAATGAGACGGGAAACACGGGAGGGAAGTTGACTATTCGAGCGTTTAAGCGAACGGCGAAGTGAGAGAACAATGTTGATATGCGAGGCCTAATTATTAAAAGCGACCCAATCAACGACATCCTTGCGGGTCGCAAGACCTGGGAGATTCGCGGAAGCAAGACTCACATACGTGGAACAATCGGGTTAATTGAATCAGGGACCGGAACTGTTGTCGGGCTGTGTGAATTGGTGGATTGCGTCGGCCCATTGTCTTTGGCTGAAATGCGAAAGCATACAAAGAAACATCGTATACCGGCGGCACGTTTGAGATCCCGAGAAGGACATTACAAGACCATCTATGCTTGGGTGCTTCGTGATGCGCGCCGACTAAAAAAACCGGTCACTTATAAACATAAGTCAGGCGTCATCATCTGGCATCCACTTCCGGATTCGATCCTCACCAAGCTCTAAGTGGGGTGACGGCAGACGCAAACTAACAGTTTGCGTTACAGAAGAACGCCGACCCATCGAGGGTCGGCGTTTTCTGTTTATTGGCCGTGGCCCCGGGCTATCACCCGGGGCTATTACATGTCGCGCCTTCGGCGCTTCGATTGGATGCGCTGCGCGCGGTGATTGTTAAAAAGAGCGGGCGCAAGCTCACCTTCCTGACCCTGAGACATTCGATCTTGAGTGGCTGAGTTTAATGCCGCATTGCGAAAGTCTGGAAAAGCGATCCACGAAACGCACGAAGCACATGAAATAACCCGAAGAGAGATCGTAGGCCTCCAAGCTTCTTCAAACGAGCCTCCAGCCACTCGGTTCGGGTTATTATTTGGCCCACTCTTGCCTTCCAGTTAGGAGACATCTAATGCCCAGGAAACGTGTTAGCAAGAAACGAGGAATCACTAAACAGGTAATCAGGAAACATTCCGTCAAGGCGAACATGCATGTAGTGGAATTGACGCGGGCGGGAACGTCGTTGGATCTGGAAATTTATGCGGACAATGTAAAGATTGGCACGTTGATTATTGGCCAGGGATCGCTTTTCTGGTATGGAGGTAAGCGCCATCTCAGTAAACGGATCTCCTGGAGCCGCTTTGCGAAAATGATGAACGGGTTGGCGTATCCGAAATAACAGCCCTATCAAAGCCAGTCGACAGTAAAAGGGGGCGGTGAATTTCTGGACGATTAGCGCAATATTCGCGTCCGTTTTTGTTTCCTCACCATTCATGCCTTTAACTTTAGCCATCCTTCTGCACCTGATTAACTGTCAGAGTTAGACGTTGGGTTGCGGTTGCCGAGGATATCGGTCCTAGGTCCTGTCCGTGAGCGGAACGCGCTACTGCCCTCGCGCGAGAGCTTTGGGAACAGGGATTTGGTTACGATGAAGAAAATTGGTGCGGCTTGGGCTACCGTTCCCGCGAGTACGGTTGTGATTAGAGACTCGGAAAGATTCATCTTGCCGGTTCCTACCAAGAAGATCATCGATAATGCGCAGAGGGTGTTGAGTGCGAAGACCGCGAGGAGGCTGTGCGCTACGTTCCGTTGTAGGCGCATCGTGTTCAACTCGGCTTGAACGCGAATGTACTGTGCGCGTTGGTTTGTAGTCATCGCGGCTAACTCTTCTCTGCACTTCTTCATAACGCCTCCTCTCACGTTTACCTTACATAGTGGTCGGAGCAACGGACGTGCCACTTCGCGTTTTGGCTGGAAAATGAGAGTTGGGCCCAGGAAGTACCACCACTTTGTCCAGACCATTGCGGAACTCCCGAAAAAATGCGAGATGAATCGACCCTCTGGTGATGGCTTCAGTAGAGTTCGTCAATTTGGTGCATGTCGGGGGAGTGCTGAAACTCCGCTCAGTTGGTTTCCCGCAGAGCGGTAGGATTGGGCAATAGAACCGGAATTACACGAAATGAGACAAAAGAAGTCATTTGAAAAGTGATGGGTGATGAGTGATGAGGGGGCGTAGCCCCGAATTTAGTTTAGCGGTAACGGAAGGGCAGAGCCCTTCCGCACATCAGGCGGCAAGCCGCTGTAGGCCCCGAATCTAGTTTGGCGGTGACGAAGCCCTTCCGCACATCAGGCGGCAAGCCGCTGTAGGCCCCGAATCTAGTTTGGCGGTGACGTAGCCCTTGCGCACATCAGGCGGCAAGCCGCTGTAGCCCCCGAATCTAGTTTGGCGGTGACGTAGCCCTTGCGCACATCAGGCGGCAAGCCGCTGTAGGCCCCGAATCTAGTTTGGCCGGGAGCGCACCCCAAAGCTTGTTTTGTCTCAGCCCGTTGTGATAGATCGCAGCGCACAAGGCCGCGCCGCAGTTAAACGAAGCCGTTACACGCCCTCGCAGCAGTTACAAGACGCCGTTACAAGACGCCGTTACAAGACGCTCCTCGCCGTCGTTAAACGACGCCACGTCAACCTAAACATTCCTGTAGAGGGTCCTGCCATGTCCGACGACACACTACGAGATCTGATTGCTCGTGAAGAGTTGAGTTACGTTCAGCAGTACGTCTACCAGAATGAAGGCCCAGCGCGACGTGTCTATTCGGCGATGCTCGCGGATTATGTGCCTGTGCCTCTGAAGTGCGCGGTGGTGTTAATGCGTTCGATCACATTTGAGTGGTGGGCGGTTGTCTTGTTTATCGGCAGGTCATTTCGTATCACGGAAATGCCGAAGCCGATTAACGAGAGGTTCAGTTGGGACGAGTTGATGGACAAACTCGGTTTGCCAAGACAGGACGAATGGAACACCTGGAAAGCGGACAGCTTCCCCGGATTTAGCCGCGCTTTCGGTGATGCGGTGGTAGTTGATTACTTCGTTACCCCGGGGCTGAAGGGCGCAGGCTATAAATGTCGCGCGTGCGGCGAGACGTTTGAGACTTACGACAAGCTTTTTGACGGTCATGTCTTCAGCAACTACGGTCACGATAAAGAATTTAATGCTGTTGTCCTTGCTGAACTTTTTCAGGAGGCGCTGGCAGAGGCTGAGACTTCGGCGGCCGCTTTGGACGCTGCTCGAAAAATTGTGCCAACTAACGCAACCATAATCGAGGAAAGGACTACAGAACCGACTACCAAGCGACACCAACCAAGCGGCACCAGCCAAGAGTCGGAAGAGCTCGCATTTGCAGACGCGCGCCGCTGGGTTACGGAAGGAGCGAAGATAGTCGATGAGCGCGTAACGCAGCAGGGTGCGAGCGGCGAGATCGAAATAGAGTTAGAGTGTCCTCATGGAGAGCCGGATCGATCTTCCGTATTGAAGAGAATCGACAATCATCTTTGGCTGCACCGACCCGACATTAATGGAGTATCAGGCCAGAAGTATAAAATCGCGGACTACGTTTGCACACAACAGCCTTCGCGCGGATTCCTGGGGATCGGAAAGAAGGATGGAAAGTTTAAAGCCCAATTAGTATTGCCCTGGGAAGTAGTGATTGAGTATGAGACTGAGCACCCAGCGACTGCGCGGATACGGTATCGGGTGAAAAGTGAAAAGTGATGAGTGATGAGTACCGCGAGGGGGCGGAGCCCCGAATTTAGTTTAGCTGTAACGGAGGGCAGAGCCCCTCCGCACATCAGACGGCAAGCCGCACGCTCACAAACCCAACGCTGGCGCGCCTGGCAATTTGAGATCGGAATTGAGATCTCAGCATCAGTGGGCCAGAACGTGTCCTTTGTTTCATTCTCATAGGTTAAGGACTCTTGAATCGCCGGCGCATCTGGCCCATTCACCTCAGCACATCCGGTTGCCGGATGCCTCTAGATCCCAAACAGGACCAGGACTCTACCCACCAGGCTTACGGTTTTTGCCATGGCGGACAGCACGCTCGAGATCTTCTCCAGACTGTCAATTGATTTCTGAATCGCCTTGGTGGCGGCGATCGTCTCATTCATTAGGCCTGAATACTTTGCACTGTTGGTAATTAGATCCCGGTTAAGCAAATCGTAAAAAGCGCTTTGAAGTGCCTGATACTCATCTTCAAGCGCGGTGACGGCAGCTGTGCCCCCTTCTTCAAAGGCTCGCTCCAGCAGTTCTACCCGGTTAGTTTCATACGCCTGAAGAGCCGCCGTAATCTCGTCGAGGGTCGCAGCTTTTTTTGGATCGCTCATGATTATTTTTCTCCTGTGATTAAGTGAGGCCCTGAAGAAGAACTGCGATGCGATCCAATGACGCAATCACATCCGTGTAAGAGGGCTCCTGCTCGGTAAGCTCCTTGTGCGCTTTTTCGAGTTGAGCAAATGCTGCATCTACCGCGTCAAGATCGTCTTGAGTTTCGGCGATTAAGGTGTTCACGCGGGCCGCTTCCTGGGCCTTGTAAATACTTACAAGATAGGGTTTCGCGTATGGCAGACTAACTACTTGCCTGAGTTGGTTCTCATCAAAACGATCCGGAGGAATTCTATTGAGGTTCGTGATATAGGCCTCACTGATTCGTTGAAGATGTCTGTCCCAAACCGGGCGGTCAGCAGCCCACAATCCTTTATATGCGCGAACCAGTCTCGCCATCGTCACGCTGTGTTTCTTAATGTCTCTGGCTTGTTTCTTCTCTACTGCGATGCCGCCAAGGCCCATCACAAGATTGGCAATGCCCGGTGGTGGATGAGGGATCTGTTTGATCGCCTGAATGCTGCCGTTGAGCTCGTTCGCCGCTTCCGCATACTGGTCCGCAAAGGCAGTCTGCGACAGGGTCTGGAGGGCCGCATAAGCCTTGGCCAGTTGTTTATAAAGTTTAATGCGATTGTTCATCTGATCCCGGTCGAGCTGGTTTCGTTGAATTGTCGGCAGTGTCTGCAAGGCCCCAGCAGGCCGTGAAAGAATCGCCACTCTTAACCGCTGTTCGTAGTCGACTTGTTCCAAAGACGCGAGGTCTTTGATTACCGCAGCTGCTGCGTTTCCAACATCCTGCCCGCGGGCGCCCACTTTCCCACCCAGTTGCCTGACCTGGCCTTCGTCGCAAGCCGTTAAGAAAACCATGCTGGTCAACAGAAGGAGAGACAGAGATGATTTAAGGTAAGTCTTTAGCCGCATTTTTTAGATTCCTTTCAACCCGGATTAGTAAAAGGACGCAAGCACAGAAGAACCTGCCAGGGATTGAACGTAGGCAGACTTGCGTTTGTTATCAGCTAGCTGCAGTACCCTGATCGAGAATACTGAGGCCTCGTTGAGTAAGAGCCGGCCGGAACGTGTAAAGAGGGCGCGGATATTACTGCTCGCCTTGCGAGCCAGTCAAGCTCCATTCAATGCATCCTTGATTGGTATGGCGGGAGAGGCGGAAACGTTTCAGACCGTGTAGAGCAAGACGCCGGTGGAAGAAGATCTACCATTTGTCATTTCACATTATTCATTTGTCATTTGAGGACGCGCTGTCGCGCGGCTTTTTAATAAAAATAGGAGCAGGAGGCAGGATGCGGAGAAAAGCGATCCACGAATTACAAACGGTTGGGCGGCACACATAAGGTTGAATGGGTGTTGAGGGGGTATGATGTCAGCAAACCTAAGAATAAAATGGAGGCTAGAGGATGAAGGGATCCGCATACATTATTTTCGCCGTTCTTATTGCAGCAAGCAGCGTCTCATCTCAGGGCCAGACGCCGCAGTCCACACCGAAACCGCCAACTCAGCAGCCGGCGCAGCAGCAGGGTCCGACGGCGGCGGAAATTGAGGCGAAGAATAAACAGATTGAAGCGGACAATGCGGCGGTGGTGCGAAGTTTTACGACAGGCAATGACGCGCTGAACGCGAACAAGCTTGATGAGGCGATTGCTGCTTATCGCGAGGGCCTGCGCGTGCGCCCGGAGGAACCGGCACTGCTAACAAACTTTGCAGAGGCGCTGCGCCGTCGCGGGGTCAACTCGTGGAACGAAGGACTTAGAGGCGAGGCCGCCGCGAAGGATGCCAAGCATACTGCTGCCAAGAAGGATTGGACTGAAGCTGCCGCGTCATCGGCAAAAGCTTTGCAATCACTCAATCAGCTCTCTGCAGAACAACAACAACAGCCGGCGTTTCTGCCGACTAAAACTGCAGCGGCGAGTACGCGGGCAATGGTCATGAGGTTAGTAGCGAGCAAGGTGGACCAGACCCAAGCTGGTGCAGCGTGGGACGCCAATGTTGAATACGTTTCACTTACCAGCGACTCGGCGGAGAAGTCGAAGCTGAAGGGTGAAGGATTACAAATGCTGTTTGATGCGGGAGCGTTTGACCTGGCGATACTTCATTCGCGCGCAGTTTTAAAAGAGGAGCCGCAAAATCTTGATGCGCACCGGGTTCTTGGTGTGTCGTTGTTTGCTTCAGACGACAAAGTAAAGATGCAGGAAGCGCTTTCGCATCTGCAGCAGTACCTCGATAAGGCACCCGATACTGATCCGCAGAAGGAGACTGTGCGCCAGGCGGTTGAGTTTATTAAGGCGCAAAAACCGTAAAAGAGATCATTTTCCATATATCATTCCGTAAATCAGGAGGCAGGTGCAGGAGGCAGGAGGCAGGAGGCAGGAGCAGGAGGCAGGAGGAGCGGAAAAACTAAAAAAGCGGCGTCGGGCCGCCGCACTCCCAAAGGGTTGACGCTATCGTAAGTTAACCGTCTGATGTAACCCCCAGAGACCACTAACTACTGGCCACCGACCACCGACCACCGGCCACTGCCCACTACCCACTGACTAGACTACTGGCTACTCGCGACCGAAGCAGTTTGCTGTTCGACGACGAACTGCTTGTAGTGATCGAATCGTTCGAGGATGTTGGTGACGTAGTTTACGGGTTCGAGGCCGCGGCAGAAGCCGAACTTGACAACAGGATCGGATGAATACTGTTGGGTGGATTTTTGCAGTAACCAATATGAGACGTCGTCCCACTTCTGCGGATCGCCGCCATACTTCTCAGTCAACCTCTGCGCGTCTTCAACGTGGCCGGCGCCGGTGTTGTATGACGCGAGAATAAATTTGAGCCGCTCGTTCGCATCCGGTATTCGTTTTTCCCAGTAACGTGTCAGCCACTGCAAAAACTTCACCGCGCCTTTAACGTTGTCTTCCGGGTTATTCGCGTCAGTCACGCCAAACTCGCGCGCCGTCGCCGGCATTAACTGCAACAAGCCGGTCGCGCCTGCCCACGAGCGTGCCTGTGGTTTGAAGCGTGACTCCTGAAATGCCTGCGATGCCAGCAGTCGCCAATCCCAGTTCAACTCCGACGCGTACTGTTTGATTAGTGGATCAAACGCGCAGAGCTTGCCGGTCTTCGAAGTTAAATACTCACTCTGAACGCGCTCGAGATGCCGGCGCCGGTCAATAAAATATTTCTGATACAACGAATCGAAATATGAACCGTTCTTCTTTTCTTCGATCCACGCGTTGAGCGCTTTCAGCAACTCAGGCGAGTTCTTGCGCACTGCCCATGACACGCTGTGCGGCTCAGCCAGAATTGGCCGCACGCGCAGATTCTTGAATTCAGCTTCCTTCAAATCGGCGATGTTGCTCTGCATTACAGTGAATTGCACTTCGCCGCGCGCGACCTTCTGCGCCAGTGCCTCATCCTGAATCTTGCCGCCCACTTCGACGACGTGAATCTCCCCGGAAATCTCGTCGGATAACTCGACGAGCGTGCGTTTGTATTCAGATTTCTCGGGCAGATTTACCGTGCGCCCCGACAGTTGTGCAGGTCGAGAGATGAGACGCGCTTCGATGTCGATTTCTGGAGCTGGATTGGCCGGGCCGGGTTCGAGCGCTTTCTCTGTGCCTTCGCCGGCGGCGTCTGGTCCCTGTTCTTGTTGGACGAGGGCGGGTTGAGTGCGATACAGCGCGCGAGTAAATGCCACCGGCGACTGATCCTGCAACGCGGTGGTCGGTGCGGTTGGTGGAACGATGCGACCCGCCGCGATGTCGCCCTCGCCGCTGTTGAGTAGTGCGAAGAGACTCTTCGGGTCGGCGGCGACCACTATCTTCATCGGCACGGCGAGATCTTTAGCAAAGGCGCGCAGCAGTTCGTATTCATAACCGAGCGGTTCGCCCTGGTAGATGAAATAGGTGGTCGAGTTATAAGGAGCGAGTACGACCAGACTGCCTCGCTCGCGTATCTGTGCGAGGTCGCGCTCGATTGGAGCGGGGATCTCGAGATTAGTGCGACGATCGATTACGTCGATAGCTTCGAGCGATGATGGTTTGCGCTTACACGCAGGTGTAATTAAGAGACAGAGAAAGACTGTAGCGAGAAGGAGACGCTGCATTGGGGAGAGGATTAGGTGAACAGTGTCGGTTTACCATTTCGAATTGTTCATTTTTTGTTGATGGCAGAAAGCAGAAGGCAGTAAGCAGGAGCAGGATGCAGGATGCAAGTGGCAGGAGCAGCAGGCCGCGAAAAGATAGCCACTCAGGTTTGAATGTCTCAGGGTCGGGAAGGGTAGCTTGCTCCCGCTGGATTGAATGCCATCCAACCCAAGCGGGAGCAAGCTACCCTTCCCAACCCTGAGACAACTAAGCTTGAGGCTTAGCCTGATCCTGAAGGCTTATCAAATTTGAGCGCAAACTAACAGTTTGCGTTACGGTTACTGCCTCCTGCCTCCTGCCTCCTGACTACTGGCTCCCACCTCTTACGTAGCTGTCCCGCGCTTTCACGGCAACGTTGGGGCGATTTACGCGGACTTTGATCTGGCGCCGATCGGCTGCCGCCGCACTTGCTGCCGAACCGTCCGCGCCTTGCGGATAATAGCCAAGGCTGTACTGACGTCGCAGTTCCTCCGCGATCTGTGAAAACGCATGGGCCAGCTGCGCCGGATCGTTCGCCTTGTACAAGCGACCTGCAGTCTTATCGGCCAACTCATTCAGGTACTGGTTGGCGCGATCATAGTCGGCTTGCGTGGCGCCGGGCAGTGGACCACCATTCGGCCCAGTCACGGTTGGCGTGTTGTAGGTAACTCGCGAGGTGGTGGTACCAAATGGACCACTGTTGGTGGTAACTACCGTCGTGGGACCGCCGTTAGCGATGCCCTGCATGGCGCGCAGGTAATCCGTGGTGTCGTATTGAATCGGATAGATCAGTGCGTCCAGCTCTTCCACGCCGCGCATGGTGCTTTCATAAGTTGCCTGGTAACTCGCGGTATCAACGCCATCACTAAACAACACGATCGCTTTCCGTCCTTTGATCTTGTTGAGGCGTTCTTTGATGACCAGATGCACCGCATCGTAAACGCGTGTGGCCGTGCCCATGTTGGCGTGCTCCTCAATCACGGCGCTGATCACGTTCATGTCGTTGGTCACTTCAGTCAGCAACAAAACTTGATCGTTGAAACTGACGACCAGGACACGATCCTGTGGGCGAAGTTGCTTGGCAAAGGCAACCGCGGCTTCCTTGATCTGCCACAGGTGAAACTGTGTAGACGGTGACGTGTCGAGCAATAGAGCAACGGTGAAAGGCTTGTCGGCCGGTTCGAAATGGGCCACTTGCTGCTGCACGCCGTTCTCAAAGATCGTGAAATCTTCGCGTTTTAAGTTGGGGATGAATCGACCCTGACGATCCACCACGCTAACCGGCACTGAAACAAAACTCGTATCAACGCGGATAACGTCTCCCTCGGAAACTTCCTCTGGTCCAGGATCGACCACAGCATCTGAAGTCGCGACCGGTGTCCGCGAGGGCGCCGTGCCGGCCCACTGTGGCGGCCGCGCCGGGCGTTCCGGTTCATCGTCAACTACAGCGACCGTGTCAACATTCGGCTGCGCATTTGCAACGCGGCGTGGCCGTGAACCGGCGCCGGTTCCATTTGAAGCTAGTGCCGACGTGGAAACCGGATCGACTGTTGTTGTTTGCGGAGTGGAAGTAACAGTTCGATTGTTGTTTGTAGTTACTTGAGGCGCGGGCGCGAATGGATCGTCCACAAAAGGTGTATCCGAGTCACGTGAGTCGCCCGAGTCACGCGGGGGTTGTCTTGATGCTGTCGCTGGGGCTGACGCCGTGCCTTTCCGTTTACTGTAGGTGTTCGCGACGCTCTCCGAATAGGAATCCTGTTTTCTGATCACGTACGCGCCGTGGGGACAGGCGGACGTGGTGATGTACGCGACGATCACATAGCCTGACGGCACCGGCACGCCCTGACAGATCGTGAGCATGTCCGTCTTTGTCGGTGAGCTAGTCTTGTTAGCCGAACGCTTAGTGGTTCCTCGTTTCGAAGTTTGAGCAGGGACCAACGTTACGAATAACGCGGCCGTTGTAAGGAGCAGGACGCAAACACGCGTAACTTGGGAGACACGTAGTGCGCGCGCGACAGATAGTTTCATAGTCGCCACCTCAAGCTGGTTTATTTAGTTGTGCTGCTGGGGGCCGCAATTATAGACCTGAACGAGGGAAGGGGAAAGGGAAAAGGGGCGTGGGAAAAAATGGAAGGTGAGCGGCGAAAGATGGCAGTTCCAGATTTAATTTCCCCTCCCTTTGGGAGGGGTTAGGGGAGGGCCTGAGGCGTTCGTTCAGTTTTTTGATCTTGAGGGAAGCGTCAACGTTGGATTAAACCAGTAACTCCGCAATCTTGCGCAGCACCTCAACAGTATTGTTCAACACGTCCTCATTCTTAAATCGCAATACACGTAAACCTTGACCAACCATGTATGCATCGCGTGCTTGATCATGCTGCCAATTCTCATTGGTCTCATGAATTGATCCATCACACTCAATTACTAATTGCGCTTCATGGCAGTAGAAGTCAGCGATGTAGTCGCCAAACTGATGTTGGCGCCGGAACTTAAAGCCATGCATCTGCCGGTTCCGAAGCATTTCCCATAGGCAGGATTCCGCTTGCGTCTGGTTGACTCTGAGTTCACGCGCCCGTGTCACCATACAGGCACGGTTAAATACCCCACGGTAGTGTCTGCGTTTCCTCACGCCAGAGAGATTAAGAGGTGAAGCGCAACAATCAGAGGTTGATGCGAAGGTTGTCTACATCAGTAAATAGCAAAACGTTTTGCAGTGAATTCAAGCTGTAGGTTTAAGAGTACGGTGGTCAATTAATGCGAAGCTTGACGCCTCCTTCAAAAACAAAAAACTATACGAACCTCAGGCCCTCCCCTAACCCCTCCCAAGGGGAGGGGAATATAAAAAAAAGAAAATCTGATCCACGAATTACACGAAATACACGAAAATAAGAACAGACTTCGCGGTTTCACGTTGACTGCCGAAGAGTTTTTCAAGTATTACTCCGCGCCATGACACAACTCCTTACGCTAGTTCTCGCACTTGGCTTAACGGTGACAGCCAACACCACTGCTTATGCTCAAAAGCGTAAAGCGCCGGCGAAGGCGATACCGGCGAAATCAACCTCGACGCCAAAGGCTTCAACTGTAGTCGCAGTCAATCCGGCGTTGAAGATGCTGTCGACTTACGAGAAACAGCTGTTTGATGAGATCAACTACGCCCGCGCGAATCCGCAGGAATATCTGAAAAGGCTCGAGCTATTCAGAAACAACTATCGTGGGAAAGAGCTGCACTATTCCAAGGATAACGTGCTCGTCACTGAGGAAGGTGTAGCTGCGCTCGACGATGCGATCGCTTTTGTAAGAAAACTAAAGCCCCTGCCGCCGCTCGATTTGCGTGGCGGGATGGTAAAGGCCGCGAAGGCTCACGTAGACGATCTCGTTTCGTCGGGAAAGAGTGGACATCGTGGTTCTGACGGCAGCCAGCCCGGGCAGCGGCTCGATCGATTTGGAAGATGGGACCAGGAGTATGGCGAGAATATCGTCTATGAAAGCCGGACGCCCCAATACGATGTGATCGGAATGATCATCGACGACGGAACCGCCAATCGCGGGCACCGCGAGAACTTGTTTGCCGAAGATTTTCGGGTCATCGGCGTCGCCGCCGGAAACCGTCCGGGCGGACCCACGCTGGCGGTCGTGACCTTTGCCGTGGGGTTCACGGATAAATAAAAAGTGAAGCGTGAAGTGTGAATAGTAAGCAGGCGGTGAGATTTCGTGTAATTCGTGGATGATTTTCCGGGTTCCATAAAAACGATCCACGAATTACACGAAGCTCACGAATTACACGAAATATGAGAGCCGCATTTACGAAGCACTGAAACAGTTCCGACGGGGTGCTTTTTTCATTTCGATGCCTGAGTTCTTGCATTTTTTGTTGACTTAATGGGCAAGCAGGACTAGATTGACGCCGCTGATCGCACTGCAAGCCTTACCAGGGATTGGTTCCGCTTTTCCAAACCCTTCCGGATTCCTCGTGCGCCAGTGACTCTTTAATTGCGGCAATTGTTGCCCAGTACTTCAGGTCGCAGCCCTAAAATTTACGGAGGTTCCCCCATGTCACGTTCCCCGCGTCGTCGTCTTTCTTTCTCTTCCTTCACCAGCACGCAGCGAGTCCTAATAATTACTTCGATATGCGTACTCGCATTAAGCGGCGTAGCTGTTACGAAATCTATCGGACTTGGTGAGAAACTTCGCCTTCTTGCAGGGGCTAGCGCTAGTTCCACCAGCGTCGCTCCCAGTTTCGCAAAAAGCGAAAACGCGAAACCGGTGGCACGAGACGACAAAAAGATTGACTTGTTGCGACTGGTAGGCGTGAGCCGCGCGCCGCTTCATTCTTTCAACGTGTTTAGTCCGCTGGCGCCGACGGTTACGGCGACCAAGACCGACGCGCTGTTCACGGACGTTGATGGCGACTTACAGGCAGACCCCGGGGACACTCTCGAATACACGGTTACTATCAACGCGGCTGGCGAGGATGCGACCGGCGTCACGTTTACTGACACCGTGGATCCGAACACAGCGTTCGTGGGTGGCTCGCTGACAGCAACCCCAGTAGGTGTTAACGATACCTACTCAGCCACCGGCAACATTCGCATTTCGATTGGGGCGCCGGGCGTTCGCGGCAACGATTTCGATGGCGTGCCGACCGCAACCATTTCGAGTTTCGACGCCACCAGTGCGAATGGCGGCGACGTCACAATGAATAATGACGGCAGTTTCACCTACAACCCACCTGCGGGTTTCGAAGGTGCCGATACATTCACGTACACGTTGACTAATTCGGCCGGTTCAAACAACGCGACCGTGACTGTCAACGTCAGCGGCATGATCTGGTTCGTTGATAACAATGCGTCATGCCCGTGCGATGGCCGTCTTACCAATCCATTCAACTCCCTGGCCTCATTCGCAGCAGTCAACATTGGCGGCGGTAACAATCCGGACGTCAACGACAATATTTTTCTTTACGAAAGCGCTACCGACTATGTCGGTCCCGTCACGCTGCTCAACGGTCAGAAATTCATCGGACAGGATGCGTCGGCGAGTCTTTCGGCAATCACTGGTCTAACGCCTCCTGCTGGTAGTGATCCTCTCCCAACCACGAACAGCGGTAACGCTGTTATCGTTAACATTACAAGCGCCACCAACAGCATCGTTGTGGCAATGAACAACCTGTTGACCGGGTTTACGGGAGGAAATTCCGGCACCGATATTTTCGGAACCGGCTTCGGAACACTGACAGTTTCCGACGTCATTTTGAATGGCACCGGGCAGGCAGTCGATCTAACCAACGGCGCCCTCGCTGCTACGTTCATCAGCATTTCTTCATCTGGTGGCACACACGGCATCGAGCTGACCACCACAACCGGCAGCTTCACCGTTGTGGGAGACGGTTCGCTTGCGCGTAACGGCAGCGGTGGCACGATCACAGCCACCCTGGATGACGGCGTCGCGCTCACCAACGCGACTAACGTCACGTTGCAGTCGATGAACCTCACAAACATCGGCAACCTGGCCGCGCCAACGCTCACAGACGCGCAGACCATCAGCGGCGATCATGCCGTCCAGATTAATGGCGGCAGCGGCATTACTCTTTCAGGCGTGTTGATTCAGAACCCCAGCACTTCCGGAATTTTGGCGTTAAACCTCGGCGGTACGAATAGCGTCGACAGCGACAGCCTCATCACCGCGCTGGCCTCTGGTCAGCGTCACGGCATTTTTGTGAACAACGTCAACACCAACATGACGACGTTTGAGTTCACGAATAGTGCGATGAGGGACTTTTCGAGTTTAGCTTCAGCGTTCTTCTTCACCAACGGCGGCACTTCCAACATGACCCTCGATGTGAAGGGATCCACGTTTGAAGACCTTGCCGTTCAGGCAATCCAGGCCGTGGGCGGCGGGTTGGTTGCGACTACGGGGACACTTACCAGCATCATTGGTGGTCCAAACGCATCGGATCGCAACTTCTTCCAAAACGCGAAAGGAACGGGAGAGAACAACGTCGGAATACTCGTGGGCAATGGCGCCACTCACAACGGCACGGTTGAGAACAACCTCTTCGACAACATTGCCGAGAACGGTTCAATTGCAAACACCAGCATCATTCGCACTCAAAACTCCGGCGGCAAGATGACAGCTGTGGTCGAAAACAACGTCGTGCAGAACATCACGTACGCGGTTGCCGGCCGGCACGTCATCGGCCACATCTTCGAACCGATCGCCTTCAATGCGGCCAATTTCTCAGACCTGCGATTCGAAGGAAATACCGCAAGCGTGACTTACACCGGAACCAATCGTGAGTTCGCGCACATCGATTACCGGGCCAGCGCTTCAGGCGGCGACATCAAGATTCTGAACAACAACTTCACTTTGACCGGAGCCGATGCGCAGGAGATATTTGAGCTGCGCTTCCGCACAACCAACGCATCTACGATCGACCTATTGGTAGACGGCAACATCGGAACGGGCAACACGACCAGCCGCTTCCTGGATATCGATTCGGAAGCGTCAGCGACTGTTAACGCGACCGTAACAAACAACAACTTCACTAACACGCACGGAACTCCAGGGCAGTCGATCGACTTTGCCTCGGAGACGGCCACCGCATCGCTGTGCGCCAACGTTAGTGGAAATACTCTTTCTCCAAACACCATTACGCTCAACGAAATCGCCGGCAATATGACGGTTACCCAAGCCAGTGCGGCAGCGGTTGCTGCGGCCAATGGTGGGGCAACGGTGACTGTCGGCGGTACGCCTACCTTCGGCGCTCCTGCGTGCTCGCTACCAATGAACGCCATGATGGCGTCGCCAAGCAAGTCGAAGACGGGAGCTTTCACTGCTGGTGAAAGCGAAAGCATTTTGTACGCTGAAAGAAACGAAGGGCCTGGCGACGACAACGTCACGCAACTTTCTCAGTCGACCCTGTACGCGATTGTTCATTCAGCAATAGCGAGATGGGAAGAGGCAGGAGCCTCGCCGGAAGGATTGGCTAAGCTTCGCTCGATTTCAGTTGACGTCGCTGACTTGCCAGTAGGACAGCTGGCCTCGGCCAACTCAAGTCGCATCGTGTTTGACATATCGGGAGCCGGTTATGGCTGGTTCTATGATGTGTCGCCGGGTGACGACCTCGAGTTTGAACTTCCGGTGCTCTCAAGGCAGCGCGAAGCGCTCGGAACGAGTGCGGCCCATGGGCAGATGGACCTGCTGACCGCCGTCATGCAACAACTCGGAAGTCTGCTTTCGACCGAAGAGACCCAGGGTCACAAGTGGTTGATGCAGAACACTCTTGCTCCAAGCGTTCGCCGAACGCCCGCACGACGGTTCACCAGTAAGGCCGCGCCCGCGAAGGCGAGTCCGATTGCTGAACGCGTCGTGGCGCAGTCTGCGCAACCGAAGAGCGTCACCTATCCGCAACTCGCCACTTTGAATCAACGCGTGAAGGCATTAAGACATCACGCGATGATTAACCCGCGAGTCGCGACAGCGATGTTGGCCGACGTAATGCTCAGCATCGGTACTCTGCCGGCAGGGGAAAGCGTCACCATTGAGTTTAGGGTGACGGTTGACGATCCATTCGGCGGAGCGATGGCGCAGGTGTCCAACCAGGGCACCGTGTCCGGCACTAACTTCGCAGACGTGCTTACAGACGATCCATCGGTTGGTGGAGCTGCCGATCCGACAGTCACACCGATCGATTTACCGGATGTGAGCGTAGCTGTCTCGCCAACTTCGGTTGCCGAAGACGGAGCAACCAACCTGGTTTACACGTTCACGCGCACCGGCTCGACCGCGAATAGCATGACCGTGAACTTCAGCGTTGGCGGTACGGCTTCGTTCACCGAACCTGACTACACCCAAACGGGTGCAGCAACGTTCACGGCAACGAGTGGAACCGTGGTAATTCCCGGCGGCAGCTCGACAGCTTCAGTAACAGTCGATCCTTCTGCCGACACTACGGTCGAATCTGATGAGACAGTAGACCTGACTGTTACCTCGGGCGTCGGCTACACAGTTGGTGCTCCGAGCTCAGCCAGCGGCACCATCACAAACGACGACACGGATGTTTCGGTTGCTGTTGCTCCGCTTTCGGTGAGTGAAGACGGTGCGACTAATCTCGTCTACACGTTCACTCGCAACGGCGTTACAACTAACTCGTTGCAAGTGAGTTACACAGTAGGCGGTTCAGCAGCATTCCCGCTGGATTATTCCGAGTCCGGCTCGGATGTGTTTGCACCGCCGGTAGGTTTGGTGACATTCACGGCTGGTAGTTCCACCGCGCAGGTAACAATCGATCCTGTGTCAGATGCGTTTGTCGAGGGTGACGAGACCGTGACGTTCACTCTGAACCCAGGCACCGGTTACAACGTCGGCACGCCGAGCTCAGCTACCGGCACCATTACTAACGATGACGCAGATGTGAGCGTCGCCGTTTCACCTGCGTCAGTCGCTGAAGATGGCGCAACCAACCTGACGTACACATTCACGCGTACTGGATTCACCGGTGCGCCGTTGGTTGTGAACTTCACGGTTGGCGGCACCGCCACATTTGGTGTTTCACCGAACGATTACACGCAGTCAGGCGCGACAACGTTCACACCTCCAACGGGAACCATCACGTTTGGAGCCGGTAGTCCGACAGCGATACTGACCATTGATCCGGAAACAGACGCTACCGCCGAACCGGATGAAACGGTCGATATCACGTTGGCGCCGGGTCTGGGTTACAACGTGGTTAGCCCGAGCTCAGCCACAGGCACGATCCTCAATGATGACACGGTAGTTAGTGTTGCTGTGTCACCATTGTCGACTGCCGAAGGCGGGGCAAACCTGGTTTACACGTTCACGCGTACAGGCTCTACCGGTGGCGCGTTAACTGTGAACTTCTCGGTGGGTGGCACGGCTTCATTCCCGGCCGACTATTCACAGACCGGAGCGGCGACATTCACTCCGCCGACTGCGACCGTGACTTTCGGTGCAGGAAATTCCACTGCCACAGTCACAGTGACACCGCTGACTGACTGCATGGTGGAAGGCAACGAGACGGTTGAATTCACCGTCACGCCTGGCACTGGTTACGGCGTAGGCTCTCCAAGCACTGCAACCGGAACGATCACTAATACTCCTGATACGACGGCACCGGTCATCACGCTCATCCCGAACGTGAATATGACCTTGTGGCCACCGAATCATAGCTATGAAACGGTGGAGGTTAGTGACTTCGTTAGCGGCGCTACGGACAACTGCGATGGACCTGTGGATGTATACATTCTGAAGATCCACAGCGACGAAGTGGAAGACGGGGCCGCGGACGGAAGCACTCTTAACGACATTGTCATCGCGAATGATTGCGAGTCTGCGCAGTTGCGGGCTGAACGATCCGGCAGTGGCAATGGCCGCGTGTACACCATCACGTTCAAGGCAGTTGATTCGGCTGGTAACTTTAGTACCGCTACGGCGCAGGTGACTGTTCGGTTGAACCCGAACACACCGGCAATCGATAGCGGCGCAGCTTACACTGTCAACAGCGTGTGTCCGTAACAACCGATTTAGGCAGGACAGGCACTCATCCCTGTCCTGCCCGGTCGGATCAAGTTCTCATCCCCTTGGTAGTGGAAGGAGCAGATTCATGAATAATCTTCACACAGCAATTCTAAGTGCTCGAGTTCTCATGGTTGTCGTAATACTTTGTTTGGTAAGCGCGGCGACGCCTCTCTCCAGAGCGGCCGCTCCGCTGACAATCCGCGTAGTAAACAACTCCAGTTTGGAGATCAGTCGTTTATATTTGGCCCCGGCAAACTCGGACGATTGGGGCGCCGACCAGCTGGGCGGCGTCGCCATCAGTCCGGGCGTAACACGCACGATCAATGTCTCCTGGGATCAGCCGTCGATTAAACTCGTCGGTGAAGATTCGGAAGGGTGCTTCACGAGCACGACTGTTAGCGCTTCAGGTGAGTTGGAGTGGACCATCACTGGCGACTCTCCCCGCAACTGCGGGCATCAATAAGCGAAACGAAACAAAGGGTAAAGGGTAAAGGGGAGGGCACAGCTCTTCTCCCTTTACCCTTTTCTTTTCCCCTTAGCCAATTCCCGCTTTGCACAAAAAGTGAATTCAGTGGTTGACCTACCAACGTTCAAATACACCGACACTATTACTGAACCCTTACCCCTTAGCCGTACCCCCGGAAATCGTGTTGAATCATCCGTTCGTTTCTTCGATACTAGTGTTGAGAACGGCCAGATGAATCCCACCGCACAGTCGAAGAACTCTTCGAAACTTTTCTACCGCATCCTGACTATCAGCGGCGTAGCTGTAGTGTATTTTGCAGCCGCCGAGTTAGGTCTTTCGCTGGCATTCATTCACGACAACGTTTCACCCGTTTGGCCACCCACGGGCGTGGCGGTGGCAGCATTGTTGTTGCTTGGGTATCGCGTCTGGCCAGGCGTTTTGATTGGCGCCTATGCAGCCAACGTTCTCACACCTATTCCAATCGGCTCGGTACTGGGAATTGCTGCCGGTAATACCCTCGAAGCGCTTACCGCTGTGTTCATTCTCCGCCATGCCGGTTTCAACAACTCCTTCGATCGCGCGAAGCAAGTCGTTTGGTTTCTGGCAGCGCTAACGGTGGGAACGATGGTCGCCGCCTCCATTGGCAACGTCAGCCTGTGTCTAGGAGGCGCGGCATCATGGGAGCACTTCGGGTCGTTGTGGCTGACGTGGTGGCTCGGAGATTTGGTTGGTGGTCTGGTGGTGGCGCCTCTGATTTTGACGTGGACCACTATTTCGCAACCGAGTCTCAAGGCCCGATGGGCGGAGACGCTTCTCCTGTTCACGCTTCTGAGCCTCACCTCGATGGTGCTTTTCGGCGGTTGGTTTCCGTCATCCGTGCAGACGTATCCGCTGGCTCACTTAGCGTTTCCGTTTCTCATTTGGGCAGCATTTCGGCTTGGCCAGCGAGGGGTAACGGCATCGCTGTTCATTTTGGCTTCAATTGCGATCTGGGGAACTAGGCAGGGTTATGGAGCTTTTGCGCTCAGTTCGCCGAATGAATCGTTGTTGTTGGTGCAGGCATACATCGGCTCGACTGCGATCATGTGTTTGTTCCTGGTCGCATCCATCGAAGAGCGTTACCTGGCAAATACTATTCTGCGCGAAAGCGAGCGGCGACTGGGAGGCAATCTTGGCGTGACACGGATCCTGGCCGAGTCGCCCGCGTTGAGTGATGCGACGCCGAGAATCCTGCAAACAATTTGCGAGACGCTTAACTGGGAACTCGGCGGGCTTTGGGTGCCCGACACAAAGTCCAATCAGTTGGAATGCCTGGCGTTCTGGCATTCACCCCAATCCAATGCGGAGGCGTTTGAGGAGATTAGTCTGCGTACGAGGTTTGAGCCGGGCGTAGGACTGCCGGGACGCGTGTGGTCCACTATGAAACCGGCATGGATTCCTGATGTCGGTAAAGACGACAACTTTCCGAGAGGCCCCTACAGCAAGGCAGCCGGGCTGCATGCCGCGTTTGCTTTTCCAATTCTGTTTCGTAGCAAGTTTCTTGGCGTGATGGAGTTCTTCAGTTACGAGATACGTCAGCCTGACAACGCACTGCTGGCGATGTTTGGCAGCATTGGTGGACAGATTGGGCAGTTTCTCGAACGCAAACGAAACGAGGAGGAGCGCGAGCAATTATTAGCTCGCGAGTTTGCGGCGCGAGCTGAGGCCGAACGCGCGAACCGAACGAAGGATGAGTTCCTGGCAATCGTTTCACACGAGTTGCGCACACCACTTAATGCCATTGTGGGTTGGGCGAGCATGCTACGTAGTGGCTCGCTTGATCCGGCACGAAAAACGCGCGCCATCGAAGTTATAGATCGCAACGCCAAAGCGCAGGCGCAGTTAATTGAAGACATCCTTGATGTGTCTCGGATCGTTTCGGGCAACCTGAGACTGAGTCCTCGCCCCGTCCAATTACAGCAAGTGATCGAAGCAGCAGTCGATTCAATCCGACCTGCCTCGGACGCGAAGCAGATCAGTCTTTCGGTGGAATTGGATAAGAATGCCGGGTCCGTGTCTGGAGATCCCGATCGGCTGCAGCAAGTAGTCTGGAATTTGTTGTCAAACGCTGTGAAGTTTACCCCGTCGGGTGGCGAGGTTAGCGTCGAGTTAAAAGCAGCGAATTCGCACGCGGAGATTATTGTCAGCGATAACGGAACCGGAATACCTGCGGAATTTCTGCCACACGTGTTTGATCGTTTCCGACAGGCAGATGGATCGAAGACCAGAAGGCACGGTGGACTTGGTCTGGGACTCGCTATCGTACGTAATTTAGTCGAGCTGCACGGTGGCGCCGTGCAGGTTCACAGTGACGGGGAAGGAAAGGGCACTAGCTTTGTAATCAAACTTCCGTGCGCTGGTGGGTTGACACAGCCGCCGGGCTCTCAATCTCAACTGGACGCGAGTCGTCTTTCGAATGATGGAAGGCTGGAACTGAGCGGGATGCGAATTTTGACAGTTGAAGACGATGCCGATTCGCGCGAGATGCTGGAGATGGTTTTGAAATCACAGGGTGCGGAAGTGACTTCCGTGAGCTGTGTGAATGACGCTTTGACAATTTTGCAAAGCAACGGTTGGCAACCGCATATCGTGGTTTCTGACTTAGGGATGCCGGAACGCGATGGTTACGACCTAATCCGCGAAATAAGATCAGGATCTACTGCGGAGCGTCTTCCGGCCATCGCTATTACCGGCTACGCCGGAAACGATGAAGGGAAGCGTGCGCTGGATGCGGGTTTCCAGAGACATCTGTCGAAACCAGTGAATTGGCGCGAGCTGATCGATGCGATTGTCCAACTGGCGGGGAGAAAGATGTGAGATGTGAGACGCTAGATGTCAGATGTCAGATGTCAGATGTCAGATGTCAGATGTCAGATGTCAGATGTCAGATGTCAGATGTCAGATGTCAGATGTCAGATGTCAGATGTCAGATGTCAGATGTCAGATGTCAGATGTCAGATGTTAGATGTGAGAAGACAGAGGTCGGATGTCAGCAGACGGAGATCAGAAGCCGACGTCTGACCTCCGACAATCTGACACTGACCTCGACCTCCGACATCTAACCTCGACCTCCGACATCTGACATCTAACCTCGACCTCCGACATCTGACATCTAACATCTGACATCTGACATCTGACATCTGACATCTGACATCTGAAATCTCCCTACGGCTTGGCCATGACGCGATTAGTCATATCGCGAAAGGCGAGTAGGTTGTTTTCGCGCAATTCAAACTGGCTTTTTCCTACCTGCATCTCCACAACCTGCCCGTTGGCCATTTGCTTGAACGTTTTGTAGGGGATGATTGCTTCAAGAGTTTCAGTCATCATCACATCGGTCTTTTGACTTGCCAGAGTCATGCGTCCAAGGCGAATTGTTTCACCATCAACCACTACGGATAGCTCTCGCTGGTCCACGGGATGTCTTTGATCCCATTCCTTGAATTGGAAGATTACTTCGATACGCGCGTACCGGACGTAATCCAGTTGTATGCCGGGGCAGTGAAGAGAAGCCTTTACACTTACACAACCGTCTTTGAAGTTTCCCTTCGTTCCATCACAGGTCACCTTCATTTTTTTCAAGGTGATTATCGTCTCGTGACTGAAGCCGTCGTATTTCGACTCAATCTTGCCGCCGTGTGCAACCACGTCTGGAAACGCGTGCAGCGAAGCCGGCTGAACGCAGGTCACGATAAGGGACACTAGCAGAATGGCTAATTTCATGAGAGCAACTCCGTGAAAATAGGTTTAAAGAGGTGAGATAAAACTGTAGGCAAGAGCTACTGTCGGGGACGCCAACCAAAATATCTAACAGCTACGGGCGATGTCAATGCACTTTTAAAGAAAAGTCCAATGTCGCGTGTCCAACGTGGTTAATAAATAAGCACAACCCTGAAAGGGTTTTTGGAAGGCTATGGTGTGAGAGTTCGCAACTCTTTCAGAGTTGCAAAGGAACCATTTACGACATTCTTACCCAGGGTTGCCAAGGCGCAACCCTGGGCTGAAATCAGCGAACGCCTTCGGCGTACAAACATTTGAACATTGAACATTGGACCGCTTTTTTAGTTTTCCCTGCCTCCTGCTCCTGTCTCCTGCCTCCTGATTTACGGCTGGCCTTCCGGGAGACCCTGCTCTTTCAAGTATTCCTGAGCTACCCGAATGCCCCTTTGAAACTCCGTATCCTTAGGCTTCTCGGGGGCTCGAGCTCTTGACTGGTTCATCATTCGTTTCTTGAAATTATCCGTCCGCCACTGGGCCACGCGTTCAATCAGGTTCTGATAGGCCGTAACAGGCGTAGGCTCCCGAGGAGTATCCAGGGTCAACAAAGTTCCGAGTTGCTCGGCGTTGTTTACCCGAGCACCCATGTCAGGAATAGTGCCATCTGGTCGCCGGCAGAATCGAAGCAGAATCGTCTTGATCAACGAAGTGTGATCGAACACTTTATGGGACACCATTCCCCGTTCAACCCAGGGTGAAACCACAATCGCGGGTACGCGCACACCAAACTTTCTGAAATCCGGATCGTCGTCCGCTGCATCTTCGGGTTCCACGTGATCGTAGAAGCCACCGTGTTCGTCGTAAACAATGACTAGTAGGGTCTTCTTCCAGGCCGGACTATTAACGACTGCGTTGTAAAGCTTCAACACCAGGTCCTGTCCAGCCATGACGTCCGATGGAGGGTGATCGTCATTGGATTCATTAGGACCCACAATCGGCAGGTCTTCAAAGTTCGGATCTATCCAGGAGACGGCCGGAAGATTGCCTGACGCAGCATGGTCAAGGAACGTTGTTTTGTTTAGCCAGGTGCTGCGGTCAAACCAAAAAAACTTCGAGCCGTGCCCGATTCGGTAGTTACTGTCTATGAGTCGAAGAGAAGCAATGTCATGCGCGTACCAGTGCCATGGAACGCCCGCTCTATCCAGATGTCGCACAAAAGAAGGCAGGTCGTAGATTGGGGGCACACGGTTGTCTTTGCCTTTGGATTTCCCTGTGACCGAATACAGGCGATTGGGCCAGGTGGCGCCGGGCACTGAGCAAAACCACCGATCACAAATGCAAAAATTGCGCGCCAGGTGATCGTAGACTGGCACAGACGACGCATTGTGATAACCCATAATTGACGAAGGATCGAACGTGGGATCGTCCTCGTGAACTTTTGTATAGTTGATGACAAAGCCGCCGTTCTTGTTCATCAACTGTTCGGCAATCTCGTCTGGTCCATGACCGGGGTCGAGATTAAATACAGTTCCCTTAAGTCGATGGATCTCGTAGGGGTTGTTGTCGATATCGCTGTTGGACATCCCGGCAACCAGGCCGTCAACATCCGGATTAGCTCCTTCAAGTTTCAGGTAGCCGAGCATGTGATCAAAGGAGCGGTTCTCCATCATCAGCACAACGATATGATCGATCTTTTCCAGGTTGTCGGCCGGACCACCGGGAACGAACCGGACCGGGGCCGCGGCCCTTGTTGTTACGGCAGCAGCTCCGCCCCTTCGTTTAGATGGCCTTTGCCTGGATTTAACACGACCCTTTTTGGAACGGGAAGCTTTTGAGGTTGGAGTGCGGACCTTGGCTTTCCGCGTCGTCTCTTTCTTACTACTGGTTCTCTTTTTCTGAGCCATAACTCTAATGTCCCCGATCGGATTTCGCTCTACAGCCCTTCGATAATCCGCGCGTTGGATTGGCCGTAGTGCTGATATGCGCCCCAGGTAGATCCGGAATCGAAAATTTCCTGACGTGCCGATGCCAGGGCATCTCCCAGGAGGCGTCCTTTCAACGCTTCCTCGTAAAAGGTCTGCGCGAACTGGAGGGCGTCGCCGTCACCGACTTGCCATCCGGTGCCAATGTAGTTCTGTATGCCGCGTTCAAAAAATGCTTCGGCGAGGCCGGCAAGTTTCCGGTTAGTTTCTTCGGCAGGGAGCAGGGGCGTCTTGCGGTTCTGATCTGAATCTTCCACGGCTGGAGTTTTGCCGGAACCCCCGGTAGCCGCCGAAAAACACGCATTGGCAAACACTAACCTCGGTACCTGGCGAATACGGAAGATTTCTCGCGCCGAGAGAATTACGCCATTTGAGAATACCCAGCCGCTGTCGTTTGGCTGATCAACGTTGTAGACGGCATGACCAGAGTAATGAACGATGTCCCAGGGCTCGTTCAGCACCAGTGCAAGAATCTCAACGGCTTTACATTCCCTGGGCCCGATGCGACTTTCAATCTCGATCGTTAATCGGTCCTTCACCTGGTCTTTGAATCCCAACAGAATTTTTTCTACCAGTTCTCCCTCCTCGGCGGCGAATGGCAGCGGTTGGTCTTTTGCTGGATCTGCGATCAGCAGTACTCGCAAACTTTTATTTATGGGCGGAGGAATCCCTGGAATTCCTGTCAGCATGGTACGAAACTGACGAGTTAATTTTAGAGTTGGCCCAAAATACCTTCGGTTATCGGGCGACCCATAGCAGGCCATCTCCCAGGGAAGCCTGGCTGTATCTTTGTCCAGCAGGAGGGTGAGGGGTCTCCCGTCATCGATCAGACGTTCGAATTCTTCAGGAAAAATGTAGTTGTGCAGGAGTCGTCCAAACTTTTCGTGGCTGGCCTTGCCTTCGCCGTCACGCAGTTCAGCTGCGATACCCTCTGTAAAGAAGGGCCGCACATTGACCTTTCGCATCGGAACTACCGCGCTGTTCGTCAACGCCGAAAAGACGTAACCGTCAGGTGAGTGCTCGATTGTGACCCGGTTGACGAAGGTCGTCTGGGTTTTCCGGTTAGTGGTTGCGCTGATGACCGGCTTTTTTGTTCTGCTGTGAGACACTCGTTCCTCAATGTCGAGATCGACATTTTTGATCTGCTTTTTCAACTCGTTCAGCGTCTTAACGATTTCGCCAAAGCGGTTTTTGTCGAATTCCACCAGGATATATTCGTTGACTCTTTCGTCCGCCTCGACCCGGTGGAGCGCGTCACAGAATCCGGAAAGCAATCCTCTCAATGCATCTGCAATTTCCAGATTGCCCTCCCCGGAGCCAATTAAGACGCTGGCAAAGCTACCGAGTTTGAGGCGCGAGACTCCCAAACAAACGTTCATGGCAAGATAGCGAAGGTCGTCATAACTAAACCTTCCATACTCGCCCATCCCGGCAAGCAGAATTAATTGGGCGCGAATTTCTTTGTTCACGATGGGCACAAAGAAGATCTGACCCAACTCACCGCCTACCATTCCCTGATCGATTGCCTGGGAAACCCACCCGTTAACTTCCGTATCGAGCGCCTTTAAGGCACCGGCGGGGGCTATTCCTTTGTAGCTACCAGTCACGACAACAGGCGCTTTAACGTTCGTAATGCTACCTAGTGTCGCGACGACTTTTAGCTGAGGGTTACGGCGGGGCTGTTGCGACTCGATAGTCAGCTCTTCTTTTTGTGCGCCAACATTGGTATCCATTGCCCTTGCTTCTCTCTTTCTGCGATTCAGGTGAATATTTGCCTGTGTTTATTTTCTTCCTTTCCCTCAAGCTGGGGCACCTGGTCGTAGTTTTCTGCTTCGAGTTTCTCAAGCAAACGTTCATGCAACTCCGCATAGGTGATGTTGTTGTTGGCCTCTTTGATAACTTCGAGGGCGTAGTAGCTCATGGCGCCATGATAGTCGTTAGCGATGAAAGCGTCGGCGGAAGTCTGGCTGCTCTTGCAGCCACTCAAGAGAATCTCCTTCATGCCAGACTCGGGATACTTCTCCTTCTTTGCGCGTGCTGCCCGTAGTTCACTCGGCTTGAGTGCTTTGCCTCCAAATACCCTCGGGTCGAGCAGGCGGCTGCGGCGGTCTGTGCCCGGCACTCGCGTCACCGAACCGGAGTGACAAGAATCAGAAATGACAACCAGTTGAACGCCATCCGGAATTCTCTTGAAAATCGCGCGCAACTCGTCGTCTAAGAGCAAATCTGAATTGGTATCACAAGGACAAATAGCCTCGTCAAATTTGGGTTCGTCACCGTCAGTGTCGGCTTGGTAGGTTCCATGTGAAGCGTTGGTGAACACCAGTACGTCGCCGGCTTTCGCTCCGTCGAGGAGATCGTTGATGCCCGCGAGGATGTTGGCTTTTGTAGCCTGGGCGTCCAGCAACTGTTTGACGTCGGTGAAGCCGAAACTATTCTTGAGCAGACTCGCCCAGTCGTTCGCGTCGTTGACGCAGCCTCTCAAGTCGTTTGCTTCACCAAACGGATAGTCATTGATGCCTACGCATAGTGCTTTCTTAGTCATGTGAGTACTCCTTTGGAGGAATTGGTTGGGAAATTATGAGGGCCGGCGTCGACTCAATAACGGCATTCGCCGGTCACCAGTGGTTTGATACTAATCACGTAAAGATCTGTCTGTTTTTGTTCTCGTCCGTGCCTTCGAGCTGCGGCACCTGGTCATAGTTTTCTTCTTCGAGTTTCTCAAGCAAACGTTCATGCAACTCCGCATAGGTGATGTTGTTGCCGGCCTCCCTGATAACTTCGATGGCGTAGTAGCTCATGGCGCCATGATAGTCGTTAGCGATGAAAGCGTCGGCGGAAGTCTGGTTGCTCTTGCAGCCGCTCAAGAGAATCTCCTTCATGCCAGACTCGGGATACTTCTCTTTCTTTGCGCGTGCTGCACGCAGTTCTTCCGGACTCAGCACCGTGCCTCCGAAAACCCGGGGGTCTAGTTGTCGATTGCGCCGGTATTCACTTACTACCACTCGAGTAACTGATCCGGAATGGCACGAATCCGAAATGACCGTTAGGCTGACTCCTGATGGAATCTTCTTGAACAACTCGCGGAGTTCGTCGTCGACGAGCAAATCCATATCTGTGTCGTGCGGACAAATGGCCTCGTCAAATTTGGGTTCGTCACCGTCAGTGTCGGCTCGGTAGGTTCCATGTGAAGCGTTGGTGAACACCAGTACGTCGCCGGCTTTCGCTCCGGCGAGGAGATCGTTGAGGCCCGCGAGGATGTTGGCTTTTGTAGCCTGGGCGTCCAGCAACTGTTTGACGTCGGTGAAGCCGAAACTATTCTTGAGCAGACTCGCCCAGTCGTTCGCGTCGTTGACGCAGCCTCTTAAGTCGTTTGCTTCACCAAACGGATAGTCATTGATGCCTACGCATAGTGCTTTTTTGGTCATGATTTAGTCTCTCATTAGGGAAGGTATCCCGATGGATTCGAAAAGCTTGCGGCACCCTGATCCGGCGCTTTCAAAAGTCTTTGCAAATTACCGACTGAAACCTCAATGCCGTCGGTGCAAGCTGGAAGTCGGGAGCGTGTTTCTGTTTTTAACTCAACTCTTGATTATTTTGACCAGTAGGCCTGTTCGCAGCAGCGGCCGCCATTTCTTCGGTTAACCTGCTTTTGAAGAGCTGCAACGAAGTGGCCTTACCACAGCCCTCGAGTCCAGCAAACAATCTGGGATAATTGATTCCCATCACGTCGAGATCAGCCAACGCGATCAAAACGTCAGAGCTGGGGAGTCGGAATTGTGTCAACGCTTCATTATCATCAAAACTCTGGACATATTCTTCCAGGCTGTCAAAAGGGGCTTTCAAATGAGTGAACTTACCAAGCTGACTTCTCAATCTATCATTTCCGTAAGACGGTACTTCAACGATCTTCAAACCTGATTCTTCTGACCAAATATCGCTTTGGGTGTTTAGGCACCAAATCGCGACCTGTGTCTCTTCCTTACGATTAGGATTTAACTCAAGACCCGCGTAGGCGAAGAACGCAGCGATGTATGGACTCTCAGTCCAGTCGAGTAATCTTGTGGGGGCGCCAAAGTGTTGCGCTAAAGCGAGACGCTTTTCGGGATCGCCCCAGATTGTATTATCGATGTCAACGCCCTGAGCGTCTTTTTGAAATAACTTAATCAGCTCTTTCTCCATCTCATACTTTTCTTTTCTTTTTTTGCCGATGTATGAGCGATCGAAAGATGACATTAGTGACCACTTCACCGATCCGTGTCCTCTGAAGAGATATACGCCTCTCTTAAACGGCTCCTTGTCGCAAAGCTCTGGAATCGAGTGGGCCTTGAAGTAATGCCACGATTCGCATTCCACGATTTTATGTTCTGCCATGGCTATAGACCTTCCGTCTTCTTGAGGCACGAGTTACTCAAAGGCGGTTATCCAATAAAGTCCACATCAGTTCGGGTGGCTTTTCCGAAGCAGGTTGTGCGGTCAAGCAAGGAGACTTGTGAGAATCCAATTATTAGAAGACGCCGGACGATATTCCGGCGACCGTGTGAAAGTCAAGAGTTTTCTGTTAAAGGTCAGGCCGCTTGCCGGCTAATTGAGAATTGCCGTATCCGGGCCCAGCCAAGCCGCTACCACCAGCCAAGTATCTTCCACCATGTGAAACCAACCAGTGTCCAAATTAAGATATGGGTCACTGACGCCACGAAGCCGATGGACCACCACTTACGTTGCTTTACGTACCCGGCCCCAAACCAGATCGGTGCTGGCGTGGTGCCGTAGTGAGTCAACGAGGCGCTGAGATTCGAGAAATAAGCCAGGGCGAGAACTGTCAACGCCGGAGGAGCGCCGGCGGCAATAATCACCACGACAAACGGGATGTACATCGCAGTCACGTGCGCCGTGATCGAAGCAAAGCCATAGTGAGCGTAGAAATAAACCAGCAGCAAAACGGCAAACGCCGCCGCCCAATGCCATCCAATGGTCCAACTCGCCGATGACTCGGCAAAGCGTTTGGTGATTCCAGTTTCACCCAACGCCTCGGCCATTCGCACCAGGCCGCCATACCAGATAAATACGTCCCACGCACTGCGTTCAGAGATTACGTCCTCCCAATCCAGCACATTGGTCAGTAACAGCACGCAGATACCAACCATCGCCACGACCGCGTAATTTATTCCGTGAAATGATGTTGTCATCCACAGGATTGCCACCAACCCAAATACCAACAACATCAGTCTTTCGCCGCGCGACGTTGGGCCCATGGCCCGCAGTTCGTTCGAGGCAAAGGCCGCGGCTTCCGGCGTATGTCTAACTTCGGGTGGAAACAGTTTGTAGATCAGGATCGGCACGACCGCGAGCGAGACGAGGCCGGGCACGATCGCACCGATGGCCCAACGCATATAGGTCAACTCGATACCCGACGTCTCCAACGCAAACTTGGCAATGATTACATTCGAGGCCTGCCCAGTGAGGAACATCGCGCAGATGATTACGTCACACTGATAGAGCAGCGTGGTGAGAAATGCTCCGAGCCGTCGCGCAGTTGGACCAGGTTTAGAGTCGTAAGCTTCGGCAATCGATTTAGCGACAGGAAAAATGATGCCGCCTGAACGCGCTCCGGTGGAGGGAATGATCGTCGCCAATAACATGTCGGTGCCGATCAGGGAATAGCCGAGGCCGAGCGAGTGTTTGCCAATTGCGCGAACAAACAGAAGCGCTATGCGTCGTCCCAGGCCCGTTTTGATCATGCCGCGCGAAATGAAGAACGCTGCGAGTACCAGCCAGACAATCGGATCGGCGTATCCGCGCAATGCTTCGACGGGAGTCAGGGCGCCCGTCAGCATGATGGCGGTGATGCCCAACAGGACTATGGCGCCGCCGGGAATCGGACGAACTACGGCCCCAACAATCGTGGCCACAAAGATGGCCAGCAGAATCCACGACTGGCGCGTGATTCCGGAAGGAACAGGTATTAGGGCAACGATGAGCGCAGACGAGAGAACCGCTGCCCATTTGATGAGACGGGACTTGAAAGAATCTTCGTCACCGGGATGCTGCAGCGTGTCGGCGGGTGAATCTGACGGTGGGGGAAGGGGCATGTCCTGAGTTGAAGTATTATTTCGTGTGTTTTGTGTAATTCGTGGATCGTTCTTTAGGCTGCATAAGAGCTATCCACGAAACACACGAAATACACGAAATAACACGACGCGTCTTGTAGTTTGACTTCTGACAGCGAAGGGAAAGTAACTCATTCCTACAATTACATGCCAGCTAATCTTGCCGGACCCCCAACGTTAACTGTTTTTAGGACTTTGGATCTGGACTTGAGACTTTGGACTTGGCTCTACCCCAAAAAGTAGTTAGGTGCACACGTAATGGTTGATCCATTCCCCGGTTCGGGTCAGTGAACGGCCGCACGGTGTCGAATAACCCGTAAAGAGAGCGTTACGAAACGGTTCACTCAATGTGGCATGGTCATTGCCAAAGGAATCAGCGGAGATTGCCCCATGAAAAAACTTATTACCCCAGTTCTTTCGCTTGTAATTCTAGCTATGGCAACGCTGCCGGTGGCGGCACAAACGCGGTCGCGTTGTCGAAACATTGACCGGACCCGTTCGGTTTACCGTACCGACAGCTACCGGACCAGACGTGCTCGTAGTTATGAAACCTACCAGGTTCGTAACGATCAGTATCGTAACGATAACTACCGGGACAGCGATGACCAGTGGCCTTATGAAGACAACCGATCAGTTTGGGAACGTCACCGCGACAAGATCACAACCGCGGCAGGCGCGGGTGGTGGCGCAGCGATCGGCGGAATGCTTGGTGGAAAGAAAGGCGCGATCATTGGCGCCATCGCGGGTGGAGCAGGTGCGGCCATCTACACCTATAAGATTCGCGACAAGTATAACCGCTACTAATTGAATTCCAGCTTGGTTGCCGTCGCAAGATTGGTAACCTCTGTAGGGGCCCGGATGTGAAGGGGAGAGCACATCCGGGCCTCAACATGTTTAAGGGCCAATAGACGCGCCAGTTAAAGTGGAGTCTAGCCTTTGGAGTGCGGCGGCCCGACGCCGCTTTTTTAGTTTTTCGATCAATGCGATCTAGTAGTCGTCATATATATTCAGCTTATCTGTCTTAAAACTGTAAATCATCCTAACTGCCGCCCGGGACACAGTTCTTTCAAACCAAGCCGCTGAGCACCACGGGTATTGATTCGCGACTGGAACCAGACCATGCTTAACCGCGTTCTGATGTACATAATTCAACCTCGCAAGATACGAACGTTCAAAGGTGAGTTTTGAATCCCAGAAGTTGTACCAGACATTCCGACCTTCACAGTGGTCGAATTTGTTTAACTCCACCGCGGTGACTGTGTGTAGTTCCTGTAAAAAATCATTTAACGGATTTGTTTGTTCATCTCGTCGTCCAACAAAATGGTAGTGATTAGCAAATACCGCCCAAGCTTCAAGTTGCCAGCGATGTTTCTTCGATAGGGAAAGCAAATTTTCTTCCAGCAACGTTAGCTTTTCCGGACTTCGAAACAGCAGATTCTGGTAAAGCGTTGCTCCGGTCACCATGAAAATGCCAGATGAATCGAAACGGTGAACGGGCGCGTGTGGCCAATCTTTTACAGGATTAGACATGGTGGTAGTTGTTTATCCTGACGAAAAAGAGCTCGTCAACGGTATTTGAGGACTAGCCATGATCGGAATGATGCCTAAGGTCTGGTATTGACCTTGTCGATACAGAACTCGCGCGGAAAAACTAAAAAAGCGGCGTCGGGCCGCCGCACTCCAAAGGGTAGCCGCTACTCAACCTTGCTCGTATATTTGGACATGCCCATTGGATTTGCAGGTTTAGTTCTGTTAGAAATAAGCCACTAAAACTACTGCGGAGCTGCTACTTAATGGATTACCACGAGAATGTTCTCGGATTGATCGGTCATACACCCCTGATAAAGCTGCATCGCCTGACACGAGGTATTAAAGCTACGGTGTTGGCCAAGATGGAAAATCTTAACCCCGGATTTTCTGTGAAGGATCGCATCGGCATTTCGATGATCGAAGCTGCCGAAAGCGAAGGCAAACTCAAACCCGGCGGCACTATCGTTGAAGCTACTTCAGGAAACACCGGCATCGGTCTCGCTCTCGCCGCTGCTGTCAAAGGATACAAGTGCATTTTTGTGATGACCGACAAAGCGTCGGCCGAAAAGTCGCGTTATCTGAAGGCGCTCGGAGCTGACGTCGTCATTACTCCTGTTTCCGCCAAACCGGGGACGCCCGATCACTACGTCTCAACCGCGCAACGAATCGCGAAGGAAACGCCGAATTCGTTTTATCCCGATCAGTATTCACATCCCGCGAATCCGCTGGCCCACTATCGCACCACCGGGCCCGAGCTTTGGAAACAAACGGAAGGGAAGATCACCCACTTCGTTGCCGGCATCGGAACCGGCGGCACCATTTCCGGAACCGGACGATTTCTGAAAGAGCAGAATCCCAATATCCGGGTGATTGGCGCCGACCCTTTCGGCTCGATCTTCAAGACGTACAAGGACACCGGGAAAGTTATGGAGACGACGCCTTATCTGGTTGAAGGCATCGGTCAGGAAGTTGTGCCACCAAACGTCCACATCCAGTATGTTGATGAAGTAATCAATGTTACTGACCGTGAGTCGTTTGAAATGTCTCGCCAGTTGGGACGCACGGAGGGAATATTTTGCGGAGGCTCGAGCGGAACCAACATGGCTGCGGCGCTTAGAGTCGCCAAAGACCTCGACGAAAACGCAGTTGTTGTCTTCATCATCTGCGATACCGGCGAACACTACCTGACCAAACACCATTCGGACGAGTGGCTAAAAGAAAAACGTCTGCTTGAACCGCAAAGGATGACGGCGGGTTTGATTAGCGGCACGAAAGGCACGAACGCGCCTGGTTCGTTGGTGTGGGTAGCGCCGGACGCGCGCGTGGCGGATGCACTGGCGAAGATGAACGAGTTGGGTTTGACGCAGATACCCGTGTTGGAAGATGGCAAGCCGGTTGGATCGTTACGTGAGAACCGTGCGCTGGCGCAGGTAGTTCGCAAACGTGAATTGCTGGACGGGCCTGTAACGGAAGTAATGGAAGCGAGCTTCCCGACTGTTGATGTGGATGCTTCTGCGGCTGACGTAACACGCCGCTTGCAGTCGAGCCCGGCGGTGTTAGTTGAGGAGTACGGGCGGATTGTCGGAATCATCACCCGTCATGATGTACTGGATCTGAAGCTGAATAATACCGGGCCGTTGAACTAACTGGGCTAGCGAAAGTTTCGTCTCCATTGCCTACATACATTCGGGAAACCAGGCCTCGGCTTACTGGGACCGCGGGCGTCCCGCCCGCACTGAGCGCAGCGAAAACTTCGCCTCCATCGCTACATACGTTCAGGAAACCAGATCCCTGCTTACTGGGACCGCGGGCGTCTCGCCCGCACTGAGCACAGCGAAACAATTCCACATTGCCTCAATATTTTCAGGGTACCGCGTCTCTGCCAGATGGCCGTTACCACGCTAGCTTCTTCGTGGTAATCCTTCATACCCTTAAGTAATAAGGTAATCCGCGACCGTTTTCGCTTCGCTCAGTGCGGGCGGGACGCCCGCGGTCCCAGTAAGCTCGTTGAATCTGTCCTCTAAAGTTGAGGGCTAAACACGTTCATAAGTTACCACCTTCAGCTCATCTTCGAGCATTTGCGAACCGGTTCGTTTGAATCCCTCAAGATAATTACTGGGAATAAAAGTATCTGCACCCTCAACTTCCAGCGGCACTTCAGTAACTAACCATTTATCAATGTGCGGCAGAAACGCTCGATAGACTTGTTCGCCACCAATTACGAATAAGTCGCCGTTCAATTGCTTCTCCATCGCCAATACCATATCAACACTCCGCGCGACTACGACGTTTTCGTGCGGCTCGACCTCGGCCTTGCGTGTCAACACGATATTCAACCTGTTCGGCAAGGGCTTCTTTATTGTCAGCCACGTCTTGTAACCCATCACACACGCATTGCCGGTAGTAGTTTCTTTGAAGAACTTCAGATCGGCAGAGTAATGCCAGGGCAGTTTCCCACCCTTGCCAATCGCACCATTTCTATCAACTGCAACGATTCCGATGATCATAATGAGAAAGCCCGTTGACTTGTTTTGGAGAAACGGTATATCGTCGGCCTGCTTTCAGATAAAACGCCTGCTAACGAACGCTCTTCTGCGTTAGCCTCACGTGCCCAAGTGAATTGGTATCCAGCTAATAATGCGACTCCCTTATAGAAAGGCAAGGATCCAACTTATGTTTATGATTTCAAAGTTTATGTTCGACGCTGTTTATAAGCGTAGAGAATTTCTCACTATTGAACCATACGAAGTTTCTAATCATGTCGCAAACTTCTATTACTTCCGCGTCGGTGCTCAAGAAGAAAGCGGGAAAGTTATACCGATTGATACCAAATTAATCATTCCAAAAAACGGTTTCGTAAAGGTTTGGAGTCTGGAGCAGTTCACCCTTGGCGAGAGGATACTGGGGCTTTTTGGCAACCTTTCGGAGTTTATTGATAAAGGCTTACAACTCGTCAACTCACCGTCTATCGATCCAGGTTTCAATGGATCTTTAGTCCTGGGAATCAAAAACAACCTTGATCGGCCGGCCGTTCTGAAAGTTGGGGACCGAATAGGTAAGATATTGTTCTTCGACGTTTCCGATACATTTATTAATGCAGAAGAGTTTCTTCAAAATGTTCTTAAGCAACAAGAATTAAATAATCGACGCGAAGCAGCTGAAACAATCGCAAAAACCGTATACGATGTTATGTTGAAATCAAACCATTAAGCTGCGGCGTAGCTGACATGAAAGTCTTCGAACCGCCCGAATCCAAGCTTACCCAGACCGCAATGCTATGATAACTCTCCAATCATCTGTAACCCCTCGCCGCCAAACGAATGCGCGAAACCGAAAACTTGAACAGAGTCTAATTGATGCGTGGTCTGGGGATTCTCAACATCTTGAATCCACCCTTCACCAACTCTCGCCATATGTGGGTAAGCTGAAATCAACAATGGCCGCAGAAATTATTCGTAGGTATACAATCGAGGGTGACACCGTCTATGACCCATTTTGTGGTTCAGGCTCCGTGGCCTTGGAAAGCTGGGCTGCTAAACGGCGGGTGATTGCTACAGACCTTAGTCCGTACGCCGTAACGCTGACTCTGGGAAAGCTGTTTCCGGCTCGCGATCTTAATGAAGCGAATGTCGAGTTGGAAAAAAGCTCAGCCCAAGTGGCCAGAGTTATCAGATCGATTGATCTCAGGAACTGCCCAAAATGGGTTCGGGGTTTTTATCACCCTGAAACTCTGAAGGAATTAGTCGCCTGGGCGACTGTGCTCAAGAAGCGAAAATCTCACTTCCTTCTGTCGTGTTTACTTGGTATCTCTCATCATCAGCGACCCGGGTTCCTGTCTTACCCCAGCAGTCATGCTGTCCCATACCTGAGGGATCGGAAATTTCCACGCGAATTTTATCCTGACCTCTACGAATACCGCGGTGTCTACGAGAGATTAGTGAAAAAGGTTCAACGTTCCATGAAGAGAGTGGAGATCCTTGACAATTCAGTTGAACGCAGTTGCCATCTGCGAAGCGCTGCAACGTTCATTCCGAAAACCAAAGTTAATGCCGTAATAACCAGCCCGCCCTACATGAGACGTCTTGACTATGGTAGAGACAATAGACTTCGTTTATGGTTTCTAGGAACTCACGATTGGGCAAAGCTTGATCGCATTATTTCACCGCGTGAGACTCAATTCCTCAACCTGTTCCGTCGCTCCTTGAAGCATTGGTGGAAGTTGTTGACTCCCGCTGGTCGTTGCATCTTAGTTGTAGGGGATAGCTATTGCCGTACCTACAATAAAAGCCTTCCAGAAACTATAGCCAAGATTGCATCGGACGAGATCGGGGGCTATTCATTAGAATGGAAATTCATAAATAGAATTCCCGATGCGCGTAGAGTACGACGCGGATACAACGGCAATAAAGATGAGACTCTGTTAGTTCTTCGGCGCCATCCCTGACCAGGTCCTGAAGGAGTTCTGCCTTGAAACCTCACATAGACAAATGGTTCACTCATTTAGCTGGCAAGAGAGCTGGCAAGTACACATTGGATCGCTACATCGGGAGCGGCAGACTAGGACACGTCTATCAGGGACACTCCGAGGAATCTTCCGACTGGCCTGTAGCGGTTAAATTAACGCAAGGTTCGCCTAGGGCAGGTTGGGAGAATGAGATTCAAAAGCCCCAGCAACTGCGGGGCATTACCGGAGTCGTGGCGTACCATGATCAAGGTGCCGGTCAAATCGTGGTGGGTCGCCGAACTGAAGTGTTTTTATTTACAGTCTGGGACTTCATTCCACCCGGTCGCAACCTTAAACAATATCTCAGGGAGATTGAGACCTGTCCAGCTAGCTTTCTGATCGCAGTCCTTGAGCAGATCCTTCGCGTACTGCACGCCTGTGAGAAGAGAGGTGTTAAGAGGCACGGCGATCTCCATCCGGGGAACATACTCGTTGGAGAAAAGGACGAAGCTGACCTCGATGCGTCTCTCGAGGCACGGGAGCCAATTTATGTTTCGGACTTCGGTTATGGGGTTACGGGAGGCGACAAGGCTCCAAAAGATGATTATCAGGGTCTAGCCGACATCGCAGATGCAATTCTGGAGAAGACTGAATGGGAAAAGGGAACCGCAACCGATAAGCAAATCATTCAAGGCATACGGGAGCTGTTGCAGAAGTTGCTCAGAGAGACTTCTCACTCGGAGAGAAGAACACCGAAAGAGATCCTGAAGGCAGTCAAAGAGCTCGACCAGAGGGTTCGGGCCGCGGGTGCCATACATTTGGGCACAACTTCAGTTGGTCACTCTTTATCAAGAACGGGGCTTGGTAATGCAAACATGAGTGTCGGTCAATACCAAGTCAGCGAAATGTTGGGGGATGACTGGGACAGATGGAAGAGTCTATTCGTCTCCTCCGTTCCGGCAAAGTCTCGCATTTTGGAGCCCGATGTATCAACGGTGGTAACGGGACCGCGAGGTTGCGGGAAGACAATGCTGTTCCGACGCCTTAGCGAGCGTCTCGTTGTGGAATGTGGACCTGTCGATATCCCTACGGACTTTGTCGGTTTTTACATAAATGCGAATGACATCGCTGATGCATTCTCCTCATTTCAAAAAAGATCAGACAAGTCAACCGACGAAAAGCTAGTCTGCTACGCGAACCTATCAATACTGTCCGATCTATTAGCTGTTCAATCCGCGCGTTGCGCAAAGCTGGTTGAGCTATGCTCTGAAGAATTGCTCGATACTATTGGTGAGTGGCTTGTGGAGAAGGACAATGACCAAGCTCTGATTGTGGGCGAGAACCGGCTCGAACACTACCGTTTCTTGCTCGAACGTATCAAGTGGAGATTTCCGAAGGAACACTCTAACCCGGACTTCCCTGGCTTCAAAGATTTTTCGCAACACACTTGGTTACCGCGCCTCATTTCTATAGCGAGAGTGTTCTGTCCTTGGATGGACACCCGATCCATATTCATATTCGTTGATGACTACACAACCCCAAGAATATCGGTCCAGATGCAAAAGGTTCTAAACCGGCTGTTTTTCCAGAGATCGAGCGAGTTTGTGTGTAAGCTTGCCACCGAATCAGCAACAACGTTCATTCCGGTTGACTCCAGTGGAAAGATGCTTCAGGACGGAGACGACTATCAGATGATCGATATGGGCGAGGAATCATTATTCATGCCGGAGGATGAACGACTGGCATTTCTCGAGAAGATTTTCGCGCGGCGGCTTTCATTAGACCCGCGACTTCCGAACTCGGCGCATACGTTGGATGGTCTGCTCGGACGTCTTGGGCTTGGGAAACTCCAATTCGCTCGGCTTCTTCGACACCGCGAGGATAACAACAACGGCCCCAAACAAACATTTGCCGTGGCTTCACAACGAAGGGGCGCTAGTAGGCCCAAGGCCTTGTATCACGGTCGTGAAGTATTTGCGGACCTCTGGTCCGGAGATACGAGGACCATGATACAGCTTATACAGGAGTTGGTAGACACCGGCACATTAATACATTTCAAAACGGTTGTCCCGATTGACAGCGAACAACAGGATAGCGTTCTTCGACGGCGAGGCGGCCAATGGCTAGACGCTCAGGCAAGAAATCAGCCAACGGATCCAAGGTCGTATAAGCGATGTCTTAGGGACGCTAAATTAGCAGATCCAAAGTTTGAACTTACCGCAGGTAATTACGGTAGTCATTTAAAAGCAGTGGTTGAGGCATTTGTAAAGGTCGCACGACAGCTTCTGGTGAGTCCGATGTACAGGATTCAGAGCGGAACAGAATTTAGGGAAGTGCCGCGAATGGCTTTTCGGATCGAAGTTACAGACGAGTTTAGAGTTGAAGGGTTGGCTGCGGAGATATATAAGGATCTGATTAGGTATGGCATGTTCATGAGGGACGCGCGTGGCAAGAGTGTACGTGGGGCCTTCGTTCCTCGACTCTATCTGCGTCGGCTGCTTCTACCATATGCGACGCTCGCTATGTCAAAGCGCGACAGTGTACAAATGAGTTGCCTTTGGTTTCGCAGGCTCTTACTGGAACCTGATAGGTTCAGAGAAGAATTTACTAGGTATGTTCAGGCTATGGTGGACCAAGATCCTTCCCAACAGTTTTTAGACTTTGAGCCGGAAAGATCGTCTTACACACAAATTCAAGCGCCCGACAAGAAGTACAATGACATCGATCCTCTCGATTTTGAACTGGAATAACAACTAAATGAATGAGGCAATAACCCAAATTGTATCTCAACTCCCGAGCATGAAACTGTCCAGGTCCCTGAGGGTGCAGACCGAAGGGGTTCTCATTACAGCTGCAGGATTTGAAGAACGAGCGTTAGCCTCCGCCAGGATGGTTAAACGGGGCGCAGGACAGCATGTCTTAGTGTTGAGATACAAACCTAAGAATAAGCAAAACAAGATTGACGAAGTTGTATCTAGCTTTGTTGAAAAGGGTTTTAGCATATTGCCCGATAACATCGTCGAATTCGATCGGTACGATCCAGAGATTTTTCCTTCTCAGCTTCAAAATCGGCTAAGCCAACTCAACCCTCGCAGTGTAATCGTCGATATTTCTGCGATGTCAAAGCTCGCAATGCTATTGTGTCTCGATGTGTGCTGGAAGATGGATCTAAGCACGTCTGTTTTTTACGCTGAGGCAAAAGAAAAGGGGCCCAAGATACAGGAATATGATAAGGCCAAAGCTGAGAATAATCTGCATCGACCGAGCATTCAGGTATATACAGGCATTCACGGAGTTGTGCGAGTTACTCGACTTTCAAGCGTTGCAATGCAGGGTCAGCCCACAGCTGCACTCGCATTTATGTCGTTTAATGAATCACTCACTCAGGTTCTTCTCAACGCGGTGTATCCCAGCAGACTGTTCCTGATAAACGGCAAGTCGCCTGCATGGAGCTGGCGCGAAGAGGCTACGGCGTGGATACATGAGCTTCTGCGGAGCGAGTGGCCGAGCGCGGATAACCCGCTCGTAAATTCAAATCACAACGCTCTTCCTAGTCGCGCCACCTCAACAATTCAATATGGCGAAACCGTTTGTACACTTTTGGATCTTTATTGGAAGTTGGCGGTCGATCATCGAATCTTGCTAGCCCCTACTGGAAGTAAGATGCAAACGTTAGGCTGTTTCTTCGTTAAGGCATTGCACCCTGACATACATATAGAATATCCCACCCCTGAGGGATTTCTGGATACTTACAGTGAGAATATTGGGAATACGTGGCTCATTGGATGCGGCCACCTTAAGCAGACGGTCAATTCTCTTCGAAAACAGGAACGTCAGTCTCTTTTGAAAGTCAGACGACTTGGGGATTAGACCGCCACAGGTGCGGCTATTCTGGGATGAGATTGGTAGTTAATTATCGCAAAGTCTTCAAACTGATATTCGAATATGGATTTTGGCCGTCGAGTCAATTCCAATTCAGGCAGTGGAAGGGGCTTTCGAGTTAACTGCAGCCTGACTTGTTCGATATGGTTCAAATAGACGTGACAATCGCCCCCCACCCATACAAAGTCGCCCACTTCGAGGTCGCACTGTTGCGCGACCATGTGAGTGAGGAGGGAATAACACGTTATGTTGAAAGGCAAACCCAGAAAACTGTCAACGGACCTTTGGTACATTTGGCAGGACAGGCTTCCATCGGCGACATAGAACTGAAAGAGAAGATGACAAGGCGGCAATGCCATCATGTCAAGTTCACCAACATTCCAAGCCGATACTATTAGGCGGCGCGAATCTGGGTTGCTCCTAATCTCCTCAATTACTCGGCTGATCTGGTCTACGGTTCGACCCTCCGACGTTTTCCAACGGCGCCACTGTTTACCATAAATTCCTGACAGATTTCCTTCATTGTCCGCCCACTCATCCCAGATCGTGACACCATTCTCACGAAGATACTTCACGCTCGTTTCGCCACTGAGAAACCACAGGAGCTCATGAATGATTGAGCGGAGATGAATCTTTTTCGTTGTGATAACCGGAAAGCCGTTTTGCAAATCAAATCGCATTTGATAACCAAAAGTGCTAATTGTTCCTGTGCCGGTGCGGTCCTGTTTCTCCACGCCGTTGTCCAGAACATGCCTTAGATAGTCGAGATATTGTTTCATTTGCTAATTCTTAATAAAGCGATTTCTATACTTTGATGGCGCAAGATTGTGAGAGCCCCAAACTCTCTTCTGGAAGATTAAAAAGCTGCGGAACCTAAAGCTTATAATATCGAGTGTCGAACAGCAAAGCATATGAAACTATATAACCTGTGTTTTATCGGTTTTGGAAACGTTGGGCGCGCGCTGGCACGTTTGCTGGCCGCCAAGTCTGACGAACTTAAGGAAACGTACGGTATTGCGTGGCGCATCACCGGCATCGCGAGCCGTCGGATCGGTTGGCTCGCGGATAGCAACGGATTCGATGTTTCGCAGATTGTAAGTAAGCCGCCGGTTTCCGATCGGCCGTTTGGCGCTCTGGGAATAAAAGACTGGCTCCAGGAAGCCCAGGCAGATGTCGTGTTTGAAACAACATCCCTGAATCATGAATCCGGCGAGCCCGCGCTGTCGTATCTGCGTGCCGCGTTGCAGTCAGGTTGTCATGCAATCACCGCGAATAAAGGCGCCGTCGTTTACGGCTACCATGAACTAAACGCGTTAGCCGCAGCGGCGAGTAAGCGGTTCATGTTTGAGTCGGCCGTGCTCGACAGCGCGCCGGTGTTTTCGTTGTTTCGTGAAACACTGCCCGCAATAAAGCTGCGAGGCTTCAGCGGGTTATTCAGCTCAACAACTAACGTGATACTGGAGACGATCGAAGCCGGACGTTCATTTGAAGAGGGAATCAAGACGGCGCAGGAACTTGGCGTGGCTGAGACTGATCCGACTCACGATATATATGGTTGGGACGCAGCGGTTAAGGTGTGCGCACTCGCCAATGTGTTGATGAGTGCACGACTGACGCCAGCCGATGTGAATAGGGAAGGGATTTCGAATCTTGATCCGCGAAAGGTGCAGGTGGCACGCGCCGAAGGGAAACCCTTTAAACTTGTCGCGCGCGCGAAGGACAGTAACGGCAAACTTACTGCATCCGTCCGACCCGAGCAGATCGCTTCCGGTGATCCTCTCGCGAACGTGCGCGGCACCTCACTGGCAGTTCATTTTGAATTGGATATGATGCCGGGTCTGACCATCACATCTCACCGGCCAAATCTACAGAGCACTGCGTATGGGTTGCTGGCGGATTTTGTAAACTCGGTCCGGTCGTGACCCGGCGAAAGATTGATCGACCATTGACATCCCGTCCTGTCGCGACCTAATGTGCGTATCACCGGGCCGGCTGAATTCTCACGAACCGACTATTTCGATCTACTCCGGAGTCAGCTGCCCAGCTTGCTTCATCCATCTCAGCGCTTACGAGTAACTCAAAATGGATAAACCTCAAACGACGCGCGAGCGGACCAAACTTGCTCTTGGGCCATTCGTTGGAAGCATCACCACTACTAGCGTGAAGCTCTGGCTGAACGTTGAAACAGTTGATGCGGACAAGAAGGTTTACGTCACGCTAAGGTTGCAACAACAGGCGCCTCGATTAGGCAGAGAGTACAAGAGCCGGGCAGACATAAGAACAATGCGCGATAGCTCAGTTGCCGCAACGGGAATTATTGAGTGCCCCCACGCCAACTTTGGAACCGGCATCGTCGAAATATCAAATCTCCAGCCGAACTCAAAGTATCTCTATCAACTCTGGGAAGATGAAGCGCATTCGATAAAGTTGGATTTGGATGGCCTGGAAGATTCTGAACTGTTTTTCTGGACACTCCCGGAAGATGGTTATGGCCGTCAACTCGATTTCCTACTGATGAGCTGTCATAACCCAGCCACCAAAAAAGAGGACGGGTACGATGGCTTTGCTGTCTGGCATCAGATTCCGTCCATCATCCACGAAGATCAAAATGGAAACGTTCGTTTTGCCATTCTCACGGGCGACCAGGTTTACGCGGACGAGGTCGAGGGCCAATTACTAGCGGAGAAGGATCCAAGGAAACGTCAGGAACTCTATCTAAAGATCTATAAAAAGTTCTGGGGACACATCGAGTACCGGAGAGTCTTATGTCGTCTTCCGGCTGTTTTGATGTGGGATGATCACGACATAACCGATGGCTGGGGGTCGCGGGAAGATTCGTTTATTACACCTAAATCCTCGAAGTTCAAATCGGAATGGACTGACCTGTTTGAAAGCGGAAAGCAGATGTTTGCGTTGATGCAAGCCTCGCGCAATCCCGATCCTTTATTTCCAAACTTTGCCGGCGGGTTTGATACGTGCTTCAAAGTGGGCCAGGCCGGCTTTGTAATTGCCGATCTGCGCAGCAACCGAAATGTCAGAGAGAAGAAGATTTGGAACCCGGAACAACTTGAAGCAATCAAAACGTGGGTGGACGCGCACAAACATGAGATACGTACACTGTTTTTTGTGAGTAGCGTCGTTTTCTCGCATGGTGCGCCAAAGATCGAATCATGGATACTAAAACAATGGTTTCGTGTTCTGGATGTGGTTCGGTTTGCCAGTGCACTTGTTTTGCTGCGGTCGCCTGTGCAGTGGTTTGACCGGACTTTCGGCGATCTGCGCGACGACATCAATGATTCGTGGGGCGCTGAAGTCAATGCGGAAGAAGCAGACCGGCTGCTCGATTTCCTGTTTGAACTTGAAAATCCTCCTGATCCAAAAGACTCTCTAAACGTGATTATCTTGAGTGGTGATATTCACACGCCGGGTTATTCAACAATTTATTCTTCTCAACCCGGTATCAAGAAGGCCGTGATCCCGCATATCGTTTCAACTCCGATTGCATATGAACCCTTCAGTTGGATAGGAGAGGCTGTATTTCGTCACTTAACCAAGGTTGTTGCTTTGGGGAAGAAAGGACTCTACACGTCACAAGTCAGCCATCATTTTTGTTATCGAAATGTGGTGGTGGTTTCGTTGAGAAACTATGAAAGCGATGAATCTCAACTGAAAGTGAAGTATTACCTTGAAGGATTCCCTGAACCTCAGATCATGCTGTTCGACCTGATTCATGGCGCGAAACGTGAGGCAATCGAATGGCCCGACCCACCCGAAAAGAAAAGCTGGTTGAGACGACTCCGGACTAAACTAAAAGGGCGGAACGGAAAACGCCGGTCCAGAAAGAGTGTACCGGAGCCACCAAGTGCCTCACCCGGACTCGATCTTCCGCCGAACTTAGACGATTACTGAAGATATCAATTCGATCTCGCGATGGCTTCGATCGCTTCAATTAAGCGATCGACTTCGGCGCTCGTGGTGTAACAAGCGCATCCGGCGCGCACTAAACCTTCTTCTCCCAGTCCAAGCCGCTCGGTGACTGTCGCCGCATAAAAATCTCCATGAGACAAGAACAGCCCGCGCTCAGCGAGTTTCCCGGCCACATCGCTGGAAGCCATTCCGTCGACGGTAAACGCAATGGTCGGAGTCCTCGGTACGTCAGGGGCTGGTCCATACAAACGTACGCGATCAATTTCACGTAATCCTTCCCATAGCCGGCGACTCAAGGCCGAGCTGCGAACGTGCAGCTCGTCAAACACAGTCTTTAAACGCGCGCGTCTTGAGTCGCCATTCGCAAGTGACGCAAGAAAATCCACTGCCGCTGCCGCACCTGCAATTCCTTCATGGTTCTGTGTGCCCGTCTCAACATTCTCGGGCGCGTCGTCGGGCGCCGGAATGAGTTTCGGAAACTTTAAAGACTCAAGCAGCTCCTGTTTGCCGAACAGCACGCCAACGTGCGGCCCGTAAAACTTGTAGGCAGACATTGCCAGAAAGTCGCAGTCAAGCCCGCGGACGTCAGGCAGAACGTGCGGCACATAATGCACCGCATCCAGGAACACCAGTGCTCCTACGGCGCGCGCAATCCTAGTGGCGCGCTCGATCTGATTGATGGTTCCGAGGGCATTTGAGGCAGCTCCGATCGCAACCACCTTCGTCCGTTTGGTAATTGACTGCTCGAAATCGTCCCAATTGATTTGCCCGGTCTCCGGAACCAGTTTCACTGAACGGACTGTTACGCCCCTTTCCTTTGCGAGATATATCCAGGGGGCAACATTCGCATGATGGTCCAATTCGGTGACAATGATTTCGTCTCCAGAGCTGAATTGAGCGCATAGCGTGCGCGACACATGAAACGTCAATGTCGTCATGTTCGCGCCGAAGGCTATCTCGGACTGGGAGGCGTTGAGAAAGTCGGCGCAAACCTGTCGAGCCTGCTCGAGGATCGCGTCTGTCTCCGCGCTCGTCGGATAGTTCCAATGTGTATTTGCATTGTGGTGGTAAAGATAATCAGCCACCGCCGCACCGACCTGGCGTGGTACTTGTGTTCCGCCGGGTCCATCGAAGTACGCGACCGGATGCTCGTTGTGAATTCGGTGCAGAGCAGGGAAGTGCGAACGTATCTCTGCGATGGAAGCTACGGAGTGTTTGGGATGCGTGGTGGTCATGGGCGCTGATAATACCGTAGCCCCATGATTCCTGTCTTTTCGTGTGATTCGTGTAGTTCGTGCATTGTTGTTTATGTGAGGGTGAGAAAGCGATCCACGAAAAACACGAATTACACGAATAAACACAAAACCACAAAAAGACCCCTCGAAAGCGCGAGCTTCCGAGGGGCCTTTTGACTGATAACGTTAGATTATTCCTGGTCGTTCAGTGCGGCTTTGCGACGACGTCGACGATACGCGGCAATACCTGTCAGTCCGCTTCCCAGCAATATCATCGTGGCTGGTTCGGGAATCGGCGTCTGCTGCGCTGTTAGATCGCCTGTAATCGAGGCTACCTGTCCGGGATTAATCGATAGATCGTTCAATCGCAACCGCAGCGTGCCGCTTCCGCAGGTCACTTGTTGTCCCGCTGGAGCGTGCGCCGGCAACGGATTGGGCTCGCAGTTCAAATCGTTGAACGTAAACAGCACGCCCTGATTTGCCGTTTGACCAAAGTCAATTCGCACGCCACCACTCTCGTCAGATCGAACCGTTCCGATGACATCGGCGTTGAACACCTGAGTCGGGTCTGGAATTCCCTGCGGAGCAGTAAAGGTGATGCGGAGCCTAAAAGTGTTCCCGTCATAGTTCGACGGTATCGTGGGATTGAGAAAGAACGAACCGAAGTTGTTTGTACCCTGTACCGGGGGAGCTACGGGATTGCCTCCGAATGCCAGGAACCCGTTCGCAGTGATGCCCTGGAACGTGCTGTTCTGAAACGTCAGACCGAACAACGACGCCGGAACCTGCGGATTGGGACTGTTAATTGGTGCACACGGCGCGAAGCAGCCATTGGTGTGACCGCTGACAAAGACTTCGTCAGCCCTGGCAACTGTTTGGCCCAGCGTCAGCGTGACCAATAATGCAATGCTAAGCGATAAGGCCTTAGCGATTCCTGGAATTGACATGTTCATAGGTGGTTCCTTCCAGGTGTCTGGTGGACAAGTCCAGGCACGGAAAAGTGATAGCCGAAAGTGGTTGATCTGGACCAACGCAAATTCTTTCGGGATGCGGTTCCGAAACTCTCCGGTGTTCAAATCATCCTGGACCAGAGAGGGGCACTTCGGTGGAACTGTATGCTCGAAAGAAACAAAGAATAGGTTGGCACTTCCAGAGTTTCGCGGGTGAAAGTGTGCGACATGTTTCAGCTTGTCGGATCGACTACCTGAGTTGTCGCGTAGTAACGACAAGCTAAAGCATGGCGCACACTGTTTGGTAACAACATTGTTTACTACGATTGACGACGAACAGGTGAAACTACGAAAACCAGGAGTTGCGGCGCGGTGTGGGCCGGCACTCGCTCAACGTTGCCGACGGGCGCGGTAACCTTCGAAAGCCTGGTTGGCAATTGCAACGCGCCACCGTTGTAAACGCCACGCAAGACAGGTTCTCCGAAGTAGTCTTGCGCATCACGAATTTCAAACTGCGTTCCGCGCACTAAAATGGAGCTAAAGTCGACCGCAACGCTATCGCGTAAGTCCCAGTTGTAAATCACGATGTGTGCTCGTCCAGGCTCATAACGATTCGGTCTTACGAAGACATTTATTCCTGATGGCCGGTCAGTCCTTAATTGACTGTGCGCGTCAAAGCCTGTTGTACCCCTCCATTGCGAGAAGGAGACGGCGCCGGAATCGTTTGCAAACATCAGCCTTGCATCGGAGAAATACGTATTGAAGTCCCAGCGATAGCCCCTGGAATTGATGCCTCGCGGTATCTTCAGTTCCAGAACTTCATCGCTCGAGTAAATCGTGTTGCCCTTGAAATCGACGTTCTCCCACCACCAGAGACGCAGTGGCGTCTTGCTCACGACGTAGTTATCAAGCAGCTTCACATCGCGGTTGAGCATATCCTCATAGCCCAACCGGATTCCGTTGTTCTTGTTGTCAGCATTTGCCGGGTCGTTATAGACGTAGTTGTTAGTTATGACGACGCGTTCGGCGGAAACGCCTTTCACCCCGCCAACCTGAATGTTCCCGGTGCGCTGATCGTCGCCAGTCAACATTCCATTGTTGAAGGTGATGTTGCCTTCGAGGTGCAGTCCTTTCTGAGAACTGGAACTGGAATCTGAGTGACCGAGAATTCCATAACCACCCTGGGCGAATACTATGTTGTCGGTAATGAATTTCGTTCCGGCGGAATTGCCGATGTAGAGCGCATGTTCCCGCTTGTTGTTGCCGTTGTAGAAGAACAGGCTGCCGTGCACCTCGGTCATGTCCTGCTTGTCCCAGATGCCGTGGCCGTTGTCGTGAAAAATCATGTTGATTAACTTCACGTTAGGAGCGTAGACATCAACTCCTGAGCCGCGCCAGGGTTCATCCTTGCCGCTGTACGGACTGTTGCGCCGGCGATCAGGACTGGAATTCATGACCTCAATTCCCCAAAACCATACCCACGGGCCTTTTACTTTCAATGCGGGTTGTTTCAAGACATTTGCCGCAGCCTTATCGATGACCACTCTCTCGCCCGGAACCGCACGCACGATAATGGGAGCATCAGGTGTTCCTTTAAGCGAGCTCACAAACGTGCCCGTATAACGCCCACCGCCCAGCCAGATTCGATCCCCAGGTCTTACCGGGTTAGTTGATAAGGCCGTCGCCAGATCCAATGGCGACGCGGGAGTGCCGTCGCCCATCGGGTGTCCGTTGGGCGATACATACCAAACTCGTTTGGCCGCCGGCAGAAGAGTTAACGAGGTTGAGGCAGTGGCGTTCTGGCACGTTGCCAAAACATCAACAGGCGCAGCTGAACTCACAGGCGAAGTTGTAACTGAAAATATTGCGCTGGTCTGACCTTGAAGAACTACGACTCGCTCAGGGAGGCTGGCGGCGCCAGTGGCGCGTAACGTGATTGCTAAACCGCCGGCTGGTGCCGGATAACGCAGAGACACTGTTCCAGTAGCCGACTCTCCGCCGGTCATCGCTGCGGGACTAAGAGTGATGCTGGTGATCGATTGGCCGCCCGCCGTCGCCGGATCTAAGAGTCTCGCCGCCGCCCTTTCATTGGTGAATGAATCTGTGAACGCTGCGTCCTGACAGTGAATACTGACGAGTGCAGCAATCACCGGAACCGGCAAAGCGAAGATCGTGAGGAACGCGAGTTTCGAACTTGTCATTACGAGCGTGCTTGTTACTAAAGACTCAGGCGTTGTCAAAAGAAACGAATTCAACACGTTTCGTGTTGTTCGTGTAATTCGTGGATCCGTTTTTTTAGGTCGACAAGAACGATCCACGAATTACACGAAATAACACGAAGCGTTATCATGCTTCAGCAATCCTCTACTCACTGGATGCAGCCATTCCCGATTTACGACTACGACTCAACACAGCGTCTATTTCGTGTTGAGGAACATTACAGACCTGGATCCAGAATTTTCCGTTTGCGGATCGCGGGATGTCACCCACCGGTTCGAGTACCACTTCGACGCCTTTCATGCGTGCCTTCACTGCTTTGATGATTTCGCGTGCTGACTCGCGTGTGAAGCCTGGTGCGGGGACGTAGCGAGCGCGGATGAAGTCCAGTCGCTCTTGCACGATCTGCGCCTGACGAATGGGCGTGTTGAAGAACACGTCCTCGAGACCGAGAATGCGTCGACCATCAGGCGTAACCAACAAATCATAACTGCCAGCCTCGCTGATTTCGATGGATGGTAATGGACGGCCGCACTTACATGCAGGTGTCGTTCGTCGCCGGCCACGGTCGCCAACGCGATAACGAATTAACGGCATCTCTGCATTCAACAAAGTGGTGGACACGAGCTCACCTGATTCTCCTTCGGCGACCGGTTGATCGTTTTCCAGTACTTCCACTAAGCCAACCTCCGGCCACTCGTGCAACGTGCCTTCGGCGCATTCGCTCGCTGCCGTCACCATCTCTCCCATTCCGTAGGTTTCTCGAACCGGGCACTGAAACGCTTCCGAAATCGCTCGCCGCTGGTGTTCGAATATTGGTTCGGCTTCAGTGATGACCACTTTCATCTTCAGGTCCTTCCGGTTCAACCTGATTACTTCCTGGGCCAGCGCAAAAACTGAAGACGTGTAACCAAACAGGTACTTAATGCGGTACTTAGCCAGAGCGTCCAGGTAATGCTCGATTAAGTCTGGCGCCAGGTGATACGTAGACATGTACAGTTGATTCAGGGCCGAATTCCAAACCCAGAAAGGTGGTTCGCGGCGGCTGCCGAGTGTCACCACCTGGCCCCCGAGTTTGGCCCAACGCTCGTCCGTTATTCCGTGCCAGCCCTTTGTGCGCGCGGATGAGAGCGCATAAAGCGAGCGCATCGTGTGGCGAGTGCGCCAGAGATTTACCGGAGTTCCCGTGGTCCCACTTGTATAGGCGGGAAACATATTTTTGGGTTGATAACCTTCGGCCAGGAACGAACGCGAATCACTGCGGACGGATTCTTTTTCAAGGATGGGCCAATTCTCGAGGCGTTCCCAACTGGAGTTGTCGCCCCGACGGCGACGCTCCGCCCACTGTCGCCGGTAATAAGGAACTTCGGTTGCCGCTTTATTCAGCACGTAGGCCAAACGCTTCTCGCGCCACTCATCCCACTGCTCCGCATTCCACCTTTCACGTTCTAATGCTTGCCGCATTAGCTGTGGCGTCTCAGGTCCGAATCTCCACGAACGAAGATGAAAACCGTGCAAGGTTGCGGCGCTGGACCGCATCCAACTCGGCAGCGCGTGGTAGATGTTCAGCAGAGTTGCGCTCTTGACTCGGGTCTTACCGGATATCAAACGAGGTTGTTCTCCTGAAACATTTCCTGCGGGCGCACTGCGTGGTTTAGGTTTGTGGTGGGAATCTCAAGACCGTGGGAGCGGGTCGTGCTGCGTAAGAGTTCAGCCAATGTTTTACCGTTGCGCCACATGTCAAACTTTTCTTCGGCACGCTTCCGTGCCAACCCGGCAAAGGTTTGACGAAGCTGTGAATCTGATAGCAGTTTCTTGATCGCATCAACAAGGGCCATGACGTCTGTGGCCGGTACCAACATGCCGCAGCGTCCGTCATCGAGGGCTTCGTGAATCCCGGCGATATCGGAAGCAATTACGGGCGTACCAAGCGCCATCGCCTCTCTAATTACATTCGGCAACCCGTCGCCAAGTCCATCGGAAGGATGGACCAGGATAGTTGCGTTACTAATAGCCGTCCGTACCGCATCAAACTTCAGCCAGCCTCGGAAGGTAACGCGATCGGCGATGCCCAACTCTGCAGCCAAAGCTGCAAGTCTCTTTTCTTCTTCACCGCTTCCAACAAACTCTATTTCAACGCGCGTACCTCGAGCTTCCAGTTCGTGCGCCGCCTCGAGGAGGTAGTTGAAACCTTTTTCTTTGGACAGCCTGCCCACCGCCACAATCTTTTGCGCTGGCCGGCCCTCTGGTTTAAACGGAAACTCCGGGAAGTTCAGGCCGTGATAACAAACGTTGATTTTTTCAGCGAGTAACGGAAATACGTCTGCATAATGTTCGGCAAGATACTTCCGGTTGAAGGCGCAGCAAGTCACGATCTGGTCGGCGTACAAGAGCTTCCGCTTGAGATAAACGGGGGTGTCGTAAAGGTCCGCTCCGGCATGGAGCCAAATCGAAAAAGGTATCTTCCGGTTGAGCTGGCGATGAAAAGCGTAAGCAGCCGTGGCTGCGTAGTTGCCCCAGTAAGCGAGTATGTGATCGTAGTCGTTTTGATGTTTCTGGGCCCAGGCCCATCCTTTGGCCATGACATACGTTGTCTTAGCCAGGGGAGCGGCGCCGTAACGCGCGGCGGCAAGACTGGTGGCAGCGACGTCCTTCAGATACGTTCCCACTTTGGTGAGTGGGTAGGGCCGCAGCGTCTTCAAACTTTGTGCCAAACTTAGATGGTGAATCTTCTCGCGTGACAGCACCTGTTCGTCAAGTGTGCCGAGCGAGTAATCCCACATGCTTTCGTCGAGCGGATAGATTGGAAACACATCTATCTCGATGCCCGCTTCAATCAAGGCACGCATGTCGCGCTCGAAAAACGTAGCTACGCGTGCGGGGTACTTGCTGGTGAAAACGGCCAGTCGCATGAATCAGGTAGCCGGAAAGGCGTCGTAGAGTGGATTGGGACGAGGCACTGAACGCCGGTCACGCTCTCCGGACCAATAGACTTCATTTAATCTTCGTTCGAGTCGACTGGCCCATGTGGATCGCGAGTAGTGTTGTTTGACGTAGGTACGTCCCGCACGGCCCATTGCCTTCCGGCGTGCAGGATCCTTGTAAAGTCTGAGAATGGCGTCCGCGGTAGCCTGGGCGTCTCCCGGTGGCACCACAATGCCGCCTTCCGACTCGGCCAGTATGCGCGCGCTTTCTCCGCTGAGTGCGCCCACCACCGGTTTTTCGCACGCCAGGTATTCGAACACCTTCACTGAGATAACTTTCTTTGGATACGGTTCCGGACGGACCGCGGCAAAACAAACGTCAGCACGGGCAATCAGTGACGGGACGTCGCTGACTACTCGTTCATCGCCGAAGATGACATTGTCTAAACCAAACTCTTTTGCTTGTTGCACGAGGGCGTCCTTGCGGGCGCCGTTGCCGAGCAGAAAGAAAACGATATCCTTGTGGTCCTTCAGCAGGCGCGCGGCTTCGAGTAAGACTTCGAGGCTGTGCTTGATACCGAACAATCCCGAGTACATGACTACGAAACGATCACCAAACGGATACTCCTGCGAGATCGCATTCTCAGCCGGAAGGGGACTGAACAACTCCAGATCGGCGCCGTTCGGTAACAGGAACGTCTTGCGACGAGGCACGCCGCGCTTCACAGTCGCGTTGACAATCTCGGTCGTGGTCGCCGAGACACAGTCGGCACTGCGATACGCCCAACGTTCAATTGCACGAATGACCCGCACCGGTAATGAGCCTTCGCGGAACCCGCCGTAAGTCACCAGCTCGTCGGGCCACAAATCGCGAATGTCCAGGAAGAGATGTGCGCCGCGAAACTTAGCCAGGACGATCGCCGGTATGGCGCTGAAGAGCGGAGGAGACGTCACGAAAACCACGTCCACTTTTCCCGCACGCAACCCAGCCATCATGGCTGCCGGGATAAAGCTCAAGTAGTTACGCAACTGTGAAACCTTCGATTGATTGCGGGGGGCTGTGTAATAGGAACGGCGATAGATTGTGTACCCGTTTACGTCTTCACGAATTGATCGCTTACCGGTGTATTCCGGAAAGACGATTCCACGGGGGTAATTGGGCATTCCGGTCGCCACTGTGACTTCGTGACCTTCGGAAACGAGTTCACGCACCAGCGGGTATAGGCGGTTCGGTAACGCTCCCATTTCCGGGGGAAAGATTTGGGTCACAAAAAGGATACGCATGTTCAGGAAATAAAGGCGGAATGGCTAGCAGGCTCCGGTTTTCTTGACCACGGCAGTGGCTGTCAGCAGCAACAATTGTAAGTCGAGCGTGAAAGAGCGGTGATCAATGTAGTGCATGTCCATCATCACCCGCTGCGGATAGGTGGTGTCGCTTCGTCCGCAAACCTGCCAAAGGCCGCTCAGTCCCGGCTTAACGCTGAGCAGTTTGTTTGCATAAATGGAATATTTACTCAATTCGTTTTGGACGATCGGACGTGGGCCAACCAGGCTCATCTCACCGGTCAGCACGTGGAGCAATTGCGGCAACTCGTCCAGGCTGGTACGCCTCAAAAACTTACCGAGCGGCGTAATCCGAGGATCGTCGTCGAGTTTGAATTTCTCTTCAAACTGTTGTCTCAAGTTCGGATCTCGCTTGAGCCGCTCTTCGGCATCGGCGATCATCGTGCGAAACTTCAGGCAATCGAACTCCTCGCCCTTATGACCGAGACGGCGGTGCGCAAAGAACACGGGACCCTTGCTAGTCACTTTGACCAGAATCGCCAGTAGCAGCAACAGCGGGAGCGCCATCAACAGCATGACAAAGGCGACACACACATCGAGAGCGCGCTTGCTGAGGTGATAAATCTCACGCGCGCGCGGTGACATGTGTCCATTCGTAGCGCGGGCGCCAAGCATCTGAAACACTCTGGGGTCGATAACTTCAGGCCATGCGAAATCGATGGATGCGACTTCTGCAGGTGCGAACTCCTCCTGAACCACGAACTCGCGCGTGGAGAACCCACTTGTTTCGCGAAAAGGGGACGAGACTGTGGAAAGGTTTGTTCGTGTCTGTTTAAAGCTAGTCTCCTGGTGTTGCCTGAATGTTTTCTGTGTGGTGATGCGCTTTGGTTGCATGACTTTCGTTCCCAATGAAGGTTGGAGGTTGAAGTAAAAAGGCCGGGGAGCGCTTGATGCGCTACCCCAGCCAAGGTGTTTTCTAATTCTTACTTACTGCTTACGCAGAACGCGCCACTGCCGCTCTTCTTCGTGACGGGTGCGTCGCAGCGGGCTCCTCATTCCGAGCGATCATGGACTTGTAAATGCTTAGGACCTTCGTGGTGGTGTTGTTTTCGTCGAGTTCCTGAACTGACTCGCGGCCCGCGATTCGTTGGTTTCTCTGGAGGACGCGGCCAAGTGCAGCCGCGATTGTCTCCGCCCGGTCGTCCGCACATAGCTCGCATCCTTCGATTCCCTCTAGCCGTTCGCCTACATCGCCTACTGGTACGGACACGACGGGCAGGTCACACGCCAATGCTTCTTTAACGACGTTTGGCGAGCCTTCCTGCATCGATGTAAACACCAGTGCATCGCAGGCGCTCATATACGATGGAATATCTGCATGAGGAATGCGCCAGGCTACGATCAATTTCGCCGGCATCGATCGGTTCAGAATCTCAATCGCTTCCTGGGCCAGATAGCAGCGTTTGCGGGCCTGGGTCGGACGCCCTACAAAAAGCACCAGCTTTTCGTCGAGCGGCAGCCCAAGCCGTTCTCGGGCTGCCTTTTTGTCAGTGCGCCTGAAGAAAGTGAAATCAATTCCGGACGGGATGACGTGTACCGGAGTTGACGGATCAAGCTGCTCTTTCATGTGCTCGGAAACCACGATCACTTCCTCAGCCTGTCGCGCCACGATCCGGCTCAGCCATTGATGTATGACGCTCACGCGTAGATGTTTGCCGGTGCGATCGCTAACTGTTCCCAGCAAGTCGCTGCCACGGAAGGTAACCACCATTGGCAGCCGCTTGGGTAATGCCAGCAGTCCGCTCTGGCCAAATTGCGCGTGGATCAAATCGTAGTGCTCGTGACGCAGTTTCTTTTGTAACTGCCACCAGGCCTTTAGATAGTTCAACGGGTTCTTAGCGCCCTTGAAGGGAAAAACCTCGACGTTGACACCGGCAGCGCTAAGAAAGTCTGCTTGCCGTTTAATGAAATGCGCGGTTAGGTTTACGCCAGGCGCGGGCCATTCACTTGTAATCATCAATACCCGCATTGATTGGTTCACCTTAGTACTCCTTGTCATAAATTATGAAGGGTCGACAAATGCAGAACTGTAATTCGTGTTTTTTCGTGTGTTTCGTGCAATTCGCGGATCGGTGTTTTGCTGCCTAAATAACGATCCGCGAACTGCGCGAAATACACGAAATAACACGAAAGTGCTACGCCACAATGCGCCGCCCACTAGTGGCATCGGATCGTCAATCGCAATCAGACGCTTCGCCTCGCAGGCGATAGTCCATCGCAACCAACTGAGGGTGTTTACTTGAGATTGACGAGCTGCCAAGACATCCTGCCACGCGCGACACCAACGCAGGCCTGCGACAATTGTGTGCGCCTCCGGTTTGGGTTGGCCCATTAAATCGTGGTGCACAATGGCCGGCAGGTTAACCCCGGCGAGCGCACCGAGGTGGTGCCAGAGGTTAAACCGGGGATTCACTTCAAGGAGATACAAACGGCCATCAGGCGCTCGTTTAAAATCAAACTTCGCGACTCCACGGAGTTCCAAACGGTGGACCAATTCGCGTCCCAACGCGGCAACATCGGCCTTATCGGTTGTTTCGAGAGCGGTGCTTTCACCGTATTCCCGGGGATACGTTCTGATTTTCCTGCCGGTAAACTCACCGAGGATGCGGCCGTCACCGTCAACGTAGACGTGGTAACTCTCGATCGATGACTCGCCCCCGGGTATTAGTTCCTGGGCCAACATCTTCACACCCGAGGCGGTTAACTTCGGCCACACTCTTCGAAATTCTTCGGCTGTATCGATCCGCAAAGCCTTCCCGGATTTCACCACAGCCTTCCACAGCTCGGGCCGTCTCGTAAGTGGCTTAACGATAATGGGGAAATTAAGCGTGAGCCTGGGGACCTCCGGCATAGCGTGCAGGCGCTGAGCAGGTGGAACGGGAAGCTTGATCCGTTCAGCCAGCGCCTGAAAACGCTCTTTGTCGACCAGGTCCTCCACAAGTTCCTGATCAGCAATGGCAAACCGGAAAAACTTTTGCAGCTTTTTGCGGTTGCGCGAGACCAACAGCAAGTCGCCGTCTGATTGAAAAAACAATACCGGCCGTTCGCTTTGGGTTTCCGCGAACTGAACTAACGAGTCGACTAGTTTGTCAGGATGCTCCCAGGGATGTGCCCAATCGAGTGACTTAACCGTAAATCGCGAGTAACGGGAAGCGGCTCCGGGTGGAACAGCCACTGCGCATCTGATTCCAGCCAGACCCAGAGGCCGCACCAGATCCATGTCGCCCAAAACGCAAGCCAAAGCTTTTCCTTCTCGAGTCAAACTACGCGGCCCCCTTCAAGACTGGCGCCTCGGTAGTCACAGGTGATCCGTCGTTCTCAGGACCCGGAGAGCCGCCAAACATGCTCCGGCGGATCATTCGTCCGCGAACAGACTGCTGCCACTTGTAACCGCGGCTGGCGACTGTCCGCGTGGCGGCCAGCCACTGGTAGCGGCTCCACGTCCAACGCTGTTTTGTGTTGTCCAGCTCCGCGCCAAATTTCGCTTTGAAGTCGCCACGACCCATGAAGTCAAACGTATCGCATCCCATCTCCATCGCCTTTTTCATCACGGTCCACGTCATCAACTCTGTGGGGCGGTACCAGCGATATTGCGTGCGGTGCGTCCACATCCACAGCAACAATTCCTTCCCCTCGACAGTGAACATGCCCGTCGCGATGTTTGCCCCGCCGTTCGGTAAATAAACTGACACTGCCATCAAGTTGCCTGACGATTTCATGTGACGGAAAAACTCCAGGGCGCGCTTCTTCCCAAACGGGACCATATTGCCGCCACGTGCGAACACCTCGCGTAGTTGATCGTAGTGTTCGTCTATAAAAGATTCGTCTTCTTCAAATCTGACTTCCAAACCCAACTTGATGCCGCGTTTGACGTTGCGCCTGGCGCTTTCTTTCATGGCGCGCATCGCTCGATTTTCGTCGCCCGGATACAGCGGAGCGCGGTAAGTTGGCAGCTCTTCGTTCCTGAATTGCAGGTTCATCAATGCAGCAGGTTCGAGCGTGCTACTGATCATTTCTACGTGATGGACCCCATATTCCTTTTCGAGAAACGGAACCAGCCGCGTAATTAATTCCCGGGTGGAAGTCTTGGTCGCATCGAAAATCGGCCCCATGCCCACGGTTTGCCAGCCTTGCAAAGGCGAACCAAATAAGCGCAATGGGCCAATGCTGGTCAGAAAACCAGGGAGACAACCCACCACTTCGCCGCTCTTTTCGAAGATCAGGAACAGCGGGTGACCTTTGATGGAAGCTTCGAGTGATCTGATCCACGCTCGCTTATGACAGACGCGATAATTGTCGAATGCCATAACCATCTCGTCCCACTTCAGCAACTCGACGAGTGTCGCTTCTCGTACCTTTAATGGGTTGTTGCCCCCGCTACCGTTACCGTTGCGGTGGGCGTGGCTCGAGGCGATCATGATGTGCGACGAAGACGTGCCATTAGCTCCGTTGCTGCTTGTTGCCAATGCATTTGCTTCCGTTCTGTTGTTCCGGTGCAAAGTAAACAGGGCCCGCAAACCGCCTGTAACTTCACCGACGCCCGGCCACCAGTCGTCACTTCTCCAGACCTCTTTGACTGTCCCGGCTGGCTGTTTTCCCAGCAACTCTTTGAGTCCCTGGCCGATCCCGGGGAAGGCGCCGGGATAACCCGCAGGCGCCCCTCGCAATATGAACATCAGTCTCTTGATGTCGCCCCAGATCCAACGAAGCGTCAGCCCTTCGGTATAGGTATGAACAGGGGCCACTGCTTCGCCTTTCAGAATGGAAACCCAGAGGCGTGGGAAATCAACGCCGGCATCAATTGCGAGCTGCAGCGAACCCCAGAATCTGCCATTGATCTCCATCAGGCACGGGGCGTTGACTCCGTCGTCTTTAAATTCCACCATCGCCGGTCCATGCCACTCGAGGCTTCGCAAGAGTTTTTCTGCTGGTTCACGTAGGCGCGGTTCCAATCGAATCGATCGACGTAAACTGCTGCTTGAACCGGTGGGCCGCGTGTCTCGCAGCCGCTCGTGAGCAAACCACGCGATCACTTCACCACGATCGCATAAAGCAAACACGCCTTTACCTCGACCAGAAACAAAACCCTGGACCAAAGGCCAGTGTTCACCCTGCCTGTATTCGTCAAGAACCGCGGCCGAACCGTCAAAACCGTTCAAGTAAGTAGGATTCTTCGGTGGCAGAAATTCTTTACCGTCCCAGGCATTGCTCCAACGGGACTTAATCACACATGGAAAACCCATTTCTTTGACCGCCTGGACCGAAGCGTCAAGCGACTCTGGAAAGTACGTTGGGGGAATACGAACTCCGGAGGCTTTCGCCAGCTTCAGTGTGAGTGCTTTATCAAACGCATTCTTCAACATCTCGTCCGGGCCGCAACCGACGACAATACCGGCGCCTTCCCAATCAGTCCGTTCAGCGTTGCAAAGCAGACACGACCGCTCGGTAAGTGGCAAAACTAAATTCACGCCTCTTTGTTTGGCCCACTCCCGCATTTCCTGGAACGCTTCAACATTCTGATCCTTGAGAAAGAATGTTTCCGAACAATGCCGGGACCAGCCACTTAGCGGCAGCCGCTGATGACTCGCCACCAACACTTCGTATCCTGCATTACCCAACGACCTGACACACGCCAGCGCCTGGTTCGTATGGCCGTCCAGGATCAGTATTCGTTCTCTAGTCTTGTTCATGCGCGATAGGCGGCGCGAAGGTGATCGGTTATGCGATACGGAGCGAGAGCACCCATTGCCTTCGCTTTCATAACGCCCGGAGAATCCATCATGTGTGCTTCAAGGCGTGGCAAAGTGTGGACGTCGGTCTGAGAAGTTACCAAGCCCAGATCCGTTGTCACTGCCAGCTCAAAACCGGCTGCCCTAACGGCAGCAACGTACGACTGAGATACGTCACCGAGTCGCGAGTTGCCGTAAGGATATGCGTATTGACTACTGTGTGTTTCACCGAGACGGGAACGAAGAACCTCTCGAGAGTGGTACGCTTCGTCCTGAATTTGCGCCACCGAACATTGACTGCCGCGCAAGTGTTGGTGTGAATGCGCTCCGATGGTAACTAGTCCTGAAGTTGCACAATCCTCAAGTTCTTTCCAATTCAAAGCGCGCCATCCTTCAGGTGCGACACGCCGGGAATGGCTAAGCGCCCAACGGTCGAACGGCATTGGTTCGGATTTGCCGATGGAACTTGTAACTACAAACGCCGTGGCCGGAACGCCGTAGCGCTTCAGAACCGGCAGCGCCTGTGAATGAAAATTTGCGTAGCCATCGTCAAACGTCAGACTCACCAGCGGTTTTTTAATCTCGTCCGCGTTGGCCAACCGCCGGCGCAGCTCAGCTAAAGGAACTATCTCGGCGAAGCTGAGTAGGGTAGTTATTTGCCGCTCAAACTGCGCGGGCGTCACATTCCAATCGTCGATTTGCGAATCGATGAATCCCACGTCAGCCACGCGGTGGTAGTAGAAGATGCACGCCTGCTGCTGCATGGCGCTGGTAGTAAAAAGCCGCGATAACATCGCGGCCCAACCCGTCGTCTGTTTCACTGTCCGTTTGATAGTGGCGAGACCGATTGTCATCTGTACCCCGCGATACTTTCAGCCATTAGGCGTTGCCTGTTTCGAGCGCCGGCCCAAAAGCGATAGAGTTTCAAACACACGTAAAGCCAAAATGCGCCCAGCAAATAAGAACCAGGCAGATCGCTAAGCCAGTGCTCGCCGAGGTAAAGACGTGAGAGCCCAACCAACGCAATCAACAACCCGAGTGTCACCATTACCAGCGGGCGGAATATTGACTTCGCCGGCAACTTCTCACGCGCGATGAAGTACAGAAAACCGAAATAACAGACGTAGAAAACGAGATGGCCCGACGGAAAACTGCCGGTGGGCCACTGATGAAACACATTCACTACATCCGCGGTGGGCCGGGCCGATGCGAACAGTTGCTTGAGCTGCATGGCGATAAACCAACCACCCAGGCCACTTAGCGTCAGGAAGAACGCTTCACGTCTCTTGTTACAAGCCATTAAAGCGATGACTGTAATGAGGACCACCTTGGGCGCATTACCAAAGCCCGAAATCAACCGCATGAACTCCTGCAGGCCCGGGAAGCTAATCGACTGAACTGCGAGCGTTCCTGCTACGTTGAAGGAGAGCGGGACAAGGAAGTGGACCAGCAACGCGAAAGCGGTTCCGGCCGCAATTACGCCAGCCGTGACTACAGCCGCGAGTGAGGACCGGCTAAAACGTTCTTGTTTATTGAAGGCCACCGAATCACGATTGCGCTTAAGAAGCATTACGTTAGTGTCGAACATTGCTATTGCTCAGTAATTAAGAAGTTCGTAACTTGCGGAACATGGTGCTCACCGCCACTAAGGGTAATAGCGAGAGCCTACTGGCGATGGCCCAATCCTCCGCTAACATCGCGGAGCAGAACTTGTTAGCCAGCTCACGGCCGCCGACCTCGAGTCGCTTGAAGCGAAAGAATCCACTGTGGAATTCAATGCGTGGCATGTCGTTGGTTACCGGCACCAGAAAACCTGCCGGCAATAAGTAATCCTTGAAGGCCTCACGGTAAATCTGTTCAATGAAACTCAGGTAACAACTGAGACCGTAAACGATATTGAGTTCTTTAACCGTTCTAATGACGTAGTCCCAGTTGAGCTCATGCCTGCTTAGCAGGCGGATCGTCGTGACCACATCCGAAAGCCGCAGATAACTACGTTGCACAACTCGTTGAAGCGCTTGCAGCACCAACTGATCTTCAGGGGAGGGAACCAGAAAATCCTGACCCTCTGCACGCGCATCGACTGCGTTTTGAATTAAGTGGCTGATGTAGGACTTGTGCTCCCCGGCGAGTCCCAAACGTCCGTGATGAATCTCAAGTGGAGCATCACAGCCGCGCACCATGTAGTTGGCGGTACCTTCGAGCCGGTTGCGAAGAGTTCTCTTGAGTGACCTCGTTGGCAGGCCCTTGAGAATGACGCGATCGATATCAAGCGAAGTGCCGGCGACGTAGAGGTCAATATCACCCGGCATGTCCGGATAACTTTGCAGCGCCTTCGGAAAGACAAATTCAATGTTCAACTGCGTGCAGCGTTCGCTGATGTGATTGATTAGCGCCAGCTTGCGTTGATTTCTGGCGCGCATCTCCTTGACCGCTGCCGAAAAGAAGTGCCGAGGTTCCAGACCGATGGTTTCCAGTTGATCAACTACCCGGATGAGCACCCCGTTTTGTGCTGATATCTGAAGCAGGTCGCCCCAGATTATTTCTTGTTGTTGAGTGGGATCGATCGTTCCCTCGACAAGCAGACGGAGAATGATCGAAGCGTACTTGCGTTCCTGTTCAACAGCCATTGACATCAACTCAGCTCAACTCGCGGGTCTAAGAAGCCATTCGTTAGCAGGCGGCGGCTATGCCGCATCCGGTGCGGAAAGGCTCCGCCTTTCCGTTCAGGCTATCTAACCTCCGGCGGCGAGGCTGAGCCTCGCCGCCTCCAGATGCTAGTGTCATCCGGAAAGGCGGAGCCTTTCCGCACCGGATGCGGCAAAGCCGCCGGCGCAATATCAGCTTGAACGTCCACGAACCGTTCACGGACAAGGGTTTCAATGTGAGATCTCGTTGTATCCAGATCGTGATTGGTCGAAAGCACCAGCACCTCGGGAAGCGCTACCAGCAATTTCTGGTAAGACAGCCGGCGGCGATTCAAGTAGTCAACTGAATATTCCGCTTTCCGCTCAAACGCTCTTTCGGCTGTTATGTCCAGATACAAGGGCAGAGTTGGTCTTGGCGTCAGCCACGACAGGAAACGAAAGCGCCACGATCTACTGGCGCCGGTTACATCAACCAGCGTGTCATAAAAATAGCGATCCATGATCAGCACTTGCCGGTTCACTTTCTCTACGTAAAACCGGTATAGAACAAAAATGGCGATGTCGACCGGATAGATCAAAATGCGCAATCCTTTGTTCCAAACCAGGTTGTAACGCAGTCTGGCGGCGCGACTCTTGAACTTGCCGTTAAATGCCTGCTCCCGCGGCGCGTGCGAAACGGCCCCACTTTTTCTCGCCACTGTCTTCTTCGCCAAATACCGCAACGCAGAGTACAAACCGACGTCGTAATTCATGTGCGACACGGCGACTTTGCGGTCTTCCTTCTCGAGACTTTCTTTCAGGTAATCAACGAGGGTTGATTTCCCAGAGCCATCGAGTCCTGAAAAGGTGATTAGCATTGTTATTTCGTGTGTTTCGTGGTTTCGTGTATTTCGTGGATCGTTCTTATGCCTCCTCAAAAACGATCCACGAAAAACACGAAATACACGAACTACACGAAGGCAACTTAAATTGTCACCAGCTCTCGTTCTTCAAAGTCCGTTTGCTCGCTCGTTTCAACGGACTGATCAGTCTCAAGAGCGACGTGATAAAGACTCGCTAATGCGTAAGCCATCACCAGCCAGTGCAATTTATTGAACAGCCACAGGCCGCTCATATTTGCCACCATGACCGCGACAAACATTGCCAGCGGCAAAACACCGTGTGGCCCTGTTCGCGTCTTCCAGGCACTAAGGCCACAGAATGCGAGTCCCACAAACAAGGGTAGCGATCCCAGCAATCCGGTCGTCACCAGTCCAAACAGAATCACGTTGTGAGGATTCTTTGTCTCCTCTTCGGGATGCCCCAATCTCATACCGAGCTCGAACGTACTGTTGATGGGCCCCCAACCTAAAAGCGGTTTTTCCGTAAACATCTCAAAAGCTGTTGGATAGATTTTGTCGCGGCGAGCTACGTCACCATCTTCTATCGTTTCTTCGAAGCGCGTCCGCATGATGTCTGATTGCAGCACGGCAATGAATAACACGCCCATAAGGAGCGTTAGTCCCAGACCATTCAGTACTTTCATTACCATCGAGCCGCGCCGCAGGATGAGTGTCATACCTGCGGCCCCCAGCGCGATCAGGCCACCGCGGGAGCCTGTCTGGACCATGGCCACCCCAAGTAGAAGCACCAAAGGCCCAACCAGAAGTAGCGACCGAATGAGACTCTTACTTTTGACCAGGGTCAGTCCAACTAACGCCAACATCCCCAGCATAAGAATGCGGGCCAGGTTGTTCGGATGAAAACCAAACGCCGTGATGCGGACTACTTCGGTTACGTCAGTTTCCGCCGCGCGACCGGCGAGGCCCGTCACCTGTAACAAAGACAGAAATACACAACCGCCGGCAAAGGTTAAGAACGCGCGCTCAGCCGTTTGCCGGTCGCGCATCAGACAGAAGCCGATCCAGCCGAGCACCGTTAACTGCGCTAGCAGAAACACGTTCAGCAACGTCGCCTGGCGGTAAACACTCGGCTCCAACAAGCTGAGTGCGGCAAATACGTAGAGATAGACGATGAAACACCAAAAACCTTTGGGCGGCCAACGAAGAAACAAACTGGGCTGCAGCAATGCACTCAGGACAAGGAGGGCACCGAGGACCGTCGTTGGTTCCACCACTCCCTCGCTCACCGTCTCAAACGGCAATGAGAGGACAAACGCGTAGAACAACCATCGGATGACGCCGGTTGGTGTGTCTTGATTCACTTTTATGGTGTTAAGCGGAGAGTTCAGAGTTCAAGCCTTAGCTTGCTGTTTTTCGTTAGTACACAACCTAAAGATTGAACCCTAAAAATTGTCTTTTTTAAGGCGTACGCCGGTTAACCGTATTGCTGTAGGCGGAGGTTCCGGCGGCGTTGTACGAGCGCAGCCGGTAGTAATACGTCGTGTTCGAAGTTAGGGCCGCGTCGGTGAAAGTAATCGTGTTCACCAGGTTGATTTTTGCAATTTCCGTAAATGTGATGCCGTCGAGCGAGCGGTAGATGCGAACACCCGTCTCGTTAGTGGCGTTGTCTGTCCACGTTAGTTTTATCTGCGTCGCTGAAATCGCCGTTGCAGCAAGATTCGTAGGCGCGGCCGGCTTAACTGTCGCCGGCGCCAGCGTCGTTGCGGACACAGTGTTTGAATAAGCGGTGCTCGCGGACGCATTGAATGCGATGACCTTGTAGTAATAGGTCGTCGATGCTGGTCGGCCGCTGTTGGAATACGAGGTGACATTCGCATCGAGGATTTCGATTCTCGAAAACGTCTTGTTGTCTGTTGAGCGATAGACCTTAAATCCAGTCTCCGTCGTCGAATTGTCTTGCCAGTTCAAATCGATTTGCTGATCAGAGCGAGCGATGGCGGTGAGGTTACTCGGCGCGCCAAAGGTCGATGTGCCACCGCTGCTTGTTGTTGCCTCGCCCGTATTTGAGTAACCGGAGGTGCCGGACGCGTTGTACGCGCGAACCCGATAACGGTAGCTAGTGCTGCCCGCCAGACCCGAGTTGTTAAATGTATTAACGTTCGCAGCCACTTGAGCGACTTGCGCAAAGTTAGTGCAACCAGTGCCGGTGCAGCGCTCAATATGAAAACCGTCTTCATTAGTGGCATTGTCAGTCCAACTCAAATTGATTTGACTTGAGCTACTGGCTGCGACGTTTAGGCTGGTAGGGGCAGCGGGAGTAGAAGGCGTTGGCGTAGGGCTCGGCGATGGAGTCGCCGTCGGTGTTGGAGTTGGTGTCGGACTCGGCGCCGGTTGTTGGCCCATCGTAAACGTGTCGATTACCACCCCGCGACGTGTGATGAATTCAAATGTCAGCGCGCCTGCGCTCGCAGTTACCCGCAATGCGCCATAGTCATCGCCAAAGCGCACCACGCTCCCGGAGATAGCTCCATTGAAAGAGCCCGTGCTGTCTCCGCCGAGGCCGTTGGTGATAAACGGTATGCCGTCTTTCATGATCCGCTCGTAAACGTGCGCATGACCCGATAAAACGGCGTCTGCGCCCCAGGCAGCGAATGGCCATTGCAGGTTCGGCCACGAAGTTCGTGATGAGTAAGGAGGGTGGTGGAGATAAACGATCTTCCAGGGAGCGGTGGATGCCGCTAGTTTGCTGCGTAGCCATTGAGCCTGTACGGAGGTGCTGGTTATGCCATCCGGTTCATCGGCGTCACTATCAATTGCAAACAGGTGGACCGGCCCGCGCACAAAGTCGTAGTAACGTTCATTATTCGGTAGTGTGAAGTAGTCAAGGTATGGTTGAAGCTTCGGCCCGACCTGATTGTCCCAGTCTCGATTGCCGATGCAGGGCCAGAAGCGATTGGTCGAGCTTCCCGATCCATAGGTACCGCGGTATGGATAGATGTACTCGCGATAGTATTTACCGATGGCGCCGTCGATAGTTGATGCTTCGCCGTCCGGATAATTATTGTCTCCCAGAGTGATGATGAAATCAGGGTTCCAGCTCTTAACAAGGAGAGCAACGTCCTGTTCGTTCGCATCATTTGAGCCATAGTCTCCGATTGCTGCGAAAGTGATCGACGTAGGTTCTTGCAGCGGGCCTGATATGGCACTGTGATGCGGTTGCAGGACTAATAAGGTTAACAGAACCGCACCGAGCGGCACGTAGAAGCGGCCAACGGACTTCATATGATTATGTCTCCGGGAGTTTAGAGTTTGGCCCATATGATTGATTGCAATTGCTTCAGGACATCCTCGACAGACTGTGCTGCATTTATCACGTAGGCGTTACTACCATCCCAGTCTATTCCCCAGATTTCCTGAGTACGACTTCTTACGTGGTGCTCACTCTCGGTCGTTTTACGTCTTACCGCAATTTCGGGTTCTAAGCGCAGCACGATCAATAAGTCGGGCGCCATTATCTTCTCGTAGTAATCAGCTTCTGCTCTGAGCAGACGCCGGACTACTTCGTTTTGGCGCGGTGCTTCAACCATGTGCGAAATGTTTGCGCTTTCCATCCGGCGGACCTGAGGTAGCGGATACCGATCGCAAAGGGCGATCCCGCCATTCGTGGCGAAGCGTCGGGCCTTTGTATATAAACGGCAGCGGTCCCTGCCTGCGAATACCCAGCGCACCAGTTGGAGATAGCCGGGAAATGCGGATTCATCTTTAATTGCACGGTTCGAATTGTTGCCAAGTAACCGGCGAATCCGCAGACATACGATGGTTATCAGGGTTAATGGAGATCGCGCGGGCTTCCCAATATGGAATCTCTTAGTTACGAATCTTTTTCCAAGCCATTTGTTCAACGCGTTAAGTGCAGTGGTTTTGCCCGCGCCGTCGCCGCCGACGATGGCGATGAGGAGACCACCGTTCACGAACTTTTTCCGTGCCGGCCGGCGGAAGATCGACTTCGTCACCGTCCGTGTTACCCGACGGTAATGTTTTAGTAGAGCATCCTGGGGAATTGGTCTGCGTGCGAAGGTGGCTAATCTTCGCTGTAGCTCTCGCCGGGCTGCGGTTCGTGATCGAAGCGATGAACTGGTTCGTAACGATTGTTCACACGCATTAAAGAAACCAGGGTCTACACCCGGAACTACTCGCGCCAAAATAGCCGCCACTCGAGCTGGATCAGCCTTGGACTTGAGTTCCTGCAGTTCCTTTTCTACTGCGCTTATCGATGGCCGTTGCTTGAATCCACGTCTCAGAATTGATTCGAGAGTCGAATGCTTCAACACCATTCTCAGCACAAATACGATTAATTCGAATTCAACAGCAGGCAAAGGAATTATGCCGGTGCGGGTCGCACTCTCGAGATAGAGTTGCTCAATCGGCAGATGGAAGTTCTTAGTCAGATCATTACCGATAACAAGTTGATAATGCACATGAAGATGAACAAATCTGAAGGCTTCCTGATCGAACCCATAAAAATTGAGTATTCCTGGTACCATTCGATCGCTCGAGGGTTCCGCTTGTTTGAATCCCAAGCCCTGGATCAGTGCGACAAATCGTTGGGCATCCGCCCTGTCAATCAAGAGATCGAGATCGCCCTCGCCGCCCAACCAGCGATGGAGTTTCCAATTGCTCTTCCACTGACAATAGGAAATTCGTTGTGCATTCAGCGTGTCGCACAATTTTTTAATCAGTGGAATTGGAGCGGCTGGCTTATCGGCCGATGTGTCGCCGCGTAGAGGATCCGGCCGTGCGTCTAATTTGGGGAAGGGAAGTATGAGTGACATGTCTCGCTCAGTTTCGATACGTTTCACTTTCAACTGACTGGCAAACAACTCGAGGATTTCAGACATTCAATTAGTTCCCGGAAAACAGGGTGCGCAACATCCCAAGGCGTTTGACGATACTGTTTCTCGACTCGCTATCAAGTCCACCTAGTGCGACACCCAATGCGAGCGCAAAGCTCAGACCTGAACCGACTGCCCATAGGACCCAATTCTCCGCAAGCAGGATCCGACCCAGGTACGCTGAAACAACGAACATGAGAATCATCACAACCGCGGGCCGGATTGCGGCAGTTCTTTGCACCCCGGTGCTACGCATGAATTGCTTGTTAATTATTGATGGATACGTAATCGTTAATGCCAGCCGGCCTACTATCATGCCCAGGCATAGACCAGCGATTCCGAGATGGGGGATTAACAGAGCTGCCAAACCAACTGAGACAATAGCTGCAACCACCGCCATTAAAACCTTTTGGCGGAGCTGCAACGTGAGGTCAATCACATAAGAATCGTTTCGAATAAAAATAAGCTGGACAATCATGAGAACTGCCAGCGTATTGGCCCAAAATCCGGCGTAGTATTGAGGTCCAACCCAGAGATAAATAAACGAGCGGTTCCAAAGCAGGATGGTGCTACCAGCTGCCGCCAGTATTAACCAACTTACCTTTAACATCTCGTTTCGCAGTTCGGCCGCGCGCTCATATTGCTTCTGACCAATGACTCCGCCGAGTCCTGGAGTAACTGCGCCGAGGACGATGGTGACCAGACTTAGCAGTGTCGTACCGGCAAAACTTGTTAGCGTGAAGATGGCTACGTCTGAGGTTGAGGCAACTATTCCCAGGATAAGTATGTCGCTGGCCATCAAAAACTTGCTCACGGCGGTCCAGATAAACCACCAAATACTCAACTTCAGAAAAGAGCGAACTTCGCTGAGAACAGGACGCGCAAAGCCAAACCACGGCACATATTTCTTCACCAGCATCAGAAACAAGACACCAGTGAATGTGGCTAAAATCACTTGTGACGCGGCCAGGCCAATAACTCCACTACCAAGGTACAGAGCGCCTACCGTCAGCGCGCCACCGACGATGTTTAGCCCTGCTTGCCAACCCATCCGCTTGTAGCCCAGATTCATTCCTCGCAGAATTGATTCCGGCAGTGAGATCAACTGAATCAATAGGAAGTTAAAGGCCAGCAACCCGCAGGTAATTCGCACCGTAAAGTACATCTCTGAGGGTACTTTGGTAATGTATGGAGAAATCCAAACCAGAAGCGCGCTGATCGCGATGAGCACTGGCAAGAAAAGGAGCCAAACGCACATCGCGCTGCTGACATGGCGACGCTTTACTTCGTCATCATCCACCAGGTGGCGATTTGCTATGACCCATTTGAGCGCCTGAGTCGGGCGGCCGTCCGCTGCCTGCATGTATACAATGAGACGGCCAAGAACCTGCCATACGCCGAACAGCGAACTTCCCAGGCCATTGACGAGCAGCGGCGTAACTACCGCCAGCACGCCACCCTTGACGACTGCGTCCAGCAAAGACGCGCAGCCATTGAGGTAGGCTTTGTGCGTTAGACCCTTAACTCGTGATCCGGCTTCAAACTCCGGCGCTGGTTTTGTGGCCAGCCCCACGTTTATTTCAGCTGTTGACATTAGCCCTGAGTCCGTTTTCGGCAGTAGCTCTGATTCGGTTCGCGATCTCTTCCAGCGGCTGACTATCAGTTCTGAAGCTGATCACCTTTACATGACTGCGCTGGGTGAGTTCGGCCATTATTTGCTCAAACGCAGACCGGTATCGTGCAACGTGTTCGCAAATTTCCTCTTCCTGGAGATTTTTGGTTCGGTGTGGTTTAGCTCGTTCGCGAATGCGTTGGGCCAGTACCGCGTCGGGCGCATCAAGCCAAATAACTGCGTCGAGCGTCGGGGCAACACGGTTGAGAAGGTGACTCATCCACTTAACGGAATCGGATGACAGGCAGCCGGCTCCGTATGCGCGCAATCTGGCCAGGCCAAAAACTTCACCTTCGTCCAACAGCAGCAACCGATAACCCTTCTCCGACTCACGACGCACTAGTTGCCGCAGCGCGTTGATCTGAATTACCAACTTCAAATCTTCCAAACTAAACCTGTGTTGACTGCATAGCGAAAAGACATCAGTCAGGGACGATAAGGCGCCTGTTGCAAGCAAAGGGAAGGGCAAACCCCAAAGACTCAGTCCAGTCCGGATTGTCACATCTTGTTTGCCAAGCAAACTTACCAGCGTGCTCTTACCGGCGCCTGCGGGCCCGATGATTTCTGCCGTAAAGGGTCGTGGCACAGGAGAAATGAGCGTCAGATTCGCTGCCAGACTAGCTCGCGTAGATCAGCGAGGACTTTTTCAGGTGACTGGCTGGCGTCAACCAACTGAGCGGGTGTATCGCTCCAATCAGCTTCCCACACTTCCTGAGAACGCGGCCTCACATGATGTTCAGGCTCGCTCGTCTTACGGCTAACGGCGATTGCAGGATCGAGTCTTAAAACGAGAAGCAGATCGGGAGGCAGGATCCGTCTGTAATATCCGTTCTCGATCTGGAGTAAAGCCTTGCTGAGCCAGGTCAATTTCGTTTGCTCGAGAGTTTGCGCAATATTCGGCGCGTCCATTAGGTTGATGTTCGGCAAGAGGTAACGATCAGAGATCGCAATTCCTCCCTGGTTGGCAAACTGCCGCGCATTCAAATATGTGCGATAGCGATCCCTGGCGGCGCATGTCCAGCGGAGCAGATGAAGGTATCCCGGATGTTGGGCCGAACCATTCTCCATATCCCCGGCATCAGCCGCTGCAGGCATAAGCAGGCGTCGCATTTTTAAGGCGACACTGACAGTCAACGTCAATAGTGAGCGTCGAGGTTTGCCAAAGTGGAAGCGTCGTACTGCAAAGTCCTGGTCCAGCCACGAAGTTAGTGCAGCGACCGCGGTTGTTTTGCCCGAGCCATCGCCGCCGACCAGCGCCGTTAGCAAACCCCCGGTAACAAATCGTCGACCTACCAGACGCTCCCGAAGTCTATCGTTTAGCATTCGCCACCACTGGAGAATCGCGTTTACATAAGGGTGCCGGCAGGTGTACCCGGTTAACCGTCTTTTCAGTTGGAGTGCAGTTATCGACCGGTGCCACAGTGAACTTTCAAGTCGAAGCGATTCGAGGCAACGCTCAAAGAAAGATATTGTTATTTCCGGAACGATTCGCTCTAAAAGTTGGTGCACTCTTGCGCGATCCGTACGCGCTTCAAGATGGTCTAATTCCCGCGCTGTCTTATTAAGATCGGAACGTCCCGCGACGATCTGTCGCACGATTGCCTCGATGGGCCAAAAGCCCAACACCTTCCGTAGCACAAATACAATTAGCTCAAGCTCGGCCTGGGGAACCGGTACGAGCCCTTCGCTACTTACTGATCTTAGGAACAGGTCTTCGATGGGTAGGTGGTAGTTAGTGGTTAATTCGTGGCCCAACAGTAAACGGAAGTAGACATGCAGATGGATAAATTTTTCCGCCCTGGAATCCCACCCGTAAAAGTGGGTGATCCCGCATCGTTCTTCATTACTTGCCGGTACCGCTTGAATGAAGCCTAAGTCACAGACCAACGCTATGAACTGTCGCGCGGACGCGCTGGATACCAGGAGGTCGAGATCGCCGTGGCCATTCAGTGAACGGTCGAGCTGCCAGTTGCTTTTCCAATGGCAGTAGGAGATCCCTTGCGAGTTCAAAGCCTCGCAAAGTTTCTTAATCAGCGGAAGCGAAATGGAAGGAGCGTGACCATTCTTCCGCGACTGGGCAAAGGTTGAATGGCTTTCCTTTTGCTCGCCGGTGGCGAAAGGCAAAACTACAGGCCGCTCATATGTTTCGGCTCTGTCAAACCTGGCAAGCTCCAAAATTTCAGACATGTGGAAGTGTTAGAGCAGAACCGGGAGCGTAGCGACCGGGTTCACGTTGAATAACACGGATGGACGGCTTCGTTGCTTCTGCTTGTTTGTGGCATTCAACCTGGACCCGGTCGCTAAGCTCCCGGTTCTGCTTATGCCTCGGCGTAGACCTGGCTGGAATACTGCCGCAACTTGTAGCGTGGCTCTTTGACGTTATTCAGCACGATTCCCAAAGTCGGTGCGCCGGCGTCCTGCAGCAGTTGGTATGACCGTCTCACGGTCTCACGTGTGCTCTGATAACTATCCACAACCAGAGCGACGCGATCGACCATCGACGAGACTAGAACTGCGTCAGTGAAATAGCCAATGGGAGGGGAGTCGATGATGATGTAGTCATAGATCCGATCGAGCGATTCGACGAGCTTGCGCATTGGTGCCGTTCCCAACAGCTCGGCCGAGTCTTCGTAGACCGGCCCTGAAGTTAATACGCCCACGCGTCGCTCCGAGTGCTGAATGAAGCGAAGTGGATCCCGCTCGTCAAATCCATCCGTCAGAAGTGTCGTTAGTCCGTTCTGGTTATCCAGATCGAAGACTGTATGCAGACTCGGTTTTCTCAGGTCCGCGTCGACGATGAGAACCAGTGCGCCCGTCCGCGCCAGACTGAGTGCCGTGTTGACTGCAATCGTTGTACGCCCTTCGCCCGGCATACTTGAAGTGACCAGCAGCGACTTCATGCCACTCTGACGTGACGACAACAACATCGAGGTGCGCAGTTGTCTGTATGCTTCGCGGAACGGAAGTGGGTCTGAAGGTTCGAGGAGTAACTCTGAATCGCTGGCGCCGAGCGAGGTCGACAACCGTTTGCCGTTGGTAGTTGGAATGGCCGCAATGGCGCGCAGGTTAAGCGTTCTTTCCAGGTCGTCAGCAGATCTGAAGGAGTCGTCGAGATAACCGAGCAGCACCGCGATGCCGATTCCGATGAGTAATGCAAAGGCGAAGGCGACCCCGGTAAATAGTAATCGTTTGGGGCCAACGGGCGCCGTGGGTATTACTGCGTAGTCATTTACATGAATGTTGTTTCGCAGCGAAGCGAGCGCGGCTTCATTTTCTTTGCTGCGCTGCAACATGCCTTCCAGCAGCCCGCGGCTGGTTTCAATTTCCTGCTGCAGGATCCGGTAGTTAACGGCCGCTTCGTTTTGCGCCAATGTTTCTGAGCGTTGTTGATTGAACGAAGCGCGCAGGGCACGCTCCCGGGCCATCGTTTGCCGGTAGTGTGTTCCCAGGTTAGTCAGGACGACGTTCGAGGCGCGGCTGCGGGTTTGTTGAAGTTGTTGCTCCAGTGCCGCTATTTGATTGTCGATCTCTTTAACTTCCGGCCACTGAGCTGTGAAATCAACCATAAGTTGCGCGCGTCGCTGAACCAGCTGCGACAGCCGGGTTTCGGCATCGGTAGCATCACGAGCATTTCCTATCGCCAGCGCATCCGCGGCGCCGGGAGCAAGCGCGGCCTGATACGCAGCTTCTGCGACCTTGCGTTCATTCTCGGCTTCCAGAAGTTGACGATTCAGATTCGTCAGCCGTTCGACCACAGTGTTCTGCGCGGCATCGAGTGAAAGTATCTGGTGGTTCTTGGCGTATTCGAGAAGTTGCGTCTCCTGCTGTTTAATCTGGGTCTGCAAATCCGCGACGCGTTGTTGAAGAATATCGCTGGTGCTCTTGTTGTTATCAGTTTTGCGTTGAATGTTTAGACGAACAAATGTTTCGGCGATCTTGTTGACGATCTTCGCCGCCATATGCGGATTGGAATGACCAAAGGTCAGTTCGATCAAACGCGTTTCCTTAATCGGCAAACGGACTTCTTTTACAGGCTCAGCCTGGAGACCCAGTTGAATTGCTTCAACGTAAGGAGCGAGTCTGGTGGCTTCTGCCAGGTCGGCTTGCGAGAGCTCGCCCTCCTCTTCGCCACTTTCTAATGCAGGCGTCGAGACACTGCTTGCCTCGGTTGCACCAATTCCAAACCATCGCTGCCATCGTGACGGCGTGCCCGTCCGCGCCACTTTAAAGTTGGGATCGTTTTCCAGGTTCAGATCCTTAACAACACGCCGCAGTAAACGAGGACTCGTTAAAACCTGAAGCTGAGTATTGAAATAAGCAGGATCGTTAACTGGGTTTACGACGTAGGTGCCACCTTTTCCGGTGCCTAACGTGGGGCTCGAATTTTCCAAGTCGACCTGTATTTGCACGTTGGCTTCATAGAGGTTGGGTTGGCGCGCCATGTAAACCCCGACCAGGGCCGTGCACAGCATCGTCAGACCGGCAATCAATAGCCAGTACTTGCGCAGCGAGAAAAGGAACTCCTGCAGGTGTGCCTTGTCTTCCGACTGACGGTCACTCAATGGCTGCCGGTATTCCACTGCCATCGGCTCCGCGATTTGCGTGGGCCGGCGTTTAACCAACATCTTGCTTCTTGAGTCTTGTTTTTGCTTCATAAAATACCAGCCCTGGCTTAGCGAATAACGCGAACAGGGAATCGCGCCACACCCGGGACCACACCCTCTAAAATGTTTCTTAACAACCTGCGACCGGTTGCCGTAGGTACTTCCACGATGTCGTTTGGCTGCAGTACGACGTCGGGAGCCTGCCGTCTGGAGATGGCTTTCAAGTTCACTAGCAATTCTTCTTTGTTAATCCCGTCAGGTTTCTGGCGCAGGATACGCACTCGATCGTTGGCCGAATCAGGTAACGTTCCACCGGCCATCGCAATGGCCTGCGACAGAGTGATGCGCTCGCGGAGTGGGAAGTTAGAAGGCTTCATGACGTTCCCGAGTACATAAATTTGCTCGACTTCGAGGAGCGTTATGATGTCACCTGGCCGCACGAAAGGATTCGATCGGGCGTTGCCCGCGAGTGTGTCGTGAAGTTTGAAGATACTGATGCCGAGCTCTTCACTGCTGCCTGGTCGGGAAGTTTCGCAGGAGAGATAATTTCCGCTATGCACGACCTGAATATTTCCACCGGCACGTTCTGCGGGACCGCCGGCAAACGAGAGCAAATCAAGTAATCGAATTCGCTTTTGAAGTTGAAATCGTCCCGGTGTGTTTACGGCGCCAATCACGGCTACGGGCCGTGAGTGATATTCCTTGATGAACACGTCGACCTGGGGATTTCGCATCAGGGGTAGATAACGCGAAGCGATTTCCTTCGCGAGCTCACCTTCCGTGCGACAAGCAGCTTGAATGTCCTGTTCGATCAGCGGCATGCGGATCGTGCCGCTTTCCTCCACGCGCAACGCTTCACGCGACAACTCAGGGAGTTTGTACAGTCGTACCTCCAGCACGTCTCCTGGTCCAATGCGATAGCGTTCACTGCCCAATGTCGTACGCGGCGTGGATGGTCTAACTGCCGAAGGAGCGGAAGTAGTAGCTGTTTTGGGCCGCACCAAAGCCTGACGTTGTTGTGCAGCAGCAGTCGCGACGAGTGTGATCATCATCGCCATCAACCCAATCGTCTGTCGCAACCAGTTAACGGCCGGCATTGCTTGGTTTTTCATTGACGGTGAATTTCCTGAAAATCTGAAATTATTTTTGGGTAGCCTTCGGCCAATACGCATGCTTTCGTTTTCCTGACAATCGATGCGCAAGTACCCAAAAAGCGGGAAGCCTCTAACCGGAGGCGCGGTGTTGTTTTTGTTTGAACACTCGGCAGAGGCAGTATTGTTAAAGAATTCGCGCCCTGCGGTTGTACTTCTTCGAGATTTAATAAACCCGCAATAAACGCCGTACTCCAGCATTAAGTTGGTTTGGAAGTAGGAGTTGAGGAGATTCCTGAAATTCAAGATGAGGAAAAGCGCACTACCAGGAACTAAAAGTCAGATGTCAGATGGCAGATGTGAGATGTGAGGGTTAGGAGATGCTGATACGCAGATGCGAGATGCTAGATGCTAGATGTTAGATGTTTGGACGAAACAGAATCGACGCACAGAATTCGACGCACAGACTCAGCTCGAATCACGAATAAGATCTCTGGTGAGCAGTAACGTGACTTCAGTTTCATCCCCTAAGAAACTAGCATTAGCATCTTGTTTCAGCAGCTGCCATCTGACATCTAGTTCCAGCATCTTGTATCCAGCTTCTAGCATCTGTCTGATATCTCACATCTCACATCCGACATCTCTTTTTTCTGGCAACAATCACTTTTTCTAACTTTCTATGTACTACAAAAGTAGCAGGCCGTTAGAAGAAGCGAAGTGCGACGTTGAACTTTCGGCGTTCAAAGTTTGAATAGCCGTAACGTCGGCAAAAACTATGGTGACACTTGTTCAGGATCTAATTAGGGTCAGAGATGACGACACTCGTTCGCTTCAGCGAAAGCAATCCAAGGACAGTTATCAACACCTGTCCGTGTTGCCACTCGAAGCGTGTATCCACGAGCTGTTTGAAAAGGAAGTAGAACGCAATTCCGCCGCCCCCGCGGTTCTTTTTGCCGATACGCAGCTAACTTATCGGGAGCTGAACAATCGTGCGAACCAGTTGGCGCGCTTTCTTCGCCGCTTCGGCGTCGGGCCAAACTCGCTCGTGGGACTCTGTGTCAACCGGTCGCCGGAAATGATTGTCGGCATTCTCGGCATCCTGAAAGCAGGAGCTGCGTACGTGCCGATTGATCCTGAAGATTCAGAGGAACGACTGTCGTTCATCATGGAAGACGCCAACATCTTCCTGCTGCTTACTCAATCACGCCTGCTGGAAACACTTCCGCGCCATAATGGACCACGACTCTGCCTGGACACTGACTGGGACGTGATCGCGAAAGAACGGAAGTCCAATCCTACTCGACGCGCTTCGACGCGTAATCTTGCGTATGTGATCTACACGACTGCGACGACCGGATTTCTGAAAGGCGTGCGCATCTCGCACCGCGGGCTGGTCAATTATCTAAGTTGGGGTGCTGAGGCTTATGAGGTGGTAAAAGGCTGCGGTTCAATTGTCGATTCGTCCGTGCCTTTTGATCTGGCGATTACTCGTGTCCTGGCCCCGTTGATGGTCGGCCGGAGCGTTATCCTGGTCACTGAAGACTGCTACATAAACTGTTAGGAGCTTTCAACCTCGGCCGCTGTTTCGGATTCGGCTTCCTCTTTTTTCCTGCGCCACATTCCCGCAATTTGGTTCGCTTCCGCCCGCGTCATGTTGTCGTAGATGTCGGCGCTGTTCTTTATCTCGCCATCTTCCAGTTCCACAACTTCCCAATCCGGGGCCTCCGGATCAGTGCCCGCGCGACCCGGCTTCACGCGAACTTCGTACGAGATTTCCGGTGCCTGTTGCTGATCGTCCATCGGTGTTTGTTCCCGTCCCAGTGGTAAGAATTTAGCAGGCGAAATCTATCACATGTTTCGTGCGTAGTTCGTGTGTTTTGTGGATCGGTTTCGCAATGAGGTCAGTACCACCTGCGGTATTCTTCACTCATCGAAGTCAGGCAAGTCGCCTCCTTGGCCGTTCAAGACATAATCAATCGCTCTGGCCACGCTTTTCTCATTCCATAGCCTTTTCTTGCTTCCCTTGTCAGCCCATGGACTAAAAGGATGAGGCCAAAGCCCAGTCTCACGTAATTTCCTAGTCGCATTGGCCTTAAATGCGTTGAGGACTGTCTCCGGCTCTTTTCGGCTTGAGACAACCGTGTGGATGTGATTCGTACGAACATTTATCGCGAGCAGCGCCCACTTCCGAATATCACACGTCTCACGGATCGCGGCTTCGATTTGCGTACGATGTTCAGCTTGCAAGATAAGGGGGTCCGCGCGGAGCTTTTGTTCATTATGGCGAAGCCAGTTCTTATTGGGAGCAATGTAGGGTGATTTGTAGCGATTGTTGAAGCGGTCAGTGGATCCACGCTCATCGCCGTGTAGCCATGTACCGTAACTGCGGAAAGAGATGAAGTAAGCCAGTGGGGTATCAGTATCATTCCACATCCAGTTTACGATGATGGAGCGATGATCGACTGTCAATCAATGAAGGACATGAGTGGTAAAGCAACAAATACAAGCTTCCTTGTAAGCTGAGACCCACCCGCTACCGCAGGTGGTACTGACCTCATTGCGAAAACGATCCACGAAACACACGAAACACACGAAACATGCGGCTCACACCGCAGGAGTGTGATAGATTTTGCGCGCTCTCCGGACCAAAATCTTCTTTAGCAGTCTGTTGGCGAACCCCCTATATGTGTACTGACCGAAGAGACTTTCTACGCCTTTCAGCCGGCGTGGCCGGCGCGACACTCCTGAGTAACTCCTACGCCTTAGGCAACGCCGAACCGCAGCAACAACGAAGCACGCCCGAACCGATCCGAAAACTCAAACGAACGACTGACGACGTCGTTCCTATTACTTTGGAAGAGCGTATGGAGCGGATCGCCAAAGCGCGTCGCCTGATGCGCGCCAATCGTATCGACGCAATTTATATCGAACCCGGCTCGACCATGTTTTATTTCACGGGCGTGCGTTGGGGACTGAGCGAGCGAATGTTTGGTTTGGTGATTCCGCAACGCGGTGAGATTGCGTGGATCGTTCCGAAGTTTGAAGAAGAAAAGGCGCGCGAGTTGATCAAGATCGGCGAGGACATTCGAACCTGGGAGGAGGACGAGAGTCCGTACCGGAGAACAGCAGAAGTTCTGCGAGACCGCAGAATTCGCACAGGACGAGTCGGGGTCGAGGAACGGGTGAGGTTCTTTTTGTTTGACGGGATCCGGCAAGAGACGCCGGCAGTGAGGTTCGTCAGTGCCGATCCGGTGACGGCAGGATGTCGGATGTACAAATCGCCGGCCGAGATCTCCTTACTGAAGCGTTCGAATGAAATTGCGATCGTCGCATACAAGGCGACTTACGAGAGCATGCGCGAGGGAATGACGCAAAGCGAATTTTCCGGCAACTGCAGCGCCGCCTTTCGGGCGCTCGGTGTGGAGGGCGGATGCTTTGTTAGTTTCGGAAAATACACAGCATTTCCTCATGGCAGCAGCACTCCGCAACAGCTGAAGGAAGGCGATGTGGTGTTGATGGACGGCGGATGTACGGTGGACGGTTATCAGTCTGACGTCACGCGTACATTTGTTTTTGGAAAACCTACCCCGCGACAACGTGACATCTGGAACCTCGAACGGCGCGCCCAGGATGCAGGCTTCGCCGCTGCGCAAGTTGGCGTTCCTTGCGAGGTCGTCGATGCCGCGGCGCGCAAAGTGATTACCGACGCTGGGTTCGGACCGGATTACAAAGTGCCGGGCTTACCCCATCGCACCGGCCATGGAATCGGTCTCGATTGGCATGAGTGGACAAACTTTGTGCGTGGCAACAAAACGCCGATTCAACCTGGCATGTGCTTTAGTGACGAGCCTACCGTTGTGATCTACGGCGAGTTTGGAATCCGGCTTGAGGATTGTCTTCACATCACACCAGACGGTCCGAAATTTTTTACACAGCAAAGCCCCTCGATCGATAAACCTTTCGGTTAGCACAGGTCATCAATGGAATGCGATAGTCTCATGGTCTCAGGGTTAGGAAGGGCAGCTTGCTCCCGCTAAGATTGGGTGGCATTCAAGGAGCGGGAGCAAGCTGCCCTTCCTAACCCTGAGCTGAACTTTCTCGAGTGCTTCCTGCCTCAACACTTCGCTGCCGCTCGCTTCAGTTCATCAAAATCCAGCTCAGCCCACGGCCTAACGTCCGCTTTCAAAACCTTCTCCATTTGCTGCAACGCATAGTCATTCTCTTCGTGAGTTTCTGAAACGCTACAGTTGGACGGTATGAATAATTTGAAGTCGCGCATGTACGCGTCGTTGGCGGTGAACAGCACACAGTTATTGCCGGCGATGCCTGTCAAAATCAAATTGTACGCTGGTAAGTGTGTGAGTAGCAGATCGAGACTGGTGCAATAAAATCCGGAATGTTTCGGCTTGAGAACGAAGTAGTCATCTTCATTCGGCAAAACGAGGCGCACAAATGGTTCACCCCGCACGCCGTCTTCCAGACAGTGCCGAACAATCTTATTAAGATCAGACTGCCACTTGCCAAAGTTGTCGTTCACATAGATCGCGGGTATTCCGGCAGCCTTCGCACGTTTTTTTAATTGTGCGATTTGCTCGCCGACGGGCATCGCGAGGTCAAACAATGCTTCCCCACCGTCGAATTCAAAATCATTGATAACGTCGATCAGCAGCAGGGCAGTGCCTGCGCGATCTGGCACGTTGCCATGTAGGTCTTCACTTTTGATGGGCATTTTGACGCCTGACTACAATACATCTAGTCCACCGTTTCGTTCAGTTCTGATTCGGTGGTTGGGTTAATTTTCTGTGCATTTGCCAGGGAGCAATCTCGGTGCCGCGCTCGTGTTTTTCGTGTGATTCGTGTATTTCGTGGATCGCTCTTATGCAGCATAAAAAACGATCCACGAATTACACGAAATAACACGAAGCTGCTGAATTGGACTTTTGCGGCAAAGCCAACGAAGCTAGCGCCTCACGTCGGTAGGTATAAATCGAAACAATGCCTTTGGTCAGTCACACATGGGGAACAACATCGGAAGAACGGCGGTATCAGTTTCCCTGCGATAGATTAATCCCACACCCGGATGACTCACTCTTTCGGGGCGTCACGATCAATGCCCCAGCGGATGTCGTGTTCCGTTGGCTCTGCCAGTTGCGTGTAGCTCCTTATAGTTACGATCTTATCGACAACGGTGGGCGGCAAAGTCCGCAGCAATTGACGCCGGGACTTGATGACCTCGCGATAGGGCAAGATGTTATGACCATCTTCGCACTCGCGGACTTTGAACGAGATCGCCAGTTCACAATTCGCACCAAACCAAACACGAGAACCTCGCGAACGTTCGGCGACTTTGCCTGCAGTTATTTGATTATTCCCACTTCTGGCGATGAATGCCGGTTGTTGGTTAAGTTGGTGGTGAAGCATCCCACCAGCCTGATGGGAAAGCTGTTGCAGCCGCTTCTCCCCTGGGGCGATCTAATAATGATGCGACGCCAGCTATTGAACTTTAAGAAACTGGCTGAGCGGCCGAACAGTTGATGTCTAACCGCAGTCCCTCGAAGCAACCCGCCGAACCTTCGGTACCATCTAGGGGTTAGAAGCACCGATCTCCCCAATTGCTAACGACATAGCCAGTAATCTGAATGTCTACACGATTACGGCATCATCGACCAACAAAAGAATACAGACGAGGTAATTGTTATGAGGCTCTCCCGGATCCTTCGCGTCTTTCTTTTTGTCGTAGTGTGTCTAACCGCTCATAGGGCGGTCATTGCCCAGGCTCCCAATCAGCCGGCGGGAAGCGATGTGCTTCGAATCAACGCAGACCTGATTCAAACCGAACTAACGGTGCTCGACGCGAAGGGCAGGTTCGTGGATGGTCTGACAGCGAACCAGTTCGAATTGCGCGTGGATGGTAAGCCCGTTCCAGTCTCTTTCTTTGAGAGCGCCAACCCGCCCAGTGGCAAAAGAAGTTCGCTCGTTGCCGGCAGTAGCGCCAAGGTCAACCCAACTGAACGCTCGAGGACAATAGTTTTCTTCGTTGATGATCTGCACCTGTCTGCCTTGAGTCGTCGCGTCTCAAAGGCTCGCGGCTAAGCTTTCTACTTTTCGTCTACAACGCGTCGAAGAGTCCGGTTCCTCCAAATCGTGTCTCGTTAGGGGCCGATATACGCGTCACGCAATACGGGCGAACAGTTCTCACAATTCCAACCTTAAACGTCCCCATCGAAGAGGGAAGCGACTTGCAGCGCATTCCTTTTGGCGGAACGTTCCCAATTACTTCACTAGCACCCGGAAAATATTTTCTTGAAGTGACAGTCAGTGATCGCAGTTCCAAAGCCAACGCCACTCAGTACATCGATTTCGAAGTCGATAGATAACACGTTAAACATTGACTGTGCACGCACAACGCAGTTAACTATCGCCGTCGAAGCAGTTGATCGATGTCCAAATTCTTGACGTCCATACGCCAAAAAGAAAAAGCCCGCGCCGAACAGGCTCGCGTACTAGTAGTCACCGATCAGCCCGACGTTTCCTTTCGAGAAACATTGAAAGCAACCGGGCTGGACGTTGTCGGTGTCTCTAGTGGAACTGCTGCTTTGGTTTCACTTCACCGCGAGCGTCCCCAGTTAGTGATCGCCGACGCGCAAATCAAAGGTCTATCGATTGTAGACCTGGTGAAAGCCTGTCAGGCAACGGAGGAGATTTTTCCGTTAATTATGGTGGGCACAGCCAACGCTAACAACGAGCGGCGAAAAGAAGCTTTGATAGTCGGGGCGTTTGATTATTTTCAAATACCGGAGGAAATCGAACTATTGGCGATGCGAGCAAAACAACTCATCGGTATTCGACACTCTATCGATCGCCTTCGTTCCGAAGCGGATCTCGATCATCTGACTGGCCTGGCCAATCGACGCCGCTTTCGCTCAGCGTTAGCACGCGAAGTGGAACGCTTCCGCAGATATGGGACTCCGTGTGCGCTGTTGTTACTGGATATTGACTACATGAAGTCGATCAACGACAAGCACGGACATCCGTTTGGTGACATCGTGATCCGGCATATTGCGCAAAAACTAACTCAGGTTTCGCGCGACACAGACACGGCAGCTCGCTTAGGCGGGGAAGAGTTTGCGCTGCTGCTTGCCGGCATCGACGCTGAGAAAGCAGAGAGCGCTGCGCAACGATTACTAACGATACTGTCCGCCGAAGTGATCGAAGGGAAACGCCGCGTCACGGTGAGTATTGGCCTGGCTGCGTGCCCTGCACATGCCAACTCGGAGCGAACCCTTTATGCAGCGAGTGACGCCGCGCTTTACATGGCGAAGAATGCGGGACGCAACCGCGTCGCCGTTGCGCCACAACTGCAACAGAACCTGCCGGGTGTTTAAATAACTTCGGGATTCCGTGTCGGCTTGGCCGCTTGATGTGCGGAAGGGCTTGCCCTTCCGATGAGGCTGGAAATTCTTGGGCTACGCCCACCACGGGGAGGGCGCAGCCCTTACTAATGGGAAGACTTGACGGTGGGGCCGAGCCCCACCGCGCAGCAGACGGCAAGCCGTATTTATTTGCTCGCTGACTCGGCCATGGTTTGCACTCGTGCAAACCGGGAATTCACCGGAACGACATCGGCGCGTTCCCATGACTTCTTGAAACGACCCTCAGCGAGAGCCGCTTGATCGGTTTTACCTTGCGCACGAAGTGCCTGGCTAACACCGAATAGCGACCATCCGTTATTCCGGTTACGTTTTAAGTCTTCCCAGTAGACCGTCTCTGCTTCAGCGGGCCGGCCCGCCTCGAGAAGTATCGAGGCTAAGGCTTGCCGCGGCGGATAATGCCACTCGGCTGGTTCGGTATAAACCAGCGCATCTTCCAGTCGAACAGCGCGCTCGAGATGCGCGACGGCTGCATCGTAGTCTTTCCTTGACGCCGCAATCTCTGCTGCCAGCACTTCAGGCGCTATCGAAAGCACCGCGCGTCCCGTGTTCGGGGAGAAGAGTGGTTGATCGAGTATCGGGTCTTTCAACGTTTCTTTTAGTTTGGCCAACTCCTGTTCGGCAGCATCAGGTTGTCCCTTGGCGACAAACGAAATGCCACGAGCGTACTGATATATGCCCGTCGAATATGGACTGAAACTCGGCGGAGCAGGCTCGCGCAACATTTCATCCCATTTGCCAAAGCGGGTGAGCGCGAAGTAGGGCACGATGCGGAAGATGGCTAACAACGGAATTTGTTTCAGTGCTGCCTCATCGACCTTCGTCGCGCTCTTTCGCGCAGAGTCAATAGCGAGCTTGCTACGCCCATCAGCACTAGCGGCGAACCAAAGGAAATGTATGTTGTGGGGATAGTAGCCCATCGGATACAGGCCCTGCGCACGACACTGAGTGATGTAATCTTCGTCGGCGAGAATCGCCAGCTCGTTGCTGCGGGCCGCGTCGGCGTAGCGACCCACACGCTGATAGATGTGCGCCGGCATATGGACCATATGGCCCGCGGCAGGCATTAAGGTCAACAGGCGATCCGCCGGACCCTCAGCTTTATCTACCTTGTCTGTTGACTCCATTAAGTGGATATACAGATGTAGCGCGCCTGGATGATTCGGATTACGCTCAATGACTTTCTCAATCACGCTTACTACTTCCGCTGTTCCCTCATACGGTTGGCCATCCCGGCTCCAGTAACCCCAGGGACGCAGGTCCATCATTGATTCTGCGTATAGCGCAGCGGCGTCGAGATCGTCAGGGAAGCGCTCATGTACTTTGCGCATCGCCGCGGCATAGGCCTTGTCGCGTGCGGCACGTTCCTCAGCTTTACCAGAATAACGTTCAGCCAGCGCGTCGATGTAAGCCTGCTCACGAGGTGAAGCTTTCGCCTTCAGCGCGATCGCTTTTTTAATGGATTCGAGTGCCATCGGTTCATTTGCGGGATCCATCGCGGCGTTGATATTTGGACCGAGCACGAGGGCTTGGCCCCAATGCGCCATCGCCAGATTTGGATCTAGCCGGGCAGCTTCTTTGAACGCACGCGCCGATTCGGCGTGATTAAAAGCATAAGAAAGGTTGAGCCCCTGGTTCATGAAGAGTTGGGCTTCCTTGCTCTTCGTAGTTACCGGAAAGGTATGCTTGCCAAGATTCTGTAGTCGCGGAGCTAATGCGCCGGTTGGCGACGGTTTGTCCTGGTCAGCAGACTTTTTGTAGTGAACGTGATTAGGAACCGCTGGTTTGTCGGGGTTTTTGGTGCTTTTGTGCGAGTGGTCGGGGGTGGCCGCAGTTTCATTCTGGGCCAACGCCGTACTTTGCCAACTCATTAAAGTAAGAGAGAGGGCAGTAGCGATCAACAGAACTCGGGGAAGACGCATGGCTAGGTCCTTTCTTTCAAAACAACAGGTGTCTGACTAGTTAACGCGGATTTCGAGCGGCAAATGGGTCATTTTTTTGAATTGTCGGGATTTGCAGGGATATTACAGCGACTCGGCACGACGCTCAAGGTTGAAAGCCTGGTGTGACCATCGTGTATTTCGTGCAATTCGTGGATCCTCTTTGGACCGGCATAAAAACTATCCACGAAATACACCAGACACACGAAATACACGAATATGTTCCAGATCAATCAAACGGACTGTTTATTCCATTCCTTTTCAATCCATTCAAACGTTGGCCCAAGCTCATAATCTTCAGCGGTTTTGATCAACTCAGGAATAGCCTTCCAGTCATCCAGCCCGGTCGGCCGTGCCAACGGTGGGTTAAGTCGGCAGTAGCGCGGTTTGATCATGTGCCCGCTCATGATTGCATCGGCCTCCACAACCCCGTCAAAGAGAACGTTGAGCAGCGGCTCCGCCGGTGAACGAAACGGATTAAGCATCCACTGTATTACGCCCCATCCTTGGGTGTTGTACTTGATGATTGACGGGCTCAAACCCGTTCCGATCGACAGCACGCAGATGTCCTCAAGCGCCGGTCGCGGCTGCGCATGACCAAGAGCAAAGGCGATGGCGGCAGTGCTAGGGTTATTGGCCATCATTCCGCCGTCAATATAACCGTCGTGGGATGGAAAGATTGTAGGGGCGGCGGCGCTGCGCAGCGCGACATCAGCCACGAAATCATCCAGATGATGTGAGTCGTGAAAATTATGAAAGAAAACGGGGCGCCAATCTTTGCGCTTTGGGTCGTCTAGTTTAAAAGAGGGCGCGAGCAATTTGTGTTTTAGATCTCGCAGACGAGGATCGTTCGGGAAGTGTGACTCCAGAAGCTTTTTGAAGTGTGCGTTGTGGTACCTGGGCCGAAAGAGATTGTACCGAGAAGGGGAAAACGCGTACTTAAGATTTTCGATCGAGTAAAAATCAACCAGCGCATCGGCAGAGCGACCTGAAGCCAGCGTAAGCGCTACAACCGATCCTGTGGACGTGCCCGCAAAAAGATCAACCTGGTCCAGTAGGTTAGGGAACTGGTCCCCTAAACGTTTTACCAGAGTAGCCATCAACGAACCGCGCACTCCGCCGCCATCGAAGGTAATGATTCTGTAGGTTGGCATTGTGTAGGGGAGTTTATCGGTTTTTCCTTATGAAGTCCCAACTGTCAACGTTTCGTGTGTTTGCGCTACAAAAAAAACGCGGCCGGCTGTAACGCAAACTGTTAGTTTGCGCTGATCGAATAGCACCCAGTGCTGCCGCAAACTAACAGTTTGCGCTGATCGAATAGCACCCAGTGCTGCCGCAAACTAACAGTTTGCGTTACACAAAAAACGCGGCCGACTAATCGCCGGCCGCGTCTTTCTGTTTCTGTTAAAAAGTGGTGAGCCGAGCAGGACTCGAACCTGCGACCCACTGGTTAAAAGCCAGTTGCTCTACCGACTGAGCTATCGGCCCACATGATTAAACTCGGTGAGGCATTCTAAACAAGTCCAATGTGTAATGTCCAAAGTCGAACGTCCTATTTCGTGTAATTCGTGGACCGTTTTTAGGCTGAATAAAAAACCATCCACGAATTACACGAAACACACGAACTAACACGAAGAAAAAGCGGTTGGCTTTTTAGCCAACCGCGAATTTCTTAATAAGGTGTTGAGTCCGCAGGTGTCGTCGTTCGCTCTCACTCGCGCGAAGCCTTTATTCTGCGATTACCAGGCGTGGCATTGCAGTCAACAGTGAAGTTCGCGCGTTCTGAACGCTTCGAACCGTTGGGCAGTTGCACCTCCAACTCCATCCAGCCCCGAAAGAGGGGAATCCTGGGCGCGCCACCGGGAGCCAGGATTGTGCCTTTGGGATTGTTAGCCGGCGCCTGAATGAAACGACGTCCAGTCACTGTTCTCGGTTCGTCGCGACTCACCGCGACAAAAGCCCAATCGGTTTGATAACCGTTGTCTCCGATAAAGCGATACTTAGTATTGAAGGTTGAGTACTTGCTTTCCGGATTTGGATCAATCTTTCCTTTGAAGTTCACGTAAACCGGACAGCCTTCTCCTTTAGTTAGAGGAGGATTGGCCACGACTGAAACGGACGACAGCGGCGGTTCCGGCACGGGCATTCGGTCCGGTTGAGGAGGAGGAAGGGGTTTACCAGGTCGGGAAGGAGCACCCTGCGTTGGGACATAACCTGTTGGCCGGCAATCAACCATTGCGGGAAGCGTTGCGTAAGCCCGCTCCTCCGGCATTTCATAGAACCCGAGATGAACGTTCTTTTCGCAACCAATAGAGATACTCACGTCATAAGCATCGTCAACCTCTACCGTGAAGCCTTTTTGCAAGATGGCCCCGAGCGACTGTCCCGCAGCCTCACGCCGTTTTACCTCAGCGTTGCAAGTTTGTACTGGCGATACCTTAGGCATGAGAAACGGCCAATCAAAATTGTATTGGTTCCAATCCTGTCCCTGATTTCCGCCGATGCTGCGATTGTTTTCATTGACCGGAAAGACAACCTGTTTGTAGGCGTCACCGTTGGACAGTCCGATCCTGGAGGTGCTCAAGTGATGCTTTTCCGGGCATCGCCCTTTGACCTTGATCTTGTAGCTGATTCCTTTGTAGGTGTCCTCGACGGTGTCATACACCTTCTTGTTGTTCATTGCGGTAACACGAAAGACGGGAGGTTTCCGGTCGGTCGTACCCTCGCGGTGCATTCCCAAGCCAACTACAAAACCTTGCGCCTGGGCGGGTGTTTCGCACCAGACTGCAGTTAGAAGTAAGCCAAACATCATCATGAAGGTTTCATAGAAAATCTTCCGTCGTGTGCTTTGGGATAACATGACTCTCTCTCCTTATTCAAAGTAAGTTCAAATATTGGCGCAGCTTTTTTTCGTTTTGACTCTAGCGTCTTTCGTGTGGCGGCTATGCCGTCCGATGTGCGGCGGCGGCTCTGCCCCGCCGTAACTGGGTGCTCACGTCGGGCTGCGCCCTCTTGGAAGTGAGCAATTCCCAGAAAGAAAAGCGGTCGGGGCGTAGCCCCCCAAATTAATTGCCTCAGCTGGCGGCGGGGCATAGCCACCGCCGCACATCGGATGGCATAGCCGTAAAGCTCTATAGGTTGTGCCAGACTTCATTGTTGGACTCGTCCGACTCCGCGACGAGTTCAGTTGCATCAACGTTGAGTTTGAAAGTGGTGGACTCCAGTGAGACGTTGACTGGCAAGATGCTTGCGGCGTCAAGGAGGAGCCAGACACTTTCGCCGGCGGCCAAAGACGGTACGTTGACATGGGTTTTTCGGCCGGCTGCGATGCCGTTGATCTTTCGCACCGTGAGAATTAATCGGCATGCGTCGGACGTAGCCGGTCCCGAATTGACGACTTGCACGCGCAACTTCTTGTCGGCAGCTGGAGGAAACAGAAACTTGCTGATCTGTAAATCAGGTTGCGCGTCCGCTGCTTTCTTATCGCTTGCCTCGGTATCCTCAGTCTCCGCTTCTTGTTCAGCCGCTGTTTCCGTTGTTTCGGTCTCAGGGTCTTGCGAGTTTGAAGGCTTGGTACCGGCTTTTCCACCCTTGGCGCGCGAGGCATTCTCAATTCCGGTTCCGGCATAAAACTCTGCTGAATGGCCCTCTACGATCCGCCTTCTTTGGGTTGCCTCCGCAGGCTGCGCCGCCGTTACTTCTGATCGATCAGATGGTTGGCGAGTAGAGTTGAAGGTACGCTGGGGTTTCCGCAAGACTTTGGTGGCGCTTACTAGTTGTCGCCATGCGGGCTCATCAGCCTTGAGTACATCTACACCGTAAGACCTGAGCGTGCCAACCGGGTCTGAAAAAAACGCATCTCGATCAAAGCGTTCCGGGCCCCCTCTCTTCGCAACTCGTGACCAACCGCGACCAGGCATTACAAACGCGTCCTTCAAAGTGATCCGATAATGGAGTGCTTCAGTTCCTACTCCTCCCCTGCGCGAACCTTGCGGTGCAGGAGAATTGGCAAGTCTACGGAGGGCGACGGCGAGCTGGCGCCAGGCGGCCTCCTGAGCTGAGGTTAACTCGATGCCGTTTTGGCGAATTGCACTTACAGGGTCTTTAAGGAATTCCTGGCTGTTGGGCGCGTCGATCGAAAACCTGACTGTGCCCGCGGTTGGAGAATCGGCGCTGGCGCCATAGGTCCATGAATTGGTGGTGGGTGTAACCTGTGCCTGCGAATTAATCAAGGCGATGGTCAGAAGTGTTGTTGCTGTCCAGAATCTAATAGTCATAATTTCTCTCCTTACCTTCGTGTTATTCGTGGATCGCTTTTTTTCCGGCACAAGAACGAGTCACGAAATACACGAAACATGTCCAGTCGCCGACGACGATCAGTATTCAACGGTACCTTTGATAGCCAATCTGTACTCTTTTCTATTGGGCCCGGGCCGCTTTACCACATGGACGTCACTCTGGATTCGCGGGTCGTGCCCATCTGGTAACTCGAGAAGGCCGCTCATAGACTTACACTCCGCGTTAGGCTTGCAAGCCGCGTCTGTGTAGTCGAGCGAGATTCCTTCACCGGGGCCGAGGAGCACCTCTCCGGTCGAAACCGTCTCAACCACCCTGTACCGGACGGCGGTCCGGTCGGTGGTGCGCTCCCACACGAGGATTTTCGCGACCACGCGGACTCCCGGCCCATCGCCGGCGTTGATCACTGTGACGGTGGCCGTCTCATGCTCTTCGAGGGTGGCGAGGACCGACCGGGAAGCGGGGCCACTGCTGAGGCCCTGACCCCGCACGGCAGAATTTGTGGAAGCCAAACCCAGCGCGACACACGCCAGCAGGATTGATTGTGTGATTAGTCTTCTCATCGTTCTTCTCCTTGTGCGCCGGGGTAACCGGCAATCGATATTGAATAAGATTGGTCTTACTCATGGATCGCAGTCAGCGACCTCCCTGGGTAAACTCGTCGGTTTTGTCTGCCCGTTGAATAACGCGACAAAGAGGCGTAAAAACTCCCATGGCCCCTGAATATCGCCGAATGCAGGTAACTGGTGGACGAAACGACTAACGAAATTACTGAGCAATTGATTGCCTGGAGCCACGGCGATGAAGCGGCGTTGGATAAACTAATTCCCGCCGTGTATCAGGAGCTGCGGCGCATGGCTGACTATTACCTTCGTAGCGAGGACTCCGGGCATACCCTGCAACCGACGGCACTGGTCCACGAGGCTTATTTGCGTCTGATCGACCAGACAAAGGTTGAATGGGTGAATCGCGCGCATTTCTTTGGGGTGGCGGCGCAGATGATGAGGCGTATCCTGGTGGACCATGCTAAAGCCAAACATCGAGTGAAGCGAGGTGGAACGGCGCCGAAAGTATCGCTTGATGAAACGATCAACCTGAGTAGCGAGCGCGCGGCCGAGCTGGTGGCCCTCGATGACGCGCTCAAGGTTTTGGACGAACTCGATGAGCGCAAGAGCCGGATCGTGGAACTACGCTATTTTGGTGGGCTAACTGTTGATGAAACCGCTCAGGTTCTCGGCGTATCGGACAAAACAGTAATGCGTGATTGGAACCTGGCAAAAGCCTGGCTATACCGGCAACTGTCTCAGGCAGAATAATTGTCATTAATGAACTCCGAACGCTGGCAACGAATCGACGCGATCTTCAAGGAAGCGATCGCCCAGGAACCCCAGTCGCGTGCAACGTTCCTCACCGACGCATGTCAGGGCGACACCACCCTGCACGACGAAGTCGACCAATTGCTTACCGCTTTCAATGCAGCCGGCAGTTTTTTGGAAACGCCGGTAGCCGAGAGTCTTGGCCTCGACGACAAGCCCAAGCGAACACCCGCCCTAAATGCCGGACAACAACTCGCTCATTACCAGATCGTTTCGGAGTTAGGCGCCGGAGGCATGGGTGAAGTCTATCTGGCAAATGACGTGAAACTGGATCGTCCTGTCGCTATCAAAATACTGCCAACCCAGTTCACTCAGAATTTGGCCCAGGTGCGACGTTTCGAGCGTGAAGCTCGGGCCGCGTCTGCGCTCAATAATCCAAACATCATAACCATCCACGAAGTTGGCAAGGAGGACGATCTATATTTCATTGCCACAGAGTTCATCGAAGGCCAAACGCTTCGCCAGAAACTCGCGAACGGTGATTTGCCGGCGAAAGTTTTAATCGATATCGCTGAACAAATCGCCAGAGCGCTCGCAGCAGCGCACGCGGCGGGAATTATTCACCGCGACATCAAACCTGAAAATGTGATGGTGCGACCTGACGGTCTCGTCAAAGTCCTGGATTTCGGTTTGGCGAAAGCGAGCGATCTGGTCACCGCATCGGCGACCAAACCATCCGCGCTGAGCCATGAAACCGACGGCATGATGATGGGTACGGTGTCGTATCTTTCGCCGGAGCAGGTGCGGCGTCAGAAAGTTGATCATCGCACGGACATCTTCAGTCTCGGTGTGGTGCTCTACGAGATGCTGGCGGGAGCAAGACCTTTTGCGGGTGAAAGTGTCGGCGAAGTTTTTGATCGGATACTGGGCAGCGAGCCGAAGCCCATAAACTCCAGTCGTTCTTCCGCAGGGTTAAACGGGATTATCGAGCGCGCCCTGGCCAAAGATCCTGCCAGGCGTTATGGAAGCGCTGAGGAAATGCGTGCAGATCTGGCAGGCGTCGCGCAGGCATTGGGAACTCCGCGACCATCTCGCTGGCCGAAGGTGGCAGCCCTACTCGCTGGACTTACTTTAGTTGCGGCCCTAGGCGCGTGGTTGTGGCAAACTCGCCGCGAGCTCCCAGCGCCGCGTCTGGTCTTCGCCTCTGCCGCGCAAAAACTGACCGACCTGCCGCAGGAAGAGATGTATCCCACCCTCACGCCCGATGGACAGACCTTAGTTTTCGCCAGCTCGCAAAGTGGGACTTGGGATATTTACCGTCAAACAGTTGGCGAGCGTGCGGGGGTAAACTTGACCAACTCTGCCGATAGTGCAGATACCCAACCTGCCCTCTCGCCTGATGGGTTGCGCATTGCCTTTCGTTCATTTGGACGCAGAGGAGGTGTGTTTGTCATGAATATCGATGGAAGTAACCTCACGCAGGTCACGGACTCGGGCTTCAACCCGGCATGGTCTCCAGACGGAAACGAACTAGCGCTCAACGATGACAACATGTTCGACTATGAAAGTCGCAATACCTATCCGAGTGCGAGCAGATTGTGGGCCGTCAATCTTGCATCAGGTCAGCAACGAGTGATTACTACGCGAGACGCTGTGCAATCAAATTGGTCGCCGCATGGTCAACGCCTCGCTTTTTGGGGCGAACAAAAAGGGGGCCATCGCGACATTTGGACAGTGGCGTCGGATGGCAACAGTGAACCCGTAGCGGTGACCGACGACGCGTTTATCGACTGGAATCCCATCTGGTCGCCGGATGGTCAGTACCTTTACTTTCTGAGTAATCGTGGCGGCGAGATGAATCTTTGGCGCGTCGCCATTGAGGAAAGCACTGGGCGGCTACGGAGCGAGCCCGAACCCGCGACGCTCCCCTCGAACAACTGCCAACACATTAGTTTTGCTCGAAATGGAAAAAGTCTGGTTTACGGTCAGAGCACTCGTAGCGAAAACGTTTGGCAAATCGGTTTCGATTCGTCGCGCGGAGAAGTTACAGGCACGGCTGCGTTCCTAACTCAGGGTCTGAAGCGTTACACATGGTTCTCGCTTGCGCCCGACGAACAAAGTTTTGTGTATCTAGCTCGCGGTGAACCTCAACAGGATCTATTTACCGCCGATCGCGCGGGCACACCCCTACAGCGCCTCACTGATGATGTGGCGCAGGACATCGTTCCGCGTTGGTCTCCCGATGGCCAGTGGATCGCTTTCCTGTCAGACCGCAGCGGCAAGTATGAGATTTGGAAGGTGCGGCCCGACGGCTCCGGTCTTACGCAAATGACGCATGAACCGGAGCGGGACATCATTGCGCCTGTCTGGTCGCCGGATAGCAGCAAGCTGCTTTATCAGGTACGTAACGTCAATTCGTTTGTTATTGACGCTAATCGTCCCGGCGCTGAGCAAACTCCGCAAGCGTTGGCCGGTCAGTCACCGGAGGGATTCATCCCGCAGGGATGGTCACCTGACGGTACGATGCTGGTCGGCTGGCAGCCCCTTAACGAGAAGCGCGCGATCGTCATCTATACGTTTGCCGAGCAGCGTTATGAAACATTTGCCATTGGTTTTGGCGGGTTCCCGATTTGGTTGAACGACAATCAGCGGGTGTTGTTTCGCGAAGGACGAAAACTGTTTGTCCTCGATCGACTAAGTGGGAAGTGGCGCGAGGTGCTGGCGCTAAAGCCGCCTAGCCAAATCGGAAGTCACGCTCTTTCCCGCGACAACCAGCGACTGTATTACACCAGCGGAAGTAGCGAGGCTGATATCTGGCTACTGAACATCGAGCAGACGGGAGGGTAATCGTCGGTTGGTTGCGAAAATACTAGCGCAGGAGTGTCGAATTAACGTTGCTGTTTAGAAAGGATGCGAGTGAAGTTTCATCATCACGTCAATGACGCCCCAAACAAAGAAACAGATGAGGCTAACAACGACGATTAGTTCTTTGAATTCTTTTAACCACTCCGTCAACAAGACCGTACATTCCTTAAAAGAAACAAGGTACGCCTTAGTTCGGTAAAGTGGTTTTCGTGACGCTGGGTCAATCAGTTTTAGTTCACGTTTCGCGTTGCTAGCCAATTCAGCGGCCATTTTCCTAAGTTCGTACTCGTAAGGTTTGAGTGCAGCGCTCATGAGGATCTCCTAAAGTGACACATGCCACTTCTTCTTCCAACTAACACCTGGCGAGGGCAACCTACCTAAAGCAGCAGTTGTGCCACGGTGTCGCTATCCCTATTCCCTGTACGATGTTGGAAGTTTCCTAATGATATTCCAGGAATCTCATGAGACTTGTTCCAGAAAATGTCGGCCTTACAAAAGTTGGCATCCCCGAGGTGACAAAAAACCGGATCGCTTTACGATAGGGTTACCTTTTATCCACAAATAAAAGGTGTGATTTCGGAAGGAAGGTGGAAGTTTAATTCTCAAGCCAGCTGCCGACTGCGGAATCTCTGACCACGATTGTCTGCGAGCGCTCAGGACCCGTGGAGACTAATCCAATCTGGACGCCAATCTTTTCTGAAAGAAACTCCACGTAACGTCGCGCGTTATCCGGAAGCTCACTCATTTCTGTCGTACCAACAGTGTCAGTCTGCCAGCCGGGCAACGTTGCATAGATTGGTTCGACGCGGCGGAGGTCCTGTGAAACTGAGGGCAGGGAATCGAGTTCGCGCCCGTCCAACTTATAACCGACGCAAACCTTTATTTCGGCCAAAGTATCGAGCACGTCAAGTTTTGTTAGCGCCACCGAAGTGAAACCATTTATCTCAGCGGCATAGCGGGTAGCAAAAGCATCAAACCAACCACAGCGTCGTGGACGGCCAGTCGATGCGCCATACTCCCGACCGCGTTCGCGAATTAGTTGGCCCAACTCCGCTTCACCTTCCACCATTTCAGTGGGGAATGGACCTTCACCAACGCGAGTTGTATACGTCCGCACAATTCCGAGCACGCCAGTTAGACGATGCGGCGCCAATCCTGAACCGATAATGGCGCCTCCGGAGGTTGTGCTTGAAGAGGTCACGAATGGATAGGTTCCATGATCAACGTCGAGGAGTGTAGCCTGCGCGCCTTCAAGAAGTATGGACCGGCCTTCGGCGGCCGCAACGTTCAGGTAGTGCGAAGTGTCGCCGATAAACTGGCCCAGACGTTCACATAGTTGAGACATCTCCTGGAAGATCTCTTCGGCATCGAGTGGCTCGCCGCCGTAGGCCTGGATAATGCGGTTGGCGTCTTCGAGATTGCGGTCAATCCGTGAACGTAAAACTTCGGGAACCAGTGCATCAGCAGTTCTAATGCCCCGCCGGCCCGCTTTGTCTTCGTAGGCCGGACCAATCCCGCGCAACGTTGTACCGACCTTCTCATTACCCAATCGTTCCTCGCTCGTATGATCAAGAGCCCGGTGGTAGGGAAGTATCAGGTGGGCGCGCGAACTAATCTTGACTCGTTCAGGTGATACATCGATACCCTGTTCCATCAGTCGATCGGCTTCCTGAAAGAACGCCTTAGGATCGATGACCATCCCATTGCCAAGCACGCACGTTTTGCCGCGATGCACGATGCCCGACGGCAGCAGATGGAGCACGAAGGATTGGTCGCCGACCTGGACGGAGTGGCCGGCGTTATGGCCGCCCTGATACCGCGCGACGATATCGAAGTGCTCGGCAAGTAGATCAACAATCTTGCCTTTGCCTTCATCGCCCCACTGGGCACCGATGACTACGATGATTTTGGACACGGAAGACATCAGTCGGCAGTCGGCAGTAGCAGTAAGCAGTACTTTCTTGTTTGATTTGCAGAGCGTTTCATGGAACCTCGGATTCTAAGTGGGAATCGCGATTACTATCACGACGTTATTTTCGAGATCGACGGCCAACGTCGGCCTGACAAGCTTCTAACTGCTGACTGCCGCTGCTTACTGCCGCTGCCCGCTACGCAGTAGCAGCGCCGGCGACGTGTTTATCGATCATTCGCGAAATGGCCTCTTTGGAAGTTGCGCCAACGACGCGTTCTTCTTCCTTGCCACCTTTGAAGAGGATTAGTGTGGGTATGCCTTTGATTCCATAGCGCTGCGAAATCGCAGGATTATCGTCGACATTAAGTTTCACAACACGCGCATTTGTCGAATACTTTTCGGCCACCGCGTCGACGGTCGGCGCCAACATGCGACAGGGTGCGCACCACGCAGCCCAAAAATCAACGAGCACCGGTCTATCGCAACCCAATACTTCACTTTCCCAACTGCTATCGCTAACTTCAGTTACAAGGTCACTCATTGATCCTCTCCTTTGATCATAAGTACTTTCCCGTCGGAATATTTGCGCCGCAAAACCGGCCAGATGTTTCAACCTCAACGAATTAGAACGGGGAGCGGTAGCGACCTGGGCCCCCGTCCGGCAAGTCGTTCCAGGACCGACCGGTTCTATGCGGACGAGTGACCCGGTCGCTACCGCTCCCGGTTCTAATCCGTGGTCAGTCTAAAGTAGCTATTGACTGATATAGCTGTATGTATTTCTGAGCCGCGGCAGCCCATGAATTGTCCACGGTCATGCCGTTCAATTGAATCTTTTTCCACATTTCCGGCTTGCTATAAAAGTAAAGGGCTTCACGAATTTTTTCAAGCAGAGCCCCAGCGTTGTAATCACGAAACTTGAAGCCATTTCCGCTGCCGGTCGACGGGTTGAACTGATCAATGGTGTCGTCTAATCCACCAGTGGCGCGCACGATTGGTACGGTGCCGTAACGCATGCTGTACATCTGATTCAGTCCACACGGCTCATAATGTGATGGCATCAGAAACATGTCGGCGCCCGCTTCTATCTGATGGGCCAGAGGTTCGCCCGCGTAACCTTTGTAAATGCCAACCTGACGAGGCGCGCGATCATGCCAACTCTGGAGAAAGTCTTCATACTCCTTTGCGCCCGCCCCGAGCGCGATGAAGTAAGCTCCGGTGGCCGTGATTGCGCCGGCAAGTTCGCGAATCAGGTCGTAGCCTTTTTGGGAAACGAGCCGCGAGATTATGGCAATGATTGGTCGGTCAAGGTTCTGATCAAGGTCAAAACGTTGCAATAGGTCTCGTTTGCACTCGCGCTTTCCAGACAAATCTTCGGCGGAGAAATGCGCTGCAATGTGTGGATCGGTTTCAGGGTTCCACAGCTCGTAGTCCACGCCGTTGGTTATCCCGGTGAGTCGATCCTGGCGCACCCGCAACAACCAATCCAGGCCGGCGCCCTGTTCCGGCGTTTGAATTTCTTGTGCATAGCGACGGCTGACTGTGGACAGAGCATCCGCAGCAATCAAGCCAGCCTTCAGTGAGGACGCAATATCTTTCAACAGAAAATCGTCCTTAACCGGCGATTCGCCATATCCCAACCACCACATGTCCTTGGGATCAAAAACGCCCTGATACGCCAGGTTATGAATCGAAAACAGAGTCCTGGTGTTACGAAACAACTCGTCATACTGGCGCACCGTGCGTGCATCGACCATCGCAAAGCCGCAAGGCCAGTCGTTGCCATGTATGACATCCGGCGCCCACTTCAATGCCAGGAAGAGTGTGAATACGGCCCGTGAAAAGAATGTGTACCGCTCGTGATCATTCGAATGACCATAGATGCTGCCGTTGCTGAAATATTCCGGAGACTCGACCAGGTACGCAGGAGCGCCGGCGGCATCACTGTAATAAACGTTTGTGGGACGACGCCCGCCGCGCCAGGGAACCTCCAACTGAATAACTGAGTCGTTTAATAGACTGCGATCTATTTGTGCGTGTAACGGGAGAATGATGCGCGCATCGACGTCGTGTTTTACCAGGGCTTTGGGGAGTGCGCCTGCGACGTCGGCAAGCCCGCCTGTCTTGGCAAAAGGCACAACTTCAGATGAGAGAAGGGCGATACGCATGTTCTGTTAAGGATGAAGGATGAAGGATGAAGGATGAACAAACGGATGAAGGATGAAGGCTGAAGGATGAAATAATGATGAAAGCCCCAGGCATTAAGAAAGAACGGCTAACCGTTTCATCCTTCATCCTTCCGCCTTCATCCTTAGCCTTCCCGCCTTCATCCTTGCAGTTAGCTTTGCATCGAGGCCAAAAACTCTGCGTTCGATTTCGCTTTCTCCAGACGCTCGAGCACAACTTCCATCTGCTCGACGGGAGATAACGGATTCAGCACCCGCCGCATTACCCAAATGCGGTTGAGGTCTTCCTTGCTCAACAGCAGCTCTTCTTTGCGCGTGCCCGACCGTTGTAGATCAATCGCGGGGAACAGTCGCTTGTCGCTGAGTCGGCGATCAAGGTGAATTTCAGAGTTACCTGTACCCTTAAACTCTTCGAAAATGACGTCGTCCATTCTCGATCCGGTATCGATTAAAGCGGTTGCGATGATCGTCAGCGAACCGCCCTCTTCGATGTTTCGCGCGGCGCCGAAAAATCGCTTCGGGCGTTGCAACGCATTCGAATCAATACCACCGGAAAGAATCTTGCCGCTGGGCGGTACAACTGCGTTGTGTGCTCGTGCCAGACGCGTAATCGAGTCCAACAAGATAACCACGTCGCGTTTGTGCTCGACCAGGCGTTTGGCCTTCTCGATCACCATGTCCGCGACCTGAACGTGGCGAGTTGGTGGCTCGTCAAAAGTCGAAGAGATCACTTCGCCGTTAACCGACCGCTGCATGTCCGTGACTTCTTCTGGCCGTTCGTCGATCAGCAGAACTATCAACGTCACTTCCGGATGGTTGTTAGTGATGGAGTTGGCGATGGTCTGCAGCAGCATCGTTTTACCGGTGCGTGGCGGCGCGACGATCAATCCACGTTGACCTTTGCCGAGTGGGGTTACCAGATCGATGACCCGCGCAGAAAGGTTCTCCTGCGTCGTTTCCATCTTCAACTGTTCTTCCGGATAAAGCGGCGTCAGGTTGTCAAAGAAAACTTTTTCGCGCGCTTGATCAGGTGACTCGAAGTTAATCGCTTCGACTTTGATGAGCGCGAAATAACGTTCGCCTTCTTTCGGCGGCCGGATCTGGCCGCTGACCGTGTCACCGGTTCGCAGGTCGAATTTTCGGATCTGTGAAGGTGAGACGTAAATGTCATCCGGGCCGGGAAGATAGTTGTACTCAGGCGCGCGCAGGAAACCGAATCCATCCGGCAACGTTTCCAGCACACCTTCTGAAAAGATCAGGCCGCTTTTCTCCGTTTGCGCCGCGAGCACCTTGAAAATCAGCTCCTGCTTGCGCATGCCCGTAGCGCCCGGCACATCCATGCCCTTGGCGATACTGGTCAACTTGGAGATCGACATCTCCTTCAGGTCGGCCAGATTTAAGAAGCCTTCCTCACTGCGGTCGCGTCCTTCGCGACCTTCTCTTTCCGGCGCTTCAGCCGTTGCGACGTTACCGCTATCGTCGTCGCTGCTCGCGCTCGAAGCGCGTGAACGTGTTCTCTGTGCCATATCAATTTATTCCTAACTAAAGATTATTTACCGCGGCAAGCCGCACATCAGCGGCGACATTGGTTTGGGTTCTTGAGGTTCAGACACTGGACAAACTGCGGGTCGAGCCTGCGAATCATGCTTGCCGGCCAAGCCTACTGGAAGCCTGTAGAACTATTCTCCCCCCACTATGTTGCGTCACCTGGATGTCGAATGGATCAGTGCTTGGATGCCTTGTTTACGGCCATTCGTGGTCTGGGAAACGAAAGATTAACAAAAAGGGGCTTGAGAATTTGTGAGCCAACGTTGCAGACTCGTTGTCGTAACCTTACCAACCTAATGCTGATGAAACTCAGCTAACGCGGTTTCTATTTCTTGCCAAACTTCATTGCGACCGCGTCCGGTTTTGGCAGAATAAGCTATTACACGCTCCGTGGGAAAAACACGCTTTATGCGTTCCAACGTTTGTTTTAATTCGTTGTTAGATAGCTTATCGGATTTTGTAGCAACTATTAAACATGGCTTAGCACTATGCTGGAGCCATTCTCGAAGCTGCAAATCCAACTTTGTGGGTTCGTGGCGCGAATCTACGATGTGAACTGATAGCACAAGCTGTTGCCGCTTGGCAAGGTAGCTCGAAACCATTTCACCCCAACTGGCTTTAAGTGCTTTCGGTACGCGAGCATAACCGAACCCGGGCAAATCAACAAAATAAAAACGTTCGTTCAGCAGAAAATAATTTAGGGACTGAGTTCTGCCGGGAGTCGACGAAGTTCGTGCCAATCCACGCACGCCGAGAAGGGAATTAATCAAACTTGATTTGCCTACATTCGACCGTCCCATAAATGCAATCTCGGGAAGGTGCGTAGTGGGCCAGTCGTTCTCGGTGAAAGCGCTTTTCAGAAATTCAGCGCTTGTAATTTTCATGCCTGATGTTACGACCGGCAGCAGAAGCGTCGTCTCTGGCCGCTTCCGCTGCCGATCAACAACTACGTAGTTATGCGCCCGCGGCCGCCTGAATCTTGGCGGCTCTCTCCGCACGCATCTCTGCAAACTTCTTCATGCGGGTTTTCATGGCGGCAATCTTTTCTTCGTGATCCGGAATGCGCTTAATCAACGTTTCCAGATTCATCAGAAAGTCAGGCGAGCCAAACATCGCCCTGATATCGGGAAGCACATCCACGATCTTCGAGTAGACGAATATTTGTTCGCCATTGCACTCGTTGAACAGTTTTTCGTCGATCGCGCCTTCGTTCACCATGGCAGCCGCCATCTCCCAATACGAAATAACCATGCGGTAGTGGCCAGAATGCTCGCTCAGCAGCACCTCAATGATGTCCTGAATGGAAGTGGGGTTGAATGTCCAAAACCAATTGCGCGCTTCGCGCATCGTTGCCTCGCGGCGTAGGTCGTACAGTTTAAGTATCAATTCAGCGTCGTGATGTTTACTCATCTCTCTCTCCTGGGGGTTAGTTAGATTTATGTCTCGTCGACAAAACCTGGTTCAAAAGTCGAATTCAGCATTTTCGTGTTATTTCGTGCAATTCGTGGATCGGTTTTTAGCCGCTATAAAAGCGGCCCACTAAACACACGAATTACCCGAAATAACACGAACGCCGAATTTCGACTTCAGACGCAAGTCTCGCGACAAACTATAAGTTTATTAGCTGGTTTGGATTCCTTGTGAAGGTTGCTCGGTCGTCCAGATGGGCGGCGCTTCAGCCGCTTCGGTCGGACACGATTCCTCGAGCGCAAGCGCCAGCACTTCATCAATCGTTTCTACCAGATTGATGCAGAGCGCGTTGCGAACCTCTTCCGGAACCTCGGGCAAGTCTTTTTCATTGTCCTTGGGCAGAATGATTGTCTCAATCCCAAATCGATGGGCTGCCAGCAGCTTCTCTTTCACGCCGCCGATGGGTAGCACCTTGCCGCGCAGTGTGATTTCGCCCGTCATCGCGACGTTCCGTTTCACGGGAGCATGCGTCAGAGCGGAAGCCATTGCGGTGGCCATTGTGATGCCGGCGGAAGGCCCGTCCTTGGGAATGGCGCCTTCAGGGATATGAATATGCAGATCGCGCTTTCTAATAAAATCAACACTCATTCCCAGCCGCTCGGCGCGCGCTTTAATGCACGTTAATGCGGCTTGTGCCGATTCCTGCATTACGTCACCGAGTTTGCCGGTTAAGGTCACACCACCGCGACCCTTGGTAAGTGTCGCCTCAATTTGTAAGACTTCGCCGCCGATTTCAGTCCAGGCCAATCCGGTAGCAAGACCGATTTCACTCTCAGCCGCGATCATCTGTTGCCGGAACTTGATTGGTCCGAGCATCTCACGAACACGTGCGGCGTCGATAACGTCTTTGAAATCGTCTGCTACGCTTTCAGAGACGAAGCGCCGCGCCAGTTTTCTGCAGCACGATCCAACTTCGCGTTCAAGGTTACGAACGCCGGCTTCGCGCGTGTAGTGGCGAATAATCTCCAGCAGACCTTCCTCAGTGAAGTCAAACTGTTCAATCTTCAAACCGTTCGACTCCGCTTGCTTCGGAACCAGGTGGCGTTTGGCAATCTCGAGCTTCTCGCGTTCTGTGTAACCGGAAAGCCGAAGAATTTCTAAACGATCCTGTAGCGCAGGCGGAATGGTGTGCAAAACGTTGGACGTGGCAATAAAGAACACTTTCGACAGGTCATATTCGACGTCGAGGTAGTGGTCCTGGAAAGTGTGGTTTTGTTCAGGATCAAGCACTTCCAACAACGCAGAGCTCGGGTCTCCGCGGAAGTCCGCACCAAGTTTGTCGACTTCATCCAGCAGCAGCACCGGATTAACCGTGCCGGCCTTCTTCATCATCTGGATGATCTGACCCGGAAGGGCACCGATGTAAGTGCGCCGGTGACCACGGATTTCCGCTTCGTCGCGTACGCCTCCGAGCGATAAGCGAACGAACTTGCGACCCGTCGCACGGGCAATTGATTTACCCAGACTCGTCTTGCCAACTCCCGGAGGTCCTACAAAACAGAGAATTGAGCCGCGCGGATTTTTCACTAACTGACGCACGGCAAGATATTCCAGGATCCGTTCCTTAATTTTCTCGAGGCCAAAGTGATCTTCGTTCAGGACCTCTTCAGCTTTCGCGAGATCCTTAATCTCTTTCGACTTCTGCTTCCAGGGAACGTTAACCAGCCAGTCAATATAAGTACGTGAAACGGTGCCTTCGGCAGACATGGGCGGCATCGCTTCCAGGCGGTGTAATTCCTGAAGGGCTTTCTGCTTCGCCTCTTCAGTCATGCCGACTTCCTCGATTTTCTTCTTCAGTTCCTCGAGCTCGGCCTTTTCGTCTTTCCTGCCAAGTTCTTTGTGAATCGCTTTGATCTGTTCGTTGAGGTAGTACTCTTTTTGCGCCTTTTCCATCTGACGCTTAACGCGCGTTTGGATCGAACGATCAAGTTGGCGTTTCTCGATTTCGAGTTCCAGCAGCTCGATCAATCTTTGTAGTCGTGCTTGCGATGAAAACAGTTCGAGCAGTCCCTGTTTATCTTCTACGGAAATACGAAGCTGAGAAGCTAAGGCGTCCGCGAGATGAGACGGGTTCTGATTGCGAAGTGCAGTCTGCAATGCGTCGGTCTGGCTTTCCGGCGCCAGGCGCAGATGTTGTTCAACCAGTTGTCCGATTTTCTGGACGAGCGCATCGAGTCGAGGACCTTCTTCGTTAACAACCGGCGCGCGCTTGATCAAAGCCATGAACGCACCCTCGGTGTTTTCAACGCGCACAGTGGTGGCACGCTCGCGGCCTTCAACTACAACCTTGATCTGACCGTTCTCCTGCTTCTGCGATTGCAGAATGCGTCCCAGCGTTCCCACTCCGTAAATCTGATCCGGATTTGGTTCATCGACAGTCGCGTCGTGTTGAGTGGCGAGAAAAATCGTCCGGTCGGCCGCAAGCGCTTGCTCGAGCGCACGAACTGAACCCTGCCTGCCAATCTTGAACGCAACTTTGGTGAACGGGAAAATTACAACGTCGCGAATCGGCACCATCGGGTACCAGGCGACGTCGGCAGGAGCATGATCTGAATATTCTTCCATAATTTAGACTAACTGATTGATAACGGTTGCTGTTAAGAAGGGCGAGCCGCTGAAACTGCCGTCTCGCCCTTTTAAAGACGGCCAATTGTAATTCATTTCCCCATACTGCGCTACTCACTGATTTTTAAGATGTTATCGCTTTTCGCCTTCAGAAGGGAGGTCGTCCCTAGGCGATCGACGAAATGCATGAAATACTGCAAAAGTGAAATCAGCGTTATGTCGAAAAAAGCAGGCGGCGCAGGCAACCCCACAAGAGCAGAACCGGGAGCGCAGCGACCGGGTCGCCTTCAACGCATCAAGCTTCGACAAAAGTAACCGGGACCGCAGCGACCTCGCCTTGAACTTACCAAATTTCTGGCTTGTTCGGTAAATTGCCTAAGGCAAATGCAACGAAGAAACTTTCAAGAGGCTGGATTATGCCGATTAGATATTAGTCCCTGGGCGAGGAAAGGAAGCTTCAAATGGCTATGGACAGAACGCGCGTTGCTGAACGCGATCGTATACGTCGACTCTGATCCAGGTCCTTGAAATGCTACCCCGCCAGACCCGGTCGCCTGCGCTCCCGGTTCTGCTTTTGTCGACCATCCACGGTCGAGCTTTCACGATTCGAATACGAAATCGAAAACAAAAAAATGGAGAAAGCTGTAGCAGCTTCCCCCATTTTAAGGTTGTTTTTGATTTCAGCTAGGCAGCCGCGCCGTCAATGCCAGTCAATCCTTCTCCCGGAATTGCTCGACGTCGTTCAACCATCTCGCTGGTGATGACAAATTCCTTCACGCGCTTTTGGGACGGCAATGTGTACATTGCGTCCAGCAGCAGCTCTTCAAGAATCATCATCAACCCGCGTGCGCCAACCTTACGCTCAACTGCCTGGCGAGCAACCGACTTCAGCGAGTCGTCGGTGAATTTCAACTTGACGTTGTCGAAGTCGAATTTCTTTTGATACTGCTTGACCAGCGCGTTCTTCGGCTCCGTCAGGATTTTAATCAGCGCGCCTTCATCAAGTTCGTGCAGCACGCCGCAGACTGGAAGACGTCCAACAAATTCCGGAATCAAGCCAAACCGAATTAGATCCTCGGGTTGAACCGCCGCCAGCGCTTCCGCATGACGATGCATGCCGGTCTTTACTTCGGCGTGGAAACCGAGCGACTTGTTTCGCATGCGCCGCTCGATAACTTTTTCCAGACCGACAAAGGCGCCGCCACAAATAAACAGAATGTTTGACGTATCAATCGGGAAAAACTCCTGATGCGGGTGCTTGCGTCCACCCTGGGGCGGAACGTTGGCAACCGTACCTTCAAGAATCTTCAAGAGCGCCTGTTGCACGCCCTCGCCCGACACATCGCGAGTGATCGACGGGTTCTCGTCTTTACGACAAATCTTGTCGACTTCGTCGATGTAGATAATCCCTTGCTGAGCGCGTTCGACATCGCCGTTGGCCGCCTGCAGCAACTTCAGAATGATGTTCTCAACGTCTTCACCAACGTAACCGGCTTCAGTCAACGTGGTGGCATCTACGATCGTGAAAGGGACACTCAGCATGCGAGCCAGCGTCTGCGCCAGCAGCGTCTTGCCGGTTCCGGTCGGACCGATTAGCAGGATGTTGGCTTTTTGTATCTCAACATCGGAACGGCGCCTGCCTAACTCGATCCGTTTATAGTGCTGATAAACAGCGACGGCCAGACGTTTCTTAGTTTCGTCCTGGCCAATCACATATTCGTCGAGAAAGTTTTTGATCTCACCCGGTTTGGGAAGCGGTGGGCGAGTGGCTACGGATTCTGCCTGCTGATCATCGGTGATGATCTCGTTGCAGATGTCGATACACTCATTGCAGATATATACCGTCGGCCCTGCAATCAGTTTCTTGACCTCGTTTTGCGACTTGCCGCAAAAAGAACAGCGTAGCGTGTCGTCGGTTCGTCTAACCATAATTAGTAGGGGATCTCCTTGCGCTTCGATCGAACCAGAATCACTTTGGAACCACGGCGGAAGTGCCGGCAACGTCGGGACCAGCAACCATTTGGCGATAGCGTTCGACGCATTCGTTACAGATAAAGGCGCTCTTGCCGATCATCTGTTTCGGAACTCCGGGGCCGCGTTGCGGTGTTCCGGAAATGATGTTTGCCACCTCGCCTTTCGATCGTCCGCAAAATGAACAGCTAAATCTCCGGGCTTTCATCTTTGCGATCATCAAACTCTCCACTCAATAGTAACGAAATCGAAGGCTACTCGCGGTGCGCGATCACTTCGTCTATTAAACCATAATCCTTTGCCTGGGCGGCAGACATAATCTTATCGCGTTCCACGTCGCGTTCTACCGTTTCATACGACTGTCCCGTGTGTTTCGCAATGATCTGCGAAGTCAACTCACGCATCCGAAGGATTTCTTCGGCCTGAATGCGGATATCGGTTGCTTGTCCCTGCGAGCCTCCGGTCGGTTGATGAATCAGGATGCGGGAATTAGGCAGGGCGAACCGTTTGCCTTTCGCGCCGGCGGTCAACAGGAGCGCCCCCATAGAGGCGCATTGGCCGACACAGATAGTCGTGACGTCAGGCCGGATAAATTGCATCGTGTCGTAAATCGCCATGCCCGCGGTGATCGAACCACCGGGAGAGTTGATATAAATGTTTATGTCCTTTTCGGGATCTTCAGCCTCGAGGAACAGCAGCTGGGCCACAATTAGGTTGGCGATCTGATCGTCGATCGGTGTGCCGAGAAAAATGATGTTGTCTTTCAGTAGTCGTGAGTAGATGTCGAAAGCGCGTTCGCCGCGGGAAGTCTGCTCAACGACCATTGGAACGAGGGCCATGTTTGGTAACGAACCTTTCTTAGTGGGCAATGAAAAAGGATGAAGGATGAGGGATGAAGGATGAAAGAGTTAAAGACAACAACAACTCTTATTCATCCTTCATCCTTCCGCCTTCATCCTTACTTTCCTCTTGCCAATCCTCATTAGTGACAGCCGCATTAGCAACTAAAAAATCAATCGCTTTGCGATTGCGCAATCGGTTCGCGATGCTACGTTCGCCCCCCTCCTTTGTCAAGACGCTGCGCACTTGTTCTACGGGCTGTTTTGAGCTCACCGCGATCGCTTCGATCTCCGCATCGATCTCTTCTTTTGAAACGTCAATCTTTTCTTCGTCAGCGATGCGTTCAAGCAGCATCTGGCTGCGAATGTCGGCTTGCGCCTGGTCCTTCAACTCTTCACGCGCGCCTTGCCAGTTGATCTCCTGATTACGTGGATCAACTCCTCGACTCATCATGTTTCGCATCACGCTCTCGAGCCGGACACTGGTTTGATGGTCAACCAGACTTGCCGGTACCTCAAACTCATGCGACGCGAGCAACTTTTCCATCAACTGCGCACGCATATTATTATCCGCTTCGTGCGACGCGCGGGCTTCTAAATCCTCCCGCATCTTAGTGCGCAGTGTTTCAACCGAGTCGACCTCGTCGCCCAGACTGCGGGCCCATTCATCGTCAGCCTGCGGCAGCTCTTTTACGCGTACGGCCGTGACTTTGGTCGCATATTCAACTCTTTTACCAGCCAGGCCCTTGGAGCTGAAATCCTCAGGATAAGCCACGATAAACGTCTTTTCGTCGTCAACCCTAACGCCGGTCAGGTTGTCGGTGAACTCCTGCTGAACGCCTTCGCCGCCGAGGGTCACCTCGACGTCATCTGACTTGATGTTTTCTTCTTCCGGGTTATCCAGGAACTTACCATCCACAGAGACCGTTACCGTGTCTCCCAGTTGGGACGGTCGATCCTCAACTGGTAGAAGCGTCGCGGATGTTTCGCGGAATGCTTCAATCATCTTCTCGATGTCAGTGTCCGTGACCGGTCGAGTCTTGCGTGATACCTCGAGACCCTTGTAATTCTTGAGCTCGACCTCCGGAAGAACTTCAACATTCACGCGCACAGACAGCGGCTCGTCACCAAATTTTTCCAGGGCTTCCGTCGTGTCGAGCTGCACGTCGGGCTGACCGATGGCGCTCGGTGTGTGTTCACTGATCGCAGCGTTCACTGCGTCGGGAACAAGTTCCTGCAAAGCATCGGCTCTGATCTCGCTTTTGAACCGGGTGCGAACTACTGAGCGCGGTGCATGACCCGGTCGAAAGCCAGGCACCTTCGCCTTCTTCGCATACTCATCACTGATCCGATCGTAGGCTTCACGCACCACGGCCGGCTCAATTTCAATCTTGATTTCTTTACGTGTAGGAGAGACATCTATTAGTTCTGTTTTCATAAATTAGCCAGTAGTCCGTAGTCAGTAGAAGTAAACGGAAGCGCGGTACGTAGGTGCATCCTACTGACTTCCGGCTAATGTGTACTGACTACTGTTGTGGTGCGAAAGGGGGGACTCGAACCCCCACACCTTTCGGTACCAGATCCTAAGTCTGGCGCGTCTGCCAATTCCGCCACTTTCGCTAACTTCAAATCGAAAAAAAAGAATATCACGGGGTCGGGGGAAAAGCAGAAAGCAGAAGGCAGAAAGCAGAAAGCAGAAAGCAGAAGGCAGAACGCAGAAGGCACAAGGCAGAAGGCAGAACGCAGTAGGAAGATGCGGCTTGCCGCCGTATGTTCCTCATATCCTCTGCTTTCTGCCTACTGCCTTCTGCCTACTGCCTTCTGCCTTCTCTTCTACGCTACGCGGTAGGTAACCTTCTGGTGGCCGAGGAAGTCTTTGCCAGTTTCTTTCGTAATTAATCCGGAGTGTTCCAGTTCGAAATAAGCGCGTTGGATCTCACCCTTGTCAACGGACAATTTTTGGGCGAGGACGCCCGGAGAAGGTAACGTCTCGCCTGAGGAAACCGCTTGCTCTTTGATTTGTCTCTCGACCTGTTCGCGGACCTGCTGGTACACCGGCCCTGCTGATAGTTCTTTAAGTTGAATGTCCATATTCCCGTTGTTTGTAACGCAAACTGTGGTTTGCGGATTCTCGCGTATTAAGACGCAAACTAACAGTTTGCGTTACAAGGTCCTCGTCACCTTCGATAGAGACCTGGGCTGGTCTGCATCCAAACCCTTGGCGTCTGCCAGTAGCGCTGCGAATAATTGTGCGGGAATTATATAAGGTATCGGCGCCAGAAATTCATCAATTTCTTTTGGCATCACAACCGCCCGCGTGCAATTGCTCGCCGTCTCAAGATCGCCGGTAATGGCCAACGTCTCGGCATGAAGTTCCCTCAAACGCAGAATCAAATCTTTCACGCCGGGCAACATCACCCCCGGGGGCGCAAACAGGAAAACCGGAAAATGCCGTTCTACCATTGCCACCGGTCCGTGCAGAAAATCGGCTGAGGAGAAACGTTCGGCCACGACATAACTAGTTTCCATTAACTTCAAGGCCATCTCGTATGCGTTTGCATACGCCAGCCCGCGGCCGACTACAACGCAGTTTTCCATGAATACATAGCGTTGGACCAACTCAAGAATGGCTGGCTGTTGCTCCAAAGCCTTGGCAGCGAAATCGGGAATCAACTCGTAGGACCACGCTGGTTGAGTATCGGATAGAGCCGCCGCGAGCATGTAGAAGAGCATCATTTGGCCTGTGAACGTTTTGGTGGCCGCCACCGAACGTTCTTTGCCGCCATGCATCAGGAATGTCTCGTGCACAAAGCCGGTCATCGACGACGAAGGCTCATTGGTAATTCCGACGGTATATGCTCCACAAGCGCGCGCATTGCTAAGTACCTGGTTGATATCTTCACCTTCACCCGACTGTGACACACCGATGACCAGGGCGTGATCGAGTTTTAGTTTGGCGTTGTAGAGTGTGTGAACCGATGGAGCTGACAGTGAAACGGGTATGCCGGTGGTGATCTCGAGCAGGTACCTGCCGAACAATGCAGCGTTGTCTGAACTGCCGCGAGCAACGATCACTATCAGATCGATCTCACGTGACTTGAGGAAGGAGGCGAGTTTTGAAATCTTTTCCCGCTCTGCTTGAATTGTTTTTGCCAGCGCCGCCGGTTGCTCGGCGATCTCTTCCAGCATTAGTGACAATGCTTGTCCCTCCGTTAATACACAATGTTCCGCTAGACAACGTTCAGAGTTCAACCTTTAGGTTGTCCGTGATCGCAGCCACGCAAGCTAAAGCTTGTACTCTGAACCTTCGTCTGGACAATGTTCAGAGTTCCACCTTTAGGTTGTCCGTGATCGCAGCTACGCAAGCTAAAGCTTGTACGCAGAACATCGTCTAAGCCTGGCTTGTCTCGTTTTTGAACTCTTGACCTTGTGCTCTGTAGTTCTATCGGGTAAATACTCGTCTGTTCTTTCAACCCGCTGGGCCGACACCGGCCGATCATAATTTCCAACCACGAATGAGATCCACTCTATCACGAAGTGTCATGCTGATTCTGTTTTCGCTGTTGTGCTTCTCGTTTGCCGGCATGGCGAAGGCGCAACCGGCCCAGGCGCTCTTACAAGTTATTCCGCGTCCGAGAACGATGACGCCCACAAATAGCAGATTTGCACTGACTAAAGAAGTGCGGTTGGCGTTGGCCGAACCGCGTTCCGCTGACAATAAATTTGCGGCCGAAGATTTCCTCTCCGACGCGCAGGAAACTGCAAACGTGACACTGCGTATCGGCAATGCGCGTCGCAACATACTCGTCGGTGAACTGGATCGTCCGCGGATTGTGGCAGCGTTAAAGAAGGCCGGCGCAAACATACCCAGCGGTCTCGACGGCGAGGGCTACGTGTTGAGCGTGACTGCGGATCAGATCGTGGTTGGCGGCCAAACCGAAGCCGGAACTTTCTACGGATTACAAACAATGAAGCAACTTGTGCGCGGCGAGGGCGCAAATGCATTCGTGCCCGGGGTTCAGATAGTTGACTGGCCCGCGATGCGTTGGCGCGCGGTGTCGGATGACATCAGCCGCGGCCCAGTTCCAACCGTTGAATACATCAAGCGACAACTCCGCACGTTCGCAGCCTACAAGCTGAACATGCATTCGTTTTACATGGAACACACGTTCCAAAGCCGCAGCCATCCATTGATTGGTCCAGCCGGTGGTTCTTTGACGCCCGATGAGATTCGCGAATTGGTGACTTATGCGCGGCGGTACCATATCGAGCTGGTGCCGGAGCAACAAACGTTTGGTCACCTGCACAAGGCGTTGAAACTCGAGAAGTACAACGAGCTCGCAGAGGTGCCTTATGGCGACGTCTTATCACCGCAACGGGAAGGTTCATACAGGCTCGTCGCCGATTGGTATCGCGAATTGGATCAACTGTTCCCGGGAAAGTTTTTTCACATCGGCGCCGACGAAACGTTTGAATTGGGTGAGGGGCAAAGTCGTGAGGAGGCGAGGCAGCGTGGAGTGGGTGCAGTCTATTTTCAACATTTGAATCGCGTGCGCGAAGTTTTGAAGCCCTTTAACCGGCGTCTGATGTTCTGGGGAGACATCGCGTTGAATCATCCCGAGCTGATCGGAAGCGTTCCTAAAGATTTGATTGTGATGAATTGGGACTATGCGCCTCGCGACGACTATGGTCCGCGGATCAAACCCTTCAAAGATGCCGGGCTGGAGCAGTTTGTTTGTCCGGGCGTTCACAACTGGAACCAGATTTTCCCCAACGTGGATTCCGCGACAAAAAACATCGTGAACTTCGTGCGCGACGGTCAGATCAACAACGCGATGGGCATGATGAACACGAGCTGGGATGACGATGGCGAGGCGCTGTTTGAAATGACCTGGCACGGCATCGTCCTGGGAGCGGCCGCTTCGTGGCAACAACAGCCGTTGAATTCGGAGGAGTTTAATAACAACTTCGACTGGGCGTTCTTCCGGAACGAAGGCGGCGAGTTCATGGACGCAATCGAAGCGCTCGGGAAAGTGAATGGCCTTCTCGGCATTAGCCAAAGCGATGAGTTCTTCTGGCGCGATCCATTTAATGCAGGCTTCCAGCGCCAGGCGAGCACTCTTAAGACTCAGTTGCAGGAGATGCGGAAGTCTGTTGAAGAAACTGATGAGCTGTTGCTGCGGAATGAAACGCGTGCGCGTCGTAACCGTTCAATGGTTCCGGTGATGCGGTTTGCAGCACAGCGTTTCGATCATTTGGGACGCAGAATGCAAGTGATGGAGAAGTTGAACGCAGAGTATTGGGATGCGTATCTGAATCTTGGTGATCGTCGCAAAGTGGGACGACTCCGGAACTACTGGGGAAACATTTACAACTGGTTGCGCGAGATGGCCGAGGAGTTGACCATTTTGAAAGAGGGTTATCGGCGAGCGTGGTTCGCGGAGAATAGACCTTACTGGCTCGACAGTGTGCTGGCGCGATACGACCGCGCAATCCAGGCCTGGCTCACAAAGAGTAAGTCACTGGAAGAAGCAGTTCGCGTTTATAACTCGACTTCGATCCTGCCGAATCCCGAAGAGTTTGGACTTGGACCACGACCACAACCATCGCCCAGTCCAACACCTCGGTGACAGGGTCTAACGGCTCAGTTCTTGTGTGTCAATTAAGCTAGAGCCTTGATAGGTCCACTCAAGTTTGAAAATCTCAGGGTTAGGAAGGGCAGCTTGCTCCCGCAGGGTTGGATGCCACTCAATCTAAGCGGGAGCAAGCTACCCTTCCTAACCTTGAGACCCCGAAACTGGACCTAATAATTCATGCCTGAATCTCCCAATCAGAACACCGAGCGACTAATTTCGCTCGATGTATTTCGCGGCATCACCATCGCCGGGATGGTGTTGGTCAACAATCCTGGATCGTGGTCCACGATCTACTGGCCATTGGCCCACGCGGAGTGGCATGGTTGGACGCCCACCGACCTCGTGTTCCCGTTCTTCCTTTTCATAGTTGGCGTTGCAATTCCGATCGCACTCGGTAAGCGGGTGGACACCGGCGGCAGCAAGCGGGACCTCTATTGGAAAATCGTCAGACGCACCTTGATTATCTTTGCTCTCGGAATTTTTCTGGCGGGATTTCCATACTTCCCCCTTTCAACGATTCGCATTCCGGGTGTGCTGCAACGCATCGCGGTTTGCTATCTCTTTGCGTCGATAATTTTCCTGAACACAAAAGTCCGAACACAAATCATCATCACCGTCGGCCTCTCGATCCTTTACTGGGCCTTGATGACAAAGGTACCCGCACCGGGTTTTGGTGCCGGCGATCTAAGCAAGGAGGGAAGTCTCGCTTCGTACATCGACCGAACAATCTTCGGTCCGCACATCTGGCGACAGGGAAAGGTTTACGATCCTGAAGGATTGCTGAGCACAATTCCGGCTATCGCTACTACGTTAATGGGCGTCATAACAGGACAGTGGCTGCGTACGGAGAAGTCTGCTTATGAAAAAGTCGCAGGCATGTTCGCCGCCGGTGTGGGTTGCATGGTGATCGGGTGGATGTGGAACGCCTGGTTCCCGATCAACAAATCGTTATGGACCAGCTCCTATGTGTTTTTCACCGGTGGACTGGCGTTGCTGGTTCTGGCGTTGTGCTATTGGATCATCGATATCAGGAAGCACACCGCATGGACCAAGCCGTTTGTAGTGTTTGGAGTAAACGCTCTGGTCCTATTTGTAGCCAGCGGAGTGATGGCGCGGCTGTTGGGCTTAATTAAGGTCTCTGCTTCTGATGGCAGCCAAATATCTTTGCAATCGTGGATTTATAGAAATGTATTCCTGTCGTGGCTGCCACCGTACCGGGCCTCCCTTGCGTATGCCATCGCCTTCATACTCGTTTGGTTGGGACTGATGTGGATCCTCTACCGGCGCAGGATATTCATTAAGGTGTGACCGCCTGAGGGCCGAAGGCCAGACAGTGAATAGCCATGCGTAAGCGCGTGGAACAAAGTTCCAAAGACAGGAAGAGGTCCGAAGGACTGGCAGTCGTCACAAGTCACTGCCGGTCCTTCGGACCTCAATCATGATCCTCCTGTGACCCCGACCTAACGGTCGGGCTATTGACTGGCGGTCCTTCGGACCTATCGACTATTTCTTGTAACCAGGCCCTCTTAACACTCGCCCAGCCAGCGCGCTGGTTCGCTTCCCTTTATCAACACTGATCTCCCCGTTGGTGATTACGTATGCGATGCCTTCCGCATACTGGTTTGGCATTTCAAAAGTTGCTTTGTCGATCACACGCTGAGGATCGAAGATGGTGATGTCTGCGAAGAATCCCTGCCGCAAGAGGCCGCGTTCATGCAAGCCAACTCGCTTGGCGGGTGCGCCTGTCATCTTGTGAATAGCCTGTGGCAACGTCAGGATTTTTTCTTCTCTAACGTATCGTCCGAGGATCCGCGGGTAACTTCCCCAACCGCGTGGATGTGACTTCGCCGCGGACAGTGGTCCATCAGTAGCGCGCGCACCACTGTCCGTGCAGAAACTCACGAACGGTGAACGCATCGCCGCGCGCATGTCCTCTTCGCTCATCATGAAATAAATTGCGCCGGTTTGTCCGTTGTCGGCAACGATCAGATCAAACAATGCGTCCAGCGGATCCTTGCCTTGCTCCTGAGCAATCTGCGATAGGCGCTTGCCCTGCATTGACTCGAACTGCCGGTTACTAACAGATCCTATTAACACTCCTTCGGCGCCGCCGCTGCCGAGGAAAATGTTTTCCCAGTCCCTGGAGTCGCTCATGATCTCTTTTTTCAAATGCTGCCGGACCCGCATGTCGCGCATCCGCTCCAGCATCTTCTCGGTGCCGCCTTCGAGCACCCACGGTGGCAGAGATGCGCTCAACGAGGTGCTTCCAGCGATGTACGGATAAATGTCTGCCGTGATATCCAAACCCGCTGCGCGCGCGCGTTGAATTTTGCCGAGCACCTCAGGCATGCGGCCCCAATTCTTTTTGTAAGCAGTTTTCAGGTGCCAGATCTCGACAGGAATCTGAGCGCGGCGAGCGATTTCAAAGACTTCTTCCAACGATGAGTCTAAGGCGTTCGCCTCACTGCGCTGGTGTGTGGCGTAGATGCCGCCGTGTGCACGCGCAACTTTCGCCAGTTCGACAATCTCATCAGTCTGTGCGAAACGAGCGGGGACATACTGCAACGAAGTTGATAGCCCCAGGGCACCGTCACGCATGGCCGACGCTACCAACTCCTTCATTTGTTCCAACTCGGCATGCGAAGGCGCCCGATTGTCGAAACCAATGACATATGCGCGGACCTGGCTGGCGCCGACGAAGGTTGCGAAGTTGACTCCGGAGCCTTGGCGCTCGAGGCGCATGAAATACTCTTCGAGCGTGCGCCAGTCGATGGTCAGGTTATAACGGCGATTGAAGTCTTCCTGCTCTTTGATAAGTCGCTCGTTAACAGGTGCGATCGATTCGCCTTCGCCGGTGACTTCGGTGGTTACACCCTGCATGACTTTGCTCATCGCGCGCGGATCTATCAGCAGGAAACTCTCTGATTGGCCCAGCAAGTCAATAAAACCCGGGGCGACCACTTTGCCAGTAGCGTCTATTACACGCTTCGCCGTTCCGCCGGTTAGCTTTCCGATGTGCACGATGCGATCACTCTTGATGGCCACATCTCCACGGAACCCTGCACTACCGGATCCGTCGATGATCGTTCCGTTTCGAATCAACAGATCGTATTCAGATTGTTGTGTAGTCGCGTTGGAAAGGGATGAGAAGAGAAGCATGCCCGCGATAGTCACGGAAAGTGAAATCCTTATCAGCATTAATTCACCATAGGTTGATTCGTGAAAGCACTGAATCCTAGTAGGAGTTAGTACGGGTAAGCAAGGACTTTGAAAGTATACACATCAAGTTCTAAGTGCCTGAGAGCTATCAAGCTCTGATTATCAGGACAACACTGAATGTCTCAGGGTCAGGAAGGGTAGCTTGCTCCCGCTAAGATTGAGTGGCATCCAACCCAGGCGGGAGCAAGCTGCCCTTCCCAACCCCGAGACACTTAGACTTGAGCCCTAAAGGAATTCATTGTCTGTGCCAAGACCTTCAACCTTACCTCGATGTGACATTACTGAAACCTCTCAGTAGAATTCGAACCTGTGACCAAACAACCAGTAACACTTAATCAAATCGCAGAAATAACAGGCGGAAAACTATCCGGCGAGGGAGCCGCTGAAGTAACCGACGTCAGTCATGACTCACGTCGCGCGGGTAAGGGGACTCTTTTTGTCGCGGTTCGCGGTGAGTTGTTTGACGCGCATAAGTTTATTCCGCAGGTGACTGAGCAAGGAGCAGTCGGCGTGCTTTCTGAATTGGAACCACAAGGACCAATTCCTTGGATTCAGGTTCCAAACGTCCGACGAGCAATGGCGCTCGCCGCAGCGGAAGTTCACCATCATCCATCGCGCGAGCTTCAGCTTGTCGGAATCACCGGCACCAATGGAAAAACTACTACCGCGTATCTAATCGCCAGTATTCCCGAAGCCGCAGGTGAGCCCGTCGCAATGACGGGCACCGTCGAATACCGGCTCGGGGCGGAGAAACGTAAAGCTGAACGTACTACGCCTGAAGCTACCGACATGCAACGCATGTTGCGCCGCGCTGTTGACGCCGGTTGCCGGACAGCGGTGATGGAGTGCTCTTCACAGGCGATGGATTTCCATCGCTGCGATTCACTCGAATACGCCGTCGCCGTGTTCAGCAATCTGACTCGCGATCATCTGGACTATCACAAGACGATGGAGAACTACTGGTACGCCAAGCAGCGTTTGTTCGACGGCCGTTTGGGGTCGAAGCCGCGCACGTCTGTAATTAATGTTGACGATCGATATGGCGTTGAGCTGGCGGACCGGTTGGAAAACGAAGGTTTAAAAGTTGTTCGTTATGCCGTGAGTTCAGAAGCCGACGTGATGGCGCGGGATCCGCAGTTTTCCCTCGACGGTATGCAGTTCACTCTGGTTACACCGGCGGGCACGCGCGACTTCCATTCGCCGCTGGTTGGTCCGCCGCACATCTACAACACGCTTGCGGCAGTGGCGAGTGGACTGGCATTGAATTACGACCTCGATGTGATTACGCGTGCGTTGGAGAAATGCACCGGAGCTCCAGGCCGCTTCGAACGCGTTCCACACGACGGCGACTTCGCGGTAGTGGTTGACTATGCACACAGCGACGACGCCTTATTAAACGTATTGCGCACTGCCCGCGACGTCACCAAAGGAAAGATCATTACGGTGTTCGGATGCGGTGGCGATCGTGATCGTTCGAAACGCGCTCCGATGGGTCAGGCCGCCGGCAGTTTGAGCGACGTGGTAATCCTGACTTCGGACAACCCGCGAACTGAAGATCCGGCGCAAATACTTGCAGATGCGGAAGAAGGTATTAAGGAAACGGGGAAACCGTACGAAAAAATTGCCGATCGGCGAGAGGCAATTCACCGAGCCATCTCAGAGGCGCGCACGAGTGATCTAGTATTGATTGCCGGCAAAGGCCACGAGGACTATCAGATTCTGGGCCGCGAAGTATTTCACTTTGATGACAAGGAAGTCGCGCGAGAAGCGCTTACCAAGGCATAAAACCAAAGATGTTTAGCTCACGTGTTTACCTATTGATTGTGTTGCTCTTGTTGTTCGCGGTGGGGGCGTGCCAACAGGTTTCTGTTTCGCCGGACGCGAGTGCTCGTCCGGTTGAACAGAAAAAGAAACCGAAGAAGGTACAACGAGCGCCGCTACCTTCATCGGGAGTTTATGGACCACCGGTAAAGCTCGCGGATTTGGAAGACAAAGCGATCAATGAAAGCAGCGGATTGGTAGCGTCGCGAACATCGCCGGGAAATTATTGGACACATAACGACTCCGGCAATGGCCCGGTAATCTATGCGTTCGACAGCCAGGGACGCCGCCGCGGTGTCTGGCGCGTGACCGGCGCCGACTCGGATGACTGGGAAGACATGGCTGCCGGTCCCGGACCAAAAGCCAACACCAACTATTTGTATATTGGTGACATCGGGGACAACAACGGCACACGCTCTGAAATCATTCTTTGGCGAATACCCGAGCCCGTTATTCCTGCGACCGACACAGGATCGACGGAGAGACGTCCGGAAGTAACTGAACCAGCCGAGAAAATTCGGTTACGTTACCCGGACGGTAATCACGACTCAGAAGCCCTCTTGATCCATCCGACCACGGGGCGCATCTATGTCGTCTTGAAAGTCCCTTTAATTAACGCTGGAGTTTACGCGGCAGATTTGCCGACAGACACTCGAGAAGTCGTTACGCTGAAGCGCATTGGTGAAGTTGAAGTACCCGGCATCACCGGCGGGATAATCACCGGAGGCGACATATCGCCAGATGGACGCAGAGCAGCGCTGTGCGACTACTTCAACGGCTACGAGTTTGTTTTGAAGGATCCGAGCTTGCCGTTCGACAGCATTTGGAAAGAGCCCTTGACGGTAGTCGATCTTGGGAACCGGAAGCATGGCGAAACGATCGCTTACCGGCTTGATGGAAAAGCACTCATGGTCACCAGCGAGCGACTCCCGGCACCGCTGGTTGAGATCGTGAGGAGGTAAAAGCGGAGACGTTCAGAGTCCAACCTTTAGGTTGCTCGCTCGCACGACAGCAACCTAAAGGTTGGACTCTGAACGTCTCCGCTCATGATTCTTGCGCTAGACCATCGGAGGAGCAGGCGGTTTCTGGTCTTCATTAAGTCCTGCCCGGTTCTTCGCCGAGAAGTAGAAATACACCGGCAGCCCTAACGCAATGATGACCAGGCCGGCTAACGACCTGACGGGATAGTTGTAGATGGTGGTGGCAATTAGATAAATCGTGGTTAGCACGAACAGCGCAGGCACCACCGGATAACCCCACGTTCGATACGGCCGCTCGGCATTAGGCTCTCGCCAACGAAACACGAAGACGGCCGCCGCCACCAAACCGTAGAAGAGCCAGAAAGCAAAGATCGCTAAATCGGTTAACTGATCGAACGAGCCGGAAAGCGTCAGCACTCCTGCCCAGATACCCTGCACGATCAATGAAATCACCGGTACGCGTGTGTTCTTTGATACGCGCGCGAGACTCTCAAAGAAGACTCCGTCACGCGCCATCGCGTAGGGAATACGCGCGGTGCCCAGAATCGAGCTCTGCAAAGAACCCCAAGACGAAAGCATCATCACAGCGGCCATTAACGTTACTGCAACTGGCCCAAGAACGCGCCGGATCGACTCTGCTGCCACGGACGTTGCGGTAGCGTCCACACTCGCGACGTCAGTCGGAGTCATGACGTAGTAATAGCTGACATTAACAATGACGTAGAGCACGATGATGATCAGCATGCTGGCAATTAGTGCCAACGGCAGATTGCGTTGAGGATCCTTTACCTCGCCCGCCATGTAAGACACGTTGTTCCAACCGTCGTAGGCCCATAGTGCGCCCACCATCGCAGCGCTAAACGCAAGGAAGAATCCCGCATTTCCTGTGGTGACCTCTCCGTCGCAAGCAGCGGTGCTGGCCATTCCGAAGTGTGCCCAGCTTCCATCCTGATAAAAGAAAGCAAGAATACCCACGCCTAACACAAGACCGACCTTCAAAAACGTGATGATTGAGGCTACGTGTCCACTAACACTCACCGCTGCGCAATTAATCAACGTGGTAACAGCAAGGGTGACTAGAGCGATGATGGTCAGCGTGCCTAGTTCAACTTCGTTGCCCAGGAGCGGCATTCTAAAAGTGTAGTAGACCGACTTAAGGCTGCCTCCGAGCAAGTCGTTCATGAAAATCGCGAAGCCCACCGCGAGCGCGGCCGCTGATGCCGTGCGCGAGATCAGGAACTGTGACCAGCCGTTCAGAAATCCCCAAACGCGGCCGTACGCGTCTTTTGTAATCACGTATTCAGCGCCTGCGTGCGGACGCATCGCGGTCAGCTCGGCGTAAGTCAGAGCGCCGGCGAGTGCGAGCAATCCGGCAGCGACCCAGGCAGCGATCACGCGCCAAGGCGTACCGACGTTACACGTCATCACACGCGCTTTGAGAAAGATGCCGGTGCCGATGATGTTACCGACGTTGATGGAGATGGCAGCGATAGGCCCCAAACCGCGGACCAGTTGATGATTGATGGTCATAGTTTCCTAAAGAAGTCCAATGTCCAATGTCCAGAACAGAATTCAAGTGGGAGTGTCTCAGGGTTGGGAAGGGTAGCTTGCTCCCGCCGGTTGAATGCCACTCAATCTCAGCGGGAGCAAGCTACCCTTCCTGACCCTGAGACTACTTAACTTTAGAGAATTCGCCCAAGCTGGAGAGCCTACCAAACATCATTAGTAAGTAGGTCGTCGTACGTGTCTCTGCGACGAATTAAAACTGCCGTGCCATTCTCCTGGACCATAACAGCCGCAGGCAATGGTCGGCCGTTGTAATGAAACATTTGGGCCAGGGAATATGCGCCGCAGTTCAGCAATGCGAGGACCTCACCAGGCTGCACGTTGGCCGGTAGCCGCCGATAGTCAGGCAGACGCCCACCACGCTCGATGTCAAAATACACGTCCCCTGAATCACAAAGCGGACCAGCCACCTTGTAGTCCGTATCGTGCGGCTCACCCGCTCGATTGGCGGAGATCGTGTGGTAATACCACTTATAGTTATTCATCGAGAGCATGATGTTGTAACCGGCATCGGTCAACAGCCAAACATCGCCAGTCTCAGGCCGCCGCTTCATGTTGAGCACAGTGGTCAGGACCAATCCGGCATCGGCAATTACACTCCGGCCAGGCTCTAGCAGGATGGTGGTCTGTTCCAGCAAGTGTTCAGCCTGCGCATCGCGCGCAGATTCCCGCGCGACGCGTAAAGCTTCCGCTAACACAATCGACGGTTCCAGATCAGCGCCCAGCATGTCGCGCTCATGTTCCGGAAGTTGATCAGCTTGCGAACGGTCGCGCAGGTAGTTAACCGGAATACCGCCTCCAAGGTTGATGTGTTCCAAACGGTGACCAGTCTCACGATGGATGGTGACCAGGTGTTCCCACATGCTGCGAAAAGCCTGGGCAAAAGGTTCGACGTCCGGCGTTTGCGAACCAACGTGGATATGAATGCCGCAAACGTGGATCAGGTCCGGATTTTGTAGACCACGTCGGAACGCATCCAACACCTCAGATGACGAAATGCCAAACTTTGAAGTTAGCAGCGCCGTCTGCAAACCCAGATGGGAACGCGTGCCAATCTCCGGAACCAAACGCAAGGCAATACGGGCGGGCTTAGTTGCCGTGCCGTCAGCAGCCACAACGCGTTTCACTGCTTCTTCAACCAAACCAATCTCGTAAATCGAATCGACGTTAATTGCGTGAATGCCGGCCCGGACCGCGTCGTCCAGTTCGCCATCGCTTTTGCTGGTTCCGTTGAAAATGATTTGGTCTGGTCCAAACCCAACGCGTAAGGCTTTGAATAGTTCACCGCCACTGTTCACCTCAACGTCGATGCCAGACTCCAAGACCGTTTTTAGAACGGCCATGTTGGAGTTGGCCTTGGACGCATAAAAGAAACGGATCGGGTGTTGTACTGACTCCCCGGCTTTTTTAAGCCGCTCGATGTTTCGTTTGATTCGGGGCGCAGAGAAAACGAAAAGAGGGGATTCAAACTCGCGAACCAGCGCGAGCGCATCCACTCCATTGATGGCAAGGTGTTCTCCGGAAACTTCCAGATAATCAGGAATAACCCAGGCAGGACCGGTAGCTACAGTAGTGGTCAAAATTTATTTGTTCCTTGGATGGCTATGTCGTTGAAATCGATGGAAGATAGAACGGGGAGACGAAGTGGTCAAGCGCTAACTTAGGTCATCAGCACTTTCGTGTTATTTCGTGTGTTTGGTGTAATTCGTGGATCGTTCTTGGGCTGCATAACAGCCATCCACGAAATGCACCAAACACACGAAATAACACGAAGCGTGGGTTTTCGATCGGAACTTCGGGATCCTATCGGATTTACGCGCCGAGTTTCTTCAGCACCTCGCGAATTTGTTTCAAGTGACGTTGCTCGTGGTAGCCGACGAAGTCGACGGTGGCAGCGCCATCAATCCGGCCGAGAAATGGATGATTGAAGACCAGGGTTCTAAAACGCTTCGCGTCGTGCGAGCTGCAAAGGTCTTTCAAAGATTGCCGCGCGCCGTTGTAATTTGCTAGCACCGCATCTTTCCCCGGAACATCAACCGGGTTAACAGCCTTTGGGGCCTGAAACTTTCTAATTCGCAACGCGACGATAGAAGTAGGCACAAATCTCTTGAAGAAACTTACGCGACCAGGTTCGGCCGCGATCGCCCGTGTGAGATCTTTAACGACGCGTTGTTCGACAAGGTACAGATGCTGCAGTATCTCAGCGACGCTCCATTCACTATCGGAAGGCCGCTTCCTGAACAGCTTTGGATCAAGCGGCTGGACCGTGTCCAACAATTTCTGATGTACCACGTCCAGCCGCTTCAGCGATCGATTCATGACTGGAGTTACGGCGAGCGCTGGAAGTTGTAGGTGATTACACCGCGCACCTTCACCGGTTCACCCATTAAGTAGGTAGGTGTAAAACGCGCTTGGCGCGCTGCTTCAAGTGCTGCTGGTTGAAGTGGTGGAGGACCAGAGACGGCGCGCGCCGCTGACACATTGCCGTATTCGTCGATGGTCACTTCGACTACCACTACACCTGTCGCTTCAACACCGGCAGGGTGCATAGGTTTGGGGAGAAAAACTGCTTTGCCGTTCAACACCCCACCGTTGACTGGCCGTCTGCCAGCAGGTTCCCCAGCAGTAGGCGCATCCGGTTTAGCTTCCGCAGTAACCGGCTGGTCTCCTTGTCCCGGAGACGTCGTTTGCGGAGACTCCGCACCAGGCTGTGCGGGTGTAGCGGGAGGAGGATGATTCGCAACCTGTGTCGGTGGTGGCGGCGCGTCGATCCGTTCGGGGAGTTTGAATGAACTTAGAAACTCCTCCTGAATTGGGTCGTCTTTCTTAGTGTGCAGGTAAACAAGGGCATAGAAACGTCTTCGCGTTGCGAAGGCATGTACAGTTCCGGACAGATCGCCGACCGCCAGGCTGTACTCGCGTCCAGTATGTCCCATCAGTGTCTTGTTCCTGACAAAGAAGAGTTTCGGAGGCACCATCTTCTTCAACTTTGGTGTGAACAGTTTCTTGAACGCGTCAACGTAGGAATTGACCCGCTGCGTCTCTGTATAAAGCGCGGGGTTCGATTTGATCCCGCTCAGAGAAACTACGGCCAGTACCGGACCATTCGGCGCCTGGGAAAGGTACGTGCGCGAATTGATCTCCATCTTGTGATAGGGATCGGTGCTGGTTTCGAGTGAATAGCCCTTTGGCATCAATACGGCAAACTCTTCATTCTCGGGCCGAACTGTTTCCCAGTTTGAAGTACTGGTTGCCGGCGGTGCCGGGGCTATCGCCTGACCTTTTACATTTATGAAGACCGCCGCACTGAGCGAGACACCGAGTAGAACTGCAATGCTAAAGTTTTTCATGTCTCTCTCCTTTCAAAACTCAAAGCATGTACTGTCTTGGAATGTACTGTCTTGGAATGAGAGCCGAGGTGGGTAATATAACACCTTCACTGTGTCGATTCATCCAAAGGAGGGCTTCGTGTTATTTCGTGTGTTTCGTGTATTTTGTGGATCGGTTTTTTTGCAGCCTCAAAAAACGGATCCACGAAATACACGAAATACACGAACCGGGTTGAATACAGCGAGGAAATCTGGTTAAAGCTGAGCCACCATCTCTGCCGGGTTCCAGTAGGCACGCAGCGTCCGGATCTTGCCCGCCTCGTTAAACTCGAAGGCGTCGATGCCCTCAAACTTTACGCTTTTTCCGGCTTTACTCGTTCCGCGGCCGGTCCACTTCACCGCCGCGCCATCCCCGGCTATAAACACGTCATCCTCGGTGAGCCCTACTTCCTTGAACGCGGCCGTAATCGTTTGAAAGAATTCCGCAAGTTTCACATGGCCTTCTATCGCCGGAGTTCCGACGGGATCGTAACTAACGGCATCAACTGCAAAAGTATTGACCCAGGCTTTTTCGTCCATCGCCCGAAGTGCCGCGAAATACTCCTTGATGGTTCTAGCGACAACGTCTGCAGACATTTACTGTTTTTTCCTTTCTCGTTCTCCCTGGACCAGGACGCGCCGCAGAATTTTGCCCGACGGCGATTTGGGAATTTTTTCTATGAACTCGACACTGCGAATTTTCTTGTGCGGCGCCACTCGGGCAGCGATGTAATCCATCAAGACTTCAGCCGTCACATCTCCTTTAAGAACCACGTAGGCTTTGGGCACTTCACCACACTCGTCATCAGGGCAGGGAATCACTGCCGCATCAGCCACGTTGGGATGTGTTAACAACAGCGCCTCGAGCTCGGCCGGCGCAACCTGGAAGCCCTTGTACTTAATAAGTTCTTTGGCGCGGTCAACGATGTAGAAGTGTCCGTCATCGTCTGCGTATCCGATGTCACCTGTGTGAAGCCAGCCGTCTGAATCGATGGTGGCGGCGGTGGCGTCCGGCTTGTTCAAGTATCCCTTCATCACTTGCGGGCCACGTACGCAGACTTCGCCCTCCTCGTTTGGTCCCAGTTCTTCGCCGGTCTCCAGGTGAACCAGCTTGCACTCGGTGCTCGGCGCGGGCACGCCCACTGAACCAAATTTCACGTTCTCTTTTTCGGGCGGCGAAGAATGTGTCACCGGACTCGTCTCAGTCATCCCATAACCCTGGCGAAGGTCACAGCCGAGCCGTTCCATGCAGGCACGCGTTAAACTTTCATCCAGCGGCGCAGCGCCCGAGAAAATTGTTTTCAATTTAGGCAACCGGTAGTTGTCAACAACCGGATGTTTGGCCAGCGCCAGAACGATCGGCGGAACCAGGTGGGCCAATGTGATGTCATACTTTTGCAGCGTCTCCAGAAATGATTCCAGCTCGAAACGCGGCATGGTTACGATGGTCGACCCGCTGTAGAGTCCCATGTTTAAGACGACTACCAGGCCGTATATGTGAAAGAGCGGGAGGAGACAGACAAGCGTGTCTTCGCCGGTGAAGTAACGAAGTCCTACCATCTGACACATGTTGGCGACCAGGTTGTGGTGCGTCAGCATCACGCCTTTCGGTAGGCCGGTAGTTCCACTTGAATACGGCAGGGCCACCAGATCTTCTTTCGGATTTATCTTGACCTCAGGCGGCGTACCGTCCTTTAGAAATAATTCGGAGAATGGCGTGGCGCCGTTCAAATCCGCGCCTGGCTGTTCAAAAATAAACAGTTCTTCAATGTTTGCTTTCCTGGCCGCTTCCGCCGCCTTGTCAGCACATTGGGGAACGGTGACCAGAAATTTTGCACCTGCGTCCGCCAACTGATGCGCAATTTCAGGCGCCGTGTAGAGCGGGTTGACGGTCGTGTTAACTCCGCCAAGGGTCGCGACCGCGTGAAAGGCAATGCCATATTCGGGAACGTTTGGACTTAGAATCCCGAACACATCACCTTTCTTGAATCCACGGGCAGCGAGTCCCGCTGCCACCTCGCGGATGGAGCGCTGCAACTCGCCGTAAGTAATGACCCGACCAGTTGGGCCTTCAATCAATGCCGGCTTTGACGCTCGTTGCGCTGCGTCGCGCATTACGAATTCGGTCAGGGAAACCTCTGGGACAGTGACATCCGGAAATGGTCCACGAAAGATCATTTTTAGCTGAACTCGGATTGGTTATTTAACTGGATCTTACTGTGCAGGAAGCTAAGAACTCGGTCACTGGGATCGCGGGCGTCCCCGCCCGCACTGAGCGCGAAGCGCGAAATGATTCTTGTCGAAAACAACTGCGCACCTGCGGTGCGGTGCGGGCGGGGACGCCCGCCGGTCCCAGTAAGCGATTGACGCACTTCACTGAAGTCGAATGCTCTCGATCCTACAGTGCGCATACATTATCAGGTGACCGGAAATCTGCAAACGTTTATAGTGAACGCCGTTTAGCCAATGACCCAGTCTCGTCCTCTCAATGTCATTTGTCTGGCCACCTATTTCAAAGGAGGCGACTTTATCCGCGAATGCAAAGCTCGTGGATGTAACGTCGTCCTGGTTACCAAAGAAAAAATGCTGAACGAGGACTGGCCCCGCGACTGCCTCGACGACTTGATTGCAGTGCCAAATGACGCAGGACCACCACTGATGATCGACCTGGTTGCCTATCTTGCGCGCAAGGCGAAACCGGATCGCGTCGTGGCGCTGGAGGAGTTTGACGTAGTGACGGCGGCGTTAATACGCGAACACTTTCAATTGCCAGGGATGAATGCCTCCGTAGCTAAGGGATTCCGTGACAAGCTGGTCATGGCACGCAGCGCTCAGGACGCCGGATTGGACGTTCCAGACTTCGTGCCGCTAATAAATCCGGATGACATCCGAGACTTCATGGCGCGAGTACCTCCACCCTGGATCATCAAGCCGCGCTCAGACGTTTCCGCCATTGGCATTAAGAAAGTCGAGTCAGCAGATGAAGTGTGGCAAACGTTTGAAGAGATGAACGAACGCGAAAACCTGCGCGAGCGTGGATCTTATTACCTGTTGGCGCGCTTCGTGGCGGGCGAGGTTTTTCACGTTGATTCGGTAGTGAAGAACGGACGCGTTTCGTTTGCTGGAACCAACCGGTATGGACGTCCACCGATGCAGGTGGCCCATCACGGTGGAGCTTACCTCTCAAGGACGATTCTGCGCGGATCAGACGACGAAAAGAAACTACTCGAGGCGAACCGGAAACTGGTGAAGGCGTTGGGAATAAAAAACGGGGCGACCCATGCTGAGTTCATCAAAAGCGACGCAGACGGAAAGTTTTATTTTTTAGAGATCGCCGCACGTGTTGGCGGAGCATATATCGCGGAGGTCCTGGAAGCGGCGTCAGGTCTGAATTTATGGCGCGAGTGGGCGCGGATCGAGGTAGTTCCTCCGGTTGCGAAGAGTGGAAAAGCGGTTGTTGATGGCAAGCCGACGCGGAAGGAATATGCCGGGATAGTTTTGTCCCTGGCGAAACAGGAGCAGCCGGACACTTCGGCCTACGATGAGCCCGAGATAGTTTATCGCGTTAAGAAGCGACATCACGCTGGATTGATTGTGCGATCGAAAAAGCTGGAAAGAGTTGAAGAGTTACTGGAGCAGTATGCGCGGCGATTTGAAGATGACTTTGTGGCGGTGGTCCCACCACTTGAAAAAGCTGAATAATCATCCGCAGATTCCACAGATTACGCAGATTAGCAAGTTCTGGAGTTAACTTACCCTTAGCTTTCCAACTTCAATTCCTAATCTGTGTAATCTGCGAAATCTGCGGATGGTTCTATTCCTAGAGCTCCTCTTTAAACCAGTTGAGTACGCTGTTGTACCAGAACCTGGAGTTCTGTGGCTTCAGGATCCAGTGGCCTTCATCCGGGAAGAGAATCAACTTTGAATCCACTCCCTTTCGCTGCAACGCCGTGTAGAGTTGCAGGCTCTCTGTGTAAGGAACGCGGTAATCCAGCTCACCCGCCGTCACCAGCGTAGGTGTGCTGAAGTTGCCGGCAAACTTATGCGGGGACCAACGCGAGTACATCGCGGGATTGGTCCAGGGCGTTCCTTTGAATTCCCACTCAACAAACCAAAGCTCCTCGGTTGCGCCGTACATACTCTCAAGGTTGTAAACGCCTGCGTGCGAAACCAGCGACTTAAAGCGGAAGCGCGGATCGTTGTTGTGGCCCAGGATCCAATTGACCATGTACCCGCCATAGGAAGCACCGGCGCCGCCAATTCGAGTTCGATCGATATAGGAATTGCGCCGTAGCACGTCGGCGATTCCGTTCTTCAAATCGATAAATACCTTTCCGCCCCAGTCGCCGCTTATCTCATCGACAAAACGCTGCGTATAGCCCAGCGATCCGCGCGGGTTAGGCATGAACACTGCATACCCAGCATCAGTAAATACCTGCGGGTTCCAGCGATAGCTCCAACTGTTGTTCCAGGCGCTTTGTGGGCCACCGTGAATCAAAACAATTAGCGGATACTTTTTACTGGCGTCGAAATTCGCGGGCTTAAGCATGAAGCCGTGTACTTTTGCGCCTACTGCTCCGGTCCATTCAATTTCTTCCGCGTCTAACAAGCCGGCGCGCGTCACCAGTTCATCGTTAACGCGAGTCAGCGCGGTTACATTACTTCCGTCGTTATTGGCGCGGTAAACCTCGGGCGGTTTCGCGAGTGAGCTGTTTACGAAAACAAAAGTGCCATTGGGAGTAACTTGCAAACCGCCGGCATAAACGCCACTCACAACTTTTTGCGGCGCACCTCCGTTTGCCGAGACGCGATAGATAGGATGGTGTCCCCGTTCGCCTGCGCCGAAATAGATCGTACTTCCGTCGGCCGAAGGAACGATCTCGCCGACGCTCAAATCCAAACCGCGCACCAGTTCGACAGTTGCTCCATTCGCCCGGTCGTAGCGCATCAGACGCCAACGATCAGCTTCGAAACCGCCACGAGCCTGCGATAAGTAGAGAATGTATTTACCGTCTTTGGTGTAGACCGGACCGTCGTCGTAACCGCGATTTCGAACGGTAATATTTTTGGAGTTGCCGCCGGTAACGGGAACAACGTAGATGTCGCTGTTCGTGGAGATGGCTTCGACTTTGTCCGGATTTCGCAGGTAAGCAAGCTCTCTCGAGTCAGGTGAGAACGCGTAATCAACATCACCAGCCACCGCATAAGGCGGCGCATCGAAATCACCAGGTGTCAGATCCCGCGCCACTCCGCCGTTACTGGCCACCACAAAGGTATGAGTTCTTTTCCGGTCGCGTGCTTCAACCCAGTGCCGGAAGAGCAGGCGGTCGGTTACCAGCGCTTTAACTTTGTTCTGCTCTCGTTCCTCTTCCACACGTTTGTTGCATTCATCGTTCGTGCATTCCGGATAGACGTCTGAAGCGAAAGCGATTAATCGTCCGTCAGGTGACCAGACAGGTCCGGAGGCTCCGGTTGAAATCTTTGTCACTTGCTCTTTATCGTCGCCGTCAGCGTCCATGGTCCAAATCTGTCCGCCAGTGACGAATGCGATCTTCTTTCCGTCAGGGGACCAGCGTGGCGAGGTTGAGGAGCTTTCGCCTTTTGTCAGTTGCTTCATGTTCCCGCCGCCGATTGGCATGACGTAAATTTGAGTCAGCACTCTGTTGGCGTCGTAATTCACATCGCCGATCGTAAAAGCCACCTGCGAACCATCCGGTGACACTTGCGCGTCACCAACGCGGCGGACTTTTAGGAGTTCGTCAATTGGAAAACGGCTGTTTTGTGCCGAAGCAATCGGGGTAAGCGCGAACAGAGAGATAGCCAGAGCCAGGACAAAGCGTTTCATAGCACTCCTCAGAATCAGATTGCAGATTGTTGGGAAAGCATCGATATTATATGCATTAAAGATATTCGACGCACGTACTCCCTCTCCCTTTGGAAGAGGGCAGGGGAGAGGGTCTACGAACGAAAAGAATCTATGTTATTGGAGCAAGCGTCGACGCTGGTTCGAATCACGCCTTAATGATGCCGAGTAAACTGGGAGAGCGAACGTTGACGCTTCCTTCTGAGACAAAAGGGGCGGGTCTGTCGCAGGACCTCCCCTAACCCCTCCCAAAGGGAGGGGAATCAATACAAGTTGTCTGTCGACACTCAACTTCATTAAATGGTCCGCCGCATCATAGTCGCCCTATTACGCTTTGCCCTTCGTGTTTACTTTCGACGGGTTGAAGTCGTGGGGCTGGAGCATGTGCCCCGCGAACGGCCGCTGATTTTTGTTTTGAACCACCCGAACGCTCTCGTCGATCCCGCCTTCCTGCTTTGTCTCGCACCACGCCAGGTTTCGTTTCTAGCCAAGGCGCCGCTGTTTGACATGCCGGTCCTGGGCTACATCGTGCGCGCCATGGACGCACTGCCTGTTTATCGTCACCAGGATGAAGGCGGCGACATTTCCAAAAACAGTGAGACGTTCGTAGCAGCACGCAAACTATTAGGCCGGGGAGGCACGATTGGTATTTGTCCCGAAGGCGTCTCACACGATGAAAAACGACTTCGTCCAATTAAAACCGGCGCCGCGCGAATAGCGCTGGGCGCTGTATCAACTGGAGAAGTTAGCGGTCTACAGATCGTGCCGGCCGGTCTTTATTACACTTCAAAAACAAAATTTCGTAGTGAAGCCTTGCTGTATTTCGGTAAACCAATCGACGTCGAGCCGGTGGCGCTGGAGGCGGGCGACGTCCCGCCGCGTGCCGAAGTTCGTGAGTTGTCCAGCCGGATTGAGAATGCGTTGCGCGAAGTCATGCTGGATGCGCATCACGAGGAAGCGCTCCATACAGTCAGGCGGGCTGAAAAGATCTTCTCCGCGGCCGCGGATGAACAGGACGAGAGTCTGGCCCAGGAGTTACAACTTCAACAACGGTTCATCAAGGCCTACTCGGTTCTCCTTGAACGTGCGCCCGAACGCCTGCAACGCCTCGAGACCAGGTTAAAACGATTCGAGGAGGAACTGGCGCAAGCCGGGGTTGATCCGGACGATCTCTCGCCACCGAAATCGACCTGGTCAGTGTTTACGCATCTCATCAGCCGCGTAATCTTGTTTCTGTTGTTGATCGGGCCCGCAGTGGTTGGACTGGCTGTGCATTATCCTGCCTATCGTCTGGGAGGACTGCTCGCGACCCGGATCTCCAAAAACGACGAAGATGTAATTTCGACGGTCAAGATACTTTCGGCGATGTTGTTGTTTCCGCTGACCTGGATGGTAGTGGCCTGGTTAAGTTACACGTGGTGGGGCTGGGGAATAGCGCTGGTGATCCTGGTCCTGCTGCCAGTCGCGGGTTATCTCGCGATCCGGTTTTTCGAAGGGATCGATAGTTTTATGGGAGGTTCGCGCGCACTGGCATTCTTCCTGATGAGGCGCAGGTTTTTTGTGCGTCTACTGGCAGAACGTAATGCGATACGCAACGAAATTCTGGCTTTGGGGGATGAGAACTACGTTTGAAGCCAGTTAGTTTGCACCCGACAATCCAGCGAGGTAAACCGTCGTCTATTTCTTGCGCGCTTTCGAACCGCCCTTTGAAGCTTTGCCGCCGCTGCGCTTTTTGCCGGAGGCTTTAACTGTCCGGCCCTTGCGGCCTTCGCTTTGAATTCGTCCCGCCTTCATCAAATTCTCATAACTGCCACGAACTACATTCCGCGCCACCTTCAAAGAGTTTGCCAATTCCCGCTCACTCGGGAGGTAGCTACCAACGGTCATGGCACCTGATTCAATCAAGCCGGTCAACTGGTCCGTAATCTGCTTGGTCATCGACTCAGGCCGCTTACGATTGACACGTATAGTTGTTTTCACCTTAGTTCTCCTCCTGCTGGTTCCAATTGTTCGGGGTAGTTGGATTCTATTCAGCGATCAATGTCGTGTCAACACGCATTCACCGATAAGTAATCTCATAAGTGTCACGATTACAGTTGCGATGGTCCAATAGCTAGTTTGATCGGAGCAGACCACGCCTGCGGAGCACTTCCAGGGTCCGATCCAGTGGTAAAGCTTCGACGGTCCGGCCGCGGCCCGTTACGGTTGTGGCACGGAATATTGAGTTGTAAACCGCCTCTTCGGTGGCTTCAATTACCGCCAGGAAGAGGGGTGACATTGCGTCATTGGTCAGTAAGGACTGGGTGCGTGTTTGGCTGGCAGACGGCTTAACTCGTCCATCGATGGAAGTTGTGAAGGCAATGGCATAGTCGCCGCTGCCGTTGGTGGCGGCCGCGCCAGTGCGGGCCAGGCCCGACATGGAACGGAAGCCCATGCGTTTGAGGCTGCGTGCGTCAACAGGCGCGTCGGTCGCAATTACTACAATTACGGAACCATCAGCACATTGCGCCGGATCAGGGTTGACCTGACACCGGGTGATCCGGCTGCTCGTTAGTTGATCCTTTAAATAATAGCGCTCGAGCTCCTGCCCGACAGGCGCACCGTTTATCGTCAACACACCACCATAGTTGGTCTGCACCAGCACACCGACGGTGTATCCACCGAGCTTGGCGGGCAGTTTTCGTGAAGCTGTGCCGATCCCCCCTTTGAAGCCAAAAGCAACTGTCCCGGTGCCCGCGCCGACGGATCCCTCTTCAACTTCGCCGCCCTTCGCATTTTTTAGTGAAGCGAAAACGTCTTCCCTGGTGACATGCCGTCCACGAATATCGTTGAGGAAGCCGTCGTTGGTCTCGGCCACGATGGCATTGACTGACTGGACATCTTCGTTGCCAGGGAGCGCCAGCATGTAATCGAGTAGCGCATCGGCGACGCGCGGAACATTAAGTGTGGAAGTGAGCAGAATAGGTGTTTCTATCTCTCCGAGTTCATCGACCTGAGTCGAACCCATTAACTTCCCGAAACCGTTGCCGACGAAGATCGCTGCGGGAACCTTTTCTCGAAAGAGGTTGCCACTGTGCGGCAGTATGGCCGTTACGCCTGTGCGAATGTTGTCCCCGCGAATGATGGTGGTTTGGCCCACGGTGACACCGCTGACGTCCGTAATTGCATTCAGCGGACCGGGAGGAAGAATGCCGACTTTGATTCCGGCTTCGCGCGCACGTGGCCTGACCGGTTTCTGAGCGGATGTCTTTTCGAGCGGAAGCGAAAGTATGAACAGGATTCCGATTAAAGCGAGAGCACTAACAAGGGATTGTCTCATTTAGTTGGCAGCGAAGAAGGCGAGCAGAGCAGGAATGGTTAACCAGAGCAATCCCTTGACGAGGAAAAACATGAAGCCCCAGAAACCAAGTTTCTTTATCCAGTGTTTGAAGTTCATTCGTTAACTTGAAAACCCTCACCGAAGATTTACATCACACCGGCGTTAAACTGCAAATACAGACGAACGGAAACCTGTTCGTGTTACTTCGTGTGTTTCGTGTGTTTCGTGGATCGTTCTTCTGCTGCCTAAAAAATGATCCACGAATTACACGAAACACACGAATTAACACGAAATAAGACGAATGGTACCGGTGACGCAAACAATGCTGCGCTTAATAACCGGATTTGCTACCTTATTGGAAATGCAAACCAGCACCGACGGACGCGGGAAAACGGACATCGACAAACGTGCGCCCGCAGTGATCATCCACGGCCATTTTTATCAACCGCCTCGTGAGAATCCATGGACCGGCGTGGTAGACCAGGAGCCGGATGCGGCGCCGTTTCACGATTGGAATGAACGAATTCACGCTGAGTGTTACAAGCCAAACGCCCAGGTGTCCTTCATCGATGAACGGACCAACGAGCGGCGAATAGTAAACAACTACACGCATCTAAGCTTTAACTTTGGGCCAACCCTGCTGACGTGGTTGGAACGGACTCACCCGGACACCTATTCACAGATCGTCGCGGCAGATGCAGAAAGCGTAAGGCGTCGCGGCGGTCACGGCAACGCCATAGCGCAAGCCTATAGTCATGCGATTCTGCCGCTCTGCAATGAACGTGATCGATTGACACAAGTGCGTTGGGGACTAGCGGATTTTCGTTATCGATTCGGACGAGAAGCGGAATCAATGTGGTTGCCGGAAACGGCGTGCAACAACGACGTCCTGGATCTATTGATCGATGAGGGACTGCGATACGTAATCCTGGCCCCGCAACAGGCTAGTCGAATCCGCAAAACTGCCGAAACGCAATGGCAGGATGTTTCCTTGGGTCAGATTGATACCGGATACAGCTATCAATATTGTCATCGTCAGAATTCGCAGCGTTCATTGGCCGTCTTCTTCTATGACCAGCAACTGGCGGGCGCAATTGCATTCGATCAGGCGCTGGCTTCCAGCAGTGTGCTGGTGGAGCGTTTCGCGCGGGCTGTTCGCGGCGACGGCCTCGTCAACGTGGCCACCGATGGTGAAAGCTATGGACACCACTTCAAGTTTGGCGATTTGTGTTTGGCCCACGCTTTCGAAGTGGAGATTCCGGCGCGAGGCTTGCGCGCGACAAATTACGGCGAACACCTGGACCACCATCCGCCCGTCGCTGAAGTTGAAATAGCGCATGGCGCGGATGGGCAGGGAAGTTCGTGGAGTTGTCCGCACGGCGTGGGGCGTTGGATAAGTGATTGTGGTTGTCAGACGGGTGGCGAGGCGGGTTGGAATCAAAGGTGGCGCGGACCGTTACGAAGCGCTCTCGATCTTGTGCGGGACGAAGCTGCCGTGTTCTTTGAAGAGACTAGAGGCAAGCTATTTATCGAGCCGTGGGCTGCGCGCAACGAGGCAATCGAGATTTTTCTGGATTCGTCTCGCGTCCCTTCGTTTTTGAAACACCACGCGTCACGGGAGTTGGGAGCGAAAGATCGTGAGCGAGCGCTGACGTATCTCGAAATGCAACGCAACACTATTTTGATGTACGCGAGTTGCGGCTGGTTCTTTAACGACATCTCCCGCATTGAGCCGGTCCAGGTATTGAAGTATGCGGCGCGGGCGATTGATTTGATGGAACAACTCAAAATACCTTTTTCCCGCAAACGATTTCTTGAAATTCTTTCGGAAGCACGAAGTAATAAGCCCGAACTCGGAAACGGCGCCGACATCTATCGCCGTTGTGTTGAGAGCGTCAATCCAGCCAAGGCAGAGATGCCAGGTTAAGGAGTCGGATTTAGGTTGCGATGCGGTTTTCGCGCTTCGCGCTCAATGCGGGCGGGGACGCCCGCGGTCCCAGTGTACTCGTTGAATAGTTTCCTTAGATTGAAGGGTAGCGGCAGCAGATTCTCAATATGAGCGAGAAGCCTAAGGCGAAGGGTAAACGAGCTCGTGCGAAGCCGCGTGCGAAGGCGGACAGCGCTGCCGCAGTTTCTAAGGAGCCACAGTCGTTTCCACCAACGCTCGGCGAAATCGACCTCCATCTCTTCGGCGAGGGACGTCATGAACGAATCTATGAAAAACTAGGAGCCCACGTCATCACGCTGAACGGCGTTGCAGGTGTCGCCTTCGCTGTGTGGGCGCCGAATGCCGAGCGCGTCAGTGTCGTAGGAAACTTCAACGCGTGGGATGGCACGAAGAATCCGATGCGCCTCCTCGGCAGTTCGGGCGTGTGGGAGCTTTTTATTGGCGGGTTGAAGGCGGGTGAAATCTACAAGTATGAAATCAAGACTCCGTTCGCTCCGAAGTTTCTGAAGGCCGATCCCTATGCCGCTTTTGCGGAAGTTCCACCGGACACCTCATCAATTGTTTACGAGTCGAAGTATCTCTTCCGCGACAAGGCGTGGATGAAAAAGCGTGGGGCAGCGGAGCACTTTCGCCGCCCGATGTCGATCTACGAAGTTCACTTCGGGTCTTGGCGCAGGGTAGTTGAGAAAGAAAGCCGCCCGTTTACTTATCGCGAGATGGCGGAAGTTTTGCCCCGGTATGTCTCCGAAATGGGGTTTACTCACATAGAGTTTCTCCCGCTAAAGGAACACCCGTATGGGCCATCCTGGGGTTATCAGGTCAGTAATTACTTTGCGCCCTCCTCTCGTTACGGAACGCCCGACGATCTACGTTTCCTGATCGATCAATTCCACAAAGCCGGTATCGGCGTCATCATGGATTGGGTGCCTGCACATTTTCCAAAAGACGCTTTCGCACTGGCGAGATTCGACGGCACTGCGCTGTACGAACATCTGGATCCGCGAAAGGGCGAGCATCCGGATTGGGGAACGTACATCTTCAACTACGGCCGCAACGAAGTTAAAAACTTTCTGTTGGCCAATGCGCTGTACTGGCTTAAGGAGTTTCACATCGACGCACTACGAGTGGATGCGGTCGCGTCGATGCTTTATTTGGACTACAGCCGCAATGAAGGTGACTGGGTGCCGAACCAGTTTGGCGGGCGTGAGAATTTGGAAGCGATTAAGCTTCTGCAGGAGGTCAACGAGACAACTCATCGGGAGTGTCCGGGGACGTTGATGATTGCGGAAGAGTCGACGGCGTGGCCCAAAGTCAGTCACCCGGTTTACACGGGCGGACTTGGTTTCGATTTCAAATGGAACATGGGGTGGATGCACGACACCCTGAAATATTTTCAGACCGATCCACTGTTCCGTGGCGGCAACCACAACTCGTTGACGTTTGGCTTGATTTACGCCTGGAGTGAGAACTTTATTCTGCCGTTGTCGCACGATGAAGTAGTGCACATGAAAGGCGCGTTACTAAACAAGATGCCGGGCCGAAATCTGGAAGAGAAGATTGCTAACCTGCGTGCCTTGTATGGATACATGTGGGCCCATCCAGGAAAAAAACTATTGTTCATGGGCGGCGAATTTGCGCAATGGAGAGAATGGAACGAAGAAGAGAGCCTTGACTGGCACTTGATCGAGGAACCTTTTCACGGCGGGGTTCAGAAACTGGTGCGTGAGCTCAATCAACTGTACAAGCGCCGCGAACAAATGTGGGAAGCAGATGGGGAGCCGTCCGGATTTCAGTGGATCGACGCAGATAACGCCTCCGAAAACATCGTGTCGTTTCGTCGCATTTCGCCGAAGACGGGAAGGGAAGTAATAGTCGTTGGAAACTTCTCACCGGTGGCTCGGGAGAATCACCAACTTGGTTTACCTCGGGCAGGAACTTATCGATTAATTCTGAATACTGATGCGGCTGAGTTTGGGGGGAGCGGTGTTGAAATGGACCAGCGGGTTAAAGCGAAAAAAGAACCGCTTCATGGATTGTCCCACTCAGCGCAGATTAACCTGCCTCCGATGGCGACGTTATGGTTTGACGCGCCTACTTCCCGAATCGACAAAAGTTAGGGGCTATCTTCAACATCAATGATCAATTGGGACGAAATTAGAAAGCAGTTTCCGGTAACCCAGCATTCAACCTACCTGAACACGGCTGCTGCTGGTCCACTCGCGCGCGGCACGCAAGAGGCTGCCACCCAGTACTACAAATCAATGATGGAAGATGGAGATATTCACTGGGATTATTGGTTGGCCCAGCGCGAAGAAGTGCGTCGAAAAGTAGCTGCCTTTATCAACGCCGAACCGGATGAGGTGGCCCTTACCACCAACACTTCGTCCGGTATGAGTGTAATCGTCGACGCGCTGGAGACGCGTGGTGAAGTCATCTCAAACGACCTGGAATTTCCTGTTTCCACGTTGCCGTGGATGAATCGACGTATTCCTGTTCATTTTGTTGAGGCTGATGCAGGCAACATCAACATAGAAGATATCCAACGCAAAATGGACGACCGAAGTGGAGTCATCTCCATAAGCCACGTCCAATTCTCAAATGGTTTTCGTATGGACCTGGAGGAATTGGGAAAGGCGAAACGCGAACATGCGCTCGTAGTCAACGCCAGTCAATCTGCCGGGGTATTTGAGATTGACGTGAAGCGCATGAAGATAGATGCGCTTTGTTCAACCGGTCACAAGTGGATGTTGGCAGGGTATGGTAGTGGCTTCGTTTATCTTTCGCGCGAGCTTCAACAGCAGTCCAGACCTCGCTCCGTTGGCTGGCTCAGTGTGCAGGAGCCCTACGACATGAAAAACGATGAACTGCATTTGCGAAACGATGCGGCCGCCCGCGTGGAGCTTGGTTGTCCGCACTTTGCCGGAATGTTTGCACTGGGAGCGTCGATCGACGTTTTCATGAGCGTGGGCATTAGGAATATTCAGGAACGCGCGTTGGAGTTGAACACACTTCTCACCAGCCGGTTAGCAGATGAGGGTTGGGATGTCTTGTCACCGATTGACGGCCGTCATAAAAGATCCGCGGAGACACTGGTGGCCGCTGCTGAGCCTGCGGTACTTGCAAATAAACTGGCAAAAGAGAAAGTAATCGTGACGGAAAAACCTCAAGGGATTCGTGTGGCGACGGACTTTTTCAACAACGAAGTTGATATCGACCGGTTAATTGCAGCGCTCAAGAACTGAACCGAAAGCGTTAGGCCCGAAGGGCCGTCATTGAATAGCCACGCGCGTCAGCGCGTGGTACACGCGGATAAAGAGGAGGTCCGAAGGACCGGCAGTAGTATTTTGATACTGCCGGTCCTTCGGACCTAATTTATTCGTTCCACAGTTCCACGTGCTAACGCGCGTGGCTATTGACTGCCGGCCCTTCGGGCCTGTCTATTTCTTTGGACTAATCTTTTGCTTCGATTTGCGGCCTGATGAGGGGGCCTCGTCTACTGAAAAGTATTTCCTGGCAAGGGTGATAAAAGTCTGTGTGATTGGCGATTCGTAGCCACCCGTTAACCTGGCGATTCCCAACTCCCAATTGATTTGCGCGCCTTCGATCCACCAGCGCACGAGTTTGCCCTTCTCAACTTCTTCACGAACGGTGTGCAGCGGCACAATTCCCACGCCCATATCTTCTTCAACCATCCTTCTGATGGCCTGTTGCCTGCTCAACTCCATGGAGACATGCAGGGTGACTCCTGCCTGGGCAAAGAACTGATCGATTAATCGACGCGTGTTTCCTCCACGTTCGCCCAATATTAATTTTTCGCCGGCCAGGGTATAGGCATCGATGGTCTTCTGTTTGGCGAGTCGATGTTGTGGAGAAGCAATGGCCACCAACTGATCCTGATTTAGCCGTTCGGTGTTAATTCCTCGCGCCTCAACCGGAAGGGAAACAAAAGCGACGTCCAGTTCCCCTCCGAGTATCAGTTGGACCAGCGATTCGCTGGTTCCGGAGGCTACCGTAATGTCTGCGCGAGAATGCTGCCTGCGAACGTCTCTCAATAGCTTCGGCAACACGTCCGTCGTGACCATCGCAGAAGCGCTACCAACACGAAGCCTGCCTCGCTCAGCGCCGGTGAGATCGGCGATTTCTTCGAGGGCCGCGTCGTGATCCCGGAGTATTTGCCGGGCTCGCGACAATAGCTGTTCGCCCGCTTCCGTGAGCATTACTTTTCGCGGCGCGCGGATAAACAATCTGGCGCCCAGTTCATTTTCCAGTTGCCTTATTTGCATGCTGATCGCCGCTTGTGTCACGTGCACGCGCTGCGCGCCGGCAGTGAATGTGCCTAGTTCGGCGATCGATACGAAAGCCCGTAGTTGTCGAATTTCCATGTAAGCCGCTCCGAATTGGACCAAAAGAGTATCATCAATGCACGTTATTGTAATAATAAAATCTTTTAGTTTCCATTATAAATGTTGGTTACCTAGAATGACGTGGAAATGATGGTCCATCCCCGAGGATAGAAAGAAATTCATGGTCAGCGCCGAGCGAAGAAATCCAGGTGTTCTGCCGCCTCGTCAGCGCGTTGTGCGCCGGGCCCTGCTTGGTGTGGATGGCGGGGGCACCAAAACTCACGCTGTGATTTTGGACATGAACCTCGAGGTCATGGGCGAAGGGCTTTCTGGTCCTTCCAATCCCTTACGCGTAGGCATCTCTAACGCCTGCGCTGCCATTCGTGAAGCGATCGACAAAGCGTGTGAAGCGGCGAAGATTCGCCGCAGTGATATCGTGGCGGCGGAAATTGGTCTGGCCGGAGCGAGGCGTCGTGAACTAAGAGTGCGAATGCGCGAGTCGCTGAAGACGCTGGGCATGGGCGAAGTCGCGGTTACCAGTGACGCTGATATCGCTTTGTACGGTGCGACGCAGGGAGCGCCGGGACTTATCGTGATCGCCGGCACCGGTTCAAATTGTTGTGGCATCAACGGCCGCGGAAAGAAAGCCTGCGCCGGTGGATGGGGCCCGATCGCCGGAGACGAAGGGGGCGGTGCGTGGATCGCGCGGCGCGCGTTGCGTGCGATCGCTCATGCTACTGACGGCCGGGGACCGGCAACAATTTTGACCGAGGTTGCCTGCGCCTATTTCCACGTTTCCGACCCTAACGATCTTTCGACTGCTATCTACGCTCCAACCATAACCAACGAGCGGCTGGCCGGCTTCGGCAGGGATGTGGTCGCCGCAGCTAAGGCAAAGGATCGAATCGCCAGAGAGATATTGGCTGAAGGTGGGCGCGAGCTCGGAATGGCGGCCGTTGCCGTAATTCGAACTTTGAAGTTGGAAGGCGAAGAGTTTCCGGTGGGTTACGTAGGTGGTGTGTTCGCTTCTGCGGGAGAACTGGTATTGGCGTGTATGCGCGAAGAAATAAAGGAGGTCGCTCCCAATGCCTATCTCGAGCCGCCCCAGTTTCCACCGGCGATCGCGGCCGCCCGCATGGCCCACGATCACCTCAACAACGTCGCCGTGGCAGTTTGAGTTTGTAGATGAATTCTGAAACTTCCGAATCGATCCCTGTCACTGAGCAGGAGAACCCGGAGACCCGCAACCTCAGCTTTCAATGTTCACTGGAAATCGTGCGCTTGATGAACGAGCAAGACTCGTTGGTGGCGCCCGCTGTAGCATTGGCGCTCCCGGAAATAGGCCGCGCCATTGACGGAATTGTGGAGAGACTGAAAAACGGAGGCAGGCTTTTTTATATTGGAACCGGGACATCAGGTCGGCTCGGAGTACTGGATGCTTCCGAGTGTCCACCTACGTTTGGAGTTTCGCCTGAGCTGGTTCAAGCGGTCATCGCTGGTGGCTACGAAGCTTGTCATCGAGCTGTTGAAGCTTCCGAAGATGACCGCAATGCCGGCGGCGACGATTTAAAGGCGCGCGGGTTTACCAGTAAAGATGTGCTCGTTGGGATTGCCGCGTCCGGAAGAACTCCATACACGATTGGTGCGGTCGATTACGCGCGGACATTGGGAGCACTCACCGTTGCCCTCACATGTGTTCCGAATAGTCTTATTACTAACGCGGCAGAAATTAGCATCGTACCCGTTGTCGGTCCGGAAGTAGTGGCTGGTTCCACACGTTTAAAAGCAGGGACAGCGCAGAAGATGGTGCTGAACATGTTATCGACGGCGTCGCTGGCGAAGCTGGGATACGTGACCGGCAATCGGATGACCAGCGTGCAAGCGCGAAATACCAAATTGCGTGCGCGCGCCCTTCGCATTTTGTCTGCAGAGACAGGTCTGAATTTAGACTCAGCCACAGCAGCGCTGGATGCCGCCGAGGGCGACATTCGCGTTGCGCTCGTGATGTCAAAGACCAGACGTAGCGCTGCGGAGGCAAAGGCAGCTCTGGCGGCGGCAAAAGGTGTGGTTCAGACTGCAATCGACGAACTGGGCAATTCGGGAACTGGCAATTAACGACTGTGTCTTGATATAAAGGCGCCGCTCCCGTTTCTTAAAACCACTTTACTCGCCCGCTCGAAACGAAGTCGCCAGTCTTTCGTGTTCATGTTCCTGCGCCAATCATCCAAATCGATGACCTTCGTGGTGTGGATGATTGCGTTCGCAATTGCATCGGGATACGCCCACCAAGCTGTTGCACAAAAACAAGGGCTGGATTTGGCGCGAAGTTTTCTCATTAACACCGGGCTTCAGCCCGGTGGTCCGCAAAAAACGATAGGAAGAGAACCGTTTCAACGGTTACCAATCAGAGAAAGTCGCTTTAACCCCGGTCTGAAGCCCGGTGTTAATGAGTGCGCTTCGCGATGGCTAAGTTTTGACTTCGTAAGCAAAGCAGGACAGCAGCTCTCTCTCGAAAAACGCGTGGCAGCTGAAGTTGCTCAGTTCAAGGGCAAGGTCAGCGTCTTTGCAAAGAACCTGGATACGGGAGCGACTTTTTCGTTTCAGGGTGACGAACCGGTACAGACAGCCAGCACGATCAAAGTGGCCGTCATGATCGAAACGTTCGCCCGGGTTGCAGAAGGAAAGGCGAAATGGACTGACGAACTCGTGTTGACGAAGGAAAAGAAGGTCGGCGGCTCGGGTATCCTTTTCGAATTTTCTGACGGACTGCGATTAACGTTGCGCGACGCCACGACCCTGATGATGATTCTCAGTGATAACACCGCGACGAATCTGGTGATCGATACGTTTGGCGCTGATGCGGTAAACGCGCGCATGGAAGCGCTGGGTTTCAAAGAGACGAGACTGATGCGCAGGGTGTTTGGCGGTGGTGACAGCGCTGAAGGCAAGAAAGCGGAGAGCAAACGTTTTGGTTTGGGTCGCACGAGCGCGCGGGAAATGGTGACGCTGGTTGAGAAACTCGAGCGCGGCGAGATTATCAGTGCTGCGGTTTCCAAAGAGATGATCGACTTGATGAAACGCGAGCAGGGAACCAACGGCATCTGGCGTCATCAGTGGCGCGCGCCGAAGGCGACCAAGTCAGGAGCACTTGATGCACTGCGCAGCAACGTCGGAATTATTTATCACCCGCGTGGCCGCATCGCGCTGGCAGTTACCGCTTACGAAATGCCGGAAGTGAGTTGGACAGTCGATAATCCAGCACTGTTATTGATGAATCGAATTTCGGAAATCGTGATTGAGGAGTTAGGAAGCAAGACCCCGCCGGTGGAAAGCAAATGACCTTTCTCGATCTAACAATCATATTCGGTTACCTGATCGGAATCGTGTTGTTCGGCGCCTGGTTTGCGCGCAAGCAAAAGACCACCCGTGACTATTTCCTCGGTGATCGGTCAGTTCCCTGGTGGGCCGTTGCTGCTTCCATCGTGGCGACTGAGACATCGACAATCACATTTATCTCGGTCCCGGGAATCGCCTTTTCGCGGGGCGGCAATTTTCAGTTTCTGCAACTGGTCTTCGGGTACCTGCTCGGACGGGTCGTCATTTCGCTGCTCTTCATTCCGTCATACTTCCGCGGAGACTTGATGACGGTTTACCAGCTACTTGATCGCCGCTTCGGTGGAAAAATCAAAGTGCTCGCCGCGTCCTTGTTTGTCGTCATGCGGAATATCGCGGACGGCATTCGTTTGCTGTTGACTGCGATTGTCCTGGCGGCGGTGTACACGTCGTTTCAACCGGGCACTAATGCCGAGGCCATCATCATTGCGTCAGTTATTTTGATTGGGCTGGCGATGATCATCTTCACTTACTTCGGTGGTATGGAAGCAGTGATTTGGGTCGAAGTGATTCAACTAGGAATCTACATTGTCGGCGCAATCGCTGCCGCCATCATTCTCGTGAATTCAATTGATGGAGGATTGAGCGCGGCCATTGCGACTGGAACGCAGTTCGGCAAGTTTTCACTCTTTGATTTTTCTTTAGACCTGAGTAAGACGTTCACGTTTTGGGCGGGTTTAATCGGTGGCTGTTTCCTAACGATGAGTACGCACGGAACAGATCAATACCTGGTGCAGCGATATCTGTGCACTGATCGTCCAAAACGGGCGGCGGCGGCATTGTTAACCAGTGGCGCGGTTGTCCTGGGTCAGTTCATTGGGTTCCTTTTCATCGGCGTCTTGCTGTTTGCCTTCTATAAACCTTACGCCGATCCTGGTTACGTCACAGCGGCGAGCGCGGCATTCCCATTCACGGGCGGTGACCGTGTGTTTCCGGATTTCATTACCCGGCATATGCCGCCGGGTTTGTCGGGCCTGGTGGTCGCGGCAATCTTCGCCGCAGCAATGTCGTCGTCATTGAACTCCATTGCGGCAACAGCGATGAACGACTTGTACAAACCGTTGCGCGCAGGACGGTCTGATGAACATTACCTGAAGGTCTCGCATGTGCTGACCCTGGTTTGGGGTGTCGTTCAAATCGGTGTAGCGCTGGTTTTGATGAAGCAGAACCGTTCAGCACTCGACATGGCGTTATCGGTTGCGTCTTTGATTAACGGCCCGATACTCGGAGTCTTCCTGGTCGGTGTGTTTCTGAAACGAGTAGGACAAACGCCGGCGCTTATCGGAATGATTGTTAGCTTGGTAATAATGCTTTGCGTTTACCTGGCCGGTGTAGACAACAGCGCCTGGCTGGTGCAATTGGCGCATAAAATATTTCCATTCAGGATTGCGTGGCCCTGGTACGTCCTATTCGGAAGCTTAATAACCTTTATTGTTGCCTGGTTGGCGAGTTTTGCGTTTGAACCTGCGCCGAAGAATCGGCAGGACGAGTTGGCCCCGCGGGCGGTGGTCGAATAATTCCCGGAGATAATATTGAAATGATGTTGCGTAATTTTTCATTGCGATCATTGTCAGTACTGATCGTTTTTCTGGCGTTGTTAGCTGCGCCTGTTCTGCCGTTGTCTTCGGCGGGCGATAACGTTGCATTGGCAGCGGATAGTCGTGTCCGTAAAGCTTATCCAGCGCGACCCTCCGCGGCCGCGCTGAAGTGGGCGGATAAAGAGCTGAAACGAATGACCGTGGACCAGAAGATCGGGCAGTTAATTTCAGTTGCCGTAAATGCCACGTTTCTTAACCAGGACAGCGACGCCTTTCGCGAGCTGAAGCGTCAGGTCGAACAGAATCATGTCGGCGGCATCATCTTGTTTCGTGGACCAGTGTACGAGTCGGTAGTTTTGATGAACCGCATGCAGCAGTTTGCGAAGTATCCGCTGTTGATCTCAGCAGATCTGGAAGCAGGATCGGGCATGCGTTTCGACGATACAGTGAACTTTCCCTGGAACATGGCTGTCGGCGCCACCGGCAATCCGGAGTACGCAAGAGGTCAGGGCCGAATAACGGCCCGAGAAGCCCGCGCCATGGGTGTTCATCAAATCTTCGCGCCTGTTGTCGACGTGAATAACAACGCGGCGAATCCTGTGATTAACGTTAGATCCTACGGAGAAGACGCGGCAGAAGTTGGGCGTTTCGCAGCGGCGTTTACTCAGGGCGCCCAGCAAGGTGGCGTGATCGCCACGGCCAAGCATTTCCCGGGTCATGGCGACACCGCGGTTGACTCGCATCGCGGTCTGCCTGAAATCAATGTAAGCCGGGACCGTTTGAACACGGTCGAACTGGTTCCGTTTAAAGCGGCAATTGACGCGGGTATTGGCGCAGTTATGGTGGCCCACGTGGGCTTGCCTCAGATCGATTCAACGGCAGTAAAACCACTGCCTCGTGAACGTCGCGTTGGTCCAATTGATACGGACGCTGATGGTGAGATCGTTGCGAGCAGCGCATCTACCCCCGCGACTGTGTCGCCAGTGATCGGTCGACTACTGAAGAACGATCTTGGTTTCCAGGGTATGGTCGTTACTGATGCCATGAGCATGAGCGGTCTGACGATTTACTTCAATCAGGACGAAGCCGCGGTGCGAGCACTGGAGGCTGGAGCTGACATGCTTCTGAAGCCGGCGGACAACGACGCGGCTTTTCGCGGTGTCAGTGAAGCGGTGAAAAGCGGACGGATATCCGAGAAACGAATCGAAGAGTCGGCACGCAAGATCATGGCTGCGAAATACGACTTGGGACTCGTAAAACAGAGAATTGCTCCGGTTGATGAAATAGATCGAATCGTGTCGTCGAAAGAGGTTAATGCGTTGGCGCGTGAAATCGCCGAACATGCGGTGACTTTGGTGCGTAATGAACGAAACCTGGTGCCGTTCAATAAGCTGAAGCCCGACGCGCGTATCTTCAATCTGGCAATAACGAACGGCGATGACCGTTTGTGGATCGCGAATCAGTTCGTTTCAACGATGACGCGAGGTGGAAGGAAACTCGAAACGGTAGTACTTGACGAGCGCTCATCGGAAGCCGAAATAGAAAACGCCCTGGACAAAGCCAAAAACGCTGACGTTGTAATTGCCTCGCTTTATGGACGTGTTCGTACGGGCCAGGTGCGTAGCGTCGGTCTGCCTGAGCCGGGCGCGAAAGCCCTCGCGGCATTGTTTAAGCGAAAGGCGCCGGTGGTGGGTATTAGTTTCGGAAACCCATACTTGCTCCAAAGCTTTCCCGAGTTTCACACGTATATGGTTGCGTACGGCGACATGCCCAGTCTGCAACAAGCGTCGGCCCGCGCGCTGCTGGGACAGATTGATATAACCGGCAAGCTGCCAATTTCGTTGCCGGGGCTTTACCCGCGCGGGACTGGGATACAAGTGATACGGGCGAAGTAGTTCGACGATTGTAGGTTCGAGAGTCTATAAGCGGCGGCTTTGCCGCATCCGGTGCGGAAAGGCTATGCCTTTCCGCTAGCCAGATACTTCTTTGTTCCTGAGGCTCAGCCTCAGGAACCACTACTGGCAGTCCACCGGAAAGGCAAAGCCTTTCCGCACCGGTCGCGGCAAAGCCGCCTTTACAGCAATGACACATACCCAAATTAATCGTTTATTAATGTCCAACATCAAACACGCAGTGTTAGTCGCTCACCTGATTTGCATACTGTTCGTTTCCTCACTGGCCCAAGGTGTCGATGCCAGAACGACCGCCGGCCTGTCGTTGCCTCAACTAGGCAAGATGGACGCCGTCATCGCAGAAGAGATCGCGCAACGTCATCTTCCCGGCGCTGTTGTATTGGTTGGTCGCAACGGACGCGTCGCGTGGCGTAAAGCTTACGGCTCGCGTACTACCGAACCGGCGATCGAGCCGATGACGACCGACACCATTTTCGATGTCGCCAGTTTGACTAAAGTAGTGGCCACCGCCACCAGCATCATGATGCTGGTTGAACGCGGCCAGGTTCGTTTGAGTGATCCAGTCTCGAAATACATTCCTACGTTGAAAGGGCCGGAGCGTGAGCGGATAACCATCGAACACCTGCTGACGCATCGTTCCGGTTACGCGCCTGACTTCAACTTGAAATACCGTTGGACCGGTTACGATGAAGCCATTAAGAGACTAGCCGGCGAACCCCTGCGACACCCACCAGGCGCCAGATTCATTTATAGCGACATTGGCTACATTGCCTTGGGGGAAGTGGTGCGTAGGGTCAGCGGCATGCCCTTGGATGAGTTTGCGCGCCGAAATATTTTCGGGCCGCTCGGAATGAACAACACGGGCTTTCGTCCCGACACAACATTGCGAGCGCGTATTGCCCCGACAGAGAAACGGCGCGCGCAGCGAACCTATCTCGGTGACAGCCCGCAAGACGCAGATGCGGATGCCGATCAATGGCTACGTGGGGAAGTGCATGATCCAACCGCGTTCCGGATGAATGGTGTGGCGGGCCATGCCGGCCTGTTTTCCACCGCAGATGATTTGGCGATCTACGCGCAGATGATGCTCAACGGCGGGCAATATCGCGGCGTCAGAGTTCTAAGTCCGTTAAGCGTGGCAGAAATGACGCGGCCCCGTCTGGTCACTGAAACGTGGACACGTGGACTGGGTTGGGACATCAATTCTAGTTTTTCGGTTAACCGTGGGGATCTTTTTCCGCTCGGATCGTTTGGTCACACGGGTTTCACCGGCACGTCCATGTGGATTGATCCGGCCAGCAAGATGTTTGTCGTCTTCCTAAGCAACCGCGTGCATCCGGATGGCAAGGGAGATGTTGGGCCACTGCGCGGAAAAGTCGCTTCGATCGCAGCCGCTTCCGTAACTGATTTGTCAGTGGCCGCAGCGGCGCGACTGGAGCTGAAGGAATACTACGAGAGTGTGACCGGAGATCTTGCGCGTTTTACGTTTACCAGAGAGCAGGCGTTGGCGGTTGCTCAGTCGGGCAGTGTTGACGAACAGGTTTTGACCGGAATCGATGTGCTGAGCCGAGATGGCTTCAAGCAACTTTCCGGAATGCGGATCGGACTGGTCACAAACCACACCGGCCGCGATCGATCGGGCCGCGCCACCATTGATGTCTTACACAAAGCGCCGAACGTAAGATTGGTCACGCTCTTCTCACCCGAACACGGAATCCGCGGACTTGCCGACGAAAACGTTTCAGACTCAAAAGACGAGCAGACGGGATTGCCGATCTATTCACTTTACGGCGAGACGCGCCGGCCGAAAGCCGAACAGTTAAAGGAAGTCGATGCTTTGGTGTTTGATATACAGGACATTGGCACCCGCTTCTACACTTACATTTCAACGTTGGGTTATGTAATGGAGGAAGCAGCAAAGGCCCGCATTCCGGTCTTCGTACTGGATAGACCGAATCCGATCACCGGCGTGGACGTGGACGGGCCAGTCGGCGATCCCGATAAACCATCATTCACTGCGTATCACACGATTCCGGTACGGCATGGCATGACGATTGGAGAGTTGGGTGTTCTATTTAATCAACAGCGGAAAATTGGCGCTGATTTGCGCGTCATCAAGATGGAGCGTTGGCGTCGTTCGATGTGGCTGGATGAAACCAATCTGACCTGGATTAATCCGTCACCGAATATGCGAAGCCTGACTGAGGCGACGCTTTATCCAGGAATCGGTTTGCTCGAGACTACGAATGTCTCGGTCGGACGCGGGACCGATACGCCATTTGAAGTTGTAGGCGCGCCGTGGATCGACGGCCAGCGGTTGGCAGCGCACTTGAACAATCAAAGAATTCCAGGCGTCCGCTTTGTGCCGGTAAAGTTCACTCCTAAGGCCTCTGTGTTCAAGGACGAACAGTGTGGGGGGATAAACATGATCGTCACTGACCGTTCTCGCTTTCGGCCGGTGATGAACGGAATGGAGATCGCAGTTGCGCTGCGCAAACTTTATCCCGCCGAATGGAAGGTGGATAGCTACTTGCGACTGCTGGTTAATTCCGACACGTTGGAAAGATTGAAACGTGGAGAGACCGCCGAAGAGATCGCTCGCTCATGGAATACCAAGCTGGAAGAATTTCGCGCCGCCCGAGCAAAGGTGTTGCTGTATTAGTTTGATTTCGTGTAATTCGTGTATTTTGTGGATCGCTTTAGTAGTTGGATTGAAAACGATCCACGAATTACACGAAACACACGAATTACACGAATGAGCCTCACAAAATGGAAATGAAAACTTTATGTAGAAAAGCCGCTTTGATCGCAACGATCGCAGTTGCAACATTAAGCGGTTCTAATCATGTCGAGACTGCTGCGCCCGATGTCATCTACGACGCAGTCATCACCAACGGCCGTATAGTCGATGGAACAGGCAATCCCTGGTTTCGTGCCGACATTGGCATTCGCGACGGTCGCATAGTCCGCATCGGACGGATCAATCCTGGGGAAGCTAAAGCCGTCATCGACGCCAGGGACCGCATTGTCGCTCCCGGCTTCATCGACGTTCATACGCACGTCGAGTCCCTTTTCAGTCTGCCGGCCGCTGAGAACTTCGTGCGCATGGGAGTCACCACGCTGGTCACCGGCAACTGTGGCACCTCAACGACTGATGTAGCTGAATTTCTCGGACGGGTTAAGGCGCGTCCCACAACAGTCAACATCGCCACCCTTGTTGGCCATGGATCCGTTCGACGCCGTGTGATGAATCTCGTCGACCGGCCGCCCACGCCTGATGAAATGAAACAGATGGAGGCGTTGGTCGAACGATCCATGAAGGAAGGCGCGGTTGGTTTATCCACGGGACTAATTTATGTTCCGGGCACGTTCGCCAGGACTGACGAGATCGTGAGCCTGGCACGTGTGGTTGCGCGCAACGGTGGTTTATACGTGACACACATGCGCAGTGAAGGTGAGCACGTTTTAGACGCGGTCCGGGAAAGCATTCAAATAGGTGAACAGGCCGGATTGCCAGTTGATATTTCGCATTTCAAAATCAGCAGCAAAAAACTGTGGGGGCAAACTCCGGCAACGCTGCAGTTGATCCGAGAAGCACGCGCACGCGGTTTATCAGTCACCGTCGACCAGTACGCGTACACCGCCAGCTCAACATCGCTCGAAGCCCGGATACCGGCATGGCTGCGCGAGGGTGGGCTTGAAGAAGCGAAGAAGCGACTGGCTGACAAAGCCATTCGCCAGCGAGTGGCCGACGAAATGAAGGACGTACTAAAACGGAGCGGCTTCAAAGATTATTCGCACTCGATGGTTGCGAGTTACGACGCCGATAAATCTTTCAACGGAAAGTCCATCGCAGAGATCACCGAGCTGGTGCAAGGTAAAAAGGATCTCAAAAACCAGATCGAGCAGGTTTTAACTATCTACGAATCCGGTGGCGCCAGCATGGTTTATCACTCGATGAGCGAAGACGATGTTCAGCGAATTATGCGCGAGCCTTTCACGATGATTGGATCGGACAGCGGAGTAAGACAGATTGACGAGAGTGTTCCACACCCGCGCGGCTACGGTAACAACGTGCGAGTACTGGGCAGGTACGTGCGTGAGTTAAAGATAATCACACTGGAAGATGCCATTCGTAAGATGACCTCCTTGCCCGCACAGACGTTTGGATTTCGTGACCGGGGAATCTTACGGGAAGGGTTTACAGCGGACCTGGTTATCTTCGACGCAGCTACCGTCGGCGACCGCGCAACGTTTACTCAACCGCATCAATATCCAGCCGGCATTGATTATGTGATGGTTAATGGCCAATTAGTTTTTGCCCGCGGCGTCATGACAGGCGTGCACCCGGGCGTTGCACTGCACGGACCCGGAGTATCGCGTTCTTCTAGTCAGAGCGTTGCTCAGCGGCTATAATCACGACCTCGAAAGCCAGGCTCAAATAATCGGAGGATTCCAATGTCAGACGCGAACGTACCTATGTCCAGTTCGGATTTTCAAAACGCCTTGTCAGAAGCAGTGATGCAGTTCTCGATGCTCAAGCATCCTTTTTACGTCGCATGGACGGAAGGCAAGCTGAGCAAAGAAATACTTACGGACTATGCGAAGCAGTATTACGCACACGTTCGTGCTTTCCCGACCTATGTAAGCGCCGTTCACTCTCGATGTGATGACGTCGCGCTGCGTCAGGAGCTGCTCGAGAATCTAATTGAAGAGGAACGGGGAACTGAAAACCATCCTGAACTCTGGCTACGTTTTGCAGAAGGACTTGGCGCGTCGCGCGATGACGTTAAGTCCGCGGAACTGCTTCCTTTGACGTCCGCCTCCGTCGAACGACTGAAAGCGCTAACGCAAAGCGATGATTACCGTCGCGGACTGGCAGCGCTTTACGCCTATGAGTCACAGATTCCCGAAGTCGCCCGTACCAAGCGCGAAGGCCTGAAGAGTTTCTACGGAATCGACAGCGAGCGCGCCGTTTCGTTTTTCAGAGTGCATGAAGAGATCGACGTGCTTCACCAGCAGACTGCCAAGCAGATCCTGACTGACAAATGCGGGACTGCCGGCGAGCAGTTGGCGGCGATCGATGCAGCGCGAGACTCTGCGAAAGCGTTATGGTCCTTCCTGGACGGCGTATGCGAAGCATATTTGCCTGAAGTTTCCGCAGTCGCAAATTAATCAAACTAAATCGAACAGCGGGTTGGGGTTTCGAACAAGGGACGCATGATTGGCGTCCCTTTTTGTCGGCCCGGGCAATTAGTTATGCTTATGTCAACAATAAGAATCTTTAGTTTTCCTTATTTAACAAACGGCGTATAATGCGGGCCGTCCAAAGAATCAAGGCGTCAGGGTTCCTTCGACGCCACACCAAACAATTTGAGGATTATGCAAACCAAAAGGTTTGTAGTCCGTTTAATTGGCATTCCCAATCGTGGTTTCAGGGAGTGTCGCTTGCTGCGCCCCGCATCCCTTTAAGCGACACCTCGATAACTGTGATTTACCCGTCTGATGAGGAGCACAAAACATGAAAATGATTAGATACGCGACACTCGCTTTGTCGCTAGTCATGTGTATGACTCTGGTTGCGTTTGGTCAAGAGACCTACGGCAACATCGAAGGCACCGTAAAGGATCCGAATGGAGCCGTTGTGCCTAATGTGACTATCACCATCTCGAGTGCGAAAGTTGCCGCCAGCGGCACGACTACAACGGGTATAGGTTCAGGGTTTAAACGGACAAGCAATACCGATGAGGAAGGCAACTTCCGAGTCTTGCAAGTTCCCCCGGGGCTGTATGACGTGGTTACCACCTCATCCAGTGGTTTTGGCGAGGCTCGCTACGAGAACGTGACGGTGAATATCGGGCAGACCACCCAGCTCACGATCACCGTCACTCCAGGCAGCACGGTCACAACCGTAGACATCGTTTCCAGCGAGTCCACTGTCGTAGATGCTACGAGCAATGCCATCCAGACGAGCATTAGCGCCCAGGAGATCGAGTTAGTCCCAAAGAGCACGGGCTTTACCAGTCTCTTGAAAACTGTGCCCGGCACGCGTCCCGAATCTCGTACCGGCGGCTTCTCGGTTGACGGAGCCTCGGGCGGCGAAAATGTATTTGTTATCGATGGACAGGAAGTAACCAACTATCGAACCGGAGCACTCAACGAAACTTACAATGTTCCGACCCAGCTAGTTCAGGAAGTTCAGGTGAAGTCGAGTGGCTTCGACGCAACCTACGGAGGCGCGACGGGCGGTGTGATCAGTGTAGCTACGCGCGGAGGCAGTAACGAGTTGCATGGTGAGTTCGGTTTTCAGGTTGAGCCTGTCGGCTTGGCCGGAAAGGCTCGTCAATTGCTCACGCGTTTCACTTCCGGCGCTGTCGCCACAGGCAATTTCGTTCAGACGGCGGAGTATTTCAATCCACTTAAGACAGACGGCGCAAATTATTTCCCGACCGCAAACCTGGGTGGTCCAATCATCAAGGATCGTATCTGGTTTTTCACCAGTTACACACCTCAAATCTTCAACACCAACGCTCAGACTACGTACTACACGAATCTCCCGGCGGCCCAACGAACGTTGATTGCGTCCGAGGCTTACCACCGGCACCGGAAATATGAATACGCGTTTGGACGCATTGATGCCAATCCGTGGGACGCGCTGAGATTGACCGGGACGTTCCTTTGGAATCCAGTGGTCGATCATGGCAGTGTTCCGACGACCAGCTTTTCAAATGTGAGCTCGTCGGCGATTGGTTTTAATAATGTGCCGACTGCCAACTTTGGACCTCCTATCGGCGTGTTGCGCGGAAATCAATATACGTCCCAACAGGGCGGGCGGCAGAGCTCGAATTTGGTAACGCTTGCAGGTGTGTACACGATTAACAGCAAGCTGGTGCTTGACGGCCGCTACAGCCGTGGTTTCCTCAACGAAAAGCTGGGTAACTATTTCGTTCCTACAACAGTTCAGATTTTCAGTTGCGGAACTCCCAATGCCGCGTTCCCGTGCGCTACCACCGGGGCGAACACCATTACGGCGAAAGACGTTTCGGTTCGTCAATCTTACGAGTTTTCCGGCGCGTATATATTTAACGCCGGAGGACAGCATGAGTTGAGGAGCGGATATCAGCGGTTCACAATCTTCAATGATGTCATCTCGGGAAATAACCTGATTGGCCGTTTATCGTTCAACTACGGAACATCAATTAACACGCTGATTGGCGGCAACGTGACTAACACGCCTGGCGCAGTCGGTTCGGGGTCGTTCCGGCGAACCGGCACCAACGGTAGCGGCTCCAATCTCAGCCAGGGTCTTTTCATCCAGGACAAATACCAGCCAACCAACCGGCTCACGTTGAACCTCGGCGTGCGGATCGAAAAAGAGGATCTGCCGTCTTTCAATGCGTTTCCGAGCGTAGTGAATTTTGGATGGGGCGACAAGATTGCTCCGCGGCTCGGATTTGCCTACGACCTGACCGGGAGCGGCACCACGAAGGTGTTTGCCAGCTACGGCAGGTTCTTTGATCGCGTGAAGTTTGCTTTGCCGCGCGGGTTGTTCGGTGGCGACATTTTCCTCGAAGACTATTTCGAAATTTTCCCTGGCGATACGGTGGCCACATTTAACATCAACACCATCGTCGGTGGCTTTACTGGCCCAAGCATTTGTCCCACGACGGGCTTCATCATTGCCGGCGCGCGCAGCAGGTGCCAAAAGAACCTTCGTGTAAACGCCAACGAGCCCGGCGCGTCACCGTTTCTTAATGGCGCTGTCGACACGGAACTGGATCCATTCCGTCAGACAGAATTCACCGTAGGAATGGAACGTCAGTTCGGTTCGAACTACGTCATGCGTGTTCGGTACACGTATAAGAACGTCGATGAGGCTGTGGAAGACGCTGGCATTATTAATGCCGCCGGCAGCGAAGCCTACATCATCGGAAACCCGGGCAAGGGACTTCACCTGCAAACCCTGCAGGCGCTGGGATACAACAAATCAACCCGGCCGCAACGCCGTTACGACGGTCTCGAAGTCACGTTTGATAGGCGCTTGGCCAACGGGTGGTATTTCAACGCGAATTACACGTTTAGCCGCTTGTTCGGTAACTACTCCGGTCTGGCCAGCTCGGACGAGCCACATCTCGTAGAAGGCAGACTGGCACCTGGAGTTAGCCGTGCGTTCGACTTGCCGTTCATTGGATTTACTGCCCGCGGTGAAACAGATAACGGTCGACTGCAAACAGACAGACCACATGTCTTCAATATCTTCGGTGCGTACATCTACGATTGGTTTGGAAGCAAATCGAATTCGACGGAATTCTCCGCGTTTCAAACCGTGACTTCGGGTCAGCCGCAAACAACGACCATCTATGGCGCATCAACGGTAACGCCACAGATTCTACTAGGACGCGGCGACCTCGGTCGCAGTCCGATGTTTACACAAACGGACTTCAACCTGACGCACCGCATGAGAATGGGAAATGACGATCGATACACCATCGCGTTCGATATGAATTTCCTAAACTTGTTCGACCAACGCACGGTCACCGGTGTGTATACCACCATGAATCCGAGCACGGCCCCGGTCAACGCCGCGGCTTTAGGGCTTAGCAACGTCGCCTATGCAAACGGTTATACCGGCGGCACGTTGTTGCCGGCGATCCTGGCGCGCATCAACTCGCAAGCGGACAGGAGCGACGTTCGTTACGGATTGCCGCACTTGTTCCAGTCGCCGAGAGTCGTGCGTCTGGGAGTCCGGTTCTTGTTCTAGGTGTGAGCCCAATATCAGCACCGAATAGTCGCGCACATTGCTCGTCGTTCAAGTTTCAATCTTGAACGACGGGCATTCGGCGCAGCAGCCAGCGCTTGGTCCCCTGATCCGCCGGGGACCGGATTACCGCGCGGTCCATAACTATTGGGGACCCGGCAATATCTTTCTTCTATTCCCACGAACATTCGAAGTGTCGTGCAACCTGGAAGTGTCGAGTTTCAGTTAGTCAGCCCAAAGCAGAGCGAGGAAGCCTCCAATGAAGCAACCAAGAAAGTCTTTTTCTTACGTCCTCTTTCTAGCGGTAATAATCGCCACTGGCGTTAGTGCCATTAAGGCTCAAACCGTTACCGGAACTTTGCAAGGCACCGTAATCGATTCAAAGTCGGCTAGTGTGCCTGGCGCTCAAGTGGTTGCGCGCAACCTGGAGACGGGCCAGGAGCGAACGATGACCACCAATAGCGAAGGCTTTTACGGTGCGTCGTTTCTGCCGATAGGGGCGTATACCGTAACCGCTTCTGGTCAGGGGTTCGCCACAGTCGTTCAAGAGAATGTGCAAGTAGGGCTCAACCAAACACGTGTTATTGATTTCACGCTCAACCCACAAGGCGTAACCGAAGCGGTTACCGTCACTTCCGAAGCCACTCCTATTAATACGACCAATCAGGAAATTAAAGGCACGCTGAACAGTCAGGAGATTCTTAATAAGCCTGTAGTCAATCCGGGATCGTTCTTGTCACTTGCCGAAACGTTTACCGGTTATCAGGAGAATCCTACTTCTGGTCAAAACAACCCGACGGCGTCATCGGGATCCTCGGTTAATTTCAACGGCACCGGAACACGCGGAACAACTTTCCAGATCAACGGCGTCAATAACGACGACTCGTCAGAGAATCAGAACCGCCAGGGCGCGGCCATCTCAACGATCAAAGAGTTTCAGGTAATCACAAACAACTTCACGGCCGAGTTTGGACGCGGTTACGGCGCCGTCGTATTGGTGCAAACAAAGTCGGGTACTAACAACGTTCACGGAGACGTTTACTGGTATCACAACGATAGCGCGCTCAATGCCGCCGCCAATGCTTTCGCGCCAGGAGTTAAAAAAGGCGTCACCCGGCGCAATCAGGCGGGATTTACATTAGGCCTTCCAGTGGTCAAGAATCATTTGTTTGCTTTCATCAGCGCGGACCATACGGAAAACACGGGCGCTAATAATTTCACTCGCGATGTGTTTACCGTGGCAGAGCGCAATCCCGCAAATTGGTTTCTGCAAACGCCGGCAAACAACACTCCTTCGAATCGCGCTTACATTCAATCGGTTATCGATCGTTTTGCGAATGCCGTCCCCAATGATCCTGCCAGTCTGCGTGCTTTCCGCAGCGTACAACCTTTCGATTTCCCGGCCCGCGATTATTCAGCCAGGCTCGATTGGAACCCAAGGGAGGCCGATACGGTTACCGCTCGCTGGCAATACACGCGTCAGCAATTTATAGCCGCGGACATTATTATTGGTGAACGCGCAGACCAAAACCATCACCAGAACAGTGGCGGCCTGACCTGGACGCACCTGTTCTCCGCACAGACTGTGGGCGAATTTCGATATGGGCTGGGACTGCGAACGACTTTGGTTAACATAACCGCGGGCAATGACACGCCGATCCTTCGGTTTTTTAACCCGACTCCAACGCCCGGTTTTTCTGGAACCATTATTGGCAACGCGGGAAATTTCCCAATTCAACGCTATCAGACTGATAACCAGTTTGTTTACAACTTGACCACTCTCCGAGGAAACCATTACGTCAAGGTGGGCACAGATATACGCCGTCAGAAGCTCGATGACCTGGCAGACAATTTTTCGCGCGGGTTTCACAGCTACACTGTGGCTACTTGTAACGGCGTCAATTATGGAAGCGGCTTCAATGCTTTTATCAATGGGTGCACTCAGAACTTTCAGAAAGGCTTCGGGCCGTTTTTCCTGGAAAACCGGATTAATGAATACAACTTTTACGGCGAAGACAATTGGAAAATACGGGACAACTTAACCCTTAATCTCGGGTTGCGTTATGAGTATGTGGCTGCCCCGAAAGAAGCTGCAGGACGCATCAATTATGGGTTTGAGGACGATAAGGACAACATCGAACCCCGGTTCGGATTTGCCTGGAGTCCCCGGTTTGACAGTCAGATGATGCGGACGATAGTCGGTGAACCGGGCGATGTCTCCATTCGCGGTGGTTATGGGATTTATCACGGCCGGTTGTTCCAATCAATTTTCTCGCAAGGGGGCGCGACCGTCCGGTTCAACCCCCCGAACGCCACCTTCTATAATCTTTCCGCCACAACTTCAGTGAACACTAATCCGCTATTCAGCCCGACTAACCTGGCCAATCCAGCAATCAATTTTGTTTTCACTCCCGGTGCCCCGCCGGCGTCTCGTATTCTCGCCGCTACCGATGTCGATCCCGGCCTGGAGATGCCTTACACGCAGCAGTGGAACCTTAGCTACGAACGGCAGGCTCCTTTCAGTTCGGCAGTGAGAGTGAGCTACACGGGCAATCGCGGCATTGGACTGCTTCGTTACAACCTGAACAATCTCCCCGACAACAATCCGGCTGGTACCCTGGTGGCGAACCATCCGTTCAATGCTCCAACAGCTCTCTATACTCTAACTACTTTCGGTGCTACCGATCCGCGACGCACGGATGTTCGTGGCCAAATACTTCGTCCGGCTGCGAATATTTTCTGCGCGGGCACGGGATTAGCCGGTGTGGCTACGACCGCTCAGTGTCCCGTCGCTGTGCCGCTGGGCGCGCTCGAGTACAGCTTCCGCGTGCCGCGAACCAACGAGCGCCGTCCGAATCCGTTGTATCAGACTAACCTGGGAGTCACGAACTCTGCGTGGAGTTACTACCACGCATTACAAGCTGAGTGGACCAAGCGACTGACCAGGGACCTCAACTTCCAGGCGGCGTACACCTGGAGCAAAGCAATCGATACGACTTCTGAAGCCACGGCCGTCGGTGCGGGCGACACCAATCAGACTGGTAACGACGCGCGGAAGGGTCGCGGATTGTCCCGATTCCACACTCCGCATCGTTTTACTCTCTACGGTACCTACAGGCTACCGTTCTTCAGAGGTGAAAAGGGATTACTGGGACAGACATTGGGCGGGTGGCAATTCTCGACCGTAGTAAAGCTTTCAAAAGGAACGCCCTTCACGGTAATAACTACTGCTCTGGACCTTGACCTCGACGGTTTTGGTGAAAGCCGTCCGGTACTGGTTGATCCTTCAATAATCGGAGATGGAAACGTCAACCATCCTTTGTATTCCCGTGCGGCCATGCCTCTTGCAGCTTTCCGCCCGTTGACGACGGCGGACGGTAATGTCTCGCTGGTGGGCCGGAACACGTTCTTCATGGATGGTGTCCAGAACATTGACTTCGGAATTCTGAAGGCATTTCAAATGCCTTTTGAAGGACACAGGGTGACGCTCAGAGCGGATATCTTTAATGCCTTCAACCACGTGCAATACGGCTTCCCGAACAACAACATTACGCTGGCAAACTTTGGAACCATCACGTCGACCGCAACCCAGTATCAGGCTCGCAATATTTTGGTTTCACTGCGCTACGAATTCTAAGATTTCAAAAACAGCGGTGGGACCCGCGAAGACATCTTCGTCGTCCCACCGCTCTTGTAGTCTGCCTTAGGAACGCAAATGTACTCCCTAAAAATGTTTTTAGCTGTTCTCGTTTTCGTTACGGGGGTGTCGGGCCAGCATCTAACTAAAACTCAATCGGCGCTCCCTAAGGAAGTTCGAGCTTTGTGGGTCGTGCGTACGACACTGACTTCGCCGGAAAAGATAAAGACTATGGTGAAGGCGGCGAAGCAGAATGGCTTCAATACGTTGATCGTTCAGGTAAGAGGGCGGGGCGACGCATATTACAAATCCCGCCAGGAACCCCGCGCTGTCGAATTAAAAGATCAACCAACCGATTTTGATCCACTCGCGGTCACCATAGCCTTAGCAAAGCAGGAAGGACTAAGCGTTCACGCGTGGATTAACACCAGCCTGCTTGCAAATCTCGATGCGTTACCCACAAATCCTAAACATGTTTACAACCGGCGTCCCGAATGGTTGGCCGTTCCCAAGCCCGTCGCTGCTGCCCTCTATAACGTATCGCCCCGAGACCCGAGTTATCGTCAAAAGATCGTTGAGTGGTCCAAAGCCAACCGGCAGGAGCTCGAAGGGATTTACACTGGTCCATCCAATGCCGCAGTCCGCGATCATATCTACAAGATTTGGATGGATGTCCTCGACAATTATGACGTCGATGGATTGCACTTCGATTACGTTCGACTGGCGAGTCCCGACTTCGATTACAGTCGAACGTCGTTGAAGAGTTTTCATAAATATCTGAAACCAAAACTAGAAGTAACCAAGTCACGCGAGCTCGAGCGAGCCCTAAAAACTAATCCGCTGGCCGCTGCCGAGACCTATCCCGATCATTTTGCAGACTTCCAACGCGAGCAGATCACAATGCTCGTAGCTCGCATTTACCGGGGCGTAAAGCGAAAGAAACCGGCGGTAACAGTTTCGGCTTCAGTGTTTGCGAACCACGAAAATGCTTTCACCCGTCGTTTCCAGGATTGGCGGCGGTGGATGGCGATGGGAATTCTCGACATTGTCTGTCCCATGGCCTATTCGACAGACACCGCGGTGTTTCAAAAACAGATTGAAGTTGCCACCAACAGTGCACACGGCGCTGGCCGGAAAATCTGGGCTGGTATCGGCGCCTATCGCATCCCTGCCGCGTCCACAGTCGAAAAGATCAATGTGGCCCGGCAAGTGGGGGCCGATGGAATAATCCTTTTCTCCTACGACTTCACCACCAGGCAAAGTGATCTGAATCCGGATAGTAATTATCTCGAACTTGTGAGACGCGGTGCTTTTGAGAAAGTAGCTGCCGTCAATTAGTGGTCGCTTTAAAAACCACGAAGAAAAAATTAACCGGATGTGTTGCGAATCAGTCCTTGATCTATTAACCTTCCGGTCAAAGTCCGGCCGGTGAGAGTTGTCCAAGTTCTGGTTCGATAAAGCTTCAGATTAAGAGTAAAACATCTTGTTCCATTTCGTGCTCGGGTGTATAAATCTGTACTCCAGCGAGCCGTAATAACACCTTCAGCTTCCATTTTTGAGTACCGAGAGGAAACCCATGACTAAGTACTTCAGAATCCCCCTATTGGCCATCACTGTCTTTTTGATTGCGTTCAGTTCCAGTGCGTTGGGCCAGGAAATTACCGGCACCATCGCGGGCACCGTCCTTGATAGCACGGGCGCCGCTGTCGCGGGTGCTAACGTCACTGCAACTGACGCTGACAAGAACGTTGTCGTCCGCACCGTTACTACGGGGGAAGCAGGCGAATATACGCTGCCGCTATTGCCCGCCGGCAACTACACGGTGACGGTGGAAGCGCCTAACTTTAAGAAATCGCTGCAGACCGAAATAAAGCTGGACGTTAACCAGCGCCGGACGCTCGATATTGTTTTGGAAGCTGGAAATATCTCGGAGATTGTTACGGTCGCGGCTGATCAAGTGGCCGTCGAGCTCACCAACGCGACTTCGTCCACCGTCGTCAGCGGTGACCAGGTGCGGGAGCTATCAGTTAACAATCGAAACTTCGTGCAGCTGGTGACGTTGGCGCCGGGCGTTTCAAACGATCTCGCTGACCAGGTTTATGTTGGTACCACCAACCCCGCAGGTCAGGCAAACACGATCAACGTGTCAGTGAACGGCGCTCGTAGCAGTTCCAATACGTTCCTGGTGGACGGAGCCGACATCACTGACCGCGGTTCAAACTTAACGATTCAGGCGTATCCGAGTGTCGATTCAATTGGTGAGTTCAGAGTGTTGCGTAGTCTCTATCCCGCAGAGACGGGAAATAGTGGTGGTGGTCAGGTGAATATCATTACTCGCTCCGGCGGAGCGGAGTTTCACGGTTCACTATTCGAATTTTGGCGTAACGACAAACTGAACGCTAACGACTTCCTCACCAACGCCAACAATAATCCACCGTTTGGCCGTGATTCGAATGGTAAAGCGAAACGAGGACCCTTCCGTTATCACAACTTTGGCGGAACCATTGGCGGTCCGATCTACTTCTTTAACTTTGGTGAAGGTTCGGGTCCGGCGCTTCGAAAACTCGATCGAACCTTTTTCTTTTTCTCGGAAGAACAGCGCCGGGACCGTCGTTTTCCAACCCTCGTCTCCACCGTTCCAGACGCAGCCCTGCGTCAGGGCATTTTCCCCATCCCGGTTTGCATAAACCGGAATGATGTTGCCGGCGCCGATTGCACCGGAGCAAATATCTTGCCGGCAGGAACTCCGTTACCGGCTGCGTTGTTTAATCCTGCTGCCAGATCTTACATTGAGCAGATTTACAACAAGCTGCCTCTTCCGACTGGCGCCAACTATGCCTTGTCATCTGCTGCGATCAACGTCGCCGATTTTCGTCAGGAGATTCTTAAGATAGATCACGGCTTCAACGATGCCTGGTCGATGTTCTATCGCTTTGAGAATGACAAAATTCCCACGGTGGACGTCAACTCGCTGTTCTCGAGCGGTGGCAGCTTACCGGGAGTTTCAACTACTGAAACCAACTCGCCGGGAAAAACACATGGATTCCAGGTCACCGGTTCGCTTACACCCAAAATGGTATTGGAAGGACGTTATGCATACTCTTACGGGGCCATCCTTAGCGAGAACGTAGGCCTGCTGTCGTTACTAAAATCCACCAATCCGGTAACGCTGCCGTTCACAAACACGCGCGACCGAATCACTTCCGTTTCCGGTAACGGATTCGGTGGTCTGACCAGCTTCGGTCCCTACGATAATTTTTCGAACAAGCACAATTGGGGCAGCAGCTTGACCTGGATTTCGGGCAGCCACTCCTGGAAATTTGGTGGTAACTACTCCAAGTATCGTAAGAACGAGAACGCGCTCGTTTCGGATGCTACGGGAGCCAACCAGGGAATCTTCACCACGTTTGGTACAGGGTTGCCGGCGGGAGTTACAGCCAGCACGCTGAATCAAAATCTGGCGCGCTGGGCCAACTTCCTTGTGGGTAATGCCGCGACGTTTGTTCAGGGTAGGTTTGACTACACGGCAGACTTCCGCCAGGCAAACATCGAGTCGTATGCGCAGGACGAATGGCGGGTCAAACCGAACTTAACGCTTTATCTCGGTGTGAGATATTCCCGATTTGGACAGCCGAGTGATCGCAATGGCCGCCTGTCAAACTTCGATCCGGCCTTATTCAATCCGGCCTCAGCACCGCAAGTGACAGGCGCAGGCAACCGCGTCGCAGGTACGGGCAATTTCTGTAACGGTCTGTTTGTAAATTCCCAGAATTTCCAGACAGCCACCAATTGCACTCCCGGCATTTCACCTTATGGTGACGAAGTGGCCAGAACTCCGAACCTCGACTTCGCGCCCCGTTTCGGTATCGCCTGGGATCCGTTTGGTAAAGGAAGGACCGCGATTCGTACCGGTTACGGGATCTTCCATGAGCAGTTCTTGAACGGTTGGAGCTTGCAGATTGTAGGTGGCAACCCGCCCTACCAGGAGAACTTCACAATTCTGAATACTCGTTTGGACAATCCTGCCGGCAGCTCCACGCAGCCGCCGTCAGCCGCGGCTTCGACCATTCGCGGAATCCAGACCGATTGGAAGACGCCTTACATGCAACACTGGTCACTTGATGTGCAGCACCAGATTGACAGTAAGACCGTAATAACCGTGGGTTATTTCGGCTCGAAGGGAACCAACCTGATTGGTGTTACTGAGCTGAACGACTTGCCACCAGGACGAGCCTTGAACTCCCTCTGTGCACCCGGAAACAATACGCCCACCACAGCGGGAGTTACGCTCGTACCATGTCAGCCCGCTGGTTATGCATTTAGGAACACAGCTACGACGGTTGCGCAGGGCAATCCGAACCGCGTGGGGACTACGGTCTTCACGGACAACGCGATCCTCGATCAGATTCGGCCTTTCCGGGGGTACAGGTCGATTACGTTGCTGCAGCCACGTTACAACTCGAACTACCACAGCTTGCAGTTCTTCGGACAACGCCGGTTCAGCGGTGCGTCGCAGCTGAGCGTCGCTTATACCTGGGCCAAGAACCTGACCGACAATCAAACTGATCGCTCAACTGCTCCGCAGGACACGTATAACATTCCGGCGGAATACGGCAGAGCCACACTCGACCGTCGTCACGTCTTTTCGGCCAACTACATCTACGAGTTGCCGTTCTTCAAATCGCAGGAAGGCTTCGTAGGGAAGACCCTTGGCGGCTGGCAGGCATCTGGAATAGTCACTTTGAATTCCGGATTGCCATTCACGATCACAACATCGAGCTTCGACGCGGCGGGCCTCGGAAATAATCCTGCGGCGGTAGCCGGCAATCGTCCGAACGTACTGTGCGATCCCAATTCAGGCGGGGCACAGACCATTCAGCAGTGGTTTAATACGGCCTGTTTCCAGGCGAATCCGGCAGCAGGAACGACGGTCGTCAACCAACCCGGCACTGCCGGAAGAGGTATTGTTCAGGGACCACCGACGCACCGCGTTGACTTCACGATGACGAAGATCATTCGCTTTGGTGAGGTCACCCGGCTGCAAATCCGTGGTGAGGCATTCAACGTTTTCAATCACACTAACTTCCGCGCAATCGGAACTAACATCACGCTGGGAACTTACGGACAGGTCACGACCGTACGTGACCCGCGGACCATCCAGCTTGGCGCGAAGTTTATATTCTAGCTACTGACTCGTCAGTAGCCGTTTATTACGATGCCCGCGGCGCAATGCGCTGCGGGCATTTCATTAGAGGACATTCCTCAGGTTGATGAATTCAAGCGGTAAAACATTACGCGTAATTCGGGGTGCGCGATTAATCCTGCCTGATGAGGTGTTCACGGGTCCTATCGGCATCGACAATGGACGCATTGACTTCATCAGACGCGAACCGTCTGGCGCGCCGGCCGAAGTGATCGACGGAACAAACCTCACAGTTTTTCCCGGGTTTATTGATGTACATATTCACGGAGCGAACGGTATCGACACGATGGCCGCTGATGGTAAAGACCTGGCGCGAGCATCCGGATGGTTGGCGTCACAAGGCGTTACAGGGTGGATGCCTACGCTCGTGCCGGGCCCGGTTGAAGAATATCAGCGAGCAGTTTCCGCAATTGAGCAAGCGCATGGCTCTGGGAAAGGGGCGCGAATTCTTGGTGTTCATTACGAAGGGCCATTCGTGAACTCTGCGCAGTGTGGGGCGCTGCGCACGCAGTTCTTTCGTACATATTCGGGACTTGATGACACTTCAGGCCTGGATGAAATCGATGACTTACCGCTAGTCACTCAGTTTTCAGGAAAGCACTTAATGACGTTGGCGCCGGAAGTTGACGGCGGTGTCGACCTGGTCAAGGAGTTGATCAGGCAGGGTTGGATTGTCTCAATCGGACATTCCCGAGCGGATTTCGACGTGCTCGACCAGGCATTGTCCGCCGGCGCGCGGCACATGACGCATTTCATGAACGCGATGTCCCCGCTCCATCATCGTTCGCCTGGCCCAATCGGCTGGGGACTGCTGCACGACGACGTAACCTGTGATGTGATCGCAGATGGTGTACACCTGGATCCACGAACGCTAATGCTTTTGATGAAAATCAAAGGGCCGGAACGATTGGTACTGATCAGTGATGCAATTGCCGCCGCCGGTTTGGGAGACGGTGTTTACAACATCTGGAACGAATCGATCACCGTGAAAGACGGACGCACGAGTAATCAGCGAGGAAGCATTGCAGGTTCAGTCATTTCAATGCTTGATGCAGTAAGACTCATGCGTAACCTCGGCGTCCCTGAAGTTCATTTGGCCCGCATCAGTGCGACAAATCCTGCGCGGTTACTGGGAATCGATAATGAGTGCGGTTCGATTGAAGAAGGAAAGCGTGCGGATCTCGTCGCGCTCGACGAAGAGGGCAATGTTCGATTCACGATGGTGGGAGGGGAAGTGGTCTACGAAATCGAGGGCGTTGGAGAAAGCTGAGTGAGGTCGGCCTCCAACCCTGAGGATCACGCTCAAGTTTAAGTGTCTCAGGGTAAGGAAGGGCAGCTTGCTCCCGCCAGATTGAATGGCATCCAACCAAGCGGAGCCGGAGCAAGCTACCCTTCCTTACCCTGAGACATTCAATCTTGTGCGGTTAATCTGAGCTTGGATGCATGTCTGTTCACTGAAACGACACTGCAAAGAACAAAACATGCCGCGGTCTGCCGTTGATCTTCAATGCAGCCGGCCCCATGTATAACCCCGGCGACACCTCACGCAGCTCGTCGACGATGCTTCTAATCAAAGGCGGATTATTCGGGCTGCCATAATCCAGAACAAACGTCGGTTGTCCGTCAAGAATGGATGCGTCGAACCGTGTCGAAAAGGGGAACCATTGCCGCTTGCCAAACAGGCTGATTCGGTTAATGCCTTCGCCCGAACCGTCATGTGCGCGGAATGTCTTACCTCTCCAGGGAAACCCACTCGATCCGCCCATCGACTTCAACAGCGCCGCCATCGGACCAGTTCGTGGACTACGCCAGGCGAGCATCGCTCCTTTCCCATCTCCATCCAGGTCTGACAACCTGGCCGGGCGTTTCCCCGCGCGATAAAGCGCATCAAGTTCTTCGTATGACATGCGGCGCAGCGCCGCGAGATCTAAGTTAACTGTAGTCGCACGTGAGGCAACACTCATTGTTTTGTCTCCTGAGTTGCGACTCGCGTCAACGCCGCTTAACGCGAAGTTGAGAGAGTCCGTAGATGCCAATTGCGAGGAGGGTCAAGCCGATGACGACGTGCAAAATATCATCAACTTTGGTCCAAAGAAAATAGTCTTTTGGGGGCCAGCCGAGAGAACTGGCAAGCGCCTGGTAGAGATCGATCAGACCAAAAGTAGCGTTGAATGCACTAATGGCAAATTCATTTCGGGCCCTGAGTAGCACCAGTCCAAATAGGCCGAACGCGATGTGAAATACGTTATACGCCGGCGCGCCGCTGGTAAGACTCAGGTGGGCCGGGACTAAGAATCCAGCAACGCCAACCAGAATGAGAATAGGCGCGAAGATCGCCAGAGTTATGTAGTTGATGGTCAATCGTGAAATGGGTACGCTGAAAGCGTTCGCTAATTTTAGCCCAGGGTTTGCTTTGAACCCTGGGTACGGAATGTCGTTTAAAAATTCTCCACAACTCTGAAAGAGTTGCGGCGGCTTCTTGATCACCCGGCTTTCGACGCAACCCCTCCAGGGTTGCGTTTACTATCGGACATCTGTATTCCCAGGGTTGCCAAAGCGCAACCCTGGGCTGAAATTAGCGAACGCCTTCGGCGTTAAAGAGGGCTGCACCGATTCCTTAGTTCGCGGGACTTCATGGGTCGTTCTCGCCGCTACGATTCCTCATAAAGCCCAGCTTGTTCGTAAGCCTGGTCCAACAGCTCAATCGGATGGCAAACCTTCAGATCAATGCCAGACAGTAAGGCGCCGGCGCCGATCTGCATTTGGCAGCCGGCGTTACCCGTAGCCAAAACCTGTGCGCCGCTGTTTTTTATATTGGCTAACTTTTCATCCAACACTCGCCGCGACAATTCGGGCTCCAGCAAGTTGTAAATCCCGGCGCCGCCACAGCATCTTTCTGATCCGTCCAGTTTGACGAAGTTAAGGTCAGGAACGCCGGTGAGTATATTCAGTGGCGCCTGACCTGCGTGCTGGCCGTATAGCAGGTGACAGGACGCGTCGTAGGTAACCGGTCGATGTGAGACCGCAGTGCCGGTTTTAATTTCCGCCGCTTCCAGTTGTTGACTCACGTCGCGGACGCGGTCACTAAAGCTGCGCGCACGTTCCGCGAACTGTTCGTCGTGTTCCAGCAGGTGAGTGTAAGAGACCAGCATGGCTCCGCACCCACCGGCGTTGGTGATAATGGGAGTCGCAGCGTCATTCTCAAACGCTTCGATGTTCCTTTTCGCCAGTGTGCGCGCGCCCTCAAGATCTCCGGCATGTGCGTGAAGCGCACCACAACACCCCTGATCTTTGGGTATCGCGACGTCAAAACCATTCGCCTTCAAGACTCGCGCGGTCGCCTGATTAATACGTTCGAACAGACCCTCGCCGACGCAACCGGTAAACATCATCGTCGGATTGCGCGTCTGTGGAGAGTACTGCGAAGCTTCTAGTGATTCATTCCGTATCGCTCGCGACGAACTCACCAGCAGCGCCAATCCAAACTCAATGCGACGCGAAATTAGTCCGGGTAGGCCAGACTTTAGCAGCAGACGTGGCAAGCCGGAATTCCGAAACACTCTGGTAGCACTAAAGAAAAACTTCAGACGCCCCGGATGGAGCCAAACGTGTTTCAGCAACAAACGGAGCAGGCCGTAACTAAAACCGCGTGGTGGGCCCTCGGTGAACAACTCGCCGCGTGCGGCTTCCAGCAACTGACCATATTCAACGCCGGCCGGACACACCTGTTCGCACGCACGGCAGCCCAGACATCGATCGATGTGTCTTTCAAATGAGTGAGAATCGTTACTGAGTCGCCCCTCTCCCACGGCCCGCATCAGATAGAGCCGTCCGCGTGGTCCATCGTTTTCATCACCAGTCGCGACGTAGGTGGGGCAAGCTTCCAGGCACAACCCGCAGTGAATACAAGCGAGCAGTTTTTGTTCTTCCGCGGCTAATTGCGATTTAAAGTGGCTTTGCGTACGAGTTCCTCTTGGATGGCGTGGTTCGCTTTTGGCCTCCGCCTAATAGCCGATTGCTGGACCATCACTTCTGCGTGGGTCGGTCGCTCCCAAACGGATTCCTGTCTTCTCTTCAATCATGATTCCTTCCGCGTCACCGAGGTATCTGGCGCGACCGAGTTTGTGGCCCATCGCCGTCAAAGCTTTCTGTGTGTCACCCGACAAGCCGTACGGCTCGAAAACCAGTTCATCCGGAAGCCACTGATGATGAATACGCGGAAAGTCGATTGCCTGCTGAATGTTCATTCCGTGATCCACTACGTTCGTAATCACACAAAACACGGTATTGATGATGGTTGGACCACCGGGCGTTCCAACCGTGAACCAGAAGCTGCCGTCCTTGCGTAAAACGATTGTCGGTGTCATCGCCGAAAGTGGTCGCTTCTTTGGCGCAACTGCATTACGTTCGCCCTGGATCAAGCCATACATATTCGGCGTGCCGGGTTTGGCCGCGAAGTCGTCCATCTCATCATTCAGCAGTATGCCGGTGCCTTTCACAACTGCGGCCGAGCCGTACGAGTTGTTCAAGGTATAGGTATTCGCCACCACATTGCCGTCGGCATCAACGACGGTGAAGTGTGTTGTGTCTTCAGATTCGTGGCCGGCGGGAGTACCCGCTCGTATTTCGGCGCTCGTTGACGCCCGGTTGAGTGCAATGCTCGCCCGCAGTTTCGATGCGTATTCTTTATCGATCAACCCGGCGACGGGAACTTTCACGAAATCGGTGTCACCCATGTACTCCGCGCGATCGGCGAAGGCGCGGCGCATTGCTTCGGTCATCAAGTGGTAGCGTTCTGACGAAGATGCCTCCATCTTGGGAAGATCGTAGCCCTCCAGGATGTTCAGCATTTGAATGAGAACTGCACCGCCGGATGAAGGTGGCGGCATCGAGATAACCTCATGGCCGCGATAACTGCCACGCACCGGCTGCCGTTCCTTGGCGACGTAGCCACTCAGATCTGCCAACGTCATCAGTCCGTTGTTACGTTTCATATCGGCGGCAATCATCCGCGCCGTTTCGCCCTGGTAAAACTCATTCGGGCCTATCCTCTGAATTCTCGAGAAGGTGGCCCCAAGATCAGGTTGTTTGAACAGATCGCCCTCAGCATAAAACTTTCCATTGTTCAGGTAGATTCGTTTCGTTTCCGCATACTGCGACAGGTAGTCGTCGTTACCGCGCAAAGAACGTGCAAGTGAGTTAGTCACGGTAAATCCGTCAGTTGCTAAGCGGCGGGCCGGTTCTACGAGCTGAGACCAGGTCAGTTTTCCTGAACCATATTTTTTTAGCGCCAGCTCCATGCCGCGAACGGTTCCCGGAACTCCGGCAGCGCGATAGCCCACCAGTGAACCGCCCTCACCTTGAATCAGGTTGCCATTCTTATCGAGATAGATGTTACGCGTGGCAGACGCCGGCGCCATCTCTCGATAGTCGATTGCGGTGGTCTGACCATTCTTAAGACGAATTACCATGAAGCCTCCGCCCCCCAGGTTTCCGGCCGCGGGGTGCGTAACGGCGAGTGCAAACGCCACTGCGATGGCAGCGTCAACCGCATTCCCGCCGCGCTTCATAATGTCCACACCAACTTGAGAAGCAATCACGTTAGTCGATGCCACGATGCCATTCTTCGCGCGCACCGGCTGACGTGCGGCGCTGACTGCCACACGTGGTGCGACGGGCACGACCGAAAAACTAACCACTAATGCGATTGCTATAAATGCACGTGTGTAAATTCGTTTTAGTCTCATACGATTACCTGTCGATTCAAATGTTGGCGCTAAATCTTCCGGGCGACAGAAGGCGGTCCGGATCGAGTTGCTGTTTGATTCGTTCCATCAAGGTTGTGGTGTTTCCCAAATCACCCCAGGCGCCGAAATGTTGTTTTACTTCCGGTGGTGCGTTTTCGATGACCAGCGATCCGCCCAGATGATTCGCCGCGCTCCTGAGAGCACCAATGTCAGCGGTATCGGCGGACTGAGAAAACACCCGAATGCCCCCGGTGCCGATACTGATTTGGAATTCGAGTTTCCTGGTTTCCAGCTCCGAAATCAGTGGCTCCAGGTCTGCCGGCTTAACGGAAATTCGCAAAACAATGTCTTCAGGGCGCTTCATCGGCATGCTCGCCAGGCCGTGCCAGATCGAGTCGTCACTCTCGACAATCTCGACCCCTGAATTCGGTGATGCGCCAATGATATCCGATGCCGTTTTTGCTTGATACCCGACGCCGTTTTTTGATCCATCAAATTTTATTAAGCAGACATAATCACTTTCTGTGAAACCCATTGCCGCCCCGAGTCCGGGTGATAACAACTCAACAGCTACCGGAAAAAGCCTTGAGGCGATCACTTTTCGACCGCATTCCAGTAAGTGTTGGCGGTCGCCTCGGGCAACCATAGTTACGGTCTCAAAGGGAACTGGTCTGAGTTTAAAGTTAACTTCGACGATCACGCCGAGTGTCCCATAGCTGCCTGTGAACAGTTTGGACAAATCGTAACCAGCTACATTCTTCACCACGCGACCGCCCATCTTGATCAGGCTTCCGTCGGCCCGCACGACTTTCATGCCGATCACATGTCTGCGCGGCGCGCCATAGCCAAACTGTTGCGCTCCTCCAAGTCCGGTGCCGACAATGCCACCGATCGTTGCCGTTCCATCGTCGGGAGGATCCAACGGCAACCATTGACCGTTTCGCCGGAGTTCTTCGTTGAGTGCGCGCAGAGTTACCCCTGCTTCAGCTATCGCGATCAAATCGGCCGGTTCATGTTCGATGACGCGCGTTAGTTTTTGAGTGCTCACGACAACATTAATTGGTTCAAGTTCATTGCCTGCGTTGACCCACGTTGCTGTACCCGCTGGGAGAACAGTCCATTGTTCTGACGAAGCAAGTTGCATTACTTCGCAAACGTGATCGACAGACTCAGGCGTAACCAGCAGGGCCGGAGCGAATTTATCGGCTGAAATGTTTGTGGCGCCAACGATACTCAGTAACCGTTGTTGCGCGGCGGACCGATCAAAGGATTTGTGACTGCGGGTTCGGGCGGATTTGATTGGCGCATGAGGCAAAACTTCTTCCGGCTGTTTTGAGCTTCCATTGCCAGATTCGGCAACCGCGCGAGCCTCGCCACACCCGCGTAACATTGGGATCGTTTTGCCGGGATTGCACAGTCCGGTCGGATCGAAGGCCGCCCGCACACGAAGCATCGTGTCCATGTCCGTTTCGGAAAAAATCAGAGATAGCAGTTCACGTTTGTCGAATCCAACGCCATGCTCGCCCGTGATACTGCCTCCCGCGCGTACGCAAGTTTCCATTAACTCGCGGCCGGCCTCTTTAACCTTATGAACCTGGTCTGGCGATCGCGAGTCAAAGCAAATCAGCGGATGTAGATTACCGTCACCCGCGTGAAAAACGTTGGCGAGTCTCAACTGATACTTGGCTGAAATACGATAAGCATCTGCGAGGACTTCCGGCAGGCGCGATCGGGGCACCACTGCATCCTGAATCATGGAATCAGGTGAGATACGGCTGACAGCTCCAAAAGCACTTTTGCGTGCGGCCCAGAGTCGCAAGCGTTCCGCTTCATCCTGTGCCGAGCGACAACTGCGGGCGCCGTACTCGATGCAGATATTTTTGACTCGCTCAGCCTCATCGTCGATTCCCCATTCAATACCATCCAACTCGATTAGTAGGGCAGCTCCCACGTCGAGTGATAACCCCGCCGAAAATACGCTAGCTTCAACCGCGCGAATGATTTCGCGGTCCATCATCTCGAGCGCGGCAGGCATTACGCCGGCAGCGATGATCGCCGAGACGGCGTGGCTCGCGTTATTAACGTCTACAAATTCGGCGAGCAAAGTGCGCACGGCCGGAGGAATTGGAACGAGCCGCAACGTTGCTTCGGTCGCGATGCCAAACGTACCTTCAGAGCCGATGAAAGTGCCTGTGAGATCGTAGCCGGGTTTTTCTGCACCAGCAGCACCCCCGAGATCGACAACCTCTCCACTTGATAAAACAACTCGCACTCCCAGCACATGGTCCGTCGTGGTCCCGTATTTCAGGCAGTGAATACCACCTGCGTTTTCTGCGAGATTTCCGCCGATGGTGCAGGTGGGTTGGCTGGAAGGATCGGGAACATAGTGAAGACCCAGATGCGCGACTGCGCGCGAAACGTGTGAATTTACAACGCCGGGCTGCACACGCGCAGTACTATTTGCGGCATCAATATTGAGGATCTTGCGCATCCTTGCCAGTTCGATCACCACGCCTTCATTGAGCGCTAAAGCCCCGCCAGATAAACCTGTTCCGGCGCCTCGGGGAGTGAAAGCAACTCCAGCCTTCGCGAGATCTCGCATTACTTCAGACGTTTCTTCAGTTGATGAAGGAAAGACAACTGCACACGGACGATACTTGTGGTGAGGCAATCCGTCGCATTCGTAAACCAAAAGTTCGTCGGGCTCCGTCAGCACATTCTGCGCCCCGACAATTGCACGTAAATTGTTGATGAATGCCGTCAATGTGTTGTCAATGATACAACATGAGTACGACTTCACACTTCGTGTTATTTCGTGTGTTTCGTGTAATTCGTGGATCGCTCTAAGGCAGCCTAAAAACGATCCACGAAACATACGAAATAACACGAAGGTGCCGAAGGTCGACCTTTGAGGCAAAGCCAATAAGCTTAGGAATCTCGGTCAGGAAGGGCGGCAACTCTCCGTTTGCGGGCCATGATCGTTCGCGGTAAGATTTGGGCTCGCCCGAAAAAGTCCCTCGTGTCTCCCACTTTGTTCCGGCTTTTGTAAGTCGGATATCCCAACAATCAGAATTGGAGTAGGTGGATGTTGAAGAAACATTTTGTAAGTCTCGTACTTTCCGTGTTGGCAGTATGCATCGTTACATCTGACGTTGCCGCGCAAAACAAGAAACGTTTGCCACGAGGCACGCCGGTCTTATGGTCCGCGCCCACAAACATCGGTTCGCGTAATCTTTATCTGGGCCCGGGCGGCGCCGCGATGCGACCCAACCTCAGCCGAATCACTTTTTTGGAGGAAGACAAAGGTGGTTATTCCGGCACGAAGTACCGAATCCGCGACGGCGCCGGACGCGAGTGGGTTGCGAAGATCGGCAAAGAAGCACAATCCGAGACAGCCGCTGTTCGTCTTCTTTGGGCTGTTGGATACGAGACGGAAATTAATTACCTGGTACCTCGTCTAACCATTCCCGGAAAGGGGACTTTCGAGGATGCGCGCCTGGAAGCGCGGCCGGCCCGCGATGATCGTGTGGGCGAATGGCAGTGGGAAAGAAATCCTTTTAATGGCACACGTCAGTTTCAGGGACTGAAGATCATGATGCTGTTCCTGGAAAACTGGGACATTAAGGATTCGAACAACGAGATTATTCACCGTGAAGGAACAAACGTGCTCCGGTATGTAGTCAGCGATCTCGGCGCCACTTTTGGCAAAACCGGAGGTCTACCTGTGTTATGGACCCTTACTCGTAGCCGTAACAACCCTGACGACTATGAAGACGCAAAGTTTGTCGATGGTGTAGAAGGAAATTTCGTCAAGTTTCGTTACAGCGGGAAGAAGAAGGACATCTTTGAGAACATCACCGTAGCCGACGCACGATGGCTGCACGGTTGGCTGTCGCGTTTAAATCGAAGGCAGATTAGGGACGCATTTCGCGCGGCAAACTACAATCGGGAAGAGGTTGAGACCTTGACTGATGCGGTGCTCGCACGCATCGCGCAACTTCGCAATCCGCGTCGCGGGCCGCGCCGTTAATAAAAGCGATCCGCGAAACCGTGGTGCTTCGTGGATCGTTTTTATGACTTTTCAGGCGCTCGTTTAGATCCACGCGCAGTTCTATAACCAAGATAGATCGCAATGCCTACAGCGACTGCAATGGCAGAATCGCGCGCCTCGACCCGTGTGCTGTTCGTTAGTAGCCAGATAGAAAGCAGAATTGCGAGTACGCTAATCACGATTCCGCCCGGTACTTTGACAAGCGCTTCAGGGACTCCTTTTTTGTAACGCAACGTGGGAAGTGCCGCACAAGTTGCCGAGTACGCCAGCAGCCTCGCGATGGTAGACACCGTCAGTGCATAGATAAGCGAACTCGACAGCGTTAATGCCAACATCAATGCGGCAGTCCCCAGTATGGCCACGTGTGGAGTGAGGAAACGCTTGTGAACATTCGACAGGATCTGCGGCAGCTCATGGCGACTCGACATCGCGAAGAGGATTCTCGGTGTACTTAGAATGTTAACGTTCAGGTTTCCCAGCACGGAGATAATCGCGCCCGCGGCAATAATCGAAGCGCCGACCGGACCGAGAAAGAGTGCGGCGGCATCGGCCAGCGGTCGTTCGGTGTTGCCGAGTTCGCGAAGTGTGCCGATGGAAACAGTCTGAATTAGCAAATACACCAGCGTCACTATTCCCAGCCCCGTCAGAATAGCGAATGGCAGGTTACGCCGGGGATTAACGATTTCACCCGCAGGGACGCTGGCGTTTTCAAAACCGGTGAAGGCATAAAGCAGCAACAGCACGGACGTCGAGAAGGAGCCGTAGGAGGGATAGTCGCCCAGTTTGAAGTTTTCCGGGGTCAGGAAGAAAAGACCGGTGGCGATGAATAGAACTATTGGCACCAGTTTGGCAATACTGAAGAAGTTGCTGGTGATGGCCGCATCGCGAACCCCGATGTAGTTGATGATCGTCAGGACCACCGTTATCAGTGTGATGAGTAGGGCCCGCCAGAAACCCGACACCGCCGCCGGCCAGAAAAACCCGAGATATACGATTAGTAAATTACAGTTGGTAGCGTAAGCGGTGACCCGCGCGATCCAGTTCATCCAGCCGACTTGGAATCCAACCGCGGGACCAAAAGCTTCCTGTGCGTAAAGGTATGGACCACCGGAACCTGTGAAGCGGCTGCTGACTTCGACAAAGCAAAGAATTATCAGCGCGCAAACGAACGCACACAGAATGAAGGCGATCAAACTGTAGCTGCCAATTAGTTTGAATGACCTGGCCGGCAGCACAAAAATTCCAGCGCCGATGATACTGTTGATAACAACTCCGACCAGATCCCATTGGCGTATGCCTCGGACGAGGCCTTCCTCGGATACTTTTTGCATTTCGTGACTTATAATGTAATTCGCTCGCGTACACAATCATCATTTTCGATCGCTATTTCATCATGAACACAACACTCCTTCGCGTTGCCGCCGCTACGTGTCTGGTCGTAAGCATTGTCTCCATCGTGTCGAGTCAAACAGTAGCGCAACCGAAAACTTTGCAGGCGCTGGTTGACCACGCCGCTGGTACAACAGTGGCGAAATTTGCCGACAAAAACCTCAGTCAAAACGATCTCGCTATAACCCTGATCGATATGCGCGATCCTGCGCGTCCGGTTACGGCGAGTTTCCGCGGAAACGAAAAAATTTATCCGGCCAGTGTGGTCAAACTGTTCTTCCTGGTAGCGGTCCATCGCTGGCTCGAGGACAAGAAGATAGAAGACACACCCGAGTTGCGGCGCGCGTTGAAAGACATGATTGTCGATTCTTACAACGAAGCGACGCATTACGTAGTCGATGTGGTTACGCATACGACGTCTGGCTACGAGTTACCGGCGAAGGAAATGGAAGAGTGGCAGTTCAAGAGGAATGCTGTTAACCGGTACTTCTCGTCGTTGGGCTACACGAACATCAATGTCAATCAGAAGACGCACTGCGAAGATGCGTATGGACGGGAGAGGGTGTCGCGTCAGGGCGGCCAAAACCGCAACAAACTGACGACCGATGCTACGGCTCGTTTGATGATGGAGATCGTCACCAGCAAAGCGGTGACGCCGGCGAGAAGTCTGCAAATGATGGAGCTTTTAAAGCGCGATCATTCTAAGAAGACAAATGATCCCGACAGTCAGGACACCGGATACACCGGCCCGGCATTGCCTCCAGGAACGAAGTACTGGGCGAAGGCGGGTTGGACCAGCACCACGAGGCACGACGCTGCCTACATCGAATTGCCGACCGGCGAAAAGTTTGTGTTGGTGACTTTTACTGAGCGCCACTCGAACGATCGCGATGTTATTCCGACTGTAGCCCGGGTAATCGTTGAAGGTTTGAAAAACGTAAAGTGACGTCCGCCGTGAAGGATCTTTCTAATATTCATCACGCAGTGACAGGGATGTTTGAGCCCGCGGAGGCTGGCGATTGGGAGCGTCACCGCCTGAGCGAGGAACAGGTCGAGTTTTACAACCGTGAAGGATACTTGGCCGGTGTTCCACTCTTAACGGAAGGGCAGGTTGATCAGTTACGTAGTGAACTTGATGAGTTGATTAACTCCGATGATACGCCGCGCGAGTTGTTTTACGAATACAACTCCAACGAGTCGACAGACCCAAACAAAGTCCTGTTTCACGCTCTGGGCGCGTGGCGAATCTCACCTGGTTTTCACGACCTGCTTTGGAATCCCGCTTTCCTGATGCCCGCGGCTCAACTGGTCAACGGGCCGGTGCGTTTCTGGCATGACCAAATCTTTTACAAGCCCGCGCGTCACGGCGGCGTCGTTGCATGGCATCAGGACTATTCGTATTGGACGCGAACGACTCCAATGGCCCACTTGTCGTGTTGGATAGGTCTCGACGATTCCACACGCGAAAACGGATGTGTGCACTACGTCCCGGGAAGTCATCGTTGGAATCTGCTGCCCATCACCGGGCTGGCCGCCGACATGAATTCCATTCAATCCGTGTTAACGGAAGTTCAAAAAAGAGAATTCAAACCGGTGGCGATTGAGCTCAAAAAGGGATACGCGTCGTTTCACCATCCTTTGATGGTCCACGGTTCTTTCGAAAACAATACTGACATTCCGCGACGTGCTGCGGTTCTGAACGTCTTTCGCGACGGAGTGGTATCAGGCTCTGACCTTCCGCCCCTGGATGGCGTGCCGCCGGTTCCCAAAGGCGAACCAATGCAAGGTCAATTCTTTCCGCTGTTGTTTGTTCCCGCTGAAACCTGACAATAACTGGAACATAAGGGACTCGGTTAGTGTCTAACCCGTAAATGAATTGGGGGAGATGCCATGAGCCGTTCTGCTTACGCCACTAACAAACCCAACATCAACGTCACGCCTTTAATCGATGTACTGCTGGTCGTTTTGATAATTTTCATGGTAGCGGCGCCTTTGCGACCTGCCAGCTTCAAGGCACAACTACCGGCCCAACGCGACCCGGATCCCCGCTTCAGGCTAAACGACCGCACGCTCGTTGTAACGATCGAAGCAGACCGGTCTTTGAAATTAAACGCACTTACCGAAATGGGCACCGTGGATGATCCGTCTAAGTTAAGCGCAAGGCTGAGTAGTTTATTCGCGGAACGCACAGTTAATCGTGCCTACCGCGACGACATGGTTTCGCGTTTCGACGTACCTGAGGCTGAGCGCATTGAGAAGACAGTATTCATCAAAGCCCCACGCTTCATTGCCTACGGAGAAGTCACCAAGGTTATTGATGCTTTGAAAGGCGCGGGCGCGAATCCGGTGGGCTTGCAGCTCGACGACCTGAATTGAACATTCTTAAGACTGAAGGTAGTGATCGTGGAGGTGACAAATACAGAAGAGCGCTCGGGTAGCGACTAGTTCGCGTTGGCGCGTCACAACGCAATGGGTCGTTCTGTCCATAGCCATTTGATGCTTCCTTTCCTCGCCCACGGACTAATATCTAATCGCCATAATCCAGACTCTCGAAGTTTCTTCGTTGCATTTGCCTTGATCGCGGAACGAATTCGTTCAGGTTTACAGAAGGCTGAAATCACCGAATGAATGTGGTTCGTTCTGGCGTTAGTCACCCACAGCGTCCATTTTCTCGTCACGCAAATCTCGCGGATCGGTGCTATTCAACGCGACCCGGTCGCTGCGCTCCCGGTTCTGCTTTTGTGGACCCACTGAGTGGTGAGGCCCCAACGCAATCCCTCAGGAAAGCATATCTACCAGCTCTTTCGCGTTTATCCGGTTCGTCCCGGATGATATATTCCCCTGCCAAGGAGTCTAAACAAATGGAAAAGCATTCCGCGGCTTTGAGGGGTTTAATCGTCGGTTTCATTGTGGCCGTATCGTTCAGTGGTGTCGCCTATGGTCAATCGGGTGGTGGCACTTTCGGCGGCGATCCGGTTGGTGGCGCCGCTTTAATTTTTCGTAAACCTGCTAATCCGGACGTTCGCGGTGGATCAGTCGGAGGTTCTGCTACCACGGGTCGCAGGACGCGCACCCCAGTCACACGGTCTGTCGCACAGGACCGGATCATCGCCAAAGGAAATGCTGCTCGCAGCGCCGCAACGCCTCGCTATTCAGAGGCCGAGCTCCACTACAAACAAGCCGCGCGTGAAGATCCCAATGATCCGCGCGCGCACGCGGGGCTGGGAAATGTTTATCTGGATCAAGGCCGGTTCGCTAACGCCGTAGCTGCCTATCAACAGGCGCTAAAGGTCCGCGTCGATTACATCGACGCCTACCAACCGCTCGGTTATTCGTTGGCTCGTCTCAATCGGCACGTTGAAGCGACGGATGTTTTAAAACAGGCGCTCCAATACGATCCGGACAACGCAGAGATTTATAACAACCTGGCGTTTACGCAGGTTCATGCCGAGCGTTATTCGGAAGCTGTTGAATCCGGCGAGAAGGCGATTGCTTTGCTGGGACAAACGGGCCAGTCGTTTAAGCAGGGCCTGCAGAACCGTAACGAAGTGCTATCGCATGCTTATAAAAATGTCGGTAATGCTTACAACGGGTTGAAAAGATATAACGAGGCAGCAGAAGCGCTGAAGCAGGCGGCGGCCATCGATCCTGGTAATGCGGCTGCACACTTCAATCTCGGTTTGGCTTTATACAACGGTGGTCGCTACTCGGAAGCGATCGAGGCATACAAAGCCGTCGTGAAGTTAAGACCGCAGCTGGCAGTTGCACACTACAACCTCGGTCTCAGTTACGTTGCGATCAATGACAAGGCATCGGCACGCAGGCAGTACGAGATTTTGAAACCTCTAAACGCCAGCATGGCGGACGAGCTGCAGAACGCGATTCGGTAGGAATTTCAATACCTGACGCGTCTAACCGTCAACAGCCATTCTTAACTCGCGGAACAGACGAGCTAATTCATCTGCCTGGTAGTGTGCATTCAGGCCACTCGGGTTGGGCAGGACCCAGATCCTGGTTTCACCAATCATCTGCTCTTGTGGCCCAACCTGAGCTTTTGCTTCACCAAAGCCGGCCCTGTACGCGCCCACGCCCAACACAGCCAGAAAGTCCGGTTTAAAGCGTCGCACCTTCCGTGTCAGTTTCCTGCCGCCTTCAATCATCTCATCGGCCGATAGCTCATTCGCCGTGGCCGTGGTGCGCATCACGAGATTAGTAATTCCGTAACCAGTTTTTAGTAATTCCCGTTCGTCAAAAGGCGACAGCAGACGATTGGTGAACCCACCCGCAAACAGCGCGGGCCAAAAACGATTTCCCGGACGTGCGAAATGATGTCCGACGGCCGCAGTGTACAAACCAGGGTTGATTCCGCAAAAGAGAACACGCAGTCCCGGTGCGATCACATCGGGTACTGTCTTATCTCGCGCAGCGATCAGTTGTTCTTTGGTTGGCTTCCAGGGTTTGGGCAAAAGGAACTATTCGATGTCAAATTGCACTTGCTGACTGGCGCTCGTTTTTGCCACGCGATCCACCGCTGAGATCTGCATGACGTAACGACCAGCTCTTAGTCCTTCGAGGGAAACTTCAGCCGCATAAGGAACGCGCTTCATGTCATCATGGCCTTCCAGTGAGACTTTCCGTAAAGGTGATGTGACCACCGGCTGACCATCTCGAACGATATGGGTTTGAATGGCGATATCCGGCTTTAATCCGGTGGGATCAACCTTGGCGTTATAAACGAAAACAAGAAAACGTAAGAAGGCCTGTGATGAGAACCGGCTTCCCACTCTCATATCCGTCCCAGAGAAATCCGGATCCATGGAAGCCTTGCTGATTGCACCCTGCGCTCGCACGCCCAGGAGCACACTGCTCAACGTGACTTTGCCGGATGTGATATTCGGTATTTCAATCCAGGTGTTGGTACTTCCTGCGAATCCGGTTGCCTCATCGCGCGCTGCTACTCGCACCTGGTAAAGCCCCGGCTTGAGAAATGCAGAATGGGAGTAACCGAGATTATTCGCGGGTTGATCTGTTGTCGAACCAGAGACAGTCAGGTGCCTTCCAAAGCTATCTGCAACTTCGCCCTTTTCGTTGTAAATCGCCCCAATCAACGTCACCTTAGCGGCGTTTTTTCCGTCAATTGGTTTAAAAGTAAGAAACTGGGACGGCACGATGATGGTCGCAAAAACAACATCGCCCTTATCTGGTGTGTTGACGAAACTAGCTCTCAAAGACAGAGGTATTTTGCGTTCCGGATAAGAAGCCGTCAGCGTCTTTTGAAGTTCGGCAATTGATGGGTTAGTCGCGGAAGCGGGTCGTTCTTTGTCCTTCTTTTTCTTCTTTTCCGCGGTTGGTTCAGTATCCACATCGAAATAACCGCGACGAACCTGAACTGTTAATTCCGGCCTGCCGGCAACGCGCACTTCAATCCGGTGGTATTTGTTCGAAGATCCTGACGACTCCGGAGCCGGGGTCCACGCGAGCAGGTAATAGCTCGAGGTCTCCTTGATCGCGCGCTTAACAGCAGGCTGCATTGCGTTGGTATTAAAGATGAACTTGCCGCCGGTATCGTGCGCCAAGGCGTTTAGCCCATCCTGAACCGCCGTGCGAGCTGCGCCGGAACCCCGTGACAGTCGTCCTGTCATATCAAACTGCGCGGGGTCCGCTGCATCGTAGCCGGCGACCAAGCCGCGGGAATCGATCGAATAAATAACAATGCCATTGCGCGCAGCGAGGCTGGTGATTCGACGCAGTCGATCCTTTGTTTCCGAGTTCCGATTGTCCAACAGAAATCCGTCAGAGATAAAGATCACAAGTTTTCGTCCCGCAATTTTGTTTGCGGAGACTACCAGAGATTGCAGACTGGATAGTGTGGCGGTGGTAATGTTGGCAGCATAACTCAACATCATTTGAGCACGGCTCGTCACCATCTCAACTGCAGAGTCGCGCGTGATACCTGGATGGCTCGACATCAGGTGATCGACGAAGTAGTCGAGCACATCGCGGTCATGGTTTGAAATCTGATACGCCTGGGCCTCAGTCATGGGCGGAAATTCCGCGTCGCGAGCGCTGCGAGCGCGCATGTTGAGTCGTTCGGCAGCCGCGTGTAAAACGGATTTGTGGTTCGTGAGCTGGGACAAGAAACCGACCTGGCCCGTTGAAGAGGCAATTGCAACCTCGTCGTTCTGGCCCATCTCTTTGTCTATGAAGTTATGAATCAGCTTTTTAGTGCTTACCAATCCTGGTAGATCCAGATGAAGATCATCCACAAAGAAAAAGATCGGCCTGCCGCGATCCAATGGTCGTGCGCTCGCGTCACGCGTGGAACCACGTGATAAACCGCGCGCGCTCGCCAGTTGTAACTCTTCGTTGGCGGTTCCTGCCGTAATCCTTTCAAAGAAGTCAACGGCTTTGGGTTTTCCATCAATGCGGAGCTCGAAGTCTTCCTGCTTCAGGCCTTCTACAAACCGGCCCTGTTTATCAAAAACCATGACATCGGTTTGGACCAGTTCAGTGAAGACACGCAGAACTTCCGACTGTTCTTGCGGCGGCGATGGTTGGGGAGTTTGGGCTTGGACTAGTTGAGTGCACAGAAACACGCAAACGAGCACGCTTGCGTTCGATCTGTGGAATAAGCGAAGCCAACGCATTGGGGTGTCCTGACCTGTGGGCAAGTTTCCGGGGAGACGCTTGCAGTTCTGCAGCCAGAAAGATTCTCGAACAATGCGCCATAATATACAGAATTGTTTCGGACGTGCCTATGTTGGCGGCACTTCCGGCCACTGGCCCGAGCGTTCGCGAGTAGCTTTTGTGTCCAGGATACTTGTCTTACAATCTCGCGTCCTTAACAACTTGCTTATGCCTCTTGAGATTGAAAAGAAATACCGCCTGACTGCGCGACAAAGGCAAGAGATTGTGGCGCGTTTGCCTGAAATCGGTGCCAAGCTCGACCGGACTGATTTTGAAGTCAATACACTTTATGCCGGCGACTCGATTGATCCGTATCGTGCAGTCCTGCGATTACGACGCGTCGGCCCGCGAGCAATTTTGACGTTCAAGGAACGACTCCCCAGTAGTTCATCGATAAAGCATCAGTTAGAAGACGAGACCGCCGTTGGCGATCCCGACGCCATGGACGCGATTCTGGAGTCGCTGGGATTCAATCCGACGGTGATTTATGAGAAGCGCCGGGAGAGATGGCAGCTTGGTGAAACGGAGATCGTACTGGATGAGTTGCCGTTTGGATTATTCATGGAAATTGAAGGGGAAGAGAACTCGATTAACGATATCGAGCAGAAGTTGGCCATTAAACGTCTGAAAGCCGAAGTGGAAACCTATCCGAATCTAACCAGACAACATGGAACCAATGTCGGCGGCGTGATTGAAGCGCGATTCAAGGACTAGATGCTGGATGCTGGATGCTAGGAGGATGGTTCGATACCAACATCCCCGATCCCACATCTGACATCCGACATCCCACATCTGACATCCGACATCTCACATCTAGCATCTGGTTCTCAACTACGTGGCGCAAAATATCCCCGCCGCGTGCGCGTCTGATGTGTGGGGTTGGTTGTCTCCACTCGAACTCGCCGGAAGTCGCCATCGCGTTTCTTGTTCAGCGGGGTGTAGTACAAAGCGTACTGGTGTCGCAGTTCTTCAGCAACTTCCGCATAGGTAGACTCTAAAGCATCAAAGCTCCTGGGTTTGTAAAGTCTGCCTCCCGTCGCGGCGGTTAATTTCTCGAGGATCTGTTCACTTTGGTCCAACGCCTGCAAGCCTGATTTCAAATCATCAATTTGAAGTTTATTGAATCGTTGCGTGGACTGACCCCCTTGCATCAATGAATCGAGATCAGTCAACTTTGCTGCTCGCGAGATTTCAGTATTGCTAACGACATAAACAGAGACCTGCGCCTCGAGTAAGGCTCTGGCAGCGTTCTCCAGTGATGCACCTCTGCCGCTGTCGATGCCATCAGTAAAGACGATGATGGCCCGCCGAGAGGTACTTGAACCGTATTGTTCTTTTGCTGCTAACACCAGGGCGTCATGAAAACGCGTGAACACTCCCGGTGTGATTCTTAGTAAAGCACGCTTAAGCTGAAAGCGACTTGTGGTCCAGTCCTGGAGCAATCGCACCGTATCGTCAAACTGAATCAGACTAAGACGATCGTCAGAACTGAGACGCGCAGAAAACGCCTCCGCAGCCTTGCGAAAGTCCTCCAGATTTTTAGCAGTCGATGACGAGCCATCGATCATCAATATTGCGTCAACCGGCACCTGTCTCAATGCCAGGTCTCGCAGCGGTTGCAGCAGCTCCTCTTCAAACACTCTGAAATCATCGCGAGTCAAATGCGTGACCAGACGACCACTCGCATCTCTCACGCTGACCGGAATCATAACTTCGGTAGTTTCGATGGAGATGACATCGCCCGGATTAATGTCCTGTACCGGGGCGGGTGTTGGGCTGGGGAGCGGAGGAGGTTCGCCAAGCAGATCGAATACGGAGCGGGCCGGAGGGGGCGCCGGCGTGGCGGGGGGTTGCCTGGATTGACGCGGTGCTGGTTTTCGAGGTTTACGACTGCGGTTTTGGGCGATGCCCGGCACTATAAGCTGGCCACACAGCATCAACGTCAACAGGAACAATCCCACTAAGAGCTGTACGCGAATGTATGAAGACGGCTTATTGGACTGGCCTGCCATTGGAACGAGGTAACTTATTCTCATCTTCGCCCGCCGCGGCCTTCATGGCTGATAGGACTCTATCACTGACGCGACGCTTGCGTAGTTCAGCGATCTTCGCAGGGGAGAGATCAAATTCTACCGGAGACTGTTCGATTCGTCTGATGATTGTTCCTTCAGAAAATCCCGCCTCAACCAGTTCTACGATGGAGTCGTTTGTGAGCGTTGCGACCTTCTCGAGCTTTACAGAAGCACCGGCTTCGCTTGGTGGCCGAATAATACGGACGGTCGCGCTGCCTGTGGTCAACGTATCTCCAGATGACGAGGAATTTCCACCGCGGCTTTTAGTACCGCCACGGCTGCCGCCGCTTGAACCAAAAATGTCCGTGCTATTTCCCGAATCCTGAGGAGGGCTCCCGCTTGTCGGGGCCTCCTTCCTATCAATACCGGAATCGAAAAAGGCTTCGTCGTTCCAGAGGTTGCCAATATCCAGTCCCTGCTGATGGGCCAGCATTGCCAGAATGATTTTTTCACTGACGCCAGCCCGTTTCAGTTCAATCATCCGCTCCGCTGATAATTCAAACCTTGCGGTGCGCGATCCAATAATCGTGATGATGTTTTTTTCTTTGAAGCCGGCTTTGACCAGCTTCACGACTGCGGCGTTGGTGAGGGGTGTGTCGTTACCGGAGGTTTGCCCAATCGCTTGCGTAACGGTCAAGCATAGGGAGAAAGCGACGACGTACAATTTAGCTCTCAAGACTTTCATTGAGACTTCCTTATTACTCGCCCACGCGAGGCGTCTTTCGCTCGGTTCGTTGGCTGCCGGCGCCCGAGCCGTAACGAGCGCCGATTCGCTTCACGTATTCCCGCGTTTCCCGAAACGGGGGTACCTTGTGCCCGTACTGAATGACGCGTCCTTCACCCGCATTATAGCTTGCGAGCGCTAGATCCACCCGCGCGTTAAACATCGTCAGAAGTTCCTTCAAATACTGTGTTCCACCCCGGATGTTCTGCACTGGATCGAACGATTGCGTTACGCCAAATCGCCGTGCGGTCCCTGGCATCAATTGCATTAACCCCCGTGCGCCTTTGGGACTGACGGCGCGTGTCCGGAAGTGTGACTCCTGCTCGATTACCAGAAAGACCAGATAAGGATCTACTCCAAACCGGTTACCGTTCGATCTAATCAAGTGATCAATGGAAGCGCTGCCTGAGGTCCAACCTCGCGCCTTCCAGTCGTCAGGAGGTACACCTGGTATGTCGGGCTCGATACGTTGAATGCGAGCGCGATCCAAAAAGCTCAGCAGGTTTCCGCGCTGATACCAGGCCCCATCGGATTGTTCTCTCACCTGATCCACTTTAAACTTCGCGCCCCCATGAAGGTATATCCAGGTGGCAGCGACAGTCTCTGGTCGCATTTCAGTTGCCATTGGCGGGGGATTGCTTTCCTTTTTGGGTTCAACCTGAGCAACAAACACAGTCTCAATTGACTTGACCTTTCGCGGCGCGATTGCTGTTAAGTTTCCCTGTCGATACCAGACTACGTCGCCCTGCTGCCACGCATCGTCGACATGGAAGGTACCGCCGTCGGCAAACGTTATTAACTTTCCATGGGGTTGCTGACTTGCGCCCATGTCGGCTACTTCCGGTGTCGGAGGCGACGGGAGCTTCACCAGCTGACCTGATGTAAGTTTGCTGCTCAGCGACAGCCCATTGAGACGGGCTACCTGAATTGGATTTATTCCTGCCCTCCTGGCGATTGTAGTGAGTGTGTCACCTGCGTGCGCTGGAACGGTCTTATATTGCTGTAACGCCGTGCGCATTACCCCAGTTCTTGAGCGAGGTCGCTTTTGAGCTTGCAAATCAATACCGGCGCTGGTGAAAAGAGCCAGACCAATCAAGGGACAAAAAATCTTGAGGCTGTAGGTAAACATTTACAAGGCAATTCGACCGTGATGATGAAGAAGGCATGCAACCCTGACAGTCACATTGAAACCCTTTGCGATTGGGCCAAGCTCACAGCAGAGGCGTTGGATTCAAACGTATGAGTCGACCCAAAGTAGTTTCGCCAGGCGATATCAACCAACTCCGGCGTTACTTTTTGCGGGCGCCCTTCAAACAGACATAAATCGTTTATTCGGTTCAAAAGATCACGAGGCTCGCATGGTTTCATTGGCCGTTCGTCGCCCGCATACTTTGCCAATACGTAATCCAGGTTCCCTTGGTCAAACCTCATTCCTTTAGCGAATGCCGCGCGCCGGAAAATTTCGGCGTAAGCGGACGGCGTCGGCATCTCCACTCGTGCTCGATAACCCATGCGCCGCAGGAATGCTTCGTCGATCATTTCCTTCTCATCGAGGTTGGTTGAAAACACAACGAGCTGCTCAAATGGCACTTCGATCTTCTTGCCGCTCTTCAAAGTGAGAAAATCAACACGACGCTCGAGTGGCTGGATCCAGCGGTTTAGCAGTTCACGCGGAGACACGGCCTGACGACCGAAGTCGTCAATCACGAGAGTGCCGCCGTTGGATTTGATCTGAAAGGGTGCCTCGTAATATTTCGACGTTTCCGACCAGATTAGGTTTGTGTTGTCGAGAGTCAGCTCGCCGCCCACCATGATTAGCGGCCGTTGGATCTCCAGCCAGCGACGATCGTGTTCATGAGCGGAGGCTTTCTCCGGTACCGGGCGGTGGCAGAAGGAGTCGAAAATGCGAATGATGTAGCCATCAATCTCGATAGCGTAGGGCACCCAGATGAAACCGTGAAGCGCCGCGTTTAATCGTTCAGATACCGCTGTCTTGCCTGTTCCCGGCTGGCCGGTAAGGAAAAGGGACGAACGGGAATTGATTACACAGCCCAGAGTTTGGAGGAGGGAATCCGGCAACACCAGATCGCGGAAAGCAGCGCGCACACTTTCGATGGAAGCGGGACGCGACGGCGCTGCCTGCAGCTTCATCATGTAGGCGTAATCGGCGAGCGAAACTGGCGCGGGCCCGCGATAACCGTTGATTGATTCTAGTCGGAGTAAGCGCTCCCACCCGTGATCGAGCATCGCGTACCGGGTGGCGCCGATCGCGCTTTGCAGGCGCATTTCGATTAACTTCTCGCGATAGAGCCGGTAAAGAAGTTCTTCAGTAATGGCACAGGGGAGGCCAAGTCGCTCTGACACTAAAGCAGACGTAGGTTCCGGCAGAGTAGAAACGTGTTTGAGCGCGAGATCACGGAGAAACACGTCCGAGACGCCGATCTCATCCAGATCCTCAGGCATCGGCGGACCGAGATTTTCGATTTCCGTCCTCGTCAGAAAACTCAAGTGTCCCATTACAAACTCCGCCGGCCTACTTTGTCGGGGCCGCCGCTATAGAGCGAGCTGTAACCAGTGAGGTCCATGTGCTCTGCACTAACTGCTCTTTGCCTTCACCGCGATAAAGCTCGACGAGCCGGGCTAGCACATCCACCGCATGGGGCTGTAAGGCTCTTGCTTTTTCGAGATGCTTGATTGCCTTTTTATTCTCACCCTGACGTTCCAGTCGTTGTGCAATATTGACGTGACCTTTGAATTCGCCAAGGGCCCTGGCGAAACTCTTGAAGGCGTCGTCATAGTGTCCGCGTTCCGTCTGAGCTAAAGCCAGGTTGTTCATTATCCGCGGGTCGTTCGGTGAAAGCTTCGCTGCCCGCTTCAGATACTTTGTCGCTTTTTCGTATTCGCCACTCTCGTAAAGCAGATATCCCAGATTGTTCAGATGTTGCGGGTCGGGCTTATCGGTTCGGACGGCATCTTCAAAAGCTGTCCGTGCACGGTCGCGAAAACCTTTTCTCCAATAAGCCACTCCGAGCAGACTCTTCGCCTCGCCGGATTTTGGGTCGAGAGACATCGCCAGGGAGAGTTCAGCGATGGCGCCATTCAGATCGTGTTGATCAAGCATGGCCCGCCCTTTTTCCAGGTGAGCAGCAGCGGCAGCCGCAACGGCACTGTTTGGAGATTCTGAATTCACAGCGAGGCGAGCCAGCGGCTCGGTCTGCGAGGGACCGGCCGTCGGCTGCGCGGTCGGGACCAACGAACTGGTCTTCGACACCTGAGGAGAGGGAACGGATTGAAACTGCTCCATGTCTTTCTCGGAGATCCGTTCCAGTTTGTGCTTCTTTTTCTTGCGGCCACCAAACAACCGGCCGATCGCTCTAAATGGCGCCGTTATCGCCCGTGACAATCCATTGGCTCGTTCCTCGGAATTCGTATTGCCTTCCGGGGAAATCGAATAGTTGGTTGAGTTGAACAGTGCCAACTCATCCGCCGTCATAAGAATGCCGTGGACCGTTTCCAAGGGCTGGACAGCAAACACAAGAAAGATGGTCATTGTGAAGACGACTAGAGTGCGTTTCATAACTATCTCCTGATGATCCGCTTAGAGCGAAGGCCTTCTTCCCTCACTTCGCAAATAGGTCGATTAGGTTCAGTATTGCCGGCGTTAGAATTATTAGAATGATGACGGGGAAGAGCAGACCCGTTAGAGGGAAAATCAACTTTAGCGCTGCCTTTTGTGCGGCCTGCTCAGCCCTTTGCCTGCGCTTGGTCCTTAACGAATCGGCGAACACACGCACCGCTTTCCCGATGGATGATCCATAACGATCCGCTTGGATAAGCAATGCAACGAAGCTGCGAATATCATCAACCCCGGTTCGTTCGGCCAGGTTGCGTAATGCGTCTTCGCGGCTACGACCAACCCGAATTTCGAGGTTTACCATTTCCAACTCAGTGTGCATATCGGGATGCACGTTCTTTAGCTCTTCTCCAATACGATTCAGCGCCGCGTTAAGTCCCAGCCCAGCCTCGACTGCAATCACCATTAGATCCAAAGCGTCAGCGAGAGCCCAGGTAATGCGTTGCTGACGAGCCGAAATCTTTCGGTGAAGGACTACTCGCGGTAAATAAAATCCCAACGCCGCGCCGATAAGCCCCCAAACAATAAAATTGGTTAGTGGCCTGTCGAGAATGAAACAAACCGTTGCTACTAAACTTGGAATGGCAACGATCAGAGTTAACTGGATGGCTCGATATGCCATCGCTGCATCGTGTGAACGGTAACCCGCTTGCAACAACTGCTTCTGTAACTTAAGTGCCTCGACGGCCGAAATCGGCACGATCCGATTGATGGGCTCAGTCATCCGTTCTGCCATTGCGGTCAGCGGGCTATTCTCAACAAACTCCAATGACGGGTCTAAGGAATCTAGACGCGCGGTGACAACGCCGGCAGGGCGTGCAACAAGCCAGTAGAGACTCATTATCCCTAAGACGATAAACGCAAAGGTTAGGACGATAATTAAGATCAACATAAGCTCGTTCCTTCTTTATTCCAATATCGTCTCCAGTAGTCTGCTAAACCTTAATGCTCAGAATCTTTTTGATCACGATCATCCCGGTAATCTGCATTATGGCCGCTATGCCGATTGCGTAGTGCCCACGCGGATCGTTAATGAGTACGCTCATGTAATCCGGATTGATTGTTGTCAGAACGAACACAATGACAAAGGGCAAGGCGCATAGGATCCAGGCGGAGCCGCGCGCACTTGTCGTCATGGTGCGAAAGTCTTCCATTAGCTTGAAGCGCTCACGGATGGTCTGGGCCACCTTCTCGAGAATCTCTGCAAGGTTGCCTCCCGTCTCGCGTTGAATGTGCATTGCCGTGACGCACAAGCGTAAGTCGGCGAGTGGAACGCGTTCGGTCATACGATCAAGAGCAGTCTTGATTGAAAGTCCCAGTTTTTGTTCCTCAAAGGTGATCCGAAACTCCTGAGCGATTGGATTGGGCATCTCACTTGCGACTTGATTCAACGATTCTGAAAAGGCGTGACCTACGGCCAGTGATCGGCTTAATAGATCGAGCGTGTCGGGTAACTGAGCGTTGAATTTGTGTAATCGGCGGCGGCGCTTCCAGGTAACGTGCAACAAGGGAACGGCAGCGGCGATGGGGAAGGCGATCAGTGCCAGCAATGGATTCAGTATCGTAGCAGAGGCCAGGGTGGCCATAATTCCCGCCACTAAACAAAATGCCAGGAGACGACTGACGGTGATGGGGACGTCTGCCTGTTTGATGGTGCGATCTAATTTCTTTACAAAATCGAGGGGAGCCAGCAAACGGTTGATGGTTTGAGGTCCACCGATCGTGTCATCGCGCGAAATCTCAAATGCTTCTTCGGGAGCGTTCGAAGACATTTCCAGGGCTTCGTTTACCCGTTGCTTCAATCGCTCGCTGCGCTCGTCTGACTTACGCGTCGCTAATAGGAAGAGCGCGTAGGTGAGAAAGAGGAAGAAGAGAAAAATTGAGGTGGAAAGCAACATCTGTTTCGCCTGCCTTTCAGAACATGTTCGGAAGCTGCATGCCGTATTGCTTTAGCCGCTCGGCGAACCGCGGCCGGATGCCAGTTGTGCGGAACCGTCCTATTACTTTTCCGGTTGGGTCGACGCCCGTACGTTCGAATTGGATGATTTCCTGCATGGTGATCATTTCACCTTCCATGCCCGTAATCTCAGAAATGGACGTCACACGACGTGAACCGTCAGTAAGTCGGGCCACTTGGATCACCATGTTGATCGCTGAGGCAATCTGCTGACGCATGGCACGGTCTGAGAGTCGCATGCCGGTCATTTGAATCATTGTTTCCAGCCGTGAGAGCGAATCGCGCGGGGTGTTTGCGTGGATCGTGGTTAACGATCCATCGTGCCCCGTGTTCATCGCCTGAAGCATGTCGATGGTTTCGCCGCCACGGACCTCACCAATCACAATTCGATCGGGCCTCATTCGTAGTGCGTTTCTCACCAGGTCTCGCTGGGCCACTTCACCGCGACCTTCGATGTTCGGCGGACGAGTCTCCAACCGTACTACGTGTGGCTGCTGCATCTGGAGCTCTGCAGAGTCTTCAATAGTGACGATGCGCTCGTCAGCGGGTATGTAGGCCGAAAGCGCGTTCAGCAAGGTTGTCTTACCGGCGCCGGTGCCGCCCGAGATAACGATGTTCAGGCGAGCGCGCACACACATTTCAAAAAGAATCGCGGTCTCTTTTGTTAGGGCGCCATTCGCTATTAGTGCAGGCATTTTTAAAGGGTCAGTTCCAAAACGACGAATGGAAAGAACTGGTCCATCAATAGCCAGCGGCGGGATGATTGCATTGACACGAGAGCCGTCAGCCAGTCGGGCGTCGACCATTGGCTGCGCCTCATCTATACGCCGGCCCACAGTAGAGACGATGCGTTCGATAACGCGCATCAAATGCTCGTCGTCTTTGAAGCTGATGTTGGTCCTCTCCAGTTTTCCTCGGCGTTCGATATAAATACTGGCGAACGAATTCACCAGGATGTCTGAGATCGTGGAGTCTGCGAGAAGTGGTTCAAGCGGGCCCAGGCCGAAGAGTTCGTGATGCACTTCGCCCACCAAACGATCGCGTTCGGCAACTGACAGGGGAGCGTTCTCGGCTACCAGGAGGCCTTCAGCCAGCCGTGAAACCTCTGAATGAACGCGGTCAGGGGGCAAGGTGTCTAATTTAGCCAGATCAAGGCGAGCAATGATCGCGCTATGAAGCCGGGCCTTCATTTCCTGGAAGGTTCGGTTTCCGTAAGCTCCATCATCCAGGGCAGTTGCAGTGCCGTCCCCGTTTGTGTCCTTAATGTATCTTTCTCTTAAAGCCATTGTTTCCTTCCTGTCCCCTAAACCCTTATCCGTTTTCAATACAGCGAGCCCGCCTTTTTCTTGGAAGCCAAAATGCCTACGCAGTGTCAGGAACACCCGAGAGGTCGAGAACCGTTGCTTCGGTTTGACGACCGAAGAGTGACCCCAGAGAACGCTTGCGCATCTGCGGTGGCTTGCTATGGCTGTTGTCCACCACCAAATTCGCTATCCGTTTGATTTCGGTTGTGATCTTTGAAGCAGGATCTGCCTGGACCAATGGTCGCCCGAGATTTATCGACTCGATGACTTTCCTGTAGTCATTAGGTACGAAGCCAATTAGTTGCTCATTTAAGTGCGTTTCTACTTTCTTGAGCTCTACGTCGATGTTCTTGCTCCATCGATTAACGATCACATGAACCTTCTGGCGGGGGTAACCCAGACGATCAAAAACTTTCAGCGCCCGCTTTGTGCTGCGGATGCCAGGGATGTCCAGGGTCAGGAGCAGCAGTATGTCGTCTGCTAAGTCGAGGGCAGATACCGTGACTGGATCAAACGTGTGCTGCAGGTCCAGCACCAGGCAGTCGTACCGCTGGGCCAGCAAGTGAACCGATTCTGCTACGTCTTGCGGTTTTATATCTTCCGCCTCGTGGGCCTCGGGCGGCGCCGCCAATACAGCGAGGTTCGCGGAGTGGGGCGTAACAAAACTACTTATGAGAGCATCGTCGAGACGAGCCCGGTTGCGGACGAAGTCGACCATCGAATACCTGGCATCAAGTCCGAGAAAAGAGGCCGCGTCTCCTGCCTGCAGGTTGAGATCAACGATTAAGGTTGAGACCCCGGTGGCTGCCGCGAGATTGATGCCAAAGAAGGTAACGCCCGTGCCTCCTTTACCCGAAAAAACTGCGACCACACGGCCATTCTTGCGTGTGGAGAGTTCCAGGCCGGCACGAACCTCGACGACGCGATCGACGACGGTCCTAAATTCGTCGCTGATGATCGGAAGCTGAAGAAACTCCCGGGCACCGGCTCGGATACTTCCGAGAATCAAATGGGGGGAAGCGTCGCATGCTGCCGTAATGACTGCGGTCTCGGGGCACGCAGCAGCGAGTTGTTTGATCAAACCGAAATCTTTATCAGTGTCCCGAGATGTCAGAGTGATTACAACGCCCGCTGGTCTGAGCCGGAGTACTTCAGCGAGAAATTGATCGGCATCAGCGTATTCCGCCAACAGCTGAGTGCGGGTGCTGCCATTGACAGCTTCCCTAATTTCACGAGCGGATTCCGAGTCTTTGCTGACTGTGATGAATGTTAATTGCTGCATATTTCTATTTGACCACCTGCTTTATCTGTCGGGCGGTATATAACCGACGTTCTCGCCCGCCACGCTGGTCTGATATGGGGGCATGGAAATCGAAACGGGGGAAAACACAAAGTTGTAGTCGTAGTTCTCAATTTTTACGGATACGGTTCCGTCCGCGAAGCCAAAGTCGTTGGTATGCGAGACCGTGATGTTTGCCGCGCTGAGGTTTGGAACGAATGGCGTTGAGCCGGCAACCGGACTGTTGTACAGAATTACGTTTTTGATCCGCTCCACGCTGGTATCGGCATCCGGGCACGTGTCATTGGATGGATGACACTGATTAGCGGCATACCTTGCGCCGCGCCGAGTCGCCTCGACCAGCGCGTTATGCGTCCAGAAAAGATGACCGCCGGCGACAATAACGATCAGCATCATAAAAAAGAACGATGCCGTCAGAGCAAATTCCACCGAGGCTAAGCCGTTCTCATATCCGTTATTCGTTCGCTTTTTCATCACTCCAAAATTGCCTTGCGTTAAGGCATGTAGCGCATTTCAGTTCCTGGGGTTAAGGGAAAGTAGAAGGTGGCGTCTTCTTTGCCCACCATCCCTGCCAGATTGAAGATGCCCGGTGGATAAGGGTAGTCCTTGATCTCAACTTTGACGTATTTCACTGCAGCAGCACTATCCGGTAACGTGACTTCAACATTCGCCGCGGGGTCGTTTATATCGAGCCCAGGCACGATAGGGACTTTCGGGGAGCCATCTGGCTGGTTGCCGGCACAATTTGTATAACCGCACACCACCAGGCTTTGAGCCTCTAGCGTGGCCGTGGCGACGTTACTGGCGCTCGCGGATGTTGCGTCTCTCGACGCTGAAAGATAACGGGCTCCAACCTTCGAAGCTTTCGCAAGTGTTGTGTACGTGTAAAAGAGACGACCCAATTCAGCAATGCCCACAAACAACAGCAACAGGAGCGGAAACACTACCGCGAGCTCGACAATTGAATTGCCGTCTTCACGCCTGACTAATCGGATAAGCCTGCCTTTTTGTGGCCTCAAGACGTTCATTTCTTTATCACTTGTACAAGACCGGAATTGTCAGAGTTGGATCTTCGGTTGGTTCACCATATGCACTGCCCACTAGTGCGCGGCGCACGTATTCAACTGGAATTGATCCGCAGCCAGGAGTGTTTGAACAGTTACCATTTGGCGTCGGCACTTTGCTCTTCAGAAAAAATACTCCCCAGGCTTGAATGTTAGTTGTGTAGGCAGGGTAAGTACCCGGAAGAATTATCGGGGCCACAATCAACCTGCGTTCGTCGACACCGGGGCCGTTCGGATCGGGCGCAGTGACTTCACCCTTGTTCTTGTAATCGTCGTAGTCGATGAACTCTTTTATGTTGCTGTCCGGTTTGAAATTTGTCGGGTTCAATTGGTTGCCGTATCCGTTCGCATAAACATTGAAACGTGTGTTCATCCCGTCGCCTGCAGCCCTGGGCCCGTTGCCGGGGTTTGAGCTGGGCGTCATATGAATGTTGTCTCCCAGTTTTTTGCAGAAGTTAGGAACACCCGCTGTCAGCAGCGCAGTCTCGATCTGGCCGTTACCATTGATGTCGGGTACTTCCAAAATTATGTAGTCCTGGTGATTGAGGACTGCCTCGTTGCCTGTTCCTTGATTAAAGTTCAGTGTCATTAAGGCACCTTCGTCAGGCAGCGTGTATCCCTCATCCTCGTCATCGGCATCGTTCAAGGCGACGGCCGCTGGGAAGAAGTCGCAGATGCCGTTGAGTCCTACAGACATGCCGGCGACTGCCTGGGATGATTGCGTGTGCGTATCACCCAGGGCCTTAACTGCAAACAGTACGTTGACTGAAGCGGACTCTGTCGTGACCTTGACAAACCGAATGTCCGCTACGACCAGAGGATCTTTTGCCGCGGCAGCACTCATATAGGGCTCGTCATTAAGGTTGATTGCAAACTCAACTGAGGCAATCGTTACACCTGTCTTAGCAAACCCCTGAGTGTTAATTATGGCGTTCGCCCGCGTAACTGCATCGTCAATCCCGCCCGTGCCGCCGTTCAATTCTCGTGCTGCTGTCAGTGCCGCGGCGTCGGCCGCGTTCTGAAGTTCCGCTTTCATCATGTAGATGCGAGACACGTCAATCGCCAGCCCTACGAACAAGAGCGTGATGAGCATCGCGACCGCCGTCATAATGACGACAGACCCTCGCTCACCATTTCTTTTCTTTGATTGCTGACTCGGTTGTGACGACATCTTCGCCTCCAAGCAGATTCAATAAACTTCGGTTTGAAAGGTTGAGTCGGTCAATCTCATCGAGTAAACCAATTCAAACCGAAGTAAGCCGACCAAAGCCTATGGAGTAGGTGATGCAGTCACCGAAGCGGCCGGCGGCTCAGGAACCTGAACGGAGGAGACAACAGGAGTCGCCACCTTTGTGCCGTTTCCCAGGGCAGGAGCTGCGGGGGTCGCAGCGGGCGCGCTTACTTTATCTGGAGTTGCAGGCTTTGCTTTTTCAGTCTTGGTGGTTCCCGGCGCGGTACTGAAACCAGTGGGGCCGTGGAGCTGATCGTCTTTTCGATCAGAACCAAGTAACGAGCCCTTCTTTAAGGTCTCCACTGTCGGAATCGCCGGCAGATCATCGCGGTTCACCGGCTTCACCATCTGGGCGGTGACGATGAACATGAGTTCGCTTTCATTCTTTTGAAACTGTTTCGACTTGAATAGATTTCCCAGAATGGGAATATTGCCGAGGCCTGGAACCTTTGAAATCGTTTGCGATTCCATATTGTCCAGCAGGCCCGCTAGCGCGAAACTTTGGCCATCGCGTAATTCAATGCCCGTCTTGGCACGGCGCGTTCGGAGGCCTGGTATAACGAAACCGTCAAACTTGACACCGTTAGCAAAGTCGAGCGTTGACACTTCAGGTTCCAGCTCGAGTCGGATGTGGTCTTCGTCAATAATCGTGGGTTTGAAATTTAGGCGCACGCCGTATTCTTTAAAAACGATCGTTACAGCCGCGCCGTTTACTCCGCCGGACTGGACTATTGGTACGGGATACTCGCCTCCAGCAAGGAAGCTTGCCTGCTGTCCATTCATGGCAATGAGATTGGGCTCAGCGAGCGCTCGCAACGCGCCCTGCTGTTGAAGGGCACGAATCATTGAAAGCGTATTGCCGCCCATTACGAACAAGTTCAAAGAGGTGCCCAATGTGCCCTTCATAGCTCCACCGACAACTTCCGACAGGGAACTTGGGCCGGCGCCGGTATTCATGTAGCCGCCCGAACCAGGACTCGATTGATATGCGTATGAGGTACCCAGTTCACGCATGCGATTGCGACTTACTTCGGCCACCCTCACCTGGAGTTGGACCTGTGTGGCATCTTTTACCGGTGACTCCAACAGATTGACTGTTTTGAAGCCGGCCGCCTGAACTACGGCGTCAGCGTGCGCTGCAATCCGCGGATCGCTTACGGTCCCTGAAATGACGACGGAACCATTCGCCTGGCTCAAACGAATATCGTCCTTTGGAAACAGAGCTCGTATCTGCGAATCAATCAGCGAAAGGTTGGTTCGTACGTATACGTCAAAGACGAGAAAGCGCCCATTGCCCTTTTCCCAGGCAATGAAATTAATCTGTCCAAATGCTTTCCCATTGACCACGACCTGATGTGAAGAAACCAGCACAGCTTCGGCGATGTCGGGGTTTGAAACGGAAAAGCGCTCGATCGAACTATCAAAGGTAATCACCCTCGATTGACCGACAAGCACGTTAACGGGGATCGCCTCCTTGGTTCCTGATGAGAAGGAAGCGGTGGTGCTTTGGTCCTGGGCTGCGATCGACGTAACGCAGATCAAGAGCGTAACGAGTACGGTACTAACAGTTGGAAGGGAATAACGGGGCTGCATGATTTTTGACTCCTTCAATGGTGGAAAGCTTTTACAAAGAGGACGGTTTCTGCCGCGGTTGCAGTTCATTACGGTATCTCTACGTCGCGTCGCTTGGATCCCTCGATCAACTCGATGGAGTTGCGTGATACCGGTTGCGGCGCAGGCACTTCCGCCGGTGGCGAAACCGGTCTTCTCACTGCTCGGGGAGGAGAAGTCCTCGGCGCAACAGCTCTTTCGCTCGGCATTGGTGGGGCCACATATGAATCGCCGCTCAATAGCGTGCTTCGACTGGCGCCCTTGGTATCCGCTGCTTCCTGATCGCCATAGTTACGCATCACGAGTTGAAGCTTGGCCTGGTTGGCAGCGAGAACTAGTTTTTCCGCTTGCTCGGGTGTTACTTGCAGTGTTACCGCATTAACCTTTGAAGGCTCACGCTGATTGTCTGGAGAATCGATCTTTGGACCACTGGCAAGCACCTTGATATTCTGCAGAACGATTTTGGAAATAGGATCCTGTTTAGTTTGCTCCGACGGTGGGACAATAATGGCTACCACATCGACAAAGGAGCCCGGCATGATGAAGCCCGAGACGCCTACGACGTCGTCAACCTTCACCGTCATAGCGCGATAACCTTCGGGAATGACGGCTGAAAGGCCGGCTCCGGTTCCTTCAGGGGCTAGTTTGTGAGCCGTAACGGTCTCGCGTACTCCGATGGGTGTAATCGCTACCCGCCCAACCACCTGGTCCAATTTCCGGAACACACCTTCAGGTGCGGCCCCGTTTGGAATCTGGGCAAGACCGAGGTGTTCTGCAGTGATCTTCTCACCAAGTTGAATTTCCTTTTTGGCGACCACCACATTCCCAAGGTTTTTAGTGAATGCCTGGACGCTGGAAAGGTAGCGCGTGACCAACATCACTCCGATCAATCCGCAGAGTACGGCGCCAGTGAGTGCAACAATGAGACGTTTGTTTCGCATAACTAGATCTCCTTACAAGTCGGACGTGAGCACTTACGGTCTCCCCTAAGTGATAAAGAGAAAAAAAGCGATAAGACTGCCACCGCAAATCGCTACCCCATAAGGAAGCGTGTAGCTGCGGTCGGAGGGCACTTCGAATTGAGGAACCTTCTGACCGGGAAGTAAGCCGTAGAAGAATTGCAGGACACCGAACATCGTCGATCTAACCCGCCCCGAATAGACCATCTTGGTAATCGCAAGAACTCCACCAAATAGAGCGATTACTGCAATCGTCGGTAACACCAGAGCGCTGCCAAACACCGCGCCGATAGCGGCGAAAAGTTTGACGTCTCCGGCGCCCATCGTTCCAAATGCGTGTAGAAAAAACATCAGTACAAATGCGATTGCCGATCCGCCAAGACTGGTTAGCAGTCCGGCGGTGCCGGCGAAAAAAGTGTTAAGGATCACTCCGCCCAGAAACGTAATCAGGACTAACTTGTTTGGAATGCGACGGTATCGTACGTCCATGTAGCCGATGATGACTGCCATCGGGACCAGGAGGGATGCGACAGCTATGTTCTGTGCCATGAGTGGTTGCATTGTCCTGCGGCCTCAGTTGTTGCGTTCTTTCCCGTCAAGTCTGTGTAGAGTGTTCGGGTGTGAGAAGTTGGGAGCTGGCGGGCCACGCCGGAGTTAAAGCGGAAGCCCGCCGTTTCCACAGCGCAAGCTAGAGGGTGGCGCTCGTGTCTACCGTAGCCGCATCTTCGAGCTTGTCTTTTACTTGCTGGCCCCAACCGGCGCCATAGATGAGCACGGCAACCGCCGCCACGATGGCTGCGATAATGGCGTACTCCAAAGTTTCGATACCGGACTCGTCATGGAGGAAATTCTTGATGGTGTTCATTGAGTAAGCTCCTTTTGTTTATTGAAGGGGTTAAAGGTTTGAGTGTGCCCTTGGAGATCCGCACGGTTCGCCGGGCGCAAATGCACAAAAAGTGCAGGCGTCATCTCAGGAGACCTGAGAGATCGCATCCTGCCGATCACGGCAACATTTCTGTGCGCGAACAACTAGAGCAATGAACGTGCCGTGAGTAACTTGCGCGGGCCAGAAGACTTAAAGCATCTCTTGCAATCGCTAAAGGACGCTTTGTTTCTAGTTTTTAGATTTTGTGGGAGCAGCGAGATGTTTGAATGGACGGAGGGACTGAACGGTCTGAAGAGTGCTCGGTGGCGAGCAGTTGCTTCAGAATATAACTGCGTTCTAAGTGGTCGCACTGCATGCAAAGACTTTACCTGTCTCGAAGAGCATTTGCGGCAATGCTCCGCAAAGTGCGCAAAGGTAGGCTCAGTGAAAACCGGAGCTTTCAATAACGGTCCTTACTGATCCAGGTTGCTAGCCGCGTCGACGGCGCGACACCAGGAAAATCCCGAGCACTACGATCACGATGATCGCGCCAATGGTCATCCAATTCAGTTCCATGGGGAAACTCTCCGATCCATTTTTGAGGTAAGAACGGGAGGCTTATACACCCAGTTGGTTTAAGGTGCAAAGGATTATTTAACTTGGCCCACGAGGCTATTGGTCGGCGCGTATATTTGTTCAGGTCGCCGGCCCATGCCGACCCACCAAAATGGCTTTAATGTTTAGTTTAGGTTCAACATAGTCACCACCTCGATTACAATCCGCCGCGATGAGTGCTCAAGGTCCAACGCTGATCCGGAACAGGTGGTGCGCTCTGGCTGCGGGAGCAATGGTGGTCTTATCGCTTATCCCACAGTTCCATTTCTGGGTGGTTAGGGGCTCTCAGTGGCATGGATCATATGCCATGCTCCAGGGAGATGAGTTTATGTATTCAGCATACATAAATGCCTTAATTGATGGTCGTCCCCGTCGCAACGACCCTTCTACCGGCCAAGACCACACGAAAAAAAATCCCCTGCCTGAATCACTGTTCTCTGTTCAGTTCGCGCCGGCCTATGTGATCGCGTTAATTGCGCAAGTCCTTGGTGCATCAGCTTCCACAGCTTTTATTGTTTTGACCGCCGTTGCAGCATTGCTTTCAAGCGCCGCCATTTTTTGGCTGTTGGTATCAGTGACTGGAGACAGCAAACTAGCAGGGGTCGGAGTGATTATTGTCTTATGCCTCGGAGCACTGGTGGGAGGGCAGGGTTGGGTTGGAATACTCTTCAGGCCCGGCGCTATATTTTCAGGGCTACCATTCTTACGTCGCTATCTGCCTGCCGCGCCATTTCCTCTGTTCTTTGTATTCTGCACCTTGGTATGGCATGCGCTGACTACCTCACTTCCTCGTAAAGCTATTTCACGTGGGTTGTTGGCAGGGATTACCTTCGGCGGTCTTGTCTTTTCATACTTCTACCTATGGACCGCGGCTCTTGCCTGGCTTTTTGGAGTTAGCATTCTGTGGCTAGTATTTCGGGCGGCGGACTGGCGGAGAATCCTTATAGTGTGCTTCAGCTTTGGACTGCCTTCCCTCATTGTATTCACATTTTATTCTTATTTGCTTTCCGGACTTCCGTCAGGATTGAATCAAGCCCAGGTTTTGGTCCCTGGTCATTCTCCCGATGTTTGGCGCGTGCCTCAGGCCGTTGGGGTTTTGTCGTTGATTGCATTATCTCTGGGTGCGTGGTTCGGGAAGTTCGATCTGAAAAGCCCGCCCATTATTTTCGCAAGCTCGTTCGCGCTTCTACCCTTGCTCGTTTTCAATCAACAGATAATAACCGGACGGTCGATTCAGTCGTATCACTACGAAGTTTTCATTATTAATTATGCAGTGCTTTTGGGGTTGGTAATTCTTTTGAAGATCCTAACGCCGGCGATTTCCCGAAGAAAACTTTTTGGGATAGCGGCTGTGTGCTTCTTGTGGGGCGTGATCGAAGTCAATCAGAGTTTCGTACAGCGTTCGACGCGCGATGTCAGAAATGATGAAGCAGTGCCGGTGCTCCGCAATTTGCGGGCCTTAGCGCAGGACGATGGAACGTTAGTCGGACTTCGTGAGAAAGGGAAAGCGCCCATCTTAGTCTTCGCCCCACGAATCGAGATATCAACCATGCTTCCGACCTGGGCGCCACAGGGTTCGTTACTTGCGATTGGCAGCGTCTCTTTCCAAAGTCTTTCGCGCGCAGATAGGACCACCAGTTTGTTCATGCATCTTCATTATTGTGGACATACTTCCGAAAGCTTTAGGGAACTGTTGGGTAGGGACAATCGAGACTTTCTCGCCTATTACGCCAAGAGTACTTTATTTGGCCCGGAAAGAGTTTGGCATTTCCTGACTCCACATTTTCAACCTCTCACTGCAACCGAGGTAGAGGGACAGGTTCGCGCTTATCAATCCTTTATCGATTCTTTCGCTCGCGAGGTGGTACTGAAACGTCCCCTTGGTTATGCGATCACTTCTTCCAGCGAGGAATGGCATTTCTCCCACATCGATAAATGGTACGAGCGAGACGCCGGTGAGAGGGTCGGGAATTACAATCTGTACAGACTAACGTTACGTAGGGTCCACGGATTGAGCGTTGATTGATGAGTAATTCAGCAACGATTGCCTGGTGAGGCTCTATAAGCAGGTCGCGCTGGAAGGGCCTATTTAGAATTGACTTCTGTCTTGTCCCAGCGTCGCAACTGGAGTCCGTCTTGTTCCTCCTGGAGGAACTTAACTGCCATGACACCATACTGCTTTAGACGACGGTAAAGTTTGCTTCTGTCAATGCCCAGGGCTGCGGCTGCTTTCACCTGATTGCCACCAAACTGCTGCAGGACAGACAGAATGTATCGTCTCTCGATCTCTGCCAGTGGAACGTTGTCATTTATGTAGGCCTCAAGCACCTGCTTGAGTTCACCAGAGCCTGCTTGCGAATGTTCTGCCGACAACTCGGGCGGAAGAGATTCGAGTCCCAGATCGCCATCGCCACCTACTGCGATCGCATACTCAATCGCATTTTCCAACTCTCGCACGTTGCCAGGCCATGGATAATCTAATAGCGCCTTAGCCGCCTCCGGTTTAAACCGTCGTGGTAGCCCTCCATTATTGTTCGCATGCGCCTGCAAGAAATGCTCGATCAATAACTGAATGTCACCCTCACGTTGATATAGCTCAGGCACGTGCAGCGGCACCACACGCAGTCGATAAAATAAGTCCGCTCGAAAAGAATTGTTGTTTACGGCCAATGACAGATCGGAGTTTGTCGCGGAAATGATGCGCACATCGATATCAATGTTCGAGCGCCCTCCTATGCGTCGCACCCTCCGCTCCTGAATTACTCGCAGGAGTTTTGCCTGTGCAGACAGGTTAAGAGCATCTACCTCGTCCAGAAACAGTGTGCCGCCGGCGGCCGCTTCAAATAATCCCGGCCGATGCTCGTGCGCTCCGGTAAAGGTGCCTTTCTGGTGACCAAAAAGCTCGGCTTCAATCAAAGTCTCCGGTATGGCGGAACAGTTAATGTCTATGAATGGACCGCTTGCCCTCAGACTTTGTTGGTGAATGGTACGAGCTACCATTTCCTTTCCAGTGCCGGTAGCTCCAGTAATCAAAACCGAACTGTCCGTCGGGGCGATGCGCTCTATCGTCGAGGAAAGCTTCTGCATCACGGATGAGCGGCCCACGATTATCGCAGGCGCCGCTACGTTGTTGATGCCGGTTCGGACGATCTGGGGTTGAGCGTGGGTTGGCGTGGAGCTAACTGATTGTGACGCCGCTTCAAAACGTGTTACTCGCGACCGTCTTGATTCAAGCGGGCTGGCTTGCCTGGATTGATTGACCAAGCTTGCTTTGACTTTTTCGTCACGGATGTTCTTAATTATCTGGGCTAAGCCAGTTACTTCACCGGTTGGACTAATAAGCGGAGCGACGCTGATACGTACGTCAATTTGTTCGCCGCCTTTTCCCACACGTATTGTTTCAAACGGTTCAATTTTTTCTTTTGCTACCACCCTCCGGAACAGATCTCCTAGTTCATTCTTTCGAGCGGGCGCGTGAATGATCGAGACATGACGTCCAAGGACTTCATCTTCCGAATATCCAAAGATAAGTTCGGCGCCCCTGGTCCAGCTTGTAATCATCCCGTCGAGATTGAGAAGAACAACGGCATCCTCGAGAGCTCCTATTATTGTGTTGAATTTCAATAAGGCTTCTTCGGCTCGGTAATGTTCCGTCAAATCGGCAATCGTTACCACAGTACCGGAAACTTTCTCTCCAACTATTAACGGCGCGATCGAGAGCTCGACCGGCGTGGAGACGCCGTTACGACGCAGCAATGTGCCGCTGACTGCTGCGGGGTTGGTTTCGCGCAGGAACTCGAAGCTACCGTCGATCTCAGTTTGATCGTCGTCTCCAAGCCCTATTCTGTGAATCTCTCTGACGCGGAGAAGTGTATGAATTTCCCGTCCCACCAACTCCTCGGAATGGTAACCCAACATTGCCGTGGCGGCTTTGGTTATGAATAGGCATATGCCGTCCTGGTCCAAGGCGAACATCGGGACGTCCATAGAGCCAAGCAAGGTTAGCTTTTCATTGACTAGCTGGCTTTCACTTTTTTCAAATGACGATTCGTGGGCCGTTCTCAAGACCAGGACCACCCCATTCATTTGTCCATCATGGCCCCGGACGGGTGTAGCAACTTCAGTAATCGATATCTCCAGTCCGTCACGCGTTATCATGAGCACGGGTGAACCAAGAGCTATGACTGCGTTGTTACGCATTACGCGGTCAACAACGCCCTCGCTGATCTGGCGTGTTTCCGGGTCCACGATCTGGAAGATTTCTCGCAGTCCTCTACCGCGGGCCTCCGCTTCAGTCCATCCGGTTAAGGATTGGGCAACGGCATTCATCAAACAAACCTTACCCTTCCTGTCGGTCGCAATGACAGCGTCGCCTAAACTCTTCAAAGTAACGGCCAGTTGTTTTTGAATCCGTTGCGTTGTTTCTTCAGCCTGAGTCTGGGCCATCGTTAGCGCGCTGACAAACACTGCAGCCATCATGAAAACTGAAAGGCGCAGCAGGTCTTCAGCACCGATCGAAAAGATTGAGGTGGGTACAACAAAGAAGTAGTTGCAGGCAGCAGTTGACAATGTCGCACACAAAATACCAGGCCGAAGCCCGCCATACCATGAGCTAAAAAGGACTGCAATAAAGAATAGAAGAGAAACTGCTGGACTAATGAAGGACCAAAGTAAATAGGTGCCCATACACGCGACTGCCGTCGCTGCCAACGCGCTACCGTAGCGTAGCAGTGGATCTGAGCGCTCAAGGGCGACCGGCGTTCGGACGCTCAGTGCATGGGGGCGGCTGAACATAACCAAACTTAGCGGCTAAATTGTCATGAGGCGCGATAGCCAATAATGCAGCCACCTCGCCGATGCTTGGATCCCAATCAATTGATGAAGGGGATTAACAAAACCCTCTTCCTAGCGGCTCGTTTGGAATTAGGAAAAGAGTCTCGGGATAACGATCGAATGCTCAACACCTCCCGCCCTTTCGATCTGGAGGGGCAACTCCAAAACTGGGATTTGCGAAAGGGCTCGAAGCGGTTAGGTTTCAAACTCGTGCCGCTCATTATTATTAATGCCGAACTGCTGTCAAGAAATTTCGCGTCACTAGGTATGACAAAAATGTTTTACATTTTTATGCGTCATACAACACCGGTCCCGAAGTTGTTGGCGCAGTGACGCACTCGTGCGTTAGCAAGAATCCGCGCATTTGATAGGTCGAACCGGGTGGCGAAAATTTTTAAGAAGGGAGAAGGGATGCCGGAAGTGAAATGGGATTCCAATTCAACGTCGTCACTGGTGGAACTCGAAGCACTGCGCGGAGCACAGCTCTGGAAATCACGCGCAAGCGTCGCCAGGGTTTTCCAAAATTCTCCGCACCAATCTTTTTAGTTCCTCTATGTCGACTGGCTTTGTTAAGTAACCAGCGCAGCCCGCGGCGGTTGCCTCTGCCCTGAGGTCAAACGCGTCGAAGGCTGATACTATTACGACCGGCACGTGGGCCGTCTCGTTTTGCTCGCGCAAATCCCAAATCGCGCTCAAGCCATCTGCATCGGGCATGCTGATATCCATCAGTATCAATTCTGGTGTCTTCTTGAGTGTGGCAAGTTTCGCTTCGGTAGCCGTTGCTGCTTCTAATACTTCATAACCTTCGTTTCTCATCAATCGCGTAATAAGGAAGCGGATGTCCTCGTCATCGTCTACAACCATTACAACGGGTGGCGAGGGCATTTTGATTTCTCCTGGGTAAGTCCAGTTACGCTGATCTGAGGATTAATCGATATCCGATAGAGATAGTATACGTTCACATATGAAGATCGTTTAGCAATTACGCGTACGTAGATCGCTTCGATTCCATCGGTCCAAGTTTGAAAAGAAAAAGCGGCTTCGGCAATTTACCGAAGCCGCTTCTAAAATAGGGAAGAGAATCAGACTACATTCCCATTCCGCTCATGCCGCCCATTCCGCCTGGCATCGCCGGAGCTCCTTTATCTTCCTCAGGAAACTCCGCCACCATCGCTTCGGTGGTGAGCATTAAGCCAGCAATCGACGCAGCGTTTTGCAGAGCCGTGCGAGTGACCTTCGCAGGATCGATTACTCCCGCCTTGACGAGATCCTCGTAGGTCTCAGTCTGCGCGTTGAAGCCGTAGTTTTCGTTCTTTTCAGCACGAACGCGTTCGACTACCACAGCGCCTTCCTTGCCGGCGTTTTGTACGATTTGACGTAGCGGCTCCTCCAACGCGCGACGAACGATGTTGACGCCGATCTGTTCATCGGGATCGCCCTCTCCTTCGGCATTGGTCTGAAACTTCTCGAGCGCTTTGCCAGCACGCACCAGAGCTACGCCGCCACCCGGAACTATGCCTTCTTCAACAGCCGCGCGGGTCGCGTGCATTGCATCCTCCACTCTGGCCTTCTTTTCCTTCATCTCGGTTTCAGTGGCAGCGCCAACTTTGATAACTGCCACGCCGCCGACCAGCTTTGCGAGACGCTCTTGCATCTTTTCGCGGTCGTAATCTGACGACGTTTCTTCGATCTGCGCTCGCAAGGTCTTAACGCGAGCCTCGATGTCAGACTGTTTGCCGGCACCTTCGACAATCGTGGTGTTGTCTTTGTCGATAGTGATCTTCTTGGCGCGCCCCAAATCCTCGAGCTTAACGTTCTCCAGCTTGATGCCGAGATCCTCGCTGATCACCTTGCCGCCGGTAAGAATTGCGATGTCTTCCAGCATGGCTTTACGTCGATCGCCAAAACCTGGTGCTTTCACCGCACCAATGTTGAGTGTGCCCCGGAGCTTGTTAACGACCAGTGTCGCCAGAGCCTCACCTTCGACATCTTCAGCAATGATCAGCATTGGTTTGCCCATCTTTGCCACCTGCTCAAGCAAAGGCAGCAGATCCTTCATCGAGCTGATCTTTTTCTCGTGAATGAGGATCAGTGGATTTTCTAGAACTGCTTCCATGCGTTCGGGGTCAGTGACGAAATACGGGCTTAGGTAGCCACGGTCAAACTGCATACCTTCGACGACCTCGAGTGAGGTGTCCATGGTTTTTGATTCTTCAACGGTAATGACACCGTCTTTGCCGACCTTGTTCATTGCCTCGGCAATAATGTTTCCAATGGTTTGGTCACCATTCGCCGAAACAGTGCCGACTTGAGCGATCATGTCGCCTTTCACTGGCTTGGCCAGACGACGAATCTCTTCCGTGGCGCGTTCCACTGACTTGTCAATACCTCGTTTGAGTGCCATCGGGTTTGCGCCGGCAGCAACTGTTTTGACACCTTCGCGAAAAATCGCCTGAGCCAAAACGGTGGCCGTGGTTGTGCCATCGCCCGCAACGTCAGATGTTTTAGACGCTACTTCGCGCACCATCTGAGCGCCCATGTTTTCGAGCGTGTCTTTTAATTCAATCTCTTTCGCAACGGTTACGCCGTCCTTTGTGATAGTCGGCGAGCCAAACTTCTTGTCGATTACGACGTTACGACCCTTTGGGCCTAACGTGATTTTCACCGCGTCTGCGAGTTGGTTGATTCCACGCAAAATCGCCGCGCGGGACTCCTCGCCATGAACTACTTGCTTTGCCATCTGTATCTCTCCTGATGTTGATGTGAATCTTTATCTAAAAGCGAGATTTACTTACTTCGCGCTTTTTTTGCCTGAGGCAGCTCCTGCGCGTTCGATGATTCCCAGAATCTCGTCCTCGCGCATAATGAGCAGTTCCTCGCCGTCGATCTTGATTTCAGACCCGCTGTACTTGCCGAAGAGGACGCGGTCGCCCTTCTTCACATCCAGCGGCTGGCGTGAGCCATCCTCTTTGTACTTACCTGAGCCCGCAGCCACGACCTCGCCCTCCTGGGGCTTTTCTTTCGCGGTGTCTGGAATGATGATTCCACCCCGCACCTGTTCTCCCTCTTCGATCCGTCGCACGATGACGCGGTCATGAAGAGGCGTGATATTTGTCGCCATTTCTGTCGAATTCTCCTTTCAGATTTCCTTAACGATTACGCAAAAAATGAGTCCGGCTGCCCTATTGGAGAGGGCTAGCACTCTATGTGGATGAGTGCTAAGAATATGGTTACACGGATTCTTTGTCAACTGGGTGGGTGTAGGAAAATGTGACGGGAAAACTATCGACCGGCTTTGGCAGCCCGCGCTACGGGTCGTTCTTGCTTCTGATAAAAAGCGACGCGTTTTGCGATGGTATTTCTATGAACACCCAGGGAAGTGGCGGTTTTGGAAAGGTTGGACTTATTCCTCACGAGCGCCTTCTTAATGTAGAGCTTTTCAAACTCATTGAGTGCTTCGGCCAGCAGTATGTGGCCGTCAAGCATTTCCTCAATTAGCTCTTCAAGTCGTGCTCGCATGTTCCTAGGCGCGATGGCTACAGGGTTTCACCTGTTAGAAGTCGGTATGCTTCGAGGTAACGTTCGGTGGTGGCCTTCGAAATGTCTTCTGGAAGAGGCGGGGCCGGTGGTTGTTTATTCCAATCGAGCGTCTCCAAATAGTCTCGAACAAACTGCTTATCAAATGAGGGCTGTGACTTACCAGGACTGTAGGTTTCCGCCGGCCAGAATCTTGATGAATCCGGCGTTAGAGCCTCGTCAATTAATATGATTTCGCCGCCGGAATCGCGTCCGAATTCAAACTTGGTATCCGCGATGATGATGCCGCGCTGACGGGCATATTCTCGTGCTTCCTTGTAAAGCTGCAGGGAGATGTCTCGAAGTCGACTAGCAGTCTCATCCCCGAGCATGTTTCGAACCACTTCCTCACTAATATTTTCGTCGTGTCCTTCTTCGGCTTTCGTTGATGGTGTGAATATTGGTTCTGGCAACTCCGCCGATTCCGCCAGGTTCTCGGGCAATTGGTGTCCACATACGGAACCAGTCCGCAAATAATCTTTCCATCCGGAACCCGCCAGATAACCTCTGACGACGCATTCAACCGGAAAGACCTCCGTCTTGCGAACCAACATCGATCGCTTGTCCAGGCCGCCTTCGATGATGCGACGAGGTAGTAGGGTCGAGTTGTCAGTTTCCAGATGATTGGGAACGACATGTTGAAGTTTTTCAAACCAGAACCGGGAAAGAGCGGTGAGTACTTCGCCCTTACGCGGTATCGCCGTCGGAAGAATGCAATCGAACGCGGAGATCCGATCGGTGGCGACGATCAATAAATGGTTGTCGTCAACTTCATACACATCGCGTACTTTCCCGCGTTTAAGTAGTGGCAGTTCGTTGACAGAACTTTGTAGAAGCGCAGCGGCAGTCATCTCAGGTTCCGATTAGTCGTGTGATTTAGTTTTCTATGGATTGCGGCGAACGGATTTTGCTCGTGCATAAATTCTTTGTCAAGAAAGGCGTAGTTTTAATTGACTTCACTTCGTGCAACTCAAGAATTCTGAAACACAAAAAGCAGAGGCCAGAGAAACAGCTAGGGGTGTAACGATGATATCGGCTTTTGAGGAGGACTTATCCGAGCTATCCTTCGTTGTGGTGATGGCGAGAGTGAGGACTGCGATCTAAGCGGACTTACGCGGGTCTAACTCCGACCAGGGCATTTCAGCGAGAGATCTTTGGGGACGGTAGAAAAAGGCCGGAAGTGGTCCCCAAAATTTCCAGGAATTACCGTTTTTCAACGCCACTTTTGGCCGGAAAAACCCCTTTTCTGTTGAGCCAGCAAAACTTAACGCTTGAAGTTGGAATACTAGTCCTGTACTATGCCTTCGCCCGAGTGGCGTCGCACCCAACGGCGCCAAGCCTCCAATCTCCTGCTTGTCAGTTCCCAATGAGTCATTCTGATGACAACTACAGCTACTGACAGACAGAAAACGTCCAGGGACAATAATCAGCCAACCGAATCAGGCGAGCGCAAGATTTCGCTTCTCGTTGTCGAGGACGACGAAAACATTTCGAGCGCTATCAGCGAGTATTTTTCGCGCGCAGGATACGACGTGAAAACCGTCGAAGATGGCCTGATGGGAGTCAAAACAGCCCTCGACGATCCACCGGACGCGGTTGTATTGGACCTAATGTTGCCGAAGATGGATGGCTTAGCGGTTTGCCGCGAGCTTCGGGAGAAGGTGAATTACCTACCGATTCTAATGCTCACCGCAAAAGATGACGTAGTTGACAAAGTGCTGGGACTCGAGATGGGCGCGGATGATTACATCACCAAACCCTTCAGTCTTCGCGAGTTGGAAGCACGCATCAAGTCGGTACTCCGACGCAGTAGGACTCCAAGTGCTGATGGTGCCAAGGATGAAGCGCCTATCATTAGGGGCAGACTTCGAATTGATCCAGCCAGACGCGAGGTGACCATCGGAGATCGTCAGGTGGACTTAACACCGAAAGAGTTTGATCTTCTAAGACTCTTTGCAGCGAACCCGGGTCGTGTTTTCCCCCGCAAATACCTGCTTGAAAAAATCTGGGACTATTCATACGAAGGTTACGATCGAACGATTGATTCACATATCAACCGATTGCGAGCCAAAATTGAAGAAAACCCGGAGAATCCACAAATGGTCTTAACCGTCTGGGGAATCGGCTACAAATTCAGCGACGAGCAATAATCACACGCTCGTTGTCTCACCCGCTTCGTTAGTAGCCCACGCTCTAACGCCAAACAACCCGCACTTCAATCACTCCTCTGAAGTCCGCAATTGATAGCCCAACACTGACCATGAGTTTCCTTAATGCCAAAGAACGCGCGAATTGTCGCCATGTGAAACACAGAGGCGTACGCGTTTTGCTCTGCCTGAGTGTCTTTTTTAGTTTTCTGCTGTCGACGCCAGGGCTCGGTGAAGCGCAAAGGCTTTATATCCCAGTAAAGATCACTGAGGTGTCGGCACGTGCATCCTCTGGCGGAACCGTGGTGACCATCACGGCGGACGGGAATCTAAGCAAAGCGCAAACATGGCACGACGACGAGGGGTATCACGTCGTGTTGCCAGACACAGTTTCGGATTACTCACTAAAGCTAGTCCGGGGAGTGAAATTACGTCGGGTTGGTAGTTCTTTGGAAATTCTCCTTCAGACGAAGGCCGGCTCGCGCGTAAGCATGCAATCGGATGGTAATCACATTAGTTTGGCTGTTGATGGCAATTTGATTTCGCGGCCCACCGAATCAACGTTCCAATCCGCTTACAATTCACCCGATGAGAGCCGATTGTTCGAAGGTCAGCAATATTCTCGACTGCCGCAAGAGGCTCCGGCCATTAAGTTTTCATCGCCGGTCGAAGACTTGACCGCCCGTTCCGAACCCTCTCAAACCAGCCCAGCCGCAGCTCAAAATCCCTCGACGCAGACAGCTTCTCCGACGCAAACTGATTCAAGGCAAATTGTTCCACAGGGCGATGGATCCACAGTTGTTCAACCGCCACCCTCCGAAATTACGGTCCAGGCTGAAGAGGACGGATTCCTTTCTTCAGTATTTTCCGGGACCAGCGTGCTGATCGTGTTTGCGTTGGGACTCTTTGGCCTACTCGTTTCACAAAAGATTAGATCGAAAGAGAAGACCGTGGTGGAGGCGCCGGTCGCAAATCGAGACGACGAAGAATGGGCAAGGGTCGACAGTATCGACCGTGGAAACCAAGTATCTCCACAGCAGAGTCAAAGTCTAGTTAAGGCCTCCGATGTGCAGCGTAATGGCTCACCACGTCAGTCTGTCGCTCGAATGCCTGTCGCAGGTCCAGTCTCACTCTATGGTGCCTACCGAATCGATCAGGAAGTCGGCAAGTTGTTGCTTGGACAACCTCACCGAATCGATGTTCTTTCGTCCCGCGCCGTCGAGGACCGGCGAGCAATCGAAACGTCACTTATCAAAGGTGTTAACTCCCCGGAGTTGGACGAGACTTCTCAACGAAGAGCTCGGGAAGCTTTGGAAGAATATGGATTTGTGGCCCGTCAGTGCGCGACGTTACTCCTTGCGCCCGATGCATTCGATCGCAGCTCAGCGGCCAAAACCCTCGGTGACATTAAGTCAGGCGCAGCACTTCCGTTCTTACTTGAAAGCCTCTATGACGCAGAGGCGATTGTTCGCAACCAGGCGGTCGTTAGCATTGGGGAACTGAAACTGCCCTCAGCTATAGGCGCTTTGCTAGACATTGCCAGAACTCACCCAGACGTTCCCAGCGGGCTCCTCAGTCGAACACTGAGCGCTTGTTCGGTGGAGGGTTTGGATTTCTTTGACGCTGTTGTTCCTGAGACGTCGTTACTCGGCGGGGGCCAGGTCGGATCTGTCGTCGAGGGCATTACTCAACTGGAACCAGCAGGAGCGGTTGAGAGCCTGCCACCAACAGATGAAGATGAGCGTTTAGGTCAAGCTCTCTCGAATTTAGATAGTGATGAGATCGACCAGCGTTCGGAGGCCTTAAAGGTTCTTGTACAGTTCCGCGTGCAGAGCGCGGTAGATGCTATTGCTCGCGTTGCTCAACACGATCCGGAACCGGCAATTCGCTCACTCGCAACCGCCGCCCTTGGTTCAATTGACCACGAGTCAGTTTTCACCGCTGTGGTGATCGGAATGGCGGATGAGACACGCGAGGTTCGCGCCGCCGCCGCACGCTCATTGACGCGTTTGAGCTTCGATCGCGCCGATGCATACGTCCGAGTAATTGAGAGCGGGGATGAGGAAATAATTCGCAGCGTGGCCAAAGCTTGTATCCAGGCAGGCATTGTGTCGCAAAATCTCGATCGGCTTGCCAACTGTGACCACAGACAAGCCTATGAAACCTTCTCGCTCATATCTCTCCTGAGCAAGGCGAACATGAGCGAACCAGTCCTTGACGCGATCGCAGATCATTCGCGGATCGACGTGCGACTGAAGGCGATACATTTACTCGCGTCTACACGACAACCGGGCACATTTGATCAGTTACGTGCGCTAGCCCTCAGAGAAGGGATTAGTGAAGTCGTAAAAACTGCTTTGCTTGAAGGCATGTACAAACTTGATCAGGTCAGGCTGCAACAGGACGAAGGTGTTGAACAGGCATTCGAGTTTCATGGTCAGGCCGAAGCAGACCCACTCCCAGAGGTTGAGAGCGCCTGGCCGGTCGAACCGCCTCTGGAAGTGTCTGGAGAGGCGAACGAAACGATGTTTGCTTTTAGCCCGAAAGAAAACGATGAGCCGGCAGTAGGTGAGGTATCGGACTTGCCAACAGAGACCTCGTTCGATGTCAGCACCTTCGACTTTGAATATTTTGCGGCAGAGCTGGAACAGACCCCCAATTCCAACGACGAGTCGCAAACAGAACACGAAATCTAACCACTTGGATCTGCAATGCCCCATGCAAATTAGGCTTCCTAAATCCCGACTGCTTGAGCGAAGGCGGTCCCGTTTGTCAATGTTCATCGCAGCATTGTGTCTTATTTGTTTTTCGTTATCACAAGGCGCCAGCCAACTAACAAACACAAAGCGAATAACCGCCGTGCAGGTTGGCGAAAGCGCGGAAGGCTCGCGAGTTATCGTTACTGGCGACTCGTTACTTGATGACTACGAGGCTTTTCGCCGCGGCGAGCGTTTTTACCTCAGAATCCCATCTGCGGATTTCGTTGCGGCATCACCGCGCTTTCAGGGAAATGGCTTTGAAGATGTTCAGGTTCAGAAGGTGGGAGACAGCGTCGTCATCTCGTTTCGTTTGCATCCAGGAGCAAATGCACGGGTGATGGGAGCTGCTAACAGGCTGGAAATAATTTTTACTGCACCTAGTTACGTCGCCAGCAACGACAGCGCGAAGGCCGTGCGCAATCGCGTGGCACGAAACTCAGGAGCCGAAAAGCCCCCTGCAACACGGTCATCTTCCAAGGCCGGATCCGACGCGGCAGGTCCAATGCCTCCCGATTCCCCGAATACTAATACGGATTACAGTGTTCAACCTCCGACCTCGACAACAGCGTCGAGATCCCAAACTTCAACAGACCCGGTGAAGACAAATGCGCTTGCTCGGAAGGGTGCTAACCCTGCAGGAACTCTAGAGTCGACCACGACGCCAGCGACGACGGCGACGCCGTACCCGACAACTTCACCCTACTCAACGGCGTATCCGCCGGCCACTTCGACCTATAGCCCGGCTCCGAGTCAGCCCGTGGCTCAAACGACGGACACATTTTTTGGGTTAGAGAGTCGTGGCCGCGCCTTATTGCAATGGGGCAGAACTAACAAAACCGTTTCTGCGGGCGTAGGTCTTGGCTTGATGAGTTTGCTCGGCGTTGTACTATTTCTTTTGTATCGTAGACGGCGAAACCGACGTGTCGCTATGGCGAAAGGCTCGCGAGTGCAACCCAAGTATTCGCCAGACGTCGAGCTTGAAGATATGTTGGCGACGAGACTCGCAACCGAATCAACGACAGTGTCTCCAGAACGATACGGCGAGCAGGACTCGTTTGATAGCTGGAGTGAAACCAACGAGACTGACGAAGTGTTTTTTGAGGATTTGCCTGCGAGTTCAAGAGGCGGCATGAGTTACTCTGAGACGCCGGCACCTTACAATGTGCAGAACGAAGATTCCTGGGAATACGTTCCTGAGTCTAATCCTCAGGCGTATAAGAGCAGAGTACAAGAGGAGCGAGAGGTCTTCGAACTATGACGGCCCAATCATTAATGAGGCGTTGTGCAGAGCTTGGTATCAAGCTAACACTGAGAGGCGATGGCGACGATCGTCTTGTTGTTGACGCACCTAAGGGAACGCTGACCGCAGATCTGCGCGCTGAGCTAACCGAACGAAAGCCGGATTTAATTGCAATACTGAAGACCCAAGCACAGGCCGCCGAGCGTGCTCATCGGCCCTTACCCGAAGCGGGCCCGGTCGCGGAAAGAAACCCAACAACTACTACTCCGCCAGGTACGTCGTTGATGAAAAAAGACAATCGAACAGTGGCCGACATTCTTCCTCGTCCGGAAACGGAGGTAGTGAAGCTACTGGCAGGGGAAGCATTTGACGTGACTACGATCGACGCCAAAGATCCCCGCTCTCGGGAGACTGTACGTACACGTTTATTAACGGCGCTAAGCAGTCGGAACACCACGCAGCAAAAGATGGCCCGGCAAGCATTCATGACGTACGGTTACTTTGAAGATGCCGTGAAAGAATTGAGAACAGCTGATTCGCCAGTGGCCCGAGCTGCGGCTGCCCGGCAACTTGGTGAGCTTCACGATTACGCGGCCACCACACATTTAATTCAATCGTTGATGGATAGCTCTGCCGAAGTTCGGAGAGCGGCGACCGAATCACTCGGCCAGATCGGGGATCCTAATGCCATTTCTTCTCTCAATGACTTGCTATTGCGAGAGAGAAGTCCGCAACTTCCAGAAGCTGTAATTCGACACGCTATTAACTCAATTGCCGTCGGAGACCCAGCGGCGTCGTCATTACAGAAGCCACCGTTAGCGTCTCCATCGTCTGTTTTGCAACCCGTACCAGAATCACAATCGAAGCGCGAGATCTTCGCCGAGTATCTTAGTGCGTTCGAGCGACAAAAATCTGTAATCGATTCATCGCTTGCGAATGCTCCGGTGGCGTCCGAGAGCGTAGAAACTACTGAAGCGCGGTTGCGTGTTGAGGAGGAAGCTCTACGCCAAGCCGCACAGGAACTAGACCGAAAGCGTTTAGAGGCCGGGAGCGCGCGACGCATCGTTGAAGAAGAAGCGCGCGCTAAAGCTGAAAAGGAAGCGCAGGTGTTGCGTGAAATAGAAGCGCGGCTGCGCGCCGAAGAAGAAGTTCGCATACGAATGGCTCAAGAAGCAGCCCGTCAAAAAGCTGAGGAAGAAGTGCGGGCCAAAGCGGAACAAGAAGCACGCGCACGCGCTGAAGCTGAAATGCGTTTACGTGCGGAAGAAGAAGCGAGGTTCCGCGTCGAAGCAGAGACGCTGCGTAAAGCAGCTGAGGACTTAGCGCGTAAACGTGCTGAAGCCGCGGCTGCCAGAATCCGAGCCGAAGCAGAAGAGCGGCAACGCCTTGAAGAAGAAGCTGTACGGCGTGCTCAGGAAGAGGCACGGCGAAAAGCTGAAGAAGAATTGCGGCGCCGGGTAGAGGAGGAACTCCGACGACAAGCAGAAGAAGAGGCGCGCAAGCGAGCAGAACAAGAGGCTCAAGCGAAAGCAGCCGAGGAAGCGCGACTGCGAGCTGAGGTCGAAGTCCGCATTCGTGCTGAACAGGAAGCCCAGCGTAGAGCGGAGGAAGAACTTAAGCAGCGCGAACTCGAGCGTATTCGTCTTGAAGCTCAACGTAGGGCGGAGGAAGAACGTCTACGTTTGGAGGCTGAAGAACGACAGAGAGAGGAGGAAGCACGTCTGCGCGCCGAGCAGGAAATGCTCATGCAGGTAGCTTCGGAACTCAGTCGTAGACGTTCAGAGCTGGAAGAAGCTCGCCACCAGGCGGAAGTTGAAGCGCGTCTTCTGGTGGAAGCGAAGGCGAAAGCCAAAGCTGAAGAAGAGTCGCGACGTTTACTGGAAGAAGAACGTCAACGGTTGGAACTTGAATCCAGGCGACGCGCAGAAGAAGAACTCCGCGCCCAGGCGAAATTACGTGCGGCTGAAGCGCAACAGGCGGCGGCGGAGCGCGCCAGGTTATTGGAGGAGGAAGAACGGCGATTGGCCGAGCTCAACTCAGTGCGGTTGAAAGCCGAAGAAGAGGCGAGGCAGCGCGCCGAGAAGGAACAGCGCATACGCGCCGAGATTCTTGCCCTTAGCAAAGCCGAGGAAGAACAGCGCCAGCGCATCGAGGTCGAGATACAGCGACGGGCGGAAGCTGAAGCACGCCTTAAGGAGCAGCAGGAGAAGGCCGATGCTGAGACAAAGCGCCTTCAAGAGGAACTAACTCGTGAAGCCCAACTCAATGCATTAAAACGAGCAGAGGTCGAAGCGCGGCTGAAGGAAGAAGAGGCGAGATTGATCGCCGAACAGGAAGCACGCGAAAAAGCGCGTCAGTTAGCAGAGAATCTTCGGTTAAAGGCCGAGGAAGAATCGAAACGCCGAGCCGAGGTTGAGGCTGCTTTGCGCGAAGAAGAGGCTCGTCTCCAGGCCGAGCAGGCGGCTGTTGTTCAGATTGAAGCAGAAGCGAAACGACTTGCCGAAGAGACTAAAGCCAAAGCTGAAGAAGAGGCTCGTCGTCGTGCCGAAGTTGAGGCCCGATTGAAGGAGGAAGAGGCGCGTTTGGAATCTGAGCGCCAGGCACGCGTGCAAGCTGAGGCCGAAGCAGAACGATTGGCAGAAGAGACACGCAGGCGAACTGCAGAAGAGGCTCAACGTCGCACGGAGATCGAGGCTCGTCTGAAGGAAGAAGAAGCAAAGTTGCTCGCAGCTCAAACGGCTCGCGCCGACGCGGAAGCTGCTGCTGAGCGGTTAGCCGAAGAAACGCGTATCAAGATTGAACAAGAAACTCGTCGCCAGGCAGAGTTGGCGGTGCTTCTCCAGGAACAGGAGGCGCAGCTCAGGTTAGAGCAAGAAGCGCGATTGAGAGCCGAGCAGGAAGCTGAGCGGCTGACTCAAGAGACGCGAGTGAGAGTCGAGGAAGAGAGTCGACGACAGGCTGAAGTTGAAGCGAGACTGAAGGAAGAAGAAGCACGTCTGCTAGCAGTTCAGGAAGCTCGACTCAAAGTAGAAGAAGAATCAAAACGGCTTGCCGAAGAAGCCCGGGAGCGGGCCGACGAGGAAGGAAGACGCCGTTTAGAACTTGAGTCCCGTGTTCGTGAAGAAGCGCTCCGCCTCCAAGCTGAACAGGAAGCAAGGGAACGCGTCGAAGAAGAAGCGCGTCTACTCGAAGAAGAAGCGCAGCGCTTGGCTCAACAGGAACAGGCGGTTGCCGCGGAGACTGCTGATCAGGATGTAGTTGAGACTGAACCGGTTCAGATAGGACACATGTTCGAAGTCGAGCCTCACGAGGCCGAGAGTTCAGCATCTGAGTTTGACCTGTCAGGTTTTGATTCCGGTGACTCCACTGAACCAACGTTACCAGTCGTTGATGACTCAGTGTCGATTGAGATTGAGCCGCTACATCACCGGCTTGAAGCCGAGCCGGCGAAAGAAATAGATGTAGTCAAGGATGAAAAGGGAATCGTCTCTGCCGAAGAAGAAGGGGGCATCCCCACCGAGGTGCTTAATCGCCTAAGCAGTTCAGACCCCGGCGAGCGTGAAGCGGCACTTGACGAGGTCGTTCAGGTCGGAGGCGAGGAAGCTTTTCGCTGTATTGTTAAAGCCTTTGATGACCAGGTCGTTGAAGTCAGAAACTCCGCCGCACGAGCTTTGTTTGCGCTGCAACCGGATCGAGCCGCTACGTTCACCCGCGCACTTCGCGAAGGCACAACCGAACGTCGTCGCAGGATCGGTCAAGCGTTAGCGGGTTCGGGGCTGGCTAGTATCGCCGTCGGTAATCTTACTGGCGAAAGCCGCGAGAAAACTTACGACGCTTTCTCGTTACTCTTTCTTATGGCGAAAGCCGGCGAGGTTCAACCCCTGATGCAGGCGATCGAGGATTATCCGAACGTGGAAGTGCGGATCGCAGTGGTCAAACTACTTGCGCTCAGCGGCCAGCCTGAAATAATCCCGGCGTTTCGTCGGCTGGCAGTCCGCGGCTCATTGCCCTCTGAAGTTCGGTCGGCAGTGATGGAAGCCATTTATCAGATCAGCAGTCAGAGCCGCGAAAGCGCGCCGTCCGCAGCTTAGTTAAACAACTTCATTAAGATCGAATGGCCCTGAAGAGAAGTTCCTCTTCAGGGTTATTTGCTTTTGGTTATACGTTTCACCTGAACAGCCGGGCGCTTTTCACTATTTAGGCTTTAACCCTTACTATTTATCGCTAACCCATGCGCTTTAAACTACATTCGAATTACCAGCCCAAAGGTGACCAACCTCAAGCCATTGATACGCTCGTGCGCGGATTGAACGATGGCCTAAAGGACCAGGTGTTACTTGGAATTACTGGCAGCGGAAAAACTTTCACTATCGCAAGTGTCATTCAGGAGACACAACGTCCAACGTTGGTACTTGCGCATAACAAGACTCTGGCTGCACAGCTCTACCAGGAATTCAGATCGCTGTTTCCTGAGAACGCGGTTGAGTATTTCGTCTCATACTACGACTATTACCAACCCGAGGCGTACGTTCCAGCGGCAGACGTCTACATCGAAAAAGAAGCAATCATCAACGAAGAGATTGATCGTTTGAGAATGTCGGCGACGCGCGCACTTTTCGAACGGCGCGACGTGATCGTCGTTGCCAGTGTGTCCTGCATTTACGGTCTGGGAGATCCCGATGCTTACTACGGGATGCTGTTGTTTTTGGAACCTGGAGCGCGCATTCCCCGTCAGACGCTGCTGCAAAAACTGGTCGAGCTTCAGTACGAACGCTCCGACGTGAACTTCCAGCGTGGAACGTTTCGCGTGCGTGGCGACGTCGTCGAAATTTTTCCAAGTTATCAGGACCAGGCTTTTCGAGTTGAGCTCTGGGGGGATGAAGTTGATTCAATCTCCACTATTGATCCACTCCTCGGCGAAGTGATTCAGAAGCACACGTCGCGTGTGCCGATTTACCCGAAAACGCACTACGTTATGTCCCGACCCACTATTAAGCGGGCAATAAAGACAATCAAAGAAGAACTCGAGTGGTGGGAACCTAAACTCATACAGGAAGGCAAACTACTCGAGGCGCAGCGACTTCATCAGCGGACCATGTTTGATCTGGAACTCATCAAGGAGATGGGATTTTGTCGCGGCATTGAAAACTACTCGCGTCACCTCACTGGGAAAAAACCCGGCGAGCCGCCCCCGACGCTGCTCGACTACTTACCGCGCGACACGATGATGGTGATCGATGAGTCACATCAAAGCGTTCCTCAGATTCGGGGAATGTTTGAAGGCGATCAGTCGCGCAAACGAACACTTGTCGAGTATGGCTTCCGCTTGCCGTCTGCTTTAGACAACCGACCTCTGAACTTTCAGGAGTTTGAAGCACGTATCGGACAGACGATTTATGTATCCGCTACGCCCGGTCCTTACGAACTGACTAAATCCGGCGGTGAAGTAGTTGAACAGATTATCCGGCCGACAGGGTTGCTCGATCCACTAGTAGAAGTGCATCCGGTTAAGGGACAGATTGATCATCTGCTTGAGGAGTGTCGAAAGCGTGCGGAACGAAATGAACGTGTCCTGGTAACTACTTTAACTAAGCGCATGGCCGAGGATTTGACAGAGTACTTCACTGAAGTCAGCGTGCGGGTCCGCTACCTGCATTCGGATGTTGAAACCCTTGAGCGGATCAAAATTTTGCGCGACTTGAGACGGGGAGAATTTGACGTACTAGTCGGGATCAACCTATTGCGCGAGGGTCTGGATCTTCCAGAAGTATCGCTGGTAGCAATTCTTGACGCCGACAAGGAAGGGTTTCTTCGTTCTGAGCAATCGCTGATTCAGACGATCGGCCGTACGGCGCGCAACTCCAGTGGGAAAGCGATTCTTTATGCTGATCGCATTACTGACTCGATGAAGCGCGCGATGGATGAAACAAGCCGAAGGCGAGCTATTCAGGAAGTGTATAACCGCGAACAAGGAATCACTCCGCAAACGATCGTAAAACCCATTGAGTCTACCTTGATCACAGCTTCGGAAGCGGACTACTTCAAGGTGCCGACGGAATGGGATGAGATTGAAGACTATTCACCGGCGAACATCGAAGCGACCATCAATAGGCTTGAACTCGAGATGCGGTCCGCCGCTAAACGATTCGAATTTGAAAAGGCCGCCGAACTCCGCGATCGGATCAAAGTTCTCAGGGAGCGAGAGCTTCAACTCGCTTGATTGTTGAGCGGTTCCGCTTATGTTGACCAAGACCGATCCAGACGAAATTCAGCCTTTCCTTGCGGACGCGAGCTATGTGTCAACCGGCATTGCGGATCAGGTCATCTTCCCCGAGAATCCGGAAGAAGTTTCAGAGGTGCTAAAAGAGGCCACCGCCAACGGGAGGCCGGTAACCATCTCGGGCGCAGGCACTGGAACCGTCGCCGGTCGAATCCCGTCCGGCGGGATCATTCTAGCGACGGATAAACTCTCCAAGATCCTAAGCATTTCACGGGACGAGAACGGCGGGAGCGCGGTAGTTGAGGCAGGAGTTCGTCTTGCCGATTTGCAGCGGTTCGTTGAAGCGCAAGCGTTAATCTATCCACCTGACCCGACGGAACGGGGCTGTTATCTCGGAGGGACAATCGCAACCAATGCGTCTGGCTCGCGGACGTTCAAGTATGGACCTACCCGCAATTACATTCGGCGATTGAAAATAGTATTGGCGACCGGCGACATTCTTGACGTGAGACGAGGCGACGTCAAAGCGGACGCATCGGGGCACATCTCGATTCCCTTGCCAAACGGTGGCGTCGTGGAAGGGCAACTCCCCACTTATCAAATGCCGCGCACCCGGAAGCACGCATGCGGTTATTACGTTGCACCGGAGATGGATGTAATTGATTTGTTTATTGGAAGCGAAGGTACGCTGGGAGTGGTCGTAGAGGCGGAGGTTCAACTTCTCCCGAAACCCCAGGGATTACTGTCCGGCATCGTCTTCTTTGATTCAGAGGATCGTCTGCTTGCCTTTGCGCGCGAAGTGCGAAGTCTCTCACTGGAGACGCGTGCAGCAATGGATCGCGTCGGTAAAATCGGAGACTTATTGGAGAGGGCGTTTGCGGTCACTAACAGGTCACAATCGAAATCGCCTGAGGATCTCATGCCGAGGCTCCTCGATGCACGTGCGTTGGAGTATTTCGATAACAACTCACTCGATTTCCTGCGTACCAAATACGATACGATTCCCACCGCCGCTGTCGGCGCTATTTTCTTTGAGCAGGAAACAAACGCCTCAACGGAGGAAGAAGTGGTTGCGGGTTGGTTGACGGTTGTGGAACGGCATCGAGCGTTAGTTGACAGCTCCTGGTTTGCAACAACTGAATCGGACCACGCGCGGCTGCGCGAGTTCCGGCATGCGCTTCCAGTTCTGATGAATGAATGGTTCGCGGGACACAAACAACGAAAAATCTCAACGGATATGTCAGTTCCAGACGAGGCATTCGACGGAATGCTGCGGTTCTACCACGACACGCTGCGCCCGACCGGATTGCGATATACGGTCTTTGGTCATATCGGCGACAACCATGTACACGTCAACATACTTCCGCGCGACGATAGCGAAGCTGCAATCGCCAGAGATATCTATCTGCGATTTGTGAAACGAGCAATCGATGTGGGCGGAACGCTGTCCGCGGAACATGGCGTTGGGAAATTGAAACGGGAGTACCTCAAACTTTTGTATTCAGAAAACAATTTGCGTGAGATGGCCGCGCTTAAGCGCGCTTTTGATCCCGCTGCAATTCTCGGGCGGGGAACAATGTTTGACGAACAATATCTCGCGGTTTAGTAGCGCCTCCGATACTTTCATGTTCCGTTTCACCACAGCAGGAGAATCACACGGTCGAGCCCTCGTTGCGATACTGGAAGGGTTGCCTGCCGGACTTCCAGTCGATGTGGCTGGTATTAACCTTGAATTAGAGCGCCGGCAGTGGGGTTACGGTCGCGGCGGTCGAATGAAGATTGAACATGACGAAGTCCAATTACAAAGTGGCGTTCGTCACGGACTTTCGCTGGGTTCGCCGATTGGGTTGTTGATCCAGAACAAGGATTGGGAAAACTGGGTTGAGGTGATGGATAGTGCGCCGGTTGAAATACCTCCTGAAAAGTCCCGGCGAGTCAGCCGGCCTCGGCCGGGTCATGCGGATCTGGCGGGGGGATTGAAATTTGGCGCGCGCGATCTGCGGAATATTCTGGAGCGGGCCTCCGCGAGGGAAACTGCTGCGCGCGTAGCCTGTGGTGCGATAGCGAAACAGCTCCTTGCGTTGTTTGGTATCGAGATTCGGAGCCACGTAATTCAACTCGGTGGCGTTCCCAATAAACCACTTGAACTGTCCTGGACGGAAATCTCAACAATCCCTGATGATGCGCCGCTGCGTTGCGCCGATACTGATGTGCAGCAGCAGATGGTTCAACTGATTGACACCAAACGCGAGGCCGGAGACACGCTAGGCGGGATCTTCGAAGTTGTCGCACGTGGTGTTTTGCCAGGGGTCGGTTCACATACAGCCTGGGATTTGAAACTTGATGGACGTCTCGCGCAGGCAATAATGTCGATTCCCGCAGTGAAGGCCGTTTCGATCGGCGCGGGCACTGAGGCCAGTTCGTTGCCGGGCTCGGAAGTCCACGATGAGATCGGCTACAACGAAGAAACCAAAGAATTCATTCGTGACACGAATCGCGCCGGTGGTTTGGAAGGCGGCATCACCAATGGAGAGGAAATTCGCATTCGCGGACACCTAAAGCCGCTGTCGACACTCCGCCGCCCATTGCGTTCCGTAGACATTGATACTAAGAAAGACGAGATAGCCGCGTTCGAGCGTTCCGACATTACCGCCGTTCCAGCGGCTGGGGTGATTGGAGAAGCAATGGTGGCGTTAACGTTGGCCGGAGCCATGCGGGAAAAATTTGGCGGTGACAGCATCGGCGAGATGAAGCACAATTTTGAAGGCTATAGAGAGCTACTACGAGGGTATTAACGCGGACGCCGAGCAGCGTAAATCGCGGAACTGGCATCGAAAGCCACTTTGTGAGCAGTGCAACGGGAGCGAATAGTTAATGGCATTAATGGAAATTGTAACGTGGCCTAATCCGATACTTGATACGCCGGGTGATCCGGTCACGGAGTTTAACGACGAGCTCAAAGTGCTCGTTCACGACATGTTTGAAACGATGTATGCAGCTCCGGGCGTCGGCTTGGCAGCTGTCCAGGTCGGCGTTTCTAAACGTCTGTTCGTTATGGATTGTTCCGGAGGAAAAGATCCGGATCAACGGGTGGTGGTCGTCAATCCGGAGGTAATTCACGTTGAAGGCGAGCAGAATGGCGAGGAAGGCTGTTTGTCGTTTCCAGGTATTTTTACTCCCGTCGAACGAAGTTTGCGGGCAGTAGTTCGCGCACACGACATTAACGGAAACGAATTCGAGATTGATGATACAGAGTTGACCGCGCGCTGTATGTTGCATGAAACAGACCACTGCGATGGCATCGTGTTTCTCGACAAGATGAGTGTTCTCAAGCGCGAGTTGGTAAAACGAAAGATTAAAAAGCTGCAGAAAGTTGGAAAATGGATTTAGCCGATTTTCGCTGGTGTTGCAAAGGGGCGCGGTGATCGCGCCCTTTGCTTTTTGGGCGTTAGACCGTCAATGCTAGTATTAAAAGAAAACTAATTGGAGCCTGAACATGCCGACAGAATTTCGTAATGAACCGTTTACCGATTTCAGTAAGGAAGACAACGCGGAAGCGATGCGCGCTGCTCTTGCAAAAGTTAAGGGCGAGCTGGGACGCGAATACCCCCTCGTGATTGGGGGTGAAAGAATCACCACAGACGCAAAACTCGAAAGCTTTAACCCCGCCAATCGCACCGAAGTAGTTGGACGTTTCCAAAAAGCTACTAAGGAATTAGCTAACCGCGCTGTCGAAGATGCACATAAGACTTTTCAAACCTGGCGGTTTACCAGTCCTGCAGAACGCGCGGATATTTTATTCCGCACTGCCGCGAAGATTCGCGAGCGCAAGCACGAGTTTTCGGCATGGATGGTTTACGAAGTGGCGAAAACGTGGGCGGAGGCTGACGGAGACACGGCTGAAGCGATCGATTTCCTGGAGTTTTATGGTCGTGAAATGTTGCGCTACGCCAGTGATCAACCGTTAGTCAAGATTGAAGGTGAAGACAATAAGCTCGAGTACATCCCACTCGGTGTGGGCGCTGTAATTCCACCGTGGAACTTTCCTTTCGCAATCATGGCGGGCATGACGGCCGCTGCTTTCGTGACTGGCAACACAGTGGTTCTGAAACCTTCATCAGACGCGCCAACAATCGCTTTCAAGTTTTTTGAACTGTTGGAAGAAGCAGGGCTTCCGAAGGGCGTCGTTAACTTCATGACTGGCTCCGGGGCTGAGGTTGGCGATGTCGTCGTCGATCATCCGAAGACGCGTTTCATTGCGTTCACCGGTTCAATGGAGGTGGGGCTGCGAATTAACGAACGAGCTGCAAAGGTTCATGAAGGGCAACTGTGGATCAAGCGCGTGGTAGCCGAGATGGGCGGCAAGGACGCAATCATCGTGGCCGACGACGCCGACCTGGACGAAGCAGCGACTGGCGTTGTTCAGTCAGCTTTTGGATTTCAGGGGCAGAAGTGCTCGGCATGTTCCCGGGCCATCATTGATGCATCTGTGTACGATGAGATGCTCGACAAAATTGTGGAGCGTACAGAGAAGATCAAACTTGGCGACCCTACGGACGTATCCACGAACATGGCCGCGGTAATTAATGAGAAGGCCTTCAAGACGATTAATCAGTACATAGAAAAAGGAAAGAACGAAGGCGGGCGAGTGATCGCAGGCGGCGGTTCAGACGGAGAACAAGGTTTCTTTATAGAGCCCACAGTTATTGCTGATGTGAAACCTGGCGCCACGATCGAGCAGGAAGAAATCTTTGGCCCGGTCCTGGCGGTTATCAAAGCGAAGGACTACGACGACGCACTGAACATAGCCAACGATACACAGTTTGGTTTAACCGGAGCTGTGTATAGTGCCGATGAAGAGAAACTGGAACGGGCGCGTCGCGAGTTTCATGTTGGCAATCTCTATCTAAACCGGAAATGCACCGGCGCTCTGGTGGGTGTCCACCCGTTTGGCGGCTTCAATATGTCTGGTACCGACTCGAAGGCTGGTGGCCGCGACTATTTGTTGCTGTTCATGCAAGCCAAATTAGCAGCGGAAAGAGTGGGCGCAACATCCAAACTGGCAGAGAAGCGCGCCGCGATCTAGCCACCCTTCAGAAGAGAGCACGGAAAGTCAGAAGAGGTAACCAATACCTGCTTCTGACTTTTTGTATTCTCTGACTCTGTATTCTGACTCCTGACTTCTGTATTCTGCAGTTATGCGCGTTGTTTTCATGGGCACACCAGAGTCGGCGGTACGATCGTTACATCGATTAATCGACGATGGACACGAAGTTGTTTCCGTTTGGACACAGCCCGACAAACCCGCTGGTCGTGGTGAAAAAATCCATCTTCCTCCTGTGAGGAAATTTGCCGACGAACATGGTCTAAGGGTTGAACAGCCAACCAAATTAAAGACTGACGAGGCAAAAGCGTTGTTTGCATCGTATGACGCGGACCTCGCTGTCGTCGTTGCGTATGGTCGGATCTTGCCGCCCGCCTTCCTGACCGCACCGAAGCTTGGCTGCATCAACGTCCACTTCTCCTTGTTACCTAAGTATCGGGGGGCGGCGCCGGCGAACTGGGCCATTGTTAACGGCGAACATCAGACGGGTGTTACGACAATGTTTATTGAGCAGGAACTGGATTCGGGCCCGATACTGTTACAGCGCGAAACAACAATCGACGAAACAGAAACTGCTCCTCAGCTGATGGAACGGCTGTCCGTCATCGGCGCAGACTTGCTGAGCGAAACTCTCCATGAGTTGGATGCGATAACTCCACGCAAACAAAACGACGAAGAGGCGACATTTGCACCGATCCTAACCAGACAACACGGCCTAATCGATTGGACCATGTCAGCAATTGATATCGAACGAAGAGTGCGAGGATTTCAACCATGGCCCAATGCGCATACGCAACTCAAAGGAAAGCGCCTGATCATCTGGGCGGCAACAGTTTGCGACTCATCAGCCAAAGACGCCGGGCCTGGTGAAATTATTGAAGCCCACGGCGAAGATCTATTAGTCAAAACAGGACAAGCTTCAGCACTGAGAATTTTGGAGTTGCAGCCTGAATCCAAACGTAGAATGCACGTACGTGATTTCCTCAACGGCTCGCACCTGAATGCTGGAGAGAGTTTTGGCTAAGCCGAATTCGGTTTCCGCCGCGAGACGCGCCGCATTTGAAGTCCTTCGGCGCGTTGAAGACGGTGCGTTTGCTTCTGTACTACTCGCTTCAAAAGAAGAAAACTTAAATCTGGCGGATCGTGCGCTAACTCACGAACTCGTTCTCGGTGTCCTCCGCAATCAACTGTGGCTCGATCGATTGGCCGACCATTACTCGACTCGGAAATCAGAACAGTTGGACATCGAAGTCCGGTTGATCTTAAGACTCGGACTGTATCAGTTGCGTTTTCTTTCACGCGTGCCAGCGTCGGCTGCTGTTAACGAGTCAGTGAATCTTGCCGGCGTGGCGCGCAAACGTTCGGCTGGAGGCTTCATTAACGCCGTGTTGCGGAAAGCCGCGGTAGATACTTCTTACGATCCGGCAAGTGCGATTAACGAAGTACAAGAACGCCTGGCGGTTGAAACATCACATCCAAACTGGCTTATCGAGCGTTGGACCCGCGCGTTTGGATTTGAAGAAACGCAGAACTTCGCGCGGGCAAATAATCAATCTGCACCGGTAGCATTTCGTGTCGTTCACAATCGAGCGGATGAAACAGAAGTACTCAAGGCACTGCGAGAGTCAGGCGCAGAGATAATTCCGTCGAGCATTGCGCCTGGCGCATTTCGCATAACCGGCAGCACCCGCCTGCTGACTCAATTAGCCCTTGCAGGCCAGATTTACATACAAGATGAGGCGTCTCAGTTGTTGACTAAAGTCTTGGGACCCAAACCGGATGAGCGACTGTTGGACTTGTGCGCGGCCCCCGGCAGCAAAACCACACATATCGCAGATATAACAAATGACTCAGCGTTTATCGTCGCCGGCGACCTTCATCACCATCGACTAAGGACCGTAAAGTCATCTTCCGCTCTGCAGGGCTTTGGGAGCGTCAACTGCCTGACTCTGGACGGTTTACAGCCCCTGCCGGTCCCGGAAAATTACTTTGATCGCGTGTTGATCGATGCGCCGTGTTCCGGGACGGGGACCCTGCGGCGCAACCCCGAAATACGATGGCGCATCTCAACCGGCGACATCGAAGACTTGGCCGCACGTCAAACAAAGCTCCTTATTAACGCAGCACGCACAGTCAAAACCGGGGGCAGGTTGGTATATTCCACTTGCTCGGTGGAGGTTGAAGAAAACGAAAGGGTGCGGCAGACGTTCCTTGAAAACAGTAAGAACTTTAAGCCGGTAGAATTCGACATCGAGCCGGCTCTCCGGACAGAGCAGGGAGTTGCTCGAACGTGGCCACAGCGCCAGGGTTCTGACGGTTTTTTCATTAGCGCATTTGAGCGTATGAATTAGGCAATTGCGCGAATTCACTGCCTTGCTAGGCACAGGATCGGATGCTAGACTGCGCAGCTTGGTTCGGCCCGCTCGGCCGTTTCGAGTTGACTAGAGGTTAGTACGTGAATCAGGCCACAGGGGCACTCTCAGCACTTCGACGGCTGGGCATCGCAATCGCGATTGCGGTCGTTTTTCTGTTTGGTCTCGCCACCACAGTTTACCTGTCTCTTCGTAGTCCGGAGGTCACGGTTCCGGATGTCGTCGGTAAGAATCGGTTTGAAGCTGAACAGGTTCTGGGCGACGCGGGTTTGAATTTCCGGGTTCGCGCCACACGGCCGAGTAGTGAGCTACAGGCTGATACCGTTTTGTTTCAGTTGCCGCGGGCCGGAGAAGTGGTGAAGGCGGGTCAAACGGTGGCGATGGACATCAGCCGCACCGCTTTGGATGGTGAGTCGTCCGAAGCAGTCGTCGAGAAGACTCCCGAAGAAAAAGCGACTAACCAAAACTCAAACGAATCGGCGGCGGCCAACGACAACAAAGCGAGAAAAAGACCCACGAACAAGAACGACAACGCAAACGATAACCGTAACGCGAATTCGAACCGATCAAACCGAAACGCTAATACGAAGACCAACGCAAATTCGAACCAGTCGGGATCCAACATTAATGCGAACCGGACCGGTGGTAATCAGAATGGCAACGTCAGACCACCGACACCCCGGCCTACACCGGTAGCACCCCGGCCTACTCCGGTAGCGCAGCCGACAAAAACGGACCCGTAGACGGAGACAATGAACGATAAGACAGTCGATATCGCTCCCTCTATCCTGTCAGCGGATTTTTCGCGTCTTGGTGAGGAAATACAAGCAGTTGAACGCGGCGGAGCGACAATACTGCACGTCGATGTGATGGACGGCCATTTTGTGCCGAACCTCACGGTGGGTTTGCCGGTCGTAAAATCACTGGCGCGGGCAACGCAGTTGCCGATTGATGCTCATCTGATGATTTCAGAGCCCGGTCGTTATGCGGAGCAGTTCGTCGAGGCTGGCGCAAAAATGGTTTCGGTGCACGTTGAGGCTGACGCGCATCTACATCGCACGTTGACTTCGATTCGTAGCGCTGGTGCTGCTGCAGGAGTCGTTATCAATCCGGCCACGCCGGTCGAGAGTTTGACAGAGGCACTGCCCTACGCAGATTACGTGCTGGTGATGTCCGTCAATCCAGGATTTGGCGGGCAACGGTTTATCGAGACTTCCCTTGATAAAGTTCGCCGGCTAAGGCAATTGATTCAGGAACGCGGGTTAACAACTCGCATCGAAATCGATGGTGGAGTGGATTTAAATAATATCGCCGCAGTGGTTTCAGCAGGTGCTGAAATAATTGTGGCGGGTTCTGCTGTTTTCAGCACGAACGACCCGGAGGCCGCCGTGCGCAATTTGCGCGAAGCGACCGTGCAATGGGTTTAGATATACGCGGCAATGATTAGTGGAGGTTTTGTTATGCATTCTTACTTTGGCGCAAAGCTGTTGAGTTGTGCCGTACTTCTTTTCGCATTAACGGGAATTACGGTTGCACAACAAACCGGAAGTGATCTTCCCACTTTGCAACGGCTCGACATCATGCGCTCAAAGCTCGAGTCGATGCGGCGCTCGTTAAATAGCGCGGTATCTTCCATGCCGGCGGCGACCGAACAGGAAAAGAAAAACGCGGATGATCCTCGTAATCGTCTCAAAGGACTGGACAAGGAAGTTGGATCGTTGCTTTCGGAGGTGAATGATCTTCGAGGCAAGCAGGAACGGTCGGAACGCTTCGACACCACCGCTTTAGATCGACTGGACACATCGGTGACAGATCTGAACACGAGAGTGCAAAGCGCTTTGCAATCGACGGCAGGTGCGCGCACGGCGGCTGTCAGTTCAAGCGACTCCAAGAAGAAAAAGAAAGGGAAGTTTCTTGGGTTGTTTGGAGGAGGCGGTGACGACAAGTATGAAGAACTAACCGGCACCGTGGCCCCCGGACGCGATCGCGTCTTGTTTGTGGAAGCCGCAAATGAAGTCAGAAAAGGGAATCACGAAACCGGCAGGCTCTTATTCGCCACAATCATTAATACGTATCCTGATTCTCCATATTTGCCCCTGGCAAAACTCGCCATCGCCGACTCGTTTTATTTGGAAGGAACAAAAGCGGCCTTAATCCAGGCAGCGCAGGGTTACCTCGACTGGTTGACCTTTTTCCCGACCGACCCGCTTGCTGACGATGCGTTACTGAAAGTAGCGGAAGCTGAAATGCGGCAGATGGGTCTGTCCGATCGTGACATCAGCAATGCTCGGAAAGCAGAACAGCGGCTTAAGTCGTTGTTGCAACAGTATCCGCAGACCAACCTTAGACCGGTGGTTGAAGGGCACTTGAAAGATGCGCAGGAGAGCCTTGCTATGCACAATTTAGGCATAGCGCGGTTCTACTACGATGCGCGTTACAAGGGTCATAAAGGCGGGCTGAAGGGCTCGCAGTCACGGCTGAAAGAGATTCTCGACAAGTATCCAAATTTTTCGTTGACCGATGAGGTGCTGTTTCGTTTAGGTACTACCTACCAACAGGAAGAAGAACCTGACGAGGCTGCCAAGCATTATCAGAATCTGGTCAGGAATTATCCGAATAGCGAATACCTGGACAAGGCTAAAGAGCAGTTGAGCATAATCGGAGCTGCTGTTCCTGACGCCGATCCGGCTAGAAAGAACGTAATGCCGGCGGAGAAGCCTGGCTTCGTAGGAGACTTGATAAATCAGTTTGCCGGTAAGGCAGACGTTTCAGTTAGTCCTGACGGAGTTCTAATTAGTAAAGATAAGAAAGAAGGTAAGAGCGACTTGATGGATGAGGCGATTAAGTACAACGGTACGTTGCCGACGAACGTAATGCCTCAGGCACCGGTCCAGCGACGAAATCGCCCGGCAACTCCTCAGAACCCGCCATCGACAAGCAAGAACACGACTTCGGGTTCAAGTGCCGCTCCGGCAACGCCGAAGCCATAGTTGGTTGCTCTTCGTGAACATTGAAAGCCCGGTGTGCTCGACACATCGGGCTTTTCTTTTGGCCTTGCGGGTAGCTCGAAGTTGAACGATTATTGTCGCAATGGAAACGTCCACGGAGTCTGCAACAAGCAACGCGTCAGAATTTGATCGACGTTACAAGATGACGCGAACAACAGTTATTTCACTGCTCTTCGGTGTGGTTCTGCTTTGCGTGCTTGCGTACGTCAGTAAAAGGTTCTTAATTCCCAGGAACAATCCATCGCTCGACATCGCGGTTCGCATTACGATTTTGATCTTTGGTTTAGGCGCCGTGGCACTGCGACGTACTAAGTTCACCACGATGCGCCTGCAGGACATTGGCGCATTAAGAGGAGCGAGTGGTTTGCTGATCACCTTGCAGAAAACGACACTGCAAGTGGCAGGACTCGGCACCGTGATCGCTCTGGTTGGATTTACCGCCACGCTCATGACTGCAAATGATTTCTACGCCTATGGCGCCGGCTTAGTCGCTGTGGCTGTATTGCTTTACTGCTACCCCACCGAAACCTCATGGAAGCGAGCACTGCTACGTTTCTCGCCGCCTAGTTAACTGTTTCCTACCCAAAATCTACCCAAACCACTTTTCGTATAAACCTCGTTGATCTACGTTTAATCCTTTGATACTCTTGCTTTAGTCCGACCTGCCAATGCCCCGGTCAGGTTTCGAAGGCGCCTTCCTCAGGCCAACTTAATCTGACGGCAATTGCCCTTGCCGAAACGCAATTCATTCAGTGCCTTACAGGCTCCATGAATACTTATCTCTACGACACCGCGCAAAATGTCGCTTGCAAATTAGGTTTATTCCTAACGTTCTTCGCCCTTGCGGCCGCCACCACCGTCGCCCAGGAGGTTACGCGCTCGCCGGCTCCGCGACTCCTCGAATCGCGTGCCGGTGAAATAGCTTTCGCCCGCCCTCGACGCGTGAACGCACCGGAAGCCGAAGCTGCGCTTCCTTATTCGTTTCATCAAGCGACGGCGATCGAACGGCTCGTGTTTGAATTAACGAACCAGGAACGCATGTCAAACGGCTTGTTGCCGCTGGCGTGGGACAGTGAATTATGTCGTCTGGCACGACAACACTCTGAAGACATGGGTGGCCGGGGTTACTTCGATCATGAAACTCCCGAAGGATTGTTGCCCAGGGACCGGGCGCGCGCCGCAGGACTCCGCGGCTTTCGAGTTATCGCTGAGAACATCGCGTATAATAAGGGTTACGAGAATCCAGGAGCTCATGCGGTGCAACAATGGATGAGATCAGGGGGGCACCGCGCTAATATTCTTCATAGTTCATTTCAGTATTCGGCAATCGGCACCTACGTTGCATCAGATGGTAGTGTTTATTTAACTCAGGTCTTCCTTTCGCGCTAGCCGCACACCCGCAAGAAGTGACGGCCAAACGCACACTGACAGCCGTCACTTGTGAATCAGTCTTCCATCCGCCTACCGTCGTTCGCGAAAATAAATTTGAGTTTGCGTGTCCTGGGCAAACGGCCAGACGGCTATCACGAAATAAGCACGACTCTGCAGACGATTTCGCTTCACGATGATCTACTTTTTGAGCGAAATGTCAGCGGCGAGATCTCTTTGTCATGTGATGAGCCCGAGATTCCATTGGGTGCGGAGAATCTCGCGGTACAGGCAGCTCGTGCGTTGAAGGATCATTATTCACCGGACGTTGGGGCTGATATTCGCCTGCACAAACGAATACCGGCTAAGGCTGGTCTCGGAGGAGGATCGTCGAATGCCGCAGTCACACTGTTAGCACTGAATCATTTGTGGCAGATCAACGCCAGCGCGGTAGATTTGGCAGAGATTGCTGCGGATTTGGGTGCAGATGTCCCATTCTTTTTGCACGGTGGTTCAGCAAAGGGAACTGGCACTGGAACCACGATCACGCCTCTTCCAGATGATGAAGTAAAGCATTTGATTGTGCTGCATCCACGCGCTTCAGTATCAACGGTTGAAGCCTACCGAGCACTGAATTCGCCTGCCTTGACATCAAATAATCCGATCCCTATTCTTGCCGGTTCTCCTGACGAGGGGCAGTTTTCGGAATCGAATCCTCGTAGTGTGCCGGAGTTGGAGAACGACTTCGAGTTGGTGATCTTTGATATTGAACCTGAGATAAAAAGAGCGAAGTCAGCGCTGATTACAGCGGGCGCGCAAAGCGCGCTGTTGGCTGGAAGTGGTTCGAGTGTATTTGGTATCTTTGCTAATCGAGAAAAGCAGCAACGCGCAGTAAATGAAATACAACTCGAGCCGGGTTGGCGAGTTTTTGACTGTGTTACAGTGTCGCGGTTTGAGTATGACCGCGCTTTAAGTTTGTAATTCTTCGTCCAGGCGCTCTTTACATCTGAATCGGTTTTTTGGGGCGTAGCCAAGTGGTAAGGCACCGGTCTTTGGAACCGGCATTCGTTGGTTCGAATCCACCCGCCCCAGCCAATCACAGTCTCGAGTTTCGAGTTGCCGGTTTCGAGTCAAAACCAAAAACTCGAAACTCGAGACTCAAAACCTAAAAGCCAAACCCAAAACTCAAAACGCAAAAAACTCTTTTATGGGCACAACTGGCGGCATAAAAATCTTTTCGGGTAACGCTAACCCGAAACTGGCGGAAGAGATTGCGCGTCAACTTGGTTGCGATATGGGACGCGCGTTCACGGAACGTTTTTCCGACGGCGAGTTTAACTTTCAAATCGACGAGAACGTGCGGGGTGGCGATGTGTTCATCATTCAGCCGACCTGTCCCCCGACAGACGAGCATGTGATGGAGTTGTTGGTCATGCTCGACGCCTTTCGTCGCTCGTCGGCCGAACGCGTCACCGCGGTAGTGCCGTACTACGGTTACGGCCGATCGGACAAAAAGGACCGTCCGCGCGTGCCGATCTCCGCCAAACTGATCGCGAATCTGATTACCGTAGGTGGAGCCGACAGGCTGCTGACTATGGATTTACACGCAGCGCAGATCCAGGGCTTCTTTGATATTCCGGTCGATCACCTTTACGCGGCGCCCGTTATGATCGGGTACTACCAGGAGAATCCACTGCCTAATTTAACCGTGGTGGCGCCGGACACGGGCGGTGCTGAGCGAGCCCGCGCGTATGCAAAAAGGCTCGATGCCGAACTCGCTTTGTGCGATAAACGGCGGGAAAAAGCTAATGTTGCCGAGGTAATGAACGTGGTCGGCGATGTCCGGGGCCGCAGTTGTTTGATTGTCGACGATATGTGCGACACCGGTGGCTCCTTGACGAAAGTGGCAAAAGCGTTGAAAAATGCTGGGGCCGAAAGAATTCATGCCTGCTTTACGCATGCGGTTTTGTCGGGGCAGGCTGTGAAACAGCTCGATGAGTCTGAAATCGAGCAGGTCATTATTACGAATACGATTCCGCTACGCGATCACGCGTGCGAGTTGAAAAAAATTAAGGTCCTTAGTATCGCGCCGCTTCTGGCGAAAGCGATCAAGTCGATCCACGAGGAGACCAGCGTTTCCTCGCTCTTCGTTTAGCGAAGGGCAAACACTGATGGCTTAAATAGAAGTCCATCAGCGATCGGTTGCTGAGATCCTGGATTTCAAATTTTGAATTTGGAGCCCGCCTTTCGTGCCGGCTACGATTTGAAATTTGAGATTAAAGATCTCAGAAACTGATCGCTGAACGTTTGTAAAGAGGAGTTGTCATGTCAGAACACAAAGATATTACCGTTCGTGCAAAGGTTCGCGACGGCCGTGGAAAGAACGATGCTCGGAGAGCTCGCCGCGCAGGTATGGTACCAGTCAACGTCTATGGCGGGGATGGCGAAGCGGTTGCCGCGATGGCGCCGCTAAGCGAGTTGGCGGCCATACTGCGGTCAGAATCGGGGCGCAACACGATCTTCACACTGGACATTGAAGGTGTCGGCTCAAGCGACGTCATGTTTCACGAACGTCAGGTTGATCCGATCCGCGGACGTTTGATTCACGCCGATTTCACGCGTCTGGTTAAGGGTCAAAAAATCGAAGTGACCGTTCCTTTGCACCTGGTTGGTGAGCCGATCGGTGTGCGCGATGAAGAAGGTCACCTTGAGCAGGTAATCCGCGAGATAGAGATTCGTTGCCAGCCGCGCGACATCCCTGACGCAATCAATGTCGATGTTTCCAATCTACATGTACATGACGTTTTGCATGTCTCAGACATTCCTCCTATCGAAGGCGTCGAGATTCTGGAGACGCCGGAAAATGTCATTGCGACTGTCGGCATCGTGAAGGAAGAGCCTGTCGCCACAGCAGCGCTGGAAGAAGCACCGGCCGAACCGGAAGTTATCGGCAAGGGTAAGAAGGAAGACGAAGAAGGCGAGGAATCGAAGAAGGAGTAAGGCCATTGCCAATTTCCGATTTCCTATTGCCGATTGGGAGCGGCGTGACGAATCGGCAACTGGACAGTGTCTGACAATTGGCAATCGGAAATTGGCAATTGGCAATGTTTTTAATCATTGGACTTGGTAACCCGGGACAGGAATACGAGTGGTCGCGCCATAACCTCGGGTTCATGTTGATTGACAAACTAGCCGCTGAATTCAGCATTCCCGTTAACCGCCGAGAATGCAGATCGTTTGTAGGACGAGGCAACATTGAAGGTGTTACTGCGAAACTCGTCAAACCTCAGACGTACATGAATTTGAGCGGGGAAGCGGTTGGGTGTTTGGTGGACAAGCACGAACTCGCTCCACCCTACAACAACGTCATCGTGATCGTGGACGACCTGGCGCTGTCGTTTGGAACGATCAGAATTCGGGCACGTGGCACTGCCGGCGGACATAACGGTCTGAAGTCAATCATCAGCGTGCTGGGAACTATCGAGTTCACGCGACTGCGTATCGGGATTCAGCCGGAGCATCCGATTAGTGACCCGAAAAGATTTGTACTTGATACGTTTTCACGTGCAGTAAGGCCCGAGGTGGAAAAGATTTTAGAAACAAGCGCCGCCGCTGTACGCACGATCTTGCGAGACGGTGTTTTGAAAGCAATGACGGAATACAATTCGTAGATGGTAAGTGGTCAATAGTAAATGGTGCCTCCATTTACGATTACCATTCACTATTTACCAAGGAGATTTATTTTGGACACGCAAAGACAATATGAAGTGGTGTTTATCGTTGATCCTACGGCTGACGATGATGAAGTAACGCGGCTAACAGACGGGTTCAAACAAATCGTCACCGACCAGGGTGGCGCGATCACCAAAGCTGAAAGCATGGGAAGGCGAAAGCTGGCGTACGAGATCCTTCACAAGACGGAAGGAAGTTTCGTCCTCATGGAGATTGAAGGATCCGGACGAGAAATTGCGGAGCTCGAGCGCCGCATGCGGGTCAACGATCGCATCATTCGATACATCACGGTTCGTGTGGACGAGGACCGGCAGCGCGCACAGAAATTCAAAGACAAGCGTGAGCGCAAAGCCGCCAAGCGTCCGGGCGCACAGCCAAAACCGAGCAGCGACGCCGCAGTGGTCGCTGACATGGAAGAAGCCCAGGAAGACGCTGCGTAGTCCGAGCGAACCGCAGTTAAGTTTTAGTGAATCGAGTTTAAGAGGTAACTATGTCGACCAATTATGAAGACCGGGGACGCCGCTACAACGGAGGCGGCGACGACGATTTTGATCGTGGGCGTTCTATGCAGGGCGGACGCGGCGGACGGCGAATGCGCCGGCGCAGAATTTGCCGGTTCTGTATCGAGAAAGTGGACATCATAGATTTTAAGGACACCCGCTTTTTGCAGAACTACATTCCGGAGCGCGGCAAGATTTTGCCCCGCCGGATTTCAGGCAACTGTGCGATTCACCAGCGCATGCTGGCCGAAGCAATCAAACGCGCACGTAACATTGCGTTATTGCCTTACACCACAGACTAACAGCAGTAGAGCGGGCATTCCTGCCTGTTCTGGAGTGGCGACGGATAGACAAGAATGTCTGTCCCACGTAATAACAAGAGGAGCTGCCAGATGGCACACACGAAATTACTTTTGCGAGAAGATGTAGACGATCTCGGAGCTCGTGGCGAAATTGTCCGAGTCAGGTCCGGTTATGCGCGCAATTATCTTTTGCCGCGTAAGCTGGCGGTTGAAGCGACCGCCGGTAACGTAAAGCAGATCGAACAGGAACGCGGTCGTTTGTTAAAGAAGGAAGCCGCCGAACGCTCAACGGCTGAAGGACAAGCCGCAAAGATCAGTTCGCTGGTGCTTGAATTCAAACGTAAGTCAGGCGAGACGGGTGCGCTTTACGGATCTGTCACGTCGATGGACATCGCTGAAGCTTTGAAGCAACGCGGATACGAAATCGACCGGCACAGAATCCACCTGGCTGAACCCATCAAGCGACTGGGCGACTTTACTGTTCCGCTCCGCTTACACCGTGAAGTATCTCTTGATCTTCAGGTGAAGGTTGCGCCCGAGGGCGAAGTTATCGTCGGCCATTTGACGCCCGAGCAGGAAGCGGAACTGGCCAAACAGACCTCTGAGACGGAAGCTGCAGAAAACGCCGAAGCTGCGGAATAATAAAACTGTGCAGTCTGTGGCGGCTTGAGATCGCCTGTTATATAGTTTGGCGTTACAAAGTTAATAGACTTTGTAGCGCCATTTTTCTCGGGACTCCTGGTTGGATCGAAGAAAACGATCCACGAAATACACGAAATCACACAAACACTGCAGTAAGAAATCCCTTCGTTCATGGCTACCCCTGATCCTATTCGCGAGCAACCGCTCGAACGGTCCCTACCACACAGTGCTGAAGCTGAGCGCGCAATACTCGGCGGCATCGTTATCGATAATGGTCTTATTAGTCAGGCGATCGAATTACTGAAGCCGGAGGATTTTTACGTTCCATCGAACCGGCGAATCTTTACTGCGATGATCGCGTTGTTCGAAAAGGGCGGGGAAATCAATCCGATTCTGATCGGTGAAGAGCTCAAGAAGGAAAATGCACTCGAGTCAGTTGGCGGCGTTACTTTCATTTCTAACCTCACGTACGGCTTACCGCACTCCTCTAACATTGGGCACTACGCAAAAGTGGTCCGCGGCAAATCCATGCTGCGCCAGTTGATCAGGGCGGCAAACAAAATCACCCAGGAAGCGCTGGAGCAGGAAGATGAGCCCGAGATCATTCTGGATCACGCTGAGCACGCGATCTTTCAGTTGGCGGATGAACGCATTCGCCAGGGCTTTGTGCACGTAAAACCTGTAGCGGAGCAACTGCTGGAAAAAATCCAGGAGATGGAAGGCCGCGCGGCAGTTCTCACCGGATTAACAACGGGCTTTGCGGATTTAGACAAACTGACCTCGGGATGGCAGCGACAAGATTTGATCATCGTGGCTGCGCGGCCGTCGATGGGTAAAACCAGTTTCGCCCTGATGTTGGCCGAGAATGCTGCTGTGCATGTACCCGGTGCGGTCGTCGGCATTTTTTCACTGGAAATGTCGAAAGAGGCGTTGGTCATGCGTATGCTTTGTTCCCAGGCGAATATCGACGCACAGCGCTTTCGCAATGGATTTCTGTCGCGGCCGGAGTGGGCGCAGATTGCGAAGTCCCTCGGCACACTCGCCGACGCGAAAATATTTCTGGACGACACTGCGGGTATAAGTGTTTTGGAAATGCGAGCCAAGGCGCGTCGTTTAGCAGCTGAACAGAAGCGCCTCGATCTAATCGTAGTTGACTACCTTCAGTTGATGAGCGGATCAGCAAAGCGGGTTGAATCGAGACAGCAAGAGGTCTCACAAATCTCGCGCGAGTTGAAAGCGCTGGCAAAGGAGCTAAACGTTCCGTTGATCGCGCTGTCGCAGCTCTCACGCGCTCCCGAATCGCGAGCGGATCATCATCCGCAGCTGGCTGACCTGCGTGAGTCAGGCGCTCTCGAGCAGGACGCTGACGTCGTTGCTTTTATCTATCGTCCCGAACAGTACAAGACACCGGAAGAACGCGACAGCATGCCGGACGACGAAAAGAACATCGCCGAGATCATTGTTGCCAAGCAGCGCAACGGTCCCACCGACACAGTTCGCCTGCGCTTCACGCCTTCAAGCATGCGCTTTGACAACCTGTACCGCGAATAGCTACTTTCTCCAGGTTCTAATAACAAACAAGTGTTCGATAAACTTTAGTTTGTCGAAGACTCCGACAAGCTAAAGCTTATCGGACATCATGGACGTGTCACTAACACATACACCAAGCGTCGGGCGTCCCACTTGGGCGAAAATTGATTTAAACGCACTCGCCACTAATTTTCACATCGTTAAAGATCGCGTTGGACCACACGTCAACGTGATGGCTGTCGTTAAGGCCAATGCCTACGGTCATGGTGCGGTCGAATGTGCCCGCCATTTGGATAAGGAAGGCGCGGATTGGTTCGGCGTCGCCTTGCCGGAAGAAGGCGTTGAGCTTCGCGCAGCCGGATTATCAAAGCCAATCCTGTGTTTAGCCGGTTTTTGGGAGGGACAGGCAGCTGCATGCCTGCAACACAAATTAACTCCGGCTGTGTATCGGCTGGATGTGATTGAGGCTCTCAACCGTGCGGCCCAGGCACGAAAAGAAATTGCCGACGTGCACGTCAAGATAGATACAGGGATGGGGCGTCTCGGTGTCCGGTTCGACGAGCTAAACGATTTTATTGATCAACTAAAGCGGTTTGAGAACGTTCGCTTCGATGGAGTGATGACGCACTTCGCCGCCGCCGATGAGCCACGTTGTGGCCCACTAACCACCGAACAGATCCAACGGTTTGACGACGCCGTGGCCGCGTTTCGCGAACGCGGTTATCGTCCAGCGTTTCGACATCTCGCGAACTCAGCCGGCATCTTTTCTCAGCCAGCCGCAGGCGGCAACATGGTTAGACCTGGAGGAGTCTTGTACGGGCTGTGGCGAGATATTCTCGATCCTGAGCATCGTGACGAAAAGTTTCAACCGGTCATGTCTTTACACTCTCGAATTACCCTACTGAAGTGGGTGCCGCAAGGCGAGACCGTCGGCTACGGATGCACGTTCGAGGCTTCTACCAAGACGCTGGTCGCTGCTGTTCCGCTGGGATATGACGACGGTTACATGCGCGCATTATCGAATCGGGGACATGCGATTATTCGAGGCACCTACGCGACGGTAATCGGGCGTATCTCCATGGACCTCACGCTGATTGATGTTACGGCAGTGCCGGGTGTGCAACTCGACGACGAACTCATTCTTTTAGGTCACGAGGGAAAGCTTTCAGTGAGTGCGGAGGAGATCGCGCGAATAGCAGGTACGTTGTCGTATGAGGTGACTTGCGGAATTGGTAGCCGCGTGCCAAGGATTTACCTTTAGCGAGTTGCCTGTAAACGAACCTGATCGAGCCGCGTCAAGACTTTGGAGTGCGGCGGCCCGACGCCGCTTTGTTAGTTTTTCGTATCCTGAAATGGACTCATGGCAGAACCCGACAAACTTAAAGTACAGGTTAACGAAACTGACAGCGTCACCGCGTTGCTTTACCCCGCTGACAAAGGATCGCGAGTAGGCACCACCATCATACTGGGCCACGGCGCCGGCGCCGGCCAGCTCACACCGTTCATGCGCCTCTTTGCAAGGGGCCTGGCCGAGCGTGGCTTCGATGTTCTGACGTTTGATTTCGTTTACATGGAATTGCGCAAGAAGGTTCCTGATCGGAACGACAAGCTCGAACTCTGTTACCGCGCTGTCGTTGACGCCGCTGCGAAGCACAAGAAACTAAAAGACAATCGGATTGTGATTGGCGGCAAGTCCATGGGAGGCCGGATCGCTTCGCAGATTGCAGCTTACCTGGCTAAGAATCCGAAAGCTGAAGACTCGAGCGAAGGCATCGCCGGCACCTGGCTCCGGCCAACGTTGAGTGGTTTGGTCTTTCTCGGTTATCCACTTCACCCGCCGGGTCGCGCGGACAAACTTCGAGACGCGCACCTCCCCGACATCAAAGCGCCGATGCTGTTCATCCAGGGATCACGCGACGCCTTCGGCACGGAAGAAGAAATTCGAGATCTGATCAGACGCCTCAAACTACCCGCGACTCTCCATGCCGTCGCACAAGGTGATCATTCTCTCAAAGTTCCAAAAAGCACCGGCACTACGCAGGACGCAGTTTACGAGAAGTGCCTCAGCGTTATAACAACCTGGATTGGTGAGTTGAAGCGCTAGTTCCTGATGTACGACATGCTTCAGCTTGTCGTCAAGGTTGGTAAGATTCACCATGCGTGAGCCGAGTTGAGTCCTTGCACTCTCACGCGACAAGCTAAAGCATGTCGCACACCGTTAGAAATGTTTTAAAAGTTCCGGTCATACACATCAGAGGGCCTAAACTGTGCAAATCGTGGGCGCAGTCTCACGTCGTAATCTGCGACAAGCGAACAACTCAGGAGCCAAAAGATGATAATCAAAGATTACCCCCTAAACTCTGGCCAATGGGTCGCCACAAGCACACCGAAAAAATACGTGGTTTGGCATGGCACAACTGGAAGAACCTCAGCCACGCCGATCAATGGAACCCCCGGCAAGGCTACGTCAACAATCGATTGGTGGAACACTGATCCGAAGCGCATTGGCGCCCCATGGTTGGTCGATCGTGATGGAACGATATACAAGACGTTCGACGACAAACAGTGGATCTATCACCTCGGAATTCCAAACGTTAGTAGCTCGTATGAAAAGGCCAGCGTCGGAATCGAGATCGCCAACGAAGTGGACCTCACGCTTCACGGGGACAAGTTGTACGCGTTCGGCAATATCACGCCCAACACTAAATACGTGGGCGAACACTTCGTTCAGGAATGGCGCGGCGGTGAGTACTGGGCGAAAATGGACGAGGCCCAGGTTGACGCGTGCATAGAACTTACCCTGGACATTTGCCAACGCTTTTCAATCGACCCGAAATTCTACTACCCCTCGACAAAGTTTGATTTTCCAAATTGCTTTAACAAGGCAACGATCCTGTGTCACTCGAACTGCCGAAAGGACAAGACCGATCTCATCCTTGAGGATTGGGTGTGGGAAAAAATCGAAGCCGCGGGCATTCCACTTTATAAGCCGTAGTGATCGGTTTTGCCAGACAGCCTGGCGGGACGATTGGTCATAGGAGTACCGTTTCTTCGATAGCGCGTCCTTCGGCAAAGCAATTGACGTTAAGTAAACTGCGTCCACTAAGTCGGACCCGTGCTGAAGAATGAGATGGCTGAGACCCGTCCGGTTGCGGGTATATGCATCACCCCGTGACCGGAAAAGCCATCTACGAAAAACAGGCCTCGAAACCGTTGCAACAATCCTTGACGCTGGCGCGGCCTTGATATATGTATCTGCCGCAACCAGTGGCTGGTCCTCAGAGCCTGCGAGCGCCGCATCCTCAGCTCCGGCCTTTCTTAATGTCTTTACACTCACCATGTCGACCCAAGCAGATGCCCGAAGTCTCCTCAAGCAGCTGCGTAACCAGCTCATAGTGCTCCTCGTAGCCGCTCGAAACTCTCTCGCCTGCCTGCAATCGACATCGTTGAGAAGGAGAACGCCATGTCCACTCACGACGTCCGTCAGCCGGTCAAAGAGAACCAAACCCGTCAAGTGCGGGATTTGCCCGGCTGTATAAAGTACATCCTTTTGTTGTTTCTCATTCTCCTCTTCCTTGCCGAGCTTTATGCTGGTGAGTTCAGAAGATTTCCAGATTTGCCGTTGATTATCTGGATCGTTCTGCTCATCAAGCTCATCCTGATTGCATTGTTGATTTGGCTGATCAAGGTGCAGCGAACCCTGAATTGCGCGATCACTGTGCCGGCAGCAGGCGAATGTGCTACCGAGGAAATAGACGCTGTTCAGGGAATTCAATACATCAGGGTAAAGGGAACGGCGAGCGGATCAGTCTTTGGCCATTACACACTCGCGATATCCGGGCCCTATCCCTACAACGTGATCTATCCGCCGGGCGGAGGGAGTATTGCCGTTACCAATAACGACTTGGGCCGCATAGATACCACCGCGCTGGACAATGGCGACTACACAATTACGCTTACTGTATTTCCGATTGGAGCCGGAGCGCCCCACACCTGTAGTGTGAGTTTTACGCTACTCAAGATTGCGGTCTACATAACTCGTGCGGCCGGAGTTCCAGCAGTGCCCAACTGGTACGACGAGACAGCTGAGTTGGTGTCGGGAATGCACAAGGTATCGATCGGAGGAGGGATCCATCTGGATGGGGCCGCCTTCGTCTATACGTGCCTTGACCGGAAGATAGAACGTTATGAGGTACGTTACGCTCGAGTGCTTGGTGCAACGCCGGAACCTTTGCAACCGGCAACCGACGCTGCCATACCGGCCACCTGGCCGGCTGGCGATCTCCTTCACCCACCTCTTGTTTATGATGCGACTAAGTACTGGCCGTGGACCAAGGTCGGGCCGGCTCCCATGAACCTCTTAAACAATTGGATAACCCAACATTACGGCGCTCCCTCGCCGGGAGGGACAGACTATCCGTGTCTCTCTCCGGCTGGCTGGAATAGCTTTGCCGTGTCGGCGGATCCTGAACGTCGCGGCGGCCGTTACAGCTTGCTGTTAATCGTCACTGACACACAGGGACATCGGTATTACGACGTGCAGCATATCTGGCTGGATAACTGGCCGGTCCAATGCAAGATCGTCAAATTCCAAAAACCCAGCAACGGAGGCTGGGTGGACATCCCGCCCTGCACGGACATTCTTCTAAGTTGGAAGAAGCTTCGCATCGTCGGGATAGCGTGGGATTCGTTAATTGATAAGGACTGGGGAATACCGGGGCCGCCGCCGAACGATAACTTTGAAGGCTACGCAATGGGTTATCGCAAGCAGTTTGTGCCTGGCGGCGTCACCATAATCACTGCGACCACGCGTGTGCCCAGCCCGATGACGTTTGGCGGTCCAACCTTCCTGCCAACCGATGCGGACGCCGATGTTCTGGCCGACTGGGACTTGACCACACTCGATGCTGGCCCTTCGCCAACGGGCAAGTGTGATGCGCCCCTACCCGGAGGACATGAGCACGAGCTGTATCGGGGTTGCTCTTGTACCTATATTCTGGCACTCGGCGTGAATGACAAGACAGTGGAAGAAGGATCGACGTCTGTTCACCATCCTTCAATAGATCTGCCAATTAAGTTGGTCAACGATTTATAGTGGGAGTCCACTGCTCACGGCTCCGAGCCGAGAGGAGCAAGAACGACTTAAACAGGCAATTGGGCCCGTGACGAACCTTTAAAAGGTTTCGTCCCGGGCCCACTACATTAATGTACGACATGCTTCAGCTTGTCGTGAGGGCTGATAAGATTCACCCTGCGTGAAGGAGTTTAGTCCGTGCAATCTCGCCGACAGGGTAAAGCATTTCGCACAGTGCGCGTTTCGCTTTTCGTCATTTCATTTGCCGATAATTCACCGTCATCGTGACCGGAGAAGCCGAACCAAATTTATTGACGCACAACACAAAGTAAGATATTGATCAGCCCCCTCGCAGCGTTCGTTAATGCCACCTCACGCTTGAGGTAAACCTGATAAAAGGAGTAATCAATGCCGGATCCCCTTTCGCTCGCTCTTGTTGGAAGCCTTGCTCTCACCGAAGGAATCAAATTCTTCTATGGCCAGGTCAGTAAGATCTTGGAGCGTCGCGCCGCTCGGAAGGACGCCCAACAAAAAGAGGCCAGCGTTCCGAAAACTGAGCCAGCCAACGTTCAGCTTCCTGCATCTGCCTTTCAGGGACAACTCTCGTCTCCGCAGATCGACTTCGATGAGGTTGAACGGCAACACGATGCGCTCCTCGCATTGCGAGGAAGACTAGTAAATTACGCCGAGGGCCTCGCAACGGCAAACCCGGACAACAAAGAACTGATTGCTGACGTCGATAACATGCGCGAGATCCTGGAATCTATCTATAAGCAGCGCATCAGCTTTAAGGGCGAACATCGCGAAACGTCGGGAACGATAATCACGACTGATCTCAAGGTAAACAAAGATGTCAGGGGGAAGTTAACGGGCACTCGCGTCAACAAAGCGAAGGGTGGCGATATTAGGACCAGGGTGGAAATAGGCGGCGATGTCACTGACGACGCGGACGTAGTGGGAACAGAGATTGGAACTACAGAAGAGCCTCATACCGATCCAGAATAACCTTGCCGTCAGCATTCAAGAGCATGAGCAAAAACCAGCTGGCGCATAATCAGAATCTGGAGAGACGACCGCGCCGTTGAGAGACGGGTTAATAAGACGAGTCGGACGGAAAATGGACGGATTTTCAAAAAGTGGGGCCGGGTCCAAAACAATTGAGGATTTTACGAACCATCACTGGTCACAATCGCGGGCTCGCCGCACTGCTGTTACTCCTCGCAGTACTTGCGTGCAATCGCTGTCCTCCGCCAAACAACGGCGATGAAAGTATTAATCGGCCCCCGCCTGGCTTAAACACCTCCCCCTCATCGTCACCTACCGAACCGGGATCGCAGGTGAGCCGGCGCAACTCCAATGTGACACTCGGCAGTGCCCATCAGCCGGAGCCGCAACTCTTAACTGACAATGACTGGCACGATCTGCGGAGCGGTGATCGCGTCGCCACCGACGCGAACGGCGAGGCCGAATTAGACATAACAGGTTGCATGCGCATCTACCTCTACAAGGCCAGCGAATTGATGCGAGCCGCATGTCCCAAATCCGCGTACCGAAGCGGCAGTGTTACTTGCGCAGTGGCCGGGACAAGCCTGTTCAATAACTCCTGCGGTAGCAGAGTTGTTATTCAAACCGACGCCGCTGAGGTCGTTCTCGATGGCACCTATCTCTCTGTGACCTATCTGCCAACCGAGCAACTGACTCTTGTTTGGGTCTTAAAGGGCAAAGTCTCGGTTCGACCCGTTGTAGGTGGGGCGGAACGAACACTCGGCGAGCCGGTTGAGGTGAGGGAGGCAATGTACCTTGTGAGCGTACCCGAGGAGAGGCGGGCGGTTCTTGCAAACGTCCACACCGTCTCCGACCAAGCACTACCGATTCATCAAATTGGTCCGTTAGCGGATATGTTTAATTTGCGACCCTGGCTCGACAGAGTCGCCGAGCAAGCAAAGGCAGACCGCATCCCGCTCCCAATTATGTCCGACATCCCGGTAATGAACTTCCCGACTTCAATTAACTGCGACTGTGAAAATATCTCAGCCGGACTTCTTACCAAGCCATATCAACAGCAGTGCGTCGACATTGAAAACAGCCTCAAAGCAGAGCTAGCCAGAACCGGGCAACTTGTCCGCAAGTGTGACCAGACCGCGTCTGGTCCAAATGCATGGCCAAAATGAAGCGCGCATCAAAACTCACACTTGTCTCCCTGGTTTACACGAAACAGCCAGTGCACCCCCCGAATGAACCAGTTGCGGTGTTTGCCGCGGCCGGCCAGCCGAACTGCTGTGGCCGGCTTTTTAGGATCGTTACTGTTAATCGTCAACACGCCTGAACGCACGCCTGTGTCAGTAGGTGTAAAACCGACCGTTATCTCACACTTATCGTTGACGTTCCTCCCAATGCAGTTCTGCGACGTAACCATGAAGTCTTTAGTGCTGGGCGTGATGCTCCTGATAACGAGTGGTCCAGTCCCACTGTTTGTGACAGTTATGGATTGGTCCTTTCTAACTCGAACTGCTTTCGAATCCACCACCTTGTGGGCGTTGAAGCAAACTTCGTCGATTGGAAGTTTGACCACCGGTGACAGCGTCGTACTTGTCGGGCCGGATGCGTCGCTCGCGCCCACACCTCGCAGTGGCACCGTCTTTTTTGCGGGCAGAAAGCCGGGAAGTCCAACTGGTGGTGAAATAACCAGAGTAGCTATGCGTTCACCGGCAACCTTCGGTGTGAAGACTACGTCCAGTTCGCATTCCAATCTGTCATCTGTAGTACACGTATTGCTGATTACCTTGTACTCATCTTTGGCCGGGCCTTCGATGATCGGTTCGCCGATCATTCTAGTTTTAGAAATAGTGACCCTCTGAGACTTACTTGGTTCGTTCAGTGGTTGCTGGGCAAATTGAAGTGAAGCAGGCGAGACTAAGGTCGTCACTCCCCATACAGGCACACCGCTGCCGCGAAGGAGGACCCGGCGCGGGCTGCCTTTAGCGTTATCGGTAATCTCGAGGGTGTTTTGATACGTCCCCGGGACTGCAGGCTTAAACCTGACGTCGAGCCCACATGACTTGCCCATCTCAACCGTTCCAAGGGCGCACGTGTTGTTTTCGGTGCTGAAGGGAGCTGTGCTATTGATGAGCGAAACACCGCTGAACTTCAGCGGCAGTGAAGAATTATTGGTGATTGTGAGGCGCTTAACCGCATCGGATCCCGCGTCAATCGGTCCAAAGTGAATAGTGTCTTGAAGGGTAGGCGCTGCTGGATCCGAGGTCACGCTCAGTCCGTCCAGGCTGGGCCCAGGAGCAATAGGTTTGTCATCGAGCAGCGCTCGCGCGCCGGCCTGATCCTTGGTCCGATCCAGGTAGGCCGCATTTTCAGCCGTGAGCTTGGTGCATGGTTGCGGCCCGTTAGATGGCACACCAGGTTGAAAACATTGGTCAGAAGGTGCACACCAACATCCTTCCTTAATTTCCACAGGTTCAGACAGCCATCTCCTTACGCCCTCCTTGATCACTTGACGTACCTGCACCGGACCTTCATGAACGTCGATAATTGTTCGTTTCTTTTCCGGCCAGTGTGCCACTCGAAACCATGTGCCTTCGAGACGGATTTCAGCTGTATCGGTTTCTACCTTCCTGATGCGGGATTGACACGTGTTGTTAAAGAGACTTGTGCCGTTAGTGGAACAGACAGCACTCCCGCGCGCAAAACCTGGACATGTCGACAGCGCTAGTCCGCTCGATGCAAAGACATAAATGGTCATGCAGCCCGCGATATTCACCTCGGCTGTGCCAGAGTCATTTGTTTTGATTCGATCGCCGCTCCTTAGGGGGTAAGTCCGATCGGCGATCAATGGTCGCGAGCCGCCTCTAATCCGAAAGACTGTAGACAGCACTTGTCGCACACTTGATCTGATTTGCGCGATAAGCGTTGGTTGCTGCTTGTCCACAGAGTCGTCTTTATCCTTCTCCTCTTCAATCACAGGAGGATCAATTTTCGTGACAGTTTTGGTGTCGGACGGACCCGCGACGACAGGCTTTTCTTCGGTCCCTTGCTGTCGATTGCAACTCTTGCTGCAGCTCGTTAGAAGAACAATGGAAAGCACAACTGTGAAGGTCAGAAACGAACGGGGACTGATGAGGGTTTTGGCGTTCATGATTTTACTCCAGAGGACAAGGATGAGTTGCGACGCTGTTTATTGAGGTATTTGTTGGCCGCAGACAGACCTGCCGAACTTCCTGCAGCCAGGCAAGCACCCACGAGCAACGCATCAGCGGCGGCGAAGAGTTCCGGCAGGTTAGGGTAACCGGCTGACATTCGCTGCCACCATAACTGCTGACGGAAGCGTGATTCGTAAAACCAGCCATTCCACACGATCGACATAGCGTCGCCTGGATCTTCTGTAAAGTTAAAGATGATCTGAATAAGTGCCCAGAACACGGCCGCGACAATGATTGTCAGCGGCCAACGAAACGCAGAAAATTGGATACGGTTTCCGATCGAGATCGCGAGGCTAAGTCCCAGTCCGGCTACAAAGCCCATGCCTGCCACCCGGAGATTTGTGGTTAGTCCGTTAATAATAGTTACTAGCATGTGGGCCAGCCCGAAGAAGATTCCTCCCAGCAGAACGGCAAGTGGAGAGGTCAGTGAGCTAATCCGCGGGTCGAGTGTGGAGGTGTCTTGACTGCCTGATGTAGGTTGACGAAGCAGTAATGGTTTAGCCAGGGCCATACCAAGTGCAAGTGACGCGGCAAGAATGAACGCGTAATAAAAAAACATACCAAACTGAATTCCAGGTGTTATCAGGCGAGGTTCGATCGAGGCCACAATGCCCCTTAAGAAGGCCAGGCTTAGTCCCGCCCCGACCGCTCCTCCCAAGGTTAAAGCAATCAATCTCTGACGGTCGCGAACTACCCGTCGACTTGCACGCCACATCCAAATCAGAGGGCGATCAGTCTTCGGCAAGGAACGATTGATTTCTTCAATCTTAGAGTCAGCATCGGCTAAAACCCCGCGGAGCTCAGCGTGTCGTCTCTTCCCGCGTCTGGACGCAGCCAATGCCTGATCCAGCCTGCTAAGTGCAACGCTCTTGTCATCTGAAATGGCGGTAAGCGCCAGCGCACATGTTTGGCGCACCGCTGAATCAACGTGAACGACCGCGTTTTGCGAGATTGGTCCAACTGCATTGTATGTTCGATTCGCACCGCCATTGCTGGAGTCGCTCGGGAGTGCCAATAACTCCTCCGCTTTAGTCAAAACGATCTCACTGCTGTTTTCGACGCCATCCGGAAGGGGCAGACCCTCAAGTTGATGGATTAGCGCACGACCTTCATTGTTGCCGAGTAGATCGACCCACGGGATGGGCGATTCGTCTCTTTCAACCGATGATCGAAGCAGAAGCATCGTTCTCACAGCCCGCGGGGTCAGATGGGTCCCAAAACTTTCCAGATACCGGAGTTGGTCACTGGAGGCGAAGGCATTACGTGCAAGCCACGAAAGCCAAATTCTCTCTACCTCCTTTTCGGCCTGACTCCGCTTTTCGACTTCAGGTCCCGCGAGCCGGAGGATCTCCCTGGCAATGGTCGGACTTACAAACGCGTATTTGCGGTCAACGGTTCGCTTTACTAACAACCCGGCTTGAACCAGAGTTTCCAGGGTCTGTTCAATATCTATGACTGAAACATCAGGATTCATTTCATGAAGTTGACTCGGAAAAACCCACTTGTCCGCTTCAAGCCGAGTCATCTGTTCCATCATTCTTGACGATAACCGGCGCTCATCTTCAATTTTGTTCAATGTTTCTTCGAGGTAACTCGCGAAAATGCCATCGGCTCCTTTCGCCTCCTTCAGCAATTCCTTATCGATTACTCTGGGCGGATCAGTCTCGGTGGATTTGCGATAAAGCCAGGAACACACGACCTGTAGATTGGGAGGATGGACAAAGTTTGAGTCGCCCCCTGATCCAAGCTCGGCCAGCCCAGGCACTAGTAATCGCTCCACCACGTCATCATGGAAAGTGACTTGAGATTTTATGACCCTCAATGGCTCTCTAATGGCAATTGCGGCCTGCTCTCGATCCAGGGGCATCAGTTGAAACTGACATCTGAGCAATTCCGGCAAATGTTCCTGGTATTCCCAGAGTTTGGGTTTGATCTCGTCTCGGACCACGATGACCAAGCGCAAAAGATCGGCAGGAAGGCTACGCAAACAACTTGCGAGCTCCGCAAGGAAATCCTCTCGTTGATCAGCGCTTATTGATGACTCAAAAAAGAGCTCAAACTGATCGAATACGAGCACGAGGGTACCCCCGGTGGCAGCTGTTATAGCTTTTACCAGTCCGGGCAATGTCGAGTCGTCGGGTACCGGTATAGAGAGCTCTTCTTGCGCCCTAATTGCCTGGGTGATTACTTGGGTCGGATTCGCGTACTCCTGGATCTTTATGACCAGTAGATTTTCAGCAATCAGCCTTGGAACTACACCGGCTGCAAGCAGGGATGTCTTGCCGACGGAGGCCTCACCATTGATAACCACCAATCTTTGTTCGTGAATGATGCGCAGGAGTTGTGCGATTTCGTTGTCGCGGCCTTTAAAAATCGCCTGATCGCGCGGGCCGTAAGGTGAGAGGAATTTATAAGGTTCGGGGACTTCCTGGATCAGCGCGGACATGCCGGTAGCACGCCCCGATTCGCTCAAGACATAGAACTGAACCTGATTGTAGGTGTCTCCGCCAAAATAGTTTCGATTTATGACGCCGGTGTTGGTTCCGACCAGAACTCCGCTTACAGAACCCTGAACTTTAATTTCGTTGTTGACGAAACTCGTGTTTGAGCGAAGATGCCGACCGATTTCCTGTGCGACCCACTGAGGATCTTCAGACCTGAGGATAAAAAGAAGCTCGTGGGGCTGTTGGCCAGAACCACCGAATTGCAACCACGCCAGGGATCTGCTTGATTGATCTGATAAAGCCGCCGCGCCTTCACTGGCAATTTCAATGACATGGGCGCTGATTACCTCGAGCGCTTGAGGTAGCGACTTCAGGGCAAGGTTGGCGACGGACCGCAATTCTTCGTCGGTCAAGACAACTCTCCTTGTGAAACAGCGCGAAGGCTTTGAGCGAATCAGGCTTTGTGAGCGCCGACCAATTGAGGTCAGGCATCTGATCAAAGGATGTAATTGGAAAGAATTGCGCCTCCGAAGCAGTTGAGCACGCCACAAGAGGCAGGATAGCTTCTGAACAGGAGGTGTATACGCCCGCGACATCTGGAAGTCAACTTTCTTATTATTGACATCCGGTCAGTTCACTGGAGAACTAGGGATGCGATGTCGTCCTGTATGCTGAAGGCGCCGTCTACAGCACGGCGCTTTCTTCCAGAAGTTCTCCTTTCGTGAATCTGTGCAGGTTAAGTTGAGACGCATCAACAAGGCTGGATCGGCCTTTCAAAATCAGGTCTGCCGTTACGCGTCCCGACGCTGGAGAATGCATGACGCCGTGGCCGGAGAAGCCGTTGACGAAAAATAAACCTTCAACATTAGGCGCCGGGCCGATGATTGAATGGTGGTCCGGCGTCATCTCATATAATCCGGCCCAGGCGCGTCGTGGGTTTACCTCTGCTTCAGCCAGACAGGGGACGCGATCGGCCGCGCGCGTCAGAATTTTTTCCACAAACGTTGGCTCGAATTCGGTCTTGAATCCCGGCGTCTCTTCGGGATCGTTCCACGCCAGTAGAATTCCTTTTCCTTCACGCCGGAAGTGAAATCCCGTAGACATATCAATCACCATTGGGAAACGCTGGGGTAGTTGGCTGAACGGTTCGGTTGGTACCAGTTGGCGTCTCAACGGTTCGACGGGCAACTCGACACCTGCCATTTGCGCCACTTGTGCGGCCCAGGGACCAGCAGCGTTCACTACAGTAGGTGTGGAGACAAAGCCGCGACTTGTGTGCACGCCGGTTATGCGACGCACGTTCCCATGAGCCTCAACGTCGATTCCCGTGACTAGCGTGTCCAACCAGAGCCGCACACCCTTTTCACGCGCGTTCAACATGAAACCCATCATTACGCTATGTGGATCTACAAAGCCATCCGTGGGGCAAAACGTGCCGCCCAACACATCGTCAACACGCAGCTGCGGTACGATCTCACTAATCTCATCGCGCAAGACGAAATCAACATTCGTCACACCCAGCGATGCCTGTCTCGCTCGATTTGCTTTCAAATACTCGAGATGTTTTTCGTTGGTCGCACAGAATAGATAACCGTGTGGCCGGTAATCCGCTGGATGGCCTACGACTTCGTCAAACTTTGAGAAAAAGTCGATCGAGTAACGCGACATCTGGATATTGACGGGCGTAGAAAACTGGGCGCGCACGCCGCCCATGCTTTTTCCGGTGGACCCCTTACCCTGATGCGCTTCACGTTCGATCACCAAAACGTTATTGCAACCCTGTTCCGCGAGATGGTAAGCGACGCTTGATCCAACAATGCCGCTACCGATGATTACTACTTCTGCCGTTTCAGTCATAGTTGTCTCGTTTGTCACCCGATCTTAGAATGGTTTTGCACTCAGTTCGAATTCTGCCGGCGAATGACGGCGACAGCATAAAGCCTGGGGTGACCCAAGAGAACCCCAAGTTACCAAGAACAACGGAAAAGAAATTAGCTTCTGCGGGAGGTGAGCATGGATCTGCGCTACCCAGTAGGCCCGTTTGAATACCAGGGCCCAATGACGAATGAACAGCGCCGGGCCTGCATCGACCAGATAGCGGCCACGCCTGAACGAATGCGCGCAGCCGTGGCCGGACTTTCTGACGAACAACTGAACACGCCATACAGGCCTGAAGGGTGGACGGTGCGGCAAGTGGTCCATCACGTGCCCGACAGTCATCTGAACAGCTACGTGCGTTTCAAACTAGCGATAACCGAGGATCATCCGACCATTCGAGCGTATGACGAAAATCTCTGGGCGAATCTGGACGACGCACGGAATGCTCCCATTGATCTCTCGCTAGACTTACTCGAATCTTTGCATCGTCGCTGGGTGTTGTTCTTACGTTCTTTTGACGAAAAAGACTTCGAGCGGACGTTTAATCATCCTGAACTTGGCACCGTAAGCGTCGATAAGAATGTCGCGTTGTATGCGTGGCACGGACGACATCATGTCGCGCATATTACGTCGCTGCGTGTACGGAATGGATGGTAGCGGACCCAGGAGGCAGGAGCAGGAAAACCGAAACTAGAAACCAGAAACTAGAAACTAGAAACCAGAAACCAGAAATCAAAAAACAGAACTGAAATCCGAAATCTGAAATCTGAAATCCACCAACATGCCTGATACGTTTCAATGTCCTAAATGCGGTGCGCCGGTGAGTTATGAAAGAGATGTTATTGGTGTAAATCTCACCGCCAAGTGTTCCTATTGCAACAGCTCATTATCGGTGCCTGACGCGACCCACCCGGCCCGCGTCATCTCGCAAGTCAATATCGATCTGCGTGGAGCTGTTCCCAAAGTTAACCTGACCAAGTGGATCCTCCTGATTGTGCTGGTGCCGGTAATTGGCATCGTCATCTTTATGATCGCGATGGGCAGCTTTGTCGGTTCGGCCTTGTGGGGCAGCAGCACTCCCACAGCCAGACCTCCCATCGTCGTGCCGGTGCCTGCGATACCACGTACAAATCCTTCCGGCGGAAAAGCTGAGGAGTCCAGTTTCGCGAATCTGGTAATGCAGTTTGGCGAAGATGGAATCGGCCCGGGCATGTTCAAAGACGCGCGTAGCATCGCCCTCGATGGAGCCGGTCGCATCTATGTGGGTGAATACATCGGCGGACGCATACAGGTGTTCGATCCCACCGGTAAATTCATTACACAGTGGACCGTCGATCCGAAGATGCCTTTACGTGGGTTGGCCGCCGATCGAAATAGTGTTGTGTATGTAGTCCAACGCGGACAGATAAATCGTCACGAGGGCGAGACAGGAAATGCAATCGGGCAAGTCTCTTACTCTGAAGGCAATGGCTTTGACGATTTGCGTACTACGCCCGACGGTGGATTGATCGCGGCCTTCCAGCGTAATCGCGATGACATCGTTCGTTTCAATTCAGCCGGACAGCCAGTGAGAACTATCCGCGCCGCGATTAGTTCTGCCAGCGGTGATTCTGAGCTCGACACCAAGGTTGCGATTGATGGACTAGGAAACATCTTCGCGCTCGGTACATTTAATAACGGCGTTTTCAAGTTTGGCCCTGACGGGAAGTTTCTGACTCGCTTTGGTGATGCAGGTGAACAGCCCGGACAGTTTCGTGCCCCACATTCAATTGCTGTCGATGGAAAAGGACGCGTATACGTCAGCGACATTAAAGGCATCCAGGTGTTTGATGGCAACGGACGCTACATAACCGTGTTCAAGCCGGCAGGAAGTGCCTTTGGAATGGTATTCAACGACAAGGGCGAGCTGTTCATTGCGGCCCGAACCAAAGTTTTACGTTACGTCATCAATGAATAATTCGGGAGAAGCGAATCGATGCAGGCAGGTGATGTAATTTCATGGCAGCGAACATTTACCGAAGAAGACATTAGTCTGTTCGCGCGTCTTTCCGGCGATCAGGGGGAACACCATCTGCGGCCGGACGACAAAGGCAGGCTGATGGCCCACGGACTCTTGACGGCAACACTGCCTACCAAGATCGGCGGAGACATCAACCTGATCGCACGCGAGATGACATTCGCTTTTCACCGCCCGGTGTTTGCCGGTGACACTATTACTTGTGAAGTTACTTTGACTGGCGTCGACCCGACTGAGAAATATTTCAACCTTACATCGACGTGGGTTTGCCGCAACCAGGACGGGAAGGAAGTCTTGACCGGTGGCGGGAGCGGGATCGTTAGGCGATAGTCGGCAGGAGCAGGAGCGGGAGCAGATGTACCAAACGAGGAGGTACGCGACTGATGAGGAGTCGCGTACCTTTTGAATTAACCGACTAACCTCCGAACCACGGTGGCCACTGGCCACCGGCCACCGACTACTGCAATACAAAGTTGTAAGTAATCACTCCTGATACCTTCACCGGTTGATCACTCAACCTGGTCGGTTTAAACCGCGCCTGGAGAGCGGCCTTCTCGGCAGCATGCAAGAGCACGGGATTACCCCTGACTGCGGTCGCAGAAACAACCTTACCGAATTCATCAATCAGAACCTGCACGCTAACTGGTCCATGTGCCCGCATCTGCTTCGCGATTGGCGGATAGGCCGGCTTAGGAAGAAATGTGGCTTCACCGGTGATAACGCCTTTGCTTATCAGTCTCGGTGTCACAGTTTTCTTAACTGGCGGCTCAGGAGGAGCTCCCAGGTCTACGATTACTTTCCCCGTGCCTCCCGGTACGCCGCCGCCAAGACCGCTTGATCTATTTGGACCGCCCGGCTGGGCAGCCGGGTCCAAATTGACGTTTCCTACCGTGTAGCCGCCGCGGTCTGGCACCGGTGGATTAGTATTCGGTTGGGCAGAAACCCCTTTTGGGGCCACCTGTGGCACGTTCACGCTTGCCATGGGATCGCGTCTGACGGCCTGCGCTGAAGCCCTCGAATCATCATGAGACATCGTGACAGGATTTCTGTTAATCGGCGCTGGAGCCGGTGGCTGATAATCGAGTGGACTGAGCATCACGATCTCAATCGGTGGTTCCTCGAGCCGCGCATCGTAGGCGTAGATGCTTAAGACGCCTGCCACCGTAAATAGCACGACGTAAATCGCTGTGGTGAAAAGAAAGTATGAACCGCGTCTTCGTAGTTCTGTCTTATGCGAGCTCGATTCGATTAGGTTATTGAACATTGTCTCCTCCAGTAAGCCGGTGCCAGTGGCCATACATCACGTTAGACACCGTATTCGTTTGGAGGTTCCTGAAAACGTCCAATGTCCAATGTCTGTGTCTGGTGCGTTGACTCGCAACGCTCAATTGGTGAAGTGAGGAATCTGATTCGTTAGACAGACATTGGACATTGGACATGCGACATTGGACTTTCGGAGGACGTTGGACTTTGGACATTGGACATTGGACTTAGACAGGTTCTAGTATTGCCGCGCTCTCGCACCCCAATTGCCAGGAGAACCCGCAATGGCCACCAGGGAAGCGATCAAGGAAGACTTAAACCCCTTCAGAATTTCCAAACAACAATTCACCCGCGCTGCCGACTTCCTGAATTTGGACAACTCGACCCGAGAGGTCCTGAGCAATGCCAAACGGCAACTGATCGTTTCAATCCCCGTGAAGATGGACGGCGGAGACGTCAAGGTGTTTGAGGGTTATCGAGTCCAACACAACATCGCTCGGGGCCCGGCCAAAGGCGGCATTCGTTACCATCCGAACGTGACGCTTGATGAGGTGAAGGCGCTCGCAGCGTGGATGACGTGGAAGTGTGCCACAGTGGGCATCCCTTACGGAGGCGGCAAAGGCGGCGTCATATGCGACCCCAAGAGCCTTTCCACGAATGAATTGGAACGGTTGACGCGACGGTATGCATTTGAAATAGCGCCCATCATTGGCCCAGATCGCGACATTCCCGCGCCGGATGTTTACACCGACGAGCAGACGATGGCGTGGATCATGGATACGATTTCCATGGTGCGCGGACACACCGAGTTAGGCGTTGTTACCGGAAAACCGATCTCACTGGGCGGGTCGCAAGGACGTAGCGAAGCAACTGCGCGTGGATGCCTATACACGTTGCGCGAAGCGTGTCGCGTGCAAAACATGGATATGAAAGGCGCGCGCGTGGCCATTCACGGTTTTGGAAATGCCGGGGCCAACATCGCGCACATGGTGGCGGACGATGGCGCAAAAGTGGTGGCGATTTGTGATTCGAATATCGGGTTGTATTCAGAAAGCGGTATCGATGTGCGAGAAGCGATCCGATATAAAAAACAGAACGAAACGCTTGTCGGGTTGCCGGGCGCTAAAGAAATGGCATGCACGGATGTGTTGACCGTCGATTGCGACATATTGTTGCCGTCAGCTCTGGAGAATGCCATCACACTCGAGAACGTCCACGATGTGAAAGCAAAGATCATTGCCGAGTTGGCCAACGGCCCGACGACACCTGCTTCCGATCGCGTCCTGGCTGACAATGGAGTGTTTTTGGTTCCCGACATCCTGGCGAATGCGGGGGGCGTAACGGTGAGTTACTATGAATGGGTTCAGGATCAATATTCGTTTTTCTGGTCGGAGAAGAAGATCAACGAAACGCTTGAGCAGACAATGCGCACTGCTTTCAGCTCTGTATACGATACGGCCCAGCGTTACGACACTGACATGCGGACGGGCGGTTATATTCTCGCGGTAGACCGCGTGGCGGAAGCGACGAGGGTGCGCGGCATTTTCCCGTAGGTGAGGGAGTTAGTGTTATTTCGTGGATCGAGTTCGTATTCGTAAACACAACCAATCCACGAAATCCACGAACTACACGAAGTAACACGAAAATAAGACGATCGACCATGAACCATGCCGGATAAACTCACAATCTACGAAAAGCCAACTTGAACCAAGTGTCGCGAGATGGACCGGCTGCTCCGGGAGAGCGGCGTCGATTTTGAAAAGGTCAATTACTACATTGAGCCGCTAACAAAAAAGAAGCTCAAGGAATTGATTGGCAAAATGAGAATCAGTGCGCGTGAACTGTTGCGTACCAGCGAACAGGTTTACCGCGATCTTAGTCTGGCCAAAAAGCAGCTGTCGGATGACGAGCTCATCGACGTGATGATCCAACATCCGGATCTAATTCAGCGTCCCATCGTTGAGCGTGGAAAGCGTGCGGTGCTCGGACGTCCCGTCGAAAACGTGAAAGCGTTGCTATAACCGCCTTTGAAGAAGAACTCAGAAACAATTTTTGTCTGCCAGAACTGCGGGCATAAGTCTGGCAAGTGGCTGGGGAAATGTCCCGAGTGTGGCGAATGGAATTCACTGGTCGAAGAGCGCTCCCGAAATACGAAAGGCGCCGCGCGTAGTTCTTTGAAGCTGCGCGACGTGACAGCGATAGCGTATTCGGAAATCGAATCGCAGGACGAAGTCAGGATTCCTTCAGGTGTTACAGAATTCGATCGAGTGCTCGGAGGGGGAATTGTTCCGGGCACACTCGTCTTGATCGGTGGCGATCCGGGTATTGGCAAGAGCACGCTGCTACTGCAAGTTGCTGACAAACTAAGCGCGAACGAGGGCGCGATTCTTTATGTCTCCGGTGAAGAATCTGAGAAGCAAATCAAGCTGCGCGGCGAACGGTTAGGCATCAAGGCGAAGAACCTGTTTCTCCTGCCGGAAACAAACCTGGAAAATATCTTCCACGAAGTTGAGCGGCTCAAGCCTGCAGGCATCGTTGTGGATTCAATCCAGACAGTCTTCTCCGCGCTCATCGAATCAGCGCCAGGCTCGGTGTCGCAGGTGAGGGAAGCAGCGCATCAGTTTTTGTTACTGGCCAAGAACCGCACGATCCCAATCTTCCTAATCGGGCACATCACCAAGGAAGGTTCGATTGCCGGTCCAAAGGCGCTCGAACATGTGGTAGATACGGTTCTGTATTTTGAAGGAGAGCGTCATCACAATCACCGCATCGTGCGCGCGGTAAAGAATCGCTTTGGCGCCGCAAATGAAATCGGCGTTTTTGAAATGACCGCGTCCGGACTGGTTGCGGTCGCGAATCCATCGCAAATGTTTTTGCAAGAGCGGCCGGAAAACGTTGCCGGTTCAGTTGTCACTGCGTGCATGGAAGGGACGCGGCCGCTGCTGGTTGAGATTCAGGCGCTGGTGTCGGAGACGAAATACGGGACCGGCCGGCGCATGACACAGGGTGTGGACCAGGGACGGGTTGCGCTGTTAATGGCGATGTTGGAGAAACGCGTGGGATTGCAGATGTCGGGAGACGACGTGTTTGTAAATATCGCAGGCGGACTGGAGGTCGACGAACCTGCGGTGGACCTCGGTGTGGTTGCTGCCATCACGTCAAGTTTCCGCAGCAAGCCGATCGATCCGCACACGGCTGTGTTTGGAGAAGTGGGTCTAACTGGAGAAGTGCGCGGCACAACTCAAGCGGGCGTGCGAGCGCGAGAGGCACAGGCGCTGGGATTCAAGACGATTGTGATGCCTGCTTCAAATACTGCGGGGCTTGAAAGAATGTTAGGCGTGCGTGCGGTTGGTGTGCGATCGGTGGAGGAAGCACTGGAGGCGTTGTTTTAGACGGAGAAAAAACGATCCACGAATTAACACGAAATGTATTCGTGGTATTTGGTGGATCGTTTTTGCATAACTTCGACGGAGTCCCCGACGCGAACTTCACCCGGCGTCGAAACACTCGCATACAGTCCCAGATTTTGATCGGCATCCTTCACAATCGAACGCAGAACTGACGGATCCTTTGGCAGGCCATCCTGAGCATGAGTTGTCATGCCGCAGCGGGCACACGGGATCTCGCCCTTAAGCTCCACCGTGCCAAGCCGCAGTGTCTTTCCGGACCAGTTACACTCGACCATATCCTCCACGTCATCCGCTGTCTCGATCAGGAAATTTGGGCGGAACCTTCTCACATCCCACATCGCGTTCGGATTGAACGTTCGCATTCTCTTGAGCGACGCAGTGGTTAATACATTTACAGAATAGGCGTCAAAGTAAGTCCCCAGCGGAGAAGTGAACTCGAGTACTTCGGCCGGCAGAAGCGAGATGTCCGGCACTGGCTCATTCGACTCGCGACTAAATAGACCGCGCAGTTGATCGCTGAGGCCCGGCAGCTTCGTAAGCTGCGGAAGGAGTGAGCGAAATCCTGCCGTTCTTAACAACGGCGCCATCAACCTGGCGCTTGCAGACCGCCTGCGATAGTGATCTTTGTTGCTCGCAGGTTGTCGCGGCCACAGAGTGACGTTCTTCTGAAAAACTTCTGACAGACGCGAGTTGATCTCGGGATCGTTGCTATGGATCTCAGTTCCGTCTGGCAAGGTGATGTGCACATTCGGAATATCGCCGTTTGAGGGCTCGTCCACATAGCGCGCAGCGCACATCATCAGTTTCGGGATCCGTTTTCCGTTTGTGATCTCTTTAGTTTTTTCGTCGCGTAAGGCCCAGCCGCGATCACCGGGGATACCAATAGGACCAACAGTGCAGGTTTGCAGCCGCTGACCGGCCATCGACTTCACCGGGTACCGCCAAATTTCCTTAATCGTTCCGATGATCATTTCTGAGCTCCGTAAACCTGATTTGGCTCGGAATGTTAGCACTTTTGAACTGGTGTTTCTGCAGTTCGCTTGCCGTTGGTTCCCGGGGGGTGTAGGCTTTGCGCAAATCCCTCGAAATACTGGCCCAACCTCTTCCCGGTTTAGCACTAGCTGATACGGAGGAAAACGTATGAAAAAAATTCTTTTAGCTTTGCTTATCACTCTAGCTGCTGTGACAGCAGCCGCGGCGGACACGGTGTACTTGCGCGGTGGCACGAGTTTGCGAGGCACGTTGCTGGGTTTCGTCAACGGGCGTTTTGCATTTCAGTTGAGTCAGACTGCAACACTTCCGGTTAGATCAACGGATAGTCGTAACACCACAGCTGCTCAAACGACTCGTACTGTCAGAATTGGCGAAATAGTTTTTCTTAGACCAAGAGACGTCGAGCGTCTTGAAGTTGATGGACGTTCGCTCGAAGAGGCGAGATATCAAACACAAACCGTCGATGTTGCGTTGGGACCGAACTGGGTCGATACCGGCGTTGATGTGCGAAGGGGCGAGCGAGTCCGGATTGACGCGACCGGAACGATCTATGCGGGTCGCACGCGAATCACACCAGCCGGCCTAAGCACCACCGATCCTTCAGCACCGCTCCCGCGCGCTGCCGAGGGCCAACTGATCGGAGTTATCGGCAACGATTTCGATGCGCCCATTATTGAGATTGGTGCGGGGCGCGAGTTCACTGCGGACCGTGACGGCCGTTTGTATCTGACCGTAAACCGCGGGGCATACCAGGATGCGCGCGGCGCGTATAACGCCCGTATCCGAAAAGAGATCAACTTGACTGCATTGGGCCGCGGCGGTGTCGATGATCAGTCTGACACTTCTGATCCCTTTGGATTCCCGGGCGAGACAACAGGACCGGCCCAGACGCGATCCAGACGACGAGGCGACTTTCCGACTAACGACCGTCGAACATCGCGGCAGCTTGAACGAACAATCACTGTCCTCGCAAACGAATCGCGCGGCGTTGACACTGGAATCGATCTGCGTGCCGGTGACCAGATTACAATCAGCGCATCCGGTAGCATCGTTGCTGGACAGCGTGTCGGTACCGTGGGACCAGATGGCGCACGGGCTGGCGCTAGTTCCATCTTTGGAGTTAGCAGGAGGCCGGTGCCAAATGCCGGTGTGGGAGCCCTGATTGGTTACATTGCGCAACCAGGCGCTACGATGACTCAGCCATTCCTCGTGGGTAGCCAGTTGGTTTATACGGCGCAAGTAGATGGCAGGCTGTACCTACTGGTGAACGACGATAACTTCGGGGACAACAGCGGCAGCTTTTCTGTTCGCATCCTGTATCCGGATTACCGGTAGGACAGACATTCCTGTCTGTTCACTCGTGGGCGCCGCATTCTCTAAGTGGGACAGGCAGGAATGCCTGTCCTACCAGTCACATTTTTGTCTGTTCCTCGGGCCGCATTCTTTAATTAAATAAGGACAGGCAGGAATGCCTGTCCTACCCTCAAGTTGGTTCTGACCTCATTCCGCGTAAGTTGTCGTTTTGAAAGAGGTTTTTCGTGACGGACAGCAGAGGCCGTGCTAAGATGCCGCCCATCATGCACGGTGATGTCATCATCATCCGATTAGTTTTTACTGCAGTCCTCGTCGCCGCCGGATACATTCTCAGACCCATCAACGGCGATCGATGGATCTCGGCCGGCGTTGGCGCGCTGGTAGCCATCTGCATAATCCTGTTCGAACTACGAATCCGCCGCGCATCCCTGAAGACCCTGATTGGCGCCGCTGTCGGCTCAATCCTGGGAATCGTAGGGGCATTTCTCATCGGCTCGCTAATTAGCGAACAGGAGACGATGGCCGTGTCTGCGAAGGCCAAGACGTTTCTGACGCTGTCGTTAACTTTCTTCATGGCTTACGTCGGGCTGATGGTTGGTGCGGCTAAAGGCGACTATCTCGAGCTGTCCGCATTAGGAGGGATCCTGACGGACAAAACTGCGCGCCGGGACCTGAAAATTCTCGACACGTCTGTCATTATCGACGGACGGATCGCCGACGTCGCCGAGACCGGATTTCTGACCGGCTCATTGATTATTCCGCAATTCATCCTGCGCGAGCTGCAGCAAGTCGCCGATTCTCCCGACTCATCGAAGAGACAACGCGGACGTCGGGGACTCGACATGCTGAACCGTCTGCAGAACAACAGCTCCCTCGACATCCAGATAGTTGAAACTGACTTCCCGTCAGTACGTGAAGTTGACTTGAAACTGATCGAGCTCGGCAAGCAGCTTGACGCGGTGATCGTGACCAACGACTTTAACCTGAACAAGGTGTCACAACTGCGCGGAGTCAGCGTACTGAATATCAACGAGCTGGCGAACGCCTTGAAACCCGTGGTGTTGCCGGGTGAAGCGATGCGTGTGTTCATCCTGAAGGAAGGGAAAGAATACAACCAGGGCGTCGCCTATTTAGATGATGGAACGATGGTCGTCGTGGACAACGCGCGCCGGCTGATCGGCAAGAACGCCGACATTGCCGTGACAAGCGTGTTGCAGACCACTGCCGGCAAGATGATCTTTGGACGACTTTGGGAAGAGCCTGAGAATGGCTCCACCAGCGGCGAGCACCGCATCAATGGGGCCGTCCGCCGCCATTCGCGAGAAGCGCGCAGTGGCCCAGTCCCCGTACGCATCACTGATACTGAACCTATAACGGAGCTCTGATAGACGGTCTCACGGGCGCGATTAAGAGCACGTTCAGAGTACAAACGTTTAGTTTGCCTTTTCGAAGCAAGCAAACTAAGGCTGTACTCTGAACGTCTTTTCTCTGGTTGCTCTCTCCCGTTCTCGTCATTGTCATGAACGTCGCAATCATTGCCGCCGCCGGACAGGGCACGCGGATGGCAGGCAAGCGGCCCAAGCAATTTTTGGAGCTCGCTGGCACCCCTATTCTTTTTCACACGCTCAGGGCTTTTGAAGAGTGTGACCTGATTCACGAAACAATTGTGGTGATCCCAGCACAGGAATCAGGTGGATTCCTGTCTTTGGCGGGCAAGTTTGGTCTACGAAAGCTAGCTAAGGTTGTGCCTGGTGGCGCCACCCGAGCCGAGTCTGTGCTGAAAGGCTTGCAGGCGATACGAGAGACTACTGCTGAGATAGTCGCAGTCCACGATGGTGTTCGTCCCTTTGTTACGCCTGATGAGATTAGTCGAACCGTCACCGCGGCCATGGACCATGGCGCAGCAATACTTGTCGCGAAACCGGTCGATACTATTAAGGAAGTTAACGAGGGGCGAGTGGTTAGGACTTTGAACCGGAACGATCTGCGTCATGCGCTGACACCGCAGTGCTTCCACTATAAAGTTCTGCGACGCGCATATGAGCAGGTGGACGTTAACGATCCTGAGTTAACTGACGAAAGTTCGCTCGTTGAGCGGCTGGGTGTGCCAATAGCGATTGTTGAAGGCAGTGCTCGGAACATCAAGATAACGCGTGAAGAGGACCTGGCAATCGGCGAACAGTTGTTACGCGAGATGCAGAAAAATAGAGTTTCTTAGTGACGAAAGATTCTAATTAGCACGAGGCTTCAGCCCGGTGGTAACGTGACAATTGTGCTTGCGTTAACCGTTTTAACGGTTTACCACAAAGAAACCGTTGAAACGGTTACCACTGATCACTATCGTCGGCACCGGCTAAAGCCGGTGTTAATGAGAAACTCAGCGTTAGATCGCAGCGAGTCTGAATCTCTAAACATGTACAGGATTGGCATCGGCAACGACACACATCGCCTGGTTGAGGGGCGGCCGCTTCTTCTCGGCGGCGTGCATGTCGCCTCACCGCGCGGAGGCGAAGGTCATTCCGACGCAGACGCTTTGCTTCATGCGATCGCCGACGCGATTCTGGGAGCACTTGGGGAAGGCGACCTGGGTGTTCACTTTCCGGTGAGCGATCCGCAGTGGAAAGACGCCGATAGCTTGCAACTGCTGGCACGCGTCGTCTGGTTGGCCCACGAGCGGGGTAGCAGCATCGTTAATGTGGACGCGACGGTGATGTTGGAGTCGCCAAAGGTCCGGCCTTATGTAACCTCGATGCGGGAGAATATCGCGCACGTTCTCGGGGTAGATCCCTCGGTAGTAAGCGTTAAGGCAAAGACCGGAGAAGGAATGGATGCAGTTGGTCGTGGTGAAGCTGTGGGCGCGCAGGCTGTGGTCCTGATCACAGCCGGCAAACCAAAACAGCTCGGGCTGGGAGAAACTGTTTGAGACCACAAGACGTCATCAGAAAGAAACGCGATGGCCTGAATCTGTCAGGCGACGAGATCGAGTTTTTTATCGACGGCGTCACCAAAGGCACAATCGCCGACTATCAAGTCAGCGCGCTGCTGATGGCGATCTTCCTCAACGGCATGAATGAAACCGAGCAGGCCCAACTCACGCAGGCCATGCTGCACTCAGGTTCAACTCTCGATTTCTCCGCGATACAAAAACCCAAAGCCGACAAACATTCCACCGGAGGCGTGGGTGATAAAACGTCTCTGCTAATAGCGCCTATGGTGGCCGCGTGTGGTGTGTGTGTTCCGATGATCTCCGGACGTGGGCTTGGTCACACCGGTGGCACGCTCGACAAGTTGGAATCAATCCCGGGTTACCGGGTTGATCTCAGCGCGTCTGAATTTGAACGAGTTCTAGTTGATGTCGGTTATGCCATGTCAGGCCAAACTGCCGAGCTGGCGCCGGCAGACAAGAAGATGTACGCCCTGCGCGACGCCACCGCGACAGTGGAAGCTATTCCGCTGATCGTTGCGTCCATAATTTCGAAGAAGGGTGCGGCCGGACTTGAAGCGATGGTGATTGATGTGAAGTTCGGTTCCGGCGCTTTCATGCGCGAGGACGATCAGGCAAAAGCCCTGGCCCATGCATTGGTCAAAACCGGAAACTCCTGTGGAATTCGAACCAGGGCGTTGTTAACCGACATGAACCAGCCGTTGGGACAGGCCGTGGGAAATTCCATTGAAGTTAAAGAGTGTATTGAGCTGCTGCGAGGTGAGGCAGACGAACGTGCTCAACCGGTGCTGGATCTTTCTATTGAGCTTTCGGCGCACATGCTGGTGCTGTCGCACATCGATAACGATATCGAGGCAGCGCGAACTCGACTGCGTAACGTTGTCTCGTCTGGAGCCGCGCTGGAGTGTTTTCGCAGGAACGTCCAGGCGCAGGGTGGCGACCCGCGTGTGTGTGATGATCCCGCGAATATTCTTCCTTTAGTCACGCAATCGTTTAGGGTAGAATCACCGCGCTCCGGATTTATTACCAAAGTCAATACTGCAGAAATTGGACATGCGATTGCCTCTATCGGGGGAGGGCGTGTGCGTATTGACGACACGATCGACCCGTCAGTCGGCTTTATTGCCGACGTACGTATCGGGGATCGAGTCAGCGACGACGTTTCACTGGGATTGATTTATTGTTCCGATGAAGCGAAGGCGAGGGAAGCAGCGGCCCGCATTCTAGCCGCGTACGAAGTTGGCGACCAACCTGTTAACGAGCTACCGCAACTTATTAAGGAGGTGATCAACGAATGAAACTTGCAATCGTATCCACTCTCCTTTTGGTTGTGTGCGTGGCAGCGGTAATCAGTTCTGGCTGCAACCCGGCTAGCTTTGGCGCTGATGACAGATCAAAACCACGTGTCGGGATAGTTTTCGACATTGGCGGAAAGGACGACCGATCATTCAACGCTGCAGCCTGGGCCGGCGCCCACTGTGCGGAAACGGGAAAGTGGCCGGATGGTACTGATTGCGGCAAACCGCCGCTCGGCATCACTCTTCGCGACATCGAACCCGGTAACCCGACGTCTATTGAACCAGCCATGCGAGCCTTCGCGGAGCGTCAATACGATCTGATCATCGGGATCGGGTTCGCGCAGACGCCAATCATCGAGTCAGTCGCGAAAGATTATCCCAACATCCGATTTGCTGTGGTTGATGGTGTCAGCAATCTTCCTAATGTTGCGTCGCTGGTTTTTAAAGAACATGAAGGTTCGTACCTGGTTGGGATCCTGGCCGCCCGTGCTTCGAAGACCGGCACCATCGGGTTCCTCGGTGGTATGGACATCGGGCTAATCCATAGATTCAAAGAAGGCTACGAACAAGGCGCCAAGTCGGTTAACCCAAACATTCGCGTCATTCCAAACTACGTGGGGGTGACTGACGCCGCGTGGAACAATCCGGGCAAAGGAAAAGAATTGGCGCTAGCACAGATCGGTAAAGGAGCCGACGTGATTTTTACGGCCGCGGGAAACTCAGGACTCGGAGCGTTTGACGCCGCCGAGCAAATGGGTAAACAAAATGGCCGCGCCACGCACATGGTGATCGGGGTTGATTCCAATCAAAACATGGTCAAGCCCGGTTTCGTTTTGACCAGCATGGTCAAGCGTGTTGATAACGCGGTCTACGACATCATCAAAGCGGTTGTTAACAATCAGTTTCAGGCGGGCTTCCACGTGTATGGTCTCGACAAAGATGGCGTGGGATACAGCATGGACGAGCACAATAAAGATCTGGTGACCGCCGAGACTTTGCAGCAAGCCGAGGAAGCGAAGAAGAAGATCATTAGCGGTGAAATAAAAGTTACTGATGCAATGACGAAGTAAGTACGAACGCCGGCGATACAGGTACAAGACACGTTGCTGGAACTACGAAACATAACCAAACGGTTCGGCGATGTACTAGCCAACGATCACGTCAACATCAAGGTTAAACCGGGAACCATTCACGCCATTGTTGGTGAGAATGGCGCCGGTAAGTCGACTGCCATGCGGATCGCCTACGGCTTTTATACAGCCGATGAAGGCGAGATCCTGGTTGAAGGCCGTCCTCAGCAAATCAACACACCACATGACGCCATCGCCCTCGGCATCGGAATGGTCCATCAGCACTTCATGCTGGTTGACACGATGACGGTAGCTGAGAACATTGTTCTCGGCGCTGAACCAGGTAATGCCGTCGCTCTCAACATAAACACCGCCGCCGCGGAAATCCGCAAGCTGTCAGAAGAATTCAAACTGGCAGTCAATCCACATAGTCCCATCGAACACCTGTCAGTCGGGCAACAGCAGCGAGTCGAGTTGCTGAAAGCGCTTTATCGTCATGCGCGCTTGTTGATTCTGGACGAGCCCACAGCAGTCCTGACGCCCCAGGAGGTGGAAGAGTTTTTTGCCATCCTGCGGAGAATGAGAGAGCAGGGAAAGACGGTCATCATCATCACGCACAAGCTTGCGGAAGTACTGGCAATCTCGGACGAGGTCACGGTGATGCGCGACGGTCGGGTGGTGGGAAGCTTGCAGACGAAGGATACGAACGCCGCGGAACTGGCGCGTTTGATGGTGGGCCGGGAAGTGCTGTTGCGGGTTGAGAAGACGGATGCAAAGCCCGGTGGTCCAACGTTAAAGGTTCGTGATCTGAGCGTCACCGCACGTGAAGGAAACGCAGTTGATGGAGTTTCGTTTGAGGTGCGCAGTGGAGAGATTTTGGGCATTGCCGGCGTTGAAGGTAACGGCCAAACCGAGTTGATTGAGGCGTTGGCCGGGTTGGTGGAATCTTCCCGGGTCAATGGTGAGATCCATTTTGGTGATATGAACATCACTCGCTCGGGAGCGCGGATCAGACGCGAGTTGGGCATCGCACATATTCCAGAAGATCGTCACCGTCGAGGATTGCTACTCGATTTTGACCTTAAGGAGAACTCGATTCTCGGAGTCCACTACCGGAAACCGATCGTCTCCGTCAGTCCGCTCCTGGATAACAATGCAATTAGAGCGCGCGCCCAGGAGATTATCACTGGCTTTGACGTGAGACCTGCTAATGCTGAGCTGCCCGCAAGGGCTTTATCCGGAGGCAATCAGCAAAAGTTAATCATTGGACGCGAGTTTAAAGTTAATCCAAAGCTACTGCTGGTTTCACAGCCAACGCGCGGTGTGGATATAGGTGCGATCGAATTTATTCATCGCCAGTTGGTGAGTCTTCGCGATGCAGGGTGCGCCATCTTGCTGGTTTCGGCTGAGCTCGAAGAAGTTACGTCGCTATCGGATCGGTTGTTGGTTATTCATGATGGAAAAATCGTTGGTGAAGTTGATCCTAAGGTTGCTACGGTGGAAGAAATTGGATTGTTAATGACCCGTGGCCATTGACGGGCACTTTTCGTGAATTACACGAAACCTGGGACCTGAAACGTAAAATGAATTTGCTCCGGGAACTACTCTTTCCCTTAATCGCCGTGATCGCCGCCTTCATTGTCGGCGGCATCCTCATTCTTATCATCGGCGACAATCCTTTCACTGCTTACGGTTTACTTTTCAGCAGCGCCTTATCGTGGCCAGTGGGCATTGGATACACGCTCTTCTATGCGACACCCTTAATTTTTACAGGCCTCGCCGTCGCACTCGCGTTTCGTTGCGGCTTACTAAACATCGGAGCTGAGGGCCAGTTGTACGTTGGTGCCTTTGCTGCAGCGTGGGTAGGTATCGAACTCGGGGGTGTCTTCATAAAAACGCCGGGCGGCGACATAGTCAACTCACCCATAGCTAATCTTCCAGGACTTGTCCTGATTCCGCTGTGCTTTATCGCAGCAACCGGCGCCGGCGCCATTTGGGGCGGAATCCCCGGAGTATTAAAAGCGCGCTTCGGATCACATGAAGTAATCAACACCATCATGTTGAACTTCATCGCAATCGCTCTTTGCAGTTACTTCACGCAGTACCACTACAAAGTCCCAGGCGACCCAATCATGGAAACCGCGGAGATAAGCCAGAGCGCGCACATTGCGCGGCTCGGCAAGTTCATTCCCGGCATGCCTGATTTCATTCCGCTGAATGTTTCGTTCCTCCTCGCGCTTCTTTGCTGTTTCCTCGTTTACCTGTTTTTGTGGCGGACGAAGTGGGGCTATGAATTGCGCTCAACCGGCAGCAATCCGACGGCGGCTGAGTACGGCGGTATCTCCGTCCGCAAGCAGATCATCATCGCCATGACAATCTCGGGCGGGCTCGCGGGAATGGTCGGCATCAACGAAGTGCTTGGTTATCGCTATCGTTACTACGATGGGTTTTCCGATAACTACGGATTTACCGGGATCGCAGTCGCACTGCTGGGACGCAACCATCCGATCGGCGTAATCATTTCTGCTTTTCTATTTGCCATACTGCAACGAGGTGGTATTCCGATCGACGCATTTACCGAGAACGTAACCAAAGACATCGTTCAGGTGTTGCAAGGCATAATTATTTTGTTTGTCGCCGCTGAGGCCCTGTTCCGCGGTCCATTCGGTAAGTTTAGTTTGTTGAAGCGCTCGAAAGTTTGACGGGGATCTAAGGTCATGACTGAACTATTTACTGCCGCACTCTTCTGGTCAACGATAAGGCTTTCGACGCCTTTGATCCTGGCAGCACTTGGCGGACTGTTCTCGGAGCGCTCGGGTGTAATCAATATTGCGCTGGAAGGGTTGATGCTCGCGGGCGCGTTCACGGCCGCCGCCGTCACTTACGCCACCGGAAGCCCGTGGATAGGGCTGCTGGGAGGAATGGCAGCCGGTCTGGTGATTGCTGCCATTCATGCTGTCGCTTGTATTCGTTTTCGCGCGGATCAGGTTGTAACCGGGACGGCAATCAACATCCTGATGATCGGCGTACCGGGATTTCTCAGCGGCGCGTTCTTTCTCTCCTCTGGTTCCACCCCGCAGATTCCGAAAGAACAGTTGATACCTAATACGCCGATAGTGATCGCGTTCCTACTAGTTGCCATCACCTGGTACGTTCTCTACCGGACCCCGTTTGGACTTCGCCTTCGGTCAGTAGGCGAAAACCCTGAAGCTGCGGACGCTGCGGGCGTTCGTGTCGCCCGCATGAGATACGCGGGAGTCTTGCTGTCGGGCGTGCTGGCGGGAATCGGTGGCGCCTATCTATCCATTGGCCAGTCATCCCTGTTCACCCGCAACATGACGTCAGGCCGCGGTTTCATTGCCTTAGCGGCACTGATCTTCGGTAAGTGGCGACCCGTGCAAACTCTGCTCGCGTGCCTGCTGTTCGGTTTTACTGAAGCCGTTACGATTCAAATGCAGGGCGTCGTAAAGCTGCCGTCCGGTGACGAGATCCCGGTGCAATTCATCCACATGGTCCCCTATGTTTTGACAATCATTGTATTGGCGGGATTCATTGGGACGTCGCGACCTCCACGCGCGCTGGGAATTCCATATCAAAAAGAAAGATAATAAGACCGCACCAAACGAGTTAGTTGATGGGTGTGCTTGGAAGTGTCTGAACAAGTGGCAAAAAATGATCTGTATTCGCGCGCTGAAGCTGCGGCGCGCATGATTAGCAGCCGCATGAAGGCGCAACCGCAGGTTGCGTTAGTGCTGGGGAGCGGGCTGGGCGGGTTCGCAGATGAGTTTGAAAACGCGGTCCGAATTCCGTATCAGGAAATCCCTGGGTTTGCGACATCAACCGCGCAGGGTCACGCTGGAAGACTCGTGATTGGAAGTGTCGAAGGCATACCGGTTGTCGGGATGCAGGGCCGTTTTCATTTCTACGAAGGTTACACGCTCGAGGAAGTTACATTTCCGATTCGCGTGTTCAAGTTGTTAGGTATGCAAAACCTGGTTTTGACTAACGCTGCGGGCGGCATCGATGTGCGTCTGAGTCAGGGTGCGTTGATGGTAATCAGCGACCACCTCAACCTGATGGGGGTTAATCCTTTGCGAGGCCCCAACGACGAACGGTTTGGCCCGCGTTTTCCCGACATGTCGGAAGTTTACTCGCGCGCGCTGCAGGAGCTGGTGGTTGACGCTGCCAAAGAACTCGGAGTAACTGTTCGTCGTGGTATCTACGCAGCACTGTCCGGTCCAAGTTACGAGACGCCGGCTGAGATTCATATGTTCCGTTCGTTTGAGGCGGATGCCGTAGGGATGAGCACAGTGCCGGAGGCGATTGTCGCTCGCCACATGGGCATGAACGTACTCGGCATCTCGTGTATCACCAATATGGCTGCGGGCATCAGTGAACAGCCCATCAATCACGAGGAAGTGATTGAGACTGGCGAGCAAGTTCGCGCCACTTTAACTCAGCTGCTGCGTAGGGTAATTTCAAGAATCCCGGTAGTCAGTTCCTGAGACGGAGTCGGAAAGTCTAAAAGAGTCGTGAGTTTAATTATCGGCATCTCCGGTGGCACCGGATCAGGAAAGACGACTGTTGCCAATCGGATACTCGAATCAGTTAAGGCAAGCGAAGTCGTTTTCATTCAGCAGGATTCCTACTACCGCAACCTAAAAGACCTTCCTCTCGACTACCGGCACGTAGCCAACTTCGACCATCCCGACGCACTGGACAACGATTTACTGGTCAACCACATACGAAAACTACGCGCGGGCGAGTCAGTGGAGTTGCCGATCTACGACTTTCGCACGCATACTCGTGCAAACGAAACACGTTCTGTCGAGCCACGGCCCATCGTCATCGTGGAAGGTATCCTGATCTTTGCCGACCCACGTTTGCTTGAGCAGATGGACATTAAAGTCTTCGTCGACACACCAGACGACATTCGTTTCATTCGCAGACTGCGACGTGACATAGACGAACGTGGTCGAACATTGGAATCGGTAATCGAGCAGTATGTGGGCACGGTAAGGCCGATGCACATTCAATTCGTCGAGCCCTCAAAACGTTTTGCAGACGTCATCATTCCGGAAGGCGGTCATAATTTGGTGAGCATTGATTTGATTAGTGGAAAGATTCGCGAGAGGTTGGCAGGAGCTCTGACCTCGGTGGGAGGTCAGTCTTGAGCAGCATAGATAAATCCGATGATCTCATCTCCGCCGCGCTGGATGCGCTTGGCCGTTCGGTCGCGCCGTTTTCTGGGTTTCTAGTGGGCGCTGCAGTCGAAACGGCTTCAGGTGAAATTTTTACAGGCTGCAACATCGAAAGCGCCAGTTATGGGCTTACAGTTTGCGCGGAGCGGGTAGCAATTTGGAAAGCCGTTTCAGAAGGAAAACGCGATTTTACGCGCTTAGTAATTGCTGCAGACACCGAGTCATTAACTCCACCTTGTGGAACGTGCAGGCAGATTATATGGGAGTTCGCAAAGAACGCCGAGATAACGCTGGTCAACCGAAAGGGAGATCAGGACGTAGTGCACATTAGGGAGTTGCTCCCACTAGCTTTTGACGCGCGATTCCTGAAGGAAGTCGCTCGGTCATGAGGCCGAAAGTTCTTTAGCCACTGCCGTAGTGTCAGGTACGACCGTCGTATGTTCGGGTGCGACGGTCTCGATTTTCACCCAGTGATACCAGACCCCCTGAGCCCACGAATACGCGTACAAACAGGTAAGAATCAGTACGCCAAAGTCGCCCTGTTGGTATGACATGTAAAACCAGAACGGCTGACTGCAGAGTGCAAGAATATAGCCCCATCGCCGCCAGGACTCCGGTCGTCCGATGAGCCAAACGGCAGAGCAGCCAAAAACCAAAATCCCTAATTGGGTGATTAACTTTTCGATATCGACATTCATTTCGGTAAACATGAAGAACCTCCGAGAGAATGAGGTTTAGACGTCGGGGGAGATGTTCTGCCGGAAGGCGCCAGGATTTTCTCAGTCCCTGGAGCATCTAAACTTAATTGGGACATCAAAGCCTGACCTTTTCGACAAAAGGCTCGAGGCTTATACACTTGTTGAGGCACAGAATTATCCATCATCGCTTACGGGAGCAAGACTTTCGGAGTCTTGCCGAAGATCGAGTACAAGTCTTTACAAAGGGCCCGAAATCCTATACTTTGCCGGCCATTCGCTCAGGCCAATCCGCAAGGGTCTCGAAATAGTGCTTCATTACATAATGTCGATTCTTTAAGAATCATTTCGCCGCCTGAAAGATGTGCGCGCTAACCCGCCTACGAAGACGTACTTGACGACCCTCATTCTTCACAAATAGGAGACTAGAACTATGCGTACAGTTCCACGAGTCTTTGTTGCTTCCTCATTGGAATCGTTACGGCTTGCCCGAGCGGTACAGCAGAACCTCAAGGGTATGCAGGTCACCGTTTGGAACCAGGGTTTTCGGATTGGTCATATGGTGATCGATGAATTAGTCCGAAATCTGCAGCAGTCCGATTTTGGGGTCTTTGTTTTTGCTCCCGAAGATATCCTCAAGATTCGTGAGCAGGAACAGCAAGCGGTTCGTGATAACGTCGTTCTGGAGCTCGGAATGTTTATTGGGCGATTGGGTAAGGAGCGCAGCTTTATAGTTAAGCCTGATGGCAGGGACATGCGTATGCCCACGGACCTACTTGGCATCGTCACCGGCACCTACGATAGTGAAGCTGCGAAGGAGGAACCCCAGGCGGCGCTAGGTGATGCTTGCACACAAATTGCGGACGCAGTTAAGTATGAACATAGGCGAAAATCAAAAGAGCTGAACAACGTTATTACCGACGCTCTCGAAACCATTTGTCGTTTTATGGGACTTCCTTTGAGCCCTCAGAAAGCAAAGCTGCGGGCCTTCATATTCAGGAAGGAAGGGGAAGAACTGGTATGCCGCTATTTCTGGGATCCGTACCAATCTGAGGAGAGAGTAGGTACCACACGTTTTCGGATTGACGAGGAAACCGCAAAGAGTGTGGTGGTGGTGCGTTGTTATCTGGATAACGCAGCACGAAGAACACCGCTTGAGACAGAATCGGCCGTGGCACCCCTGCCTAAGAGCTTCAAGGGTGTAAAAGGATCGATCAAGCCAACGCTAAATTATGTTCTTGCCGCTCCCATTCGGAAGGACGACGATTCGGTTTGGGGTGTCGTAGACTTTGATGCATCGAACGAGATAGGTAAGAAGCTACTACAGAAAGAGGAGACAGCAAACGCTGTTATCTTGCGTCTGGCGAAGCATCTATCAAGCATACTGGCGCAATGAAATGATTAGTTTGTGCACGTTTTCGATATTATTCCATTTAGATTCAACGGGGGAGTAGTCAGTGTCGAGCAAACTCTGCATAACGACAGCCGTAGTGGCCATTTTTTTCTCTCTATCGTCGGTGTCCGCGCAAAGGAGGGGGACGCGTATGAATACAGTTGACCTCCTGGTCCTAAACGGCACACTCGTTACGATGGACGACAAGCGTCGCGTGATTGAAGACGCAGGTGTCGCGATTAAGGGTGCACGCATCGTCGCTGTCGGGACGCGCCGGGATATGGTCCGACGTTACACAGCGGCCCAAACTATCGACGCGCGCGGCAAGATCATCATTCCCGGCCTCATTAACGGGCACACACACATCCCGATGACGCTTTTCCGAGGTTTGGCAGATGACCTGGATCTGCAGGACTGGCTAACCAGGTACATCTTTCCCGCAGAAGCGAAAAATGTTTCTGAAGAATTCGTGCGCGCGGGCACCCGCCTTGGCCTGGCCGAGATGATTCGCGGTGGAACCACCACCTACTGCGACATGTACTACTTTGAAGACGCTATCGCAGATGAAACAGCGAAGGCCGGCGTTCGAGGAGTTTTGGGCGAAACCGTGATCGACTTTCCCGTGGCTGATAACAAGACCTGGGAAGAGGCGATGGCCTACGTCGAGCGTTACGTAAAGAAGTGGCAGGGACACGAACTAATCACGCCGGCCATTGCGCCGCATGCGCCGTATACAGTTTCTGAGGCCCATCTGAAGGATGCAAAAGCGTTTTCAGATCGAACTGGAGCGCCGATCGTGACGCACGTGGCCGAAACGAAACGCGAAGTGGATGACAGCATCAAAGCTAAAAACGCCAGTCCGGTTGAATATTTGCGACGCATCGGATTTCTAAACAATCGCGTGATTGCTGCACATGTTGTCTGGCCGGCCGGAAATGACATCGACACGTTGGAGCGTGCGGGGGTAGGCGTAGTTCACAACCCGCAATCAAACATGAAACTTGCCTCGGGGGTGGCCCCAGTCCCACGCATGTTGAAAGAAGGCGTGCGACTTGGCCTTGGCACCGACGGCGCGGCTTCAAACAACGACCTGAGTATGTGGGAAGAGATGGATACGGTGGCCAAGCTTCACAAGGTATTCACGGGCGATCCGAAGGTCATCTCGGCGCTGCAGGCGTTTGAATTGGCGACTATCCGCAGTGCTGAAGCCCTGCACATGGAAAAAGAGATTGGGTCGATTGAAACAGGGAAACGCGCCGACCTGGTGCTGGTGGCGCAGGACTCGCTAAATCAATTACCGCTATACAACATCTATTCGCATCTGGTTTACGCCACCAAAACGTCCGACGTGCAAACGGTAATTATCAACGGGCGAGTGGTAATGCGTGATCGCCGCTTACTGACGCTCGATGAAGCAGCTATCAAACAAGGCGCCGGCGTCTTTCGCGCACAAGTCATAAAGAGTCTCGCCAGCGGACAATCTAATTAGTATCAAGTCGCAACAGAAACGACGCCGCCCGTGCTTGCGATGAGCGGCGAATCTGGACATAATGTCCACCCAAATTGGTAATGAAGAAAGCGAGCGTAGGCTCGCTTCTCCCTTTTAGCGAGTTGTTTCGCTGAAAAATCCCTCGAGAGGTATTCGTTGGTTTTGACGAGATTATTGATCCTATTAGCCTGCCTATTCTCCCTAAGTTCCCTTGTTTACTCGCAAACAGTTGAGCAGCCGAACTTTGCCGACGTTCTGCAGGGCAGGATTCAACGGGCCCGTGCGCTGATTGCCGCACACCAGTTGGAGACCGCCGCGAGCGAACTTGAATCAGTTCGTGCAAGTACGAAAGACTTTTCTGTCCAAAACATCGCGTCTGTGATGTTGATGAACATCTATCTGGAATCGGGTAATTACGGACGCGCTGAGGCCTTGTTGGAAGAAGGGTTTCGGGAGCGCGCTACGAGAAATGGCGACTCCGCGCGGACATACTTCGCCCTAGCCGGCCAGGCGGTAAATGGTTCTCGTCTCCATATCGCTCGTTACCGTAGCGTTGGCATTAGCACAACAGACGTGAACCTTCCGGCTGAAGCCATAACCGACCTTGATCGTTTGCGTTCGTTTCTCGAGCGGCTGATTGCACAGGCAAAAGAGATAACCAGGGAACAGCGTGCCTACGATTCTCTCTCGCTGCTCGAAGACGTGCTGGGTATTCGATTGTCCCTGGCGAAGGATGCCGAAGATCAAAGTCGCTGGCAGGCTGAGCACAGCAGCGCCCGGCTGCTCTTAACTTCCCCCACGCAATTAGTCTCACTAAACGGCATTTCCGCTTTACCTCCGAACAAAGCGACTAAAAAGGACCCTTCATCACTACCTTACGCCACACGGCGAGTTGACGATGCCAAGGTCACCACGGATACGGCCGCAGGATCCTCTGCACCGATCGCAAACGATGAGGGCGAACCGCAGGCCCCGGTTCAGGACGCAGCTCAAGAGGCAATTAGTCCCTCCGGACCGCTCAATGGAAGAGCCACGCGGAAAGTGGTTCCCGCCTATCCGCCCCTCGCCAAACAAGCAGGCGCCGCCGGTCTGGTCCGAGTTCACGTTATCGTCGACGAGAGTGGCAAGGTTATCGCCGTGTCCAAAACAGAGGGCCACGTTCTGCTGAGGAGAGTTGCCGAGGACGCCGCCCGACAATGGTTTTTCGACACGAACAGCTCAGACAACCGTCCCTCCCGCTTGAGCGGTTATATCGACTTCAACTTTACCTTATAGCACCAGCCAAACTTCGCTCATCTCTTGCGTCTACAACCACTTACGTAAAGTTGACTTAAAAGTAAGGATTGGTTAAACTGTGCCGCAAATCGAGCTAAGACAGCAATGAAGATATCTGCTCAGGAAGAATATGGCTTACGGTGCCTTTTGCAGTTAGCGCGTGCGGAATCGCAGGGCGAATCGTTGACGATTGCCCAGATTGCAGCGCTGGAGGGGATCTCCGTAGCCAATGCCGGCAAGCTGATGTGGATACTGAATAAAGCCGGACTTGTGCAGTCGCAACGGGGGACCAAGGGTGGTTACCGTTTGTCCAGACCAGCGGAGCGAATTCGCTTGAATGAGGTCATATCTGTTCTGGACAGGGACCGGATGCAGACCCATTGCAAGAGTTATTCAGGGCTCCTCGATGCATGTGTACACACAGGTGATTGCGGCATCAGGCCGGTAATTGTTGAGTTGCACCAGATCGTGGAAAACGCGCTTTCGGAGATCACGCTGGCGCAATTGCTCGGCACTGAAGCTAACGTTGATGCCGTCTTGCATCAGATCCAGGTATCAAAACACAAAACGAATTTAAATCGCGTGCAGGCGTAGAACGATTGACGAGATGAGCACAGCAGAACTTTTAGGTAAACAGGAATACAAATACGGCTTTGTAACCGACATTGAGTCGGACGTGATTCCACGTGGGCTGTCAGAAGACACTGTCCGTTTGATCTCTGAAAAGAAGAACGAACCGGAGTGGATGTTGGAGTTTAGGCTCAAGGCCTATCGCCACTGGCTGACCATGAAAGAGCCAAAGCATTGGCCGCACCTCACCTATCCTGAGATCGATTACCAGGATGTGATTTATTACAGCGCTCCAAAACAGAAGCCCACCGTCGCCAGTCTTGATGAGGTTGACCCGGAGCTCTTACGCACATTTGAGAAGCTGGGAATACCTTTGACTGAACAAAAGCAACTGGCGGGCGTTGCTGTGGATGCGGTGTTTGATTCGGTTTCCGTTGCCACTACTTACAAGGAAAAACTCAAAAAGCACGGCGTTATCTTCTGTTCGTTTACCGAGGCTATTCGGGAATATCCGGAGCTGGTAAAGAAATATCTCGGCTCGGTAGTGCCCACGAACGACAACTTTTTTGCTGCGCTAAACAGCGCGGTATTTTCGGACGGCTCCTTCTGTTTCATTCCAAAAGGTGTGCGGTGCCCGATGGAACTGTCTACCTATTTCCGGATTAATAACTCAGAGTCCGGCCAGTTTGAGCGGACACTAATCGTTGCGGAAGAAGGTTCATACGTTTCTTATCTCGAGGGATGTACGGCGCCCAAGTTTGATAAGAACCAATTACACGCCGCCGTAGTCGAGCTGGTCGCGCTGGATGATGCGCAGATCAAGTATTCAACGGTGCAGAATTGGTACGCCGGAGACGAAGAAGGCCGCGGCGGAATCTATAACTTCGTAACGAAGCGAGGGAAGTGCGCCGGTCGCAATTCAAAGATTTCCTGGACTCAGGTTGAAACCGGGTCGGCGATCACCTGGAAGTACCCGTCCTGCATTCTTCAAGGCGACAATTCGATCGGCGAGTTTTATTCGGTAGCGCTGACGAATCACGCGCAACAAGCCGACACCGGAACCAAGATGATCCATCTCGGTAAGAACACGCGTTCCACGATCATTTCGAAGGGCATCGCTGCCGGTAAGTCGAATAACAGCTACCGTGGTTTGGTTAAGGTGATGCCGAAAGCAGCTGACGCGCGAAACTATACGCAGTGTGATTCGATGTTGATTGGTTCAAACTGCGGGGCTCACACTTTTCCGTACATTGAAGTGATGAACAACACTTCGAGCGTTGAACATGAAGCGTCCACCTCGAAGATCAGTGAAGAGCAGTTGTTCTACCTGCAACAGCGCGGCATCTCTCAGGAAGATGCGGTTTCTTTGATTATCAACGGCTTTTGTAAAGATGTGTTTCTGCAGTTGCCGATGGAATTTGCAGTTGAGGCACAACGACTGTTGGGGTTGAAACTGGAAGGCAGCGTCGGTTAACCGGGCGCGGAGATGGGGCAGCATGAAACGGCATCGCTCGTTTCCGGCATACCCACGTCACCGCGTCATTATTTTGAGGAGTATTCATACGTGCTTGAAGTTAAAAATCTACACGCGGGCATCGACGGCAAGGAAATCCTGAGAGGGATTAACCTGACCGTCAACAAGGGTGAGATTCACGCCATAATGGGCCCCAACGGCTCTGGAAAATCAACCCTGGCCAAAGTGCTGGCCGGACATCCTGCCTACGAAGTAACAAAAGGTGAAGTGATCTACGAAGGCAAAAATCTTTTGGAGATGTCTACGGATGAACGTGCGCGCGAGGGCGTGTTCATGGCGTTCCAGTATCCGATTGAAGTGCCGGGCGTCTCAAACGCGCAGTTTCTGAGATTGGCTTACAACGAGAAGCGTAAGCATCTTGGAGAAGAAGAACTGGATCCCCTCGAGTTTAAGGATCTTCTGAAAGAGCGCGCGAAGGTTGTTGAGATGGACGCGAGCTTCATGACCCGCTCAGTAAATGAAGGCTTTTCAGGCGGCGAGAAGAAACGTAATGAGATTCTTCAGATGGCCGTCCTTGAGCCGAAGCTTGCGGTCCTGGATGAAACAGATTCGGGACTTGATATCGATGCACTGCGCATCGTCGCCGGCGGCGTTAATCAATTACACAACTCGGAGAACGCCGTAATTCTGGTGACCCACTATCAGCGTTTGCTGAATTACATCGTCCCACACTTCGTTCACGTGCTCGCGCAAGGGCGCATCGCAAAAGAGGGCGGCAAAGAGTTGGCATTAGAGCTTGAACAGAAGGGCTACGACTGGCTCAAACCGGCCGATTCCAACGTGGCTGTGCCGGCAAATTAAGAAATGGTAACTGAATTAATAAAGCAAGAAGGTTCATATCTCGACGCGCTCAGCGAACTGCATTCTGCGCAGCGGGCGACGAATGTCGAGTGGCTGGATAATCTACGCAACACCGCGATGGAGCGGTTTTCCGATCTCGGCTTTCCTTCGGTAAAAGACGAAGAGTGGAAGTACACCAACGTCGCGCCAATCGCCCGCATGAGTCTGCAGCCTTCGGCTGCTTCTACAAAACTCGAGCTCGCGAGTTTTGAAGTGCCGGAGGCGCTGGAAAGCCAGCTGGTTTTTGTAAACGGCAAATTGCAGCGCGATCGATCGTCGGTAACGGCACTGCCAAACGGCGTAACGGCGACTGACCTGGTTGAGGCGTGCGGTAGCGATCAGAGCACGCTCCTGCGAGAACATCTGACACGTTCGGCAGACTACGTTTCCAGTGGCTTTACGGCGCTAAACACGGGGTTCATTTCTGACGGAGCGTTTATTCACGTTCAGCGAAATCTGGAAGTCAGTCAACCAATTCACCTTCTGTTTATCTCTGACGGTGCTCAACCGGTCACATTCCCGAGGGTGCTGATCGTCGCTGAGGAAAACAGTAGCGCGACTATCATCGAAAGTTATTTAGGAGCAAGCGGCGCGGAGTACTTCACTAACGCGGTCGTCGAGGTTGTACTGAAAGATGGCGCCAAATTGGAGCATTACAGAGTCCAGCGCGAAGGCGTAGATGCCTTTCATGTTGCAACTACTGTTGCCGACCTTGGCGGTAATGCGTCCTACAACACCACTGCGATCAACCTTGGTGCAAAGCTTTCCCGACATGACGTGCGAGCCATCATGGATCATGAAGGCGCGGAGTGTTGGCTTGATGGTTTGTATCTGGTGACGGGTAACCAGCACACCGACACCCATTCGGTTATCGATCATCGCAAGCCGCATTGCACAAGCCACCAGCTCTACAAGGGAATTCTTGATGGCAAATCTCGGGCTGTCTTCAACGGCAAAGTTTTCGTGCGACATGATGCGCAAAAAACCGATGCGATGCAGACGAACAAGAACCTGCTGCTTTCCAATGAAGCGCGAGTTGATACCAAGCCGCAACTGGAAATCCTGGCGGACGACGTGAAATGCGCGCACGGCGCGGCTGTTGGGCAAATAGAAGAGGACGAGTTGTTTTACCTGGAGACGCGGGGAATTCATCCGGATCTCGCTCGAAACCTTTTAACGTATGGGTTTGCCGAGGAAGTTATCGGAAAGATAAAGATCGATTCAATCAGGCAACAGCTCGACGAGGCGGTTCTAAATCGATTGAACGCACGCCTGGAAGTTTAGTCATTAAATGAGTAGTACAACTGAAAAGGTTTTGACGAACGATACACCGGTGACTGTTACATCGGCGAAAGGCTTCGACGTTGAACGTATCCGCGAAGACTTTCCCGTGTTACGTCAAACCGTCAATGGTAAGCCGTTGGTCTATCTGGACAACGCTGCTTCATCGCAGGTGCCTCAAGTCGTAATCGACCGCGGCAGCATCTACCTGGAAGACGAACATTCGAACATCCATCGCGGCGTCCACTACCTGAGTCAGAAAGCGACGACGGCTTACGAGGGCGCGCGTGAAAAGGTGAAGCGCTTCATCAACGCTCGTGACGTGAAGGAGTGCATTTTTGTTCGGGGCGCGACCGAAGGCATCAACCTCGTCATGCACGGCTACGGGCGCAAGTTCATCGGCAGCGGCGATGAAATAATCATTTCGGCGATGGAACATCACGCCAACATCGTCCCCTGGCAGATGCTCTGTGAAGAGAAGGGCGCCAGACTCCGCGTTATCCCGATGAACGATGCCGGTGAGTTGCTGCTCGATGAGTACGATGCTCTGCTAAATGAACGGACCCGATTTGTTGCCCTCACTCACGTTTCGAATTCACTCGGCACCATCAACCCGGTAAAGCAAATGATCGATCAGGCGCACAAGTATGGTGTGCCGGTGTTAATTGACGGAGCACAGAGTGCGCCGCATATGCCGATCGACGTGCAGGACCTGGACTGTGATTTCTTTGCTTTTTCAGGTCACAAGATGTTTGCGCCGACCGGCAGCGGCGTCATTTATGGCAAGGCCGACCTGCTGGATCGCATGAACCCGTTTCAGGGCGGCGGCGACATGATTAAGAGCGTCACGTTTGAGAAGACAACCTTCGCGGACCTGCCGAACAAGTTTGAAGCCGGCACGCCGGCCATCGCTTCGCAGATTGGCCTGGGCGCTTCCATCGACTATCTAAGCTCTATTAATCGGGTGCGGGCCGCGGCGCATGAACATGAGCTGTTGCGGTATGCGACTGAGAGGCTGACTGCGATCGAAGGTGTACGAATAATCGGTACGGCCAAAGAGAAGGCGAGTGTACTGTCTTTCGTGATTGATGAGATTCACCCGCACGACATCGGCACGATTCTGGACCAGGAAGGCATTGCCGTACGCGCCGGACATCATTGCGCGCAACCGGTAATGCAGCGATTTAAAGTGCCGGCCACTGCCCGCGCGTCTTTCGCCTTTTACAACACGAAAGAGGAAGTTGACGTGTTGGCGGAAACGATCAAGCGGGTGATAGATATCTTTTCTTAGGTAAATGGTAAATGGTGAATAGTAAATAGTTGCCTTTCATCGTAGGTGCAAAAACCATTCACCATTTACTATTCACCATTTACCAATGTCAGAACTAAGCGAACTCTACCAACAGGTCATTCTCGACCATAACAAGAAGCCGCGTAATTTTCGCAAGCTCGAAACTGCGAATCACTCGGCCGAAGGTTACAACCCTCTTTGCGGTGATCAGTTGACCGTGTATCTACATGTTGAAGACGATGCTGTGAAAGAGGTTAGTTTCGAGGGTTCGGGCTGCGCAATTTCCAAAGCCGCAGCGAGCATGATGACGCAAGCGGTGAAGGGAAAGAACAAGCAGGAAGCTGAAAAACTCTTCACTGAATTTCACGGCATGGTGACGGGCGAATTCGACGAAGAAGCGACTGCGAACAGCCTTGGTAACCTCAAAATATTCGCGGGCGTGCGCGACTTTCCAGTACGCGTGAAATGCGCCACGCTGGCCTGGCATACGATGCATGCGGCCTTGAACAATGAAGAGCTCGTCTCCACCGAGTAATGTTTTAGGTCTGAACCACCCTCGTTGAGAGCCCCAGCCAATTACCCTCCGGACTTCTTCCAACAATGTAAACGGGGATATTGATCCTACCTACTTTATAGACCTTGAGGTCTGTGAGGTGTTTCCGCAGAAACTGCTCAAGGTGTTCAAACGGCCCACTGGCGAGGACGTGTTCCAGCGTTGTTTCCTCCACCCTGGAATCCGCAGGTTCGTTGGTTAGACTGCGTAAGAACTCCGGATTGATTTCGGTTGATCCATCCCAATGAATTATTTCAAAAGGGTAGTCAGACTCACTCATTACCAATAAGCCAGCCGATGCCTTCTTAAGCTCTTCAAGTAAATTTGCGTCTTTAGCAAGCATCTTTGGCTTTGTCCCAGAAGTAGCCTATAGGACGATTCGTGTTATTTCGTGTGTTTCGTGGATCGTTTTTATGCAACCTAAAACGGATCCATGAATAACACGAATTACACGAAATAACACGAAACATGTTGAATACGATGAGGCCGAAACGAAATGTTATGTCATTACAAAAAAAGGGTGGGACTCAAAGCGAGTCCCACCCGGTTTTGGTAGAGCATTCAGAGTCCAACAGCCTACTGTTTGGGACCAATGATTGCCCCATCGCCGATAACGAAGTATCCCGGCGGCGGATTTCCACCGTTGGCGTCGGCGTAGGCTGCCGCAGCGGCCCCTTCGGCAATCACCGCAGTAACATTCGCGGGCTTGTTATTCTTCGGCACTACGACCGCATGGTAATTCTGGTCGACGCCGCCCGAGCTGTCAGTAGCCGTGACGACAATTAGGTAAACACGCCCGTTATTGGCCTCGACTCTTTCGCCGCGCAGGCGGAGAGTGTTCGGTGCGATGTCTTTCGCATCAGGTGAGTGGACCACGCCCGGCAACGTGGCAGTTTCATCATCCTCGTCACCGAAGACAGCTACCTGGATGGTAACTGTTTCACCTTCCTGATCAGTGGCACTAGCCGTCAATCCCACGTTGAACAGGTTACTGTTCGTTGATGAGATCAAGGTCATCGCCACCGATGAGGTCAGCACAGGCGCATCATTGACGTTGGTGACGGTGATATTAACCGTTGCCGTATCGGTGCCACCGTTCCCGTCACTGACCGTATAGGTGAATGAATCGCTACCGAAGAAGTTGGAGTTAGGTGTGTAACTAACATCCGTTCCGCTGTTTGTGATTTGGACGGAACCGTTAGTGCCCTGGGTTACGGCCGTAACTGTCAACGTGTCAAGGTCAACATCGGTATCGTTGGCGCGAACATTTATCGTGTTTGCACCGCTGTCTTCCGCAACAGTGGCTGAATCGTCCACTGCGTCAGGAGCGTCTTGAACGTTGTTGACAGTAACGTCGACAGTCGCGGTATCCGACCCACCCTGGCCATCGGATATGGTGTAAGTGAAGCTGTCACTTCCGAAGAAGTTAGCGTTCGGTGTGTAGCTAACGTCCGCGCCATCGTTAGTTATGGCTACAGCACCGTTAGTACCCTGCGTTACGGCGGTGACTACCGGCGTGCCGCCGTCACCATCGCTATCATTCGACAGCACATCGATCGTGTTGGCCCCGCTGTCTTCCACAATCGTTGCTTCATCGTCAACCGCGTCAGGATCATCGTTTACGGAAGTGACGGTGATGGAAACCGTACTGATATTTGAATCCTGAGTTCCATCGTTGGCTTTGAAGGTGAAACTGTCAGGTCCGTTATAGTCCGTTCCCGGCGTGTACGTAACGGTTGCGGAGCATTCGAGGTCCACACATGAGGCAGCGCCGATGCTCCCTAGCGAGCCATTAGTCGGACCAGTCACAACTGAAAATGTCAGGGGAGTTGCATTCGACGGCCTGACCGCTTCAAGAGTGATCTCCACTGGCGTGTCTTCCGATGTGGTCGCCGCCTGATTGGCGGTTCCCGGTTTGTTTACACCATTACTGCCGGCCTCAACGCAGTTTTCCACGGCGTCGGGCAGGTTGGAGAAGAAGTCATAACCGGTGAGTGTTTCTACAGCATCAACGGTTGTGATGTAGGTTTCCCAATTTGAATTAATTGTCTGCGAGTTCGGCATGATGACCGCGAGTGTCTTAGTTGCACAAGTCACACGCGACACATCGTCGCCGTTGTCCTTCGGGATAATGAGCGCGACCTTCCAGGTTTGAGATGGAACAGTCACATTACCGCCGGCGATAGTGGTGGTCGTCGTTCCAGTCGGTGTGCTCTCGCCATCGCCGCCCGTTCCTGATCCACCCGCGACGATGTAGAGCTCATTGCCCGCAGTCACGAGCGTCCTTAAATGCGCTTCAAGGTTGGCCCATGGGCCCTGATTGTTGGCAGGCGCCTGGGGAATCATGTTAGTCATCAGGAATGTTGCCTGATTGATCGGAGTAGAAGTTTCCTTGTCCCGGTCAGCGTTAGGAACCAGGTGACCGCGATTGAATCCGGTACCGACGTAGTCGAATTCGGAAACGCGGAACCAGTCTTCTGGCACCGCCGGATCAGCTCGGAAGGTATCAACGCGCGCGAGCGTGCCGATCCAATCATCCGAGAGGTGCCAACTTACCCAGTTCGCACTGCCGCGCGATCTGTTGTAAGAGAGTGAAAACTCGGGCTTCTCCATCAGATAGTTGTCCGGTTGGTCCAGGTCAGCAGTCGCGCCGTTGGGGTTGCCCATCGTCAGGTGAACGCTGGCAGGGTACGGTGGCGCCGTACCGGTCGCGACAGTAAATGTAAAGACCTTGTTGGCGGGCAAAGAGTCAGCGTTAGTGCCCGTGTCATCTAAGTCAACGTCGTGAACCGCGTCCTTGAAGATAGTGACGGTACACTGCTCTCCGGGGGCGAAGTTCACATTGGGCGTGATGGTGTGCGTTTCTCCACCAAAGAAGGACCTAACAGTCGCGCTGTTGTGGTTTCCGGTGGAGACGCACGTGATGTCGTACCAGCCGCCATCCACGGTTACCGGTTCGGTAAAGTCAATAACGATGGTGGCATCGCGTGGTGCGGTGGTCGCGTTGTTACGAGGATCGGTACTAAAGACCGATGGACCGATCTCGACGATTGGGGCAGTCCGTCGCGGATTGGGGGCTCCGATCTCAAAGTCGTTCAAGTTATGGTTGGAATCCCTGGCTCCGGCGTTCTTGCGGAAGAGCGCGGTAGTGTTGCTCGGGGCTGCCGCCCTTGTTGTTTCGGCGCAGTTGGCCGTATTTCCGTAACCCAGAAAATCCACAATCCCTGGGTTGCTTATGGGACAGGGGCCCTCAAGAGCATCAAAATTATTGACGAGTGCAATTTTGCCGGTCGTTGCACTCATATTGATATCGCCATTGATGTTGGCAGGTGGCAGATCACTGCCGACTGAGCCCCCAGACGCCAAAGCAATCAGATAATACTCTCCCGGTCCAATTGCCCCGCCGATTGGCTGCACGATCCAAGTGTCCTGGGTAGCAGGACCGTATTGCAAAGACCAGCCCGTCAAGTCGATCGTAGCCGTCGAGTGTGGATTGTAAAGTTCTACATAATCACGATTATAGGTAGCCCCGCTATTGCCGCCGCCTCCGTACAACTGACTGATGGTGACGTGATCTGCAACCACTGGCAAGACAGTCAATTCAATGGTTGTGTTAAACGTTCGGGACTGAGCATCTGCGATTGTAACCGGCAAAGATTTCAATCCGGTTGAGTTGCCCGCAGGTATCGTCGCGTTGAATGTGAAGACGGTGGCACCGCAGCAGAACGCTTGAGCAGCCGATCCGCCAATTTGAGTGAGATCTGCCGTTACCGTGACGCTAGTACTAGCCGGATTCTGGCCTGGAGCTACGCGAACTGACAGTGTGGTCGTCTCGCCTTGCACTACGTATAAGGGATTAGCCGTCCCGACACCCGAAATGCCTGTGCAGTCGTTAAATGGTGACGAGCTGTTACGCGGATTCGGCGCACCTGAATCGAAATCGATCTTGTTGTCGCTGGTGTCGAAACAACCGTTGTACTTTCGCAGAGCAGCAGTCGTATTTGTTAGCTGAGGTGCTGGTCCTGAGCCCTCGAAACAGATTGTCGCATTACCATATCCGACGAAGTCGACGATTGCGGGATCGTTGGGGCAGCCCCCGGTCAAAGCTGTCGAGTTGCTTACTAACGCCACGCGACCCGCGGTTGAACTCACGAAAATGTTACCCGTCGCATCGGCCGTTGGCAGGTTTACTGTGCCGCCCGCCCCTTGTGATTCCTGAACCAGGTAATATTGTCCGGGCTGCAGCAGGAAGTTGGTTAGTGGCGTTACCTCCCAGAGGGACGTAGTGGTTGAAAAGACTTGTACCGACCAGCCACTTAAATCGACCGGTGCAGAACTACGATTAATGAGTTCGATGTAATCATTCTTAAGAGTTGCACCCAGATTACCGCCGCCACCGTAGACCGTACTGATGACGACATTTCCGACGGTTGCGGGCGGAGTCACGCAGTTGTTTGGACCCCCGGCGCTGGGTGGGGCCTGTGAATAATTAGATGTATTGCGCGCACCACCTGAGCCGTTGGGGCAGCGCCCAATCGAATTACTCGTGGCATTACCGCCGGCATTTTCATCCACCTGAGGTTCGCCGGCGTTCAAGAGGACTAGCAAGCCAGCATCGTCTGCATCCGCAGTGTCGTACACGACAGCATCCTGGAGATTGGTGATGGTCACTGGCGTGTTCGTCGGAAAGCTTGAAGCATCGCCGACGTAAAGCGCCACAGCATCAGCCCCGTTTTGCAGCGCGTCGTTGGGGAAAGTTAAGTCCACACCTGGAACAGCAGCGTTGCCGATAACGAAGTATCCGGTAGCATCCGTGCTGAAGGTATCTAAATCGATTGCGCGATAAGACAGGTCGTTCGACCCGTTGTAGAAAACGACAACGAGACCGTTTAGCGAAGTATTGCCAACTCCGCCGTCGTAGAGTTCGATGAACTCGGCAGTATCTACTCCCGCTGTATCTGAATCTAGTTCATTGATGATGACATTATTTGCCGGTGTTGGTGATGGAGATGGAGATGGCGAGGGAGACGGTGATGGACTAGGACTTGGGGAAGGGGTTGGTGTTGGTGTCGGGGTCGGAGTCGCTGCATTGAAGCTTTGACCCCCATTCACTGCGGCGGGCGACGCTGTGCCAGGTCCGGTCCATACAAAGTCCTCGTAGCTGATCCCCGTTCCTGTCAGACCCAAAGAGTTACCAGTAGCTTCCGTTCCAGCTTCCGCAACACCAATGTCGCTGCAGGTCTGCCCTGCAGCGGGACCGTTGCTTGCAGTGAAGGTGCCTTCATAACAAAGGAATTGAATGAGAACATTGCCTGGACCAACCAGAGCGACGCCATCGGGCGAACCGTTTTGAATGCCATTAACGGCGTATGGTAAAGAAACTGTGCCGTAGCCATTCTGTTGATTAGGAATAGTGCCACTCAGGGCGTCTGTATCGTAACTTGCAAAAGGGCTGGCCCCGTTATAGAGGACAATGGAGTAGCCCGTGAGACTGGTCCCCGCAGGCCCAGCAACTTCAACAAACTCGCCCGCATCAGTTCCTGTATTGTCATAGTGGATTTCGTTTATGAAAACACTGGTCGCTGCACGGGCGGGACGCGCGTTATACATCTGATATGCAAACAAAGAGAGAGCGATTGAAGTCGCAAGCAATGCGATAAAAAGACGAGTCCGTGATGTGAAGCGGGGGCGATTAGGCATACTGAGGTCCTTTCAAGACAGATCTAAAATTGTTCCGCACGTTGTTATTCAGGGATTACCAGAAGACAAGCCCTAGGAATGTGAAGGAGGTTTGTACCAACAATCTGGCATAGGGTCAAGGCGAGATGCCAAGATTTTTGCATCAATTTTTAGGAAGTTTTTCGAGGTGTATCTTCATGTTCCAGAATCAGTTACAGCAAAACTTTTGGTTGGCTGACAAAACACCTCGTCGCGGGCATAATGCCTTCGTTTCCGTTATCAAATTCCAGTTGGGACTTCCTGCCGAGTGATCATCTCTTCCATCGAATTGCGCGAAATCCGACTGCCGTTAATCCATTTCTTCGAGACCAGTTTCGGACGCACCACGGAACGCCGCATTTTGTTGATCCGTGTTGTTGATTCGGATGGGGCTGAGGGCTGGGGTGAATGCGTCGCCGGTGAAGGACCTTTCTACTGCGAAGAGTGGACTGAAACCGCCTGGTCCACAATCGCAACTTTCCTGGCACCGATGATGCTCGGCAAAGAGATTCCTTCCGCCGCGGAAGCCTGGAATCTTATGCGTGCAGTGCGCGGAAACCGAATGGCGAAGGCAGCTATTGAGACCGCGTGCTGGGACCTCGAAGCTCGACGTTTGGACAAGCCGCTTTGGAGACACCTCGGAGGAACCAACCGTGAGATCTCTTGCGGAGTTTCAATTGGAATTCAAGACACACCAGCAGCGCTGATGGAGAAGATTGAAAAGGAACTGAACGCCGGTTATCAGCGGATCAAAATCAAGATTAAGCCGGGGTGGGATGTGGACATTGTGCGCGAAGTCCGGCAACGATTTCCTGACATTCGATTAATGGGTGACGCGAATTCGGCTTACACGCTCGCTGACGTTTCGCTGTTTAAGCAACTCGATGAGTTTAACCTGATGATGCTCGAGCAACCGCTGGCTTACGACGACATTTTTGATCACGCGGAATTGCAAAGGCAGATTGCGACACCTGTCTGTCTCGACGAATCAATTCGTTCAAGTGACGATGCCAAACATGCCGCGAACTTAAAAGCCTGCCGCATCATTAACGTAAAGCTCGGAAGGGTAGGAGGGCATGCCGAGGCCAGGCGCGTGGAACAGGTATGTCGCGAGAACAGCATTCCCATCTGGTGCGGCGGCATGCTTGAGTCTGGCATTGGCCGGGCCCATAACATTGCCATGTCAACGCTGGAAGGCTTCACGTTGCCCGGAGATGTATCTGCCAGTTCGCGCTACTGGGAGGAAGACATCATTGAACCGGCGGTCACGGTTTCTTCCAACGGCACTATCACTGCTCCCAATGGACCAGGAATCGGGTTTGAAGTGAACGTGGATCGAATTGAGAAACTGACTGTAAGGAAAGAAGTACTGAATCTTGGTTAAGGCTTACGAGAGCGGGCCGGACTCTTAGAATTCTCCATGCCTTTATCAGACGAACAAATCAGATCACTCCATAATTACTTTCTCGCTCGGCAGGACAAGATAGTCCAGCTCACGCGCGCGCTGGTCGAAATCGAATCGCCTTCAGGTGATGAGGAAGGCAGCCGCGCGGCTGTGTCAGTGCTGGTGGCTGAAGCACAGGCAATTGAGGGTTTGCGAATAGAGAGAATTGCGGCCCCGAATTATGGTGAACATCTGCGGATAACCGCTTTTGAAGACGCGCCGGAAGCTAGTTCCATCGTTATTTTGGGGCACACGGACACAGTGCATCCGCGCGACTCACTAGCGCAGCGACCGTGGCGCATCGAGGATGGTAAGGCGTACGGTCCAGGCGTATTTGATATGAAAGGCAGCTGCGTGGTGTCGTTGGAAGTGATTCGAGCACTGCGTGAACTCCAGTTACGTCCTAAGCATCCATTGATACTCCTGCTGACGTGTGACGAAGAAACCGGGAGCCACAACGGACGTGCACTCGTGGAAGAGGCGGCAAAGAAAGCGCGAGCCGTGCTTGTGCTGGAACCACCTGCCGCCGGCGGCCGCGTGAAGACAGGTCGCAAAGGAACAGGCATATTCACAATCCACGCCCATGGCCGCGCTGCCCACGCCGGCCTTGAACCTGAGAAAGGCGCAAGCGCGGTGCTTGAGTTGGCACGGCAGACCGAGCGCCTGCACGCACTCAATGACGCCGGCGGCGCCATCCGCGTAACTGTAGGCGTGTTTCACGGCGGCACGGTGTCAAACGTAGTTCCGGCGGATGCACAAATTCAGATTGACGTTCGGTTTGGTACGCTGGAGGAAGCTGCTTACATTGAAAAACAAATACGCGGGGTCAAGCCGTTTGACGAACGCGTGCAACTCCTGGTGAGTGGCGGGATCAATCGTCCGCCTCTCGAGCGGACTGACCAAGTGACGGAGTTGTATTCGCTTGCCGAACAGGTTGCTGAAAAGCTCGGATACCAATTGGGAGAAGCTCAGGTCGGCGGGGCGTCTGACGGAAACTTCGCCGCTGCGGCGGGTGCCACAGTGTTGGACGGGCTGGGAATCGAAGGAGATGGAGCACATGCCGTGCACGAACACATCGTGATTAACAACATTCCTTTACGCGGTGCCCTACTCGCCGGGCTTATCGCTTCTTTAGCCTAACCAAATGAAAATCGCTACCTGGAACGTTAATTCAATAATCGCTCGTTTGCCGCACGTGGTCCGTTGGCTACGGGCAGTCGAGCCAGATGTGCTGTGCGTGCAGGAGACAAAGTGTACTGACGACAAGTTTCCTTTTGAGGAGTTTACCAACATTGGTTACTGCGCCAGCGTGTTCGGACAGGCGAGTTATAACGGTGTGGCCTTGCTGACGCGCAACGAATGCGCAGACGTGCAACGAGGTTATTACGAGGATGAGGAAGGCGCGCATGCACGTTTACTGGCAGCCACGGTTGATGGTCTACGCATAGTCAACGTGTATATACCGAACGGCCAATCGGTAGGCTCCGAGAAGTTTGAGTTCAAACTGGACTGGATGCGAAAACTGCGCGGCTTCTTTGATAACAATTACAAGCACGATACGCCGGTGGTTCTTTGTGGTGACTTTAATGTCGCGCCGGAAGATCGCGACGTTCACAATCCGAAACTATGGCAGGAGCGCATAATGTGCAGCCAGGCCGAACGCACGGCTCTTGATGAGGTTAAGCGTTGGGGGTTTACAGATGCGTTCCGGCTTCATCATGAAGAAGGCGGCCAGTTTTCGTGGTGGGATTATCGCGCGGGCGCGTTTCGTCGCAACCTCGGGTTGCGCATTGATCACATGTGGATCACCCGGCCGTTGATCGAGCGCAGCCAGAACACGTGGATTGACGTTGAGCCACGCACCTGGGAGCGGCCATCGGATCATGCTCCGGTGGTAGCGGAATTTAAATAGGGCGTAGAAACTGGTTCGGCGGCGAATCTTACGACCGCCGCCGAACCGGAAAACTCTTTCTGACGGACACTACGGAGTATTCGTTGGCATCGAGCCATAGGGAATCATGGCTACGCCAAAAGCGAAGTTGAGGACCAGACCAATCAGGATCAAGATTGTCCAAGCCAACATCAGGTTTCTGATATTCAGGTTGTTGGCATTCATCCAACCCCAAATAAATGTCCAGATGCCGCAAGTAATGATCCCGATAATTCCATGAACGACCCCGCCATTCTGGAACTGTTTAATCAGCACCATGATGAAACAGATAAAGCTCGCTAAACCAACCAACATTGCCAGTATTGCCATCTTTCCTGCCTCCAGTTGAAGTTTAACTGCTCAATGAAGTGATAGGGTTTTCACGGTGAAGTCACGTGTTGGAGCCCTGTAGCGGCGGGAACAATAGTGTGCTTTTGGTTAACTGTCAAGAAAGTTTACTTGTGTGTAAACCCCAAGTTGAAATGTCACCCAAATGCGCAAAGTAGAAGTGTCACCTACTTGCGCAGAATGCAGAGTTCTCCACGGCGCTCGCGAGCTTGCATGGAGTTCTCGGTAAAGTCGAAGTGCCGCCAAGGATGCGA
>DATEPE010000027.1:0-9215 GCA_035273385.1 Pyrinomonadaceae bacterium | reverse complement strand
GTCACACTTGCGAGCATGCGGCCTACGCGGGCAAGTAACCACTAGCCCGGGGATCTCTGTCTCCAGTAACGACGCGAGCGCTAAAACTGCTCATCGTTCTGTGCGGCGTCGAGTCTGTCCCTAAGGCCGGCGGTCTCCTCTGTGGTCAAAGGAGCAATTGTTTCATCTGTCCTAATCACGTAAGGACGTTGTTCTTTCAAAACGGCATACATGCGCGTGGTTAGTTTCCGTGCTACGGCGACGATCGCTTTACGGGCCGCCACTTTTTTGGGTTGCCGTCCGTAGATCTCTCGATAGAAAGCGCGCAGCTCTGGATCCTTGCGAATCGCGGTCCAAGCGCACTGAATCAGTTTGTTGCGCAAGCGGGAATCACCACTGCGAGTGATTTCACCTCGGTTCACTTTATCGCCGGTAGAGTCCTCTTTAGAGACCAGTCCCAGAAAGCCGGCAATCTGTCGCACGTTTTTGATCTCGCGCCAGTCCCCCAGCCGGGCGGTGGCATGGGTGGCGGTGATGATGCCAACTCCTGGTAAGCTGCTCAGAAAGGTGATTGAGTTTTTCAGCTCTGGCTCTGCGTTACAGAAGCGGCGAATCTCTTTCTGCACTCGGGCAGCAGTGAGAAAATGAAACTGCAGAGTGTCAATCAAGCGATCCAACTTAAAGCGCACGCTGCTATTGCAAGGCAGGGTTTCCAGTTCCCGCAGTACTCGCCCGGACCATTTGCCATTAGCGGCGGGAAACTCAATGCCTTCATATAACAAGAGCGATTTGATGCGACATTTAGTGGCCGATAATTGCGCTACTTGCGTGTCGCGCAGTTGTACCAGGTGCCGTAACTCTCTATAGATTTGCGGCGGCACGTGGATGCCCGTGAGCTGCCCGCCACGCAGCCCTTCAGAGAGTTTTTTGCTGTCCAGCCGATTCGTTTTCACTTTGTTGCGCGGGGCAGTCGGAACAGAGGACGGTGAGACAACTAAGCAATGATGCTGCGCTGCCGTCAGCTCGTCGTAGAGGCCAAAGCCGGTAGGTCCAGCCTCGTAAACAAAAGCTACCCGCTGCCCCGCAAAATGTTTACGCGTATAGTTTAATAGCTGATTAGCGCTGTGCGGCATACTTAACGACCGACGAAACTGACCATGATCAGTACAAGTAATGGCCATCTTCTTTTTATCGACGTCCAAGCCGACAAAAATGTCGTAATCCCTGGGAATGAACTCCAATATCGATGCTGTGGTCGTCATTGTCTTTTCTCCTCGAGCGGGTTTTTGTTTTAACCATTCTCAAGTCAATCGACTCTGACATTCAACATACTTGTCTCCAATCTTCAGGCTATCGGAGCGATTTCGTCTAATGGAAGCGGTCCTCACTAACCGGCAGACGCTTCGCAGGTCTGGGTTCGGTCATAAAGTGAAATCGGCCCCTTCACAGGAATCAATAACCTACGAGGACGATGATCTGGCCTGAATAACGGTTTGAGGTCAGGGTTTCGTCGTCTACTTCTGGCCTCCGGCACCAGAACTCTTGCAGTTCCCCCGTGAAGGATAGGTCACTGTGCGAAACTTCCGAAATATTTCCCCCTTTTTCCTCATTGGTAAATGAAGGCGGCTGTAATCCGCTTACCAGTGGCCACCTTACGATCCAAGGTCCTTTTTGTGGTCCAAATCTCACTCTCAGGAGGCCGTATGGGACTGTTCAATTCCACCGTTCTCGAAGTCGTTATTGGTGTCATCTTCGTTTACTTGCTACTTTCAATTCTGTGTACTTCTGCAAATGAATGGGTTGCGGCGCTGACAAGACGTCGCGGCGAAATGCTGCGTAAGGGCATTCGACAAATGCTCGAAAACCAAAAAATTCGCGATGACGGCGACACGGATGCATTCCTGCAAGAGTTTTATAAGCACCCCCTGATTGCCAGCCTCAAGCATGACAAGAACCACCCGGCATACATTGCTCCGCGTACGTTCGTTGCCGTCATAACAGATCTATTGACTCCTGCGAAACTTGGATCAGTAGAGTTCGTACATTTCGAAAATGGGGCAAAGGAATTACCGGACGGTGACGTCAAAAAGTCGTTACTCGCCCTGATTCAACGCTCAAACCAGAATTTCGAAACAGTACAGCTAGCTGTTGAGGGTTGGTTCAACGACGCGATGGATCGAGTCAACGGTTGGTACAAGCGCAGGACACAGCTTTGGACAGTGCTAATTGCGCTCTTTCTCACGGTCGTCGCCAACGCTAACACCATCGAGATAGGAAGAAAATTCAGCCGCGATCCAGTACTGCGGAGTGCGGTAGTAGAAGAGGCAAAAGTACGAGCGCAAAAACCACGCCCAACGATTTCGGTTGAATACAAAGATGAAGATGACCCAACCAATCCAACGATAACGCGAAATGAAGGAAACCAACTATCACAAAAGGAAATGGATCTCCTGGGACAAACGCTCGGCTGGCGTGACAGCGTATTCTACGACGCAAGTGGCAAAGCTTGGGGATGGCGGACTTGGCTCGAGCGCGTTATCGGATGGCTTCTCACGTTGCTGGCCATATCTCTCGGCGCTCCATTCTGGTTCGACATGCTGAACAAGATTGTGAACATTCGGTTTGCAGGTAAATCACCTGTCGAAGGATCTAAAGGACCAGAAGAACCGAAGACGAAAGCAGTTGCTTAGCACAAAGATAAGGAGAACCACATGTTCAAGCGATTCCAGATTTTTTCGGTGGTCATTCTGTTGGTTGCGACCTCGCTTACCGCCTACGCTGATATCACCATCTCCCTTACCAGGGGCTTTGTAAAAAAGAATAAAGATAAAGCTACGATTTCCACCACTTTCGAAGTTCATAAGTTTCACAAGAAACCAAACAGGATTGGCACAGGCTCACAGGATGGAGACGTTCATATTGCCGGTCGCGATACGGTTGTGTTATTGCCGATGGTTGCCGAAATGCTTAATGGCAAGCGCGAAAGTGACACCTTCAACTTTCTCCTTGGAATGAGCGAAGGACAATCAGTTCCTTTGGTTGGTGTCTGGCGTTTGTGGTTTGAGCACCCTGGAGGTGAGGATCAAATCCAAGGAGCTACGGTGGCAGAACCCGACGACACTAATCCTGACCACGTTTTTGAGTTTCATCCGGTAACGAAGTTCGGCAATTTCGACTGTCGTGATTCGTTGGTTCCAATTGTGGATGGGCTAAAAGAGTTTCGTGGGCACCCTGCCGACAGAGCCTTTACCTCTTACGAGCAGCGGCCCGGAACAATTTCGAAAACCAACAACGGGATCATGATCACTAGCAACCAGGCTGGATTTAACTACGTGGAATTCCAGATGAAGTTGACCGGCAACCCGAAAGAAGTGAGCGATGGCTTCATCGTGCTCGCCAATGTTTTTAAGGCGGGTGCATCGGATGAAGAGGCGCCCTTGACCGAACAACCACGTCGTATGATTTTCGTTAAGGGTAGTCCAGCCGGTGACGCGATTGCCACCATGTCTAAGGGCGACACGCTGCATGTATTAGGTATCCCACGAGTGAACCTGAATGAGGTTTTAGCGATTGCGGACGATTTGCCGGGCCACGATGAATATGCCTTTGGCGGGTTGCCCTACGAAATAATCATCGTGGCTGTACTGGAGGACGAGTAAACACTTCATAAAGAAGGGACGAGCGGCGCTGTCAGGCGGCATTCTTGGGTTCGTGGAGCCGGCTTCTTCCCGTAGGAATGTTCGCTGCTGATAGTTACCTCTGCTATGTTCTGAAGTCTACAAATTCGCCAGCTCGGAGCGTTTGAAAGGCCTTCTACCAGGTTCAAACGAGGGACTGCAATCACCTAGCACAAATCGCATCGCTTCCTTTTTAGGTGAAAAACGAGAGCACTTACGCTCAGTTTTGTCTATGGGATTGGTAACCGTAAGCCAACAATGATTCTTTGCCGCGTATAGCCTAAACCGATCTCGCTCCGAGATCTGTTTACTTCCTCGAGAAGTTTTTATTTTCGGAACGAACTCAGGACCTTCCTTACTTGGCTGAATGAATACTCACGGCGGCGGCCTGCTGCACTCCAGAGGCTGGTCGCTATTCGGTTGGGTTGGAGGGCGCTTATTTAGGATTAGGAAGCCGCATTGCTCAACTGAGTTACCGTCGTCGATCCTCCACACCCAGGTGCACACCCCTTTTGAGAAGAGACTCCGGAACAACATAGCAATAATCCCCGTCACCACCACTCCATATAATCCGATCGCCCGCATTCATTTAGCGCACTTAGCGCTGAATGCGAAGCCGGAATTCGCTGTAATATGCGGCACGGTTGTTAATAAAACCTTCGCGCCCACGTTTACGATCGTGACCGAACCTTGGGGGAGAGCTCGAAACGCTCTTCCAGACTCAGACGATCCGGGAAATCGGAGATCCTTCAGCGCTGCCGAAGCTGTTGACGACTCGTTTGCCGCGTTGAGCGTGTCAGTGGTGAACCTCGATAAATAGCAATGCATCAGCGCGCTCTGCTGCGGCCGCTCAAAGCGACAGAACTATCGGACGGAGCACTTCGTTATCTGCTTTGCACTGCAGCACTGTTAACCGCGCGTCCGCCGGCCTGTTGGTCTTGAATGGGCCCGAGACGGGTTTGCACCCCGACTTGTTGCCGCCCACTCGATTAATCGCCAACGCCGCGGAGCGCACCCAGGTGTTGGTCGTCAGCTACGCGGCGAAAGCGATCGCCGGCTTCAAGGAACAGGACGACTGCGATTCAGTCACGCTCGAAAAAGATCTTGGGGAAACACGAATCTCGGGTCGGGATAAGCTGGATCTTCTTGTCCGGCACCGGGCTTCGCGATAGTACGAGGAAAAATCATGACGAAAACGCATCGTTTCGTGGGTTTGGTAACGCTTCTGTTCGCATCGATTCAGGTAGGCGCCCGGCGGCCGGACACGCCGAAGCCGTCGCTGGAGTTGAAAACTTGTCAGGTTAAAGGCATCAAGGGCGACGCGAAATGTGGCACGCTCGAAGTCTTCGAGAATCGCGCCACTCGTAAAGGTCGCAAGATCCCAATCAACATCGCCGTTCTTCCAGCGACCGGTGCGAAACGCGAACCCGATGCCGTGTTCTACTTCGCCGGTGGTCCGGGCTCGGCGGCCACCGAAGATGCACCCGGTATCGTCAACATGCTGGCGCGCATCCGCGAACATCGCGATCTGGTGTTCGTGGACCAACGTGGCACGGGGCAATCAAATCCACTGAACTGCGACCTCTTCAACCCCGCCGATCCGCAGAGTTACTTCGGCTCGTTCTTTCCGGTCGACGACGTTCGCAAGTGCCGCGAGCAACTGGAACCGAAAGCCGACCTCACCCTCTACACGACCACCATCGCGATGGATGATCTCGACGACGTGCGCGCCGCGCTCGGTTATGAACAGATCAATCTTTACGGCGGGTCCTACGGCACGCGCGCGGCCCTCGTCTATTTGCGGCAACATCCAAAACACGTGCGGACCGTGATGCTGCACGGCGTCGCGCCGACGAACCAATTAATGCCACTCAATTTTCCGCAGGATACTGAACGCGCGCTTCAGGGTGTGCTTTCGGAATGTGAAGCAGACGAGACGTGTAACAAAGCGTTTCCGCAAGTGAAGGCGTCTGCCCGGCGTGTGTTGGAACAGTTGCTTCAGAGTCCCGCGCAGGTGGAGATTCAACCGCGCGGCTCGAATAATTTGGTCAAACTAACACTCAATCGCAATCTCGCGGCAGAAGCGATTCGCTACATGCTTTACAGTCCGGGCGGCGCGAGCCGCGTCCCGTTCGTGATTCACAATGCGGCCGCGGGCAACTATGGTCCATTGGCCCAGGCCGCGCTCCACTTTCGTCGCAATCTCCTCGCAACCGGCAGCAACGGAATGTATCTCTCGATTACGTGCGCTGAGGATCTGCCGTGGGTCAAACCGGAGGACGCAAGAAAACTAGGCGAGAACACCTTTCTCGGCGACTATCGCTACCGCGAGCAAAACGAAGCGTGCGCGCTGTGGCCACGCGCGAAGATCGATTCGAAATACGCCGAGCCGGTTCGATCAAACAAACCAGTGCTGATCATGACGGGCGAGTGGGATCCGGTAACTCCACCGGCTCTAGGCGATGCAGTCGCGAAAACATTGGCGAATAGTTTGCACGTTGTGGTGAATGACGGCGCACACGGGCTGAGCGGACTCAACGGGATTGAGTGTCTTGACCGCCTCATGACTGAGTTCGTCGAGCGCGGTTCCGTCAAAGGTCTCGATACGACGTGCGTCAAAAACATCAAACGCAGCGGCTTTGCGTTGAAGTTCTAGCGGCGGAGCTGCGAACTCGTTGCGAGGCGCGCGACTTTTTTTGGCGGCGGAGAGAAGCGAGGGGGACCGGCGGTGATGACGGGCGTGCTTCGCCGTAACTCAACCCGATAAAAGTGAAATGTATTGGTGTTCCAGGCTGGTGCCATGTCGTTCTTGTGATGATCGAAGCGCAAGCCCGGTCCGATCGTAGGTTCAAATACCAGCGGCATTCCGATTCGACAACTGGCGGAAGGCCGTTCAGACGATTTCAAGCAGCACTTCCTCGGCGTACACTTTTTCAATCCACCTCGATACCTGCATCTCGTCGAAATCATTCGCACTGAATGGACCACGCCGGAAGTCTCCTGTTTCCTCTACGGGTTTCTTGATCAGCGGCTCGGGAAAGGTGTGGTGCCCGCGAAAGACGTACCAAACTTCATCGCGAACCGCATCGGCACCTACGGCTCGATGATCACGATTAAGACGATGCTGGAGGATGGTTACTCAATCGAAGAGGTAGACAAGATTACCGGCCAGGCCGTGGGCCGGCCCAAGAGCGCTACGTTTCGAACATTAGACATCGTCGGCCTGGATGTCGGTCCCTCGCGTCCACCGTCTCGATGCCGATTGATCATACTCGTATGACGGACCGGTGCACTCAAGAGGGTCGCAACATTTGTAGAAGACCTTTCAGACAACCGATCTCAAAGTATCGCGCATCTGAGCCTTTCTTAAAACCACCGCGTTGAGCAACCCCATGTTTTCTTGACGCGTTAAATAAGATTCACTCCTGGCCACACGAGCGTTCCCAGGGCTGACTCAAACTCACACAATTCAAGATCCCGTAAAGGAAGTACTCGATGAAGTATCCTCGCACCCCGTCCCACTCTGTCTCGATATATATCTCGCTCTTCGCTGCAACGAGATTAAAGATCGCAATGGCAACCTCATTTCAGCCACGTTTGATCCAACTTACGGCCATCTCTCGACGATCACCGACACACTCGGACGAGTGATTACTTTCGTTTACGACGCGAGCAGCAACCTTCAGGCAATTCGACAAACCTGGTCAGGAGTCGCACACGATTGGGCCACCTTTGAATACGGACAGGTCTGCGTTGCGCCGAGCTTTGGCGGCGGTCTTTTGGTCAACGGCCCCAACAACAATTATGTAACCGTGTTGAATCGTGTGAACCTGCACGATGGCACTTACTTTACTTTTGCGTACAACGTTGCGTTTGGCCAGGTAAACCGGATCAACCACTACGCGGCGGACGGTCATCTGCTGGAGTACACTTCTTATAACGTCGACTCCAGTGCCCCCAAAATTCCACGAATGTGTATGCACCATCCGGGGGTAGGGTGGTCGGCTCTGGCGTTCATGACGGACAGAATTGGACGAGTGTTTACTATCGTAATCTAGGTGGCTTTAACAATGTCATCTTGCAATTTTGGCATGTTGAGAATAACACCGGAGGCACCGGCCGGGCCGCTGGTCTTCTCTTGGGGCAGATGGGCTTGAACGGAAAAATAAGGTACGGTCCGGGGAATCCTCAAGGATGGCACGTTCACATCAACGCATATAGATGGTGGGGTCGAATCAACAGACAGGGGCGGTTAGTGGGGAACACTCTCGGTTCGTTGGCGGTGAAAAGGCGGAATCGCCTTTTGCTGTCAAGACTTCTCTGTAACTAAGATTCCGTAACCGATTGAGGCTAGCTTATGATCAAATTCACTCAGCTGTTATTTGGGTTGCTGTGTTGCAGCACGTTCCTAACCTCGTTCGAAACGTTTGGTCAATCCCTTGAAGGTGGATGGGGGGTTCCCAAACTTCCAGAGAACTGTGAAATGAACCTTCAAAACATAGAGTATTTGGCAAACCTCTTTAAGTCCGAATCCGCAGATGCTGGGTTTATTATTGTTGTCGCTCGACTTGGACAGAACGAGCGATTCTCAAGACTTAACCAGCGTCGGCTGTATAACGTTGGGCGAAAGCTAACCTTGATTGAGGTACCGCGCAACAGAATTATCCTTACCGAGGCCGAGCCCATCAAAGGATTCGGTAGAGTTGAATTCTACTGGAAAGGTAAGTTTGCTGGAGCCCTATTAGTCGATAAGGGACGAGATCTATGCGTTACTTGTTGCGGTCCTGATGACCGTTTCTATCCACACAATAAACGACCTAAGCGAAGCAAGAACGACTAACAAAGGGGCGTCGGGCCGCCGCACTGGGGACCGGGGTGATGACGGGCGTAGCTTCGCCGTAACTCAACCCGATAAGAGTGAAATGTATTGGTGTTCCAGGCTGGTGCCATGTCGTTCTTGTGATGATCCAGGCCAACAGTATCTTTTCTCATCAGACGAAATATTACTATTTCGATTTCAACACGTCGCAGTACGTGCCGCTCGCGGATCAACCCGGAGTTATTGTCCTCAAGTCAGTCAAGGATCACACTGGCCAGCCATGGCCCTGGGCCCTGCAGTAGAGCGCCTTCCCAGCTTAGAACCTGGAGATAGCTTCTGTGAGGCGGTTAGCAGGAATGGCTACTACGTTACATGAGCCGTCACAGCCTCGGAATGGAACTAATTCTCGGCCCTCAACTTTGTAGAAGGTGAATTTCGGACCATCAAGAGTTCTAAGAAATTCGACAGCCTCGTCCACAGAATTATTCGCCGTACGAGCGGCTTGTGAGTTGATCTCAAAGAGCACAATCGGAGCGTCGCGATTATTTAACGCCTCGGTAGCGCCTCTGAAGACGCGCACCTCTGCGCCCTCGACATCGCACTTGATGAAATCAGGCTTAGTAATTCTTCCCGAACTCAGAAGATCGTCAAGAGTTATTGTTTCGCAATTGACAGTGTGAGCAGACCTACTAAATGAGCCTACAGACCAATCTGAAAAACTCGACATCATATGATCGTCA
>DATEPE010000026.1:0-166275 GCA_035273385.1 Pyrinomonadaceae bacterium | reverse complement strand
GTGACGATCATTGTGTCGTGCCACGAATAGCAGTCAGTCTTGCGTAGGTGGAAAGAGCAAGTCTTAACGCAAACTTAAATATGCCTCGCCGCTTGACATTCACATAGCAGTGCGGCGGCCCGACGCCGCTTTGTTAGCTTTCTCTTCGATTCAGGGAACAAAGAACTAAAAAAGCGGCGTCGGGCCGCCGCACTCCAAAGGCTTGGAAGGGTTCCACGAACTTCGTTTTATTTAATGGGAAGTTGAATCTAGGCGAACAGAGCGAGTAATGCGCTTGGGAGACTGCCGAGATAGCCAAGAACGACAGCGGGAGCGCTCCAGCCGAGGGCGCTGATTCCGGTCGCTGCGTGGATCAGCATTAGAGCGAGGTAGATGCCGAGTACTAACTTCATGCCGCGACGAGCAATAGGGAATTTCGCAAAGTGATAAAGCGTGTAACCTGCGAGAGCGCCGATCAGTAGTTTCACAATCAGAAACGACGATTCGCCATGAGTTAGCAGGGCAGCCATTAGCCGATTTCCCTCAGTTGCGACATCAAGACGTAACCAAAGGATGGTCAGCTGCGCGTCGAGAAAATTCAATGTGAACAGCAACAGCGCTTTAGCGAATGCCCCCACTACATGCTCCTTGCGTAACGTTGTTTAAACTTCGGCCCTCTATTACGCCAGAACCTCCAAAACCAAATGGCCTGGAGGTCCTGTCGTATACGGGAGGAACGAGACTCGTACCTTGTTACAATCTAAAAACTAACAATACGATCTTCGTTCCCGAAATCCGACGGAACCCATTTAATCACTACTTCGAATCAGTGCGCGTATTATAGGCACGATACACGCCGAACCGTTAACCTTTGTTGTACTTAAGCCCGACAATTCTGTTACCGATCAATTGCGACTGTTGAAGTATGCCAATTTCAATTGCCGAAGCGATTCTGCAAGGTGCGAATAAATTGCGTAAGGCGGGGGTCCCGGAAGCGCGACGTGAGGCTGGCTCATTGCTGGCTTTTTTGCTCGACAAGGATCGCACGTTCATCTTGAGTCATGCCGATGACCCGATCTCAGGAGAGCAGGAAACACTGTTTCAGGAGTTTCTTGAGTCGCGCGCGCAGGGTGAGCCCGCTCAGTACATTACGGGCCGCCAGGATTTTTACGGTTTGGAATTTGAAGTAACACCAGCGGTACTGATTCCGCGACCGGAAACGGAGTTGTTGATCGAAGCCGCTTTAAAGTTAGTGGGAGCGTCAGAGGTTTCTTTTTGCGATGTAGGAACAGGCTCGGGCTGCATTGCGATCACCCTCCTGACTCAACTTCCACTGGCCCACGCAATCGCCGTCGATGTCTCCGCTTCGGCGCTGGAAATTGCCAAACGCAACGCCGCGCGGCATAAGGTCAGTGATCGCATTGAATTTGTTTTGTCAGATTGTTTTGCCTCGGTACCGCAACAGACTTTCGATTTGATCGTTTCGAATCCGCCGTACGTTGCTGAGGACGCGGTGGCAACATTGCAACGAGAGGTGCGCGACTTCGAGCCACGTGTAGCACTAACGTCGGGAGCAGACGGTTTAGATGTGATTCGTCGTCTGGTTGTTGATGCCCAACGGTATCTCAAGCCCCGTGGTCATCTTCTTTTTGAGATTGGATTCGATCAGCACGAAGCGGTTGGTAATTTAATCGATGCACAGGTTTGGGAGCTGCTGGATATTCATCAGGACTTGCAAGGCATTCCGCGTACAGTGGCATTGCGCAAGAAGTAAAAGCGATTCACGAAACACGGCTTTGCACAAAAAGTGAGTTCAACGCGGATCGATGTGGGTCAACAAATACAGAACCGGGAGCGGTAGCGACCGGATGCTGGCTCTCAAATAGGGGAAGTGGAAAAAGTACGGAAAGGTGGAGTGTAGCATCCGGTCGCTACCGCTCCCGGTTCTGAATTTGTTGGTGCTTCTGAACGCTTACTTTTTGTGCAAAGCCACGAAACTCACGAAATCTCTCGTCGTGAGTTCGCGTGCCTCGGGGTTCGCTTTGTTATGACTCGGTTTTAATTTAATCTGTCTTCACCGTGGATAAATTTAGAATAAGGGGCGGCAAAGCTCTTAACGGTCGCGTCTCTATCAGTGGCGCGAAGAATTCGGCATTGCCGTGTATGGCGGCGGCGATACTCACCGGCGAGACGGTAACGCTGCATAACTTGCCGTATGTGCGCGACATCATCACGCAACGCCGGTTGCTCGAGGACATCGGGGCGACGGTGCTGACGCCTGAGTTGCGCAGCCACAAGATCACAGCGAGCAATATCGAAGTTTTCGAAGCGCCTTACGAGTTGGTTCGCACGATGCGAGCGTCGGTGCTGGCGTTAGGACCTCTGCTGGCACGTTTCGGAAAAGCCAAAGTTTCAATGCCCGGCGGTTGCGCGATTGGCACTCGACCTATCGATTTGCATCTCGCCGCATTTGAAAAACTAGGCGCGCAAGTGAAACTCGAAGGCGGTAACGTAATAGCGCGCGCGCCAAAAGGTGGCCGATTGATTGGCGGCAACTTTGGTTTTGATAAGGTCACAGTCACGGGTACCGAAAACCTGATGATGGCTGCCACGCTCGCTTCAGGCACGACGGTGTTACACAACGCGGCGCGCGAGCCGGAAATAGAAGACCTTGCCGAACTCCTGAACAAAATGGGAGCACGTGTGCGCGGCGCCGGTACCGAAACGATCGAGATTGAAGGCGTCGAGAGTTTAGGTGGCGCGCAACACACAATCATTCCGGACCGCATTGAGACTGGAACGTTTATTACCGCGGCAGCGATTACTAAGGGCGAACTGGAGATCAGAGATTGTCAGCCTCAACACCTAATCGCAGTGGTCGAGAAGTTTCGCGAAACCGGCGTTGAGATTGAAGAGGTTAACTCCAGCACGCTCGCAGTGCGCGTACCGGGACAAATCGATGCCCGAGACGTCACTACGCACCCGTATCCCAGTTTCCCAACTGACATGCAGGCGCAGTACATGGCGTTGATGACCCAGGCTAGTGGTCGTTCTGTGATTGAGGAGACAGTCTTCGAAAACCGTTTCATGCATGCGTCAGAATTACAGCGCATGGGCGCCAGGATTTCGATCGATGGACACCGCGCGGTTGTCACCGGTCCGACAGAATTAACCGGCGCGCCTCTGCAAGCATCGGATCTGCGTGCGTCAGCGTCGCTGGTGCTGGCGGGATTGGTAGCTAAAGGGGAAACGGTAATAGATCGGGTGTATCACATTGATCGAGGTTACGAAAAGATTGAAGCAAAACTGCGAGTGCTGGGTGCGGACATCGAACGTTTGCACGACTCGGTCACAGCGCCGCTTTCGCAGCCCGTAACGGATCGTCAGCCTACAAAGCAGGCGGAAGCATAACAGCGTTCTTAACGCAAACTGTTAGTTTGTGTAGTGACCTGAAATGGAAAACCGCAAACTAACAGTTTGCGTTACACGGTATGAACATGTCAGAACAAAGCTGCTTATTTTGTCGGATGGTAAACGGTGAGATTCCCGTCGACTTCGTTCACCAGGACGATCGGTCGATTGTGATTCGAGACATTAATCCACAAGCACCCACTCACTTACTGGTGATTCCAAAGGAACACATGGAGTCCCTCGACGAAGCTTCGCAACATGATGAAGGTTTGCTGGGCCACCTGCTGCGTATCGGAGCGCGCATGGCGAACACTGAAGGGCTGGGCGAGAGTGGCTATCGAACCGTGATCAATACTGGCGCGGGTGCGGGTCAGTCAGTTTTTCATCTTCACGTGCACGTCCTTGGCGGACGCCAGATGAATTGGCCGCCGGGTTAGCAAAAAGAACAATGGGAAAATGAGATCTTTCGATGGTGTAGGACACACAAGAATGTCTGTCCTACAGTCTGCAGATCAACAACTCGCGTTCGTAGACCGTTTCCGGCGGTAAACGATCGTGCAGGTCCAGGAACAACTCTTCGTGTCCCAGCACTTCATTTCGCCACGCGTTTCGATCGAACGACTGCAACGCTTCAAACTTCTCTTTCGGAAAGTCCAAACCTTTCCAATTTATGTCTTCATACAGCGGCATCCAACCGATCGGCGTCTCTTTTGCCAGCGCCCGTCCGTGAACCCGATCAACGATCCATTTCAACACGCGCATGTTTTCACTGAAGCCCGGCCACATGAACTCGCCGTTGGCATCTTTACGAAACCAATTCACGTGGAAGATACGCGGCGTTTCAGTTAATGAACGCTGCATGCGGATCCAGTGCCGGAAGTAATCGCCCATGTGATAACCGCAGAAGGGCAACATGGCCATCGGATCTCGTCTGACCTTTCCGATAGTTCCTGCCGCTGCCGCCGTCATCTCCGATCCCATAGTCGCCCCTGTGTAAACCCCTGAACTCCAGTTAAACGCCTGATAGACAAGCGGCATCGTGGTGGCGCGACGTCCACCAAAAATGATCGCGCTGATCGGTACGCCGTTCGGGTTTTCCCAATCGGGATCAATCGTAGGGCACTGAGAAGCGGGTGCAGTAAAGCGAGCGTTGGGATGTGCGGCCTTGGCGCCGGTCGTCTTTGCAATCTCGGGCGTCCACTTGTTGCCTTGCCAATCAAGACATTCGGCCGGTGGCTCGTCAGTCATCCCTTCCCACCAGACCCCGCCTTCCGGTGTTAGCGCGACGTTGGTGAAGATCGAATTCTTCGCGAGCGACACCATCGCATTTGGATTTGTTTTTGCCGACGTGCCGGGTGCGACGCCGAAGAAACCCGCTTCCGGATTAATGGCGTGGAGCCGGCCGTTGGCGTCGGGTTTAATCCAGGCGATATCGTCGCCGACCGTCCACACTTTCCAACCTTCAAAACCTGCCGGCGGAATTAGCATTGCAAAGTTAGTCTTGCCGCAGGCACTCGGAAAGGCCGCCGTTACGTAAGTCTTCTCGCCCTCGGGATTTTCGACGCCTACGATGAGCATGTGCTCCGCCATCCAGCCTTCGTCGCGTGCGATGTTGGAAGCGATCCGAAGCGCAAAGCATTTCTTGCCTAACAAAGCGTTGCCGCCGTATCCCGAACCGTATGACCAGATTTCGCGCGTCTCAGGGAAGTGGACGATGTACTTTTCTTTGTTGCATGGCCAGGGAACATCATTTTGGCCCGGCGAGAGAGGTGCGCCCACCGAGTGCATGCATGGCACTACCCGTTTCGATTCGTTATCAATCTCCGCGTAAACAGGCAAACCGATGCGCGCCATAATGCGCATGTTGACGACCACATATGGCGAATCGGTAAGTTGAACTCCTATTTGCGACATAGGTGATCCGACCGGTCCCATGCTGAACGGCAACACATACATAGTTCGCCCGCGCATCGATCCATCAAACAGCTCTTTGAGCTTACGCCGCATGGCGTATGGCTCTTCCCAGTTGTTGGTTGGGCCGGCGCTGTCCTTGGAGAGTGAACAGATATAGGTGCGGTCTTCAACACGAGCAACGTCGCTGGCATCGGAGCGAGCGTAGTAACAGTTTGGCCAAAGCTCTTCATTGAGTTTGATGAACGTGCCGCTCTCGACCATCTGAGCTTTTAGCGCCTCGTCCTCTTCTTGCGAACCATCGACCCAGTGAATTGCGTCGGGTTTTGTTAAGGCAGCCATCTTTTCAACCCAGTTGAGCAAATGTGTGTTTTTACTCAAGGGCAACGAAGTATCACGGCCATGTTGTGTCCGGGTTGAACTCATACCATCTCCAAAATTAATGTACTTAGAATTTCGAACGGTCGGGGAAGCGTTTCGAGGCGCGTCGACTTAATCGGCGGCTTCCCGCGCAATGCGGCCTTCGCGAGCCAACTCGCGCAGAGCAACAGATAGGTCGCGGCTGGCTCTTTCAATGCGGTCCGCAACAGCGTCGAGCGAGTCCAGCTCGCGACTTAAACGCTGCGGAACCACTGTCAGTGCTTCTTCAATTAGTTCGACCAATCGCGAGGCCGCGGTGTTTACTTCCTGCTCGCCCCGGTTCAACTGCATGATTGGTTCCATAAACGATGCTAGCCCTGACCTTGATTCGGTGAACTTACTCTTACATTACTGCCGCACGAGACGCAAGTATCCGTAGATTACACAGATTCCGCAGATTACGAATTACAAGTTAGCTGACTATCAGTTTATTTTTCTAATCTGCGGAATCTGTGTAATCTGCGGATAAGTTTATGCAGAAACCAGGCAAAGAGGCATTTACCAGGAAAGAGTGGGAACTGATTCAAACCCTGCGCACGCCCGCGCAGGTGCAAAGATATTTCAGTTCGCTGCCTTACAACTGGGAACGGAACGGCGGAACGTTGCGCTCTTTTCGCGAAGTGCTGAAGGTGGGAGAAGCACACTGCCTGGAGGCTGCCGTCGCTGCAGCGGTAATCCTGGAGCAACACGGCTACCCGCCGTTATTGATGGACATTGAATCAGTCGACCTACTCGATCACGTGATTTTTGTTTTTCAGGAAGATCGAAAGTGGGGTTCCATCGGCCGTTCGCGGGACATTGGACTTCACGGGCGACGTCCGTTGTTTCGTTCAATACGAGATTTGACCTGGAGTTACTTCGATCCCTACGTGGATTTTTCGGGGCGTATCAAAGGTTACGGGGTCACGAGTCTGTACGACTTGGGAAACTACGACTGGCGCTTTTCGTCGCGGAAGATGACCACGATTGAAGATCACCTGCGCGCCATACCCCATCGAAAGATTCGTTCTTCAGACAGCAGATACGAAAGATTGCTAGCGCGGTATCACCAGTACAAGAAGCGTTATCCGGATCGTTCACCGTCGTATTACGAGAATCGATATCAGTGGATGCTGTGATCTTCTCCCTCTCCCCCTGGGAGAGGGTTGGGGAGAGGGCTTGCGGACCAAGCCAGAATTGATTTGGTTGGTAGGGTCCAGTTCTCATTTCGCGGGTTGTCGCTTCCCACAAATATAAAAGGGGTGGGCTCTCACAAACCCTCCCCTAACCCCTCCCAGCGGGAGGGGAATGAAGGAATAGATTTCAGGATTCCTTTACCACCAAGCCCTCATGCGAAAACTGCCAATCGATTACTTCCGCGCCTTCTTCAGCAGCTAACGCGGCTTCAACATCACCCTTGCGTCCCTCGCTACAGAGAAACGCGATGCAGCCTCCGCCGCCCGCGCCGCATACCTTGGCCGCCTCCGCGCCGTTGTCTAACGCGGTCTGGACCAACTTCTCCATCTGTGGAGTGGTCACCCCTGGTGCCAGTCGCTTCCGACGTGGATACGCCTCGCGCATCACGGTGCTGACTTCGTTCCAATCGTGATTTAGCAACGCCTGACGCATGCGCACTGCGGCATCACGAATTCCTTCAAACAAAGTAAATAGATCAGGATCGCCATCGATGTGACGTTTAAAGATGTCCCAGTTATTCGTGCCTGACAGTCTCGGCTCACCCGTGTAACAAATGGCGATTCGTTGCTCGAGTTTCTCCGCGTCGATCTTCAGGTGTTCGCGTTCAATTCCATCTGCACGGAAATGAACAGCGGAGGCGCCACCGTAGAATGCCGAATAATAGTCCTGAAATCCGGCGGGCACTTTGATTACGGTGGTTTCGATATTTGCCGCCAAAATAATGAACTTGTTTCTATCGTATCGATTACCGACCAGATGATTGAGCGCTCCGATGCAGGCAATTGCCAGGGCAGACGAACCACCCATACCGGCGCCGGCAGGCGCCTGGCTATCTGCGATCAAATGAAATCCGGTAGTGGGCTTAAAGAAATGGACCAGCTTCGAGATCAACTCGAGCCGATTTTCGCTGACCAGATCGTCAACAGCGGCGAGGTCTGTTTCAAAAACAACTTTTCGATCGCGCGACTCAAGAATGACTTTGCTGTCGTCACGAGTTTCGATGCGGCACCGGGCGCGCAGAGAAGTTGCAAAGTTAACCGTGGCTGCTCGGGGATGAAACAGATATAACGGCCAGATATCAATGGTGCCGCCGGCGAGATCAACGCGAGTAGGTGCTGAAGATTCGATAATCAAGTTAAGTAAGAATTAGTCCTTTGTCTGAATTATTTTTCCGGCTCGTTGGGCCCGGATTTAGTCGAGTCGTCGTGGCGTGATGGCTTGAAGGGGATATGTTCCTGAATCTCTTGCTTCAAGTCATGCAGTTTCTCCTGCGCAGCGTGCTCAAACTCCTGCAGTTTTTCCGGATCAGCCTCTTCAACCTTTGGCGAAAGATAAAAACGTTCGACCAGATAAAAACCGATGATCCCAAGGACAACGATTACCAGCAGGGCCTTGCCGAGCCGTTCGAAATCGCCAATCAACCCCATCACAGCGCCGCTGAAAAAGTAACCGGCCCCGCTCAGTAACAACACCCAAACAAAACAACTCGATAGAGACAGTAACAGAAAACGCAGGTAGGGCATCCGTCCGACGCCGTAAAAAATGCACGAAGCCCAACGCAAACCGTAAATATATTTTGAAAGGAAGATCGAGAGCGTGCCGAAGTTTCGCGTCAATCGTTCCATGCGTGGCTGCGCCGCGCGATAGAAGCGAAGGTCGCGCACGCCTTTGCGAAACTGGCGGCCAAGAAAGTAGGCGATGTTGTCGCTGGCTGCGCCACCCAGGGTGCCTGCCAACAGTACCCACCAAAAACTATGTGGACCGAAAAATCCGCTCTGGGCCATCACACCGGCGATCAGCAGTGTGATGTCCCCCTCGATCACGACGAGGATAAATACCGCATAGATGCCGTATTGACCCAGCAGGTCGTAAAGGAAGTCTAGGTGCATCGTTTGGATTAGTGGGCAGTGAGCAGTGGGCAGCGAGCACGCGGGAATTCGCTCCCATAGTGCCGAACGGCCGACAGTCCACTAACCAATCACTCAAGAAGTCTCGCCGGCTTTGGCCGGTTTCACCACCAACACCGGACACGAAGCATGCCGCACTACGGCTTCCGCGGTGGAGCCAAAGAGTATGCGTCCGAGGCCCGTTCGTCCATGAGAGGAGAGCACGATCAGGTCAGCTCCCTTTTCTTTAGCTACGCGAACGATTTCCGCAGCCGCTTCGCCGTGCACGATAACTTCTTCAATGTCCAATCCCGCGCAATCTTCATATTCAGTGATCTTTGGCAGCTCGCGTTCAGCCGACGTTTCCAGTTGATCGGCAATGTCGGCGATCGGCAAGGGCTCAGTCATCCCCGAATAGCCCACCGTCGGAACCATCGGTTCGATCACGTGCACGGCGATGATCGAAGCACCAAATTTACGGGCCAGCGATGCGGCGTAGGAACGAGCGTAGTTGCCACATTCGCTGAAGTCCGTCGGCAGAAGTATGGAGCGAATCTGCATAGAGGCGCTTAGCTTGCGCTTGAAATATTGGTGTTTGTTTGACGCGCGCGCAGTTTTTCAAACACCTGAGATCGAAGTCACGCAATATGTTTGCACGCAATTCTACACGCAGAAAGAGCCGTTTGACAGCCCCCATACCCTCCATTATGCTTCGCTTGTTTCTTACCTAATACATACAGCCGGAAGGTTTTGCGCTAACTATGCCGCCGCCATCGCAATCCAGTTTCATTGGTATTGAGCTTTCGGGCTCGAAGTTGAGCGGCGCTACCGTCGACAGCACCGGCCAAATAAAAAAGCGGGCCGACGCGTCTTTGAACGGCAGTGGTTTGGTGGCGCAGATCGCCGCCATGGTCGCAGATCTGAAAGCCGGTGATGAAAACATCGGCGGTGTCGGAATTGCCATCCCCGGATTAGTTAACCGGCAAAGCGATCGGGTAATTGCATCGAGTTTCATACCATCAACAGTCAGCAATAGCCTGCATGCCGAACTTACTAAAGCGACTGGTCTGCGTGTGGAGCTCGAGAACGATGCCAACGCCGCCGCTTATGGTGAGTATATGGCAGGAGCCGGTCGCGGAAGCCGCGACATGTTCTACATCACCATTGGGGAGGGAATCGGTGGCGCAATCATTCTCGACGGCAAACTTTGGACTGGATCATCGGGGTTCGCTGGTGAAGTTGGACACATTACGATTGATACAGAAGGCGCCGAGTGTTTGTGTGGAAACCGCGGCTGTCTGGAGACAGTGGCTTCAGCTCCAAACATCGTGCGTCGCGCGAATGAGCGCTTGAATCGAGATTCAACTTCATCATTGTCCAGGCTGGCTTTGAACAAAGATTTCACCGCCGATGACATGGCGCGGGAAGCGACTGAAGGCGACGACTTTGCGTTGATGATGCTTGAGCGCACCGGGAAATACATCGGCACGGGTGTGGCGAGCGTGATCAATCTGCTGAATATTGAACGAATTGTGCTCGGTGGCGGTGTGATGCGGGCGCGCGAGATAATTTTGAACCCAGTAATTCAGGAAGCGAAGCGCCGCGCGTTCCAACCGTGCTTTGAAGCCACAGAGATTCTGGCCGCCTCACTCGGACCGGACGCAGCCACCATCGGCGCGGCGATGCTAGCCCGCGATGCTGGATCTTGAGTGGTTCTCCCATCGTGAAGAACCATTTCCCATATATCATTTCCCATTTCCCATTTTTCATTTGTTCAACCAATCATCGTCATACACAACTCAGCCACTAATTTCATTTGAGTATCCAGGCGGTGTATTTCCTCTCAATATCGATGAAAACCACTTTGCTTCGGGATCCAATGAAAAATGGGAAATGGGAAAGATATATGGAAAATGGTCTTTAATTTTCCCCGCTACCTCCGCCTGAATGACCGTAACACTTTCTCAACTTCTGCCGTGCATTAATGAGAATTTGAAATTGCTTATTCATCTGCTAAAGTAACGCCCAACTTTGTAAGAACAAGCATTTCGATAGAGAGTTTTGCGCACGGCTGTGTGGTTTTATAAGCCAATGCACAGTTCAGCGTAGAGCCTCGTATGTGCAGCTTACCGCCCTGCAATCCGCGCTGCACGAACTGAACTCTCCCTGCAGTTCGGAGTTCAGCCTTGGTGCTCTTACGAGCCACAAAGATTTTTCATCCTGAGGGTTTGATCGAAGTAATGGGGAAGTAAGCTGCGGCGATGCCACAGATTTTCCATCACAGTACGAACGCCTTAGCCAAGCTGACGATCTACGGAGCAGTTTTCATTCTCGTGGCGCTGCTTTGGATGACGGCAGAATTAAACCGTTCGTCATGGAACACGGGACAGTGGGTCGAGCGACAACAGCCGGTCCAGTTTAGTCATAAACACCATGTCGGCGATGACGGTCTTGACTGTCGCTACTGTCACACCAGTGTTGAAACCTCTGCTAGTGCGGGTCTGCCGTCAACCGAAACGTGCATGAGTTGTCACAAGCAGATCTGGGCTGAGAGCACCTATCTCGAACCAGTGCGCGCCAGCTTCCGAGACAATAAACCCATCGAGTGGATCCGGGTACACGACCTACCAGACTACGCCTACTTCGATCACAGCATTCACGTAAAGAAAGGTGTCGGATGTTCCACGTGTCATGGCCGCGTGGACGACATGCCGATTGCCTATCAGGCTTCAACCCTGCAGATGGAGTGGTGTCTGGAGTGTCACCGCGCGCCCGAAAGGTTCGTGCGCGAACGCGAGAAAATTTTTGACATGACCTGGCGGCCCGAGAACAAGACAAGTGAAGAGTTGGCTTATGGACAGTCGCTGGTGAAGAAATATCACATACAGGATAAGTACACGTTGACGAGTTGTTCGACTTGCCACCGGTAAAGGCAGGAGCAGGGAGCAGGAGGCAGGAGCAGGAGGCAGGAGCAGGGGCAGGAGCAGGAGGCAGGAGGCAGGAGCAGGAAATCTGAGATCTGGGATCTGAAATCTGAAATCTGAAATCTGAATTTGAGATTTGAAATCTGAAGTCCGCAATCTGAAATCCGAAATCGAGAAATGGACGATCGACACATAAACTTCAAGCTGATGTCCCAATACATCCTGGATCACCAGGATGACGCAGCTGACGCGCACGCTGAAAAGCCCGCACTGGCTGCCAAGAAATATTGGCGCAGTCTTGAAGAGCTGGCCGACGCTCCTGAGTTTCGCGAGTTTGTCTCACGCGAGTATCCACAGCACGCCGAGCGTTGGGACGATCCAATCGAACGCCGATCATTCATAAAATTGATGGGTGCATCCCTCGCGTTGGCCGGTCTCAGCGGTTGCGTGTTTCAGCCACCCGAAAAAATTGTTCCGTCGGTTACGCAGCCCGAATACGGAAATCCTGGAAAAGCGCTCTTCTTTGCCACGGCCCTAAGTTTGAGCGGAGTGGCTACGCCGTTGTTGGCGAGAAGCAACGAAGGGCGTCCAACCAAGGTCGAAGGAAATCCTGATCACCCACAGAATCGCAGTGCAAATCCTGATGAAGTCGGGTCCAGCGCCACCGATATCTTTTCGCAGGCCTCGATTTTAAGTCTCTACGATCCAGACCGCGCTCAAACCTCTTTGTTCCGTGACGAAACGCGGCCATGGACCACGTTCATTGGCGAGCTGCGAACGGCGCTCGACGGTCTGCGACCTGGGCAGGGCGCCGGACTTCATATTCTAACCGAGACCATCACATCGCCGTCGCTGGCCGAGCAGTTGAAAGGAATACTGACAGAGTTTCCGCAAGCGAAATGGCATCAGTACGAACCTGTCAATAACGATCAGGCCTACGCAGGCGCCAAGATGGCTTTGGGCCAGCCGGTCAATACCATCTACGACTTCTCTAAGGCAGATCGAATTCTTTCGCTGGACGCAGATTTTCTGGCCGCCATGCCGGGCACGTTGCGTTACGCGCGCGACTTTAGTGCTCGCCGCCGCGTGTCAGAAGACAAGAATACGATGAACCGTCTCTACGTGATCGAAACGACCCCAACAACCACTGGCGCCAGTGCCGATCATCATTGGGCAATCCGGCCCAGCGAGTTACCAAAAGCTGCTGGTGCAATCGCGTCTCGTGTCGGCGTAGGGGGAATTGCGGGGGATATATCGATCAGCGGACTCGATGCCATGGCTAGTGACCTGCAACAGCATCGCGGCAGAAGCATCGTAATCGCGGGGAGAGAAGCGCCTCCCGTCGTACATGCGCTGGCCCATGCGATGAATGGGGCACTCGGCAATGTGGGCCAAACGGTTTTCTACACTGATCCTTTGGAAGTGAATCCGATGGATCAGCGCCAGTCGCTGCAGGAGCTGGTTAACGAACTGGACGGTGGCCGGGTCAAGATGCTGGTCATCATAGGCGGCAATCCGGTCTACAACACACCGGCGGATCTGAAACTCAATCAGGAGAGACTATTCAAGGCGGAGTTGCGAATTCACCTGAGTCAGTATCGCGACGAAACTTCTGAACTGTGCCACTGGCACATTCCAGCAACTCACTATCTTGAAGAGTGGAGCGACACGCGCGCGTATGACGGGACAGTTTCCATTGTTCAACCGTTGATCGAGCCGTTGTATCAAGGTCGCAGCGCACATGAACTGCTCGCCGTCTTCTCGCCGCAGTACGATCGCAAACCCTACGACATCATTCGCGAGTACTGGCAGCGGAACCCTCCGTCAGGAGGCAGTCGGCAGGCGGCAGGAGCAGGAGCAGAAGGCAGTAGGCAGACGGCAGAAGGCAGACGGCAGGAGTCGGCGACCACTCCGCAATCCGCAATCAGCACTCCGCAATCCGCCAGCGCTCCGCAATCCGCCAGCACTCCGCAATCCGCCAGCACCGCATCGGCTGACTTTGAAACCAACTGGCGCCGGTGGGTGCACGACGGGTTCATTCCAAACACCGCACTACCGATGAAAACTTTGGCCGTGAATGGCCAGGGTCTGGCCCAGGCATTGGCCAACCTGCCTCAGCCCGTGCCGGTTACCGTGGGGCATCCTACAGGTGCGACGTTCGGCACGGTCGAGCTGGTCATCCGCACTGACCCGACGGTTTACGACGGTCGTTTTGCCAACAACGGTTGGCTGCAGGAGTTACCGAAACCGCTGTCAAAACTGACATGGGACAACGCTGCGTTAGTTAGCCCAAATACGGCTCAGCAACTCGGCCTGCAGAAAGCCATCGGAAAAAAAGGCGGCGACATTTGGGTAGACACCGTACGCATTAGCAGTCAGGGCAGAACTATCTCCGGCACTATCCCCACATGGATTACACCCGGACAGCCCGACGGAGTGATCACGGTCCACCTTGGTTATGGTCGCAGACTGGCTGGACGCGTTGGCAATGGTCACGGCTTTAACGTCTACGAAATTCGCACGTCAGATTCACCCTGGTCCGCCAATGGCGTTCAGGTGGAGAGAACTGGCGATCAGTTTGTCGTGGCCGCCACGCAGCTCCATTTCAATATGGAGGACCACGACTTCAGCAAAGAAGACCGCGACATCCTTCGCTCGTCTACTGTCGAAGACTTTTTACACCCGAAACACGAAGAGCACGGCGAACACCACGAAGATCACGGCTCGATGTATGAACCTTTTGATTATAAGAACCAGGGTATGGGCTATGCCTGGGGCATGGCGATCGATCTCAACAACTGCATCGGCTGTAACGCGTGCACTATCGCCTGCCAGTCTGAGAACAACATTCCGGTCGTTGGCAAGGATGAAGTAATCCGCAGTCGCGAGATGCACTGGATTCGCGTCGATACCTATTTCAAAGGTGACAATCCGAGTACGCCTGAGGGCACACACTTCATGCCGGTGCCTTGCATGCATTGTGAAAAGGCGCCGTGTGAACCGGTGTGTCCGGTTCACGCCACCGTACACAGCACCGAAGGCCTGAACGACATGGTCTACAACCGGTGTGTCGGAACGAAATACTGCTCGAACAACTGCCCGTACAAAGTTCGCCGGTTCAACTTCTTTCTCTACCAGGACTGGGAAACACCAACCTATCAGTTGATGCGTAATCCTGATGTATCGGTGCGCAGTCGAGGCGTGATGGAGAAGTGCACTTACTGCGTGCAGCGAATTCAGGGCGCGAAGATTCAGTCGGAACTTGAAGATCGGAAAGTTCGGGATGGGGAAATTGTGACAGCGTGTCAGGCGGTTTGTCCGACAGAGGCGATTGTTTTTGGTGACATTAACGATCCAAACAGTCGCGTGTCGAAGATAAAGGCCGACAAGAGAAACTATTCAGTGTTGGAAGAGTTGAACACGAAGCCGCGCACTACCTATTTGTCGGCTTTGAAGAATCCGAACCCGGAGATTAAGGGCGATTCTCATTAACACCGCACTTCAGTGCGGTGATTAAGACGAGCCTCGCGATAGAAACCGTTTCAATGGTTTCGCGCGGTAAACCGTTAAAACGGTTCGGGGATAAAGCGAAGCTCCGACACCTGGCTGAAGCCAGGTGTTAATGAGAAACAGTAGATCGAATGCACGAAGAGCCACACATTCAAATACACCATTCGACGGCGCCGGTCGTTGAGCCAGGGCTGACGTTTGCTTCAGTGACGGACAAGATCAGTTCGATCGTCCTGAAGCGCAAAACGCCACTCTGGTGGTTTCTCGGCTTCGGCATCTCGTTCGTGCTCTTCCAACTGATGCTGCTGACGATCACAAACCTGCTGTTTGTCGGTATCGGATTGTGGGGCGTCAACATTCCCGTCGCCTGGGGAATGGATATTCTTAACTTCGTCTGGTGGATCGGCATCGGGCACGCCGGCACACTGATCTCTGCGATTCTGCTGCTGTTGCGTCAGAAGTGGCGTACTTCGATCAATCGCTTTGCGGAAGCCATGACTTTGTTCGCGGTGGCGCAGGCCGGCATGTATCCGATCATGCACCTCGGACGTCCCTGGTTGGCCTACTGGCTGTTCCCGTATCCGAACACGATGGGAATCTGGCCACAGTTTCGCAGCCCCTTGATGTGGGACGTATTTGCCGTCTCGACGTACGCAACGGTCTCGGCGCTTTTCTGGTTTGTAGGCCTGATTCCTGACTTTGCAACGCTGCGAGATCGCGCGCGCAGCAAGCCGTTTCAGATTTTGTATGGGTTGTTGGCCATGGGTTGGCGTGGTTCTGCCAGGCACTGGCACCGCTACGAAATGGCGTACCTGTTACTAGCCGGACTGGCGACGCCGTTGGTGTTGTCGGTACACACGATCGTCAGCTTCGACTTTGCCGTCGGCGTGATTCCCGGATGGCACGCGACGATGTTTCCACCTTACTTCGTAGCGGGAGCCATCTACGCAGGCTTTGCGATGGTGTTGCTGCTGACGATTCCCTTGCGCAAGCTCTACGGACTGGAAGGCTTCATCACCATGCGCCACATGCACAACATGGCCAAGGTGATGCTGGCGACCGGATTAATCGTAGGTTACGGCTACGTGATGGAAGCGTTCTTCGGGTGGTACAGCGGCAATCGTTATGAGCGTTACATGATCTGGAACCGCATGCATGGACCTTACGCCGGATACTACTGGGCGTTGATCCTGTGCAACATCGTGGCGCCGCAGTTCCTGTGGATTAAGAAGGTGCGTTCGAACCTACTGGCGCTGTGGTTGTTGTCGCTGGTTGTAAGCATCGGTATGTGGCTGGAGCGATTTGTAATCGTAGTCACCAGTTTGCACCGTGACTTCATGCCGAGCTCCTGGGGCATGTATCAGCCCTCAATGTGGGATTGGACCATGTTCATCGGCACGATTGGCTTCTTCTTTACGTTGCTGTTCCTGTTTATCCGCTTCCTGCCGATGATTTCGATTTTTGAGATGCGCACGATTTTGCCGGAAGCGGAAGTTGAAGAGTAGGACTTGTTTCTCTCATTAACACCGCACTTCAGTGCGGTGATCCGTGAGAGACGCTGAAATAGAAACCGTTTCAACGGTTTCGCAGGTAAACGGTTAAAACCGTTAACCAACGGTCGAGAAGGCTCGAACACCTGGCTGAAGCCAGGTGTTAATGAGAAACAGCGAGCGATGGCTGATCACGTTAAAAAAGGAATCGAACCGCACGAGATTGACGAGCACGGTGTGCTCCGTAGACGCACGACGCCACCGCTCTACGGGATTATGGCGGAGTTTGATAACCCGTCGGATCTCGTGTCGGCCGCGCGGCGTACGTATGAATCCGGCTATCGACGCATCAACGGCTATTCGCCTTACCCGATCGAAGAGCTGACCGAGGCAATTGGTTTCACGCGCACCAGCCTTCCTTTGATTGTTTTGATTGGCGGAATACTCGGCGGACTCGGCGGGTTCTTCATGCAGTACTGGATGGAGGTTATTGATTACCCGCTGAACGTCGGCGGCAAGCCATACAACAGTTGGCCGGCATTTATTCCGATTACTTTTGAAACCACGGTGTTGTGCGCAGCGTTTGCGGCCGTGTTTGGCATGTTGGCACTCAATAAGTTGCCGCAGCCCTATCATCCGGTTTTCAACGCTCCGAATTTCGATCTAGCTACCCGCGATCATTTCTTCTTGGTCATTGAGGCAAACGATCCTCTCTTCAAACATGATGAAGCGATCGAGTTCATGAAGTCGCTGGAAGGCGCTAAGAACGTTAGTGATGTTGAAGTCTGAAAAACAGTCAGCAGGAGGCAGTCGGCAGTCTGCAGGAGATACGACGCGTGCGACGTCACGCGCGTGGTCCTGCCTCCTGCTGTCTGCCGTCTGCCTCCTCTTCTTTGCCGGCTGCCGTCGCGACATGCAGGACCAGCCAAAGATGAAGCCGTATCGGTCAACGACGTTCTATCGAGATGGACTGTCAACGCGTCCGCCGGTGGCAGGCACTGTGCCGCGCGGTTTCCTGAACGAAGACAGTGAATATTTCACCGGCAAAAAAGCAGGCACGACTTCTGGCGCCGCCACTTCGGGTCCGCAGCCGGGCACGACGAGCAGCAACGCAACCGGCGCGGCCGCTTTTCCCGATGACGTGGAAGTTTTTCCGCTTCCGGTTACTGACGAACTGGTCGCGCGCGGTAGGGAACGTTACGACATCTTCTGTTCCGCTTGTCACGGGTTCACCGGCAGAGGTGACGGCATGGTAGTGCGACGGGGATTCCGTCGCGCCGCATCATTCCACGACGAGAGATTACGCACAGCGCCCGTTGGTCACTATTTCGACGCCATGACGAATGGCTGGGGCGCGATGCCGAGCTACTCGCACCAGATTTCCGTGAAAGATCGTTGGGCCATCGCGGCCTACATACGCGCGTTACAGCTTACCCAGCCCAACGAGCAAGGACCGGCACCTGCTGCGGGCGCCTCGCCCTCTCCACAGGCGGAAGGGAGTCACCAGTAGATGCGCGTTTCGTATCAAGCACCAGCTTCGTTGAAACGTTGGCAAATGCGCGCGCTGATTGTCGGCGTGGTGTTCAGTATTCTGCTGGTTGTGGGGCTCATCCTGGACCGCCAGCAGTTTTTCCATTCTTACCTGTTTGCGTTCGCATTCTGGGCTGGAATTTCGGTGGGTTCGCTCGCGCTGTTGATGTTGCAACACATGACCGGCGGCGGCTGGGGGCTCGCTATTCGACGCGTACTCGAGGCTGCCACACAGACGCTTCCTCTAGTCGCGTTGCTTTTTGTTCCCATCGTGCTGGGCGCGCATTCGATTTATCTCTGGACGCATCCGGAGGAAATGCAGAAGCACGTGCCGCTGCAGGTGAAGGCGCCGTATCTGACCCTGCCGTTTTTCACTGTGCGCGCTGTCATCTGTTTCGCCATCTGGATCCTGCTGGCCTTCCTGCTTAATCGCTGGTCACGGCTCCAGGATCAAACTGCGGAACGGAAGTACACCAAGAACATGCGGGTCTTGAGCGGGCCGGGAATGGTGTTGCTGGTATTCACGGTCACCTTTGCTTCCATCGACTGGTTCATGTCGCTCGATCCGTTGTGGTACTCCACAATCTTCGGTTTGATTTTTGTCGCATCATGGGCGCTGAGCGCATTGGCTTTTACGATCGCGGTGATGGCTTGCCTGGCCAGGGAAGAGCCCATGGAAGGTTTCGTGGCGCAGTTGCATTTCCACGACCTGGGCAAGTTGCTGCTGGCGCTGGTAATGCTGTGGACGTATTTTTCGTTTTCGCAATACTTGATTATCTGGTCGGGCGATTTGCCGGAAGAGACGCGGTGGTACATGCCCCGCGTGCATGGCGGATGGGGCGTAATGGCGCTCCTGGTTGTTTTATTTCACTTTGCGTTTCCATTTCTCTTCCTGTTGTCACGATCGTTTAAGCGCAACGCCAGCAAATTGGTGATCATCGCCATCTTGATTTTAGTAATGCGATTGTTTGATTTGCTTTGGACCATCGCGCCCACCTGGACGCACGAGCACTTCCACATTAGCTGGATGGACGTCGTCGCACCGATTGCCATGGGTGGACTATGGCTGGCGATGTTTTGTTGGGCGCTCGCGAAGCGGCCGTTGGTTCCGTTTAACGATCCACAGTACGAATCGGTGTTGGAACAGAAGCACGCACACGCGCATTGAGTTTGAGTTATGGCTAAGACAGGTCACAACGGACATAACGGTCACAGCGCCGGCCATCGCGGCCACGTTTCGGAAGTACCGGACGTGAGCTACATCAAGAACATTGATGTTACGCACGAAGCTAGTGACGTCAGCGTCAGCGGGCTGCTGAAGTTTGTAGTTGCGTTGTCAGTCATGACGGCGATGGTAGCGCTGCTCATGTGGGGACTGTTCCGTTTCTTCAATCAGCAGGAAAGCAAGAAGGAACCGCCGAAGGGTCCTATGGCTATGACTGAAGCGGAGCGGTTGCCCCCTGAACCGCGCTTGCAATCAGCTAAGGGATTTGGTGTGAAGCTGGAAGACGGGCAGTGGGTGCCGCTGGAGTTGGCCGAGCCGCAAGCGGAGTATCGCGTGCTGCGCGAGCAGTGGCTAAAACAATTGGATTGCCAGCAGGATCAGCATGCGACGACAGATGACCACGCAACCAAGCCTGAGCATGCAGCGCCAGTAGACATGCAGCCCTGTGTTCGGATTGGCGACGCGATGAAAAAGGTGGTGCAGCAGGGATTACCTTCGCGACCGCAGGACCAAATGGCGAAGGATCCTGAACTGCCAACGTCAGCTAGTTCGGGAAGGCAGTAGGCAGTAGGCAGTACAAGACATGAGCATGAGAAGAGCGAAGAGTATCGGGAGAAACATCAATCGGCGCTGGCGGGGAAGTGCCTTCTTGCTCCTGCTTTCCGCCTTCTGCCTTCTGCCTTCTCATCTGGCCCTCGGCCAGGTGCCGAAGGGGAACTCGCCTCTCTACAGTGCGCGTCCCTATGAGCCTCGGGCGCCGAGCGGGCTGCCGAAAGCGCTAAATGGCGTCGGTATCGATCAAAAATTGAACGAACAGTTACCGCTCGACCTGGAATTGAAAAACGAGAAGGGTGAAACCGTTAAGTTGGGGGACTACTTCGGCAAGAAGCCGGTGATGCTTTCGCTCGTCTATTACGAGTGTCCCATGCTCTGTAACCAGGTTCTCAACGGCATGGTCACCGCCTTTCGTTTGATGTCTTTCACACCGGGAAACGAGTTTGAAGTTGTTACCGTCAGCTTCGATCCGAGAGAAACTCCGGCGCTGGCAGCTGCGAAAAAGAAGAACTATGTGGACCACCTTCCGCAGGCCAAACGCGCAGGCGCTGATGCCGGCTGGCACTTTCTGACCGGCGATGAAGAATCGATCCGTAAGATCACGGACGCAATCGGTTTCCGCTATCACTGGGACGACGCAACAAATCAGTTTGCTCACGCGAGTGGTGTTTACGTGGCGACGCCGCAAGGAAAGCTGGCACGTTACTTCTACGGTATTGAATACACCCCGCGCGATCTTCGTCTCGGTTTGATTGAAGCGGCTGATAATCGCATTGGTTCGCCGATGGACCAGTTGCTGCTCTATTGCTACCACTACGATCCGAAAACCGGAAAGTATGGCGCGGTTGTAATGCGCATGATGCGGATCGGTGGCGTGGCTACCCTATTGGCCCTGGTAGGTATGTTTATTGTGATGCGACGGCGCAACGCCGGACGCGCTCATTTGCAAGCGGGAGGTGCCGCTTAGTCTTGATGCAAGCGCCCTGGATACCATTCATACCTCCCAGTGCTTCGACCCTTTCGGACAAGGTCGACGCGCTCTATTTCTACTTGTCAGGCGTGACACTGTTTTTCGCCCTGCTGATTTCGACCGTCATCATATTTTTTGTTATCAAGTACCGGCGTCGTTCACCGTACGAAATTCCCAGACCGGTGGCCGGTTCTCATAAATTAGAAACGCTGTGGTCGGTCATACCCTTTCTTATCGCGATGACAATGTTTCTCTGGGGCGCGCAGGTTTACTTCCAGATGTACCGCTCGCCGGAGAACGCAGTTGAAGTTTACGTAGTTGGCAAGCAGTGGATGTGGAAGATGCAGCACTCCACGGGTCAGCGTGAAATCAACACGCTGCACGTGCCTGCGGGGCGCAGAGTGAAGTTAATCATGACGTCCGAAGACGTTATTCACGACCTGTTCCTTCCAGCCTTCCGCATCAAGTCGGACGTCTTGCCGGGCAGGTATACGACGCAATGGTTCGAAGCGACCAAGCCAGGCACTTATCATCTGTTTTGCGCCGAGTATTGCGGGATGAACCACTCCGGAATGATCGGATCAGTCATCGTTATGAATCCAACCGAGTTTGACGACTGGCTGGCGGGAAACGCAGCGCAACAATCGCCGGTCGTCGCCGGTCAGCAGCTTTACGAATCGCTTGGTTGTGCGTCCTGCCATGGTGGTAAAGGGGAGGGCGGACGTGGTCCCGGCATAGTTGGTTTGTTCGGCAAGCAAGTGCAGCTATCGAATGGACAGACGGTGACCGCTGATGAGGGTTACATAAGAGAATCGATCGAAAACCCGCAGGCGAAGATCGTTACCGGTTACAGTCCGATCATGCCGACTTTCCAGGGACAGGTGACGCCTGAGCAATTGATACAAATTCTTTCATTTATTAAATCGTTGCAGGCGCCGGGACAGCAGGCTCCGGCGGCGGCTCCTCAGCCCGCGCAACGGACGCAGGCTTTGGAACAAACGGGGAACCCGGCAGTAAATCGATAGCCGCGGTAGTTATAGATCATGAGACCTTTCGAATCATTCGAACCACCCGCTGCCGCGCGCGTCAATTATTTGAACGCGCAGTACGGAATAAAGTCGTGGCTACTGACGAAAGACCATAAGCGGATTGCGCTGCTTTACCTCGGCTCGATTTCATTGTTCTTTCTTATTGGCGGCCTCTACGCCATGTTTATTCGCCTGGAGTTGCTGACTCCCCAGGGCGATCTGCTTTCTTCTGCTACCTACAACAAGGTATTCACGCAACACGGAATCATCATGGTCTTTTTCTTCCTGATTCCGTCGATTCCGGCCACGCTCGGAAACTTTTTGGTGCCCATGATGATCGGCGCCAAAGACCTGGCGTTCCCGCGTATCAACCTGTTGAGTTGGTACATCTACTTGCTTGGCGGAATTGTTACGATCTACGCGTTGCTCGCCGGTGGGGTGGACACGGGTTGGACCTTTTACGTTCCTTACAGTACGACGTTTTCAAATACGTACGTTATCGCCACGGGTCTGGGCATTTTCATCAACGGCTTTTCGTCCATTCTTACGGGACTGAACTTCATCGTCACTATTCACACGATGCGCGCGCCTGGCATGACGTGGTTCCGCATGCCGTTGTTTATCTGGTCACACTATGCGACGTCGCTAATTATGATTTTGGGCACGCCGGTGATCGCGATCACGATATTGTTGCTGGCTTTTGAGCGACTCGCACAAGTTGGCATATTCAATCCCGCGCTGGGGGGAGATCCGATTCTGTTCCAGCATTTGTTCTGGTTCTATTCGCACCCGGCCGTCTACATCATGGTGTTGCCGGGCATGGGTATCATCAGCGAAATCATCGCCAACTTTTCGCGCAAGAATATTTTCGGCTACTCGTTCGTCGCTTTCTCCAGTCTGGCCATCGCCGTTTTTGGTTTTCTGGTTTGGGGTCACCACTTGTTCGTGGCTGGACAGTCAGTTTATGCGGGCATGATCTTTTCTTTCCTGAGCTTCGCCGTAGCGATACCGTCTGCCATTAAGGTTTTCAACTGGACGGCGACACTTTACAAAGGATCGATCTCCTACGATACGCCGATGCTATATGCGCTGGGCTTCATCGGACTGTTCACCGTCGGTGGAATGACTGGTTTGTTTCTCGCGTCGCTCGGAACAAACGTGCATTTAAGCGACACTTATTTCGTGGTTGGACACTTCCATTACATCATGGTGGGCGGAACGTTACTGGCTTACCTCGGAGGCTTGCATTACTGGTGGCCAAAGATTACCGGGCGCATGTATCCCGAGGGCTGGGGACGCTTTTCCGCGTTAGTCGTTTTCATCGGGTTCAATCTCACGTTCCTGCCGCAGATGGCTGTCGGTTACATGGGCATGCCGCGCCGGTATCACGCGTATCTGCCGGAGTTTCAAGTGTTCAATGTGCTGTCAACAGCAGGCGCCTCGATACTCGGCGTCGGACTATTGATTCCTCTGGTTTACCTGCTTTGGTCCATGCGATATGGGAAGCGCGCCGAACCGAACCCGTGGCACTTGCCGGGACTTGAATGGCGCACAGTTTCGCCACCGCCGACTGAAAACTTCGTCGTGACGCCGGTGGTTACGTGGGAAGCGTATGAGTTTGCACCGCCTGAAGAGACTGAAGTGGTTGGGAAGTTTAAGGAGAGGGAAGGGTTAGAGGACGCGGATGTGGTGATAGGGGGACATCCACCGAAGTAGATGTGAGATGTCAGATGTGGAGATGTGAGAAGGTGGAACTCCAGAAGTCAGAACTCGGAAGTCAGAAGTCGGAAGTCAGAACTTGGAAGTCGGATGTTGAATTTGAGATCTGAGATTCTCTGAAATCCCACATCTCATATCCGACATCTCAAAAGGGAGACAGTTTTGCCAGATAGCGTTGCGTTAGAACACGAAAGCAGTCACCACCCGGCTCTGCAGCACCATTTCGAAAACATGGAGCAGCAGCGGGAGGCCGGAACACTCGGCATGTGGGTGTTTCTGGTAACCGAAATAATGTTTTTCGGTGGGATGTTTTTCGCGTACACGCTCTATCGCTCTTACTTCCCGGCCGCATTTGCCACCGCCAGCAACCACCTTGATCTGACACTCGGGGCCGTCAATACCGTCGTTCTGATCCTCAGCAGCTTTACCATGGCGCTGGCCGTGTACTTCGCGCAGACTGGAAACCGACGTGGCCAAATAATCGGGCTCTCATTAACCCTAATACTCGGACTGACTTTTCTCGGCATTAAGGCTGTTGAGTATCGCGCGAAGTATGAGGATTCACTGATACCGGGGCGGCTGATTCCGGGACGTCCGTTCAACCCTGGAATTCAACAGCACGGAGCCCCCGAAAACAAAAGCAACCTGCACATGCAGCCTGGCGCGACCGTCAAGCAAGTAGAGATGTTCTACTGGATCTATTTTGCCATGACGGGCATGCACGCGATTCACATGGTGATCGGAGCCGGAATACTTTCATTCATCCTGTTCTTTGCGTGGCGAGGCCGGTATGGACCTGAGTATCACAGTCCGGTGGAGATAACCGGGTTGTATTGGCACTTCGTAGATATTATTTGGATCTTTCTATTCCCGTTGCTGTACCTGCTGGGGCGGCACCTGGAGCATTAGCGGTAGGACAGGCATTCCTGCCTGTCCCTGGATTTGATTTTGGACAGACAAGAATGTCTGTCCTACTGCGGGTCCCTGGATTTAATTTGGACAGACAAGAATGTCTGTCCTACTGCGTCCCTGGATTTAATTTGGACAGACAAGAATGTCTGTCCTACTGATATGAGCGAGCACATAGTTCCAATCAAAGTTTACGTTTTGATCTTCGCGGCGTTGATGCTGGGCACGGCATTGACTGTCTGGGCAGGACTGCAGGACTTTCCGGGCGCGCTGAATGTCATCATTGCGTTGACTATTGCAGTCACCAAAGCGACTCTCGTCGTGCTCTATTTCATGCACGTCCGCTACAGCGCGCGTTTGATTTGGGTGGTGTTTGCGTCGGCGATCTTCTGGCTGGCGCTGCTTTTCGCGTTGACGTTGAGTGATTATTGGACCAGGGGTTGGTTGCCTGGACTCAGATAATCAGCCGGGCCTCACGCGCAGCTATTCTTCAATCGGATATAACTGTAAATCCCGCACAATCATTAGACGATGGCAAGTCGGGCATTCTAATCGGATGCTCGCGTCTGTCGTTTTGATCGGCGTTTTGCAATAGGGACAGGGTCCCTGTACGTCGGTGTGTGCAAACTGTCCGCGCAACATCACCATCGGCACCGCCATGCCAGCTATCAACAACGGGATGCCAAAAATCAAACCGACAGTGGTGCTGGCTCCCAGCGTCAAACTGATCACCAGGCCCGCAATGAAAAGCAGAAGCCCGATAGCAATTGCAAAAGAAAAACTGTAGGCACTGTCGAAGGTCTTTGCTGGTTTCGCCTTGGCCGGCTCGTTAGCGCTCATGATAACGACCTCTGTTTTCGGGATGGGAATGCGGTTAAGTGGTTTGACTTTTAACGCCGCCGGCAGTGACTTGTCAATAATTTGTGCGGCTAATCTCATTGCGGCTTTGCCGCGTCCGGTGCGGAAAGGCTCTGCCTTTCCGTAGATTCTTTCCAGGGAATGCGGCGAGGCTGAGCCTCGCCGCAAATCGCAGTGAGCGTTCACGATAAGGCAGAGCCTCACCGCACCGACCGCGGCAAAGCCGCCGCCACGATTTGTTCAGCTTAGGCCCGTTTCGCACTTCTGGTCTTCGTCGTTATAATCTCCGTTTTCTATGACAACACCAGTAACCAGCAGAGCCACTACCAACGCACTCGAAACGTATCTCAACCAACATGGCGAGGAAGCCTGGGCTGCTACGCTCACGACGCTCTTACGTTCAATCCACGAAGTAGATAAAAACGCTACCCAGATCTGGTTTTCGTTTTATCCGCTTTCACTGCATCGCGTCTTGCGGGAAGCGCCGAACAGGGAAGACTTGGCGCGCGACTTGTTGCTGCAGGGCGATTACGATCTGAAAAACCAGATTGATTCGTCACACCGGTTCCTTTATGGGCATCGTTACTGGCCGCAGGTTAAGAAAGCCGTTGAAGCCTTTAGTGAGAATTTCACTCCCGGCCAGGGGAAGTTGGCTGACAACATCCTTCAGGTCGCGGAACAGGCGGCACAATCGGCGCGCACAGATAAATCTCTGACGTGTGGCATAACTGCCGTCGCCTTCATGACTCTGCAGCAGGTTGGTATCGAGGCTTTCAAGAGTGCCAAAGGCGAAATGCTGATCGACAAGAAGCACGTAAAGCGCTCACCTGAGCAGGTTCTTTCTGAGCGTGCGAAAGACGACAGTCAGGGGTTTCTGGGGTTCCTAAAAACGGTCGACAAGAAATGGACTGTTACTTACGACGAGAACGACGGCAGCGCTAAATACAAACTCAACCACGTTCAGGATCTCGCCTGGGGCGCAGCTGACGATCAAACGCGTAACTGGCGCGAGGTCGATCCGCGACGAGTCGAAGGACCGATTCCGGTTGAATGTCGATCAGCTTCGTGCGGCACCTGCTGGGTCGGAGTGCTTGGGGGAGCTGAAAAACTTTCTGACGTTGCCGCGCGCGAGGGGAAGAAGATTAAGGAGTTTGGATACATTGACACCCCGGAACCTAAACCGCTGATCCGGCTGGCGTGTCAGGCCCAGGCGCTCGGCGCGGTTTCCATCGTCATCCCACCGTGGAACGGCGTGTTCGGCAAATATTTGAAATCATTGAGGGCCAGCGAAGAGAATAGCTGACCGCGCTTTGAAACTCTCCTCTAAATTACCGCCTCTTCTGTTTGTGGTAGCCGCCGCCGTGCTCTGGAGCACCGGCGGCCTTTTCATTAAGTGGACCACTGTTTCAGGGCTGGAGTTGTCGTTTGGACGTTCGTTACTGGCGGCTGTGACAGTTGCCATCTTTACCCGTCATGAAGGATTCGGACTCAATCGTGTTACCGCAATCGCGTCGGTCCTTTACGCGGCATTGCTGGTGTTGTTTGTTTTAGCGACCAAACAGACCACGGCCGCAAACGCGATCTTTCTGCAGTACACGGCGCCGGTCTACCTGCTGATTCTTGAACCACTCATTTATAAAGAGAAGTTTCGCCGTCGCGATCTGATTGTGGTAATCGCCTGCGTCGCCGGGATGTCGCTGTTCTTTGTCGGAAAGTTGCGACCGCAGGACGTGACCGGAAATCTGCTCGCCCTCGCATCCGGTTTCTGTTTCGCCTGTTATTTTCTGTTGCTGAGGCACTCCACGGCGCGTGCGGTCAATCGCGCTTCATCGGTCATCTACGGCAATTTGTTGGTGGTCCTAATAACAGCGCCGGTGGGAATCAAGGCACTGGCGGGGATGACGCTGCACGACGCTGTGAGCATCGCTTACCTGGGAGTGGTGCAAATTGGAGTAGCGTACACGCTGTTCACAGTTGCCATGGCCCGGGGCGTACGTTCGCTCGACGCAGGAATCGTCGGTTACATAGAACCGGTGTTGAATCCGATCTGGGTGTTTCTGGTGTTGGGCGAACAACCGACCAAGTGGGCTTTAGTTGGAGGGGCGATTATCGTGGCCGCCGTGGTGGTCCATACCTTGTTGGAAGCAAAACGCGGCCGCAGTTTACGTATCTAATCCGCAGATTACGCAGATTTTAAAACATTAAAGCGCGATCGAACCGTTTAAAATTCCTGTTTTTGAAAATCTGTGTAATCTGAGTAATCTGCGGATAACTATCCGCCTTCTGATCGCTGCTTCACCGCAGCCGACAGTGCGGTCAAGCGCGCAACCTTCTGTGCAAACGTCTCACCTGGAACTGGTCCGGTATCAACCACTCCACAATAAGTCGAACGTATCATTAGGCTTCGATCCGCATCGCCGGTCGGTTTCTGTGAAGGCAAAGCTGACGATGCGGCAGCGGGCTGATCAGCGGGAACAGTCGCTTGCGGAGACGCCGTTTGATCCAACATCGCTACGTCCGGAATTGAGCCTTCCGCAGCGGCAGGGGCAACAGGACCCCCACCTTCTTCCGCACGTTGCTTCGCCCCGGCGGATACAGCTTTTAGTCGAGCCACCTTCTGTTCGAAAGTTTCGCCCGGTACTGGTCCAGTATCGGTAACTCCGGCATACGTGTAACGCTTATTCAGTGTGCGATCGGGGTTAGTACCGGCTTTTGATGCTGCGGGTTTTGGCGTTGCCGGTGCCGCAGTGCGGGCGGCGGGCGCGGCTGCCGTTTGCGCTGGCGCAGCAGCCGGTGCCTTAGCTGCCGGTTTTTCCGCCGGAGCGTGCGAGGTTTCCATCACAAACACACCGCGCGCGTCTTTCTTGATTACCGGTAGCGTTCCACCAGCAGCCTGCAATAGGGCCGACAACTCAGCTTCGACAAATCGACTCTGTTTGTAAGGATCGCGCACGTGGCCCAGCGGCGGTCCCATGTAAAACGTGCCGCACGTCTGGCATTTGAACAACACATCGTCACCGCGCAGATGGATCTCGGCTGCTTCACCAGCAGTACGCAGTTGCTTCAGGTGACCGTTACAGAGTTTACCCTTCTCGTTCTTTTCGTTGCAGACGGTCTGCGCGTTCGTAATCTCCTTGGGAACAGGAGGTGTGGCAGCGTTATTTGCGGTTTGCTCAGTCAAGCTTGCCTCTGCAGTTGTCATGTTTGACCGATCGCTTTCGCGGATGTTTGGGATTGCAGACGAAATATTACTCAAAGAAAGTCCAATGTCCAATGTCTAATGTCCAAAGTCTGTGTTTCGTAGATTGAACCTACATCAATTGCTTGAGTGTTCACCGCAGACTTCGACGCGGTATCGGTTAGAAGGCACATACAAATCAACATTCAAAAGACAGACATCGGAGATGGGACATTAGACATTGGACTTCATTTAAAGTTTGTTATGCTGAGGACCAATGCTTAATGAACTTCTGGGCGCGGTGTGGCGTCAATTTCCTCGCAAATTCAAACGCTGGGTAATGGCCGTCAGTCATCCGCGTTTTTCTGTCACCGCTGGTGCGATCATTACCGATGAGAGCGGCCGCGTGTTACTGCTGAAGCACCGCTTTCGACCGGGCACCGGCTGGGGAATTCCCGGCGGCTACATCAACAAAGGTGAACAGGCAGAGGACGCGTTACGCCGCGAGTTGCGGGAAGAAGCGGGTCTCGAATTAAAAGACGTAAAAATATTCACCGCCAGAACCTTCAAGAGACCGCGGCAGGTAGAGATTATTTTTCTGTGTCGTGCGGCAGGCGAGCCGGAGCAGCTTAACTACGAAATTGAAAAAGCCGAGTGGTTTGTGATGGGAGACTTACCCAAGTTGCCGAAGGACCAGATGGAACTCTTGAAACAGGCGTTACCCGATGGAGCGCAGACGCAGGATTGATGTATGCTGTGCGGCGAAATTTAAAGGATGAGGGATGAAGGATGAGGGATGAAAGCGACCCATGCGGGGTTTGGCTTTTCATCCTTCATCCTTCCTCCTTCATCCTTCCCCAAGTCTGGAGCAAAAAATGGTAGACCTGATCCCGTCGACTGAAACTGTGATGCAAATACTCAAGCGCACCGGCGCTTTTCGAGAAGGCCATTTCATATATCCAAATGGCAAGCATTCACCTTACTACTTCCAAATGCCACTCGCGTTTCGTTACTACGATACGGCGCGTGTGTTGGCGGTTGGGCTCAGTCGAAAGTTTCGGATCGATCGCGACATCTCCAGCCAGTTACCAAAAGTCTCGATTATTAGTCCGAGCTCGGGCGGCATTCCGGTGGCGTTTGGTGTGCGCGACGCCTTGAACGCAGAACAGATCTACTGGGCTGAAAAGGAAGGCGAGAACAGAATGTTTCGCCAGTACATCAACCAGGGTGAGATAAACCCGTGTATCGTCGTTGATGACATCATTCGCAGTGGTCACGCTATCGGTGAAACCGCAGGCCTGGTAAGGGAGTTGGGTGCCCCGATTATTGGTTGCGGCGCGATTGTGCGGTTTAAATCCGCTCCGAACGAGCTGGAAGGCGTCAACATCAAGTCGTTGGTTGAGTTTGATGCCAGGATGTACGACTCGGCTGATGCGTGCGTTGATTGTAAGAAAGGCGTCGCGCCTGAGAATGTGCGCTTCTAAGACGAAAGCGTTATTTTCCATATATCATTTCACATTTTTCATTTGTCATTGAATCTAAAGTTCAAGGTGTGAGTCAGGTAATTCGTCCCCAACCAAAGAGCGATCCACGAATTACACGAACACACGAACTAAAATGAAAAATGAAAAATGATATATGGGAAATGATCTTTTGAACGTGATTAGATTTCATGCCGATTAGAGAGCGCTTTGTCCATCGTTACTTCATCAACGTACTCAAGATCGCTTCCCACGGGCATTCCCATCGCAATGCGTGTCACGCGCAAACCTAGTGGCTTCAGTAAACGGCTAATGTAGTTTGCCGTCGCCTCACCTTCAGTCGTCGGATTGGTCGCGAGGATCACTTCAGTCACTACCAGCCCCTCGTTGTTTTCGGGTTTCAGCCGCGGCAGTAGGTTAGCGAGCTGAAGTTCGTTCGGACCGATGTGACGAATGGGTGACAGGCTCCCGTGAAGCACGTGGTAGACGCCTTTAAAACTTCGCGTTTTTTCCACTGCCACTAAACTGTGAGGTTCTTCCACCACGCAGATGACTGAATGGTCACGTGCCGGCGACGCGCAGATGCGACACGGATCGATATCGGTGAGATTGTTACAAATAGAACATTGAACGATACGCTGTTTGACCTCGCGTATGGCCGACGTCAGACGCTCGAGATCGTTCTCCGGCGCACGCATAATGTGAAACGCGAGCCGCTGTGCAGACTTGTGGCCGATACCAGGCAGTCGCTTCAGCTCGTCAATCAGTTTGGTAACGGGTTCTGCGTATTCAAGCATGACAACTCAAAAGACTCATCCGCAGATTCCACAGATTACGCAGATTAGAAAAAGAACTTCTTAACCGCTTATCAGACTAATCTGTGTAATCTGCGCAATCTGCGGATAGTGAAACTAGCCAAGCATTCCACCGAGTCCCGGCGGCAGCATGCCACCAAGCTTACCCTTCATGGCTTCGTCAACTTTGCGGTTCGCTTCGTTGATGGCCGCCAGAATTAGGTCCTGAAGCATTTCGACGTCGCCATCTTTGAGCGCTTCGGGGTCGATTTTCAACGTAGTAATTTCGTGGTTCCCCTTCATCTCAACGCCTACGACTCCACCCCCTGCCGACGCATCCACGCGCAGTTCTTCCATTTCTTTCTGCATCTTTTCCTGCATGACCTGCGCCTGCTTCATCATCTGCTGAATATTAAAACCGCCCGGAAATTTCATCGCACACCTCTCTCGGAATCATTTTTATTTACGCACCAAAGTTTGCACGCATCGTAACTAAAAAAGTCGAAAGTCCAAAGTCCATTGTCCAAAGTCTTTGCAAAGCACGGTAGCCATTGCCACAAGCGGACCTTTAAGGAAAAATCGTAACCTACGGAACACCGACCTAGATATTGAACCTGGACATTGGACTTTCTTGGGCTTATGACCGAATCCACGGAGGCAGAGCGCACGTTAAAAGCAGAAGTAAACCTGCACTACGACCTGCATCGCCCTGCTCAATCACCCGCGCCTCTTCTAATCGCGCTGCATGGTTACGGCGCCAACAAGCGGCAGATGATGCGCGAGGCAAAACAAATGGCGCCGCCACATTTTGCCATCGCGTCACTTCAGGGCCCGCATCAGCATCTAAAGGAACCGAAAGAACCGGGTGGTCCACTGCGATTCGGCTTTGGCTGGTTAACAAATTTTAAGTCTGAAGAGTCGGTCGCGGTCCATCACCAGGCACTGTTGGATTTGATAAACGCGTTGTCGGCCGAAGGGGTGGCCGATCCGCAACGCGTATTTCTGTTGGGATTTTCCCAGAGCTGCGCGCTTAACTACCGGTTTGCGTTTGCCCATCCAGAAGTGTTGCGAGGAGTGATTGGAATCTGCGGCGGTCTTCCAGGTGACTGGGAAACCAGCGAATCATATCGGCCGACGGAAGCGGCGGTGTTTCATCTCGCCGGCAGGCTTGATGAGTTTTACACGCCCGAACGAGTGGCTGATTATGAACAACGCTTGCGACTGCGTGCGCCCAACGTCCGGTTCCAGAGTTACGAGGCCGCACATGAGATCGTGCCACAGATGCGCTCAGACATTCGAACGTGGCTGGAAGAAAATGCTAAGTAGACAAAAATTCGTTGCGCCCGCAATCGTGGGGACGTTGTTACTGGTGACGTTATTAGTAGCCGCAGGCATCGACCTTTTTCAAGGCCCCAAGTACCCCGTTTTTGTAACGCCAGATTTTATTGAGCCAGCCGTCGTAACCATTCCGCTTCCAGACAATGTTTCACCGCAAATTGGTCAGCTCATTGCCTCTGCAATTGAACAGACACAACTCACTACTGGGTACGATCCTGCCTACGTGAGGATCGACTACCCTTACGGTGACGTGCCCATTGAAACAGGGGTTTGCTCGGACGTGGTGGTCCGAGCGTTTCGCAAGGCCGGTATCGATTTACAGAAAGAAGTTCATGAAGACATGGGGCGCGCCTGGGCAGAGTATCCGAAAAAATGGGGCGCGGCCGGTCGTGACACGAGTATCGACCACAGGCGCGTGGGTAATCTAACGACGTACTTTGAACGCCAGGGGAAATCGCGACCAGTAATTCCCGACCCAAGTCAATTTCTTCCAGGCGATATCGTGTCGTGGGACCTGGGAAACAAGGTGGACCATATTGGAATCGTGGTAAACGTTTGGGCCGAACAATCTGAGCGTTACTTGATCGTTCACAACATTGGATCCGGCGCCCGCATGGAAGATGTCCTGCTTAACTGGGAAATCACCGGGCACTACAGATACTTCGCCAACTGACTATCCACAGATTACGCAGATTACATTGATTAGATCGATAACCGGGTACCAGCTCTTTCTATTCTGTGTAATCTGCGTAATCGCGGATGACCCCTCAACAAAAGGCTGGCACTCCGGCCGTCATCTGTGATAAATGCTCGCCGCACTGTCTGACGCAGATTAACCCCGCAACAAAGGAGTGTAACCCCAGATGAATTACTCGCGCATTATCCTCGGCGGTCTGGTTGCCGGTGTGGTTTTAAACATCGGTGAGTTCATCCTGAACGACTTTCTTCTCAAAGAGCAGATGACCGAGATGTTCCGTCGTTTCAACATCACACCACCGGGAGGAAGCTTCATTGCACTCGCGGTGGGACTTACCTTCGCTCTGGGCATTCTCTTAGTGTGGCTCTATGCGATGATCAGACCGCGGTATGGTCCGGGACCAAAAACAGCAATCTGTGCAGCTCTGGTCATCTGGTTCGCCCTCTGTGTCTACATGAACATTCTTTACGGAGTGTTGTTTGGCATGTCGACGACTATGATTGTGATTGGGATGGTTTGGTGTCTGATTGAGTATTGCCTGGCAACAATCGCAGGTGCCTGGATATACAAGGAAGCCTAGCGAAGTTGGCCAAGTCCCTCGCAATAATTAATTGTTCGCAGGTGGTAGCTGTCGCCGGGCCCGCACGCCCGCGAGTCGGCCCTGAATTGCGCCAACTTTCAGTCATCGAAAATGGCGCGCTCTTCGTTCGCAATCAAAAAATAGAGCAAGTCGGGAAGCGCGCGGACATTGAGCGGAATGTTGACGAAACATGTGCCGTCATCGATGCGGGCGGGCGTGTGGTTCTGCCTGGATTTGTCGACGCTCACACGCATCCGATCTTCGCGGGAACACGTGCCGGTGAATTCGAAGAACGCAGTCAGGGCGCAACTTACCAGGAGATCGCCGCGCGCGGCGGTGGAATCCAATCGACTGTCCGTGCCACCCGAGGCGCGACGCTCGAAGAATTAATCACTGCCGGAAAACGTTTCGCTCAATGGTTCCTGCGTAATGGCACGACCACGGTTGAGGCTAAATCGGGTTACGGACTCACGCTTGAAGATGAGTTGAAACTCCTGAGAGCCTTCAAGCAGCTCGATCAGGAAACATCACTTCGTTACGTTCCCACATTCCTGGGCGGTCACGACATCCCTCCTGAATACAAATCGAGACGTGAAGAGTACGTTTCATTGTTGATCGATGAAATGTTGCCAGGAGTTGCGAAAGAGAGGCTTGCGGAATATTGCGACGTCTTCTGTGAAGCTAAAGTATTTACCGTCGATGAATCGCGGCAAATTCTTTCGGCAGCGCGTGCTCAAGGACTCGGGTTACGAGTGCATGCAGATCAACTTTCTCTCTCGGGCGGTGCAGAACTAGCAGCAGAATTGAGAGCAATAACGGCGGATCACCTGGAACATACGGATATCCGCGGAATAGCAGCTTTGAAATCGGTGAACGTTCAGCCGGTGTTACTTCCAGGGTCGGTTTACGCGCTGGGCTCGAGTCGCTATCCGCCTGCGCGGGAAATGATCGATGCCGGCCTGGCAATTGTAATTGCTACTGACTTTAATCCTGGGTCGTCACCGACACCTTCCATTCCGATGGCGCTATCCATAGCTGCCACCCACATGAATCTTTCGCCGGCTGAAGGTATTACCGCGGCGACAATCAACGCTGCTTATAGCCTCGGTCGCGGTGGTGAGATTGGTTCATTAGAGCCAGGAAAGATCGCCGACTTCGTAATTCATGATTGCGAAGACTACCGCGAGATTCCGTATTTCTTCGGAATCGAACATCCGTGGCGCGTCTATGCGTCCGGTGAGCTGGCGTTTGCCAGAGATTGATTAGTTCGTGTGTTCCGTGTACTTCGTGCGTTTCATGGATCGCCCTTATGCTCCTTGAAAAACGATCCACGAATTACACGAAATAACACGAAAGAAAAAGATTTGACGATGCTGCACTTGTAATTTATTATGCGCGGCAACACTGGAAAGGAGGTGATTCTAAATATATGAGTTCTTATCACAGTGAGGTGGCTGCGGCCTGACCTCTGAACCAGAAATACTTGTTAGGATTCGGGTTCAGTAGTCTCACTGCATAGTGCTCCTCCTTTTCGGGAAGCGACACTGAGCGAGCTTCAGGCCAATCCCAACAGTCTACCGAAGCCGTCCATGGTCTTGCGATCATGGACGGCTTTCACTTTCTCTCGATGTTGTTACGGCCTTGCCGTCTGATGTGCGGAAGGTCTCTGACCTTACGTACGAGTACTAAACCGGTCCGGGCTCTGCCCCCATTCCGTGTCGGACAGAGGGCGTAGCCCTGGATTCGAAACGTATTAGAACGGAAGTTCAGAGACCTTCCGCACATCAGAGGGCGAAGCCCTTTTTATGGATTGGGTGTTGGTGTCGCCGTTTGTTCAGACGGCAGCACGCGCGACGGATCGGGTCGATCAGGCGAAGTGTGCAGGTGAATTGCTTTCCACGCGGTACCGACGCGACGGAACACCAGTGTCATTCTTCCGGTCGCTGTCTCGGGCTGGCCTTTGTAATCTTGCGACTGAGTCCACAACGCATTTACTACGGCACCGTCGCGACCCAGCATTGTAATCGAGACGTCACGCACCTCGAGCTTCACGTCCTTGACGTCTTTGATGGAGCTCTCGCGATTCTTGCGCATCTGGTCCCAACCCTTGGTGACCGTGCCGTTGTTATTGAACAGAACCAGCCGCGGCGAATTCCAATAGGCGGCCGTGATCGCGTCCAGATCCGATTTCCTGATTCCGTTAATCAGCGCATTAAAGGCCGCGGTGACACTTTGAGACGCAGGATCCTGAGGAGCCACCGGTTTGGGTTTGGCTTGTCCAGACGCAGGCGCAGCTTTCTTCGCCGGCGTGGTGACCGCGGAGCGCGGGGTCTCAGCGGTTGTCTTTGCGTCAGTGGTTGAGCGGTTAGTGTTTTGATCCGCCGGACTGGTGGTCCGCGGACGCACCGTCGAAGAGTTTGCGTTTTGTGCTGTAGTAGAAACCGGAAGACCCAGGACAACGAAGGCGCAAACGATCACTATTTTCTTGAACAAGGGTGGACTCCTCTCAGGTTGTTGATCGAGTCAGGGATAGGAAACTAAACATCCCCCAGAGCGTTCATGGCGTCGAACCATGGTACACCACTTCGCAGCCTTTCGACTGAACGCTTTTGCCCGAGGATGTCGAACACTTCAAACATAGACGGACCAACTGCCTGGCCGGTCAACATTGTGCGTGAGCCATTAATGAGCAGACCGGATTTCACGCCGGCCTCCTCCGCGAATCGCCGGAGCGTAGCTTCCGCAGTCTCGGCGTTGAACGGATCGGTTTCTTCGAGTTTATTGGCCAGGGCCGGTAGAAGTTGTTTTAACGCAGGTTCCTTACGCAGGTTTTTGTTCACGGCCGCGGGTTCGAAATCAAAGTCGTCGGAGAAGTACGCGCGTCCCTGACCTGAAAAGTCTTTCAGCGTAAAGAAGCGATGCCGGATTAATTCAACGGCTTTCGCAAACCACTCGCGGTCATCGTCGTCATACTCTTCCCGCCAAAGTTTATTCGTCCGCAGTTCCGCTTTAACCAACGGCAACAACCTTTCTAAGGGCATCGTCCGGATGTATTCGGCGTTCATCCACAATGCCTTTTCATCCGTCCAGTGACGTGGGTCGTTTTCCTGAAAATTAAACACTGCCGGCGAACGGTGAATGTGGTCCAGCGTGAACTCCTGAACCAATTCCTCCATCGACAGCATTTCTTTTCCCTCTGGGGCGGACCAGCCAAGCAAAGCCAGGAAGTTACGGAACGCCTCGGGAAGGAATCCGCGATCGCGATAAGTGGTTAACGAAACCACCTCGCCGTGTTTTCGCTTCGAAAGTTTTCCTTTGTTTGGCGCCAGGATCAGCGGTAGATGAGCGAAGTGCGGCACCGGCGAACCGAGCGCCTGGTACAGCAATATCTGCTTGTGTGTGTTGGTGAGATGGTCCTGTCCGCGGATCACATGCGTGATTCCCATCTCGATGTCGTCAATTACCACCGACAGGTTATAAAGCGGATGTCCGTCGGAACGCAGTAATACGAGGTCCTCGATCTCAGCATGACCGCGTTCCTGCGGACCATACACAATGTCGTCAAACTTTGTTTTGCCTTCACGTTCAACTTTGAGACGCACGGCAAATGGTTCGCCGTCGGCTGCGCGCTGATCCGATTCTTCTTTTGACAGATCGCGGAACGGATTACTGCGCGGGTCAACTCCCTCCGCCGACTGTGCTCGTGCCCGCTCTACGATGCCTTGTTTGACAGTGGCGTCGTCGCGCTCGGCTTTGGGCGTGAAGTCGCGATACGCTTTTCCTTCCGCGACGAGTTTGTTGGCCGCCTCCCGATGTTTGTCTGCGTTGGCTGACTGGAAAACCAGCTCTTCATCGAAATTCAAACCAAGCCATTCGAGTCCTTCAATGATGGAGCGGGTCGACTCTTCAGTGGAGCGTTGTAGATCGGTATCTTCGATCCGAAGCAAAAACTTTCCGCCGGTCTTTCGCGCGTAGAGCCAGTTGAACAACGCCGAACGGGCAGCGCCGATGTGCAGGTATCCGGTTGGTGATGGAGCAAATCTTACGCGAACCATATTAGCAAAGAGGTCAGATGTCAGAAGTCAGATGTCAGGAATGCAAAGAGGTCAGAGTTCGGATGTCAGATGTCAGACAAGAACCGCTCTTACTGACATCTGACTTCTGACCTCTGACCTCCGGAAAATGGCGGAGATGACAGGATTCGAACCTGTGAAGGGCTTTTGACCCTTAACGGTTTAGCAAACCGCCGCCTTCAGCCACTCGGCCACATCTCCTTCAAATCGAAGCGAAAATCATTCTATTCGGCAAGCGAAGATTGTCAAGGCAATGCAGAACTGATGAAACTAAAAGCGATCCACGAACTACACGAAATTCAATGTATTCGTTGAATGGCCATCATCGTCACGTCATCGATGGGAGCGTTTCCCTGTGCGAAGTTCTCCAGGTGTCTTAAGCCTCGCTCCAATAACGGCCGCGGCGAAATATCCGGTTCCTCGCGCAGCATGTCACAGAGACGGTCAAGACCATATTCCTGCCCCGTGTGATCTGATCTTTCCGAGCAGCCGTCAGTGTAGAGAAAAATGGAATCACCTTTCTCCATTTGAAACTTGCTGACGGTAAAACTTTCGCTGCAAAACATGCCCACGGGTAAACCAGTCGCCGCAATACGCGTCACGTCACCGCGTTGGATTAGCAAGGGCGGCAGGTGTCCGGCATTGCAAATTTCCACTTGGCCATCTGCGCCGGCCTTGCCACAGACAAGCGTGGCGTATTGCGTCGGCAAAGTGCTTTCACAGAACACCCGGCTGGCACGTTCGACCATTTGCTCTAACGGCATCTCGATCGAAGCGAGCGTTCTAAACATCGCGTGCAAGTGAGCCATCAGCATTGAAGCAGCCACACCCTTGCCCGACACATCACCCAAGACGAAATAGAGCGAATCGCGTTCGCCGTTGATTAAATCGCAATAGTCACCACTTACGGGACCCGCAGGTTGGTAATGATATGCAACGTCCCAGCCGGCAACGGTACGCATCGGCGGTGGAAGCAGTGTGTTCTGAATCTGCGCTGCGAGTTGCAGGTCCTCTTCGAGCGCTCGTTGCTGGTTCGCAGTTAAGTGATCAATGCAGAACCGTTCAGTCGGGTTGGCGATGATGCGCTCGGTCTCAACCGGGTCGTGACAGACTTCGCATAATCCGTAGATGCCATCGTCCATTCGCTTGAGCGCGGAATCGACCTCATCAAGTAAGCGCGTCAACTCAGCGGGACGGTGAAAAACGCTCGACGCGCTTACCAGCTTTTGACGACGGTCAATTAACTGTCTGCGTAGTACAGGCTCAATCGCGGTAACCATTTGCTTGTGTCCTTCCTCAGAGGGCTTGCTTTACGCGACCACGCTGGCGGGGAGCGGCGCGCGTTTTAGTTGAACGGGAAGCTGCGGTGCGCAACAAATTTTTCGTAGCCGGGTACGATCTCCAACCATTGCCGGGTGGCTACCCAGCCATGAACGCACCTCACGAAAGATCCTGGCAGCGTGCGGATCCGCAGGTTCGACCAAACGGTAATGTATCCATTTGCCTTCGCGGCGCGCAGCAACCACCCCGGCGCGTTTCAGGTATGCAAGATGACGGGATATTTTTGGTTGGTTCGTGTTCAATACCTCGACGAAGAAACAGACGCAGATTTCGTCGTCTCCAATCAGGTTTATCAGGCGCAAACGCGTCTGATCTGCCAGCGCCTTAAAGAGGAGTGCAATGCTAGTTTCTTTAACCATTTTTGACCTTAATTTAGAACGCTTTTGTGGCTGTTTTACTTACGATTTTCCGCTATCAGGAGTTCCTTTTTCCGCGCCGATTCAACCGAAAAATACGTCTATTTTCTACCCGAATCTTGTGCCCAAAACCTTCGCCTGAAATATCTTCATATTCGCCTTGACAAATATGTTAAGGGAGCTGTAAAGTGCGACATATTCGCGTAGACGAATGTGACTATAAAGGAGGCTGAGATGGAAAGCAATGCAGGGAATTCAGTAGTGGCGCTGAAGGCGCATGTGGCTCTGAACGTGAATAACGTGGAGCAAAGTGTGGGGTTTTACCGGAAGATGTTGGGCATTGAGCCACTCAAACTTCGGCTTGGGTACGCCAAGTTTGACGTTCAGAATCCCCCACTTAACTTAACCTTGAACGAAGGGGCCGTCCGTGAGCGCGGCGCGTTGTCTCACTTGGGAATCCAGGTGGCGTCGACCGACGACGTCATGGCGGTCCGCCAACGGTGGATGGACGCTGGACTGCTTACGCGCGACGAGATGCAGACGAACTGCTGCTACGCGCTTCAGGACAAGACATGGATTCAGGATCCGGATGGGAACGAGTGGGAAGTGTTTGTGGTGTTACAGGACAATCTGCCAACGACCAGTTCGTGCTGCACGACGGATGTTGTTCCGACGGTCAACATCGAAAGAACCGCTCCACGCGCGTCTTGTTCGTGATATTGCGTGGTGTTTCGTGTAGTTCGTGGATCGAGTTTCTGTTCAAACACTAAAAGCGATTCACGAATCACACGAAAGAAGCGCGCAGTAGATCAAAAGCAAAAAGGCCCGGAGTGAGTTTTCACCCGGGCCTTCGTCCTCAACGCGTAACCAATTTAGATCGTTGACTTACTTTTCAGACGTTCTTCGCGTTCTTTACGTCTTTGCTCACGTCTCAATTTGCGTTCTTCATGACGCGCTTTTCGTTCGAGCTCGCGTTGCTGGAGTTGTAACTTCTGCTCGGCCGTCAGAATCGCTTCGGCTTCGGCGCGAATTCCTTCCATCGAGGCCCGGACCTGTTCACGCAATGCGATGACTCGCGCTGCATCGGCTTCATTGAACGTTCCAGCCCTTCTTTTTTCCTGCAACTGAAGGAGCTCTTCGCGTTGCAACCTGGTGCTTTCGAGCCGGCGGTCCGAAATCGCTTTTAATTGCTCACGCTGGGCATCTGTAAGATCCAAACCACGCATGAGTCCGCGCATGCGATGTTCGCGCATCCTCTCGTGCCCCTTACGCATTTCCTTGTGACGCTCGCGCAAACGTTCTCTTCGTTCCTGTTGAATTGATCCGTCCGGAGTGGTCTGCGTGGGCTGTTGGGCGGAGGCTAACGTGACCGCTCCCAGGATCAATAGGGTGAGCGTAAATAAATTCTTTGAAAACATCTGTTAATCGTCTCCTTTTAATTTCGTTGAAAAATGGGGATTAGATGATGGGTTTCCTCATAGTTCGCGGGTTAGACGCAGCCGGAGGACTGGAAGTCTGGAAAATTAAAGCGGTTGACATTCTTCAATAGAGCAGAGTACTTTACACCGCAAAGAGTCTTAATGTTCCGACACGATGAGCAAAAGCGGTGAGGCAGCGATTAAGTATCGGAACGGGGAGCAGAAGCGCCCCCGATCAAAAGTAGCTTTGGCGTAGATAGGTGTCACCCGGTCGCTTCGTCTGAGACGTCGCCATTGGCCACCGCCCCAGAGTCAACAATCTCAAAGTTGGTAAAAGCGCTGCAGCGCACGGTAGAATACGGTGCAAATGAAACTGCTTGAAACTATTAACTCACCTGCAGATCTGCGTCGACTGCCCGTTGAGCAACTTGAAACGGTAGCCGACGAAATCCGGCAATACATACTGGAAACGATGTCGCGCGTTGGGGGTCATACCGGCGCATCGCTCGGCGCGATTGAGCTGGCGGTAGCGTTGCACTACGCGTTTGACACGCCACGCGACCGGCTGGTCTGGGACGTGGGTCACCAGGCTTACGCGCACAAGATTTTGACAGGGCGGCGCGATGCACTGCCGACGATAAAGCAATACGGCGGCATCAGCGGTTTCCTGCGTCGAGACGAATCGGAGTACGACATGTTCGGCGCCGGACATGCGTCCACTTCGCTGTCAGCGGCCCTCGGAATGGCTATCGCACGCGATCGCAAAGGCGAAGATCACCACGTGGTGGCGTTAATCGGTGACGCTTCACTTGCCGGCGGCATGGCCATGGAGGCGATCAATCAGGCAGGCCATTTGAAGAGCCGCTTAATCGTGGTGCTCAACGACAACGAAATGTCGATTGCTCCTGCGGTAGGCGCTTTGACTGGATACTTAAATCGAATTCGCGGCGCGCACGGTTACCATCGCGTCAAAGACGAGGTTGAAGAAACGCTGCGGGCAATTCCGTCAGTTGGTGAACGGCTGCATCACGCCGCCAAGACGGTTAAAGACGCGATCGCTGCCGCAGTGCTTCCCGGTGCTTTGGTCAACGAGTTGGGTTTCAAGTACATCGGTTACGTCGATGGCCACAATCCACGAGCACTCGTCGCAGCGCTTAGAGAAGCGCAGCAGGTGCAGGATAGTCCGGTGATTGTTCACGCGCTCACCACGAAGGGTAAGGGTTATCCGCAAGCAGAAATGGATTATTACCGCTGGCATGCGACGGGTCCCTTTGATTTGGAAAGCGGCCAGGCAATTAAGTCGAAGCCGGGCGCGCCGACTTACACAAAAGTCTTCGGCGATACGCTGGCGGAGTTGATGGCGCGTGACGAAAAGATCATCGCACTTACGGCCGCCATGCCGGACGGAACAGGTGTTTGTACGCCACTCGAAAAGTTTCCAGATCGTTCTTTTGACGTAGGGATCGCGGAGCAGCACTGCGTGACTTTCGCCGCCGGGCTTTCATGTGAAGGTTTGAAACCGGTCTGCGCCATCTACTCGACCTTTCTACAGCGCGGTTTTGATCAACTGGTCCACGACGTCTGCATCCAGGACCTAAACGTCAAGTTTTGTCTCGACCGCGGCGGCGTCGCCGGTGGAGACGGTCCGACGCACCATGGTCTTCTAGACATCGCATATCTCCGCGGCATCCCGAACATCGTTCTCATGGCGCCGAAGGATGAGGGCGAGATGCGCGACATGCTTTACACCATGCTCGAGCACGTCGGTCCCGCGGCCATGCGTTACCCTCGCGGCAACGGCATTGGCGTTCCAATTGATGCGGAACCGAAACTACTCGAAATTGGTAAAGGCGAAATCCTCAGGGACGGCGGCGAGGTCGCAATTCTCGCTTACGGATCGATGGTCCATCCGTCGCTACAGGCTGCCGAACACCTGGCCAAGGAAAAGATTGAAGCCACGGTCGTGAATGCTCGCTTCGTGAAACCTCTGGATGCGCAACTGTTGTTGGCCATCGCGCAAACCAAACGCCTGATCGTGACGGTTGAAGAGGCCTATCTTGCCGGCGGCTTCGGCTCCGCGATCCTGGAGTTGTTGGAAGAGAATGGCCTGCAAGACAAAGTTAAGGTTGTCAGAATGGGAATTCCCGATCGACTCGTGTCGCATGGCGATCCAAAGTTGCTGCTGGCCAAATACGGACTCGACGCCGATGGCATCTACACGCGTGTGAAGCAGAGTATCGACGTGCTTGACGATCGACGTGCAAAGCCTCAGAAGCTCGGCCGCTAAAATCCATTTTAAAAACGAACGACGCGCCCGCTGTAAGTACAGACGGGCGCGTTGTTTTGGTGCACGATATGGTTAGTCCACCTTTTGACAGCAGGCGGAAAAACTAAGCTTTTTGGAGATCTGGCCTGTGGCCTCGTGCTTGCAAACGTAACACTGGAAAGTTGTAGGTAGGCGGACAGGAAACAGATGAATTCAACTATTGACGATCGAATCACGGGTGTACAGGACCTCGATGAACCTCACTTTGATGAGGAGGCGACGATAGCGGCTCGACCGGTGGTTCCACTTGGTGAAGTGAAAGCAGAAAACCGTTCGAAGGCGGGCTTCGCTGTCGCGCTTGCGATAGGTGGAGGTCTCCTGATTGGGCTCTTAACGGCAACCCTGATATATCGATATCTCGGCGCAAGTCAGGCGCCAACAGTAGAGACAACAACCGTCGCCGAGCAGCCAGCTAATCAATTACCGAGTGAGGCAGGTGGCGCAGCTGTTGGTGTTGAAGATTCGGCAGTGACAAGTGTTGAGGAAGATAGTCCGGTCGAAACCGTTTCCCAAACACGCGAGCCGCTACCGGAAAACGAAGCGTCGAAGCCGGTGAGAAATCAAGACCGTTCGCCGGAAGTTGCGTCGCGGCGACCAGTGGTCGTGAGAGAATCGAGGCCTCCGATTGGGGAAGAGGACGAGGAGGTGGCGCGCGCTAGTCGACGGGCTGAAAGGCAAGAGGGAAGGCGCGAACGTCGTCGGGCCAAGCGTCAGGAGCGACAATCCGGCCAAACAGCCGATGACTTGACCAGGATTAGGGAAATCTTCGAAGGCAGCCCCAGGCCTTAATTTCTATTCAATCTGACTAATGTTTTTACCGGATCAAGGTTGTTGACTGTTGCCGTTTCGAATGGCATCATCTGGCGCAAGTGAATCAGACGAAATGAACTGGCAGGTTCGAGCCCCGGTTGTTAAGTCTCACCCAGTTAGTAAACCCCGACATATTCATTAATTATCTTTTCGCGTGCGGGCGCGAGGAAGCAGGGCACTTCTATGAAGAAGCAAGTTTTCAGAGAGCGAGAGTGTATTCATAGAGAGCAAGACGCAGAGGGCGAGTTTTACAACGGAGTCTTTTATGTGCAGGCGTTACAACGTCTGCCAATCAATGAAGCGATGAAAGTTGCGGGACGAGTAGGATCCTTTTTCTGGTCTGACGCTCCTCACACGCTCGTCTGGTTATGTACTGACTGCGCGAACGAACTAAATCTGGCAGAAACTCCCAGGGCCATCACACAACCGACTCGACGGCACGCGTAACATAGTTTCGGGTTTCTGGTTCGGCGTTTCGAGTTCGGATTTTGGGCGCGGTCTTAATTCCAACCTCGAAACTTCAAACTCGAAACATCAAACCCGCAACTTACCCGTTCTGCGTTAAAGTGAACGCACGAATGAAGCGCGAGCGAATCGATAAGTTGCTGGTCGAACGCGGCGTGGCCGAGTCGCGCACCAAAGCTCAGGCGATGGTCATGGCCGGGGCCGTTCTGGCTAACGAGCAGCGCATATCCAAACCTTCAGACTTAATTCCCACCGACGCCGAAATCCGCGTTAAGGGCGCTGACGATCCCGCGTCTCGTTATGTTGGACGAGGCGGGTTAAAACTCGAGGCAGCGCTGCGCGAGTTTGAGTTAGACGTTCAGGATCGCGTGTGTCTTGACGTAGGCGCTTCCACGGGTGGATTCACTGATTGCTTACTTCAGCACGGGGCACGCAGAGTGTTCGCCATTGACGTTGGCCACAATCAAATCGATTGGCGGTTACGGACCGACCCACGCGTGGAAGTTCGCGAAGGTATCAATGCTCGCTACCTGCAACTGGAAGATTTCGATGCCGAGTTTGATTTTATAGTGATGGACGTTTCTTTTATCTCGGCGACGAAAGTTCTACCCGCGTTAGTTCCGTTACTAAAGCAGGACGGCCGGCTAGTCACTCTGATCAAACCGCAGTTTGAAGTGGGACGCGGTGAGGTTGGGAAGGGTGGTATCGTGCGCGAGCCGGAGAAGCGAGCCCGAGTCGTTGAAGAGGTGAACCGCGCCGCCGAAAAACTCGGTCTATCAGCCCGCAAGGTGATTGAGTCGCCGGTGCAAGGCGCCGATGGCAATGTGGAATTTCTCGCGCTTTATGAGAAGTCACAATAGCGGCGTTGCCCTACGTGGTGCTTGCAGTTACCATGGCAGCCGTTCCAAACAACCCCTAGTACCAAAATTCAACGGTGGTTTACCTGCATCAGTTGGATGGTAACCTCTTCCATAAAGCGTATCGGTCTGGTTCTTAAGCCGCATCAACCTGACGCGCTCGGAACTATCTGCGAGCTCGCCACCTGGGTTGCTGACCGCGAAATTACTCTCGTCGGCGGACCGGATATTGAACGCGATCGGATCCAGCAACAGACTGGATGCTCGGTCCATGAAGTTTCAAATGACAAACTAGCTCACGACGTCGACCTGATACTGGTGTTAGGTGGGGACGGGACGATGATTGCCGCCGCCAGGCTGATGGGTGACAGGGAAGTTCCGGTCCTGGGCGTAAACTTCGGCGGGTTGGGCTATCTGGCCGAGTTTCGAATTGAGGAACTCTACAGTGCGTTGGAGTCGATCCTGTCCGGCAACTACCGCCTCGACAAGCGCGTGATGCTGGATGTGGAGTTGCTGCGTGGCGATGAACGCGTAACCAGCAATCGCGTGCTCAACGACGTCGTCATCAACAAGTCTGCCCTCGCCCGTATCATCGAAATCCAAGCCTATCTCAATCACCAGTTTGTAAATTCATTTCGCGCGGACGGTTTGATTGTATCTACGCCGACAGGTTCGACTGCTTACAATCTTTCCGCCGGCGGCCCGGTGATTTATCCGTCCATGAACGCGGTTGTCATTACTCCGATTTGCCCGTTCACACTGTCTAACCGGCCCATCGTGGTTCCTGACGATGCCGTCATCGAGTTATGCCTCAAGACAGAGCAGGAAGAAGTCGCACTAACACTGGATGGGCAAGTAGGATTTCCCTTGAACGTCGAAGATCGCATCGTTATTCGCAAAAGCGCCACTACTTTCAACCTGGTGCAGCCGATGAACAGAAACTACTTTGATGTGTTGCGCGACAAACTCCGATGGGGCCGTTAAAGCCCTCTTAAAAAACTTATGGCGAAAAAATCAGATAAACCGACGTCGAAACGGATAGACGCCGATGCGTTTGAGCGTGAAGTCACTACTGATCTCGACGAACAGACTGCCGACCAGCCCAAAGGTTGGGCGCTCCACACTCGCATCCTAATCGGCCTCGCCGTTGGTGTAATAGCGGGCGTCGGATCGAATTACTTTTTCGGAGGCACGCATCCGCGCGTGCTGTGGGTCGCAGACAATATCGCCAATCCGATCGGTCAACTATTTCTGCGACTGCTTCTGATGATAGTGGTCCCACTGGTTTTTTCGTCGATGGTCGTCGGGGTGGCCGGTATTGGTGACGTGCGAAAGCTGGGACGAGTCGGCTTAAAAACGTTTGCGTACTGCGTGGTGCTATCTGCGATTTCGGTCGTCATTGGGCTGACGCTGGCGAACACCATCCGCCCGGGAAAGAAAGTAGATCCGGCAACAGCCGAGGCGCTAAAGGCGCGCTACTCCGCAGACGCCACAAAGTCGGTAGACGACGCGACCAAAGCCAGTGCTTCGGCTCCAAAAGGCTTGCTAGCGGTAGTGGAAACGATTGTGCCCAGGAATCCCATAAATTCGCTGGCGGGCGAAAACCCGAACATGCTTCACCTCATGTTCTTTGCGTTGGTCATCGGCATCGCCATAACCTTAATACCTCCAGCTACGACCGCGCCTTTGTTGCGCGGTTTGGAAGCCCTATACGAGGTGACCGCGAAGATCATAGAGATCATCATGAAGCTGGCCCCTTACGCGGTGGCCTGCTTGCTATTCAACAACACCGCGCGCTTTGGACTTGATCTGTTGCAGGCGCTCGCGTGGTTCGTACTCACAGTATTACTTGGCTTGTCCCTACACATGTTCGGCGTTTTTTCGTTGTCTGTTTACTTCCTCTCGAAACTAAATCCCCTGGAGTTCTTCCGCAGGATCAAGACGGTAATTCTGACTGCCTTCTCTACGTCTTCTTCAACAGCAACATTACCGACTGCTTTGCGCATCTCGGAGGAGAACCTTGGCGTACCGCAAGAGGTCAATAGCTTTGTGCTGACTGTCGGCGCAACCGCTAACCAGAACGGCACAGCACTGTATGAAGGTGTAACTGTATTGTTTCTGGCGCAGCTGGCGGGGGTTGATCTCAGCCTGGGCCAACAGCTCATGGTGGTCTACCTGGCTATTCTGGGTGGCATCGGTACCGCGGGTATCCCGTCAGGTTCCATTCCCTTCATCATCGGCATACTGGTTACGATTGGGGTGAACCCGGCACTGATCGCGATAATTCTTGGCGTCGATCGCATCCTCGATATGTGCCGGACGACTTTGAATGTTACCGGTGATATTACGGCGGCAACATACGTCGCGCGATCTGAAGGTTATGAGCTGTTGAAAACACAGGAACGGGCGATCACGAAAGCAGGCGTTGCGATGCCGCGCGGTTGATTTCCCCTCCCTCTGGGAGGGGTTAGGGGAGGGTCTGAGGGCAACAACATTTTTAATTATTGGTGGTGGCGTCAACGCTGTTTCGATATTGAAGATGGCATTAGTGTTTGAAAGTCAACGTTGACACCTCCTTCAAGACAGACATACAAACGCGTCGCAAGCCCTCCCCTAACCCCTCCCAAAGGGAGGGAATCCGCCCTCTGCGGGATAGGGCAAATCCGTTGTTGATGAACTTGATCAGAATTTCCTAAAGCGTAAGCGACACATTGTTACAGTGCGACCGCGTCTTCATACGTTACCGGTCAACTGCATTCATTAGTAAGGAAGGATGGGACGCTAAATGGTTTTTCCACTGTACGACGACAACACTGATCGCACCACAACTCCAATAGTCAATTACATCTTTATAGCGATCAACATCCTGGTATTTGTGTTTCTCCAGCAACTCGGGACCAACGATCGCTTCACGTACGCGTTTTCCACGGTGCCAAGCGAGATCACCAGCGGGCGAGACATCACCACACCGGATCGCGTGGTGGAGCACCCGGTGACAGGTCAGGAAGTACTACTTCCGGGGTTGCAACCGACACCGCTTAGCGTCTACCTGACTCTAATCATCTCAATGTTCATGCATGGCGGCATCGCTCACATTGCCGGCAACATGCTGTTCCTTTGGATTTTTGGCGATAACCTCGAACACACGCTGGGCCACATACGTTATGCGATCTTCTATCTTGTCTGCGGGATCATCGCATCACTGGCGCATGTGCTAACCACACAGATGTTCGCTACCGACCCCGCGAGTTTGCTGATTCCGAGTTTAGGCGCGTCAGGCGCTATTTCAGGAGTTTTGGGCGGTTATCTCGTGGTGCATCCAAAACGCCGCGTGACGGTGATCATGTTTAGATTTCTTACGGACGTGCCGGCGTACGTCGCAATTGGAATGTGGTTCGCGTTCCAATTGATCAATGGTTTAGGTCTCCTGGGAGGCGGCTCGCAACTGGGTGGGGTCGCCTACGCTGCGCATATTGGTGGTTTCATCGCCGGGGTTGCCCTGGTGAAGATATTCGCCCTGCGGCGCGCCACTACTTACGCGCCATAACCGGTGAAAGTTGAATTCCATCAAATTGCGACGGCGGTTTCGCTCGGTTAAGATCCGTCTATTCTTAGGATCAATACTATGGCCATAGAAGAGGCGCCGTTACCCGGCGTAAATCAACAGGGTCTCGACATTCGCTCGACTGCGCGCGAGAAGATGGATTTATTTCCACTGGATACTTTCGCGTACGAGTTTCCCGGTCGCAAGGTCCACATAAACTTTGAAATCACAGAGTTCACGGCCATTTGTCCGTTCTCTGACTTTCCTGATTTCGCCACCATTCGAATCGAATACATTCCGAACGAGCGGTGTGTGGAGCTGAAGAGTTTGAAGCTCTACATCAATTCATTTCGCAACGTGAAGATTTTCCATGAACACGTAATCAACGTGATCCTGGAAGACTTCGTGAAGGCGTGCGATCCGCTGGGCGTGAAGATCGAGGGAGATTTTCATGTGCGAGGAAACATCAAGACAGTCGTGCGGGCGAAATACCGGAAAAAATAAAAGAATCATTTACCATATATCATTTCACATTTCTGATTTTTCATTTCCCCTCCCTTTGGGAGGGGTTAGGGGAGGGCTTGAGACGAACGCATGGTTTTGGTTTTGTGGGAGGAGTCGACGTCGCATCAAATCGAAAACCTGGAGTATTCAATTTCAAAGTTGACGCTGCCCCCAAAAAAACAAAATTTAAATGCGTCGCAGGCCCTCCCCTAACCCCTCCCAAAAGGGAGGGGAAATGACAAATCAGAAATATGAAATGATATATGGAAAATGAATCTTTCTCTTAGGCAATGGATTTCACGACTATCTTCATTATCGCCGGCGTTGTAATTCTGGCGATCTTTGTTCTGATCGCCAGGCTCGCTATTCGTTGGGCGATTAGATTGACCATCGTTGGCGTGATCCTGATTGCGATCCTGGGAGCAGGTGCCTTTTGGTGGTGGAGCAGCAGTGTGACTCCGCCGGTCCCGAGGCGGCAGAGATCTGCGCCCGCCAACCGCTGAGCGTCCAACACCATGGGGAAATCAATTGAAGACGATGCCGACGAGTTTTACGCCGAAACTGAAGTAACCAGGCAGAAGGGCATCGTCGGTCTCTGGAAGCGTTACAAACAGCTCCCGAGAAACGTCTTCGCAATAAGTTTTGTCAGCCTCCTCAATGATATTTCCAGCGAAATCATCTATCCGCTCCTCCCGGCATTCCTTTTACTTACTCTCAACGCCTCGGCCGGTGTAGTCGGCATCATTGAAGGCACCGCGGAATCGATCTCGAGCCTGCTAAAACTGTTCGCCGGTTACTTCAGCGACAAGAGAGGAAAGCGCAAAGGCTTTGTTGTCTTTGGCTACTCGTTGTCGAGTCTGGTGCGCCCTCTGCTGGCGTTCGCGGGGAATTGGTACCAGGTATTTGCTTTGCGATTGATTGATCGCATTGGCAAAGGAATCCGTAGTGCGCCGCGCGATGCGATGATCGCGGACGCAGTTACTGTGAACGAGCGTGGCTTAGCATTCGGACTGCACCGGGCAATGGATCACACCGGCGCCACGCTCGGACCTTTGGTTGGTTATTTGCTCGTGTTGTTGTTTGCCGCCGACCGTTCGTCATTAACCTCAGAAGATTACTCGAGCATTTTCTTACTGGCGTCGGTACCTGCTCTCGCCGCCGTGATTGTGGTCTCGTTCTTCGTTCGCGAGTCGTATAACCAGGGACGACCGGTCAAACATGATGACGTAATCGCTGCCCCGCCGCGTTTATCGCTGCGCGGCTTTGACAACAACTTCAAGTATTTTCTGGTAATCATCGCGCTGTTCACGCTCTCCAACTCCTCGGACGCATTCCTGTTGTTGCGCGCGCAATCGGTCGGTATACCCGTTGAACAACTCCCCTTGCTTTGGGCACTGCTGCACGTTAGCAAGGTTGTCAGTTCTTTATTTGGCGGACACCTGTCTGACATATTGGGCCGGCGCCGATTGATTGTTTCCGGTTGGATCTTGTACGCGGCGGTCTACGCGGGATTTGCGTTTGTTTCAAGCGCAGTTTCTGTGTGGTTACTGTTCCTCGTGTATGGTCTTTATTTCGGTTTGGTGGAAGGCGCAGAGAAAGCTCTGGTAGCCGATCTCGTTAGAGCTGAACAACGTGGAACCGCTTACGGGTTGTATAATCTGGCATTCGGAATCACCGTGCTGCCGGCCTCGTTATTGATGGGATTACTTTGGGATTGGCGCGGTCCAGAGGTCGCATTTCTCGTCAGCGCCGCGCTTGGTCTGTCGGCGGCATTGTTGCTGCTGTTGCTGGTCAAGACTCGGCCCGCGGCGAGAACGGCATAAGAAGCTTGTCTTGTTTGATTGGAATAAATAGTTGACTACGAATTATCAGTTAGTAAAGAACGAAGAACAGCTTCGCAAGGCAGTTGAATCTCTTACAGCCCACCAGGCAATCGGACTCGACACCGAAACCACAGAGCTTGATCCCTACGTTGGCCGTCTGCGGTTGATCCAACTCGCAACACCGTCGGGGGTCTACATTGTTGACCTCGATGCCTTTGGAAGTAACGGAAACCTTGCGCAACTTCCAGCACTCGAGCCGCTGCGCAGGTTGTTGTCGGCGAACCGGCCGATAAAGATTGCTCACAACGCAAAGTTTGATGCGAAGTTTCTCAAGCACTACCTGGGAGTAGACCTGGGCGGGCTGTTTGACACATTGCTCGCCAGCCAGTTGATTGGAGCCGGCGATATCGAAGAGCGGCACGGATTGGAAACGGTCGCCTCGCGTTACCTGAATGAAGCGATCGATAAAACCGAGCGGCTCAGCAATTGGAACTTCGAACTTTCAGAAGCACAACTCGAATATGCAGCGCGTGACGCAGCCATCCTGGTTCCACTGCGCGACAAACTCCGTGAGCGAGTGATCTCCGATTCACTTGAGAAGGCCGCGTTGCTGGAGTTTGAGTGTGTTCCCGTGGTGGCGGACATCGAACTGGCGGGGTTCTACATGCATAAAGATCGCTGGCTCGAGCAGTTGGCGATAGTCGAAAAGCGAAGAGAACAACTGGCTAACGAACTGCAGGACGTGCTGGCTGAAGAATCCTCGCAAGGCACTCTTTTTGGTGGACCACAAAGAGACGAGATCAATCTCGATTCTCATCAGCAACTGACGCAGGCGCTCGAACGGTTGGGTATTCCGGTTCCGGATTCGACGCGCAATTGGAAACTTCAGCCGCTGGCGGCGCAGTATCCGGTGATAGCGACACTTTTGGAGTACCGGACGGTGCAGAAGGCGCTGACGAGTTACGGGCAGAACATGATCGAGTTGATCAACCCGACCACCAGTCGTCTCCACGCTGACTTTCGGCAGATTGGTGCTCCGACCGGCCGCTTCTCCTGCACCAACCCAAATATTCAGCAGGTGCCGCATGCAGTCGAATACCGGCGTTGCTTCTCCGGCCACCCGCAGGGTCGCAAACTGATCATCGCCGACTATTCACAGATCGAGCTGCGCATTCTGGCGGAGTTCTCCGGGGACCGCGGCTTCATGGAGGCATTTAATTCGGGCGCCGATCTACATCGCGTGACTGCCGCACAGGTTTTTAATGTGGGTCTCGATCAGGTGACGAGGGACCAGCGAGATTTCGCCAAGCGCTTAAATTTCGGTGTGGTTTACGGCATCGGAGCGCAACGGTTCTCGATCATGACGGGACTGGGCGTGCCGGAAGCGGAAAACATCTTGAAGAAGTATTTCGCCACCTATCGCGGGTTGGATACCTATTTGCACGACGCTGCCAATCGTGCCGTGCGGGAGCGTCAGGCGCGGACCGGCTCCGGCCGTTTAGTTCGTTTCCGTTATGACGAACAGGATCGGCAGCAGATCTCAATGACCAAGCGCAACGGCAAGAACACTCCAATACAGGGAACCAGCGCCGACATACTCAAGCGCGCCTTGCGTCTGTTGAGGGATGACCTGCGCGGCACCAACGCGCAGATTGTGAACATCATTCACGATGAGATTGTCGTGGAAGCGGATGACAGCGAAGCGCCGGACGTGGCGATGAAGGTCGAACGGGCAATGGTTGCTGCCGGGGAGGAATACCTGAAGACTGTTCCGGTGAAGGTGGAAACGGAAATCGCGGACGAGTGGGTCAAGTAACAGCTTGAGTGTCAGCCGCGTCTAGGGAAACATTTCCCATATATCATTTTCCATTTTCCATTTGTCATCGTGCCCGTTGATCTGTGGTGAATGGTTGCTGTACTTAAACGTGGTCAACGAGTCACGTAATCTGAAACTAACCGGGCGATGACAAATCAGAAATGGAAAATGATATATGGGAAATATTTCCTTTAGACTTCATCCTTGCTTTTTCCGCCAAACGAAGTAGACCGGGATACCGGTAAGCACGAGCAAGTAACCAATTCCCGACGTCCAGGGCGCGAGCCACGCCAGATCTAAAACAATCAAAACTGCAATTGTGATGTAGACGAGTGGAACTATCGGATATCCGAGCGTTCGGTAAGGCCGTTCAATTTCCGGAGCCTTGCGTCTCATCACGATCACGGCGCCAACCATCAGTGCGTAAAAAACCAGGTCAGCAGAAATAATGTATTCGAGTAACTGTGTGTAGACGTTACCGTAAGTTACTGCGCCTGTTTCCGGACTGGTGGTAACCGTTCGCGGCAGAGTCAAACACGCCGCCCAGATTCCCTGGAGTACCAGCGCCACTGCCGGTACCTTCCGGTTGTTTAGCAGCCCAACCTTTTTGAAGAACAAATCATCGCGCGCCATCGCGTAATAGACGCGTGCGCCGGCGAGAATCAAACCGTTGTTACACCCAAACGTCGAGATCATGATTGCGATAGCCATGATGATCGTGCCCGGTGGTCCAAATACCGCCTGCATGGCTGCCGTCGCCACACGGTTCTGAGGCGCATTCTGAATGGCCGGCAACGGCAGGGTGACCACGTAAGCGAGGTTTGCAAGTAGGTAAAGCGCCACCACCAGAGCGCAGCCAATCAACAAAGCGCGCGGCAGGTTACGGCCGGGATCGCGCACCTCGCCGCCGGTGAAGGTGACATTGTTCCATGCCGACTGTGCGAAGAGGGGGCCAACCATCGCTCGACCGAGAAGCATTACTAAAGCCAGCGTCATTAAACCGCCGGTGGACGCATCGAAACCGACCTGGGACGTGGACGGACGCCAGTTGTTGTTTGCCGAATTCCACCAGTCGGAAGTATAAGCCGCGCTGTTTTCGTTCCAACCAAGTGCCAATCCCACCACAATCAATCCGATGAGCGCGGCCGTTTTGGTAAACGTAAATGTATTTTGAATGAACTTGCCGGTTTTCAATCCACGCGTATTGGTGAACGTGAGAAAGAGAATCATGACGATCGCCAGCAGTTGCTGAGTAGACAAACTGATCGCATACCCACCGAATGCGCGGGGTGCGATTAGATAGTTGTCTGCGGCAATCGTGCTGGTGAGGACGCCCGTGAAGTTTGCGAACGCGACCGCAACGGCGGCTATGGTTCCTGTTTGAATCACCAGCAACAACGACCAGCCGAATAGAAATCCTGTAGCCGAGCCGTAGGCTTCACGCAGAAAGACATACTGTCCGCCCGCGTGTGGCCACATGGCCGCAAGTTCTGCGCAACACAAAGCGCCTGTGATCGTCAGCAATCCCGCGATGGCCCAGGCTGCCAGCAGCCAGCCCGGAGAACCGACGAGCCGAGCCGATTCCGCTGAAACCAGAAAAATGCCGGATCCGATCATGGATCCGACCACGATCATGCTGGCGTCAAACAGACCTAAACCACGTTCGAGTTTGGGGGGTGACTTGTCTTCGCTCATGGGTCGGCAGGGTATAGTTGGAACGGGTGACGGTGTCAAGATGAACTTTCAAGAGGGTAAGAACGGTCATCTCAGTGGGGCCGCGATGCTTATTGTTCAATTTGTCATCTGTCATTTCACATTTGTCATTGAAAAGAAAGCAGCAGCAGGCTGGCATCCTTAACCGGGAGACATTCAACCTGATTCTCGATTCTAATTCTAAACAACAATGACAAATGTGAAATAATGTGAAATGACAGATGATAAATCTTGCTTGCGGCGAACTTGGTTGTGTTCCACGTCTAACGCACCCTCGAACGGCTCCTTGACACTCCGCGCGACGCTCCCATAGTCTTGCGTGCTGGAATTTTCCGACTGTTTTGCGTTTTACTTGTTAGTAGCACACCTTGCGTAACTCACTATCATTACAACGGCATAGGGGTTTAGGCATTGGCTGTGTCGCGCAAAATTCAGGTTGAAGGTTGAAATATGGCAACAGGAACAATGGCCCAGACGGTCAAGGAACAGTTAATCGATTCGATAGACACGAAGCAGGCGCACGTCGGGGTGGTCGGACTCGGCTACGTAGGACTGCCGCTGCTGACAGAGTTTGCGCGCCAGGGATTTCAAGGCACCGGCTTCGAAGTCGACGAATCGAAGACCGCGCGAATTAACTCGGGCGAGTCGTACATTGGAGACGTCAATTCTTCTTTGATAAAGGAGCTGGTCGATAACAAGCTACTCCGCGCAACCACCAACTTCGATCATCTTGAAGAATGCGACGCGGTCATCATTTGCGTTCCCACGCCGCTCCGAAAAACCAAGGAGCCGGACGTTTCCTACATTCTCGCCGCCGCTGAAGAAATTACTAAACGGCTGCATCCGGGTCAGTTGATCATTCTGGAATCAACCACCTATCCGGGAACTACTGACGAGGTCCTGTTACCAATGTTTCAGGCGACCGGGCTGGAGCTCGACAAAGATTTCCTGTTGGCGTTCTCGCCGGAACGTGTTGATCCCGGTAATCCTCAGTTTCAAACACATAACATTCCTAAAGTTGTTGGCGGAGTAACAGATGATTCAACTGATGCTGCCGCGCACCTTTACTCGCAGATCGTTAACCACGTTCACGCAGTTAGTTCGGCACGCGTTGCCGAAACTGCCAAGCTTCTGGAGAACACGTTCCGCGCCGTCAATATTGGGATGGCAAATGAAATGGCGCGTCTGTGTTACGCACTTAACATCGACACCTGGGAAGTGATTCGCGCCGCAGCGACTAAGCCGTTCGGCTTCATGGCGTTTTATCCTGGCCCAGGAATTGGCGGGCACTGTATTCCACTGGATCCACATTACCTTTCATGGAAGGCGCGGCAACACGGTTTTGATTCGCGCTTTATCGGGTTGGCTGAAGAGGTCAATTCGCGAATGCCTGACCATGTATGCCAATTGGTCTCGGATGGTTTGAACGACGACAGCAAGTCGATGAAAGGCTCGCGCATCCTGCTGCTGGGCGTGGCTTATAAGAAAGACATTGACGATGTCCGCGAGAGTCCTGCGTTGTCGATCATTGATCGGTTGCGTTCAAAGGGGGCTGAAGTCAGTTATCACGATCCGTTTGTTTCCGAGATCCGTTTTGACGATGCACACACGGAAGGTAGTGGTGAGCCCTTAACATCGATTACGTTAACTGACGATGAAGTAAGCAAGTCAGATTGTGTAATCATCATCACGGACCACAGCGGTATCGACTATTCGCGCATCACTAAGCTGGCCCCGCTGGTTGTGGACACGCGTAACGCGTTGAACGGCGAGATCCGACGAGACAGCACGGCACGAATCATCAGACTCTAAGAGGCCAAACACCGGTTTGAATGCTCAAAGTAATTAACGTTGTCGGCGCGCGGCCAAACTTTATGAAGGTCGCACCAATCGTCGAAGAAATGAAGCGGCGTGAACGAGAGTTTGCGCCGCTTGTCGTTCATACAGGCCAACATTACGACGCTGACATGTCCGAGGCGTTCTTTCGCGATCTGGAATTGCCGGAGCCGGATGTTTATTTGGGCGTGGGTTCTGGTTCACATGCGGCGCAAACTGCCGCGGTGATGGAACGCTTTGAACCGGTGGTGCTAAAGGAGCGGCCCGAATGGGTGTTAGTTGTCGGCGATGTGAATTCGACAATTGCCTGCGCGCTCGTGTGTTCGAAGTTGGGAGTGAAAGTTGGGCACGTGGAAGCCGGATTGCGCAGCCGGGATCGCACGATGCCTGAAGAGATCAACCGGCTATTGACGGACCAGATCGCCGACTTGCTGTTCACACCTTCTGCGGACGCGGATCAAAATTTACTCAACGAAGGCATACCGCAGGAACGCATCAGGCTCGTCGGCAACATCATGATCGACTCGCTGTACCGCCGGTTGGACCACGCCAAACAATCAACGATCCGGGAAACCCTGGGAGTAAGCACTGGCGATTACGCGGTGCTGACGTTGCATCGTCCTTCAAATGTGGACGAGCGAGACAACCTGGCCGGAATCGTCGATGCGTTGGACGAAGTTGCTCGGCAAATACCGGTGGTCTTTCCGGTTCATCCCCGCACGCGAAAAAAGCTGAGCGAGTTTGAGTTAAGTGAAAGAGTCGAACGCATTGCCAATCTTCAACTCGTCGATCCGCTTGGCTATATTGATTTTCTTCAACTCTACAGAGGGGCACGGATTGTGTTGACCGATTCCGGTGGAATTCAGGAAGAAACGACGGCGCTGGGAATTCCGTGTTTGACCTTACGTGAGAATACCGAACGGCCTATCACGATTGAGATGGGGACCAACCAACTCGTGGGCCGGGATCCCGAGCGAATTATCGCCGCTTTCCACTCTGCTTTAGACAAGATCTCGTCCAATACTCGCCGCATTCCCCCTCTCTGGGATGGTCATACAGCGGAACGGATCGTAAGCTCATTACTCGAATATTCGAGATGAGCATTGTTCGAAAGATAAGACGCACACTGCGAGGCGAAGTGGCACCGACCGCTGCCGCACGGGAACTCCTGCGACGCAGCCGCGTTCGCCTCGATCGCAGACGCGAACGAGCACGGCTCGGCAATCTACAGGCCCGCGCAGCGAGGTTGTGTCCAGCATTTGCCGCCATGACCGGCGCCGAGCTGTTGGATCATTTCCGCACACGTTCGCAGCCCGCCTTTCTGCCCGGTTTTTCGTTAGACGCGGGGCAACTTCAATCCACACTGTTTCCGGAAGCAACCCAAAACCTACTGAGCCATGCCGAGCGCATTGTTAATCAGCACTCGTGGCCGTTGCTGGGTATTGGTGAAACAAACTTCGGTGAACAGATCGACTGGCATCGCGATCCGCTTTCACAATTTCACTGGCCTCTCGACTATCACGCCGATCTGAATTTGTTAAGGGATGACGGGTCGGACGTCCGTGTGTTGTGGGAATTGAATCGCCTATCACACTTCCTCACGCTGGCACGAGCGTACGCCGTTAGCAAAGACAAGCGCTTCGCTGCCGAGTTTTTCGACCAACTCGAGAGTTGGGATTCGCAAAACCCTTACGGCATGGGCGTCAATTGGAACTGCGCTATGGAGGTGGCGCTGCGTGCGATAAACCTGCTGGGAGCATTTGAGATCTTTCGTCACTCGGAACTACTCGACGAACAGAAATTAGCGCGAGTGCTGGCGATATTTGATCAGCACGGCAACTTCATTCGTGACAATCTCGAGTTTTCGCACATTGCGACCAGCAATCACTATCTGTCCGACGTAGTCGGGTTGGTTTGGCTGGGAATCATGTTGCCGGAATTGCAGTCCGCGAACGACTGGCGCGAGTTCGGATTGCGTGAAATGTTGCGCCAGATGGACCACCAGGTGTTACCGGACGGCGCGGATTTCGAAGCTTCAACCGGCTATCATCGCTTAGTTCTGGAGCTGTTTCTCTTCACGTTTCTTATTTGCCGGGCAAACAATGTGGAGATCGAAAATCGTTACTGGACCAGGCTCCGCCAGATGGTTAGGTTCGTGCGCGCGTATCTGCGGCCCGATGGGCGCGCGCCCTTAGTCGGCGATACCGATAGTGGACAGATTTTTCCGATCACCAAGCGTGCAGCGGACGATCACGCGTATGTGTTGGCAATCGGCGCAGTTGCTTTTGCCGACGCGAAGTTGACTGTTCCAAATCAGCAGGTTCCGGAAGAGTTGTTGTGGACGTTGGGCGAAGCGGGGATTAGTGAGTTCGAAGCCCTTCAAAGAGACTCCGAGATCCCGCGCTCAGAGGCTTTCCCCGATGCCGGAATCTACATACTCCGCGAGGGTGATCTGTACCTGCTTTTCAATGCGAGTCATGCCGGTATCCACGGGCGCGGGTCGCATGGGCACAACGACGCACTGTGCCTCGAAGTTTCAGCGTGTGGTCGAGCGTTCATTGTTGATCCGGGCACGTATCTCTATACGGGAAACCTGGAAGAGCGACATAGATTTCGTTCAGCCGCGTACCACTCAACAGTCACAATTGACGAAGCTGAACAAAACACGACTGACCCGCGAGCACCTTTCGTGATCGGTAACGAAGCAAAACCAAAAGTCGTTGCCTGGGAAACGACTGACGAATCAGATTTCGTTTCAGCGGAGCAGTCTGGTTACGCTCGGCTGGCTGAGTCTGTCACGCACCGCCGGAAGGTCACGTTTCATAAGAGCCGCCGTTATTGGTTAGTTGAGGACGAATTTGACGGAACTGGTGAACACCGGCTGGATGTGCGGTTTCACTTTGACACCGGCCTTGACGTTAGCCTGCTCGACGAAAAAACTGTTAGTGCATACGATAAGCAAACGGGAGCGAAGCTGTTAGTGAAGTCGTTGGATCTGCAGAGCCAACCTGTGTTTGAAGAGCAATTTGTATCGCGCGACTACGGATCGAAACAGCCTTCCGTCAGTGCGCGCTGGTCAGTTACTCATAAAGTGCCCCTCAAATTTCGCTGGGCGTTGGTCCCCGTCTGTTCTGGTGAAGACGAAGCGCAAAGGCTTCAAATGATCCAGCGCGAGAACCATGAGCACCGGAGCTACTGACTACCGACTACTGTCTACTGACTACTGATCATGTGTGGAATTTGCGGAGTTTGGGAATACGGTGCGACTCGCGGCAATGTTGATCGCGAGCTGGTTGCGCGTATGCGCGACGAAATGCAGCACCGTGGACCAGACGATGCCGGCGAGTTGATCTTTGATGAAGGCCGCGGCGGATTAGGCTTTCGACGTTTGTCGATCATTGATCTATCCGCAGCCGGTCATCAACCGATGCGCGGTTGCCGCGATGACCTGTGGCTGGTTTTCAATGGCGAGATCTACAACCACGCGACGTTGCGGCAGGGCCTCGAAGCGCGCGGTCATACTTACCATTCACACACCGACTCCGAAACCATTATTCATGCTTACGAAGAACGTGGACTGGATTTCGTTTACGACATCGAGGGCGACTACGCCATTGCGCTGTGGGATGCGAAGCTGGACCAACTCGTCCTGGTGCGCGATCGGATTGGTGTGAAGCCGCTCTACTTCTATCAAAAGGACGGCCGCTTCATCTTCGCGTCTGAAATCAAGGCGATACTCCAGCATCCGTCGGTAACGCCTGAGGTTGATGAAGATGCGATGTACCACTACCTCACCTTCATGACTACGCCCGCGCCCAGCACACTTTTTCGCGACATCAAAAAAATTCCGGCGGGGCACATGTTAATCGTGCGGCGCAATGGCGAAGTCAGTATGAGGCAATACTGGGACGCCTTGCCGTCAACGTCCGTTGAAGCAAGAACAGAAGCCGAGCATCGGGCCGAGATACTCCGTCTGTTACGCGATTCAATTCGTAAACGGATGATGTCTGACGTTCCGTTCGGGGTGTTTCTTTCGGGCGGCGTGGATTCTTCAGCCAACGTCGCGTTGATGTCGGAACAAATGTCTCGCCCGGTCGACACTTTTACCGTCGGCTTCAGTGATGCGGAGTATTTGAATGAGTTGGAGTCGGCCCGCCGTATCGCCAATCGATACAACACAAATCATCATGAGGTAATCATCTCGGAAAAGGAGATGCAGGATTTTCTTCCATCGCTCGTTTTTCACCAGGATGAACCAATCGCTGATCCGGTCTGCGTGCCTCTCTATTACGTTTCCAAGCTGGCGCGTGACTCGGGCACGATCGTGGTGCAGGTTGGCGAAGGCTCCGACGAAATTTTCAGCGGATACGAAAACTATGTCAGGCATCTGCGCATCTACGAAAACTTCTGGAGATACGCGGAACGCACGCCCAAATTTGTGCGGCGCACCGCCAGCTCGCTGGTGCGTCCGGCACTTCAGGCTACCGGCAAGAAACGACAGGCAGGTGAGCTGCTGCGACGGCTCAGCGAGGATGAACCTCTTTTCTGGGGCGGCGCTGTAATTTATGACGAGTCCTTGAAGCGGCAGGTGCTTTCCAGGGAAGTCTCCAGCAGGTTCAACGGCCGCTCATCACTGCAAACCGTGCAGACCTACCTCGATCACATCGAACGAGAACGGCCTGACTCAGACTTCTTAACTCGCATGACGTATCTCGAGTTGAAACTGAGACTGCCCGAGTTGTTACTGATGCGGGTAGACAAGATCACGATGGCCACCAGCGTGGAAGCACGCGTGCCATTCCTGGATCACCATCTGGTCGAGTATGCGATGGATCTGCCACGGTCGTTCAAAGTGGAAGGCTCGAGCGGCAAGCATATTCTCAAGCAATCGCTGGAGGAAATTCTGCCGCACGATCTGCTTTACAGCCCCAAGCGTGGATTTGGTGCGCCGGTGCGGGAGTGGTTTCGCAACGCGCTTGGTGGTTGGTTCGATTCACACCTAATGAACTCAACGATGCGCCGTCGAAATTTCCTTAACTACGACTTTGTGGCGCACTTGTTGGACCAGCACCAAAAAGGAAGTCAGGATTGGGGCTTTCACCTTTGGACATTACTCAACCTGAGCCTGTGGTATGAACGATGGATTGATACAGGCAACAAGACGCGATGATTGAGTCGCAGCCTCCAGTCACCACAGCACTCGATAACTCTCCAACGGCCCCATCGCGGCGCTTCTCCACAAATGTTGCTTTGACGCTGGCGTCGCGGCTCCTGATGCTTGCGACGGGTTTGGGCGCAAGCATCATCGTCGCGCGTTGGCTCGGCCCGGACGGTCTCGGAACACTCTCAGTACTCAACGTGACAGTCGCACTTGCAGTACAGCTCGGATGTGCTGGGTTACCCTCAGCTAACACTTATTTCATATCCAAAAACCCAGGTTTGATAGGTCGTGCGTGGACCAACTCGTTGATTTTTGGAGTGGTTGCGGGAACGGTATTAGTTTTCGGCGTAATGATGTTGGCGAGCCTGGCGCCCGCAGCGTTTGGCGACGTGCCGACGTACTTGGTCATCATCGCGGCCATCTCGATTCCGTTTCAGTTGGTAACACTGCTCGGTCTTAATGTGTTTCTTGCCATGGGCCGGATCGATCGCCTGAACGTAATGGAATCGGTGGCCCAGCTATTACCATTCTTCAACGCAATTGGAATTCTGGTGTTGGTTAGTCGAGGCTTAGGCGAGCTGGTGACGGCCAACACGATTGCGGCGATGTTAATAAGCGTCGCAATCGGCGTGATGGTTGGGCGAGTAATCTCGCGAACCAGCGGAAGTGTTTTGCGCGGTGACGCCCAGTTATTCAGAGACTTGTTGCGCTACGGGGCGAAGTTTCACGTAGCCGTCGTTTCGGGAATTGTAATTCTTCGCGCCGACCTCTTGCTGGTTAACCATTTTCGTGGACCTCGCGAAGCGGGTGTTTATGCGGTGGCAACGCAAATCAGCAACTTGTTGTTACTGCTGCCCGCGGTGATTGGAACTTTGCTGTTTCCTCGAGTGAGTTCTGAGACGGACGAATCGGGGCAGACCACGATGCAGACGACGCGGATGACGGCACTAATCATGCTACTCATCTGCCTGGCTGCGGTGCCGTCGAGCTTTCTCCTGCCATATCTATTCGGCGCGCAGTTTTCCGAGGCGACGATACTATTGTTGATCCTTATTCCTGGTGTTTACCTGTTAGGGATCGAAGCGGTTATGGTGCAGCACTTCAACGCCACCGGACTACCAAAAACGATTCCGTTATTCTGGATCCTAACTGTCGGTTTTAATCTGGCGCTCAACGCGCTCTTCATACCCACGCATGGCGCTATTGCGGCAGCGGTCATTTCCAGTCTCAGTTACGCGCTCATCTTTTGTTTGGTAACAGTCTACTTTCTCCGGAAAACCGGCAATCGGCTTTCACAACTCCTGCTGATTCGGTCCGCGGATATTAAGTCGCTTCGCTCGTAGCCGTTCCGCAGTTGGGCGGTTTTTGCGTCATTAAGTACAACGGGGCGTCCTCGCAACAACAATGATAAGCTTCAAGGCACGCTATGAACCGCTTCGATCGTTTTGGAAAAGACGACCACCGTGTCCATGTAGTCCTGCTGGCCCTGAATGGCGACGTTGGCAAGGCTCGCGAGGCCTTACTTCAACATTTTCCTAACGCCACGATCAGCAATATTCAACGCGCAAGAATAGAAGGGGCGGGCTTGTTCAAACGTCTGCAAATGCTTCGCGCTGAAAGTCCTGAGGTCTTTGCAATATTCATGGAAAGTCTCGATTCGCAGCGTGGCCAGAATGTTTTGAAGGTGTTTTGCGCTCTTTCAGGAGCGAAGCGACTGGTTTTAATGGACGCGCGCGGCGGTTTCAAAGAGGAGACTGCCCGACAGGTTTTGTTGCAAGGTCCGACAAGATTTGCGTCCGAGGGACTACGCAGTTCTCTGGCAGTCATCAATTCACGGAGAAGACTGGCCCAACTGGAAAATGCCGTGAAGACGGACGCGTTCAAAGCTCCCGCGAATCTAAACTTTCCACCCCAAATTCTATTTCTGCGTGCTACGCCAGGCACCGGCACTCAGCCGGGCGGTGCGGCTACACATATCAATGGGTTTGTTCGCACCGTGTTGGATCAGGGAGCCGGGCTGCGAATGATTACCAACGACCGGATCGCGGGACTTGATGAACGAGGAATCGACGTGACGATAGTCCCGCTACAGTCGACAGGCTTAACCCGCTCCGCTTTCGACCTTCATAACAACCTGGTGTTCACGGACGGTGTGATTGATCGGACTAAAAAAGACCCACCGGATTTGATCTATCAACGCTACAGCCGTTTCACTTTCGCCGGTGTCGAAGCTGCCTTACGCACAGAACGCCCGTTGTTTCTGGAATATAACGGTTCCGAAGTATGGGTGGGGAAACACTGGGACGATGCGGGTATGTTTTCCCTGCTTGAACGGTTCGAGCGTCTGAACTTAAGTGCCGCCGCGCGCATCTTCGTGGTTTCCGAAGTTGAACGGCGAAATCTGCTGAATGTGGGAATCAAGAGCGACAAGATTGTGGTCAATCCGAATGGAGTCGACGTGGATATGTTTCGCCCGGGCGTTGGAGGCGTGGCGGAACGTCAGAAGCTGGGAATCGACCCCGGTGTTAAGGTCGTGGGATTCACCGGTACTTTTGGCCCATGGCATGGTGTGCTCGAATTGGCGAAGGCGATTACCCGTATTCCGAAAAAACATGGTCTGCATTTTTTGTTGATAGGATCGGGACAACTTCTGGAACAAACCAGAGAAGTCATTAAGGAGGCAGGATTGCTCGAACAAGTGAGCTTTACTGGTTCCGTGGACCATGTACGCATGCCTGCGTTGCTCGATGCCTGTGACATTCTCGTGTCGCCGCATATACCGCTCGCTGCGAATGCCGAATTCTTTGGCTCACCTACAAAAATCTTCGAATACATGGCCATGGGAAAAGGAATCGTCGCCAGCCGGCTGGGGCAAATAGGTGACGTGTTAAGTAATGAAGAGACGGCGTTGTTGGTTGAGCCCGGCAATGTCGAGGAATTGAGCCAAGCGCTGGTTCGTTTGGCTGAGTCTGAATCTCTGCGTGAACGCCTGGGCCAGGCGGCCCGACGCAAGGCGATTGAACATCACACGTGGAAACGTAATGCGCAGATAGTATTGGACGTCTACGCGGATTGGTTGCGCCAGTCGAATCAGTGATGGCTAACGTGGTCGACAGCAAGCTTGAGGAAGAGAAGCAGCGCGCGCGAAAACAGTGGGGCAGTGATCCCGCCGGCGCCGTTTACGGTCGTGAGCACGAATTTGGTTCTAGAGAGTTCTTTGAGGAAGTGGAACGTCATCGTTATCAGGAGTACGCGCCGTGGATGCCGGAGGTGATGGGCTTCAACGAGCACGCCGGCGAGAGACTGCTCGAGGTGGGCTGCGGGATGGGAACCGACCTGCTGCAATTTGCGCGTGGCGGCGCAATCTGCACCGGTGTTGATCTGACGCCTCGCTCGATCGAAATTTCCCGGCACCGGTTCAAACTTTATGGCGTGCCCGGAACATTTCTAATCGCGGATGGCGAAAGGTTGCCGTTTCCGGATGGCAGCTTCGACGTCGTCTACTCAAACGGCGTTCTGCATCACACGCCCGATACCGCAGGAGCAGTGCAGGAAATTCATCGGGTACTGCGGCCGGGTGGCATCGCCAAGGTGATGCTTTACTACCGCCACTCGCTCAATTACTGGGGCGAGATCATGCTGCATCGCGGGCTGCTGCGCGGGCAACTGTTACGCGGTGATACCCCGGAACAGATCATGGGACGGTTCGTAGAAGTTGGCGAAGAGACGGATCCACTGGTCAAGGTTTACAGCCGGTCGCAGGCCCGCCAGTTGTTCAAATCCTTTCGCACTATTGAGTTTGAGGTCGATCAGATGATTCGCGCGGAATTTTATGCGCTTGGGCGAATGATGCCTGAATCATTCTTTAACGCGCTGCGAAAGCGGTTCGGTTGGAACCTGATAATTACGGCGCGAAAGTGACGCTTTTCCGCATCCGGTCCTCTTCCTGGATTCCCCAACAAACAGGTCATTGGGTTAAGATGTGGCGGTCAACCCGGGCGTCAATTTCTGAGTAACAGTCAAATAGAGCCAATCACTCATGCTGCTTTCCGTCATCGTTCCTTGCTTCAACGAAGAGGCTGTTCTGCGCAGTACCCATGAACGCCTGATGGACATGCTGCGCGAGTTGCCCCATCTGTCTTTCGAGATCATTTACGTTGATGACGGTAGCCGCGATCAAACTGCTGCCACTTTGGCTGAACTTCAGGACATCAACGATGAAGTGAGAGTGTTGCGTCTCTCCCGCAACTTTGGTCAACAGGTCGCCGTCAGCGCCGGATTAGAACACGCGTCCGGCGATGCAGTCGTTTTGATCGACTCCGACCTTCAGGACCCGCCCGAAGTAATTCCTGAGATGGTCCAACTATGGCTTGAAGGCAACGACGTCGTCTACGGCACCCGGATCAGCAGGGAAGGTGAAAGCCAGTTCAAGCTGTGGACGGCCAAGGCTTTTTATCGTGTGATCAATCGTCTTTCCGAAACACCCATCCCACTGGACTCCGGCGATTTTCGTTTAATGGATCGCAAGGTCGTGGACGTACTACTCGCGATGCCGGAACGGGATCGGTTTCTCAGGGGCATGGTTAGTTGGGTTGGTTTTCGGCAGGTTGCCTTGCCTTATTCTCGGGCGTCGAGATCAGCCGGCGAGAGCAAGTATTCGATGTTCAAGATGCTCAGTTTCGCAATGGACGGCATCATGTCGTTTTCTCTTCTGCCACTGAAGCTCGCGGTGTGGACGGGTATCGTCGTGATCTGGATTGCGCTCGCCGGTTTGTTAGCAGTGTTCGGCATGATGTTTGGTCTTTACGATTTGCAGATCGGACTTGGGTCGGCATCACTGTTCGTTGCAGTACTCTTCATGGGCGGCGTACAGCTCGTTTTCCTCGGAATAATCGGCGAGTATCTGGGAAGAATTTATAAAGAAGTAAAACGCCGGCCGCTTTATGCCGTGGCAGAGCGTCTCGGTTTCGAAAATTCGGAAAGGGCAAAGAGTGCTTCGCAGGGTCAGGGTCGAGCAATGATCGTTGGCCTTTAGAAACGCCCGCGATATTGGTGACCACTCAACTTCGCTCGTTGCTCAACATCACACCCCTGGCCCGGAAATATTTCCTATTATTTCTGCTCGCGTTCCTGGTTGCGTTTAGTGTTCGCTGCCTGACGTTGCAGTTTATGCGCGCGCATCTGAATGACCCTGCGTGGTTTCAGCTGGGCTCCTACCAGGTCTTCGATCGCCGGGCCCGAAGTATCCTGGATGGCAGCGAGCGCCTCTTCTGGATCGACGACCCGTCGCGAACGGATCTGGTCCAATACCCTCCGGCTTTTCCCTGGTTGATAGCAACGATCTATTCGCTGACAGGCGAGCATTCCGCATATGCGGTGCAGAACTTTCTATGGATCTTCGATCTTTTCCTCACGATGTTCCTGGCGACTGGCATTGCCGTAACTGCCTACGGCTGGCGCGCCGGTGTGGTGACTAGTTTCCTGATCGCTGTATCTCCACTGCTGGCGATGTATGGAGTGTCTCCTACTGCGGATGCACCGACCACTTGGTTTGTGTTAGGTGGACTTTGGTGTCTGCTGCTCGCAGCAAAACGTGACAGGCTGGGATGGGCCATCGGATCAGGTGCTCTGCTAGGCATTGCATGTTGGCTAAGGGTTAATCCTTTGTACCTCAGTTTTTTCCTGGCCTTCGCGCTTTTGTTATTTTGGAACAGAGCCTGGCGTCGAAGATTAAAGCTGGCTTCAGTAGTGGTAGCTGCCACACTGCTGGTTGTTTCACCAATCGTTGTTCGCAACTATCTTGTTTTCCCCGACTTTACTCCGACCGGCGGGACTCTGGGCACAAACTTATGGGAGGGTTTGGGTGAAACTGAGTTAGGCAGACAACACGGGTTTAGACTCGGCGACCACCTCATGTTGGAGCGCGAACGGACCGCGATGGGCGTTCCCGCCGGGGCTAAATTTGAAATGATGTGGCCCGACGGAATCCGTCGTGAAAAACAGCGGACGCAGGAGTCGCTTGCATTTATCAAACAACATCCGGTGTGGTATGCGGGTGTAATGCTTCATCGAATGTGGGGAATGTTGAAAATAGCCGGCGCCCCATCGCCCGTCTACGGAAGCGCGGGTGTCAACGTAACAAGCAAAAAGACTTTGCCGCCGGAACGTCAGGGCGGATTGTTAGCGTTGCTGGTCAACTTGCTGGGCATGGTGCAAAGCTTGACGCGCTACGTGTTGCTGCCGCTCGCGGTTGCCGGAATGATTCTGGGTGCGCGGCAGCAGCGATTAATGACGGCATTGTTGCTCGCCACGATCTTTTATTATCTCGTTCCTGGTTCAGCCGCCCACACGGAGATACGTTACGTGTTGCCGGTCCACTGCCTGCTACCAGTTTTTGCAGCAGTAACTTTAACTTCCGCGTGGAATTATATTTTTCGTCGCCGGTCTGCAGGTTTTGCAACGGCAGGTGTATGAAGCCAACTCCCAGCAAAATAGTCGCCAATAGTGATGCGGTGCCCAAAGAAATGCAGGCGCATCACTATCCGATCATCTTTGAGGTTGAAGAGAGTCACTGGTGGTACGTGGGCCGCAGAAAGATTATTCAGACGTTCGTCGAACGAATCTGTTCCGGCCTGGATAATCCAAACCCCCGAATCCTGGACGTCGGTTGCGGTACCGGAGCAAACCTGAAGATGCTGGGCTTGTATGGTCAAGCTGAGGGCGTCGACATTTCGGAGCAGGCGGTTGAATTTTGTAAACGACGCGGACTTGGGGCCGTAAAGCTGGGGGCCATTGAAGACTTACCTTTCGAGGATCAATCGTTCGACATCATCACGGCCCTGGATGTACTGGAGCACCTCGACGACGATGCAGCCGGTTTGCAGGAAATGAGACGAGTGCTTCGGCCTGGCGGAACGTTACTTTTATTCGTTCCGGCTTTCATGTTTTTGTGGGGCGTGCAGGACGACGTAAGTCATCACCGGCGACGGTACAGGTTGCCCGCGTTGCGAAAGTTACTCGAAGAAGGCGGCTTCGAAGTTGAAAAGGCCAGCTACGCAAACATCACTTTCTTCGTGCCGGTGTTGCTGGTGCGAACCTTCATGCGTTGGTTAGGTATACGCACGGCCACGGAATATGGAATCAATATTAAGAAAATGAATACGCCGCTGAGTCGCGTATTTGCTGCAGAAAAAGTTTTCCTCACGCGCGGTAGCTTTCCTTTTGGTGTTTCGGCTTTGTGTGTAGCGCGTCGAATTGAGCGCTAGCTGCGGTTCATTCGCTGGCAGAACGAGGAAGGGAGGCAGGTTTCGGTTCATCATGTCTTCTGAACCGGTACTTAAACAGGTTTGAAGCGAACTCGAGGATAGCTGTCGGTTTCACGAAGGAACCCCGCGCGTCATTAGCAACGAAGTGGACCGGCGTCTCGCCGATCTTCAGTCCCATTTCCCGCGCGCGAATTATTATTTCAGCATCCGCAAACCAATCGTCGGACGTGAGATGCAAAAGTTCGTATTTGTCGCGACGGATTATTTTTGGTTTTGAATTAATGTCTCGAACCTTGAATCCAAAAAGCAGCTTGAACAGGCCGTTGTAGACAAACGAAATCAAACGCCGATACAGGCCATCGTCTCGGAGCACCCGGTACGTTTTAGTGAGATCAAGATTCTCCAGCTCCGCTTTCAGCAGGCACGCGATGATGGATTCGGGAGGGAACTGACCGTCGCCGTCGATCACGCCGATGTAGGTGCCACGCGCTGCGTCCAGGCCCATGCGCATGTCCCAACCCATCATGCCTTGTTTTGGTCGAATTACTGTGCGGATGTTTGGTGAACGTTCCGCCAGTTGTTTCACCACTTGAGGAGTTTGATCGTCAGTTCCCTCGACGTAATTCCCGACCAGCACCAGCTCCCACGAAAAGTTGCATCGCGAAAGCGCCCTTTGCAGTCGCTCAACAAAGGGGACGATGTCTTGTCCGCTGCGGTAACAGAGAACGACAAGCGAAAAGTAAGGCTCAGACACGGTCGCATGGTATACATATCCCTATTCGACCTGCAATGACGCACCTTTCCAGTTAACTATGCGAATACTGGTTACCGGAGCATCTTCGCCCCTGGCAGCACGCGTGGTGAACGATCTCTTACGCATTACTGATGCAGAGATTTGGTGTGCGCGACACAAGAGAGAAGTGAATATTTCTGACCCCAGAGTCAGGATTGTCGAACTTGATTTGGAATCCGATGACGGTCTCGCGTCGATAGATCACGTGCACTTCGATCAGGTAGTTCACTTTGCCGGCGTCACGCACTCCGACGATGAAGATCGTTACTGGAAAGTAAATCTCGAAGGGACCATGCGGCTGGCGAAGTTAGTCAGAGACAATGGGTGCCGCAGGTTTGTGTTTATCAGCACGCGTTGCGCGACTGCCGGAAGTGGCGCTTACGGAGAGTCGAAACTGGCGGCTGAGAGGCAGCTACAACAATTCGATTGGACCAGCTTGCTGGTGATTAGGCCGGCTGAAGTTTATGGCGCGGATTCCACGGAAGGCCTCGACCGAATGCTTCGTCTGGCTCGACACTGGCACGTTGTTCCCGCGTTCTGGGGGAATTCGGGCATCAGGTTTGCCCCGATCCATGTCGACGATTTCAGTGCATGTGCTGCGGCTGCAATTAAAGATCACGCAAAAGGTTTCAGCATCGTAGAGGCGTCAGGGCCGGAGGAACTCAGCGGCATTTCTCTGGCGGGACGAATCATGCGGCGGTACGCCGCTGTGCCTGTCCCAATCTGGTGGCCCGGGTTCTCCCTTGCGGTCAGCTCATTGCGGAATCTTGGAATGAAGCTGGCTACTCCGGATCAGTTGAACCGGTTAGTCTCGAAAAAGACCGCGAGGAGTGGCCGCAATGCAGATATGGTACGCTTTCTAAAATAGACACGTGGATGCCTCTTGAGAGTGAAGTTGTGGATGGAAAGCTGATGACTGTTCGATGAAAGAACGACTGCTGGAGTACCTTGCGTGCCCTGATTGCCAGGGGACGTTGGGTTTAGCTGAAACACGAGAACGGGACGGAATTGAAATTCTGGAAGGGTCTCTTCAATGCGCCGCATGTGCAAAGACCTATCCCATCATTCGAGGAGTACCCCGTTTTGCTGATCTTGCGCAGATTGAGGTTGAGAAGGCTGCGACGGCTGCCAGTTTCGGATGGGAGTGGCAACACTTTACCCAGGAGGACGAGCGCTACGCGGAACAAATGTTGGACTGGTTGACTCCGGTCACCGAAGACTTTTTTCGCGACAAGGTGGTGCTCGAGGGCGGTTGCGGCAAGGGGCGGCACACGTTACTGGCGGCAAGTTGGGGCGCGCGCGATGTAGTGGCCGTAGATTTAAGTGACGCAGTTGAATCAGCATTCGCGGCGACGCGTGGCTCCGAAAACATGCACATTGTGCAGGCAGACCTGGCACAGCTACCGCTGCGACGAGTTTTCGATTACGCGTTTTCTATCGGCGTGATCCATCATCTTGAGGACCCGAATCTTGGTTTTAAATCGCTGGCATCGAAAATAAAACCAGGCGGTCATTTTTCTGTTTGGGTTTACGGCGCCGAGAATAATGGCTGGATAACGGGAATAATCAGCCCGCTTCGCACGCGGTTAACGTCTCGCATGGATCCCAAGACACTGCTGCATCTGTCGAAACTTCCAACGGCGGCGATGTACGCAGCCACTAAATTAGTTTTTGGACCACTCAACAAATTCAGAAGTGGCTCGGCCCTGGCCCGCAAGCTATTCTATGGTGAGTACCTGAGCGCGATTTCGAATTTCGGTTGGCGCGAACAACACACGATTGTTTTTGACCACCTCGTAGCGCCGACAGCGCACTATGTCTCACGCGAGGAATTTCAACGTTGGTGGGAAGAGATCGGCGCCCGAGAAATTGTGATTGGCTGGCATAACAAAATGAGTTGGCGCGGTTTCGGCCGCACAGGTAATAACTGAATTGGCATCAGTAAAAACAGTATCGACAGCAGAGCCCTTGCCGCAAGAAATGATGCGGCACACTTACCGGATTCTGTATCAAGTTGAGGAATCACACTGGTGGCATCGAGGCCGGCGGCGGATCATCGAAAGTTTTGTGAAAGAGATTTGCAAAGGCTTCAAACACCGGCCGCGGATTCTGGATGTAGGGTGTGGCACCGGCGGCAATCTGAGTCTGTTGTCGCAGTTTGGCGATGCGGAGGGCGTGGATGTTTCGACTGATGCACTGGAGTTCTGTAGACAACGTGGTCTAAACAACGTCCGCCTCGGAGCTGCTGAACAGTTGCCGTTTGAGGATGGCACATTTGATTTGGTCACGGCATTGGATGTAGTCGAGCACATCGACGACGACATTGCGGGGTTGCGTGAGTTTCGCCGTGTCCTGAAACCTGAAGGACGAATTCTGCTCTTCGTGCCTACGTTTATGTTTTTGTGGGGCGTGCAGGACGATGTCAGTCATCATCGCCGGCGCTATCGCTTACCGGAGTTGCGTAAGGCAGTGGAACAGGCCGGGTTCGTAGTTGAACGCACTACTTACGCAAACATCACGTTCTTCCTGCCAATCTTGCTGGGACGAAAACTCATGAAGTTGACCGGCTTGCGGACCGAAAGCGAAAACAACATCAACGTCTCCGCTCTCAACGGTGTATTCGGAAAAATCTTCGGAGCGGAAAGTTCCGCGTTGAGACATTTGAATTTTCCATTCGGTGTTTCCGGCTTGTGTGTAGCGCGCGTCCGCCGAGACGACCAAAAGACTCCTTAGTTCGTGTTATTTCGTGTGTTTCGTGCAATTCGTGGAGGTTTATTTTAGCCGGCAAAAAAAGCGATCCACGAATTGCACGAAGCACACGAAATAACACGAAACGTCACCTCCCATGTTACATAACCAATCCATCATCTGTTTTGGAGGCGAGGATTGGTGGTATCACCATCCGCATTCAAAGAACCACTTGATGCGGCGCTTCGCACGCGCAGGCAACAAAGTGATTTTTGTGAACTCCATCTCGATGGGAATGGTGTCTGTTCGTCACAAAGACTTCCTGCCGCGTGTTACTCGCAAGCTGCGGAGCTACGCAAAGCTGGCGCGCACGACCGATGAAGGTATCACCGTAGTGTCGCCGGCAATTGTTCCTTTTTTTGGGAGCCGTGCAGCCCGGACGATAAACGAGCGTTTGCTGGCAACACAGATTGGCGCACTGGCCCGGTCGCGTGGACTTCGCCACCCGATACTCTGGATAGCCATACCCACTGCCGTCCAGATGGTAGGACGACTAAATGAGTCGCTGGTGGTCTATCATGTGTCTGACAAGTACGACGCCAATACCATGGATCACGCGGTGGATCCGGGTCTGATTACGGGACTTCATAACCGTGCACTCGACAGCGCCGATATCATCTTTTACTCGAGCCGGAAATTATTTGACGAAGCGACGCGCGCGCGCGATAGGTCGTTCTTGCTCGAACAAGCGGTTGATTTTGATCACTGGTCGCGGGTCACCGGGGAGGCGCTCGCGGTGCCGCCCGAAGTTGCAAACATATCCCGGCCAAGGTTGGGATACTTCGGGGCTATCGAGCCGTGGTTGGTCGATCAGGAGTTGATAAAACGCGCCGCGCGCGAGCACCCTGACTGGCAGTGGGTATTTATCGGCAACAAGTCGCGCGGCGTGGAAATCGAGTCTCTGCCCAATACTCATTTCCTGCCGCCCGTGTCGTATGAAGACTTGCCGAATTACGCCGCCGGTTTTGATGTGTGCGTGTTGCCGTGGGACACTGACAAGGCATTTACCAGTTATGGCTCCGCGATTAAAGTGCGTGAGTATATGGCGACTGGCAAACCCGTCGTGATTTCACCGTTGCCGGAATACGAACAGATGCGCGACGTGTTGCGCATCGCGCGGAGTCGAGACGATTTTCTTGAGTTGGTTGAGGACGCACTTAACGAAAAGGACGGGAAGGCCGCTGCGATGAGACAGGCTGCTGTTAAGGATGGCACCTGGGACGCGCGCGCGGAATTCGTCAGCGGCGTAATTGATGAAGCATTATCGAAGAAGGCTTCGCACAAAAGCACAAGATCGAGCACGGATCAGAACCCCGACTCGTCGGGGTTCTGATTCGGTGACTAAGGTTCGTATTCGACTTCTTGTGCAAGGCCATCGAGGAAGCCTAAGTTTTTAATTAGCGCATGAAGCAGGTACTGCAAAATCGAAAGAGCGGGAAGGTATCGATCGGCGAAGTGCCGGTGCCGGCGGTTCAGCCCGGGCGCGTATTGGTGCGAACTGTTGCTTCGTTGATCAGTGCCGGGACCGAACGTGCTTCCGTGGAAAGCGCTCGCAAGAGTTTAGTGCAGGAAGCGCGAGAACGCCCTGACCTCGTGAAGTCTGTAATCGACCGGGCTCGCAAAGAGGGAATCAAAAACACGTTTGACGCTGTGCGCGGAAAGCTCGCTTCATCACAAGCGCTGGGTTACAGCGCCGCGGGAGCTGTGATGGCCGTCGGTGATGGAGTAAGCGAGTTTGTTCCGGGACAACGCGTCGCCTGTGCGGGCGTGGGATACGCATCGCACGCCGAAGTTTTGTCGGTGCCAAAGAATCTGGTCGTACCTTTACCCGATGACGTCGATTTCGAAGCTGGTGCGTTCGGAACACTCGGTGCAATCGCTTTGCAAGGAGTCAGGCTGGCGCAGCCGACCCTGGGTGAGTCGATACTGGTCATTGGACTGGGGTTGGTGGGCCAACTGACAGTGCAATTATTGAAAGCTAACGGCTGTCGCATCTTTGGCATTGACCTTGATCAATCGCGCGTAGATCTTGCACGCCAACTCGGCGCGGATGCTGCTGCCGTCTCCGGCGGCGACCCCAGGGCTGCCGTCATGAACTGGTCGGCGGGCCGGGGAGTTGATGCCGTCCTGATAACTGCCGCTACGGATTCTAACGAACCGATCGAGTTTGCGGGCGAGGTGTCGCGGTTGAAGGGCCGCGTGGTGGTTGTAGGCATGACCGGCTTGAGCGTTCCCCGTCAGTCATACTTCAAACGCGAACTGTCGCTACAGATCTCGATGTCGTATGGACCGGGGCGTTACGATCCGGACTACGAAGAACGAGGCCACGACTATCCATTTGGTTACGTACGTTGGACGGAAAAAAGAAACATCGAAGCGTTTCTTGAGCTGGTGCAACAGGGTCGAGTGGCGGTTGAACCGTTAATTAGTCATCGCTTCGATGTTGACGAGGCGGAACGCGCGTATGACCTGATAGCCGGGGACTTTAAGGAGCCCTATCTCGCCGTCTTGCTTGCTTACGATCCCCAGCGCCCTTTATCGCGCACGGTCGAATTGGCTGCTGGAATAAAGCCGCGGGCTGGCCGTGAGCAGTCTGTTCGCGTCGGAGTGATTGGTGCCGGCGGATATGTCACCGGCATGTTGCTGCCGCAGTTTAAAAGTGCGGGTGCTGAATTTGTTTCTGTCGCGACCGCCTCAGGTGTGACGGCAGTAGATGTCGGCAGGAAGTTTGGATTCAAGCAAGCGGCTTCAGATGCAAATGAGATCATCGATGACGCTCAGGTGAACCTGGTGGTGGTTGGGACTCGGCACGATACGCACGCCGAGTTAGCGACAAAAGCTCTGCAGGGTAACAAGCATGTCTTTGTGGAGAAGCCGCTGGCGCTGAACGATGATCAACTTGATACCGTAATGCACGCGGCCGCGGATTCGAGTGGGTCCTTGATGGTCGGTTTCAATCGCCGTTTCGCACCGCTGGCGCAGAAGGCAAAAGAGTTTTTCGCCGGACGGCAGGCACCGCTCTCAATTCTTTATCGAGTGAATGCCGGGCGCGTCGCGCGTGATCATTGGATCCAGGATCCGGTGCAAGGTGGCGGCCGGGTAATTGGCGAGGTCTGTCACTTCATCGATTTAATGCAGTATTTGACCGGCGCGGCGCCCGTTTCGGTTTTTGCTGAATCGGTCGCAGCCGAGCGACATGACGTCGTAAACCATGATTCGGTTTTTATCACGTTGCGTTTTGCAGATGGATCCAACGGCTCAATTGCGTATCTGGCAGAAGGCGACAAAGCGCTGACAAAAGAGCGCATCGAGATTTTTGGCGAGGGCAAAACATTTGTGATTGATGACTTCGTGCAAGCATCTGCCTACCGCAACGGTCGAGAAGAGAAGACGGCCTTACGCGCTCAGGACAAGGGCCAGGCTGAGGAAGTGAAACAGGTGTGTGCAATGGTGCTCTCGGGAGGCGCACCTTTGATTCCGCTGGACGAATTAGCAGCAACGACCCGCGCCACTTTTCGCATCCTCGACTCGCTTCGCACCGGGCAACCGAAGGAGTAGACAGTAGGCAGTAGTCAGTAGCCTCGCAGGCTGACCCCTGATCCCTGACTTCTGACTTCTCGCTACTGACTGCCGACTACTGACTACTGACTACTGACTACTGTTCTTATGTGTGGTATTGCCGGAATTATTGGTCACGATGCCGCCTGTTATGTGCGGCGAATGCTGACGACGATTGAGCACCGAGGGCGGGATGATGAAGGCATCTGGACTTCGGAGTTCATTGACGGTGACGGCCGTTCCGTAAGCCTCGGTCATCGACGGTTGGCAATCATTGATACCAGCTCGGCGGGGCACCAGCCGATGGTTTCAGCGGACGGCCGCTTCGTGCTCACCTTCGGCGGCGAGATCTACAACTACAAAGATCTCCGCGCCGAGCTCGAGCAGAAGGGCCATCAATTTCACACCCGGACGGATACTGAAGTTCTACTGAACGCGTTCGTTGAATGGGGAGCCGGCTGTGTCCCGCGTCTCAACGGCATGTTCCACTTTGCCGTCTGGGACAATCGCGAACGCACCTTAACTCTGGCTCGCGACCACGTCGGCATTAAGCCGCTTTACTACACCTACATTCCCGCACGCGAAGGACAACCAGCCTCGTTCCTGTTTGCCTCAGAAATAAAAGCAATTCTCTCGACCGGCCTGGTCGAAAGAGCGCTCGACCCGTCATCGTTGCACCAGTTCCTTACTTTCTTGTGGACACCTGATCCAAACACATTGTTTAAAGGGATCAGTACGGTTCCGCCCGGACATGTGCTGACTTTCCAACAGGATCAGATTCAGACCAGCGAGTGGTGGGACATCTCATTTGATGACATAGAAGAGGGACGGAGTGAAACGTGGTGGCAGGAACGCACACTCGAGACACTGGATAAAACCGTGCGAATGGAGATGGTGTCTGATGTGCCGTTGGGATCGTTTCTGTCGGGAGGGATAGATTCGTCAGCAATAGTGGCCACGATGAAGAACCGCAGTAACGGTCGTGCGGTTTCAACTTATACCGTCGGCATCGAAAGCGAAGATCTTCGGTTCGACATCATTCCCGATGACGTTCAGTGGGCACGCCGGGTGAACCAGCAACTCAAGACTGATTATCACGAGATTATGCTGAAGCCGGACGTGGCGGATTTACTGCCGAAGCTGGTCTACCACATGGATGAGCCGGCCATCGATATGGCGATCCCCAGTTATCTGGTTTCCCGTGCGGCGCGCGAAACATTGCGCGTTATGTTGTCGGGCATGGGTGGCGATGAAGTGTTTGCCGGCTACCCGCGTCAATTGGCGATGAAGATTGCGGGCGCGCTTGATCCGGTGCCGGCGATGTTACGCCGTCCCGTTATGAAGATGTTCGCGCAAGCACTGCCCGGCGGAATGCCCGGGCGGTTGACTGGTCCGCTGAGAAACGCCAAGAAGTTTGCACGTTCTGCGGCACTGGATTTCGAGAACCGCTATTTGGGATACGGAACGTACTTCACGGATGAAGCGAAGCAAAAACTCTATACGCCAGATCTCCAGGACGCGACGCGCGGCCTGGATGCCTACGGCACTCATCGTCGCTTTTTTGATCGAGTTCAAAATGCAGCTCCTTTGAATCGTCTGTTGTATGTCGACTTGAAAACGTTCCTGCCATGTCTGAATTTGATTACGACTGACAAGACGTCGATGGCCGCGAATCTAGAGGTGCGTGTGCCCTTTTTGAATCGTCACATGATCGAGCTCGGCGCGCGTATGCCTCCCAATTTGAAACTACATGGATTCAAACGGAAGTACATTTTGAAACGCGCAATGGAGAAAACGTTTCCGCATGATGTGGTGTGGCGGCGAAAGGCGGGGTTCGGTGCGCCGGTTCGTTCGTGGCTGCGCGGCGCGCTGTGTCCGATGGTGGAAGACTTGTTGTCGGTTGAAACGGTCAAGCGGCGAGGGTTGTTCGATCCCGCTGAGGTGCAAAAGTTAGTTGCCGCGAACAATTCCGGACGCGAGGACTTCAGTCTCCAAGTCTTTCAGCTATTGAATCTCGAGTTGTGGCATCGTCAGTTTATCGACTAAGTGTCCGATAAACGTTATGAAGGTCTGATTGTCTGATTGAGTTTCAATGATTCCCTCATTAGCCCGCGGAGCGGGGCGAAAGCATGAAGCCTGGGGTGGAGCGAGGCTTTGCGAGCGGAACCCCAGGGATCCTTGAAATACCTGATTGCAGCCCGCGAAGGCGGGCGTTAGCTGATTCAACAACACATACTCGGTTTGAGCTATCGCACGCTTCGCGCGCTCGATTCTTCATATATCTATCGGCAACCTGGGTTCCGCTCCGCTCCACCCCAGGCTTTATGCTTTCGCCAAGCTCCGCGGGCTAGCCGAATCACTTGTAATCAACTTGATGAATAATCGATTCGTTGACAAGGGCTGAACGCGGGCCTATTCTGAAGTCACCCGGCTAGCCGGGACCTCAGGCACCCGCCGCCCTAATGGGCTCCCCAAAGATTGCATGTCGGTTTCGAAAGAAAATTCACTGGCTGAACCGGATAAAGTGATACCTAAGTCAGGTGCCGCGGCCGTGCGCGTCTTGTTGGCTGAAGACGACCGCGCGTTGAGGCGCTTTTTGGAAGTGGTGTTGCAGCGGGCCGGATATGAAGTTATCCCTGCGGCCGACGGGTTGGAGGCGATGAAGATCGCGCTTTCGGCAAACATTGATATCGTGGTTACCGATGCAATGATGCCGAACCTAAGTGGACATGAGTTTTGCCGCTTTCTACGAAACAGCCAGACACTTTCTCACCTGCCGGTAATCCTGTTAAGCGCGTTGGAGCGGAAAGAGACTAACCAGGATGCGACACACGTGGATGCGTTTCTCGCCAAACCTGTTTCAGGCGAGGGATTGATTGAATGTATTGAGAGCCTGCTGGCGAAGAGGAAAGAGGCGTGAGTTGTTACTCACTACTTATTAAAAAAGCCCGCTTGCGCGGGCTTTTCTTTTTTAGACTGCTGTTGCGCTAGTTACTTCAATCAGCGCGTCGATACTGGTGTAAGCAATGCCCTGGGCTTGGGCCACCGCTTCGTAAGTACAATGTCCTGCGTAAGTGTTGACGCCGGCCTTGAGGTTTTCATCACTTCGTATCGCATCGAAGAAACCCTTGTTGGCAAGCTTTACTGCGTAAGGCAACGTGGCATTGGTCAATGCGAAAGTTGAAGTACGGGGTACGGCGCCGGGCATATTCGCAACGCAATAGTGGAGCACGCCTTCCACGTAATATGTCGGATCAGAATGCGTCGTTGGATGGGTCGTTTCAATGCAACCACCCTGATCAACGGCAACGTCAACAATCACTGATCCATTCGGAACGTCTTTCAGCATGCTTCTCGTGACCAGCTTGGGTGCTGAAGCGCCGGGCACCAACACAGCACCAACGATCAAATCCGCCGTCGAAATAGCGTCGTGAATCATGTAGGCACTGGACGCCAGCGTTGAAATCTTGGTAAGAAAAATGTCGTCGAGTTCGCGTAACCGATCGAGGTTGTTGTCGATGATGGTGACGTTCGCTCCCATACCGACTGCGATCTTTGCAGCATTCGTTCCCACCACCCCGCCACCGATAATCACAACTTTCGCCGCAGGCACTCCTGGCACGCCGCCCAGCAGGATGCCGCGACCGCCCTGCATCTTCTCGAGGTAATGCGCACCCACCTGGATCGCCATGCGACCGGCAACTTCAGACATCGGAGTCAGAAGGGGTAACGAGCCTTTGCGGTCAGTGATCGTTTCGTATGCGATGCCGGTAACCTTGCGTTTCAGAAGTTCGTCGGTGAGTTTCTTGTCCGGCGCAAGATGAAGATAGGTAAACAGCAGTTGGCCTTCGCGCATTCTCGGATACTCGGGCGCGATCGGCTCCTTCACTTTTACGATCATGTCGGCCTTGGCCCACACGTCGTCAGCCGAGTTTATAATCTCGGCCCCGGCTTTTTGATACAGGGCGTCGTCAAAACCCGAACCTTCGCCTGCAGTTTTTTCAACAATCACTTTGTGCCCGCCATCGGACAGCGCGCGTACACCCGCGGGCGTCAAGCCAACGCGGTATTCGTTATCTTTAATCTCTTTAGGCAAGCCAACGATCACAGTTAGGATCCTCCAGGGAGTTTTTTAGATGAGAGATGTCAGATATCAGATGTCGGATGTCAGTCACCTGTCAGACTGCGGATGGTAGATCTGACCTCTGACCCTTGATCTCTGCTCTCTGACTGACATCTGCCATCTCAAATCTCACATCTCTTCAATCATATCGATCTGCGCGCGTTGAAGCTTGCCGCTGTAATCGACGTAAATCGACTTCCATTCAGAAAAAATATCGAGCACCTGAGTACCGGCCTCGCGATGACCATTTCCGGTCGCCTTGGTGCCGCCAAACGGCAGATGAACTTCTGCCCCGATGGTTGACGCGTTAACGTAAAAGATCCCGGTGTACATGTCATTCATCGCACGAAACGCCTGGTTGACGTCTCTGGTATAAATCGCAGCCGACAAACCATAACGAACGCCATTTGCGATCTCGATTGCGTCATCCAACGACTTCGCTGGAATCACGGCTGTCACCGGTCCGAAAATCTCCTCCTGGGCGATGCGCATATCAGGCGCAACGTCGGTAAACACTGTCGGCTCTATGAAGTGTCCACGAGCGTGATCGCCGCGAGTTAATCTTCGGCCACCGCAAGCTAAAGTCGCGCCGTCTTCCTTCTGGCCGATTTCGATATAGCTCATGATCTTCTTCACGGCATCGGCGTTGATGACCGGACCCACGTCAGTCTTCGAATCAGCTCCGTTCCCAACTCGCAGAGCCTTTGCGCGTTCGACCAGTTTTTTCGAAAACTGCTTATAAACTTTTTTATGCACCACCAGCCGCGACGAAGCCGTGCAACGTTGGCCCGACGTTCCAAACGCGCCCCAGATAGCGCCTTCAATCGCGAGGTCAATGTCCGCGTCATCCATTACGATAATCACGTTCTTGCCACCCATCTCGAGTGAACAGATCGCGTTACGTTCGGCACAGCTTGAGGCAACTATGCGGCCGGTTTCAGTTGAACCGGTAAATGAAATCAGCCGAAGAGCGGTGTGATTTGTAATTGCAGCGCCCGCGCTCTCACCCTCGCCAGTAACGAGGTTAACGACGCCCGGGGGAATGCCTGCCTCTTCGCAGGCATGTACCAGGTTGTAACTCGAGAGTGGCGTGTCCTCTGCCGGTTTTAAAACCACCGTGTTGCCGCAGACGAGCGCCGGAATCAGTTTCCACGATGGAATAGCCATCGGGAAATTCCACGGCGTGATCAGTCCGCATAATCCCACCGGCTGTCGGACACACATCGCAAACTTGTCAGGCATCTCCGCCGGCGTGGTGAATCCGTGTAGCCGGCGTCCTTCACCGGCTGTGTAGTAAGTGCAATCAATTGCTTCCTGAACGTCTCCGCCGGCTTCTTTCAGGACTTTTCCCATCTCCCGCGTCATGTCAGCGGTAAAAGTCTCTTTATCGCGGATGAGGATTTCACCAAGTCGAAACAGGATTTCGGCGCGCTTGGGCGCCGGCATGCTGCGCCATCCATCGTAAGCCTCGCGCGCAGCATTAACCGCGTTGTTTACATCCTGCGGTGTCGACAAGGGAAAACGGCCAATGATGTCCTGCGTGTCAGCAGGATTGATGTTTTCAGACACCTCACCCGACTCGCTGGGGACCCATTTACCGCCGATATAGTTTTGATAGCTTTTTACTGAAGGACGAGATGCAGTTCTACTCTGAGTTTTCGAAGTTGTTTTCGCGAGAGATTTCTTTGCTTGTGCCATTCAGTTTTCGATTCCGAGTTCCGAGTTTCGAGTCGCCGACTGGAAACCCGGAACCCGAAACTCGAAACGTGCCTTATTGATATGTGAATTGGACCAGCCTGGTTGTGACGCGGAAGTTCTCTGCGCCTGAGACGCGGTCAACCAATCGATTGCTGCGAGTTACCTGCAACACGATTGGATCGCCCGCTTTCAAACCACCAAGCACACGTTGAAATTCCGTCAAGGTTGTCACCGGCAACCGGTTGATTCGGGTAATTACATCACCTTCCGCCAGGGCGTCCTGACCGTTCGCCCGAACCTCAGCCGCGAGTCCGTTTGGATCGACCTCTTTAATGTAAAGACCGCGTACGCCCGTCAGCCGCTTCTCAGTGATCAACTGCTGAGTCAGTTCAGTCAGCGTGATGCCAAGCCGCAGGCCGTTTCCTTTTGGATCCGGTTCCTTGCGAGGCGGCGCGGGTTCAGTGTCCCGGAAGACTTGCGGTGGTGGCGGTCGTTCGCCGAGTACGATGTTAGCGGTGTGCTTTTCAAGCTTGCCGTCGCGCTCGCGCAGGAATGTAAACGCAGTGGAACTGCCCACCGGAGTGGCCGCAACCTTTTGAATCAAGTCTTGCGCACTCGTCACTGGTTGGCCGTTGAAGTCAGTCACGATATCAAGACGCTGCATGCCGGCCTTGGCTGCCGGTGTCGCGACGCCGTTGACGGTTTCCTGCACGTCCATGACGATTGCGCCTTTGGCTTCCGGCAGGCCGTAGACGCGGGCAAATTCATCTTTAACAGACTCAAGAGTGACGCCCAGGTATCCGCGCCGAACTTTTCCGCTCGACACAATCTGCTGGTAGACGAAACTTGCTTCTGTGGCCGGAAGTGCGAAACCGATACCGTTGTAATCGCCGGTTGAAGTGGCAATCTGCGAGTTGATGCCAATCACTTCGCCGCGCATGTTCACAAGTGGTCCACCGCTGTTACCGCGATTGATTGCGGCGTCCGTCTGCAGAAAACGTTGAAAGTTCGAAAAGTAAGGCGACTCTCGTTCTTTTTTCGAGATGATGCCGGCGGTTACGGTTTGGTCGAGACCAAAAGGCGAACCAATCGCGAGGACCCAATCGCCAACCTGTGCGTTATTGGAATCACCCAGAGTTACTGTCGGCAGGTCTCGTGGCGCATCGATCTTCAATACGGCTACATCAGTTTCTTCGTCGATACCGATAACGCGGCCGCGAAACTTTTCGCCCGACTGCAGACCGATGATGATCCTCGATGAACCTTCAACGACGTGTTCGTTAGTCAGGATGTAACCTTTGGGACTAACAATGAATCCGCTACCGACGCCGCGCGATGAGCGCCGCTGTTGGCGTCGAAACATGTCGAGCAAAGGATTGACCGTCTCGTCGCTTTTCTCATCGTCTTCTTTCTCAGCGACTTCAGGCGCGGCTGTCATCGTCTCGATGTTTACGACGGCCGGCTCAACCCGCCGCGCGATCTCAGCGAAAGACGCTGACAAGGCTTCCGGTGCATAGCGAGTCTGCGCTTCGTTCTGGGCAATCGTGGGGCGCCCGGAAAGCATTGCGCCGACTCCGATACCAGCCAGTAAACAAACGCCACCGAGTGCAACAATCCACACGCGAAGCTTTCGCAGAATCACCTGTTCATCAGCAGTTTTTTGGTCTTTGGTAAGCTCGAACATAAACACCGCCTTCAACAAAACCGAAGTCGAGCCTCCGATAAGTCACTAGCAGAAAGTGGCAATCGGAGCGCAGCACGGGAAGGCGTGAAGTATAGCTAATGCAGAAGAAACGGGCAAAAGAACGCAGCCGCGGGGTATCTGATGTCCGATAAGCTTTATAGGTTTCTTCGGTTCTCTGAATGCAAAAACGCCGAAGCCAATCGCAGATGAAGGTCGCCGTCGAAGTTGCACAAAAAACGCTAATTTCGTGCGCTATCTTTCCTTTTGCAACTTTGACCACGAGACCTGGGCGGCCGGATCGCGGTGCTCCCAAAGCAGATACTCTGAAACATCGTTCGGCGTCGGAGATTTGTGTTTAGCTACCAAACTGCCGGACGGCGTGTAAACATAAGCCTCACGACACTGGCCGGTCTGTCCTATTTCAGCAATGATCTGCTCACCCAAAACACTGGATCGTAAATAGTAGAAATACTCAAACGGGCAGATGAACTCAGGCGAGCAGCCAGGCTGATGATAACCGCTTCGCGCTCTTTGACCATTTCCATCGTATTCGTCCGTGCGCTTCGGGTTACCGGGGAAAGCCGGATTCATAATCTGCGACATTCTGCCGGCCGCGTCATACTTTCGCTGCAATGCCTGGTAGGTGCCGTCATCCAGCATGTTTCCTTCTGCATCATAGTTCCACCCGCTGCGCCGGTTGTTTACATAGGTCGCTGACTCTGAAGTCGGCTGGATCCAGTGCTGGCCGGTTTTTTGAGTTGTGTTTCCCCAAACGTCATAAGTGATTGCGCTGCTGTATGGACCGTCCATCGCTCCCGTTCCCCGGGCCTCAGCGCCTGAAGTGGCCTCCTTGACTCGTCCCGTTTGATCGAATCTGTAGCGCCTGTCATACCGATTATCTATCGAGTCAAATGCGTGGTCCATTCGCCCGTCTGAGTGATAGTCGTAAGTCTTCTGTAACATGCTTGGAATGTTGTAACTCGAAATCTGCAACCGAGAGTTGTAGCCGACGGACAACTGCCTGCCGTTCCCATAGGTCGTCGCTTTGATGGCGCCCGAAGCACGATATTGAATATTGGAGGCAAATTGCGTGACTCCATATACCCCGCTCCCGTGAGAGCATCGAGCCTCCCAATTTGGTCGTAGGAATAACTTGTACTAATGCCAAACGGGCCCGTGAGTCCAATCAGTTGATTTGCCCGGTTGTAATCGTAATTTAAAGCGAACGTTCCCACCCCGGTGAAGGTGCGGCTCTCCGAAGTAAGGCGCGAGATTTGATCATAAATAAGAGCCCGAGCCGACTTGGTCAGTCATGGATGTTCGATTGCCGGCGGCGTCATAAGCCAACGTCACGTCTGGAGTGTCTGCCACACCCACGGACGGCATTCAGGCAAAAATGGCGTTCCTAACCTCACTTGTAATCTGCGGAACTCACTGTGCGTTTGCCTCGTTGAATTTCCTTCGGTCGATTCGATTTAAGATGAATTGAGCAACAGCCCCAAAGACGGCGCTGATTGCGATCACACCAACCAGAACGATCAACCAAGGCAACGGCCTCCTCGCGTTAGGCCACCAATAGAGCACACCGACGAGTTGTATTCCCGCAGCTCCAACGATGACGGCTGATATCCCGTTAATGGCCCAAAGCAAAGGGAACGAATGCGGACGTTTCCTCCAGAACTGATATGTGACGCACACCAAGACCACCAAACCGAAGAGCCAAAGATAAGAAAAGAGATCGGGATTCCTTGTTGCCATGAAGTAACCTACTGACAACGCACAAATGCCAAGCCCGAACCAAGTCATTAAAAGCAGACGAGGGCGATTCATGAAGTATCTGTTTATGAGGTAGGCAACCACAGCAAAGACCGCAACGGAGAGAAGCGGCACTTGCGGTTCCCAACCCGGCTGATGGAAGATGTCTGCGTAATAACCGGGTCGAGGATCTTGAGCAGCTTCTCAGACAGCTTGGCTTATTTGATAATTTTCAAATGTAATCCGAGCGTGCTCGAGCGCCAAGCCGGCTATCAAGCCGTGGATAGCTCCAAGACTAAACGCCTTAACCGGCGTCAACCGCTCCCTGTAGTTCATCACCCTGTCGCGCCTCTCAATGTGTAAGTATGATGGGGTTGGAATAACCTTGCTTGCGACAGTGTTCCTGTATCGCATTTGTAAATTCCTGGCTGTCAACTTGACTTATCAATCCCCGCAACATGAAACAGCTCATGCACGATAATGCTGGGCGTATCGGCAACATTGCGGTTCCAATAACGGTCGCTCCGAGTAAACGCCCGGTGCGATAGCCAAATTCTGTTGCCCGCGGCATGAGCAGTGTCTCGGCGGTTAACAAAAGCACTCTTAGCGTAATTGTGGTCTCAATGTCGGTAGCTAGGTCAGAGGCTGCGTAGTCGGCGTTTACATCGTAGTAGCCGATCGTCGCAATGTTCAATAGTTTCTCTAGTGAGTCGAACTTCTTGTTCACTTTATGTTTGGCGAGCATTTCATTTATGAAGTCAGTGCAGTCCTTTTCGTTGATCCTCTTGAAGCTTTCGTCAAGAATTTTCAGATGCTCATTGGTGAAACCGGGCGTATACAGTTTGAAGCCTGTGTTCTGCGGGCTTTGCGAGGCGGGAAGGAAGTTTAGAGAACTCCAGGTATTCGTTACGAGCCAGTTCCGGATTAGCGTGTACTTCCGCTTTCGAGTGCCTCGGTGATCGCCGAATTCAACTTCTTCAGCGGGAAAAATTTCTTCAACCGGCCGTTGTAGATTGGCACCTCATAGTACGCCAACCTTGGACCAGAGCTGCGCCCCGCGTATTCCACTAGCCCAAACGAGCTCTCGAAGGTGAAATTGAGCTGAGCCATGAAGTAATCAGTAGTAACCGGGATGCCGTCCAGAGTAAAACTCGCTTGCATGTTAGCGGGCGAGCCAAAGCTTGGGTACGCGATCAGCGAACCGCCGTCGGGTGCTGGACCCGTCAGATAAGGGTCGGACAACGCTGCATTCGCGCCGGTGGGATCCAATTCAGCCGGCGGGCTTCAAAGTCCGATTCAGTCGTTGCGGAACCGTTTGCTTTGGTGGCGCGAAAACTGGAGTTGGATGGATCGCGGTGCTCCCAGACTACGTCTCCCGGAGTTGTATTAATGTGTCAAAAGGCGCAGGCGCACACAAAACTCACTACCGCTGCTTCATTTCCTTAAGAACTCGGCTCAAGGCCGCCTCTTCCCATTTGTCAGGTAGCGCACACCATTGCTTCCCACCATCTCTCGTATATAACACCCTAAATAACCCGACGGCCCAGCCACGCCGATTGTCAATGAAAAGGATTTGGTCCAGAAACCTTTCGGCGTCGCCTCCTGATGACGCAAGTTGCGACGTCCAGGTTTTTCCTCCATCTCTGGTACTAAGGATCCCATCGCCAGCCAACCAACCTTGTTCGTTGCTGATGAAATGAACGTCGTTCCAGTTTTCCCGGCCTCCCTTGCGTTGCAAGCTCCACGTTCTACCGCCATCTGTTGTCTGCAAGACATTATTATTTTCGTCTATGGACCAACCTTCAAACTCGTTAACGAATGAGAATGCATATATCGCTGGAAATGGATTACTTGAGAGATTCACCCATGAGTCTCCTCCATTTCGGGTAATCAAAAACACTCGCGGCCTTTGGGAAGCATCGCCGCTTACGCCCGTCACCCATCCGTCGAGAGGATTCACGAACTGTATCTTCTGCAGGTTTGCACTGACCCCAGACTTTTTTCTGTGCCACGTTCGGCCGCCATCTAAGGTTTTATAAAGCCTTCCACCATCACCGATTACCCACCCTAAGTCGTGGTTTAGGAAATAAACCTCCCCAAAGGAACCCTGTTCAGACACTGCGGCTGGAGCCCAGCCGCTATCGCTCAACGAGTAAAGGATACCCTGTGAGATAAACCATCCGCTCCCGGGTTTCGAAAAGGATATCCGTTGAACACTCGGGATTTTTGGCAAACTGATAGGTATAAGGGCTGGATCCACTTGAAGCAAGAGACCTTGTTCAAGAATTTTTCCACCTATCCAGACTGACCCGTTCTTGTCAGTGGCGACGGAGCGGTAGGTAATACCACCGGTCGATTGTGATTGGCCCGCGGTGAATGGTTCAGAATACGTGCTTACGCGAGCCGGTCTTTGATTAGCGAATTGAGGAAAAGCAGCACCGTGGCCTCCTAGCATAACCATCGACAGCAGGAGAATTGAGTAACACTTCATGTAGTAGATCTCAAACGACTGAACCATGTTTTCTTTCGGTGAATTAAGCAACACTTTGCTAGCGAATTATCGTAGTGGTACCACTGGTCGGTCGTTTGGTCAAACACTTGTCTTCAATCTTCGACTGCAAATATATTGACGCCGCCGTCGTATCTGAAAATGTTTTCGGCTTCTTTGGGTCCGCAATTACGCTCGCGGCCCTTGCAAGTGCTTGATCACTAAAACCCAAGAGTTGATGAAGACTTTCATGAATCGTGTGCACTCCGCGCTGCTCATCGGTCAATTCGCTATAGAACTCATTGAACCATTCAACCGTGTCATTAGCGTGAGTTTCACCGAAAGTAATTGTGTTCCTCTTCTTTCCAGACTTATTGGCCCGACTCACCTTACCTGAGTCAAGAGCCCTAATGTACTCTCGTAGGCCTAACCCCCAATCATCTGTCTCGGAAGGGAAATATCCCCCCTCAGTCATGCTTATCAAACGCCGAATATAGTCACGACAAGTCTTGTTATTTTCGAGAATGTCTATGGCACGCTGTGCGGCGTCCCGCTCAACCTTAACCGGATCCCGATCGAAGATAAAACCGTAAAGATTCATCAAGGTCCAGTCACCGACCCAGTTTCGAATTAGTGTTCCTCGAACTTCCCCCGCTAGGCTGCGAGCAGTGAGTTCGTCGTCACCAAAATCGATAATTGTACCGTCCGGCATCCGTACTTGGTAATCGCGCAAACGTGGCCTTGCCCTCTCCATCAACCGAAACTGGCCTTGAAATGCAAAATCAAACTGACTGCGCAAGAAATCCAACGGAACAGGAATCCCATCCACCGTAAAACTGGTCTGCATGTTAGCGGGCGAGCTAAAACTCGGGTACGGGATCAGCGAACCGCCATCCGGCGCTGGTCCCGTCAGATAAGGATCGGACAGCGCGGCATTCGCGCCGGTGGGATCCAGTTCAGCCGGCGCGGCTTCAAAGTCCGATTCAGTCGTTGCGGAACCGTTTGCTTTGGTGGCGCGAAAACTGGAGTTGGATGGATCGCGGTGCTCCCAGATCACTTCTCCCGGTGGGCGTTGCCAGGCGACTACTTCATTTCCTGCGTAAACAAAACCGCGTTTCTTAGCGCCGTCTTCCGCTAGTTCATTGATCACCTGTCCATTCAGCACACTGGAACGCAAATGATAAGTGGTGGTGGTAATCGTTTGTTCCAGGATGGTCTCCGTGGTTACGGTCTTGATCTGTAGTCCGTTGCCGTCCAGAGATCGTTCGGTGTCAGACCCCGGCACGCTCACGAAAGCAATCTCTCCTGCTGCATCGTATCGATAACCGTTGAGCAGATTGCCGTCGGCATCGTACAACCAACCCACGTGCCTGTTATTCACGTAAGTATCAGTCGTGGTTCCGAAGTTCACCGTCCAATTCATGCTGGTGCGACTCGATAGATGACCGAACGCATCGTAACCATAAGTTTGGTTGAAGGGCCGATCGGTGGTGGGGCTGCCGCCGCGTGCTTCCTGACCAGTTAGGCCTTCAGTCAGTTGGCCGGTATGGTCATAGGCGAATTTGCGATCGAACCTGTTATCCATCAGGTCTGACAGAAAAGTCAGACGTCCATCGGCGTGGTACTGGTAATCCTTGCTCATCAAACCAGCGATATCGAAGTCGGTTACCTGCTGTCGCGAGTTGAACATCATGTCAGCCGCTTTGCCGTTACCGTAAGTAAGATGCTTCAAAGCGCCCCAGGCACGATATTGAAAGCTGGATGCATAGGTCGATACATTCGCAAACCCTGACCCCGTAATTCCTGCCAGTCTGCCAGCATTGTCATAGTTGTACCCCACCTGCGCGTTGAAAGGGTCGGTGATACTCGTTAGCTTTCCGGAGAGGTTGTACTGATAGTTAAGCGCGTACGACCCGACACCAGTGAACACACGAGTCTCCGAGGTCATTTGCGAAAGTTGATTGTAACCATAGCTGGCCGAACCTGCGCCATCTGTCATTGAAGTGCGATTACCCGCGGCATCATAGGCAAAGCTCACCGGCGCTGCAGATGCGGGAGCTGACCACCCGGTTGTCGGTACTCCTGGCAATAAACCGTAACTAATGCCTGTCACAAGATGCCGCGCGTTGTAGGTGTACGTTGCCTGTGCGCCGCGCGCATCCGTCACTGTTTGAACCGTATCATCTGAGTTGTAAGCCCAAGTTGTGTGATCAGTTGAGGCCGGATTATTCGGGTCGACTTGTTGTTCCGGCAAATGTTTCGTCTTCAACCGTCCGTAGCCATCGTAAGTGGCGGTTGTATCCTGGTAAGTTGCGCTTCCTTCTGCTCCAGCAAACTGGCGTGTCAGCGTGATTTGATCGCGAGCGTTATAGGTATTGACGGTGGCTGAATAGACGCTCCCACCTTCCCAGTTGAGGACTTCGGTTTTCACCGCGCGGCCCAGAATGTCGGAGTAGATCTTCTGTTGCCGGCGTTTGAAAACTCCCGCATCGATTGTTCCTTCGTCATTGACTGTCACCACTTCCCCACCAGCACATCCGCAGCCGGAGTAACTCGCTTCCTTGGTTGTACCGTCGGTGTTGGTGGTAACTCGCGGCCGGCCTTTCCAGTCATAGGTTTGTTGCGTGTATAGCCAGCCAGCAAAATCGTCATCACCTGTCGCCGTCCAGCTATAAGGCTGAATCGGTGAACTGCCGATGGTGACGCTGGTCTCGGTAGGATTCGAGGTCTTAATCGCCCGGCCCATCTGGTCAAACAAGATCAACTGACCGCTGAATCCGCCATCGCTACCCGGGTGGTTGCTGGCAGTTGCGATCACGCGTCCGACGCCGTCAAAAACCTGAATCGAGTGCGCTTCATCCGCCACTGTATTCACAGTAGCGAATGTCTCCACGTAGTTTGTCCCATAGACATAACGGGTGTACGCGTTATTGAAGAGACTAGTGACGCGCTGCAGCCTGCCGAAGTTGTCGTAAGTCAGCGTCTGAATCGGACCAGGCGTGTTAGTAGTTACGTTAGGCTGTGGCGTTTGCTTCCTCGTCACCGCGCCAAAATCGAAGTTATATTGCGCATAAGATGAAAACCCATCCGCGTCGGTGACAGTAGTCGGATAGGCCAGGGTGTTGCGGTTGTTGTTGCCGTCTGAAAAAGAATCGCCGTAAGCAATGCTGGTTTGATGATTAAGCGGATCGATGCCGGCAACAACCGAGCCGGCGGTGTTGTACCTGACACTCGAGTTGGTGAACTGCGACGTGTTGGTCACATCGAACCGTTTAATGCTCGAGACGTTGCCACGACCTGCCACAAGACTGGCGGTGTAATTCGTGTTGTCGTGCTGAACCGGCGCGTCGTTCCCCTGAATCGAACCTGATTCGTCATATTGAAAGCCGACTTTCGACATTAGTGTTTCAGCCTGCGTGTTAAGGTCAACCTCATAAAGCATCTTGTCGCTCACCAAACCTATGATGCGGCGAGTCGTGTAAGTGCTTGCCAGCTCGTATTCAGTTCGCGTGCGTCGCAGCACGGTGGTCGCGTTGGCTTGGTACTCAAAAACATCCTGTGGCAAGTTGCAGCTGGTGCCGTCCGGAAGACTGACGGCTTGGTACGTCACGCGCGTCCGGGCACGGTTGCCCGCCGGATCGTACACATTGCTTTCCTCGATCCTGGGATTCAGAGGGTAGGAGACAGTTTCGTCGTCTTGTGCCCACGTCGTCACAGACCGCCGTTGAGGAGTGGGGTTGCCATTCTCGTAAGTCTCAACCATTGAAGGCAGTCCTCGATGCCAACCCACCTGGTCAGGACCTATGGTTGCCGGGAAGTGGATCTTGTTGTACGTCAAATCGGGAGCGGTGACTTGCGCGACAAGACCTGTTTGCTGCGTGCCGTCCGGCAGCGTCCACGACGCGCTGGCAGGCGCGCTGAAACTGGTCAAGACTTCCTGCTCAGGTCCGACAGGCAGGAATGCCTGTCCCACTGGCCCGCTGCGGTTCCAGTTGTGGGCCCAGTCCCATCTTTCTGTAAACCGCGGACAATCCGTTTGCGCGGATTCGCTGGTGAGCGGCAGGTTATACCGTCGGTAGTTGAGTAGGGTCGTACCGTCGGCGGCGTAATTCCTGATTTTCCATACCTGTCCCCACGACGTGTAATCGAAATCAAACCGCGAGTTGTCATTCGTGGTCACGCTCGTCAGGACGTTTATTATTGCGTCATTCTGAGGTCCAAGATTTGTGAGGCCAGTGAAGTTCGTGCTGATAGTTAAGTCGTCGTATGTGAACGTTGCCCACGTGTGCGTTTGGGGACTGCCGTTGACTGTCCAGCTTTGGGTGATGGATGTTAGCAGGCTGTTAGTGTAATTGAACTTAACCGTGCGACCGAGAGTATCTACAACAGTATCTATTCGACCTGAGGTGTAATTGATCGTGATGAAGTTGCCGTTGCGGTCCTTGATTTGAGTACATTGAAAGTCGCTGCCCTGCCACGCGTAGGAAAGCTAAACGGCGACGAAGTGTCCTCGCCGATCTCTACACCGTCTTTAAAGAACTCTACTTTGCTGATCGTGCCGTCTGAATCGTTGGCCGTGGCATTAATCGTTACAGTCGACCCGGCAGGTAAGATGGCGTTATTGGCGTCGAACGCAGATAATACTTGGTAGTAACGGTCGAGGTTTGCGTCTCATCGTCAACGTTCGTCTCTTCCGTTTTCACCTGCCGGCCCAAGCCGTCCAAACCCCGCGTGGTTGTGCTGGTTGGATCATAGGAGTCTACCGTCTTGATTCGGCCCGCCGCGTCGTAGCTGTATGAATTGTCCAAACCCGTCAACAGGTTTCCCTCCGCATCGTAGATCCAACCACTGCGCCGGTTATGCTGATAAGTATCGGAAGTCATGTAAGCAGTCTGCCAGATGTGGCTAACGCGTCCCGTCACATGACCCAGCGCATCATAAGCAAAGGTTTGTTTATATGGCCGGTCATTTGTGGCAGGTTCAAAACGCGCTTCGGCGCCTGAAAACGCTTCCTTGATCCTGCCGGCGTGATCGTAGCTATAGAAGCGATCAAACTTGTGATCAAGCAGGTCACTGGAAAAACGTGCAGAGCCATCGGCGTTATAAGCATAGCTTTTCGAAATCACGCCTGGAACTGAGAACGTCGCGGCTTGCATTCTTGCGTTGTAGCTGGCGTCGAGAGTCTTGCCGTTGTCGTAGCTCAGATGCTTCAGCCCACCCCAGGCGCGGTACTGCCTATCTGAAGCGTAGCTGCTGACGCCGCCAAAGGCAGAGCCATTCACCGCAGTCAGTCGTCCTCCGGCATCGTGAACATAGTTGAAACTTGAGGTTACCACGCCGTCAGCAAGAACACATCGTTCGTTGGGTCTCTGCCTTCGTTCGTCAGTACGAAGAAGAACAACGATGAACGGCAGCTATGAGCCGCGCTTCCTGGATTTGGGACTCTTTGGTTTGCAGTTGTTAATGATCTGCACTTCGCTTGGCTTGATAGTGGGAGAGGCCGTGAGTTCCCGCGCTCCGCGCGGAGCAGGCTGAAGAATAACTGTTAGCTCCTCTCGATATCCACCGTCGATCCATTTGATTCTGCTCTCCTGAATGCCGCGGGTTTCTACCACGTACTTCTTTGCTCGTAGAGCACGATCCTTGGCTTCACCAACACAAGCTCGGCGTCCGGCATAGACAATGATATAGCCAATCGAATCGGGATCGTGTGTTGCAAGTGAATGGCAAAGTTATCGAGACGGGCCTTTTCGTCTTCCCAGGAAAGATCCCCGTAGGAGCCGAACATTCGTTGATTGTTAGTTACTCCCGTGTAAGGTGGAAAGCCTCGACAACGAAGATCGCTGTCTCTTTCTGATGGGATATAGGAAACAGATTCGACCGCTCCGTTCGACGAGACTGTGTACTTGATCCCCTCCGAAACGTTCGTATAGTAGGCATTCATCGCGTCGTCGTAACTCTTAGTGAAGCGCTCAAGATCCAATCCAAGATCTGAGAAAAGCTGCTCCTTCTTCGACGTCACGGTGAGTTGAAGGACAGCTCCGGCCGTGACATTCCATCCTGGCACACTCCCTTTACAGCGATCAGTCGCATATTCGACGTAAACAGATTCGTTTGCCGTTTTGTAAATGGAAACAGGCCCCGAGTTGCTACCAAGACCAAGCAGTCTCTCTACATCAGCACGCGTTGAGTGCAAAGGAACTATGCCACGCCAACCTTGTGGTGACGTAGCCGTGACTCGCATCAACAGCACCAGAATGCAAATGAGCGCTGAGGAACTGAACTTCATGGGTTCACCTAAGGTTGGGTGGCAGACAATGTTTCATCAGTCCGTTGTCAAACGACGTGGATTTCGGATCGATCGCCTTAGCGGCTCGGCCTAACAACTCTTCGGAATAAGTCGTCCGTGAGCCAGCCAGATGGATGATTTCGTGAACCCCTGTAAGACCGTAGTTCGCCAGGATTCTTTCAACTTGACCCTGAGGTCTGTCGGAGTAATAACCTCTCTGAAAAACCATGGCTACTCCGTTACCGTATGGAACATTGCCCCAAGCTAACCCACTGCCGCCTGCAACGGGCGGGAGGTAGGACGGTATGTCCTTGGAACTGGCATTGAGCCGGAAACCTCCTCCTTTGGTCTGACTGTTTATCATGTCGAACAACTTCCCTACGTCCGTGCTCACCGCATCGTTCTTACCCTCACTTAGCTCCGCTGCCTTGCTAATGAGCTTGGCAACGAAGTCCTTGCAATCGCCGTAGTTCAACGTCTTCTGAACCAAGTCTTTGAATTGGTCGGGCGTAATGCTCACCATTACGGGGTTCTGCGGAACTCACGCTATACGCAGTACAAAACTTTCTCCTTACGTCGTACGCCTATGCGTCTTCAGTTGAAAGAATTGAACCAAATAACCGTAGACAAAGTTCACCACAATAACTACTGCAAAACTGATTGGCCCAAAAAGTGGGTTATTCAATGATGTCACCCATGCATAACTCTGTGTGTCGCCCTCATAGTGCTTGCCAAGCAAGGATCCAATTAGCGCAAATCCGTTCCATGCGACCATCGCGACTACACCTACGATCTCCCAATACAGGATGGAGCGCTTACGATTTGATCGCCAAAGGCCGCTAACCAATATGCTTGCCAACGTAAATGCCACAAGCCAAGCAATCACTATCCCGCTCCAACGCTCATTGTTTCCGAGCTGAATGAAGTCTCCATAGCTCGTAGTCTCCAACGCGTGATCTCGGTTTGCCACAGCCATCCAGGCCCAGATCATGAGCCACATGATCGCACTATAAACCGCGCCATTAAGTGCGCCGAGAATCGAAGTGCGAAGAATTCGTTTTGATTCCGTTTTCATGCAACGTTCCTCGCCTTATAGCGCGTCTCGAGGGTTGCCACAGTGCTTCTGAATGTCCGCATTCAATGCCTCGACTTGCTTTTCAACGAGCCCAGCCCGATGGAAAAACTCGTGAACGATAACGCCCGGCAGATCTGTCCTGGAACGAAAGTTAGCAATGATTGAACTTGGCTGGTAGAAGGCATTGTCGCCCAGGAAGACGCGGCCGTCTCCTTCTAAGGTTACTCCATTGTATCTCTTAAGAAATGGTGGATTCTCAAATTTGTTCCTAATAGAATCCCAATGTCGTTGGCTGATTCCCACCTCGGCTGCGGTTAGGTTTGGGCTATATCTGTTCAAGGTTGTGATGGCCATTATTCCAGCCAACGTGCTCGGCGTTGTACTGTACTGGCTGTGAATTTCGCCATTCTTTCTCATCCTTGCCAAGGTCTCATCGAAGAACTTCCGGCAGGCGTCGCTGATGATCCTGTCGTACGCGCGCCCTAACCTCTCTGCTCACTCGCGTCGAATCCAAATCTGCCAATGAGGAAACCGGAGTTCTGGGGAAGACCTATTCTACGGTTGCCTCATTTACATGAAAATACCGAAATATGTTCAGTAGAAACTCGAACATGTGAACTGCAGCTTCGTCCTTTTGTGCCTCACATTTTTGGGAAGGACGGTAGGAGTAGGCTTAGGCAACTTTGCCCCACGCGCGATAAGCCACAACTCAACTGTCACCTTTCTTCGAAACCCACCTTCGACAACACGAACACGCTCTGGTTCCAAACCACGGTTCTTCACCAAGTATCGTGTGATGCGCGCCTTCCTCTGGCTTACCTCATGCCGCGCTGTTCCGCGTATCCCCCCGTAAACGATGATGTAAGCCATACACTCAGGATCGCTTTGCACTTGTAATGCATACTTGTCCAGATGCGCCATCTCGGTTTCGCAGAGCGCGTCATCACCACTGTATTCGAGGAACTCCCTCGCTTCACAGTGGGTGTGATTTCCTCCTGCGAGCGTGAACAGGAAGTTTAGGCTAATCAGCAAGCTCAGTAGTTCATTCATGGATTCACCGCCCTGGACAAAGCACAGAGAGATTCGTTCGCCATGGTCCTCGAATCGCAGGCTTCGGGAATGTTGTCCGTCTTCCCTTCAGTAACTCTATATGAACGTGCCTGTCATTCGCGCCTTCACCTCCGGGTCCTCCTGTTCTTCCCACATGCTGGCGACCTCCTACATTCTGGGGAGAAGACCGATCAAGATGAAGGACGGCAAGGGTGTAGCTTCCTAAACCGTTCAGGTTCCTGTAGTGGAAGAGGTCAACAGTGTTGCCGTCTGAGTCGCTCGTACTCAACGTGCGGTTGCCTCCCAAAGGTACAAATACGTCCGTGTCTTTAGTCTGATCCCTACTGCCCGATATATGAATGGCATGATCGGATAGATGACCAGACAGCCTTTGGCCGTTGTAAGTGTAAGCTCCTCGGTAGTCCCCGCTCGGCGTGAAGCCATTGGCCCCAGCTTGCGCGCCGTTACCTCCAAAAAGCCTCGCTAAATAATCACTACATTGCTGCTGTTCTGAAGTAGGCTTCAGATTACGTACCTGCTCATGTGTTGGTAATGGGTTCTGCGGGTTGTGTACCGCTGGGCCGCCAAGGGGAGTCAGCCCGAAAGTCTCCCAATGTCCGGGTCTAACTGCCGAGGCGTTGGTAGTGAGAACTTCAAGTTCATTGAACTCACTGAACGGATTCTCAATCTGTGGCTGCCAGCGCCACTGAGGTCGCACCCATCGTGGGCTGATACTGGCTTGCGGTTGTTGCTTCTCCAAACCAAAAGAAACTTCCAGCCAGCTTAGACTCCCTCTCCCCATCCAACTGCAAGGCAAAGGAATGCCATTTACATAGCTGACGCACCCAGCGGCTGGATTCGACAGGTCGGAGAAGCGGGAATCCAGCGAGCTACCCGGGAGGCCGCTGTCCACATCCCCCTTTCCCTCACCTGAATCAGCTACCTCTGCGGGCGTCAGTGCTACGTCCGCTCCAACAGCATCAAACTCCACTCGATTTACAAAACCACTCTGATAGATTTCGTACTGACCGGTGTTCGCGGGCGTGATGTGTTTCCATATTGGTCCGAGGTCGTGTTTTACCAAAACTTGGCCTGCCGGCGTATAGACGTATCCCACTGTCTGACCACCGTTATGGATTTCCTGGACCGCCGCATTTCCCAGCACCGACGATCTAAGGTAAAAAATGGTCACAGGCGTGGGAGAACTGGAGACTTCTTTGATTCGGTTTCCATCTCCGTCAAAGCCGCTTGTTATGCTGGTCGCGTCATAACCCACGCCGTTCCATACTTGTCCGGTCAACTGCTCAGGTTGGCCGGAAGCATCGTAATGGTATTCCCTGGTGTCAATTGTCTTGATTCTCCCGTCAGCGTCATATCCCCAGCCGCTCCGTCTGCCATTAGTATAAGTGCCGCTATCGGAATACGCCCGGGATGACCAGGTTAGCGTAAAACGCGATAACGTATTTGAGAAAACATCAAAGGCGAATGTCTCGAAGTAGGGGACACCTCCGGAGTCCTGCCGGGCAGAGCCGCCACTAGCGGCACGCGTGAGTCGGCCCAACTGATCGTATGAATAAGACCGGTCAAAGTTGCTGTCATTGGTGTTATGTACAAACTTGATCAGTCCGTCATTGAAGTAGTCGTAATTCTGATTCACGACGCTACCACTAATTTCAAAATGGTTTGCCCAAACTGAAAGTTGTATTGCGCATAAGATGAAAACTCATCCGCGTGGTAGCAGGTAGGGTTGCGTTATTCGCTGGACTCGTAATGCTGACTGTTGGAGCTGAATTCACCACAATTGAAACTGGCGCAGATGTTCCGGTCGCATTCGCATTGTCGGTCGAAACCGCTGTCAAGCTGTAGCTACCAGAAGGGACGTTGTTCCATGCAAAGCTGAAAGGCGAGGAAGTGTCTTCACCGATCTTCACGTTGTCTTTAAAGAATTCAACCTTACTGACCGTGCCATCCTGGTCGGCGGCGTTGGCTGTGATGGTTATAGAAGCTGGAGCAGGAAGCACAGCACCAGCTGCCGGCGATGCGATCGCAACCGTCGGCGGATAGGCGCTCGTGGCTGCGGAAATCGTGTAGAACGTGGCCGGCGAACTTTGGTTGTTGTATTCAGTGGCGACCCAGTCATCACTTCGTTCGATATTTGAAAGGCGCACCTCGTCCAACAAACCGTGCCAGAAATTGGCGGACGAATAACCCCCACCGGCATACACCCCTCCCATAACACTCTTATCCGGCGTTGTGGGCGTGATGTCACCTATCCACTGGCCACTGTTCGTTCCCAGGACCGCTGTCAATGTCTCCGCCGTAGCTCCATTCAAACGGATCTTCCAGGTTGAACCATTGGAACTGTAGGTCACGTAATACCAGGTGTTCGCTGCCAAAACCGTACTGCCTCGCACGGTATTGAACGTTGCCCCGGCAGTTGCTCTGCCGGAGACAGCAAAATAGCGATTGCTCGACACCTCACGAACATAAACTCCCCACATCGGGGGCGCGGTGGCTGCCGCACCGCCATAACCCAAAACCGCGCCATTCGTGTCCAGCGCACTTATTCTTACCCAGGCGCTGACAGTCCCGGTCGTGGTTGAACTATCAACCTTGCCGGCCTTCACATCGATGTAGTTCGAAGACCCATTGAAGTCTCCGCCGCCACCAACTTTGGCTGCCGCAGCAACAGCCCCGCTGATACTCCCATTATTCGCATTCGACGTTGAGTCGTTGGCAGAGAGACTTGAGCCGTTAGGCAAATGCCAGACGCCTTTGAAATTCGAGTCCCACACGCCAGTCTTATTCGACTGATCGGTGGTGATGCTTGAATTGCCATAGCACAGGTAGATGACCGTGTCGTAGGTGTGGGAAACAGTTGGCACCTTCACCCAGTAGTTAACCGCGCCGGTAGTTGGGTGGTAAGTTTCAACTTCATGATTCAGCTTCGCGGTGCATCCCGAATCGGAAGTGAAGATTACATCGTAGCCGTTGGGCATTCTGAACGTAACCACCATTGCTCACCATCGCCAGATATGAGTAGGTTCCGCTGATTAGAACCGGAAAATTAACCTGATCAGTGTTAGGGATTTTGTTGTGATCAATGGTTAGGGTGCGCTGGTAGTTGTAGCCGTTGAAGGCTGGTGGTGGCGCGTAAGCGATTAACGGCGACCTACTGTGGTAGTAGAAAGCTTCCTTCTGTGAAATCGCGACGGCTTCGTTAGCTTCATTTTTTGTAGACCTGTATGCCAGGTCTCCATCGTTGCGAACGTCACTGGGAGTTATACCAACCCGTCGCGCGTTCGTTGTGTGAGACGGGAGCATCACACACGCGGCAACAACTACCAGCAATCCAACAAACACTAATGGACGTAGAGGAAGGATGTAGAGCACGCGAGTGCCTTTTTCTGTGGGCTGCCGGTTTATCGTTTACGCGAGGCTTCCGCTTGGGTTGTGAGTCGCACGTTAACGAGTGAGTAGGGGAGGCTATCAAGTCGCTGATGAACGGCGCGGAGTCTATCTTTGAGTTGGAAGGGTGTCAATATTTTGGGGCGCGATTTTGGGGCGCGAAACTTTTGGGCGCGAAAAATCTGTGCACGCATGCAAGAACTTATGCATCAGAATCTTCCTGGCCCTGCCTCCTGCTCCTGCCGCCTGCCTCCGGCGTTCAAGGTCGCAGGAAGACTTTTAATATCCCTTTCTTCGCTGCCCGCGCCATCGCATACACGCCTCGGGACAGGGAGTACTCCTCGCTGATCAAGCTATCCAGCTCGATGGCGCCTCTTTTCAGGAGGTCCAAAGCTGGTTCGAATCGTCCGCATCGCGAACCGACGATCGAGATTTCGTCAACAACCAGCCGTGCTTGATTGATCTGGCCCATGCCCGAGGCTTCAGCGAACGTTGATTTCAATACCAGCACACCTTTTGGTCGCAATAGCTCCAATGCTACGGCAAACGCGCTCGGGGAACCTGACGCCTCCACCACCACGTCAAACTCATGTTTTCTTCTTGCGCCTGACTTTACCGTTGCGGTTTCTATTCCTCTTCGTTCGGCAATGCGCACTTTTTCGGGATGCTTACCAATTAACATGACTTGCGCTCCGCTCAGCGCCAGAACCTGAGCACACAGCAGCCCGAGTTTTCCATCACCCATAACCGCGACGCGGTCGCCATTCTTGACTTCGACGCGTTCCAAAATTCCACACGCAGCGGCCAACGGTTCCGTGAACACCGCATGCTCGTCGGGGACGCCGCTCGGCACTTTGAAGAGGTTCTTGACAGGCAGCCGCAAAAATTCTGCATGAGCACCGTCGCGTCCCAGGATTCCCAGCACCGTTCGTTGCGCACAATGCCGCGGATCTCCCGCCAGACACAGCCCGCATTCGCCACAGCCGGCATTGATCTCGCCAACAACGCGTTGACCTGACAATGGCCCATCGCCGTCCATTACGCCGACAAACTCATGTCCGATAGTCCCTTTAAACCCGGCGTAACCGCGTGCGATTTCAAGATCCGTGTTGCATATGCCTGACAGCAGCACGCGCACGAGCGCCTCCCCGCCTGCTTCGGGCTTCTCGATCTCACGAACTGCCAGTTTCTTCTTGTCTACTCGAAGGGCTTTCAAAAGCTTCTCGCGCGGGTGTAAACGTTTTCTGAAGTAAGTTCGATGGTCTGTTTGTTACCGGTGACTGTAATAGGCAACCGCCACTCCAGTTCCTCTTCGCCTGCCAGCAGCGCGTGCAACCACCAATTGCCCGGATACAGACCCACTGAGGTTTGACCTTGCTTATCCAGGCGGATAGTTACGGGAGTGCGTCCTTTCATTCGTTCGCTGAGGAAGTCGTCAAATCTTTTTCCAGCTCGCCGCTCGGTAAAGTACTCATGCCTCGCGGCGACGATATCAATCGGATAGATTTCCACGTTTATGTCCAGCGCCTCAGTGTTGATGTCTGATCCTCGCAGGACGATTTGCAAAGTAGTCTTGCCTTCAGTGGTGGCAGTTTGCGTCTTGGGAGAGTAGGGGAGACGCGAATAGATGAACCAACCGGCGCCCACGAGTGCAACGATCAGCGCAATGCGAAGGCCGATGGTTACTAATCGATAAGGAACACTGGTAGTTTTCACTTTGAGAACCTGTCTAACTTTATCTGGCCAGTGTGCGAACGTAGGCAATCAAAGAATTAATCTGGCCTTCCGACAGTTTCTTCCGGTAGGCCGGCATTTTCTTCTTGCCGTTCATAATCGAATTGAAAAGACGCTCGTCGCTGACTTCATCCTGCCACAGCGGGTCAGTTAAATCGCGTGCGTGATTAAACTTCGCTTTAAATGTTCGTGCTCTCCCGTCTTTGCCGTGACACGACGCACAGTGCTTAGCGTAGATTTCGGTTGCGCCTGGTTGATTGATCGCGGCAATCGTGACCTCTCCAATAATCAGCAGAACAACGATGGCAAACCCGGTAACTGCTAAGGCAAACTTCATTTGCGTGCGATGCCTGGACGTCGTTTGGGGAGTCGTTTCCGGAAACGGTAGAAGCTTTGTGAAGCCGCCGATACCTAACCCGAATGCCTTGTGTATATCGCGACGAACCCACACCCGTCAAATTTTTTGGAATGATTAAGAAGTGGACACTTTTTCTTCGTGTCGTTTCGTGTAATTCGTAGATGGTTTTAATATCTCAAACTAAGAGCGATCCACGAATTACACGAAACCTTAAGCATCAGAAGTTGAAAGCTTTTCTAATGCGAAGTAAGCTCACTACGTTTCAAAGCTAAATCTCGAGCAGCAGAGGTTCATCATCGCGACTTTGCAAGTGGCGCAGGATAAATTTCACGATGAATGTGGGGTGTTTGGAATCTACGGACACCCTGACGCCGCGCGTTTGACTTATCTCGGAATGTACGCGCTGCAGCATCGCGGCCAGGAATCCTGCGGGATTGTTTCGTCCAACAACGATGAGTTGCGACAGGAACGTGCCATGGGATACGTTGCGGACGCTTTCGATCAGGCAAGTCTGGATCGACTGACCGGAGCGAGTGCGATCGGCCACGTTCGTTATTCCACCGCAGGCGATGTTTCCATCCGCGAAGCCCAACCCTTCCTCGTTGCCTGTCAGCACGGACAAATAGCAGTTTGTCACAACGGAAACCTTCCCTTTGCACGTGAGCAACGGCGCAAACTCGAAAGGGAAGGCGCAATCTTTTCATCGACATCGGACACCGAAGTTGTGCTTCATGGCATTGCGCGTTCGAAAGCCCATTCGGTCCGCGAGGCCATACCGGAAGTCTTGCGTGACACGGAAGGCGCCTTCTCAATGCTCTTCCTGACGCCTTCGGAACTAATTGCCATTCGCGATCCGCGTGGGTTTCGCCCCTTGGCCCTGGGACGTTTGGGCGACGCGTGGGTGGTGGCCTCTGAAACATGTGCGTTCGATCTCATTGATGCGCAGTACGTCCGCGATGTCGAACCCGGTGAAATGCTGGTTATCGATGAAAACGGTTTGCGATCTTCGCATCCACTCGACCAGCAAACTCCGTCGATGTGCTTGTTCGAACACGTTTACTTCGCGCGCCCGGATTCTCTTATCTATGGCCAGTCAGTAAACGAATCGAGACATCGAATGGGTGCGAGGTTGGCGGTAGAACAACCTGCCGACGCTGACATCGTCGTGCCGGTGCCTGACTCGGGAACTGTAGCCGCCATTGGTTACTCGGCGCAGAGCGGCATAAGTTTTCGTTTCGGTTTAGTGCGCAACCATTACGTCGGACGTACGTTCATTGAACCCAGACAATCCATCCGCTCCTTTGGCGTGCGCATCAAGTTGAATCCGGTTCGCGAACTCATCGAAGGCAAGCGGGTCGTGCTAATCGACGATTCGATTGTGCGCGGCACAACTTCGAAAAAAATTGTGCGCATGGTCAGGGAGGCCGGCGCCAAAGAAATTCATGTGCGGATTAGTTGTCCCCCTACCATCAGTCCTTGCTACTACGGAATTGACACTCCCAACAAAGCAGACCTGATAGCCGCGCAAATGTCCGTCGAGGAGATCCGGAAGTTTATCGAGGCGGATTCGCTTGGTTACCTGTCGCTTGAGGGAATGGTCGAGGCGATTGGCATCAGCCCCAATGCATCGTGTGTCGCTTGTTGGAATGAGAAGTATCCGACTCGGATCACCAGTGAAGCCGAAACGATGTGGGAACGCGATCACGAAGCAGTGGGCGCGGATGGTTAGACTTCACGCGCAGAGTTTTTCAGTCTTTAAATGAAGGTGTCTGATTAGTGGCCCGATCGATCAAAGGTTGCGGGTGCGCGATCGCAGTTCTCGTTGTCGTACTTATCGCTGCGGGATATGCAGGCTGGCGGTATGTGCTGCCCTGGTGGAAAGCACAGCCACCCCCGGCCTCCGGCGGCGAACTAAAAGTGTTGGTGCTTGATGTTGGGCCCGTCAATGGCGATTCAATTCTGATTATTTCACCGGCCGGAAAAACTGTTTTGATCGACGCCGGAGATACGGGCAAAGGCAAGGTCGTGCTCGAGGCGTTGAAGCGCAACAACATTCAGCAGCTCGATTACTTCTTTGTTACACATGCGCATCCGGATCACATGGGAGCTGCGGACGAGGTTCTAAAAGGAATCAAAGCCTTGAACATCGTCGACAACGGGGAGCCACCCGATGTTCCCGAATCACTTTTGCCTCAAACAAAGCCCGCGGCCAACGCTAACCGCAGGGCCCCACGGCCCGCCCGGCCCCGAACGACAGCGCGCACGGCTTCCGTGATTAAGTTTTACGAAGACTACAAAACGGAGGTAACGGCGAGCGGTGCTCAATACGAGAAGGCCCAGATTGGTAAGCAGTATGACATCGGTGGCGGTGCACGTCTGACCATATTTAATCCAAGCGATCCTCTGTTCACGCGGGACCAGATGAAGACGGGCGGCAACCTTCCGAATGCAAACTCTATCGCCATGCGACTCGACTACGGTGACTTCTCAATGATGTTAGCGGGAGACGCCGAGGAGCAGACGGAACATCGCTGGCTAACCAAGGACTTGAATCTGAGAACGACAGTGCTCAAGGTTGGTCACCACGGTTCGAAGTATGCAACGTCACAGGATTTCGTGGGCCGCGCCACGCCGCGAGTAGCGGTCATCTCATGCGGTGAGTGGAACCGTTACGGGCATCCCTCCCAAGTTGTGCTGGATCGATTAAAGAGTGTCGGCGTCACGCTCTATCGCACCGATACGCATGGGGAGATAACGATTGTGACGAGGGGCAGAGAAAACGACTTCAAGGTTACTACTTCAAAAGAAGCGACCGGCGACGTGTGGGCCGGCCGAATGGCCCAGAAAGACGATTCCACTCGCTCTGGCTTCATCGCCTATGGCGATTTTGGACCACCACCTAAACCGAAGAAATCGGCTCCGGGTAAATGATGGTGAACCAGTTTCGTGTAATTCGTGTTGTTTCGAGTTATTCGTGGATCGTTTTCTCACCCGACAATAAACACGATCCACGAATCACACGAACAACACGAATCCGATTTACCATTCACAATTTACCGTTAACCAAATGAAACCCATCACGTACAGCGATGCCGGCGTCGATATTGATGCCGCGACTGATGCTACGGATCGCATCAAAAAACTCGCGCAGCAAACTTTTAATCAGCGCACGCTTTCTGACATCGGTAGCTTTGGCGGAATGTTTGATGGGGCGTTCCCTGGTTTGCAGCAACCGGTGCTCGTCGCTTCGGCAGACGGCGTTGGCACAAAATTAAAGATCGCTTTTCTAACGAACGTTCACAACACGATAGGTCGTGATCTGGTTAACCACTGCGTTAACGATATTTTGGTTCAGGGTGCCCGGCCGCTTTTCTTCCTTGATTACATCGCCACTGGAAAGTTAAACCCAGAGACAGTAGCCGCAATTGTAGAGGGCATTGCCACCGGTTGTCGGGAGAATGGTTGTGTGTTGTTAGGCGGTGAAACAGCCGAGATGCCGGACTTTTACGCCGCGGGTGAATATGACGTCGCCGGCTTTATTGTTGGTGTCGTAGACAGGGACAAAACAATTGACGGTAAAACAATTCAAGCAGGCGACGTGTTGTTGGCACTGCCTTCAGTCGGTCTTCATACGAACGGTTACTCGCTCGCTCGCAAGCTGTTTTTGGAGGTGGCCGGGTTCGATGTTGATACGCAGTTGGATGAAGTTGGCATGACCGTCGGCCAGGCTTTGCTGCAGCCACATCTGAGCTATCTGCCCGCACTTGGACCACTGCTGGATACCGGGTTCATCAAAGGGCTGGCTCACATCACCGGCGGGGGTCTGACTGACAACATCCCGCGAATCCTGCCGGATGGTACGGCGGTGCAAATTGAAAAAAGTAGTTGGCCGGTGCTGCCCATTTTCAAGAGCATGCAGGAGATTGGAAATGTTCCGGAGCCTGAGATGTACCGCACCTTCAATATGGGCGTGGGCATGGTAATAGTTATTGCACCGGAAAACCTCGACAGAGTGAAGTCGGAACTGAAAAGTTCGAGCGAGGTCTTTGAGATTGGACTCGTGGTTTCCGGAAATCGCGAGGTGAAGTTCACTTAACGATGACTCGTCTTGGCATCCTGATTTCGGGTCGCGGCTCGAATATGTTGGCACTCGCCGAGGCTATCAAAGCCGGTCGCATTGCCGAAACAGAAATTGCAGTCGTCATTAGTGATAAGCCAAATGCTGCTGGTCTAACTCGGGCCGAGGAAATGGGGCTGAAGACGCAGGTGGTTGAAAGACGTGGACGCACGCGCGAAGATCACGACCGGGAGACTGTAGAGGTGTTGAGATCTCACCAGGTCGATTTCGTTTGTCTGGCGGGTTACATGCGCGTTTTGTCGGCCTACTTCCTGGAAGAATTTAGAGATCGCATCCTGAATATTCACCCGAGCCTGTTGCCGGCGTTTCCCGGACTTAACGCTCAACTACAAGCCATCGAACACGGCGTGAAATTCACCGGTTGCACCGTGCACTTCGTCGACGAAACTTTGGATGGCGGCCCCATCATTGCTCAGCGGGCGATTCCAGTTCAGGAGGACGATACTGAAGAATCGCTATCGGCGCGCATCCTCGAGCAGGAACATCAACTGTACCCTGAAGCGGTAGCCTTTGTTGTTAGTGGGAATTACGAGCTCTCCGGGCGACGAGTGCTGCGGAAACCTTAGCGACGTCTGGTTTACGATCCCACGTCCAGCATTTACGATTACGTTTGATGACTATCGATGAGCAAATAGCTTTCCTGGCAAAGGGAACCGCGGAGATCATTCCACGCGACGAGCTTCGCAAGAAGCTGGAGAAATCCGTCAAGACCGGCAAGCCGTTGAGAGTCAAACTCGGCGTCGATCCGACCGCGCCCGATATCCATCTCGGTCACACAGTAGTCATCCGTAAGTTGCGCGCTTTTCAGGAGCTGGGCCATACGGTCATTTTTCTGATCGGGGACTTCACCGGCCTGATAGGAGATCCATCGGGAAACTCTGCCACGCGTCCGCAGCTTTCACGCGAAGAGATCAACCAAAACGCCGAGACGTACAAACAACAGGTGTCGAAACTGCTCGACCCGTCGAAGACCGAATTACGTTTCAACTCTGAATGGATGGACCAACTTGGCTCCGATGGTTTTATACGTCTCGCTTCGCATGTCACCGTGAAGCAGATTCTGGAGCGTGACGATTTTTCCAAGCGTCTTGCTGAAGAAAAACCTATCGCCTTGCATGAACTGCTTTACCCGTTGACGCAAGCCTATGACTCGGTGGCTCTGGAGGCCGACATCGAGTTAGGTGGGACAGATCAAAAGTTCAACCTGCTCATGGGGCGCAGTCTCCAACGCGAATACGCGCAAGAGCCTCAGGTCGCGATGGTCATGCCGCTGCTGGTAGGGACTGATGGCGTGCAAAAGATGTCGAAGAGTTTGGGCAACTACATCGGCATCAACGAACCACCCTCCGAGATCTTCGGGAAGGTTATGTCGATTTCAGACGAACTGATGTGGCGTTACTACGAGTTATTGACCGACCGTTCAATTAAGGAGATTGAAGCTCTTCGCGAGTCAACAGCAGGTGGCGAGCGTAATCCGCGCGACGTTAAGGTCGAACTGGCCAAATCAATTATCGGTGACTTCCACTCCGTTGCTGATGCGCAAAACGCTGAAGATGAGTTCACCCGCATTTTTCGTAGCAAGCTTCAACCTGATCAAATTGAAGAACGGTTTGTGCCGGCTGGCAGGAGAGCATTGACACATCTTTTAGTGGAGGTGGGCTTAGCAGCCTCAAAGGCGGAAGCGAGACGGCTAATTGATCAAGGCGGCGTTTATGTGGAAGGCGAACGGTGCTCACACCCAAACGAGGTGTTTGATCTCAGACCCCAGAAACCCACACTTGATTTGCAGGTCGGAAAGCGCCGTTTTCTCCGCGTCCGCGTTACCTGAACTAACGTGTCTTGACTGGTTCGCTTTCAAAGGTTCAATATTTCATACTAAGACACTCAAAAGTAATGGGCCGATATTATGAGCACTGAAATAAGTACTTTATTGGTTAGTTCCCCTGACGTTTGTGGGGGGCGTATGCACATTGGTGGTACCGACATCACTGTCAACGAGGTAGTTCTCCTACATAAGCGTGGTGCGTCCGCAGAGGAGATTGTTGTTGAGTATCCGCACCTCACTATGGCCCAGGTTTATGCTGCGCTGGCCCATTATCATGCGAACCAAGACGAGATTGAGGCTGACCTAAGGGCTGAAAGCCGGGAGGGCAGCGACCCAGCGATTGATATGATTGACTCACAAGAAAGAGATGTCCGATTAAGTGCGTTCAAAACCTTACAACGCAATCTTAACCTAACTCCCGCGAGAGCTGCGGAGTGGCAAGAGGCCGTTCGACAAGCGCGTCGCTAATACCTCGCATTAAGCCGCAGGAGGAGCACACTTTTCAGAGGATGATCCACCTCGATACCAACTTTCTCATTGAGGCGCTAGTACCGAGTTCGTTCGCGGGAGCAAAATTGCAGAAATGGCTTAGGGACGGAGAAGACGTAGGCATAAGCTCTATTGCATGGAGTGAGTTTCTTTGTGGGCCGTTGACCCCTGAAGATGAGGAAGTGGCGCAGTTGCTTTTCCCGCAGCCAGACCCTTTCCTGGCGTCTGACGCATACAAAGCTGCAGAACTGTTCAATGCTACTGGCCGCCGCACACGCAGCTTGGCGGATTGTCAGATCGCGGCAATTGCTTTGCGCTGTGGCGCTCGGGTGGCGACAGCCAATGCGTCGGATTTCACTTTGTTCCAATCCCACGGACTTTCTCTCGCGTAAAACGGTTCGCTATCAAGGGTCCGATGTCATCAACAGCATTCGCCACTGAAGATGTTCTGATCATTGAAACGCCGGAGCGTGTTCCTCTCCACTTCGCCCTCGCGTCGATCGGTAATCGGTTTCTGGCCTGCGCCCTTGATCACTTTCTGCAGGCCCTTGCCATCGCCCTGATGGCCCTTGCCTTTTATATACTGGCAAACGTTTCCAGTTTCGGCGACTTGGTCAGCAGCGCACCCAAGTGGGTGCTAGCGGTCATGATCGTCGTCGTATTCTTGATCTTTTCTTCTTACTTCGCTTTTTTCGAGTGGATCTGGAACGGACAAACGCCCGGTAAACGTTTGCTCAAGTTGCGTGTGATACGGGAAGACGGACGTCCGATTACTTTTTGGGAAGCGGCGGTGAGAAATCTTCTGCGCGCTGTTGACATGCAGATCACTCCGTTTTATTCAATCGGTTTGATATCAGTCTTTCTAAGTTTGTCAGACCAACGCGTCGGTGACATGGTGGCGGGCACGGTAGTGATACGAGAGCGCGAAGCTGAAGCACCTGCCTTCGCAAACGTGTTTGCTTCGTCGATTAGCGATCCCGCGCTCCGCCGTGCTTTTCAGCCGGTCGACTTCACTGCGTCACTGACGCCGCTGACTGAAACAGAGATCCAAGTGGTTGAAACTTTCCTGCGGCGTCGCTGGGAGCTGGTGGATATGGCGCGCCAGTGGATGGCATGGCGTGTCTCCATGCCGATCTTGTACAAACTACGTCCTACGTATGACGTCACGACTTTTACGTACGAAGGCTTTCTTGAAGAGCTGCTTCACCGCTACCGCGCACAACACCGCTTCACAGACTAGCTGTCACATCCTTGCACAAAAAATTGGAATACGAACCTTTACGATCAACGAATTAGAACCCCGACTCGTCGGGGTTCTAACCCGTGATCGCCTATCCGCACATCGCTCGCAAATTGACGCGCCCCATTTCGTTGGATAATCTTGTCTGTTTCGGGCTCGAGTGAAAATTTCTGCAAAGAGGGAAGAGGTTTAGAAAAAATGGCGGGAGAAGTTTTTATCTTAGGTGGCAAGCGCACGCCCATGGGCGAGTATGTGGGAGCGTTAAAGGACATCTCGGCAATTGATCTGGGTGCAGTGGCAGCAAAGGCAACGCTGGAAGAGACGGGCGTTCGGCCGGAGGAAATCGACCACACGATTATTGGCAACGCGCTGCAAACTTCAGGCGACGCAATCTACGGCGCGCGACACGTTGCGTTGAAAGCGGGTGTGCCGTTTGAAAAGCCGGCGCTCACTGTAAACCGTCTCTGCGGCAGTGGTATTCAGTCGATCGTTTCCGGAGCGCAAATGATCCAACTCGGCGAGGCGCAAACAGCGCTGGTCGGCGGTATGGAATCAATGTCGCAGGCTCCGCACGTGATCAGGGGTGCTCGATCAGGTTTTCCGCTTGGAGGTGGAGCACTGGAAGATAGTCTGATGGTGGCGTTGCTCGATACCTATTGCAACACGCCGATGGCAGGCACTGCGGAGAACCTGGCGAGAAAGTTTGAAATCACCCGGGAAGCGCAGGACGAATACGCGTTGCGTTCTCAACAGGAAGCGAAACGCGCAAAGGACGCGTGCTATTTCACGCAGGAGATCGTTCCGGTTGAAGTTAGGTCACGTAAGGGTTCGTTTATGTTTGAAGCTGACGATCATCTACGTCCCGAAACAACGCTGGAAGGACTGGCAAAGTTACGACCGGCGTTTGCGAAGGACGGATTCGTCACCGCGGGTAACGCGTCAGGGATTGTAGACGGAGCAGCTACGCTGGTTATCTGCGGCGAAGAGTTCGCGCGCCGGGGTGATGTAAAACCCAGGGGTCAGATTGTCAGTTGGGCGTATGCGGGCGTTGAGCCTGAGATCATGGGTATTGGCCCGGTCCCCGCGACGCGACTCGCTTTGGAAAAGGCTAACCTTAAACTCGCGGACATCGATCTAATCGAGGTTAACGAAGCCTTCGCCGCGCAATACCTGGCAGTCGAAAAAGAATTAGGTCTCGACCGCTCTCGCACGAACGTAAACGGGGGTGCCATTGCTCTCGGTCATCCACTGGGAGCTACCGGTACGCGGCTCGTCCTTACTTTGCTCAACGAGTTACACCGGAGAGGTGGTCGGTATGGACTCGCGACTGCCTGCATTGGTGGCGGGCAGGGAATTGCCATGGTGATTGAGCGCGTCTAACCATCTCCTGCGGGAAATCGGAGTCGCCACTCCCGGCGACTCCATTTCCTAAATTTCCGATATTTGATCCAAATTCTTGGCTAAAGTTCCGGCCTTAGGACCCAAGTTCAAAGCTAATTATTGAAAAGGTGGGCATTAAACTTATGCCCACCTTTGGCTTTGATTCGGCATAAATCTTGCGAAGATTTTTAACATATTTAGGGTCCTTTCCGTTTCGAAACGTCCGACTGATTGAAGTCACACACTTTTAACTTGCATAAACCTTGCGAAACCCGCAGTTGCCGTGGTAGAAAACGCGTCTACCCCAGGGTCAGTAACGCTTTTCCTTCTTTGCTTTATTCAGATTTGCAATCGTTTTTACGCCCTGCGCTCCGTCAGGTAGCACACGGGTTCCATTGTTATCTCATGCCTAAGGAGTTCCCCATGTCGAATTTTGGAAAGTTGTCTTTCGTGTTCTCGCTCATCCTCGTGATGAGTTCTTTTGCGTTTGGGCAGACAACTACAACAGGCGCTATCAGCGGCGTTGTAACTAACCCAAACAACGAGGTCGTTCCCGGCGCCAGCATTACGGTGAGAAATACGGAGACGAATAAAGAAGATTCAGCGGTTACGGATGACCAGGGCGGTTTCCGTGTGGTCAATCTTCAACCGGGCATCTACGCGGTTCTGGTGAATGCCTCAGGTTTCGGTCAGTTCACTCAGGAGCGAGTGGTGGTAGAGGTCGGACAGATTACCCCGCTTAATGTTGAAGTAGCTGTTGAGGCAGTCACTGGACAGGTCGATGTAACATCTGAAGCTCCTGTCATCAACACCAACCAGCAGGATTTCTCAAACAACTTCAACCAGACGTCTATTAATGAATTGCCCATCAACGGCAGGCGCTGGTCTAACTTCGCGCTGCTCGCACCAGGCGCCGTTCCCGATGGAACGTTTGGCTTGATCAGCTTCCGCGGCATCTCCGGTTTGCTTAACAACAGCACGATTGACGGCGGCGACAACAACCAGGCTTTCTTCGCTGAAGAGCGTGGCCGTACGCGTATCAGTTATTCAATCAGTCAGGCCGCGATTCGTGAGTTCCAGGTTAATACTTCGAGCTACTCAGCGGAGTATGGCCGTTCCGCCGGTGGCGTGGTCAACGCTGTTACCAAGAGCGGTACCAACGAGTTTCACGGTGGTCTTTTCTACTATCAGCGCAACAACAAATGGGGCGCACGAAATCCCCTGGCCACCAACAACGTTCTCGTGAACGGTGTGTTTACTCCGGTCGGCATCAAGCCTGTGGATGTGCGTCACCAGTTCGGTGGAACAATCGGCGGTCCGATTGTTAAAGACAAAGCATTCTTTTTCTTCTCGTACGATCAGCAGAAAAGAAACTTTCCAGGTTTGTCCCGATTCACCCAGCCCACGTTCTTGAACATCAGCACAGCTAATCGCACGCTGTTGACCCAACGCGGACTGACGACGGCCCAGATTGATGAGACGCTGACCTTTTTGAACAGCTTGTCGGGAGAAGTTCCTCGGAGAGGCGACCAGACCTTGTTTCTTCCGAAGATTGATTGGAACATCAACGACAAAAATACTTTCACCGCCACCTACAACCGGCTTCGCTGGGATTCGCCCAACGGCATTCAAACACAGGCGACCAACACTCGCGCGCGCGATAACTTCGGTGACGACTTTGTCGAAATCGACTGGTTAACGTTGCGCCTGGCGTCAACCATTGGCACGAACATGGTTAACGAATTCCGATATCAGTGGGGTACCGACAAAGAAACTCAATTCAGCGCGCCACCATTGCCCGGTGAGCCTACCAACGCAGTTGGCGGCCGTTCACCTCAAACGTTCATTCAGAACGGCTTCTCGTTTGGTATGCCAGAGTTTCTTGAGCGGTCCGCGTTTCCAAACGAACGGCGTCATCAATTTGCCGATACCATGTCGCTTACCCACGGCAATCACAACTTCAAATTTGGTGGCGACATCAACTTTGTAAGAGATGAAATCAATAACCTTCGCTTTGCCGGTGGCGAGTTCAGCTACACAGGCGCGAACGGCATCCTCGATTTCATTGTCGATTATCAAAACTTCAGAACAAACGGCGCGATTCGCGCGCTATCCGCGAGCGGTCTTCCCGGACAGTGCCCGACGTCGACGCGTCGCGCCGGACAGTGCTACGCCGGTAACTTCACCCAGGGCTTGGGAGTGCTGGGCCTGACGATGCACACTACCGACATTAACTACTTCTTCCAGGACGACTGGAGGATTTCACCGCGCTTCACCCTAAACCTGGGCGTGCGCTATGAGTATCAACGCAATCCAAATCCGGTGAACCCGAACACGTTGATCCCACAAACACAGCGCAAGGTCGACGATCGCAACAATATCGGCCCGCGAGTTGGCTTCGCCTGGGATTTGACGGGCGATGGCAAGACGAGTCTGCGAGGCGGATGGGGTATGTACTACGGTCGCGTTATTAATTCGACTGTCTACAACGCGCTCATTAATACCGGCGTAGGAGCCGACAGGGGACAGCGGCAAGTGTCGTTCAGCGCAAACAACCCGCCCCCAGGTGGTGTAGGAAACTTGCCGATTTATCCTAATCTGGTCACCGCCGGTACGCCGCTACCCACTGCCGTCCAGTTCTTCCAGGACGACTTCCAGTTGCCTCTAATTCACCAGTCGGATTTGATCGTCGAACGTGAGATCGCGCGGAATACCGTAGTGTCAGCGTCATACCTGTTCAGCTACGGCAAGAACCTGCCGAACTTCGTAGACACTAATCTTCCGGCGCCATCGCGGATTGTCAATGTTCCGGTGGTTGGTGGTCCCTTTGCCGGTTCGACCTACGCGACCCCGATTTTCGTAGGAGCCAGACCTGCGCCGGCTTTCCTGCAACTCACCGAAATTCGCAGCGACGTTTTCTCCAAGTACCACGCGTTGGTGTTGCAGGCGAATCGTCGTCTGACGGAAGGGTTGCAGTTCCAGACCAATTACACCTTGTCGAGAGCGTATGACAACGGCCAGAGTTCAGCGACATTCACGTTGAACAATGTGCCGTTCAATGCCTTCGACCAAGCGGGAGAAGGCGGACTTTCAAACTTCGACCGCCGTCATAAGTTTGTCGCCAGTGTGGTTTACAGTCCGAATCCGTTCACAGATGGCGTTGGCCGCCACATATTCAACGGTTGGACGATTGCTCCAATCTTGAATGCGTTCTCGGGTCAGCGTAATACCGGCAACATCAGCGGTAGCATTACTCCGACGGCCTTCGGATTCCCGACCGGAACAGTTACACCCGGAGGTGGCGCGAATGGTTCAGGTGGATCAAACCGGTTTGCGCTATTGCCTCGTAACGCCTTTAAACAGCCGAAGATCTGGTATCTGGACATGCGCCTCTCGCGCCGCTTCAACATTACCGAAGGAGCGCGGCTTGAGGTTTTGGCGGAAGCCTTTAACTTGTTCAACAGGACCCAGATTACGGGCGTAAACACCAACTTGTATAACTTCTCCACGACTGGCTGCCCCACCGGGTTTGCGCAGTGTCTGGTGGAAAATGCGACATTCGGTATCGTCACTGGAGCTGACAGCACTCTCTTCCGAGAGCGTCAGGTCCAGTTGGCAGTTCGCTTCGAATTTTAGAGCGGACGAATTAACGATCATTTTGGGCGTGTTCCTAAGGGAGCACGCCCATTTTGTTACATAGTTAACAATGATCTAGCGCGCGAATATTCAAGTTTGGTACTATTCGGTCGGCCCAAATTTGGGCTCCTCCCTCATCATCCCGTCAAAAAAGTAAATGCAAGAACACGATTCTTTAAAAACCCCACAAACTTTGCACGCGCAGTCAGTGGCGGCAAACTTAAACTCCTCTTCAAAAATGCTTTTCGAAGCGTTCGAAGTGATTCCTGACGCCGTGTTCCTCTTCGCGGGGAACCGCCGCCTCATCAGAGCGAATCCTGCCGCGAATCATCTGCACGGCGACGTGCTTCAAACCGGCAAACTGTGCTGCGAGATGTTTTGGTACGTTGACGGTGCCGACGGTTGTGTAGTCGATCGCGCCATTCAACATCGCGAAAAAGTGGAAGTTGAAATTCAGACGGGCGAGGAAGGCGAGAACTCAATTTCCTTAATCGTTCAACCTTTGGAGAGTGACAGCGAGTCAGTTGCGGGAGCCCTGGTCGTAGCTCGTGACATCACAGATTTACGGCGTGCTGAAGCAGAGGCGATCGCACACAAGTCGTTTATCGCCAGCATTGCTGATCGAACTCCTGACGAAATCTATGCGCTTGATTCGCAGGGTCATATTACCTGGATGAATGAACGCGCCGAGGCCTACCGGATAGTCGCAAGTGGCGGTGGAAAATTCCTCGATATAGTTGCGCAGGATTCACGCTCAGAAGCCGAAGACAATTTTAAACAAACGTTGTTAGGTAACGATTGTGATTTTGAAACGCGGCTGATGCGTGTTGATGGTTCATCTCGTTACGCCGAGGCGCATACTTCTCCGTTGTGGAAAGAAGGAGAGATCGACGGAGTGTTGGTTTTCGTTCGTGACGTAACGGACCGGAAACGGGAACGAGAGTTGATGGCGCAATCAGACAAATTGCGTGCGGTCGGAGAATTAGCTGCGGGCGTTGCACACAATTTGAATAACTCTCTGACAGTAATTCAGGGTCGCGCACAACTGTTACTAAGGAATGCGAGCGACGAAAACTCAGCGAAGAGTCTTCAGATAATTACCAACGCTGTGGAAGACGGCACCAAGACTCTGCGCCGTATTCTCGAGTTTGCCCGTCGTGATACCGCCAACGAGTTTGGCCCGGTTGAATTGGGTTACCTGCTGACTTCGAGTGTCGACATTGCGAGACCGAAGTGGCAAAGCAAGTCGAGAAAAGGACAGGTCGAAGTAAAGGTTGAGGTAAACACACCTATATATGTGATGGGCGAACAGGCTGAGCTCCGCGAAGTGGTGCTGAACCTGATCTTCAACGCGGTTGATGCCATGCCCGAGGGCGGGACCATGGAGATGGGAGCTCGCGCCGAAATCGACAGCGGATGTTTTTGGGTTGCTGATACTGGTTGCGGGATGCCGGCCGACGTCGTGTCTAGAATCTTTGAGCCTTTCTTCACCACCAAGGGCAAGTCCGGGAGTGGATTGGGCCTCTCTGCGTCTCACGGCATCATTACGCGACACAAAGGCGAGATCGTCGTCGTTAGCGAGCCCGGAGAAGGGACACGCTTTGAAGTGAGACTGCCGATTTGCGACAAGAACGATCGGTTCGTTAAAGGCCCGCGAGCTGCGGAAGAAGAGTTGAACTCCGTTTAGCTATCGTTCCAAGATCACGCATCCTTAGTCTCCGAAACGTACACAACCTCCCCTAAGTTTTCTCCCTAAACAAGTCTTTTTGCCGGATTTATGGCCTCGACGGGTATCTGCCGGCGGAAGCTTGGTGAGGAACGACTGTTGCCATGTATCTCCGTCGGCAACAAATCAGTGAGTGCGGGGAGGATGAATAATGGGATTACCAAATGAAGATGAAGTTAAAGGAAAATTCGATCAGGCAAAGGGCTCTGTTAAAGAGACTGTAGGCCGTGTAACTAACGACCGCGACTTGGAGACCGAGGGCCAGGCGGATCAAGCGGGCGGCGACATTCGTGAAGGCTTTGGTACGGCTCGGCGAAAAGTCGGTGAGGCCATCGAAGACATCGGAGACGCAATCCGGAAATAAGTTTTCACCCTAGCACCTCAAAGGGCTTACGACGTCTCTAGTCGTAAGCCCTTCTTTTTGGTGTGTACTTCTTGAGCGGGTTATTCAAAGTCGCTATTCAGTGCGAACGTGTTCGCCACCAACAGCCTCTAACAACTCTTCCAGCTTATCAACGTCCTCATCCGATTTCGATTCGACGCCGATCAAGATACCTCCACCCCGCAAGCCAGCTTCATATACCTTCGCCCGGTATTCGGGAATGCCGGCGCCGATCAACGCCCCGATGACTCCGCCCGTCGCCGCACCAGCGCCGGCGCCTGCCAAAGCTGCCGCGATTGGTCCAGCGATTACGAGATTGATTCCCGGGAGAAATATCGTGCTACCTACAGCGACGATTGCGGCCAACACTGCGCCCACAACACCACCTAGCGCACCTCCGATACCCGCGCCATCGGCTGCGTGAGTCTTCGCTTGCAGCGCAAACTCCTTGCTGTGCGTCGCATCGGACATCATGACACTAATATCATCGCGCGTGTATCCGCGTTTCAGAATTGCATCAACCGCCGCTTCCGCGGCAATACGATTTTTGAAGAGACCCGTGACTAACTTTGACTTTGCCATATTCGCCTCCTTTAAATTCCGGCTTTGGGATAAATCACCGGAAAGCCACGTTCATTTTGGCAACAGCCGTGCCGGGCGGGTAATCATGCTTTCACTGGTAAAGTTGAAGACGGGCGGTCAAATAGAGGCGTTAAGCAAACAGCAGCGGCTCTCTTCTGTTTTGCTTCGGTACGGCGCTTGGGCCGTAGGAGGATGCACTTAACTAACATGTTTCGGCGATTGAGCTGGGTACTTGACGTTACGAACAATAAAGATCTACTGCAAGAAGCTTAACTACTCTGCAACTCATCTATTTTTGCTGCCAGGATAAAGTCGCTTTCCGTCAGCCCATCAATCTTATGTGTCCAGATAGTGATTTCAGCTCGGCCCCATCCGAAGCAAATGTCGGGATGGTGCCACTGCTCCTCCGCCAAATCGCAGACCTGATCCACGAAAGTTTGGGTGTCCTTGAAGTCCTTGAACTTAAACTCCTTTTTTAAATGATGTTCGTTGACTACTTCCCAACCTTCCAGCTGTGATTGCAGGGGCGTGATCTCCTCACCCTTCAATGGCGGAACTCCACCACGACAGGGCACGCAATCGCGATTTGCCAAACTCATTATGAACCCTCCTTAAGCGCCTTTTTCAAAATTGCTATCTGACCGGCGTGATACAAATCATGCTGAACGACCCCTTGAACCGTTCTGTAAACCGATGGCATTCCTGGAAGGATTGGCTCGTCCAATCTTTGTTCATCCAGTCTGGCAATAGCGTCCTTCAGTTTCGCGTTTCCATCTACAAGTGCTGACTTGCACTGTTGCCACGCGTTCTCGCTAGTGTCCGTAACAGCCGGCCAATCTTCGTCATCACTTAGTTCTGCTCTGCCGCCCTGAAGCCGCGCCAAACACGCACCTTCCCAGGCTCCAATGTGCAGTGCGAGTTCCCAGATGGTATGCGCCTCGGGAAAGACACGCGTGGCGGCTTGCTGTGCCGTAACATTACCCAACAATTGCATCACCGATGGTCCATGCCAGGCGTCACCATCAAAGGCGCGTTGCAACTGATCTCTTATTCTTTCAATTTCCGTCATGATAAGTCGTCCTCACCGAGCAACTCGGCCAACTTTGCACGCAAGTTCATTTGTTCGAGGTGAAGGTTTGCCAGTGACTGCGTAAGTGGAACATTCTCCGCCTGCTGCGGATCAAAACCTCGTTCACGCATTTCGCGTTCAAATTGTTCGGTAACGAGTCTCAGCCTCTTGCGAATACGACTGACTTCGTCAACTTCATCAACTGCCATGTTTGGAAAGTATTTTACACGCAGTTGATGCGGGTCGCAGCCGAGCGACGATATCCTGCGCGTGTCCCACGCATGGCCCGTGAGCGTTTGTGCGAACTTGCTAAGACTGCGCGTCAACGGCTAGTCTAAAGACTTAAGCCTTCTGCAATTACATAATTTTACGATCCGCAGGTAGCTGGTCCTCGACAGAGGCAAACTACTGCGCCGGGAGGAATTGATGGCCGACATTCGCCCGTTTCGGGCACTTCGCCCGCCTACCGATCGGGTGGCGCAAATAGCAAGCGTTCCCTACGACGTCGTTAACACCGAAGAAGCACGCGCACTGGCCGCAGACAACCCGTTGAGCTTTCTTCACGTGTCTCGACCCGAGATTGATCTACCCGACGGGACCGACATCTACAGCGACCAGGTTTATCGGCGGGGAGTCGAGAATTTCGAACGCCTTATCGCGGACGGGCCACTCGAAACCGACGACGCGCCAGGCATCTACCTTTACCGGTTAGTGATGGGTGACCATGAGCAGATCGGAGTAGTCGCGGTCGCTTCTATTGATGAGTATGACCAGGATTTGATTCGCAAGCATGAACGTACTCGCCGCGACAAGGAGGATGATCGTACGCGGCACATGCTTGTGCTTCGTGCTCAGACCGGTCCCGTGTTTCTCACCTACCGCGCCAGCCGTGAGATCGACAGCATGGTGATGGAAACGATGACTGCCGGGCCACTATTCGATTTCACCGCCCCTGACGGAATTCAACATACAGTCTGGCGCGTTCCTGATCCCGTCCGTTTCGTGCAGGCTTTTCGAGAAGTGCCTTTCTTGTATATCGCCGATGGTCATCACCGGGCCGCCAGCGCAGCACGTGCGCGCACTGAATTGAAAGAACAAAGCTTCGGATATACCGGCGACGAGGATTACAACTTTTTCCTGACGGTGATCTTTCCCGATGAGCAATTGAAGATACTGGCGTACAACCGCGCGGTTCGCGATCTGAATGGAATGTCCACCGCAGAGTTTCTCGATGCTGTGCGAAAAAACTTTACAGTCGACGAGTCTGCAGCGCCGGAACCTGAGAAACGAGGCCGGTGGAGTATGTTCCTCGATGGACGTTGGTATGGTTTGCAGCTTCCGGAAGGAACGTCAGCACCTGAAGGTGTAGTGGACTCACTTGATGTCAGTATTCTCCAGGACCGGCTGTTAAGTCCTATTCTCGGTATTAAAGACGTGCGCACCGACAAACGGATCGATTTCATTGGTGGGATGCGCGGGACAGCAGAACTCGAACGGTTGGTGAATGAGGGAAAAGCCGCCGTAGCGTTTTCCTTGTTTCCCACGACCATTGAAGATTTGCTGCGTGTTTCGGACGCGGGTGAGATCATGCCGCCAAAATCAACCTGGTTTGAACCAAAACTAAGAGATGGATTATTGATCCACAGAATCTGACCAGACCTAAATTGAATGATGCGAGTTTTAGTTGCCGATAAATTCGAACAATCCGGTCGTGACGGCCTGCAGGCGCTGGGTTGTGAAGTCTCTTACCATCCCGACGCCAAAGACGAATCCCTGATTGAGGCAATCACTAAGGAGTCACCTGACGTGCTGGTCGTACGCGGCACCAAGGTTACCGAGCCTATGCTGGCGGCGAGCCAGATCAAGCTAGTGGTCCGCGCCGGCGCCGGTTACAACACCATCGACGTTGCCGCGGCTTCGCGACGTGGCATTTATGTTTCAAACTGCCCCGGCAAAAACTCAATAGCCGTCGCCGAGCTGGCGTTTGGTTTGATCCTCGCACTTGATCGCCGTATCGCGGATAACGTCATTACTTTGCGCCGCGGGGAGTGGAACAAAAAAGAGTTTTCGAAAGCGCGCGGGTTGTTTGGACGCACGCTCGGTCTGGTGGGAGTGGGCAAGATCGGTCAGGAAATGATCCCGCGCGCGCGAGCGTTTGGGATGCCGGTGGTGGCGTGGAGCCGAAGTTTGACTCCCGAAACCGCGATCGGGCTGGGAGTGGAATTCAAAGCTACACCTGAAGACGTTGCCCGATCCGCAGATGTCGTTAGTGTTCACGTCGCGTTAAACCCCGACACCAGAGGTTTTCTTGGAGCCCGGTTCTTCGGCGATATGCGCAGCGGCGCATATTTCATAAATACCGCGCGCGGAGAGATTGTGGACCAGGCCGCTTTGGTTGACGCAATGAAAAATCGCGGCATTCGCGCGGGGTTGGATGTTTATGCGGCGGAACCAACTTCCGGCACAGGTGAATTCTCTGACGACATTCGAAGTGACGAGAACCTTTACGGAACGCACCACATTGGAGCGTCAACCGATCAAGCACAGGAGGCAATTGCTGCCGAAACTGTGCGCATCGTGCGGGAGTTTAAGGAGACTGGAAAGGTTCCCAACGTGGTAAACCTCGCCCGTCAAACTCCCGCAACTCATCGCCTGGTGGTTCGACACCATGATCGGCCGGGTGTGTTGGCAACGGTGCTCGAAGCAATCAAGAGCGAGCAGATCAACGTGCAGGAGATGGAGAACATTGTTTTTGAAGGGGCTGAAGCGGCGGTGGCCCGGATAAACCTCGATAATGCTCCCTCACGGGAATTGTTAAATAAGTTGCAGTCAGTCAACCCAGACATTATTGAACTCGACTTGCTCGACCTGGGCGACAAATGAACACCACTCTAATAACTGGTGCATCGAGTGGGATCGGCGAAGTATTTGCGCGCCGTCTCGCGGCGCTCGGGCGCAACGTGTTGTTAGTCGCGCGTTCGGAAGACAAACTAATTACGTTGTGTAACGAACTCGGGCGGTCCAACAGCGTTCGTGCGCAATACGTAGCGATGGACTTGAGCGATCCCGAATCGCCAGGGCGGCTGTTTAAGGAAACTCAGCGACGCGGGCTGACAATCGACACACTGATTAACAACGCCGGCTTTGGTTCATTTGGAGACTTTACCGGACAGGAGATTGATCGAGAATTGAACATGATCGATCTGAATATTAAATCGCTGGTTGAACTTACGTACCGGTTCCTGCCCTCGATGCGCGAACGTAAACAGGGCGAGATTATCAACGTTGCTTCCACCGCTGGTTTTCAGGCGGTTCCCTTCATGGCAACCTACGCAGCTACTAAAGCTTTTGTGTTGTCGTTTTCGGAAGCGCTTTGGGAAGAGAACCGGCCTTACGGAATCAAGGTGCTTGCATTATGTCCGGGTGTGACTGAAACAAACTTTTTTGAAGCTGCTCATGGGAAGAAGCCTCCTGCCCGCGCGGCCCAAAGCCCCGAGGATGTGGTTGATACGGCTTTACGAGCTCTGGCTCGCGGCAAGAGTCACGTCATTTCAGGTTGGACCAACAAGGCCATGACTGAAGTGGAACGCTTTGTACCGCGGTCAATGGTGACAAGGGTTGCCGGCCGGATGATGCGAGCTGAATACGACAAAGAGAAATGATATCGCTGCCAAAGATGGAGAAGCAGATGACAGAACGCATTTTTAATTTTAGTGCGGGCCCGGCCATTTTGCCGGTGCCGGTCCTGGAAGAAGCGCAAAGAGACATGTTGAGCCTGCCCGGTGTTGGCATGTCTGTGATGGAAATCAGCCACCGATCGAAAACGTTTGACGCCATCCATGCGCAGGCGGAATCAGGCTTAAGGGAACTGCTGGGCATTCCGGACAACTATCGCGTTCTTTTCCTGCAAGGTGGCGCGAGCTTGCAGTTTTCCATGATCCCGATGAACTTTTTGCCGGAAGGCAAAAGTGCTGACTATGTGATTACCGGTAGTTGGGGCAAGAAAGCCCTGAAGGAAGCCAAACGCGTTAGTTCAGTTAACGTCGCGGCGACCATGGCGGACGGTGGTTTTACGCGAGTGCCCGGAAGCGATGAACTTAGTCTGGATCCCAATGCGTCCTACGTTCACTTCACTACCAACGAAACGATTGAAGGTGTCGAGTGGAAAAATGAACCGGAAGTCGGCGACGTTCCCTTAGTTGCCGATGCGTCGTCGAACATCTTGTCTCGTCCAGTACCGGTTGAGAAATACGCTCTGATTTACGCCGGCGCCCAGAAGAATATGGGACCCAGCGGTGTAACCCTTGTGATCGTGCGTGACGACCTTTTGCAGCAGATACCCGACGGCCTTCACACCATGCTCGACTACAGAACGCACGTCGAGAATAACTCGCTATACAACACACCGAACACGTGGGGGATCTACATCATTAGTCTGATTACGAAGTGGTTGAAGGAAAAAGGCGGCATTGAAGGGATGCATCGCGAAAATGAAGAAAAGGCGGCGGTGTTGTACGACGCGATCGATGCCACGGACTTCTATCGCGGCCATGCAGACGCGGATGCGCGCTCCTTAATGAACGTCACATTTCGTTTGCCGAACGAAGAACTGGAAAAGAAATTTACGGCCGAAGCAACAGCGCAAGGTTTGGACGGATTGAAAGGTCACAGATCAGTCGGCGGCATTCGTGCTTCAATCTACAACGCGTTTCCGATCGATGGGGTGAAAGCATTAGTGTCGTTCATGAAAGAATTTGAGCGAACGAACGGTTAATTGGGCCGTTCCGGCATCGCGCGTCTGCTTCATAGGTCGCAATTGCGGCCTATGTTCGTCTCAGCGGTTGAAAGTTATGACTGCCCACCACGAAAACACACCTGCCGAGAATCCGGTAGTAAACCTGATTGCCACTGAAGCGGATGAAGGCGTCCGTTTAGACGCTTATCTGGCAACGAAGATTGAAGGATGGAGTCGCGCGCGCCTACAACGGTTGATTGATGATCAGGATGTGCTGGTCAACGGTAGATCCGTAAAGTCTTCGTACAAGTTAAAGGTCCGAGACGAGATTGAAGTCGAACTGTCGCCTGGCCCGTCAGCCAGCTTCGCACCAGAGAATATTCCTCTCGACGTAGTCTATGAAGACGAGCATGTGGTTGTCGTTAATAAACCAGCCGGGTTGGTGGTCCATCCTGCCGCTGGTGTCGATTCCGGCACATTAGCCAACGCACTCGCCTACCGATTTCAGCAACTCTCTGCGACTGGCGGCGCTATTCGTCCTGGAATTGTTCACCGGTTGGACAAGGATACTTCGGGGTTAATGGTGGTTGCGAAGACGGAAGAGGCGCATGAAAACCTTTCTGATCAATTTCGCGCGCGCACCGTCTTCAAGCGATATGTAGCCTTAGTTTACGGGGTAGTGAAACAGCAACAGGGCCGAATTGAACAACCACTCGCGCGGGACCCACGTAACCGGACGCGTATGGCAGTGGTTCCGGGAGGCCGGGAGGCCGTGTCGTTGTACAAAGTGCGCCGCCAGTACGACGTCTTCACTTTAGTTGATGTTGAATTGAAGACCGGACGCACACATCAAATTCGAGTGCATCTGTCCTGGCTGAAACACCCCGTTGTCGGGGACGCTCTCTACAGCGGCGGTCGAGAAAACAGTGTGCAAGATCCGCAGCGGCGCGCCCAGATTCGTAAGTTGTCACGTCAGTTTCTTCACGCCGAGGAATTAGCGTTCAATCACCCGAAGACGGGCGAACGCTTGCGATTCGTCGCGCCCTTACCGCCGGAGCTCGCCGGCTTCCTGGAGCGTCTCGAAGCGACCATCAAGGAATAGTTAAGGAATGGGAGCGAATCTATTGATCAGTTCTTGAAAAGCGGGTTCTGCCCTGAGACGGTCAAACAGCGGATCGACCCGAATTAACACCAGACCGGGGTGCCGATTCTCATAAGCTCTCTGAAGCTGTTCTATAGCTGCCTTCTTGTCGTCTAAACCAACGTTCACAATTGCAAGGTAACGGGGAGAAACATAACGCTTCTCCGCCACCCGGTGGAGTTGGTGAAGTATCTGTTCGGCCTGGCGCCGTTTGCCTGAGAGTGCATACGCGAAACCCAACGAAGCGGTAACTTCAGGATTAGTTTGGACCGCCTCTTCCGAAAGCGAACCATCACCCGGCGTCCGTAGGACACCACGGAATTCTTTGATGGCCGCGTCGTACATACCTTTCATAGTGAAGGCGAGTCCACGATAGTGGTGGGCCACCCAGAAGTCCGGAACCATCTCCAGAGTCTTATTCGCATGGTTAAGTGCATCGTCGTAGTTGTGTTGATAATAAGCGTAGAAGCCAAGGTTTGAATTGATAATCGGAGAAAGCGGATCAAGTTGATGCGCTTTTTCCAGTTCTGCCTGGGCTGGACCAAACTTACCCATTTGCATTAGGTATGAGGCATACCACTGATGCGCCGTCGGGTATTTAGGATTGAGTTGCAGCGCTTTCTTAAAGTCAGCTTCAGCTCCCAACCAGTCCCAATCGTGGGCCAGCTTTACAAACGCTCTCGAGGTATACGCTTCCGCAAGTGTGGGATCGATATCAACTGCTCGTTGCGCTGCGGCCCGAGCTTTAGCCATCTCATCGGCCGGTTTAACCGCGCCAATGTCCGATAGGAGAGCGTAAGAGTCCGCCAGTCCGCTGTAAGCAAGTGCGTAAGTCGGGTCCTTCTCTTCTGCGGCCTTAAAGTACTTGATTCCGTTCCTTAGTCCTTCAGCGTCGCGTTTGTTCCAAAAGTACCGCCCCTTGAGATAGAGCTCGTAAGCTTCGGCATTCGTCGTGTAGCGTTTGCGCAGCTTTTGTTCGTCTTCGCCGGTTAACCGCACACGCAGACTTTCAGAAATCTTTTGAGATATCTCGTCCTGTACCGCCAGGATTTCAGAGACACTGTTGTTGTATTCGCCACTCCAGAGTTGCGAACCGTCAGAGACGTCGATGAGCTCGGTGTTGATAATCAGACGATCCCCTTGTCTCACCACCCGTCCCGCCAACACTGCTCCTACCTTGAGATTGCGTCCAACTTCCTGCGCGTCAACGTCGCGGCCCTTGAACCGGAAGACGGCGCTGCGCGACATAACTTTTAGATCAGACAACTGCGACAAACTTCGAATGATACTTTCCGTGACGCCGTCAGAAATGTATTCCGCGTCGGGATCGTTGCTGTCGTTCACGAATGGAAGAACTGCCACTGAGTTAATCGTGCGACGGCCGGAAAATAAATACATTGCGCCCGCGACGGCGAGTAAGACTATGGCAGCTAACGGAATGAGGAGCTTTTTGTCACGTGTAACGCCGGGAACGATGTTGGGGCGGCTAGAAGCAGTGGGCGCATCACTAATCGGCTCGGTATCCATAACAGTTGGACGCGACCACTGCGGACCTGTCGATTGAGTGCTTGCAGGATCGGTGTGACTTTCTGGTTTACGGACGCCGGATTCTGATTGGTGTAGTTCTTCTCGCAATCGTTCCAGGTCGATCTTCAAGTCTGTGATCGTTTGGTATCGCTTCGTTTTATCTTTTGAGAGGGCCTTCGAAACTATTCGCTCGAGATGCCTGGGTATGTCTGCTGAATGCTGAGTTAACGGGGCTGGTTCGTGGTCGATGATGGAAACGCGAATGTGACTTTCGGTAGGACCTGAAAACGGCGGACAGCCGGCAACCATTTCGTAAATCACAACGCCGAAACTAAATATGTCGCTCCGTGCGTCGATCGGATCACCTTGTGCCTGTTCGGGCGACATGTATCCTGCGGTGCCGACTACTGAGCCGGGATTTGTTTGACTGATCGCGCGTGTGATCGCTTCCGGGTCATGCACAGGCTCGTCAGGCTCGGTAAGTTTGGCTAAACCAAAATCCAGGATCTTCACGAACCGATCGCGGACAAACCGATCCTCGCGAAGCATGATGTTTTCAGGTTTAATGTCGCGATGGACGATGCCGGCGGCGTGTGCCGTTTCCAGCGCCATCGCAACCTGGATAGCCACCCCTAACGCTTCATCAATTTTCATCGGCTCGTTCCACATAAGACTGCGGAGTGTTTCGCCTTCAATGAACTCGCTGGCGATGTAGAACGTGGAATCGGCCTCACCAATTTCGAAAATGGTGATGATGTTGGGATGGTTCAGAGCGAGTACGGCACGTGATTCCTGTTTAAACCGCCGTACGCGGCTGTCGTCTTTCGTCAGTTCCGGCGGGAGGATCTTTAGTGCGACCCTGCGGCCATGCTGCTTAGTGTCTTCAGCTAAGAACACTTCGCCCATCCCACCCTTTCCAAGGCGCTTTAGGATTCTGTAGTGCGCAATGGTTTCGGGTGATTGATCCTGCGACGAGTCGTGCAGATTTTGGCCGGGCATCAGCGGAATGTCCGTACGCGACAGATTAGAGTCAATTAACCTGCTTTGGTGCATTGTATCACCGCGTTTCTTACAATCACACAAACCAGGATTTTCACACTCTGACTAATGAGACGGATTTGGTTTGTTCACTGATATATGTTTTTATTACCGTATTGTTTCGCAAACTGCGGGAGGGCAACGAGGCTACACTGAAAGGGCATCATAGCCGCGTCTCCACCGCTCAGACACTAACTAACCCCAGACAAACATGAGGCTTTCTATTTCGCTAACGTCGTTAAGGTTGTTTCTGCTCGTATGCCTGTTAGCTATGGCCGGGCAGAGCTTTGCGCAACAACCTGCCGCGCAGCCGAGTCCCACTCCGCCTGGCGACGATCCAGTCAGGACGTTTATCCGTCGCGTACGATTACCCATTACCGTGGTTGATAAGAAAGGGCAGTTTGTCGACGACCTGACGCAGAGTGACTTCCAGGTTTTCGAAGACAAAGTGCCTCAAACGATCGAAACGTTTTCAAACGATCTCGGTGAAGCGTTGCCGCTCTATGTAGCGGTGCTGATGGACACGTCGCCTTCAACGGCAGGTAAGCTGAAGTTTGAACAGGAATCAGCACTGAACTTTATTTACACCGTGGTGAGACCGCGGCGGGACCGCGTGCTGTTTGCCACGTTCGATCACGAAATAAACCTGCGTCAGGATTTCACGGACAAACTCGACCTGCTTAATCGCGCGGTGTCAGGTGTAAAGCAAACCGGAAATCAAACCGCGCTCTTCGATGCAATTTGGCAATTTTGCGACGAGAAGCTCAGGTCTGTTGTGGGCAGACGGGTGCTGGTTGTGATTACTGACGGTGAAGATACCTATAGCCGCGCAAGTATTCGCGACGCGATTGACATTGCCCAGCGCACTGAAACCACCATCTTTGCGATCTCGACCAAGGCAGGGTTCGCTGCGACCGTTCCCGGCGTTGAAGCAGGACAGGTTAAAGATAGAAAAGATAGCGAGCTGGTGAAGCTCGCGGAAGAAACTGGCGGCGCCGCATTCTTCACTGGTGACATGTTATCGCTGGAGCGGTCATTTACCAGGATTTCCAAAGAGCTTCGCGCTCAATACTTGATCACTTATAAGCCTGTTAACGACCGTTACGACGGCAGCTTCCGCAAGATCGAGGTAAAGCTCGCGTCAGGCAGAAATGGTCAAAAAGTCAGAACGAAACAAGGTTATCGGGCAATTGCTGATAGTGTAAGACCGTAAGGACAGTGGAATGTTTCAAAGAGCGTTAAGACATTGGGCAGTGGCGATCGGATTTTTGGCGGCCTTCGCGGGCGCCTCGATTTTTGCTGAACGACTATCTGCTCAGTCTCCCAGCGCGCAAGATAAGACGCGACCGCGCACGACTTCGGAAATGCCGAGTCCCTCGCCGACGCCTCCGGCCCGACCTGGCGACATACTGGAAAATGACGACGTCATCCGTGTCGAGACGAGTCTCACGAATATCTTTTTCACTGCCGCGGACAGCAACAAACGGTTCGTCAGTAACCTGACAAAGGAACAGATTCGCGTTTTTGAAGACGGTCAACCGCAGGAGATCTTCACATTCCAGCAAAACATTGATTTGCCGTTGTCAGTTGCCATCCTGATCGACACTAGTCAGTCAGAAGAACGCACCTTGCCTGATGAGAAAGTAGCTGCACGCGCGTTCCTCGAGTCCATAATGCGCCCAAGCAAGGATGAGGCTGCGATTGTTTCATTCACCGGAGAGGTAACGCTTGAGCAGGGCTTTACCGGTAATATTGATCGCTTGCGAAAAGCAATCGACCGCGTTGAGTTTATCCCACCCGCTGGTTACATCGGCCGTGGCGTCGTTGTGAATCAACCGACGACTCCGCCGATTTCAGACACTAATCAAATCCTGGCTGGATCAACCGCACTGTGGGATGCGGTGTGGGCCACCTCGAACGAATTGCTTTCCGATTCGGCAGACAACACGCGACGAGCAATCATTCTGCTTACTGACGGTGTCGACACCATCAGCCAGGTAAAAATGCACGAAGCGGTCGAACGCGCTCAGAAGGCCGACGCGCTAATCTACGCCATTGGAATAGGCGACTCCTATCACGGCGGCGTTGATAGAGGATCCCTTAAGAAGCTCGCTGAAAGGACCGGGGGCCGGGCATATTTTCCTGAGAGCGAGCGCGAGTTACGGGCCGCTTTCGAGCAAATCCAGCGCGAGCTTCGCGAACAGTACCTGGTGGCCTATTCACCCTCGAACAAGAGTCGGGATGGGTCTTATCGTCGCATTCAGATAGAAATCATTGACCCCGAGCTAAAGAAAGCCAACCTGAAGTTAAACTACCGTCCTGGCTACTTTGCAAAGACTTCGGCAGCAAAGTAGACACATCACGACCGCTGGTCGAGCCTCGATCCCCAAAAATCGCGAAAAAACCTCATTTTCTGGCGAAAATGAGGCATGACAACCCGAAATAACATTGTTATACTCTCGCTGCGATTAGGACCGACTCCTACTTACTAATCGCATTTTTAGTCCTTCCTCCCTCCAAATCCCAAGTTTTTGGCGAGTTTCAGAGCCCGCTTGCTGCGCACATATGATCAAAGCCCCCACTGAAAAATGTCGCGTCCTTATTGCGGACGATAATCGGCAAGTTTGCCTACTACTCTGCGACCTGCTTGAGCAGGATGGATACAGCGTGAAGAGTGCCGGAGACGGGCAGGCCGCGCTGGAGCTTGTCCGCACTTTCGGACCCGATGTAGTGATAAGCGACGTAGTTATGCCCGTGATGGGCGGCATCGAGTTTTGCCGTCAACTCAAAGAAGACCCAACAACATCAGACATCCCGGTCCTGTTAATCAGCGGTATGCGCACCGCTCCGGAAGACACCCTGGAAGGGTTGACCGCGGGCGCTGATGATTACCTTGACCTTCCTTTCAGAAATGAAGAGGTGCTGGTCAAGGTCGCAAGACTTGCTGAACGTCGTCGCGTTGAAAAGCACTACCGGGAAATAGTCGAACAGGCAGCGGACATTATCTACACGCGCGACATGGACGGCTACATCACCAGCATCAACGCTGCCGGCGCGAAATTCCTGGGCAAACCCGCGCGGGAAATAATAGGTAGTCACCTCAGCGATCTTATCGGCGCTGATCATGCAAGACGAGAGATAGAAGAAGCGCGACATATATCCACCGACTCGAGTCCGCGGGCCACGTACTGCTTGCGCGACGCAGAGGGAAACAGCCGTTACCTGGAAGGTGTGGTGACATTAGAGCGCGACCGGGATGGTGTCTCCACAGCAATACGTTGCGTGGTGCGTGATGTTACGGAGCAGAAAGAGGCAGAAGAGGCACTGCGCGAAAGCGAGGAGCGCTACCGGAAACTCGTGGAATTGTCGCCGGAAGCCATCGTTGTTTTCCGTGAAGGGGAAATTCTTTACGCGAATCCAGCTGCGGTAAGGTTGTGGGGAGCGGCGGACCTGGAGGACCTATTAAGCAGATCCATTTTGGAGATGGTCCATCCCGATTATCGCGATGCCGCTCAGAAACGGATTAACAGTATTGAGACGCAAGGTGCCTCCAGTGCCCTCACCGAAACAAAGCACGTTCGCCTGAACGGAGAAGTCATCGACGTCGAAGTTACTGGTATGCCCTTCGTCTTTCGTGGGCAGACTGCGGTGCAAGCAGTTATCCGCGACGTTACTGATCGTCGTCGTGGAAAAGAGGCATTACGACAGAGTGAAACTAGACTTCGAACAGTAGTTAGCGGAGCGTCGCTGATCCTCTTCGCGGTAGATAAAGACGGAGTCATTACTTTAGCTGAAGGTGAAGGCCTGAAGGCGCTGGGTCTGACGGCGGCAGATTTGGTAGGTCACTCCGTTTATGAGGTATACGGCAACCACGCGGAGATCATCAACAGCATTCAACGTGCGTTGACCGGCGAAACCTTGTCGACCGTAGTTGAATTTGAAAATAAGTCTTTCGGTGCGCGCTACTCGCCATTAACCGACGACAACGACGAAGTGGTCGGCGTTATCGGGGTCGCCACAGACATCACAGAAAACTGTAAAGCCCAGAAGGCGCTCGAGCAAAATGAGGAACGTTATCGCGAGCTCTTTGAAAACGCGAACGACATTATTTACACGCACGACCTTGCCGGAAACTTCACTTCACTAAATCGGGCCGGCGAACAGATCACTGGGTATACCAGGCATGAGGCCGCCAGTATGAACATTACGGACGTGCTGGCTCCGGAATACGTGCCGGTTGCGCGTGAAATGATGGCGCGGAAAGCAGATGAAAAAGTACCGACGGTTTATGAGTTGGAGATCATCACGAAGGGAAATCGCAGGGTTCGTCTCGAAGTTAGCACACGACTGATCTACAGCGATCGAAAGCCCGTGGGCGTGCAAGGAGTAGGTCGCGATCTAACTGAACGCAAGCGATCCGAAGAGGTGCTGGCCCAGCAATCACAACGCGAAGCGATGACGCACCGAATGTCGCAAGCGATCCGTTGTTCGCTGGACAGTTCTGAAATATTCCGCACTGCCGTTCACGAACTTGGTTCCTATCTGAACGCCGATCGTTGTTCGCTTTTCATGAAGGATGAAAAGAACAACTGTGCAAAAAACGTTGCTGAATATCACGCCGATGGAGTTATCCCTGCGGCTACCACATTTGAGCTTGAAGATGTTCGGGTGTTGATCGAATCGTTGGATAAGAATGGTGTGCTCTGTTTTAACGATGCAGCCAACGACCCACGTATAGCTGATGTCTATGAACGAATCCTCGCCCGCGCAAACGTTCGGTCGATTATGTATGTGGCGATTAGGGTGGGTGACGAAGTCACGGCCGCATTTGCACTGTCGACTACACGGGAACTACGTCATTGGAGCCAGTCGGATATTGCATTAGCCAAGGCAGTTGCAGATCAAACCGGTATCGCAATCCGTCAGGCAGAACTTTACCAGAAGGCCGAAGCCACTTCGAAAAGAGAAGTTCTGCTCAATCGCCTTACCATGGCGATCCGCGCTTCTCTTAGTTTGGCTGACGTATTGAGTACGGCAACTCGTGAAGTTGGCGTCGCTCTCGAAGCGTCTCGTGTACACCTCCACCTCTACGATCCTGACGACCCGATTTCCCGCGTCGAACATGAATACGTAGCCAGCGGCTGCGATAGCATCAGCTCATTTCAGATCTCTTATGAAGATGCAATTGGCCGGCACTTGTTAGGTATTTCCAAACCGCTGGTCATCGACGATGCGCTTAATTATGACGCCGGTCCCCCGGATTTTGCCGCCTCAGTCCGGAACCATGCGCGCGCGGCCAACATTAGATCTCAAATCGATTATCCGCTGGTAGTCAAAGGTGAGTTCCGCGGCGTCCTGGTTATTCACCAGACAGACCGCATTCGCCGCTGGAGCGACGAAGACCTATCTCTGGTCCATTCGGTCGCCGAACGGCTGGCGGTTGGCATGGGGCAGGCCGAACTGTTCGAGATGGTCGCACGCGCAAAGTCAGAATGGGAGACTACGTTTGACGCGATGTCAGACGGCATTTTCATTTTCGACCGCGCCGGACTTTTGCGTCGGGTAAACCGCGCCGGCGCAGCTATGGAAGCCTCACATCCAAGAGCCTTGTTGGGAAGAAAGTGCTGCGAGGTGTTGCGCACCAGCACTCAGGAGTCAACCTGCGTGGTGGAAAAGGCGATTCGGGAGGGTCACAGCGTAACTATCGAGGTCACCCCGGATCGACTTAATCGTCCAATTCTCGTTTCCATCGAACCAGTTCTCAACAAAGCAGGCGCTGTGACCGCCGCCGTTTGCACCGCCCGTGACCTGTCGGAATTGCGAAAGGTCCAGGCCGTCGCCCGCGAGCACCAGTCGTTGCTTACAAACATTTTGGAAAGTGCCCGGGAGTCCATTTACGCAGTCGATATGGATGGCCGCTTCAAGTGGTGCAACACCGCGACGTTAGCGGCGCTGGGACTACGACGCGAAGCTTTCATAGGACGCCACTTATTGGATTTGGTTTACGACGCCGATCGCGATGCTATCGGTGAAAAACTGCAACTGGCGTTGAAGGGCGAAGCTCAAACCTACGAGATGCGATATTTCTCAGGGGACGGTCGGTTGCGTTACGCGCGCGTAGATAACTCGCCGCTGGTGGTGGAAGGCCGAACGACCGGTGTGCTGGGTATCGCTCGTGATATCACCGAGCAGAAAGAAGAGCGTGAGCGTGCGGCACGCGCAGACAAATTGCGCGCACTGGGACAGTTAGCGTCAGGTGTCGCTCATGACTTCAACAACTCATTGGCGGCAATCCTGGGCCGCGCTCAACTGTTGCGACGACAACTGCGGGATGATGCTCTGGTACGCAATCTCGAGATTATTCAAACTGCCGCTGAAGATGCGGCTGCGACAGTTCGTCGTATCCAAACGTTTGCGCGGAAATCGCCTGCCAAAGAATTCGAAATACTGGACGTGGTAGCACTGCTGAACGACGCCATTGAAATTACGCGCACCCGTTGGGAAAACGAAGCCAGACTCCGCGGGCTCGATTACGAAGTCACCCTGGATGCCGAAGCGGGCCAGTTCACATCGGGCAGCGCCTCTGAACTTCGCGAGGTGTTCGTAAACTTAATTGTTAACGCTGTTGACGCGATGCCGCAGGGCGGAAAACTAACGCTCAGTAGCATCCGCAAAGGCAGTTTACTGCGTCTGCAATTTGCCGACACCGGGACAGGAATGCCGGAGGACGTCAGACAAAAGATTTTTGATCCGTTCTTCTCCACCAAAGGCGCTCATGGCACTGGTTTAGGTCTCTCTGTCAGTTACAGCATTATTGAACGGCACGAGGGTTCGATCAGTGTTACGTCCGAGCTCAATGGCGGCACTGTTTTCACGATCGACCTGCCGGCAGTGGAACTTCAGTCTGGATCCGTCGAAGCGGATTCCGAGGAAACAGAGATTCCCTCGCTGTCGATTCTGGTAATCGATGATGAACCGGCCGTACGCGAAACGTTGGCCGAGATGCTTGAGGTTATGGGCCACCGCGTCCAGCTTGCAGAAAGTGGACAGCACGCTTTGCAGACACTCGCCGTAAATAATTGTGATCTGGTGTTTACCGATCTGGCTATGCCCGAAATGGATGGCTGGGAAACTTCTCGCGCGATCCGCAAGCGTTGGACCAACATGAAGATTGTGTTGGTAACCGGTTACGGCACAGGTACCGTTCCTCCGAACGGTGAAGAAAATCTTGTTAACGGAGTGATCGGTAAGCCTTTCGACTTCTCGCAAATCACTCAGACGATTAGCAATATCGTTACGAATGAAGGCATGCTCGAGACCGTTCGCGTATGAGAAGCGCGGTCAGTTGACGTTCATCACGCCGGCGCTGGCCGTGAAGCCAACTCCAAACCCCACCACCATCGTCGGTCCATTCCATTCCGCTTTTTCCGCCAGCATAAATCCCGTTGAAGCGCTCGAGAGGTTCCCGTAATTTCTGAGGACGTCATAGGAACCCTGGACTTTGCTCGAGTCCCTATCCAGGTGTAGCTGCGAGCAAACGCCGTCGAGGATTTTCTTGCTGCCGGTGTGAATGAGGCAATCATCGAGTTGATTGACCGTCGACGCCGGTGAATCGGGGTGGTCCAGTACATTCCTAACGGTGGTTACCGCGTAATGTGCCCCCCGCGTGGGAACGCTGGGACGCATGAAGTACTGTGGACGGCCGTTCAAGAGTGGGTGTGAGCTGTTACTTGTCATCGTGAGAAGATTGACATCGTCGGGTTCATCATTGGTTAAGTGTGAGATTGGTCCAAAAGCCGGCTTGCCCTCTTCGCTTCCAACGAGCAAAGCGACCGCACCATCGCCAAACAACATAGATTGCACGACGAAGGTGGTATCCAGCCTTTTCTGTTCAAACTGGGCTTCATCTAGTTTTTGCTCCTTCCTCAGTCGTAAGAGTTCACGGTAACCGTAATACTCGTCGCGCAAGAGCGGCGCAACGTAGGGAGTGTGGGCCTCGGCCATCAGCACGAGTGCCAATTGACCAGGGTGTGCGGCGAGATACCATTGAGCGACCTCAATGGATTTGAGTAGCACGGAACAGCCTTGCGCCTGCATGCTCACGGTCCGGATGGATCGCGACAGCACGCCGTGCGTTCTTCCCATTACTTCGGATGCGAGGCAGGGAAGCATCTGATCCGGGGTGTTGGTAGCGGCGACCAGCAACCCGATTCGCGAGGCATCACCTTCCCATTGTTCAATGCATTTCCTGGTAGCTTTGACGCCGAGCTCGGTTGTTGAGCTGGTGGCGTGCATCGGCTTACCCATCAAAAACTCAGAGTAGTTATCCATCACCGAATATCGCTGGTCGACTCCCAGGGAGTTAATCGTATTGATAAGTTCGGGAGAAATCTTATGAATCAACGAATTCGCGAGTTCGGTGGTCTGAAACGCGTGTTGGGGGGTTGATGTGGCTGCCGATAGAAGGTTAATCATTTTCTGCTCCCAGGGAAACTTGGAGTACGGATAACTACAGTTCCGACGTCTCTTTGGCCTAATCAGTATTCAATGCGTGTGCCACTGGAGATCTCCACCGGAGAATCTGGGCTAAGTGCAGCAATGATTAGGGTTTACTAAGATTTGGATGGTTGGAATTGCGAGCAGCCGAGTGGATACCAGGTAGCCAATTATCTAGCAAAAATTTTTGCAAGCGTTTTTGCATAAGATTCTGCTGGTAACCAGGTATACACCTGTGTAGGCGGTAACCAAGTTTTCGGCTTTGCCTAATAAGTCGCTTCGCGGGGGGACTTTTTGGGCAGACGCCCGACTTTTTGGGCAAGCGGTGGAATCTGGTGAGGGTTGTCGGTCACTGATTCAGACCAATTATTGAGTGAGTCAATATTCAAAGGTCACTTGGATCGATTGAAGGACGAACGCGCGGATCTGTAACATCGACGCGGAGGATAGAATAAGACTACCCTCCGCTGTCAATGGAATTATCAAGTAGTCGCCTTCCGTTTCTTCATAAGCTCGACCGCCAGCCCTATGAGTAGAGCCGGAATCGTGACCCATAAGATCCAGAGGCTATGAGGATCTGATGCCCAGTAGTACAGCCCAATGGTGAGCGCCAGAAAAATAATCAGAGTGAGTAGCCGAAGCTTCATTACAACCTCCTACTGGCACTGATATGGAGCCCGAGCCTCGCAAGCTGCTCTGCGTTGCCGTGCAGCCGCTATCCCCAGGGCGTGAACGGCAAGACCGCCCGCCGCACAGAGAATGATCCCAGATCCTGCGGTTAACGCGCCACAACCGAGAAATACCCCAGTACCTATTGCCGCAGATTGAAACAGCTCCGCATTGTATTCGTTTCGGCAAGCTTCCCACTGATCGCGTAGGCAGCGCCTCCGCGCGTCAGTATTCGATCCGTAGAACTCAAGTGGGGCATCGCCGTTTGGCACTAAAAACGATGGCGCGTCATCATAGAGGCCGTCGGGGCTGAATGTTCCACTCCCACCGTCCCACTCAAGGGCATCGAATGTCATTTGATCCAATAGAGTCTTTGCGTATGTCATAGTGTCTTGAGTGGTATGCGTGACGGCATACTCTCTGAGGCTGTCAGTTGCCGTTGCGAGTTCCGCTTTAATATCTTCCGGCAAAGTGTCAACTTGGGCTTATTGCTGCGGTATAGAGTTTGTCCTCCATGACAGTGCTCGCTGTCGAGGTCGGTAAAGTGGTTAGAGTGACGCACAGGATGAGCGTCGCCGCTATACAAAGAGGTTTCATCGTGTAAGGTCTCCTTAGTTAGAGGTGAAGGTTGAGAATAGGGTAAAGCGAGGAACGCCGGAGCTTATATCACCTACCTGTCAAGGTGGACAAGGTTTATGAGAAGGGTACTAGGAAACGGAACACACAAGAATTTTTGCATTGCAAGTTATTCGGTGCCCCAACGAGAGAAACTTCGTGAACTCTCTACACGTTCAAGCGCAGTTAACGAGAAAAGGGCGTCGCTGCCCTCACCATCAGCGACGCCTCTTATCGACTCACAAAGCACTTTGCCTTAGAAGTCGACTATAGGACGATTCGTCTTATTTCGTGTTAGTTCGTGTATTCGTGCAGTTCGTGGATCGTTCCTTATACTTGCCAAAAAAGCGATCCACGAATTGCACGAAATACACGAACTAACACGAAAGGTGTTGAACTCGACTTTAGAGGCATAGCCCAAGTTTTCAAGTTTTCTGGGTCGATCTCTGAAGTTATTGGAGTCTGTAGCGGCCGATTGTGCTTTCGCCGATGCTGCCGAAGTAGAGAAAGCCGTTGTGCTCGACGGCGTTTGCGATCTGGGCGTAGCAGTCGGGAGAGCCGTTCTGGAGGTTTGCGGTGACAGAGCCGTTCGCGTCGAGACCAAGTACAAAGCTGTAGCGTTTGGGAGCCGGCTGTAGAAACTTTGGCAAACGAAGAATGACTTTTCGCAGCGATGGATACGGCAGCAGAGTATCCAGCGTTTTGTCGCGAGGTGTTACTAACGCCAACCAGAACTTATCCCGCCGATTAGAAGAGAGCCCATCGGGGAACCCAGGAAGATTGTCTATGAAGATATCTGACTGACCCTGCTTTGGACCGGTCAACCAGTACCGATGGATCCTATACTTTCCAGTCTCAACCACCAGAACGAACGATTGATCCGGACTGACTGCGACGCCATTCGCGAAAGACAAGTCTCTCAATAGCGTCGTTGTGGTTTTCGTATTCGGACTGTAAGAGAGAAGCCGTCCGTTAGGGCCGTGCTCGATCAAATCCCCTTTGTAGTTCGACAACGGAAACTTATGGGATGCGTCGCTGAAATAGATTGTGCCATCAGTGGCTACGTCGACCACGTTGGTACACCGGAAAGGCACTCCGTCTGATTCAGTCGTCAGAATTGAAATTGAACCTGCTGGCGCGATAGAGAGCAGTCCTTTATTCGCATCGGCCACAATCAGATTGCCTTTTCCATCGAACATCATTCCCAGTGGACGGCCCTGCGTGTTGGCAAAGGTTTCAGGTTTGGTCCCATCCGGCTGGAGACGCATGATCCGGCCATCGTCAAACCCGGCGTAGATGCGGTTCTGCGAGTCAAGGGCGAGTCCTTCAGGCGCGAAGCCTTCGCCAAGCGACACTCGCTCCGTTGTCGACAGTAATGAATTTTGCTGGTACTTGCCTGTGAGTGCGGGCGCCACCGGAGGAGTCCATGCAACCGGTGCGATCGGGACTGGCCAGAACGCCAGATAGGCGATGGCAATCGCGATCAGGGCGACTAAAGCCAGCAATAACCGGCGCAGGTTTGTCATGGGGGACGGAAGACTATCTCTCGCCGCGGGCAACTTCCACGCTGCTTTGCATTTCAACGTTGAGTTTCTGAACGCCAGGCTGGTCCATCGGCTCAATCAACCGAAGCGCTTCATCGAGAATACGGCGTTGATGTTCGGGATAATTGGGCAGACCTGCCACACTTCCTGTCTCACCGGCATATACAGCTGCGCGGGGAGGGCGCACGGATGCCACCACGTCCTGAAGCACAGCCAGTGTCATGGTTGGAATCCCATTCAATTCGAGCCCTCGTGCGACCAGCGAAACTGTCTGATGACAAAGGCGCGATGCTGGGATTAACAACGCGGCCTGCACCTCATTGCGGTTTATGCGTTCAATCAATGCAGGCACCAGTTCTTCAACCACTCTGGCAGCGTCAGGGATGAATCCACATAAACTCCAGAACACCGGATTGAATTGGCCGATGATTCCGTTTCCCTCGAATTCAAACAACCGTGTGAGCGGCACTTGAGAATTGATGTCGAGTTCAACGGCGGTCTGATCGTAACCGCGGCCCGCGAATCGTAAGTCTTCGGCTTCTATCTCCGACGGAATTTCGCGAAACGTCAAATCACCGTCGGGCGCTGAAGTGTCAAATGGCTGCGTGCCGTCGATGTAAGCACCAGCCGATGAAATCAACGCGAGATTTAGCATTGGCAGGGCCCGTCGGGCTGGTGAAAAAGGCGCGCGCCGATTCTTTACAAATGGATACGAATCACCTATGTCGTCGCTGGCTCGATGGTCTCTTTTCCAGTCGTCGTACCGCCGTCGCCATTCGTCTAGCTGTTCAATAATTTCCAATTGTGAGTTCCTCATGCAGCGCGACGTTGCGCCATAAAAATAAATGCGATTAGGGCGGCAATGATAGCAATAGAAAGCGCCGCGACAGAATAGCCGTGGAGGGCTTGAAATGCCACTCGCATTGGGTCACCCGCGGACACCTGTTCGATGGGTATGGCCATGGCAACGCGTAGTTCTCGCATTCGCGAGGCAATTACCCACTCACCCACGGCGGTGCTCACCAGCACGACCGCCAGTAGAACCAATTGAGCGACAAAGGAATAAGCTTTGTAGAACTTCTTCAGTAGTACCGTGAGCACGATCACCAAAGCGCTGATAACAAATCCGCTCACATTGATAACGCCGAGAGTGCGATTTACGAGTGCCCCGGCGATCTCTCCTGGGTTTGGAAGATTGAATCCGCGCGAAACCTGAAACGCAGCCGGGGCTACGGCAGCACTGAAAAGAACGGCAGCGCCAAGCCAGGCGGCTGTTAGTAGGAGTCGTAAGTTGTTTAGGGTTGATAACATCGGCAGCTATTCGTATTCGTTCAACTCAGGCAGCAGTTTAATTTTTGGCGGCTCAAACTCGGGTGCCACCAACTCCCGCGGGTCGGCGGCTGTCAGCAACCAGGACAAAGCAGCGTCTAACTGGGCCTGATAGTTCACGAGGTCCAGCGACATGAAAACATCGCTGCCTAATCGCGCAAACTTTTCCTTCGCTCGTTGATACATTTGACGCGCAGCGCCCGGCCGGCCGATCTCAAGATGGTGGAAAGCCACCGCTGACTGGATCATTGCCTGCAGAAAAAGCTTTTCCTGCGCCGCTACTTCCCCCATCCAACGTTCTTCCCAAGCGTCGTGGGCTGCATGAAACTCGCCGGCGTTGTACAGATCAATGCCCGCGATGTATTCCACTGGATACGCTGCGATGTGAGCGTCGGTGTATGGTGACTCAACGGTCATATGTACCGCACAACGTTAAGCGCTCTTCGGGATTAAGCGAGATGCGATTACCTTCGCCGCGGTCGCGCCATTGCCGCTCGCCGTACTAATCGTGGGCGATAACGGAGAACTAACATCACCAATCGCGAACACATTTTCCACGTTGGTTTCCAGGTTATTGTTCACGACCAAATATCCACGCTCATCCATTTTTACCTGTTCCCGGAAAAGAGCGGTTTTTGGTTCGACTCCGATCCTGATAGCGACGCCACCGACCGCCATCTGGAACGGTTTAATCGCATCCTTTCGAAGGATTTCAACTGCTTCAACGTGGTCGTTGCCGAGTATTCTCGTTACTGCTGACTCAGGAAAGACCGTAATGCAGTGTTGTGTCTGTAATTGCTCAACGAATTCTCGCCGGGCTTTGAGCTTCTTGTTGCGATGGACCAGTGTAACTGTAGGACAAACTTCAGCGAGCAACAGCGCGTTTTCCGCGGCGGCATCACCGCCACCAACGATGCAAACATCCTTTCCAGAGAACAACTCCCGGTCGCGCGTCGGCGATTCGATGATCCCACGTCCTCTGAACTCGTCCTCACCTTGAATGCCTAACGACCTACGTCTTACGCCAGTGGCGATCACCATGAATATCGACTGAACCGTTTCACCATTCCGCAGGAAAACCTGTTTTGACTTTACATCTACTTTCTCGATCTCCACGCTGGTCCAAACATCGAAATCAGCATCATTAACTCCTCCAGAAAACCTCTCGAGGAACTCGCGACCGTTCACAGCCTGGACGCCCGGATAATTGTTGATCGGTCCGTGAATTGAATGGAGTTGCCCCCCAATCTCTTCCTGCTCTTCGAGCAGCAAGGTGTCGAGGCCTAACTCGTCACACCACAAGGCTGCTGAAATTCCTGCCGGACCCGCACCGAGTATGATGACGTCATGCATGGTGTTTAGACGGCGGCCGACACCTGCAGGCGTGTGGACAAGAAGCTACTTAAGATTGGGGCTACCTGATCAGGATTTAGACGCGACGTTCCCAGTTTGCCGTCAGCGCCAACAAACTTCACTGCAGATGACAGCTCATTCTTGTCGGCCATCCATTGGCCGTCTCCGTTTTCCAGTTCATTCAGCTGCAACAGGCAGTCAGTAAAATCATGGCGGGGAATTCTCGGCCGAACGACAGTTTCAGCCCAGGAGTAGTAGGGATAATCGATGCGGTATGCCCACCCGTCATTCACCGGCGTGCCTATCAGGAACAGTTGTCCTTTCGCATAACGCGAGATAGCTGTAAACGGTGCAGTGTGGCGAGAAGGCTCAAAGCCATTGACGCCGAACGATTCAGGCGCGAGCGTGATTAATGATAATCCATGCGCCAATTCAACGACTTTACTCGAGCCGCGCTCAAAACTTTCGATGGCGTTCGCGATTCGTGTCCAGGGTCCGCGCCAAAGATGTTCGTACTCGTTGGTCCTGGTGATGATCTGTTCGACTTCCGGCAACACCAATTCATAAGCACGAGCTTCGTCCTCGACGGTCTCTCCGGCCAATTGAGATGCGATCGGTGAACCCGGTTCATCGTCCGGAACTGGTTGGTCGGTTCCCTGGATCACAATGCTCGCACGCACTGCATCTTCGGTCTTTAACTCTGAAAAGTCGCCGGCCTCGGCCGCGGCAATGAGTTTGTCGCGCAGACTTAGCGCACGCTCTCCGTTAAGTACTGTCCAAACAGACAGCACGCCGTCAGTATCGAAGTGATTATTAGTAACCAATTCAATACCGTGCGTTAGCTCATTTCTGTCGGGAGAACTTACGAGGTTGAGGGCGATTTCAGTCGAGGTGTCTGCCTTGACCTCGGCGGCAGTGGTGTTTCCCTGCCAATGAGAGAAGTGGACACTATTATCGACGGTTCCGTCGACGGAGAGTTTCGGAACGTCTGCCAGCCCGGGATGATAAAACTCAAACCGCATGCTAAGTCCTTATAGTTTGATGGAGTTGCAAGGGATAGTTTAGCGGATATTCGGTGGAATCAAGAATCTAGGCAGCATAAGCAAGAACCGGAAAAGGAGTATTCCCGGAGTGCTGGTTTTGCCCCAAGAATCCAATTCACCGCTTTAGAACGATCCACGAAACACACGAAACACACGAATAACACGCAGCCCCGGGTCGCTTTGTGCAGTGCGCACTCGCTCTATAGAATGTCGGCCTACAAAAATTCATGGAGGAATTATGAGTCAACCAACCCAACAGTCGATGCCGGAGATCTCTGCGACAGAACTAAAAGAGCGCCTGGACAATGGAGAAGATATTCAGATTATTGACGTACGTGAGGCGAACGAAGTAGCCGTGGCCAAGTTGCCCAATGCCGTTCATATTCCGCTGGCGCAGGTCATCAACAGGATGTCCGAGATCGATCCGAATCGTGAGACCGTCGTTCATTGCAAAATGGGTGGTCGCAGCGCCCGAGCTATCCAGGCTTTGAAGCAGTCGGGATTTACCGGAAATCTTTTGAATCTAAAAGGTGGGATTACGGCCTGGTCGAATGACGTTGATCCCAGTGTGCCGAAGTATTAGTTAGGTTGGGGCGGGGAAGAACAGACAGGAATGTCTGTTCTACTTCGTTATTCCCTGAAGCTTGATGAAGGGACTCATCGACGTGATTACTATCCCTTCGATTACTTCCATGCGACAGGCGAGACCCGGGCGCACATTGGTAACGTCACCGGTGTGATACCACACCTGGCAGTTCGTGCAGTCGCCGTTCCAACAAAAGTCGCCGTAGGAAATGGTATTGAGAGATAGAAATTGGAAGCATCGCAACAAACGATTTTTTTCGGGCACGTCCACCCTTTTTCCTAACACCTCGATGCTGACGAGTCGATCATAAGGATCGAGTAAATCGGTGTTTGGCGGCGGCAGGGGCTCGCACGTTTGTTCGCTCATCGCGCTGAGTATAGCCGTTTTACCCGCAGGCGGACACTGCAATTCATTTACGCGTTTCGCATCTATCCTGCCGCATTGCTAAACTAATAACTTCGGAGGTGAAACAACTTGGCCCTGGTGATTTACACAAAACCTGGATGTCCCTACTGCCAACAGGCACGAGACTTCTATAACTCTAAAGGCATCGCGTTCATCGACTACGACGCGCAAAACGATCGCGCACGTCGTACCGAGATGCTCGGCTTTTCCGATGGCGACCCCACGGTTCCGTGCATCGTCGAAGATGGCCGGTACAAAGGCTCGGGTTGGGGCGACCCTCCGCGTGGTTGAACTGTGCACGACTGACGGCCGTGCGCCGTCACCACCAACAACTCCCCGCAATTAAAAAATTCAACTCATCAGAAAAGGTTTTGCGATGAAAAGAATACCAACTACCCCCGCTGTCCTGTTGTTCGTTCTACTTTCATTAGCCATTGCTAATAATTCGAGCGCTGTAGCGCAGATGAATGGAGGGGCAGAAACGCCTCAGCCACCTATGCCGACAAAGAAAACCAAGGTTACGAAGATTCATAACGACACCATGACGGACGACTTCTTCTGGCTGCGCGAGAAGTCGAACCCCGAAGTGATCAAGCACCTGGAAGCGGAAAATGCTTACGCAGAAACACTGATGAGCCCGCGCAAGCCGCTGCAGGAAAAGCTGTATCAGGAGATGGTGAGTCACATCAAAGAGACTGACGATACAGTGCCATATCGTTGGGGAGACTATTTCTATTTCTCCCGAACCGAGAAAGGGAAACAGTATCCAATCTACCTGCGCAAGAAAGGCAGTCTCGACGCAAAAGAAGAAGTTCTGTTGGATCTCAACGAGCTTTCAAAAGGCTTCAAGTTCTACAGCGTCCAGAGCTTTGTCCCGAGCGACGACGGGAATTTGCTAGCCTATTCGACTGATACAACCGGCTACCGTCAGTTCAAATTACAAATTAAGGATTTACGCACCGGCCAGCTTCTGCCCGAGACGTTTGAACGAGTCGGGTATGTGGCCTGGGCGCCGGATAACAAAACGATTTTTTTCACTACTGAAGACGCTACCACCAAGCGTTCAGATAAGTTTTTCCGGCACGTGTTGGGCGGGAAAACCGATCTGGTTTACGAAGAGAAGGACGAACTGTTTGACGTTTTTGCCGGCCGCTCACGCGATAAGTCAATCATCTTCGTAGGATCGGAAAGCAAAACGTCCACCGAATACCACTTTCTGCCGGCGGCGACTCCCACAGCGGCTTTGAAAGTGATTAGTCCACGCGAAGCTGAGCATGAATACGGTGTGGACCATCGTGACGGATCGTTCTATATCCGCACTAACAAAGGCGCCAAAAACTTCCGGGTTGTGACGGCGCCGGTAGCTGATCCCGGCCAGTCAAACTGGAAAGAGTTGGTGGCCCACCGTCCTGAAGTGAAAATCTCGGATATCGACTTGTTCGAGAACCACATGGTGCTATCCGAATGGAACAACGGGCTGGAACAAATCGAAATTCATGACTTCAAGACCAACAAGCGTCACCACGTCAAATTTCCGGAACCGGTCTACTCAGCTTCGCAGTCGCAAAACCGTGAGTTCTCGACGCCGGTCTTCCGGTATAGTTACGAGTCGTTAGTTACGCCGAGATCTTTCTTCGATTACGACATGAATTCGCAGAAGGCGACCCTGCTGAAAGAGACGGAGGTTCCGGGAGGATTCAACAAGAGTAACTACCAATCGGAGCGTGTGTTTGCGATTGCTTCGGATGGCACGAAGATTCCTGTTTCAATCGTCTATCGAAAAGGGACGAAGCTCGATGGCAGCTCCCCCGCCTTGCTTTACGGTTATGGTTCGTATGGTTATTCGATTGCGCCCAGTTTCAGCTCCAACCGTTTAAGCCTTTTGGATCGCGGGGCGGTGTTCGCAATTGCGCATATTCGCGGCGGCGGGGAACTGGGGGAAGAGTGGCGGCAGGAGGGAAGAATGATGAAGAAGATGAATACGTTCACCGACTTCATCGCCAGCGCCGAACATCTGATAAAGAACAAGTATACGTCCAGCGATCGACTGGTAATTCAAGGCGGTAGTGCTGGTGGTCTTTTAGTGGGCGCGGTCAGCAACATGCGTCCGGACTTGTTCAAAGCCGTCGTATCGCAGGTGCCGTTTGTTGACGTGCTCAACACCATGCTTGATGCGTCGCTGCCATTAACTACCAGCGAATACATCGAGTGGGGCAATCCTAACGAGAAGGCGGCGTACGAATACATGAAACAGTATTCGCCATACGATAACGTCGCCGCGAAAAACTATCCTGCGACGCTGGTGAAGGTTTCGCTGAACGACAGTCAGGTCCCATATTGGGAAGGCGCAAAACTGGTGGCGCGGATGCGAGCACTTAAGACTGATAACAATCCGCTGATACTTAAGGCGAACATGGGCGCGGGCCACGGCGGGTCATCGGGTCGTTACGATTACTTGCGGGAGGTAGCCTACGACTACGCGTTCATGCTCTGGCAGATGGGCCTGGAAAAGTAGATCAACGAATTCTGGGTGGTCGACAAATGCAGAACCGCTGGGCGGTAGCCAGCGGATGCTACGGGCATTTTGGTCCCGGAGATTTTAACTGTGAAGCGAGCGTCGAGTGTGGCATCCGCTGGCTACCGCCCAGCGGTTCTGCATTTGTCGACTCCCGAAAACTCTATTCGTTGATGTTGTCGAGGTGCAGGAATTTCCAACCCGCCGGTGTTCGTTTGAAGGTGTAAATAATTACTTCGTCGCCCGCCAGGTTTTTACATCCCACCGTAAAGTAGTTCGGTCGCGCCGGGTCAATCACAGGCTTGGCGGTGCTGAAGCATTCTGAAGCGGAGCTCCCATCGTGGTTAAAAACATCACGGTAACGCCGTATCAGCTGACTTCTGTTCCTCACACTGGCCATCCCGTAAGGCATGGAAATCGGAAAGTTCGACAGACCTGCTACCGCTGTCTTGTTTCCCTTGGAAACCGCATCACGAAATTTTTCCCAGAACGGCTCGATGCCTGCGTCTTTCGGAGCGACGTGTTGTATTACATTGCCACTGCTCGGCGATCCAGACAACAGTAGCAGCAATAGGCCTACAACAATCGTTTGCTTCACTTCGTTTCCCTCCCGTCTTCCAACAGCGATTGGGCCAACAGCAGCCGCATCATCAAACGCAGCTCCATTCGTTCGAAACGATCTGCTGCCGCTCTGGTCCGGTTGAAATCTGCGTTGGCCAACGCTACCACTGCTTTCCCGTATTTGAATAGCATGTACTCTGGCGAGATGGTGCCGGAATTCTGCATCAGGAGCTCGCCCTTTTTGACCACGCCTGTTCGTGCGATCTTGTCTAACAACAACGCCCTGCCAATCTGATCGTTGGCACGGTCGATCGTTCTTTCGATAATCGCAAACGCCTTTGGAGGTTCAACTAACGCGTAGGCAGCCACCAATGCGAGGAGCGCGTTTGATTGAGTCTCACTTTCAAAATCAACTTTGATAAGAGTGCGCGCTTCGTCCAATAACTTTACCGCTTCGTCATGGTCGCCCTTTTTCTCGAGCACCACCGCAATCTCGGCCATGGCACGTGCGCGCTCTTCCGTGCGACGCACGCGGGGCAACAGGGAGCGCAGCTCATCGGCATCGCCGCGAAGAGTGGCAGCAGTTATCTGTTGCGTGTCCAGGTCGTCCATCAATGAACGCTGCAGCGAGTCGTCTGCTATTTCGTTCTTGATAAACTCGCGGAGAGCGTCTGCGCGGCGCCGGAGAATAGCTATGACGATGGCTTGCTGACGAAGCATTTGCCGCTCATCTCCGTCAGCTTTCAGCGACCCGGTAAGCATGTCCTCAGGTGAACCCCCTCGCATCAACGAGCTGTACTCGTTTGACGAACGCTGCTCTCTGTTGAGCGTTTGTTCAAAGATACTTAGCTTCTTACGCAGGGGCCCTACTCGCTCGGGCACAAACTTATACATCTCCGGCAGGATGTCATGGATTGCGTTAAGTAGCGTCGAATTAGCCGAAACACTCATCGCAGCATCTGTGATCATCTCCACTAATTGACGACGCCTCTCGTTGTCGAGTTTCAATGGGTCGAACCTGTGTGGCGAATCCTTTTCTTGCCCAGCTACACTCGAGCTCCTGCTCCAGCCGACCAGGTTGAGAGCAATTCGCGATGAAACGATGTCGGTCGCGAGATTTTTCGTTTGAAGTTTGTCGATAATGTCGCCTGCAAATTTTGCTGCGACTTCCTGGTCGCGTTCGTTCAACCGGCTCAGAAAATTTAATGTCTGAAATGTCAGCGCCTTCGCCAGACTGTCGCGAGCGACTTGCAAGCCTTTTTCCGGATCGCGTGCTGCGGCTTCGGTCGCGATCTGCTGCTCGATCTCACTGTCGTCAGGCAGCCGATAACCGGCGTTCACTTCTTCTACCGGGGGTAGTTGACGTGTGGTGCGCAGCATATCCAAAGCGAGCTGAGGATCGTGTTTTGCGACCGTGCGTAGCAGACCTTGCCTTAATGTGTAGATCGCGAAGTAATGCTTCTCCCGGTTTTCCTTTGTTCGTTTTGCGCTGTTCCCGCCGGGATCAACCAGGAGGTTAATACTGTTCAAGGCATCCCAGAAAAGCGCACGGGCCCGTTTTTCATCGTGTCGCCAGAGCAGATCGGCCGCGGACGTAAGTACAAACGAGCGGTTCTCCGGTAACTTCAAACCGTGCGCACCGATCGCGATTTCATCTACGAGGGAGTTGGCTTTTTGGATTAACTCGCGTTTTTGCTGGAGTTCCTTTTCGGAGTTTACCGCAGAAGTCTGGGCGCAGATCGGCATCACAAAACAGACGAGTCCCAGGAATAACAGTCCTCGGAATAAGTTTCCTGACGCAGTATTCATCATGCCGTGGTAGGGAGACGATGCGGTTTGTGCCCATAAAGATACGCCGGTGTTTCTCCCAGAGCAACGACTTCGTATTAATTTTGTGTCGTTCTGTAATTCGTGGATCGTTGTTTAGGCTGCATAAGAGCGATCCACCAAACTCACGAAATACACGAAACACACGAAAAGACATTCAAATCACCGTTGTTTCGCACTTTGCGCACACTTCCAGTCGGCTAAGGTTGCCGTTCTACACAGTTGGGGGTTAAATAGACCGAAAGCAAAAAGCCCTCATGGTCGGAACAACGCTGGGGAATTACAAAATTCTCGAGAAGCTCGGTGCGGGCGGACAGGGAACAGTCTATAAAGCCGTTGACTCAAAGCTCGGCCGCACAGTTGTAATTAAAGTGCTGCCCGAAGAGTTGGTGGCGAAGTCGGCCAACGTCAAGCGTTTTGAACGCGAGGCGCGGCTGGCGTCGGCGTTGGACCATCCAAACATCTGCACGATCTTCGACCTCAACGAAATCGACGGAGTCCACTTCATTGCGATGCAGTACATTGCGGGTCGCAATGTGCGGCAGCTGGTCAACGGAAAGCCGCTGCAACTTGAGAGCGCCTTGTCGATCGCCATTCAGGTGGCAGACGCGCTGGCAGTCGCCCACGCGCAGGGAATCATTCACCGCGACATCAAAGCCGGCAATGTAATGGTCAACAACAAAGGCCAGGCGAAGATACTCGACTTCGGCCTGGCGAAGCTGTTGGATGATGATGCCGCGCGTACGTCGGGCATTCATCACACCGAGCTAACTGAAGTCGGCATACCATACGGAACCGCAACCTACGCCGCGCCAGAACAGGCGCGTGGTGATCGTGTCGATTCACGGGCAGACATCTTTTCGACCGGCGTTTTACTGTACGAAATGTTGACCGGTACCTGGCCCTTCAAAGGTAAGACTGCAGTCGATGTGCGCCACGCCGTATTAAACGAGGAACCGGAACCGCTCAGCACCGCTCGTCCCGACCCCGTGCCGCCGAGGCTTCAGCTAATCCTCGATCGCGCACTGAAGAAACATCCGAAAGATCGCTATCAGCAGGTATCACAGTTTAGGGATGACTTACGCGCGGTAGTCCGGGAGTTGAGCCAATCGAGCGGCGCGATTATCGACAACAGTGGTTTGCCAGTAGCACCTCGTCATCTTTCTCAGGAGAGCCCCATCAGTCGCGCTTTCCGTTGGTTCAAGACTGTGACGGGCGTCGACACCTCTGCAGGTTCTTCTGGCCGTATGCGCGCCGACCAACCACCGGATGCGCACGAGACACCGACCACGCTCGGTGATAGAGAGCGCAAGAGCGTAGCGATCATGCCGTTTAAAAACCTCGGCAATGATCCCGAGACTGCTTTCTATGAGTTTTCACTGGCAGATGCGGTGATCACCGAACTGGCGCGCGTTCGTTCGCTCGTCGTACGACCGTCGTCGGTGATTGTGAAGTATCAGGGCAAACAATTTGATCCGGCCGATGTCGGGATGGAATTGGCGGTCGATGCGATTCTGACTGCGAGTTTCCTACGAGTGGCTGAGCGTCTCCGTGTAACGGTGCAACTGCTCGATGTGCGTACCGGCGAAATATTGTGGAGCGAAAGAATCGACGCAGACGCCAGCGACATCATTGGTGTGCAAGACACGATTGTTCAGCACATCGTAGACGGCTTGCGGCTCGAACTGACTGCGGCTGAGAAGGGCGAACTCAAACGCGGCTCGACGACCGATGCAGCAGCCTCAGAAGAATACTTGCGCGGGCGCGACTGCCTGGGCCAGTTTATCTATCACACAATCTCACGCGCCGATCTCGACGCCGCTATTTCCCATTTCCAGCGCGCCTCTACACTGGATCCTAATTTCGCGCTCGCACATTCTGCGCTCGGAAGTTGTTATGTGAATCGCGTGCTTAAGGGCCTCGGTGAGGCAAAGGATTTCGAGAAAGCCGAAGCTGAATTTAACAAAGCGCTGGCGTTAGATCCGACGTTGCTGGAAGCGCGCATGCAGATGATTTTCATCTACCTTACGCGGGGCCATAAGCGGAAGGCGCGCCAGGAAGTCATGCAGCTGCGGAATGAATATCCAAACGACGTGGGCGTCCATTTCGTGCGCGGTGTTGTTGCGCGTTTGGATGGCGAGTATGAACGGGCTCTGCGCAGTTTCGACCGAATGGTCCGCCTCAATCCCGGCGAAAAAGTGGTCACCAGTTACAACCGCGCCCGCATTTTCATGTATCAGGGGCGGTACGAGGAGGCACTCGAAGAGCTTGAGCAAGGCGCCGAGGTTGAACCGGAACATCCGATGATTCAAACCTTTAAAGCACGAGTCTTGTTTTATCGCGGCGAGATCGACGCGGCGACCCGAATCATGGAGCGCGTGCTGGAACGCCATCCAAAGATGGACGGCGTGCGGCCAATGCTGGCAATCTGTTTGAGCGCACAGGGAAAACACGAGCTCGCAGATCAGCAATTGACGGCACGTGTAAAAACTGCTGCCGCCGAAGATCACGACATTGCCTACTGGCTGGCTTCGGCATATTTGTTACAGGGCCGCCACGTTAAGGCGCTGGAGTGGCTCGAACGCGCGATAAGTTTGGGGAATGAAAACTACCGGTGGTTTGAGTCAGATCCAAACTGGGCCGACCTTCACGATGACCCGCGCTTCAAAGAGTTGATGAACAAGATCAAGTCAGCTTCGGAAAAACCAGAGGTAACTGCCCCATGAAGACCTTTGTGGTTGGCGACGTTCACGGCCGTTGCGCGCAGTTGCAATCGCTCCTGAAGATGGTGCCGCGCGATGATCAGGCTGACATGTTAGTGTTTCTGGGCGATCTGATCGATCGTGGTCCTGACGCTCCTGGATGTGTCGATCTCGTGTTGGACATGCATCGGCAGAACCCGGAACGCGTGATCTGCTTGCGAGGCAATCACGAGCAGATGTTGTTGGATTTCATCGAAGGCAGCGCGAATCTCTGGATTACGCCGGTCACCGGGGGCGAACGGACCTACGAGCAGTACACGAAAAAGGCTTTGGTGATTAACAGCGAACAGGATCTCGCCGAGGCGCGGAAAGAGATAGAAGGTAGTATGCCGGCGGAGCATCTGGATTTCCTCTCCACTCTTCCGCATTATCACGAAGACGATTATGCGATCTATGTCCACGCCGGACTGGATCGGAAGAAGCATCCCAGGGACACTTCGCCGCAAGCTCTGCTGTGGATGCGCGACATGGAGTTTTATAAAAACTACAAAGGCAAGCCGTGTATCTTCGGTCACACACCCACGCCGCTGTTGCCTTTGTTAGGCCGGCTTGGCCGTCACGGTATTTACATCTCACACAGCGCTATCGGCATCGACACTGGATACAACATTCATTCCCCACTCAGTTGTTTGTCTCTGCCGGACTTCACGCTTTATCAATCTTTTGCAGACGGGCGTGAGGAATCACACCACATCACAGCTTTCATCCCTGAAACATTGAAAGCCATGCAGAAGAAGGCCGGAATTGTTCACTAACCATGCCACCCGAATTTAGCGTTCGCCTTGCGACTGCTGAAGACCTCGAATCAATTCAACGCATTTACAGCTACCTTGTCGGACCCCCAACTGGCCAGGAACGAACCTGGGGCCGGTTAATATCCGGCGGCTGCATGGTAGTGGCCGAAGTCGACACACAGATAGCAGGATTTGGCGGCATTGATAGCGACGCAGTAGAACAGTTGAAGTGGTTATACGTGATGCCTGAGCACCAGGGAGCTGGCTTAGGCAGTGAGATACTGACGCAACTCGAAAAAATCGGTTGGTCGCGAGGTCTAACTGCGATCAGGTTGCACGCCGCGCCGGGAGCCTTCCTCTTTTATCGGAAACATGGGTACAGCGAAGTGGAACGTGACGATGTGCCACACGATCACGAGGGGATAGTGATGGTGAAAGAACGCATTTAATTCGCGACGCTTCAAACCCCTTGGATCTGATCTTTTTCTCCCTCTCCCTTTGGGAGAGGGCTGGGGAGAGGGCCTGACGCGGGACTAGGTTTTAGTAATCTGGAGGTAGCGTCCACTATCTGGCTGGGAGTCAAATGAATAACTAGTTGAGATCAAGGTTGCCGCTTCCTCCCCAAGACAAAATGTATGCATGCGTTTCAGGCCCTCTCCCCTAACCCCTCCCAGAGGGAGGGGAAGATCGCACGAATACATAAATAGAAACTATGCGCTTCGATGCAGAATGTAATCCGCGATTGCATGCAGGCGTTCGGTAGGCTGGTTTAACTGTTTGAGCGTGGCCAGGGATTTGGCGTGAACTTGTTCGGCGAGCTCTCGAGCTCCGGCCAGCCCGTGAATGTTTACATACGTTGCCTTTGCCGAACGCACGTCTTTGCCGGGAGTTTTGCCTAAAGTCTCTGCAGAAGCAGTGACGTCCAGTAGATCGTCCGTAATCTGAAACAGCAGCCCGAGTTGAGCAGCATAGTCCGACACAACTAACAACTCTGCATCTGTTACATTCGCAATGATGGCGCCACAACGGGCTGAGGTCGTAATCAAAGCTCCCGTCTTCAACCGGTGAATCTGCTCCAACTCCTCACCATCGACAGCGCGATATTCAGCGTCCAAATCCAACGCCTGCCCTGCGACCATTCCAGACGGTGTGCCTGATGCTGTCGCAATCTCGCTCACCAATCGCACGCGCTGTGGGGCCGTCAAACCTTCATCTTCGGCGATTGTCTTGAACGCGAGTGTTTGCAAAGCGTCACCGGCGAGTATCGCTGCAGCTTCGCCGAAACGGATGTGACAGGTGGCACGTCCACGTCGCAAGTCGTCATCGTCCATTGACGGCAGATCATCATGAATCAGCGAATAGGCGTGAATCATCTCCACGGCGCACGCTGTTCGAAGTAGCGTCGAGGTGGAGGCCCCGAAGCATTCACCAACGGCGCGGAGTAGTATTGGCCGGAAACGCTTACCGCCGGCGAAAACGCTCCAGCGGATGGCGGAATGAACAGTGTTGGGAGGGGTTGATTCTGACGGGATCAAGCGCTCGAGCTCGGTGTCGATCAGTGCCTGAGTCTCGATCTGGAATTCGCGCAAACTAGTTTCAAAGGATATTTCAGAAGATGTGGTCATTCGCTACTTTTCGTGTTGTTTCGTGTGTTTGGTGTATTTAATGGATCGTTCTAATCTCCGATAGAAAAATCAATCCACGAATCACACGAATTACACGAACAACACGAATTATTTGATGTGCTAGGAGTCGCTTTCTTCGCCAGACGCCTTTGTACCTTCGAACGGACTAACAATCGTTCGGCCCTGATTGTCGCGCAGCAAGACCTCGATTCGCCGTTCGGCCTGGTTCAGACGATCCTGACACTGTCGCGATAGGCCGATGCCTTGTTCAAACAATTCCAGACTCTTTTCCAGCGGCAGGTCACCCTGTTCGAGTTCCTGAACGATCCGTTCCAGAGCTTCGAGCGATGCTTCAAAACTTTTTGGCTGTTCCTTGGTGCTCATGAAAGCTTCTCTATGTTTGTTACTTCGGCCGCCAGTCTGCCGTTGGCCACTCTAACCTTGATTGAATCACCGACAGAAACGTCCTCCGCATCGCGTATGAGCCGGCCATCATCTCGTTGTGCAATGGCGTATCCGCGGTGCAGAACAGCCAGGGGCGAAAGTGCATCGAGGGAAGCAGCAGCGATACCAAGCCGCTGCGCACCAGCCTCCAACGTCTTTTCGATGGCCGCGTGGGAACTACTATACGCCGATTCATAACGTACGCGAGCCTCGGCCAGACGAGCTCGCAATTGTGCTGGTGCAAGACTTCTGTTTAAAGCCTCAGCCCGGTCCTTAGCAGTGCGTAAGGTTCTGGTAGCTTCAATTTGTAAACGATGCTGCGCCGTGCTGGTGGCATCGTATGCGTCGCGCAGTCTGCCGCGCACTTCATCAAACACCCGCGACATGGCGCGTTCCTGGACGCGCGCGCGCGCGTTGACCAACTTGTACCGCATCAGGCGGGAAAGACTCTGGCCCATTTGTTCGATAGCTGAACAAATCTGGTCCTCCCGTGCTGCTACCAGCTCAGCGGCTGCCGAGGGAGTCGGGGCCCGTTTATCGGCGACGAAATCGGCAATCGTAAAATCAGTTTCGTGACCCACCGCCGATATGACCGGGATCACCGACGCTCGAATTGCTCGTGCCACTTCCTCCTGATTAAACGCCCAGAGATCCTCTGTTGACCCACCACCGCGTCCGACAATCAACACGTCGACCAGATCATGGAACCGGCGTTCGCGCTGCGCGCGCTCATGATGCTGGTTGATCAAACGTATGGCGCGCGCGATGTCAGGTCCCGCACTTTCGCCCTGAACGCGCGCAGGTGAGAACAACACGTGAACAGTATTCGTGCGGCGCTTAATGACGTTCAGGATGTCGCGAATTGCAGCACCAGTGGGCGACGTGACGATGCCAACTCGGCCCGGGAAGAGCGGCAGCGGACGCTTGAGTTCGGCCGCGAAAAGACCTTCCTGCTGCAGCCGGTCGCGCAATTGTTCAAAAGCTATTTGCAGAGCTCCGGCGCCGACGGGATCAAGAGCTTCGACGATTAACTCGTAGTCGCCGCGTGCTTCGTAAACAGTTAAACGACCGCGCGCCCGAACATGGAGCCCATCCTTCGGACGAAACCGTATGCGGCTGTTAGCGGAACGAAAGCATTTCGCTCGCAACTGTGCCCCTTCGTCCTTGATCGTGAAATACCAGTGACCGGATGAATGAGATTTGAAGTTTGAAATCTCGCCTTCCACCCAGACGGATGCAAAGCGTGCCTCAATGGCTTTACGCACCGATTCGGTCAGCTCGGAAACGGTTAAAGGCCGTCGCTCATTTTCATCGAAAAGCGATGCGAAAAGTGGTTGAGACATTTTGCGAATTTACAGGAACAGTACGATCCACGACGTAACACGAACCATGTTCGTGAATTTCGTGTGTTCGTGGATCGTCTTTTATTACGGCGTGTCGACGTTCACCACCGGACTCAGACGCACCGAAGCTCCCTCTCTGTTCGCGCGAACGCGTACTCGCGGGGAATGCGTAGGTCGGGAGTTGGACGCGTAAGTGATTGTGTAAGCCGTGCGTAGCTGGACCACTACGTCGTCGTAGGCGCGTTGCAGGTCTCTCAGCTGACGAATGGGATAGTAGACACCACCTGAAACGGTGGCGAGTTGTTTTCCCTCTTCTTCAGCTCGCGTAGTAAGCGTCAAATATCTCGTCCGCAAGGGATCGAGAGTCGACTCAGGTCGTGGCACACTCGACTCAGGGATCAATCCCGATGGCACATACAGCGGATAGATCAACGCGCCGGACTCGGCTATGGCGGCAAGAATTGCAGGGAAGGGAACAAACGACTTGTTGTCGTCCCCATCGGAGAGGATGACGATTGCCGTTCGCTCGCCACGAACTTTCTTTAGTGTGTCAGCCAGGACGAATCCGAGCGCATCGTAAAGCGAGGTGGCGCCGCCTGCATCGATCTCATCAAGTTTCTGCGAAAGGTGCCCCCGGTCGGTTGTGAAGTCAGAAATGATCTGAATATCGTCACGGAAACTAATGATGGCGATACGATCCTGACGACTGGCCGTGTTCAGAAAGTCGCGGGCAGCCTTGCGAATGAAGTCGATTCGTTCTTCAACGCTCCCGGATACGTCGAGCAGCAGCACCAGATTAAACGGCTCGTTTGTTTGGGCCACACTGGTGACTCGCCGCTCTTCGCCGTTTTCAAAAACGGTAAAGTCCGATTCCTTCATCCCACCGATCGCGCGACCGTGACGGTCTGTCACACTCGCGTTGAAACGCATCAGTTGCGGCGACGCTGAACTTACAAACTGACCCGGTGGCGCACGTCTTACTAAGGTTGGTTCCTTCTCGGGTGGGGGAAGTGTGCGGGCGAAGTCGCCAAACAGCTTTGGCGAGACCTTGCGAATAGCATCAATCAACTCGCTATCACCACTCCGAACAATCGCGCGGGCTGCTTCCGTCAAGGGCCGTTCACGGAGATCGGTCGGCACCATATTGGGATTGACGTTCAAAAGAACCACGCCGCGTTGCGTAACGAAATCAAGTTGAATGCGTTGTTCCTTCTCGGGTTTCTCCTCGCCGAGTTTCCCGGAAATACTAAACACGCCTCCACGCTTCTCCTTGATCTCGGGAAGTTCCACGTCGCTCAGATATCGCGGCTTGCTGGCCTGCCAGAGGAAATTAAACTTCACGGCGTCGAGTGGCACGTCTGCATGAATAGTACCGGTGTTGGAACTAACTTCGGCTGACTCGAAATTTCCGATCACGTCAACTGCGCCTGCCTGAGTCTCAACCTTTACTTTTGAACGCACCGGAATGCGCACAATCAGATCGATGCGGTCTTTGTCGGTCCGGTCTTTTACGTCAATGTTGATGTTGTTGCCTTTGGCAACAGCCGTCACGTCGCTCGGATTCACAGCAGCGCCGGTAGATTTGGCTTCCAGAGTCAGTTTCTTCTGCAAGTCTTCGGCGGCTACGATACTCACTTTCCCATTACGGCTTTTTACCGTTAGTGAGACTGTGTCGCCGGTCACCATTTCGGTCGTATAACTCTGGCCGGATGCAGTAGCCACCCAGAGCGGCAGCAACAGAAAAGCGGCCAAAAACAAAAGAGATTTGCGGGGAAAATGCGTGCGGCCTGAGCTAGCCGCGGGGGAATTCTGGTAAAACATAGCGCTGATCTTGCCTAGCAATTCGCCGTCGGTCAAGCCGACACAGTTTGTCTCCGGCGTGTTCGTGAAGGGCCATTGATCCGGTATCATGGCCAAACCTTTTTACAGTCAAAATCGTCGGGTCGAAGAATTACTGAGAACCACGAACGTGCAACATACAGAACCAGCGGTGGCGATCGACTCGAGCCTGTCAATCCGCAACCTTGTCACGCGCGATCCACGCAGTGGACTAGCTGAGGATGTGCGCCGCGGACTATTAAGCCGGCCTAAGCGATTCCTACCTAAATATTTTTATGACGAGCTAGGGTCACAACTCTTCGAAGCGATCTGTCTGGTGCCGGAGTATTACCTGACGCGAGCAGAAAACGAGATTCTACAGAAGTATGCGGACCAAATCGTTTCCAGTATCGACGGAAATATAACTCTGATCGAAATGGGCAGTGGTAGCGCCTCCAAGACACGTTTGATCATCGAAGCGCTACTCAAAAGACAATCGAGTTTGTTGTTCATTCCTGTTGATATTTCGGCTTCCGCCCTGGAAAGCAGCTCGCGAATCCTTCTCCAGTCGTACAGCCGACTTCGAATAGAAGCTTACGCGGCAGATTATTTCGCAGCCCTGGCGGAATTAAGAAAACAGCCGCGCGAACGCACGCTCGCGCTTTTCCTTGGTTCGAACATCAGCAATTTCGATCCTGCTGAAGCCATTAAGTTTCTACACGCCCTCAGGACTGTTTTGTCAGTTGGCGATGGACATTTGCTGGGCGCCGACTTGAAGAAAGACAAGCAAACCCTCGAGGCTGCATACAACGATGCGCTGGGCGTAACCGCTGCTTTCAACTTAAACGTGCTGGCGCGCATCAACCGCGAGCTGGGCGGTGAATTCGACTTGAGGAACTTTCGCCATCTGGCGTTCTACAACGATGAAGTGGGCCGGATCGAGATCTACATCGAGAGTTGTCGAGATCAGACTGTGGTTATCAAGCAGCTTGATATGGAAGTCCAGTTTGCCGCGGGTGAACAGATTCACACTGAGAACTCTTACAAATACGCCCTGGGCGATATTGAGCAACTCGCTGCACAAACTGGATTCAAGTTGGCCCGCACCTGGTTCGATTCGGAAAAACGCTTTAGCAGTAATTTGCTGATGGCGGTCTGAACGGATGGATGAACCGGCCCACAATGCTCTGGTTGAATTCCGCGACGTAAGTTTCCGACACGGCAGCGCCTCTGCACCCGTCATCTCTCACCTCAGTTTCACCGTACAACGTGGCGAAACACTAGTCCTGCTCGGCAAATCGGGGTGCGGCAAAACCACCACACTAAAACTCATCAACCGGTTGTTGGTACCGACATCCGGGCAAGTGCTGGTTGAAGGCAAGTCGACTGCTGATTGGGATCCAATACGTCTGCGCCGGCAAACGGGATACGTGATTCAGGAAGGTGGTTTGTTTCCACACTTCAGCATCGGGCAAAACGTTGCGTTGGTTCCGGAGCTCGAGCAATGGCCTGACTCCCGGACGCAGTCGCGCGTGAGCGATTTGCTCAACATGGTCGGACTTCCCGGTGGCTTTGCCGCTCGGTATCCCTCGGAGTTGTCAGGCGGACAACGCCAGCGCGTAGGTGTAGCGCGAGCTCTGGCGGCCGACCCCCCTTTGTTACTACTCGACGAACCGTTTGGCGCTCTTGATCCATTAACGCGCGCAGCTCTGCAACGCGAATTCAGCGCCCTCGCCAGATCACTGGAAAAAACCGTAGTGCTGGTGACCCATGATGTGCGTGAAGCTCTGTTACTGGGAACGCGTATCGGCCTGATGGACCAGGGGCAACTCGTTCTACTGGAAAAGCCGGCTGCATTTCTTTCGTCAACAGATGCACGCGCCTTAGCCTACATAGAGACGCTAAAACTCCCCGCCGGCGTTTCGGATCAGGGGGGCTTGGGCGAGTGAACTTCTGGCAATTCCTTCAACACAATTGGCCCGAGTTGCTGGCGCACGTGCGTGACCATTTCTTGTTGGTTCTGATTTCGATCGTCATTGCCATAGCCATAGGTATTCCGGCGGGCATTCTGCTTACCCGAAAGAAATCTCTGCGCGGACCGGTACTGGGTTTGGCGAACATCATGCAAACCATTCCCAGCCTCGCGCTGTTTGGGTTTCTGATACCACTTCCTTTTATCGGCGGCATTGGTACGCGGACCGCCGTCGTAGCTTTGGTACTCTATTCATTGCTGCCGATCATTCGAAACACGGTCACCGGCATACTCGGAGTCGATGCGAATGTGCGCGAAGCGGCTGTTGCGATGGGTATGACCGATAGTCAGATTTTGCGACAAGTTGAACTGCCGCTGGCCACCAGTGTGATTGTGACTGGCGTGCGTGTGGCGATGGTCATCGCAATCGGGGTCACCACGATTGCGGCTGCAGTTGGCGCCGGCGGATTGGGTGTCTACATCTTTCGCGGTCTTCGTCAAAACGACAACAACCTCTTACTGGCAGGCGCCGGGGCAGCCGCGCTAATGGCGTTGGCCGCGGATTTTATTCTGGGGTTTTTCGAAAGGCGATTTGCTGTTACGGCGCGTGCGAAATCAAAAAAAGGTCAGCAATCACGTGTGCTTTTGGCTGCGGCAGCGGTTGTAATCGTGGTGATAGCTGGTTTCTTCTATCTGTCTGCGCCAAATTCTTCAGAGCAAGCGTCGCGAGTGGTAGTTGGTTCTAAGGACTTCACCGAATCCGTAATCCTTGCGGAGATCATTTCGCAGATACTCGAAAAACGTGGCGTCGCAATCGAACGGACTTTTGAGTTGGGGGGCAACCTGCCACACGATGCGTTGCGGGCCGGAAAGATGGATATTTACCCGGAGTACACAGGGACGGCTTACACGGCCATCTTGCGCTATCCGGTTAACACAGATCCGGTCCAAGTCTTTGAACAAGTCAAAAAGGATTACGCCGGGAAGTTCAACCTGGTCGTTAGCGAACCGCTTGGGTTCGAAAACACGTTTGCCATTCTTGTGCGCGGAGCTGACGCGCGACGCCTGAAACTGAAAACGGTGTCCGATGCGAGACCGCATGCGCTGAAATGGCGGGCCGGCTTTGGACAAGACTTCATGACGCGCGATGATGGTTATCCGGGGTTTTCGAAAGCGTATTCTTTGCAGTTTGCGGGGCGGCCTCGGGAGATGGATCTTTCGTTAACATATATCGCCTTGCAATCAGGTCAAGTGGATTTGATCGCCGGTAACTCCACTGAAGGACGCATCGCGGCCATGGACCTGGTCCAACTCGAAGATGACCGGCGCTACTTTCCGCCGTATGAAGCGGTCTACATCGCCCGCCGCGATACGGTTGATAGAGTTGGACCTTTGAGGGAATCGCTGACGAAGTTGGCAGGCGCAATAACGACTGATGAAATGCGGCAAATGAACTATGAAGTCGATGCTAACAAACGGACGCCGGCAGAGGTAGTGCGCGAGTGGCTGGCACGCAAGGGCGTAAATTAGGGAGGAGTCACTATGACGATACTTGATCTAATCATACTTCTGATTATTGCTGGAATTTGTGGAGCACTCGGTCAGGCAATCACCGGCTTCACGCGGGGCGGTTGCCTGGTGTCTATCGCACTGGGCTTCGTCGGGGCACTGCTGGGAATGTGGCTGTCGCGGGCGTTGGGGTTGCCGGAATTATTCGCTGTGCAGATTGGTACGACCAGTTTCCCAATTATCTGGTCGATTATCGGTTCAGCCTTGTTCGTGGCGGTGATTGCACTGATAAGTCGAAGTAGACCGTAGGTCTGACGTTTCGTGTTATTCGTGGAGCGTTCTTTTGCAGCTAAAAAAACGAAACCACGAATTACACAAAAAAGAGTTGAATGATGACTTCGTTTATCGGAGCCGTTCAGTCGATACAATTTCGCCCAGCAGCCAGTGATATGAGGTGCGGCCAAGACTGCTATTCGGGCTGGTGTTAGCTAGTTAAAGCAGGCTACCTGCAGGTTGCTTTAATTTCGCACGTCAAACCACTGGGATGATCACCACTATCGAATGATATGTCCCCGGTGATTACCACCCGCGTGATTTTCTTGCTTGGGTTGCGATGCTTTCTACCATTTGAAGGATCTGTTGGATAGGTGATCGGATCAAACTCCACTTCGACGGAGCCGCCCTTAATTATGATCTCAGTGCCGTTCGCCGGTGCTGCCATGGGATCTCTCCTTTGAGGTTTAGTTACTGGGATTGAGGTTTGACGGCGACCAGGTCGCCGAGTTGTTTGCGGGAGATTTGGATATCGGGTCGATCCAAATAAGACTTGAAATTATCCGCTCCCCAATGCTGCTCCAATTGGGCTAGAGCGGCTTCGGCCCGCGACGCATAATCCTGTGCTTCCTGCGACCGGTCGAGATTATGCGCGGCTTGCGCGGCTATCGAATAGCTGATCCATTCCGAGTCCAGTTTGCCGATGCGTGCGGCAAGTTCCTGCGACTCCAACGCTGCTTTGCTTGCTCCGTCGAAGTCGCGCTGATGTAACAGTGCTTCCGCCAAAATTAGTAACGTTTCCGAAATTAGGTACGGATCTTTCGACTCACGGGCGAGTTTCTCAGCTTCGCGACATTGGGCCACACCTGCCCTCGAGCCGTTCAGTGCCTCGAGCAGGCCAAGCGTCGACCGCCCCAGGGTTGCCACAGAAGTGATATGCGTAGACGCAGTTTCAAGCGCACGTGTTAATGGCTGGCGCGCCTCATTCGGTTGCCGTTCACTGAGCCTCATACGACTAAGAGCTAATTGATAGTGTGCTGTCAGGTCGCGGGCGGCGCCTTCTTTTTCTGCCATGAGTGCGGCTTCAGAAAGGGCGGTGCGCGCGTCTTCGTATCGCCCCAACCGCCACAAGGCGTTAGCGCGATCCACCCGGCTTAGCGCGGCAGTTTTCTTGTTTCCCACCTTGTTTGCGAGCTTGTAGGTTTCGTCAGTGTGATTTAACGCCTCGTGGTATCGGCCCTGACGAATTAAGAGCAACCCGATATCCTGGTGAGCTATAAATGCGGTCTGGTCATCGCCGATTCTTTGGCTGAGTTTAATCACCTCTTCAAAACTTTGCCGCGCCACCTTGTAATCACCACGATCGACATTGGCCCTCGCGAGCAGGTGGAGCGCCTGCATGCTTTCCCTTCGATAGCCTCCCTGCTGGTAGAAGGGAAGTGCTTGCCCGACATACTTGACCACGTCGTCGGGCTTGCTTAGCCGGTCCGACAGACTAGCCAAAGCCAGCCACGCTCGCGCTTCATTGCGTTTGTCGTTCTGGCGCTGCGAAAGTTCCAGCGACTGCCGGTAATATCGCTCGGCGTCTTCATACCCGGCCTTGGCTAAGTAGGAATTGCCAATATCAACCAGCGCGCGCTTGGTGTAGTTTTCGATTCCTTTAGCTTGCGCCAGCTCGAGCGCACTGATCATGCGCGCACGACCACTCTCGACGGCCCCCTCGTCGACTTCAACGTCTCCCAACTTCAAGAGAGTCTTGACCTGCTGGTAGTCGTTGCCGGTGGTCCTCGCGATCTCCAGGGCGCGCTGCAAGTGTTGTTTTGCGTCTGCAATATGGCCGCGCTGGTTGAAAAGATAGCCGCGCTGGTATTCCACTTCCGCCTGGCCTTCAAAGTTTCCGTCCGCTTCATAAAGCTTCTCCGCTTTATCGAACGCGGCCATCGCGCTGGCTTGGTCTCCCTGACGACCATACAGGATTGCCACACGTAAAAAGGCGCTGGCGTATTGCGGCGTACCCTGAGTCGCCTGTACGTAACTTTCAACAGCTTTCGGCAACTCGTCGTTCTTTTCGTAAGCCCTGCCGAGATCGACATAAACTCGAGGTTCATTTGGATCGAGTTTGCCCAGCTCTTCATACGCCGCGATTGCTGCCGGGAAATCTCGCCTGACGGTCGCGTTAATGGCGCTTAAATACAGGGAATCGCTTTGAGCGAGGTGCGACCGATCGCCGACCAAAGCTTCTGCGTTCAGCATTGCGTTCTGAGCTTTATCAGCATAATCAAGCTCCATGTAGGCTTCGGCTGCTCTTGCATGGGCCAACGGAAAATTTTTGTCGTTGGCGATTGCTTCTTCAAACGCCTTGCTAGCCTGCAGGAACGCGCCGTTGCGCAACGCCTCAACACCTCTGTTGTAAAAATCGAGGACTTCTGGTGACGGACGGTAAGGAGCTGGTTTCCACCATTGGTAAACGACCCAGACAAGCAGCCCCAAAGCGAGCGCCCCCAGGATCAGGCCGGCCAGGGAAAGCCGAGGGCGGCGGAACGTCTCGTTAATAGTCGTCAGAGCACTTGCCGAGTGTGTACGTGGTTGGCGTAAAGGCCGCGGGAGCCCCCCACCCAGAGTCGACTCAGTCGCGTCCAATTTGGGGAGCACTGCCTGGAGGTCACTGATCAATTCCTCTGCGGTCTGGTAACGCGCTTCAATTTTTTTCTCCAACGCGCGCATGGTGATCTTGTCCAGCTCAGGAGGAACGGAAGGATTGAGTTTGGACGGCACCTTTGGAGTGACGTGGATTACCTGGGCGCCGATTTCAATTACGCTTGAACCCGCGAACGCCGATTGCCCGGCAATGCACTCGTAGAGCACCGCCCCGAGAGCAAACAGATCACTACGCGCATCCACCTTCTTCCCAGTCGCCTGCTCGGGCGACAAATACAAGGGCGTCCCTACAATCACGTCGCTGCGCGTTTTCGATATTGGCAGCTGGGCAGTTATGTCGTCAGATCCCGCTTCATCGTGGATCTGTTTTACCAGTCCGAAGTCCAGAACCTTCACCTGGCCGGTTTCCGCGACTACGACGTTTGACGGCTTAACGTCGCGATGTACGACGCCCTGACGATGTGCTTCGCCAAGTGCTTCAGCTATTGCTGAAACGATACGTACGGCTTCGCGTAAGGGCAGCGGACCGGATTCAAGCTTTTCATTGAGCGGCGTGCCTTTCACCAGCTCCATCACGATGTACGGAGTGCCCTTCGCCCTCTCGCCATGATCGGCATCAGTTTCGCCGTAGTCGAAAACGGTGGCGATGTTGGGGTGGACTAGCCGGGAGACAGCGCGCGCCTCACGGAGAAATCGGTTTCGGTATTCAGGTGTTGTTGAGGAAAGAAACTTGAGGGCGACGCGGCGGCCTAGGGTGATGTCTTCGGCCAGGTAAACCACGCCCATCCCACCGGAGCCTAAGGAGTCAACGATTCGATAGTGGGAGACGGTACTGCCGATCATTGCGTTAGGTCAGAGCAAACGGCGAAGGAAGAACACGAAAAACGGCAGAAAGATCCTGGCAAGCGGACCGTAGAAGGATCTTCAACCGAGCGGCGTTTTTCAGTCGGATTCTGCGCTAAAGAACCGGAGAATTCAAGAAGAAGTTCCCCGCGAGGCTGGTGGTTCAAGCGTCGTGTTTCTTATTTGTTCTTCCTGACGTTGCCGGAATTCCTTCAGCTTGGTGCGGAGTTCGGGCCGGCTGTTCGCGAGGATTGCCACAGAGAGCAGGGCAGCGTTGATGGCGCCGGGTTTTCCGATTGCCAGCGTGCCCACGGGAATTCCGGCGGGCATCTGCACAGTCGCGAGCAGGGAATCCATTCCATTCAAAGCATCGCTCTTCATCGGCACGCCGAGAACGGGCAAGGTTGTGTGAGCGGCAATAACACCAGCAAGGTGCGCGGCGCCGCCGGCGGCGGCGATGATAATTTCGATGCCCCGTTCAGCAGCACTGGAAGCGAACTCAGATGCGAGTTTTGGGGAACGGTGCGCGGACATCACGTGCGACTCATGCGCGATGCCAAACTCTTTCAGCGTCTCACCGGCGTGACGCATCGTTTCCCAGTCAGACTTACTGCCCATCAGGACCGCAACCAGGGAATTTTGGATTTCGGATTTCGGATTGCGAATTTCTGTTGATGAAGATTCTGTAGTTCCGCTGTCCATGCTAATGACATCTCCCTTTGAGAATTTTGTAGTATGACTTCAAGAAAAAGTTCTCGCGCTAACGGTTCCTAAATCCGAAATCCGATATCCGGAATTCTATTCGCCTTGATCGAGTGAATAGCCGCGTTCGCCGTCGAAGTTGTAAAGGTTTTCAGTTTTGATGAAATCCAGGCCCGCGTTGCCGACGCTCTGCAATAGCTCCACAATCTGTTGATGCGAAATTCCATTGCCTCCGGTCGACAGAAATCGGCAGCGCCAATGGTCAGAGCAGAACGTCTCCGGTTGGCCGCCCGGCCAAACCTTCACTCCTCGATTACTCATCATCGTTAGCTTTGTTCCATCGGTCGCAAGTTTGCTGAGAGCATCACCGAGCTCATCTGCCGTTCCGGATGACCAGTCGAGGAAAACGTCAACGCCGACCAAATCTTTTTTCTGGAAAACGGAGGCTGCTGAAGCGGGAGCCGCTGAACCGACTTCGTCAGTGGATTTGTATTTCGCCGCTTTGAGAGTCTGCGGCGTTTGGCCCATGCGCTCCACTACAGCATCGGCAAATTCTTTGGTGCCAACCTTCTGCTTGCTCTTGCCCTCGTCGTAAATGTCGTAAGTGTGAATTCCATCCTCAATCGTCCGCAGCCAGGCGTTGTGCACACGCTCAGCGACATCGGATTGGCCGATGTGGACCAACATCATGATCGCACCTAGTAGTAGCCCCGAGGGGTTTGCCAAATTTTGCCCGGCGCGTCGCGGAGCCGAACCGTGAATTGCTTCAAACATTGACACGTGCTCACCAATATTCGCCGAACCCGCCAGCCCGACTGAACCCGCAATCTGCGCGGCCACATCGGACAGCACGTCGCCATACAGATTCGGCATTACCACTACGTCAAAAGCCTCAGGAGTGTCCGCCAGTTTCGCTGCGCCGATATCGACAATCCAGTGTTCGTTTTCGATCTGCGGATAGTCTTTAGCAATCTCGTCAAACACTTTATGAAACAGACCATCAGTCAGTTTCATGATGTTGTCTTTGGTGAAGCAGGTAACCTTTTTGCGATTATTGCGGCGCGCGTATTCGAAAGCGTAACGCACAATTTTCTCTGAGCCGGGACGCGAGATCAGCTTCAGGCATTGGGTAACTTGTTGCGTCTGGCGATGTTCGATACCGGCGTAAAGGTCTTCTTCGTTTTCGCGGACGATCACCACATCCATGACCGGATGCTTCGTTTCCACGAAAGGGTGATACGAAACGCACGGACGCACATTCGCGTAGAGTCCGAGAGTTTTACGAACGGTGACATTCAAACTCTTAAAGCCGCCGCCCTGAGGCGTCGTTATCGGGGCCTTAAGAAATACTTTGGTGCGCCGTAGCGAATCCCAGGCGCTCGGTTCAATGCCGGCGCTGTTGCCCGCGAGATAAACTCTTTCGCCAATATCAATCGTTTCGATATCGAGTGCGGCGCCACCGCCCTCCAGAATGCGGAGAGTCGCTGCCATGATCTCCGGCCCGATGCCGTCGCCGTGAGCGACAGTGATGGGAACAGATTTCGACATATTTGAACCAGACCTTTCGCCAATTAGTTAGTTGAGAGTGGAGCAATATATGCGAATGTTGCGATGTAGGCAATTGACGCCCAAACGTCTCCTTGGCTTCTCACAAAAAGACGGTTTGGAACGGAGGGGTCAACGAATTAGAACCAGGAGCGGTAGCGACTGGGTCGTTACCTGGGGAATAAGTTCTTGAAATCTCTTCAGAGGTTTGATCCATTCTCTCATTCGACCCGGTCGCTACCGCTCCCGGTTCTAATTCGTTAGCTCAATGGAAAGCGATCAACAAAACTTGACGAAATAGCCCGAAAGATTCATATCCCGGCGCCTTTGGCCTTGAACTGGAAACGGACCCTGAGGCATACTTCCCCCGCTAGGTTCCCTGCTCTCGCGCGTCTATGGTGATTGCGCCTGTCCGTGATCGTGATGCGACGACATTCGGCTGAGGAGAGAGTTAGGCAGTTGTCAACTTGATAGAAGCTGCTCTCGAATTTTAGAGCACCGGGTGCGTCGCGTTTCGCTCGAAGGTAAGAAGCTCCCCGCTTGCATCTGCGATCTTGT
>DATEPE010000025.1:0-296202 GCA_035273385.1 Pyrinomonadaceae bacterium | reverse complement strand
TCGCATCCTTGGCGGCACTTCGACTTTACCGAGAACTCCATGCAAGCTCGCGAGCGCCGTGGAGAACTCTGCATTCTGCGCAAGTAGGTGACACTTCTACTTTGCGCATTTGGGTGACATTTCAACTTGGGGTTTACACACGCGGAAAAACCGTTTGACTTCCCGTATGCGAGGACATATTGTTCGACGGAAACTTCATTCCGGGGCTGATTCTCATGAGCCTTGCATTTTCGGCCAGATCAGTCTTCGAACTAGGTTTGGATAACTGGGAATTATTATACATGTGTCCTGCCGGATAGGTAAGCACCTTTCGAGATGAATACATTGAACAAAGAGCGAACACATCTCATCATTCGCTCGGTCCAAAGAGGTGTGCGATGGCTCAAGGAACACTCTGAGGTAATGCCGGGAGCACTGGAAGACCCAAGAGATATTGGCATTACTATCTCAGCTTTGGTCGCAGCAGAAAGGAATCCACACTCACATGTGGTCCAGCGACTAGTCTCAGATCTGCTAAAACGTCGCAACAAAAATGGAAGCTGGAACGATGAGGTTTACGATACCTTTTTTGCCGTGCGCGCGCTGAGCGACGTGGGATTTAGCAGTAATGACCAAATGTTGAGCGAAGCTTTTCGATTTCTCCAAGCGACTCAGGATCCCATAGACGGAACGTGGTACGAAGAACCTTATGACACCCTTCTGGCGCTTGATTTGATAGCTCGTTTGGCGCCCGACCAACTCGAGATTTTTACCGACCGGCCCGTCAGATGGATTGAATCCTTGCAGAAGGATGATGGTTCCATCATTGGGGCTCGCCATACGGGAATGGTTGCTTCGCTCTTTTGCTTGACTAACAAAGCTCGGTTAACCAACAACAAGCGCGTGGTGGATCGGGCGATCGAATATCTCCGTCGCGAACTTCAAGAAAAGCCCATTTGGACCGCAGCGGCCTGGTCAAACTACTATCCGCTCCAAGCATTATTGGACAGCGGTTACGATCTGGACGATCCTCTTGTGATAAAAGCTGTGGATTGGTTTCTGGCCGCTCAAGACGTGGAAGGGAAGTGGCTTCAGGTCTCCCGCGTTCACGACACAGCGATGTCCGTGCTTGTCTTGTCCAGTTTGCTGACGGCGCCTCTAGTTGACCTCACAAATCCGCGCACGGGTGTCCTGTATGTCTTCAGCGAAAATGGGACACTGCGAGTGACTTTCCAAAGGCCCGGTGCGGGCGCAATGGCGGCGGGTTACCAGATCAAGATTTCGCCCCAAGCTCGGGCGGATCTTAGCAATAACAAGCAATTTATCGATGCGGCATTAGGTCAGTTGCGTGACATTAGAGAGACCGCGTCGTCACACCGTAGTGTCCCGCAGCTCTCGATTCAGAGCGAACTGGAAAAAACAGGGAGACTAGCTTATGGACGTTTGCTTCCAGGCAGCATCCAAGTGCAGATCAAAGACTCGCGGGCGGATCACTTACGCCTGGATATGGATGAGAAACTAATCGCTCTTCCATGGGAACTTCTTCACGATGGAAGCCAGTTTCTCTGCCTGCGTTATGCCCTCGGTCGACGCCTGGTGTCAGATCAAGAGTTCGCATCATCGCATCGCTACATCCAGACGGCTGAGCATACTCGGGCTCTGATTGTAGCGGACCCCACCAAAGACCTTCCGGCTGCACAACGTGAGGGCCGCGAGGTTGCTAAACTCCTGCGGGACCAGTGCGGAATGCATGTCGAAGAGTTCACATCGAATGGAATGACGAAAAACGATTTTCTTCTATGTCTGAAAGACTACGACATTGTGCATTTTGCCGGGCACGCTTCGCATGGTTCAAACAGCCCTGACGAGAGCTGCATGCGGCTGTCGGACGGAGATATCCCGGCCTATGAAATCAGCCGTTTTCTGACTAGCGGCGCACCCTCGGTTGTGTTCCTCAACGCTTGTTGGTCCGCTGAAGAACTTAGCAATCCGGACTCATATTCACCAATGATGCGGGGCTTGGGTAGGACGTTTCTATACGCCGGGGTCACAGCGTTTTTGGGTTATCTTGTCCCCGTTCCGGACCTATCGGCCACCCACTTTGCCATTTATTTCTATGAGGCTTTGGCCCAGGGACAAACCATTGGTGAATCACTACGAAGGGCCCGGCTTCAAAGCCGCAATCTTAACTCTCCGTCTGACACTACCTGGTCGTCGGCCATTCTCTATGGAGATCCCGCCGCGCGAGCTGTCGAGGTTCCAGATGTCGTCTAATTTCCAGAAGTAGCTTCCTGCCAAAACTCAGTCATCCACTGGCGCACGTCGCCTTCCAGATCAATTAGACGCCAGCCCTTTTCGTCATCTGGTGCAGGGAATGATAGCTGCTCTCCACAGACGGCTGGGTGGAATGTTGCGTTGCCGGTTATTGGATCAACATAAAAAGGAAAGACTCGGCAGGCTAACGGTCTTGACTCGTAGACGGTGCAAGAGCCTGTTTGAGAGTCAAAAAATCGGCAAGGCAACTTTAGAATTCGAAATGCATGTCCGGTATTGGCATTTGTTTGTTCGATCACAAATACTTCTTCGCTCACGCCGGACGCCTTCACAAGTCGTGAAATTTCGCCTGCAGTAAGATAAACCCAATCATACGGTTGGCTACAACACTTATCGGGGCAAGAACCACACTCGGTCTTGAGCCTCATCACGGGAAGTTCTCTCAAATTTCGGCCACCTCTTGGTAAGTGTTCCTCGCCGGGACGATTCATCTCAGCCAGAAAACATAATTCCCAGTTATCAATACCTCGGTCAGCGCGCACGGTCGGGAGCATTCACTATGGCCAGCGAGCAGCGCTGTGGTTGGTAACAACTTCACCAATGTTGCTTGTAAGGACAAAGCTGAAGGCTTCACCGATCCACGGCTTTGGCCTTTTTGCTGCTGAACGTGTTCCAGCAGGTCAGGTGATCTGGAGGTTTACTCCCGGGCTGGATGCGGCTCTTCCGCTTGAGAACATTTTCTCTCAACCATTAGTAATCCAGGGTTTCATCAGCCGGTACTGTTCGTTGGATCCGACGCGGAATTGTTTCATTGTCTATGTAGATGATGCTCGCTTCATCAACCACTCTTTCCAGCCGAACGTGTGGTTGGACAAACAACAAGACATTCTCATAGCCGCCAAAGACATTGAGTCTGGAGAGGAGATAACCGAAGACTATTCGGTCACTGAGTGGGACGGACCCAATATGGTCCGCAATTGGATTCCGAACCGGGAGGAATAGCTTACTCAGATGCACCAAACTATGTCTCACCCGAGGGCCGGCAGGTGACTGATAAGGTAACAACTGGCATTAGCGCATCGGGGCTGTTCGGAGGCTGCTCATGAACAATGCCGTGGTTTCAGCTTTTCTGAAACGCAACTTTCAGCATTTCAACGCGGCGACCGTAGTCGAGGCGGCTGAGGCTTACTTAGAGCATTCAAATAGTGGTGGGCAAATGCTTATCGCTCTTGCTGGCGCGATGAGCACAGCCGAGATTGGCATTTCACTGGGAGAGATGGTTCGAAGGGGAAAGATCCACGCCATTTGCTGCACGGGCGCCAATTTGGAAGAAGATCTCTTCAATCTCATTGCCCACGATTCATACAAGCGAGTAGCCAATTATCGGGACCTAACTCCGGCGCAGGAGTTGGAATTGTTTAAACAAGACCTAAACAGAGTTACGGACACCTGCATACCGGAGAATGAAGCGATACGCAGGGTCGAGCAAGTAATTCTAAAGGAATGGGTGTCATCTGATACTGCCGGCGAACGCCTTTTTCCGCACGAGTTCCTTTTCAGAGCATTACGAAACGGCAACTTCACCAAGTATTACGAGATTGATCTCCAAGACAGTTGGCTTTATGCAGCGATGGAATTAGATGTGCCGATATTTGTGCCAGGTTGGGAAGACAGTACGTTGGGGAACATGTACGCAGCTCACTGCATGGGGGGCGAAATCAAGAATATTCATACCGTGAAGAGCGGTGTAGAGTACTTAATTGCACTAGCAAGCTGGTATTCCGCGGCAATTAACCACCGCGCTCCTGGATTCTTTCAGATTGGCGGAGGTATTGCCGGGGATTTTGCGGTATGTGTGGTGCCAATGCTGCGCGAGGATTTAAAGCGGACCGATGTGCCTTTATGGAGTTACTACTGCCAGATCAGCGATTCAACCACAAGCTATGGCTCGTATTCCGGCGCGCATCCAAATGAGAAAATAACCTGGGGCAAATTGGCAGTGGACACGCCCCGGTTTGTTATAGAATCAGATGCCACAATAGTGGCTCCTTTGATCTTTGCTCTGGTCCTCGGATTGTGAGAGTTTGAGTTCCAAGTGATAGTCACCCAAAATTAATCCAGCAAACATTTCAAGGATTTCCCCTCCGAACGATCCCGAGTTGCTCGACGCAAATGAAGTGCTGAGTTCGCTTGAGGCGAGAGAAGAAGCGGCGGTATGGTCCAACTTCAGAAGGGGCGGACGCGGGACCAGACTTGCCGAAACTCGACGTGAGGACAGTTTCAGTCTTTGATTGGCAGCTATTGGTTCGCTCTCATTGGATTTGCTCAAGCCAAAAGGAGCGCTCAATCGTGAACCACTCATCCTTTAGCGCAAGTTTGACACGAGCCTCTCGTGCTGAGCCACTAGTCGTAGCTAAATATACCAACCTCTCCAGCGGGTGCAGCAGTTCCTGGCCTAACTCAGCACGGAGCCCCAATTGCTTGAGGAAGGCCAAGTCGTGACGCTGGGTAGTGACACAGAGCTTAAAGACCTCTTTCCCGCGCACCGATTTTCCATCTGCTCCCGGCCGCGAAAGTGGAAGACTGGCAGGAAAGAACAGTTCGATTTCGCTTTCGGGCCGGTTCCCCACGTAAAGTGTGCCACCAGCCTCCACCTCAGTTTCGGCTCCTCCTGAGCGCCGGGACGCAATCGTCTCACTGGCGCTTGCCGGGGGATAGAGCAGAGTTATTCGTTTGCTCAAACCGAGATCCAAGACACTCACGTGCAGCGGAATACCAGATCGATTGGTGACGCGAAAAGCAATCCTGTCGCCTTCTTTGTAAATTGGCTCTCCCTCGGCAACCTCCTGCCATTGATTGGTTGGTTCCGTTTTCAATAGCACGAAATCTATCTTGCCTTTTAACGCGCTCTTTTCATTCCGTAATTCCAGTACCTTTTCATAGCGCCACAAGGTTTCCAGGTTTTCTAGAATTCTTAGCTTGCTTTCTGGCGAACTTAGTAAACATTGGGACATCAGTCGCGCTTGTGATTGATCGAGCACTTCCCAAGTCGGCGCCACACCAGTATGGTTAGCGCCTTCTGGACAGACAATCGTTATTAGGGCTCGTGCAGTTGAAGCCGATTCTGTGACTTCCAACAAATTTGACTGTGCAAGCGTCTCTCGCAGCTCGCTGACGAATTTTTCATAGCCGCGCGCCGCCGTTTCCAACCAGATCGCCATCCTCGTTTCCACATCAGGTCGTATGACTTCAACCGCTCGGGCGCTTTGAGCGATTGGGAGGGAACCTTCTTCGATTATCTTACCCCGAGCAGTTACCGGCTCGATTGTAACGATTCTCACGACGCCCTGGGACTTATTCCCGGCCTCTGTTATTTTCTTGGTGCCCGGCGGATAAATCTCCCATTGCGAGTCAACAGTCACGCCATGAATTGCGCCACCAGCGAGTTGCACCTCATCATCCTGACGGTTGGTGACTAGCAGATAACGCATCGGAACAAAGTCAGAGACGTCGAATATCTGCCGATCGCGCGCGCCTTCAAGTTGCGGAGTCTGCTTTTGGAATCTATTGTTCACCTTAGTAGCGACGATGTCCCAAATGTCCTGATAAGTGTTCTCGGTGGCTCGATTGAGTTCCTGCGTCAGAAAGAACGTGAAGGCGCCGTTTCTAGTCGGTGTGCCAAACTCATCATGGTCCATCTCGTATGCGCCCTGCTCCGCCGCGCATGCAGCCAGCAAAACGTATTTATCACTCAGCTCCAACCAGCCGCTGCCGCCTTCGACGTTGCGGGAATGGCTGACGGACGTCAGCTTAAAGCCCGACCCTTCCTGCAATGGATCCGGCGGCTCGATCCAACGCAATCGAGTTCCATATTCCTCGGATTCGCCGTGCATTCGCGTTATCGAACCGGAATGACAGCTATCGAAAATCACCGTAACGCGAGACGTCTTTTGTGTCAGCCGCGAAAGCCAGTCCTGAACCTCAGTGTCACGAATATCGCAGGGAGGAACTTGCACGGGAAATGCGGGATTCATCCGTCCACTGTCTGAAGGCATGATCGACTCGTCATAACCGCTGGCTTTCTCGCCGATTGCAGCCATGCGTGACCCGTGCCCACTGAAGTGAAGGACCACAACGTCATTCGGCTGGCAAACCGCAACCAGCTTTTCCATCGCATCGAGTATTCCTCTTGCAGTCGCTTGCTCATCCACCAAGGTATGAATGTTGTTGGGATCAAAGCCAAACGAGGTCTCCAATGTTTGCTTCATTATTTGAACGTCGTTGACGCAGCCCCTGAGTTGAGAATGGGCCGGCAAGTTTGGGTATTTATTGACGCCGATTAAGAGCGCCCGCTTGTTTTGTGTCTCAGCAACTTCAGTCATAGTTTTTCGCCCTCAGCCTTCACGGAGTCAAAACCAACATGCCCTAGAACACAAGGTCGTCAGGTCTTACCTATTATTGTCTGAAAGTCCCAGGCATTACGTAGATTTCAGGTAGAAAGCAAAAATCTAAGGAACGAGTGTGTCTAGATTAGGTAGGCGAGTTAACTACCAGAAACCACGCGAACCGCATAGCTGTTAACTTCGTCGTAGCCCTTGTTATCATTCGATACACTTAGACCTATTTGATAGTCACCAGTATTCAAATAAACGGCAGGTACAACGAAACTGATCTCCGGGTCGTTAGGCGTGCCTTGCGCAGACAGGTTTGAGATAGAAAATAGTTCTTTGTGCTGATCGTCGAAAAAGACTGCGCGGTAGTTTTGACTCTTCGCTTCGGTCAAGCTCAAGCGAAATTCGAGCAGGGCATCCGGTGTCGTGCGATCCGCGGCAACGCGAGCCATGGCACCCCGGTTGCGCTCGGCTGGTTGTAGCTTGATGGTAACAAGGACCTTTTCCGGCCGGCCGGCTCCGGGTGCATTCAATCGCGCCAGTTGGGCCTCAATGGCCTGTCGTTTCGCCTCTAGAAGCAGTCGCGGTCGCACTATTCGATCTCCAACGAGGTACAAAACAACCGTGACGGATAGCAAAAAGCCAATGAGGACGACTGCGTAGGCAAAATGCCGATGACCCCTAAAGACATATTCAATCCACGGCCCAAGGCCCTGTCGCGATGATTTCAGCAAAACCGGGGGCGATCCGATTTGGGTGTTCGAGAGTTCGGAGTCGCCCGATTGACGTTTAAGCGCAGGCGACGACAAGTTGGCTTTTGACCTCGAATGGATGAATTCGCTGAACAGCTTTTCATAGTCGAAGGTGGTCTCGTTAGCCTTTTTGTTAAGATATTTTGTTTCGAATAGAGCACGTACCTCGGATACGAGGTTTCCCTGGAAGTATTCCGCTATCAGCTCGGCTTCGACTATTCCCACTTCCTCAGCGAAATCGGCTTCGGCGAAAATACGATCTTCAACGTTCCTGGCCTCGTCGTCCGATAACTGACCCAGCAGGAACTGTTTGATCGTCTGGTGGTCTTCTTTGAAATCCCTCATAAAATTAGACCGCTTCGAGGAACTCTCCTAATTCGTTATGCAGGATCTCGGAGCCTATTTCAGGTTTTTGTTTTTCATCAACCTCTCGATACAAGTCTTAACTCTGCTTTTGAGTCTGTGGGCCATTACTCTCAGCGCATTCAGGCTCAGATTGATTTCTCTGGCGAGTAACTCGCGCGACTGGGCAAGTTTCAATGGTGGCGTCTCGACACAATAGCGATAGAGGATGTCTTGTTCGGAAGTCGACAGCCTGGCCCAACACTGTTCCAGGCTTTGGAGCATAAACTCTTTGCGTTCTCCGGCATCGGAGTCCGGTAATACTGACAACCCCTCCGCAAGATCCACCTCGACCGGTCGCCGCCACCATTCAGCTAGTACTCTGCGAGCTACCGCGAGGAAATAAGCAGAAGGGTCGCCAACAAAGCCCTTTGACACCCGGTCCACTTTTTTGGTGACGCGGAGGATGACTTCGTCCGTCAGCGTGAGCGGATCTGAAACATCGCGCCGACGAAAGTAGTCAAACAAATTGCGACGGATCTGTTCATACTTCTCGCCTGCTCTGTCCCTATCGGGCGCCAGCCACGACAATAAGAGCTCGAAGTTTTCGTGAGGCATGGGGTCAAGCGGCATCTTCTGGTCTACTTATCGTCGCATCGCATTAGTTAATGGCTGTCCACGTTGACGGCGACTCTTCCAAAAGGAACTCAACAGCCAGGTCACAATGCCGAACAACACAAGGCCAGACCATAGTACGCGAGAGTGAAGCGTCTGGAACCACGACCTCGGTGGTGTTCGATATTCACCCTGTAACACGAAGGCCGCCCAATAGAATGGCTGCCGGGATTCACCCTTCTGATACATTTTTAGCTTGGCTTGATGCAAGGCCTCAGCGGGGGCCGCGCCGTCTTTCAGCATAGACTGGTAAAAGTTTGCCATTAAATTTGCGGTCTTCTTGTCCTGCACATCCCAAAGGCTAACGACGACGCTCCTTGATCCGGCATAGAGAAACCCCTGGGTTAAGCCGATTAACCCTTCGCCGGATAACTCTTCGCCCAGACCTGTCTGACAACCGCTTAGGACGACCAGATCCGCGTTGAGCCGCAAGCCATAGATGTCATGCAACTGAAGGAGACCGTTCTGAGCTTGCCCACGCTCGTCAATGGTGGATAACAAGAGACCGGTTAGAGAAGGATAGCGACTATTAATATTGCTGTGCGTGGCGAAGTGCAGAATCCGATAATTTTGTAAGTCCCACTTGAGGGCATTTTCTCGGTTGGCGGCAAAGCCCGTTAGCAGCATCGAAACTCCCGCCGGAGCAAATTTCATAATCGTGCGCGCCTCCTCGTCTGTGGCCAACAACCGAGTAGGCGGTGGGTAAGAGTTGGAGGAAGTTGGACCATTCCTCCCGGGTACCGGTGTTGCCCCGAGGGCGGTTCCGCTTTGGTTCTGTTCAATGAGAGTCTGGCGCAGATAGCTTGCGATTCGCGGATCGTCCGATTCAAATACCGGATCTGCCCAAACAACTAATTCCCTGGCGGGGCGTGACGATGAGGAACTAAGCTGACGCAGCGCAGCCAATGAAGAAAAAGAAGGCAGATGAACAACTTCGAGTCTCGTCAAGAGTGGGACGTAGCTAGTCGCTTCGGCATCCAGCGCGCAGACGTTTCCTACACCGTTCTCGGTTGGTAGGGGTAGAGCGTCGAAAGGGATGTACAACAACTCACCGTCGGCCACCACCAGCAAGCGTTTCTCTTTCAAGAGCGATATAAACGGGCCGAGCAGTTTTTGACTGAGTTCCGTAGCGCTCGGGCAAAACCGTTTCTCAGCGGCGTTGTAGCGCTCGTAGTAAATTGCTGGTTCTTCGTCAGGTTGTCGCTGCCGCGCAGATAGGCTTTGGTAAACTTCCCGAGCCAGTTCTTCCAAGGCGCGTCTGCCCGGTAGTTCTTTCACGATTAAACCGGTAGGAGTTACCAGCCAGCCGTAACTGCGTTCCTCGCCTAACATGTATTCGATTACGATCGTGTTCTTATCCTGTTTTAGCTCTTCTTGAATTTGTTTCAGATTCAGGATGGCCGGTTGACTCAACTGCGAATAGGCGGGACTCTGTGCCTTAATCTCCGCCTGTACAACATCGTACTCGGTATTCAGGTTTCTGATTTTGAGTTCAATATCAGCGCTTTCCGTTTCACGCTTCGGCCCGTTGAGTAGTTTTATTTGATAATCTCCCATTACGCTCAGTTGCTGTCTCAACTGTCGCTCGCGCGCCAGCAGCGCTGGATCAACATCGCGCGGAATGTCGCTCTGCGTTTCATTCAACAGCTCCAGCAAGGAACGCGCTCTGGCGCGCTCGCTCACCGCCAGCGCCAGCGCGGCGAGGCCCTGATCCGGTTTCTGCCGATCCATTTGCATCAGGATATCTACCTGCAGTTCGAAATACGGATGCACTGAGGCAAAGTAAGACGAACGCCAATTCTGACCGATCACACGCGCGCGCTGCGCTTCGATTATGTCGATGGATTTTTGGCTTTCCGCCAGCGCTTCATCCAGACGCCCTTGTTCGCGGAAGATTCTGGCGAGCCAATAAAGCGATTCTGCCTGACCTTGGGGGTCCTTAATCTGCTGAAAAAGATCGAGTGCAAGCCGAAGTTCTTGCATGGCTGACTCTGGCTCGCCGCGGACACGAAATAGTTCAGCGAGACCCTGGCGGGTGAGTGCTTCACGGCGGCGGTCGGCAATTTTCTGGTAGAAGGCCAGAGTCTGGTGATAAACGTCCGAGGCCTCAGCGAGTCTCTGCTGCTTGACATAGATCGCGGCGACGTCCATCGACGCCATCATTGCCATTCGTAACTTACCAGCGCGCCGGCTCAGCGTGAGACTGCTGTCGTAGTATTCGAGCGCTCGAGTATAATCCCCTAAACCGCGCCATACTCGGCCCATGTAATAGGCACTTACCGCTTCGAAAGCGCTGTTGCCAATGGTGTGATTGAGTCGGAGTGCTAAAGAATAATTGTCTATAGCTTCCTGTTTGAGATTCAAATCTTCGAAGACTCTGCCGAGACCATTCGACGCGACCGCTTCGCCTTGCTGGTCCCCAATTCGCCGAAAGAAGTCGCGGGCCTCGCGGTGAACGGTCAACGCGGCATGCTTGTCACCCAGCAGGGAGTAGAGATTTCCCTGGGCAGTTAGAGTCAAGGCTTCACCACGCCTATCTCCAATTTCACGCCACAGTCTGAGGGCCTGGGCAAATTCTGTGGCCGCCTCATTGACGCTTCCTGAATCCATGTATGAGTGACCCAAGTTGAGGTGAGCGAGTGCAACTCCTTGCCGGCCACCAATTGCCTTCCACTGGACCAGTGCGCGAGCAAAAAGGTCCAGCGACAATTTCAGATTGCCGCGACCGTTTTCCACTTCGCCGTAGTTGTTTAGAAGCTGCGCATCGAGACGCTTTCGCGAGGCGTCCTCGATCCCAGTAAATCCGTTGAGTTTTTTCTTGCAGTTATCAAAGTGCTGCGACGCTTGGTCAAGATTGCCGAGATAGATGTGTACATAACCGATATTGGCTTCTTGCTGGATTGTCAGAATTGCGTTGCCCGCCTTCTGACTCTGTCGCGCGGCCTGGTGGAGTGCGCTCAGCGATTCCTGATAGTTGCCCCGGCTGAAGTGCACTTCTCCGATCTGCTGCCATGCATCGGCGGCGCTAGCCCACCGTTGCTGCTTCTGCCAGGCGATAGCTGCAGCGCGATAGCTATCGAGTGCACGTATCAGCTCGCTATTTTCCGCCTTGAGACGAAAGACTTCCGCCCTGTGGAAATCAGTGGTAGCCAATACATCTTTCCGGTCGCGTTGGGTGGCGGTCTTGATCCGGTCGATCTTCAACCGGTATTGACGCTTGGGCGTGTCTTCTTCCAAAGAGGAAACCACGAGCCTATAAGACCCTGGTTGAGGAGCAATAAAATTCCAGGTTGATGGACCAAAGCGCCTATGCACAGCCTCTGCAAGCATGTTGCCATCGGGCGCAATGAGAGTTAGGCGAAGCTTGAGGTCCTGAGCTGAAAGTGTCAGCTCAACAAGTTGATCTCGCGGCAGGGTTAATTCGAAAGAGTGAGACTCTGTCGAGCCTATGTCATGCTCGATCGCGGACCCAGCGTGCAATGCAATCGCCTGCGGGCGAACGACGGTTGCAGTGAGGACCACAGCCAGGACGCAAAAGAATGGGGGAAGAAACGTGATCGACGATAAATTGTCGAGACACGTTTGCCAACAGGCCTTGAGAACGATTGACGTGCTCAGTGGAGGACCCTCTCCGTAGAGTCAGGGGCATGCTGAAGGATGTGAATTATCCTGACGCTACTTCTAGCGGCTTCGTATGGAGGTCCTTCGTGAGCGTGACGTACCAGTCGGTACCGGTCGGGAACGATAAGACCAACGGGCGGATTATACATTCAATCTGGTGGTTGGGCGTAAGCCTCACGGGTGCTGTACTGTGCGCCGAGCCTCTGAATGCAATTCATTCCGGACTACACGTCGTTATGACGGGTTGACTGAACTGAAGCGTGTCCAAAGACAGAACGATCAATCCAAGTTGGTGGGTCTGTATGCCGCAGTTTCGTTACGCCGCCGAGACGCGGAAAAACCTCACGACAAACTTCCAGTTTCAGTTGCTACCTCATCTATTTGCGGTCAGAAACTCTCATTGATTTTTGTCGCCTCGCGCGAAGCAGTCGGTTGATGAAGCCAGAGATTCGGACTAAACGCCCTTACTCTCTGCATCACCACCGGCACGCGTATCTTCTATTCCTTTGCTTTCCGCATCACCTCCCGCGCGCGTATCGTTGATTCCTTTACTCTCTGCGTCGCCGCCCGCTCTCGTACCTTCTGTCCCTTTGGTAGCCGGATCATAGGCCGCTCTTTCGTTCTTGGGGTCTTTTTGCATGACTTTAGATTCCTTCCCTTTGATTTAGTGGATGCAGACCTTCGCCCTAATCGTGCAGCACGTCACTTGAGCAAGACTAAGACGCTTCTGCCTAACTATGAAGAAACGGAACCCGCATTACAAGATTTTGCGAGACTCGGTCCGCGTACACTTTTAAAGCGCATGAAATCGTACGCTCTGTAGGCCTCTTGGAGAAAAATGTAATAGACGGTGGCTTCGCGCATTAGCAGTTAGAAAGCAGTCGCATTTGGGTAGCTAAGAGGATCGAACATGACGTTCGCACGCAGGAATAATCCGGATCCCATTCTCTGCGAGAGCACGGCCGTTGCCGGAATAGAAATTTGTATTGGCGATTGGAGCGCAACATTCGGGCCTCTCTCCTTCCACGCCGCTGCGCCAAAACCCTTCCTCACCCCAGCGAAACTCTGGCGACGTTCTCAGCGAGTGTTGCCGGAGTTAGCACTGCGTAAATGGTCTGGAGCAATCCTCACCGCTATGCGACCTCGCAAGCCTTGCCATGATGTGTTTTGTCTGGCGCTCCAGACCCTTCACCTAAGAGAGCCAGCCGGGTGACATGAGGCAGCCCATCTGCAACCAGTGCCGGGCCACTTATCGACCGGTGTCAGACGGCGTTGTTGTTTGCGTCCTTTGCGGCGATTGGTTGCCGCCGCCGATGCTCGCTGCATGGGACTCGAGTGAGATAGGGGAGTTTGTTGAGCAGGAGGCAGCAGTGGTAGGAAGCGAAACAGTGATTGCACCCCTCACCAGGAATCAAGTCCTGATCGCAGAGACATCGTCCCTGGTTGGCAATGAAGTTAGCGACTTGCTTCCGATGGATCAACGAAAGTCGCCAGTGCTTGCCGCCTTGCTCAGTTTCTTGTTGGTGGGCATGGGACAAATCTATTTGGGACAGGTGGAAAAGGGCCTATGCATGCTTGCGGTCGTATTGCTGCTCATCATGAGCACGATGATGACTCCACTGGGCGTGATCATACTCTTTCTAAATGTGCTGGATGCCTTCCTGCTGGGCAGAAGAGTACGGCAAGGTCAGCAGGTGAGGCGGTGGCAGTTTTTTTTCCATTCGATATGAGCGTTGAAAATTTAAGCAAGGGGCTGAGTCGCCTCTCCCTAAAGTCCCAAAAACAAAACTGATTTGAGGTTATTGCATGACTGAGCCAATACGCATTCTTGTCCTGGCGGCCAATCCGCTGACGACCGGCGAGCTGGCCCTGGAAGCTGAGCACCGGCTTTTGCGAAACAGGATGAGCGATAACCGCGAAGCTGGGAATTGTGAGCTGCTCGTTCAATGGGCGGCCAGATTCAAGGATCTCAAACAAAGTCTTACCAGCTATCAGCCCCATGTGATCCATTTCGCGGGGCATGGAACCAGGGAGAGCATTTGCCTGGAAGATGACGACGGCAACAGCAGTCCCGTTACCAAGGAGCAACTGGCGGAGCTGTTGAAGGCATCGGGCGAGCACTTGCGATTGGTAGTGTTGAATGGATGTTTCTCCGCGGTCCAGGCTGAAGCGATAAGCCAGGTCGTCGATTACGTTGTGGGAACCACCGCCGCGGTCGCAGACGATGTGGCGGTGCGATTCGCAGGACACTTTTATAAAGCCCTGGCGACCGGGGAAACAGTCAGAGATGCTCATTACAAGTCTCAAATCGAGTTGGCGAGAGATCGGCAACAGCAGGTTGCGCAATATGAATTGCTCGTTCGCAGCGGCACGGACGAAACCAGGCCGCTTTTGCCTCCCATGTTACCGTCTACTCATAAAACTACATCCGAAGTTGAAATCAAGAAGGCTCGCTTGCGAAACCCTGAGTTCGTAAATGTCAGCCAGGATGGCCGCGAGTGTTCGTCACCAGATAGGCAAGGAGCAAACGAAGAGAACACCTTCGCAGTCAGAATCGAAGATCTGGAAGTTACTCACGGGAGCGCGCGATTCATTAACAAAAAGGTTGGGAGATAACCCCGACCCGATTTAGCACGATGATAACTCTAAAACTTCAAAGGGCAGCGACAACAAACCTTACGCTTGTGCAACAGGTGGCGAAGGAACACCTGGGTCTGGACGCGTTGCCGGGCTACGTGCTCGTTGTCTTCGAACGACGCGAACAGGGCGCGGTCTTCTCCCGACTGGTGAACTCCGGGGAAAGCTTTAGCGCAGGCTTCAGGATTCCTTTCCGGGATTTGTCACAAAAGTACTTTGCGATCGCTGTGAACGACTCGGTGCTCAGCTATGCCTTTGAGCATCTAATTGCCCTGGACGATGGCAGTGAAGAGTTCACCCTCAACTTCCATTTGACGTATCGGGTCGCAGAGCCGAGGAAGGTCGCCGAAATCCTCGAGCAAGATCCTCTCCGACAGTTGCGGGATGAAGTAGTCCGCGTGATTGCGCGAAACTGCGCCAAGCGAAAAGCAGAAATGTTCCGGGGCCGTTTCAGAGACCTGGAGCGGATTGTCATCGACAGCGAGAGCGTCAGGTTGCGTCCCTATGCTGCCGAATTGGGATTCAAAATTATTTCAATTGACCTGGATAAGCCATTGCCAGATCACAGGCGGAAGGCCATTGATGTCCGAAACTCATATGATCTTTCCACTCAAGATCTGGAGAAGCCAATTGCGGTAAAGCAAAAAGTTGACGACATTCACAAAGCTCAGCAAAACCGCCGACTTCGGGCTGTTCAAACAGACGCATTAGTGCAGGGACTTACTAATGTGGCTGCCAAGATAGACCCTCCGGAGAAATTGCGCAAAGGCTTCGAAGTCGCCCGGGAGATAGCACGTAAAACGGGTGCCGCTGTTCAACCAGATGGAAGATCGAGTCCTACCTCGACGGAGAAAGAGCCAGCGCCCAGTCAAAGAGCGACTGGCGATGCCCAAACAAAAGGTATCGACGACCGCGAGCACACACCTCTGGACTCAAGTCTCGGAGACCAGGTCGTCGAGCGATCTCTTCCAGACGAGGCTTGGAAAAATGGAACCGCTCGTCTCATCAAAATGTTGGAGCAGGCTGGCATAGATCGGGCTATCACCAACCGCGTTAGCGAAGATCTTGAGGTCGTTGCGGCTAAATATTTTCCTCCTACCGTCAGCTCCAACCAGGCAAGCTCAACAGTACTTGCAGAGCTGCCGCTGTTCGATTCCGTCATGTGCACCGTGTTTGCACCGCCGGCGGCGTTCCGCGGCGCGAACATATTGGTGCAAGTTTTTGCCCATCTCATCGGTGACAGCGAAACCGTAAAACGAATTGCCGCCAAATTTGACGAACAGGCAAAACGCCTGGTGGCAAAGTCTCTAAACAATGAGGTCAAGCGCGCCTCGACACTGACCTTCAGCATTTCGATGCCCGGCCTGGAAATTGATGAGCCGGTCCAGGAACTGATCTGGCGAGGTCAGCCGGACGCAATCCAATTCGGCGTTAGTGTTCCGGAAAATTTCAAAGAGCAGGAAATTGTAGGCACGATTTATGTGAGCCAGAACGGTGTTCCGTTTGGACACGCAAAATTTCTACTTCAGATCACCGACGACCAGAAGACTCTTGCGCGTGAGCAGACAGCATCCGACAAAGTGAGTACGTGGAAGCACTATAAATATGCGTTCATTTCTTATGCCGCTGTGGACCGTCCGGAGGTTGTGAAGCGGGTTCAAATGTTATCGCGATTTCACATCGACTTCTTTCAGGACGTGTTGACGATGGAGCCAGGCGAACAATGGGAAAGAACGAATTACGAAAACATCGATAAGAGCGATGTCTTTTTTCTCTTCTGGTCAACTGCAGCACGAAACTCGGAAAGGGTTATGAAGGAAATTCGATACGCACTGGGGAGGAAGGGGCCTGACAGGCTCGCGGCTCCGGAGATCGTGCCGGTGATCATCGAAGGTCCGCCACCAGTTCCGCCGCCTGCAGAATTAAAAGACATTCATTTCAACGACCGGTTGATCTATTTCATGAACGCTCAGTAGCAGGAACTATGGTTGACGTTATCCAATCCTGGTTAGGGTCAGGTCAGCATGCAGTTTTGAACGGTATTCCCGTCTGGCCGCGCCGCCGGGACGGTTTGTCTCCAATGCCTTTGATGGCAAGCGGGGAACAGGCATCGGCGTATTACCTAAGCGACGATGAGGATCACGGATGGATCCTGAAGAAGTTCTTTCCGGACACTCAGCCCGATAGTGCTTATGTGAAAGCGATCCAGCAATTGATTCCGAGAAGACCAGGATTTGAGTCGGGGTTTGCGCGGCAGGTCCTCGAGAGCTCGAGTGTGTCCGGTTCGGCTTACGCTCCCGCGGAATTTCAGGCTTGGATTGACGGCGCCATCATGATGCCTGAAGTCGAGTCGCCCAGCTGGGCCGAACTGTCAGCTTCAATTCGAGAACGGTCCGCAGTGCTATCAAGAGTTGAGCGGTTATTGCTCTGCCAGAAGCTAAGCGAAACGGTGGGGTGGTTCGAGTCATTAGATCTTGCACATCGTGACCTCTCCGGCACTAACGTCCTGATGGATACGTTGAATGTCGAGATTCACATAATTGACTGGGACAGTCTCTTTCATTCGTCGCTCGAGATGCCCGTAAATACGACGTGTGGGACCAGTGGATACATTGCCCCTTTTGTCAGGCATGACAGCATCGAAGACGCTGGCGCAACCTGGCAAATCAATTCAGACCGCTTTGCTCTGACCATATTGAATGTCGAATTGCTGACGACGTGCGAAGGCGTGTCACTTAGTGGGGGCGTATCTGTCCAGGAAGACCTGCAGAATGGGTCGAGCAGGAATTTAGACCCGGTGCGCGAGAGCCTTCGACGTTCTTTTCCTGCCGGGGTCGAGTTTCTAACTCGAGCGTTAACCGCTCGTAGTTTTGCGGAGTGTCCCAGCCCAGCTGAGTGGATCGCTCTGGCAGAAAAAGAGCTGTCGACGAGTGATCAAACAACCTGGGAAGAAGCCAGCGCTCACGCAGCCGAGGTTGAATCGCTCTACACCGCAGACTATGAGCCTCACTTTGTCGAAGTCAATCGGGCAGCGTTTGTGAAAATCGACCAGAGCGCTTTCGTGCGGGCGCCGGCGGCGAGGTGACGATGACAGAAGGAAGCGAACCATCATGACCAATTCGATCCGTAGATTCTTCTTAACATGCTCAGGGGCAACGGTGGACCTTCTGGAGCGACCCGAATGCAAAACCGAATTGTCCCGTTACGCGATGATGGGCGCGTTTGTGGCGATGACGGCTGCCTTTGCTGCCCTCTCCGGAGGGTTCGCTTTGTATACCGGATTCAAGAGACTCACGCTGGCCATTCCCGTCGGGTTACTCTGGGGCGGGTTCATCTTCACTTTGGATAGATTCATCATCTCCAGCATTCGCAAGAAGGCAATCGACCCCGATAGTTCTTTGGGTCAGAAAACGTGGATCAAGTTGGGCGAGATCACGACTGCGCTGCCCAGACTGATACTCGCGGCTTTCATTGCCGTAACCGTCGCTGTTCCGCTGGAAATGAAATATTTCGAACCGGAAATTGAAGCGCAGATTGCGAAGACGAATCTCGAGGCGGACAAAGCCACAGCTGACCAGGCAGCACAAGGCGAACTTGAGCTGCCGAAACTGGAAAAAGAGTTAAAGGATATGGACGACAGCGAGCAGGCGCTGAGAGAACGCCGGGATCTCTTGAGGGAACAACGACGTAACGAAGTGGATGGTGTAAAAGGGCCGGGCTCTACAGGCATTCCTGGCATCGGCCCAGAAGCCAGACAGAGGAAAGTGGAGTATGACCAGGCGCAACAGGACTTTGAAACTGCGCTGGCCCAGAACGTCGAGCCGCGAGCAAAAGCGAAAGTCAGGGTTGAGGAACTACGCAAAAGGCTGGATGAGCGAATCGGGGGAACCAGGGCAACCATGCGCGAGGGCGACGGATTCCTGGCGCGATTCAGGGCGCTACGCAAACTAGCCGAGGACCAGTCGATCGAGAACGTCAGCCTCTTCCTAATCATTCTCCTGACGCTAATCGAAACCACGCCAGTGCTCATCAAGCTGTTCGCGAAGCGTGGTCCTTACGACGATCTGCTTGATGCCGTGGAGCACAAGGTCCACATAGCCCAGCAAGTGGAAGTATCGAACTTTAACAGCGACACGAATATCGATTTGGAACTTTACAGAATGAAAGCCGAGGCGCGGCGGCAGTTAGAGAGTCAACTGATACGAGACACATTAAGTTCTGAGCGCATCGAGGACCTGGCGGCCCAGGACATTGAAAACGCGCAGTCTGAAATTGCCAAAGCAACCATCGGAGATTGGAAGTGGAAGCAAATGAAAACGGTCGAACACACTACCTGAAATTTGTTCACTTTGACGGCCGCACCGGGAGAAGAAGGTGAGCATCGGCCAACGGCGAGGTAATTGAAATGGAGAACATTACACCTGAACAAAACGGCGCTGGTAATCGGGCATCCGCGACGCGAGCAGTGAATCTGACCTACGAACAAAACGTGGTGAGGGACCACGAGGGTCTCGATTCGTTGCCCGGCTATGTGCTGGTCGTTTTCGAGAAGAGCAAGCAGCGCGGGGCAATCTTCTCGCGCCTGGTGAAAGCCAACGAACGTTTTCCACCCGGATTCAGAATCCCTTTTCTTGATTGGTCGCAGAAATACTTTTCCATTGCCGTGAACGACTCGGTGTTGAGCTATACCTTTGAGCACCTCCTGACGCTGGATGATGGCGCGGACGAGTTCAACCTAAACTTCCATTTGTCTTATCGCGTTGCGGATCCCGCGAAGCTTGCCGAAATTCGGGAGCATGATCCACTTCGCCAACTGCGCGATGAGATTGTTCGCACGATTGGCCGGAACTGCGCCAAGCGAAAGGCGGAGATGTTCAGGAGCCGCTTTAGAGAGCTGGAGAAACTCGTCATTACCAGCGAAAGCGTCAACCTGAGTGCGTACGCAACAACGCTCGGTCTCAAGATTATTTCGATCAATCTGGACAAGCCCTTGCCGGATTATCAAAGGAAAGTCATTGACCAGCAGAAAAGGGCGCACGCAGAGAAACAGAGTCATGTGATTCAGCAGGATGTCGCCCACACGAAACAGAGAGCGTCGCGAGAGTGGGACCATGACCTTCAGAGAGAGGATATCGACCGCAAGTTTGATCTTAGAGCTCGAGTGCTGGCCAAGACACTTGAGTTACAGCAGCAGGAGGATGATCTTAACCGAGCTGAGCAGAATCTGAGGCTCCGCGAGTTTCAAACAAACGCAGTCGGCCGGGCGCTTACGACCGTTGGGGAAAACATAAATACGCCTGCGGACTTGCGCGAAGGCTACGAGGTCGCCCGGGAGATTAGCGCCGGCAGTCAATCTGACAACCGCGGCGGCTCTTTGCCACCAGCCTTGTCACCTGGTTCTGAGCTGCTCACGCTTGGATCTGGAGAAGATCGTCTCAGTACTTTGTTGACGCATGGCCTCAGGGAAGTGGACCACTGGAACGGCACCTTTGCTCAGAAGCAGGCGCTGCGCTCGACTCTCCTTCACATCGTCGCCGAAGCACTCCTCGACGATCATGCGGACGAAAAAACACTGAAGCAATACGCCAACAAACTTTCTGAGATCGGCAAAGGCTTTCAACCCGCATTGGGCCGTACTCAACGACTTTTTTTGGACAAGTTCCTTAACTTTGATGAACTGAAAGACAAGCTCAGGTGAGCTTGATGCTGGCAGTTATGGAAGACGCAGGAGCTTTCGGGCCTCTATTCACAGACTTCCGCTCGTGAGCTTTACCGGTTCTCACTAATTGACTCAACACACAAAGGAGTCGGTGCCTGTCGCGTAACTACAATGTCTGATGAACCTAATGCTCGACCGGACGACGAGCCGCTCAAGGTAAGTCCAGGTCTGGAACCAACGAAGAACGAATCACCGGATTCTGCATCACCCAAATCTCCGACCTCTGCAGCGGGCGGGGATCAGAATTCGATGAGTAATATTTTCTCGGATTTTACTTCGGAGAAAACAAGTTTTGAGGGTGTCCATCGTGAGGTCAATTACTATTTCAATCAAAACCAGGGGATGCCGAATATCGTTATCCGGCATTTTTCCTTTAATGAGATTCGGCCGATTGCGGCAGAAAGACAAGCAGAGATTGCCGAACTGTTTGTAGGTGATCCGGATGAGATCGGCCGACTATCTTCCCTAATTGTCAACAAACGCATTCTGGTGCTCACCGGCGAACCGGAGTTGGGAAAAACAACGACGGCAATTTACTTAGGCAGCACGTTGTCTGCAAGAACCGCTTCAAAAAACGGAGACGACCACTCACTCAGCACGTACTTGATCTCACCTTTGGATCGGTACGCCAGAATTGACCTGAATGAAATCTGGGACTCTGAAGAGACTGCAAGCCGAGTCGTAATCTTTAAGCACGTCTTCTCTCGAGGTAATCATGATCTGAGGAGTTTCTTTGCGCAGTTGAACGAATACAGCGTCGACGAGTTTATAAGCAAGCTTAGAGCGTCCAATTCATACCTGATATTTACAACTACCACGACGGACGCCTCTCAGTTCCTCTCCGGGTACGCCGCCAGTGACTTGCAGCACGAACTGAAGCATCTAAATGACGATCTTTTGTGCCAGGGTTTAGAGAAGCGTGTGGCCTACCTCGAGCAGACCACCAAACCTTCGACCGAACTCCTGGAACAATTAAAAAACCCGGAACAGAAGCAGATAGTTATTGCGGGACTCAGAACGATGCCTCGCATCGTTCGCTTTGTCGAAGCCTATCTGAGCAGTGATCCAACGACCGCGATGGAAACGGATCTCAGCGAAGCGATCCGACAGTTTGGAGACATCAGATATTGGTTTCATAACGAGCTGGCCGCCGATTTCGACATGTGGTGTTTCACTTTAGCGCTGGGGTTAAGTCACTGGGCGGCAGATTTTCAAGGTGTTCCATGGATTGATTTTGATTATGTGCACCGCGGGATCGCGCAGCACTTGAGGCGCGATCCGCAATTGTTTCCCTCTAACAAAAACACGAAAGAGCAGGAGCCTTTAGAGATTACACCGAATCTTACAGACGATATTTACTTAGCGCAGAGTCGCGCGGAAGTCATTAAGGATCCAAACAGCTTGGCCGATGTGGTCCGTTTCTGTCAGGAGAGTTATTCACACAAACTCTGGGAGATTCTGTTGAAACATCATCGCCGTGTGCTGATGACGCTGCTCCCACGCCTTCGAGACCTGGCTGAGAATCATAACGCTGAAGCTGACTCACGACAGCGTGAACTGTGCGCGCGAATTATCGGGCGAGTCGGAGAAATCGATCCCGAGCGTGTCACCCTCAGCGTGATGAATCGCTGGATCGAGTCAGACGACGTCCGCCAGCGGGCCAACATCGGTGCTCTCTATCAGGGCATCCTCGCCAGCAACAACGAGCGTTACAAGAACTATTTCCTCGACGTGCTGAAGTCCTTAACCGCTTCTATCCAGACGAGCGAAGATGGCCGTGATGACGTCAGTCAAGAGGAGCGCGAAGAATTAAAGGGAAGGCTGCTGACGGCGATAGCGGTCTACTCGAGGATTGGCGACCCTAATCTCAGCCTGGCGATGACGGGACTGAACAGTATTGCGCGCGACAGGCTGGTTCCCATCATGGCCGATGTGCAACGCATCGGCCGGCTCATGGAAAGCACCAAGAGCAAGTTTGCCCAACAGACGTCGGCTCGGGAAGCGGTTGGTTTGCTCGTCTTCCACGAAATGCTCAGTGATTTGGCTGAGCGGTTATATAACCAGCAGGCCAGCACTTTCGTCGGCGTTCAATATGCTCTTACCTCGCTCTGTTTGAGTGTCGATCCAATCAGTGTATTCAAGGAGCTGCGAATCTGGATCGAGTCTTCAAACCAGGCAACGGGCGCTCTGGTCGCGTTGATGTTTCTTATCAAAGACGGCATCTCGTCAACTCTGGAATCTATGCAGGTTGAAGTATCAGGCGGTGACTCACTGTTTGAAGAACGTAAGAGTTGTAATCCTATTGTTGCCTCGCTTACGTCCGGACAAGAATCCGTAGTTGAGATGGCGCGCTTCCTGGTGACAATTTTCGAAGCGTTCTCTGTGACGTTTTTCCTCCCAAAGCAATTTCAGGATTATCTCCGCAAAAGCTTTATGTTGCATTTGACAACCTGGATCGAAGAGGCCCTGCATATCGAAAGTTCTCGTAAAGCGATGGAAGATCTGCTGGTCGAATTAATGCGTATTCACAAGCGCGTCCTCTACAAACCGTTGGACGACCTTCTCAATGGTCCAAATTTTCTTAAGGCCGAACCTGAGCTGAAGAGGAGTTTTGTTAACGCGGTGCTCTGGCCGGTTCTTTAGACCTGCGGTTACGACGAGAGCGCAACTGGCTCGGTATGCGAGCGGAGCAGCATGGTATGGCTCACAGAGTCTAGTCGGAGTTCGGCCCTTTTCGGGGCAGCACCAAAAGACGGAGAGCCACAAACCAAACCTCACAGCGATAGTTAGGTAAAACCTCGTCGCCAATCATTAACACTCACACTCAACAACAGGAGGCATCTCATGAACCAAACAGAAGTCCATCTGAAGGGTTTAATCAGGTACGCGACGGTCAGCCAGATTCGTGCTCTTGCGCCGCCTAGCATCGAGAAGGAAAAAATCCCATCGGTCATCTACTGCCATCACTTCGAAAAAGCCATTGAGAAGCGTGACCGAACGATGGAGCGTTATAACCAGAAGGTGAGTGCTCAGAAGGACAAAATAGCCGGTCTCGATGCGGAGATCGACAATCTAAGATCGGAGATTAGAAAGAGAACAGACGGAAGTTTCCTTGGCGACCTGATGGGCCAGACTTTGCGCGGGACCAAGCCTGGAATCTTCGATAACGCTGAAGAACACAACAAGAAAGCGGCCAAATACAACGCCATCCTGGAGGTGGTTCGTCGGCTTGAGGATCAACTCGAACGGGCCGTTGACAGGCGTAATGATGCCGTCGAAAAACATAACGAAGCAGTTGAAGAGGCTAACGAAAAGCTGGAAGAGTTGACCACTGAGGCTTTGGTGGTTATCGATGACGACATGGTTGCGGTAATGGACAAAACGAACAAGATCGCGCAGAAGCTGAGCAACAGTCAAAATTCCGCCGAGTTGTTCGTTGCCGCAGAGATCTGCTTCCTCCAGTTGAAGCTTGGTCCTATTCTGGAAGATTACATTGAAGGAAACACTCAAAGGCAGGACTTCAAAGCCAGGAGCGCCGAAGTCGTTAAGGTCTTTGCCGATCTTTGCGCCAGTCCGCAACTACGAAATTACCAGGCCGATCTTTTCCGCCGCAACGCGCATTTGATCACGAAGAACCGGCAGCTGAATGGTGTAATACTTCAATCAATCAGCTCAATCGAAAGCAGCTATCTCGACAAGCCGGCTCAAACCCTGCGTCAGATTTTTGCGGAGAAGTTCAATACAAGTTTTGAGTACAAGCATTTGATTGACCCGGCCGAATTGGATGAGATGGTCATTAGGATCCGGAAAGTAATAAATGATTTGAACGGCCACATTGCTCGGGTCAAAGCGGCTGCTGAGGCGGCCAGACCGGCGGCGGAACGTGCCCGAGTCACTCAGGAAGAAATTTCAGCGATGTTTGGTGAAATGAAGAGCAATCACGCAAGCATAGCAAATGAAATTTTGCATGAGACCCACTTTGCGTGCGAAATGCTGAACGAAACGGTAATTGATGATTTTTATCATCGCGATTTGAAACCTGCCGTGGTTGGTTTGCGAGAGGATATCGCCAGGAGCGTAGGAGAGGACGAAATGAATGCCTTGGTTGGCGCGAACGAGGACCTATATTTTCTCAACAGGGCTGAGGCCGCCATCAACAATGCTAATCTCTCCCGCGTTAGAGTCGAGCTCGACAAAGTTGATAGTCACCTCAGGGACATATCCGGTTGGATTGCGGGAGCAGAAGCAGACATCGAGCATATCCGCGAAGTCCCCCGGGAGCAGGCAGAATACTTCCGAGCCAGGGCGTTTACCACTTACATCTTGGCTTGTGTACCGTGGCTCGGAATTGGTTTTGCTTTATCTCTGTTGTCCAGGGTCAAATCGTTCGAGGCAGCCTTTAGGAGCAATAATGAGATCTACCGGCAGTTGGCCAGCGACATCCTTCAGAAAAATTCTACAATGAAAAAGGTATCTCTGGTCCTTGGTGGTATTTTAGGACTGGGTGGGATTGTTTTGTTCGTTGTTTTGGGCGTCAGCGTGAGCATGGTTATAGATATTGTTGTGCCCGGTTCTTTGCTGGCTTTATATCTCGGCACGTCGGCAGTTTTTGGTAGGGTGGAAAAGCAGATCAAAGAATATGAGTCACTATCTGGAACGCGCATCGTAGACAACGAAAAAGCCCTAGCCCAGGGCGCATGATAGTGAACAAGCCATCTTCAGAGATGAGCAGCGAATCGAATCGAACAGGTCGAAAAGCAAAATAACGTTCACTACTTTATCGCCGGCCTTCCATCAGCAAGCTTCTCCAGCTAGCTAAGTTGTGAGTGGTTGAAGGCTGCGCCTGGAAAGAGATTAGTCCGGTCATGAATCGACTTAACTCTCTGAGTAATTACGCTCACAATCGACGCGCCCATCCGGTTGTACTGCTTGCGGTGGCATCAGCTGAGCTCGTCTTGAACCTAAGCCTTGAGCTTCCTTGGCCGACTTTGGTCACTCTTTCACCTAGAAATAGAACTGAAATCGGCTCTGCAAAAACTGCGTATTGCCTCTGAGGTCGAATCGATTCAAACGACCGTATCCATAATTCGACTCTAAGCGAAGATTTTGTGAGAGGTACCAGTTCACTTGTGACGTGAACCTGGCGAACATTCCTCCTTGCAAAGTCTTATCGTTGAAATCGCTGCGTGTGTATCGAAACACAAGGTTCCAGGCACCATGTCCACCTTCAAAAACACTGAAGTGTGAAGTACGGACTGTGATACTCATTCCAGCGAATTAACTTCCGACTCGGTGGTCCATCTTATGGCAGACGCGCACGTTTGAGGGGCGTGTGAGGCAACTCGTGGGGGTTCGAGTCCCCCTTCGGCACCATCAATTCCAAGTCCAATTGTTGCTCGTTTCCACCCGGCAAAGGCGCGGATGGTGATCAGGATTGAGCAGCGTGTCTGGCCTGGTGCGCGCAACCGACCGACCACCGCTTATTGCCTCACGCAAACCCACTTCAAACGAATTCGCCTCGTTGACATGATCCGCGATTCACAATACAGTCTACGCGATTACTCACGACTCCCCGGCTCATAGAAAGTTGTAGACGTATGATGCGGGCGCAGGACTCTCCGCCTGGCGCTGATCACTGGGACCAAGCCAATCACCTGGCGTTCCGCTTTCAGGTCTTACCTTTCTTTTCTGTATCCAAATATTAGTTAACATTCGCGATGAGGACTGTCGGTTCCATGTAACTCATGAAAGCCTCAATGGAAGTGACAATTTCCGGGAACCTCTAACCTTCAAGTGCGTGATGTCCGAAAAAACTGATTAGCCTGTCAATTCGATCTCGACGAAGTTTTGTCATTCAGACGGTTAGTACTCGCCAAGTGCCCTCCCAGCATTTGATTGCGGCCCAAAAAGTGATCGAGCCCAGTATGCAGCCTCACGAAGGGAAGGTACCGGCATGGATCATAAAGGTTGCCACGATTACTTTCTGCCCCCCGCTTCGCCACTAGCTACACTCGAGACACTAGAGAGCGTTCGCGAAAGGATCATCTACTCGCGAAGGCTGGAGCGTCTTTGGCTATTCATTGAGGAGTCTTACTCGGACCCCGACGTTCGCCTGAACGACGCAGCCAAAAGTAGTGGCGTCAGCCAGGATCACTTAAACCTCCTCCTACGTCGTTTCGCCGACACAACTTTTCATGATCTACTCGCCCGGTATCGCATAGAAAAATGCCTGGGATTGTTTTACGAGAGAAACTACACGTTAACTGAAATCTACAGTCGTTGCGGTTTTAATAGCCCCACTACTTTTGAACGTCAGTTCAAACGGTGGGTGGGATGTTTGCCTCGCGAATATAAATCGAGCATGACAACGATGCGCGCAGCAAGCAAAGCGTCCACCTCGATTTTTGAATAAGCGTTACCGAGTTTTGAATTAACGTTGCCGATTTTTGCACAGACTAAATCAAACAAAAGACTAAGATTGCCGCTGTCTCACCCGACAACTATTACAAGTATTACAAGAAAACTGCCTTGTTAGTGAGCGCTGGAATCTCTCAGCGCGGGCGTCCAGTGAGGATTCTCAATGACCCCTACAGAACGACTCCGCACGTTTCCCGGATCATTTCTAAGGGAACTTCCTCGATTTATCTTGATTGGTTTATTCAGCTTCGCGGCGATTGATAAGCTCATACATTTTCGCGGGTTTGTTACTGCTATTCATAGCTATCACCTGCTACCTGAAAGTCTGGAATACTCTGCCGCGGTCTTTTTCCTCATGGCCGAGTTCGCGATCGCGCTCGGCCTGCTGACGAAACGGTGGCGGCGGCCGGCCTGCGTGGCGGCAGTGTTACTGTTAGGGACCTTCACAGTGGTTTACCTGGCAGTTAATCCCGAAGGAGTTTGTGGGTGCTGGTTTACGCTGACGTTGAATTCAGGCGGGTATTTTCACATACTCCAAAATCTCGTTTTCATAGCTCTCGCCATCCTGACGTGGATGGATCATAGGTCCACAAAACCCGACGCTTCATCGGTCTCGTACTCTACCGGCCCTTCAACCGCGGAATCCGACGACGGAAGACTTAAACCTGCATGACAACGAATCTCATCTTCTGGGAAAGGAGGAACCTAACTATGACGCGATCTATCTCGAGAGCAGTTCTGACTACTCTCGCGCTTGTCCTACTATTCGCCGGCTCGTTTAACCTGAATCGCACCAGCGCTCAAGATTTGGAAGTAGAAGCCGGTGGCGGTGGCGGTGGCGGTGGCGACTGCGTTACCTACTGCGGCTGCGGGGGTGGTGGGATAGTATGCTGCAAAATCGAATACCCCAACGGCCCAAAGGTTTATTGTGGGCAGCAGAACCCTTAATAGTGGAATGCCTGGGTGAAGTAGAACCTGGATGGCAGGCTAACGAATCTCATCTTCTGGGAAAGGAGGAAACTAACCATGACGCGATCTATCTTGAGAACAGTTCTGACTATGCTGGCGCTCGTACTACTGTTTGCCGGTTCGTTTAACCTGAATCGCACCAGCGCTCAAGATTTAGAAGTAGAAGGCGGTGGCGGTGGCGAGGCCGCTAGCGCCTGCAGTACCTACTGCGGCTGCCCGGGTGGTCAGCAGACGTGCTGCCGTATCGAATACCCCAACGGCCCAAAGGTTTATTGTGGGATGCACATGCCTCAATAATTGGGATGCCTGTGAGGGAGAACCTGGATGGCAGGCTAAGGAGAAGCGGTTGAAGGGTCAGGTCTTCCGTCGTCCGCTCACCTTTAAAAAACACTTTCGGAGATAGCGCAATGATCAAGACTTTGCGTAAAGACTTGCTTTTGATACTCGCTGTTGCAGCGGTTTTCCTATCGCTGAGTTTCGCGATTGGGCTCGTTACTGATGGCTCACCCGAAACGGTTGAACTTCCGACGGTTTTTCTCAGTGGAGAACGCGCACCCAAACCCCAGCCCACCAAGGTTAGGGTGTGGCGCAAGCCCACCTTTGAAAAAACAGCGGTCCTCAACTCCGCGAGTCTGAAGGCGCCGGAGAAGATGGCGGCAGACAAGAGTGGCAACATCTTTGTTTTGGATTGGTCGGATCTCCGAGTCAAAGAGTTTTCGCCTGATGGGAAACTTCTAAGAGCATTCGGCGAAGAAGTGGGCAAGCCCGCCGCTTTCGTAAATCCGACTGGTTTCGCCCTGGATTCGGGCGGCAGCTTGTGGGTGTGCGATCTCAAACAGCAACGCATCGGAGTTCTTAACAGTGACGGAAGTAAAAGGACAATTAAACCTCAAAACACGATCTATCGGATTGCTGCAATCGGAGACAGAATGATGACTATGGTCGCGCCGGCCGAGAGCAGACTTTTCGAGACCTATGATTTATCGGGACAACAGTTAAACTCGTTCGGAGAGTTACTCGAAGATCAATCCAACACAGGAATCATCCTCGATGGGGATATCGTCGCCGACACCGAGAATCATGGCATTATTTACGGCGGTACTTACCTGGGCATTATTGGGGCCTACGACACCGAGGGCAAGCAACGGTTTCTGGTTCATACGATCGATACCGTCCCTCAGCCGACGGTGTTGTACGAAAAGCTAGACGCGAAGATCAAGAAACAAAAGGTCAAACCTAATACCAGCAGGCCCGTCTTAAGCCTGAGCGTCCTGGATAATGAACTGTATGTTCTGAGCGGAGTCCATTCCGACGGTTCGGCAGGCAAGGGCGGAAAAGTGATGGATGTCTATGACAAGCAGGATGGGCATTATCTGTACTCCTGGGAGCTCCCGGCAGATGGTCAGGAGGCTATAGTGGCCTCGAACTACATCTACATTCGAAGCAATAAAGAAGTAACAGTGTGGCGTTTCAAATCAAATGCATCATGAACGAGTTGCAGATACGAAGGCATGTGCTGATGCAGTTTGATTCCAGCGAGGCTCCCGGCCTGAAGTAATTCTGAATTCCAAACTGCATAAGTACTCGGAAGCATGTTGCGCTCGTCCAATCTCAGCGCCGGGCTCAGGCTGTTGCGCCGAAGTCCGGCCTTTGCTGCGACAGTCATCCTCGTCCTGGGATTAGGAATCGGCGTCAACACTCTGGTCTTTACCGTCACCGACGCAGTCCTACTGCGCCCCTTGCCTTACCCAAACCCTCATCAGTTAGTTTGGATTAGTCAGGGAATGTCCCCTGCTAAGACGGAGTATGCGCTAGCTCCGGACTTCGTCGTCTGGCGGTCGCAGGTGCAATCCTTTTCACACGTGGCTGCGTTTTCCCAACGCTTTCGCAACCTTAGCGGAAGTGGTTATCCGGAACGGATTCTATCGGCGGCTGTGTCGGCTGAATTCTTGTCACTGCTGGACACGCCTCCCATTGCGGGGAGGGACTTTCTTGCGAGCGATGACCAACCTGGCGGTGAACGAGTTGCCATCCTCTCTCATGGTTTCTGCAAGCGGAGCTTTGGGGAGGTAAGCCACTGCGTCGGAGCAACAATCAGGCTCAATGAACAATCAGTTGAAGTGGTCGGAGTCCTCCCCGATAACTTTCGTTTTCCGCAACCGGCTGAAATCGAAGTTCTAACTCCGCTGGCGCTTGGTTCGGATCAGGCGAGCCGCGAGTCAAGCATGAGTGTTGGGGTGCAGCAGGTCAACGTGATTGCGCGCCTCCGACCTGGCACTTCGTTAGCTCAGGCTCAAGCTGAGCTTAGTGTAGTCCAACAAAGGATTGATCAACGCAGCCCACTATTCCAACGCAATCAGGACGCGAAACTCACCCCGCTTCATGAGCACTTAACCGCTAACATTTCGCGGGCTGCACTGGTACTTTTAGCGGCCGTCAGCCTTCTATGGGTGCTTGGTTGTTTGAATGTTGGCAGCCTGCTATTTGCGCGCCTTATCTCGCGCCGGGCAGAGATGGCTGTTCGAATAAGCCTGGGAGCCAGCCGGCGGCGTTTGTTCGGGCAAGTGCTAACCGAGAACGCCGTGCTCACCTTCTTTGGCAGTGTCTTAAGTCTTCTTATTACTTACTGGGGACATCGTTTCATCGTTTCAATTTTTCCCCAGCAGGTATTCAGGATCAGTGATATTGAACTTAGTCCCGGCATTGTGGCTTTTGTGATCACGAGCTTCGCATTGACTGTATTGCTTGTCAGCCTCGTAGCTGCGCGAGCTCTCCCGCCTCAAAATGCCGCCGATCTTTTGAAGTCTGGCAGCGGTAACGTCATCGGGTCGCTTAAGACACGACGAGTTTTGAATGTCCTTGTCGTCTGCGAATTGGCATTGGCAGTAGTCCTGCTGGTTGAAGCTGGGTTGATGATTAGAAGCTTTTGGGCCTTGCGGTATCGTGATCTGGGTTTCCAGCCTGAGCAACTTGTTACTTTACGGGTTGATCTAACGCCATCCAGGTATTCCTCAACCAGTCAGCAGCGTGCTTTTTTTGAGAATTTGCTGCAGCGGTTGGGCACGCTGCCGGGGGTTGATGCGGTGGCGCTTTGCAGCTCGCCGCCGCCGGTGCCGGTAGGCGCAATGTTTCGCCTCTCAGTTGAAGGTGGATATTTTCAACCTGCTCCCGGCACTATGATCAGAGTTCAAGCTGTAAACACCGATTACTACCGCCTCCTAAGAATTCCTCTCTTTAAAGGACAGATGTTCCAGGACCAGGGACACGACAGTCCCTCAGTAGTGATTATCAACCGGGCCCTGGCGCGACAACACCTGGACGAAGAGCAAGCAGTCGGGAAAAAAATACGGTTTGGCGGCCCGCAGGCGCCGTGGCTTACGATAATCGGGATCGTCGAGGACTTTAAGAATGTTGGCCTGGCTGCGGAGCCAGAACCGGAAGCATACCGTCCTTACCAGCAATTTCCCTTGCTCGGTAGCATCTACGTGTTAGTCAGATCATCAACGTCTGATCCTTTGGTGCTGGTCTCAGCCATTAGACGAGAGGTGGCGACGTTGGATAGCGAACAGCCACTCGCCGAGATTCAAACCCTGGACCAACGTTTGACTGCTTCAGTGGCTGAGCAACGCTTTGTCATGTCAATGCTGGTGTGTTTCGCTGTGCTGGCGCTATCGCTGGCGGTCGTTGGCATTTACGGAATCATGTCCTATGTCAGCCAACAGCGTACTCGCGAAATAGCTATTCGCATGGCACTAGGCGCTCAGCAAAAACAGGTAATCTGGATGATAGTCAGAGAAGGTCTCCTGCTGGGCCTGTTCGGTGCGGCTCTCGGCATGGCAGGCGCACGCGCGGCAAGCCATTTCTTGTCAAGTATGTTCTATGGCGTGGCCCCATCCGATCCATACACGTTTGTCATTGTCTTGATCTCACTGATCTCCACAACGGTATGCGCCTGTTATCTCACCGCCCGCCGGGTAGCAAAGGTCGAGCCACTTGAGATTCTCCGTTACGAGTAAGTCGCGCGGGACGACGGACCAGGAACGAAGAATTCATCAACTGCATGAGTTCCGTCTTGTATTCTTCTCGCCGGTCTTTGGTCACTCTTTGAATCCCCCTAAAAATAGAATTGAAATCGGCTCTGCAAAAACTGCGTATTGCCTTTGAGGTCGAATCGATTCAAACGACCGTATCCATAATTCAACTCTAAGCGAAGATTTTGTGAGAGGTACCAGTTCACTTGTGACGTGAACCTGGCGAACGTTCCTCCTTGCACAGTCTTATCGTTGAAATCGCTGCGAGTGTATCGAAACACAAGCTCCCACGCGCCAGGTCCACCTTCAAAAACACTGCGCTTAGGATCGAGAGCTCGAAAGTAACCCCCAGCAGTGTTGTAAGGACGCGTGGCATCATTGAAGAGATAACTCATGATGAAATCGCCTCCATGGAACGTGGGATTGCTCTTCGTGTCAGACGATACAAACACCCGCCAGTATTCATTTCCGAAAAACCATCGCTTCCCGCGATAGTAAGCCTCATATCCTGCCATGCGTGTCGATGTGGATTCGAACGAACCGGTGTCGAGGAAGTAAGGGGCCACATTCGACTCGGGACGAGATCGGAATCGAATCTTGTTGTCGAGTGGTTTACCTACGCGGGCCATGACGCCGAGATGAAGTACTTTATTTTCTTTCTCTGAAAGTATAGGAAGCACGACGAATCTTCCTGATACCTGACTGGAATACGTTGAGAACGACTGGCCTTGCGATAACACGTCGTTGTAGTAGCCAAGGTTCCAGAGGATTTTCCGTTTCGGTAGGTAGCCTAACCATTTAATTCCGTCGGCGAGAATCGGGATCGTGGCATCGTTCATCGTTGAACGCTCCATGGTCAAGCCGTCGTAGCCAACCATAATTTTATTCATTGAGAAACCTTCTTTGGTGCGGCCAACGAAGAAGGATCCCCACAATTCAGGCGTCGCGATCATGATCCCGGTTTGTCTCATCCGCCACGCACTGTTCGGTGCGTCGTACATGACGCCGGCACTCCAGGTGATTGATCGCTTAATTCCGGGAAATAGTTTTCCTCGAAAGAGCACACGAAAATCGCGAACCTTGTGGCCGGGGAACATCGTAATCTGGCTCTTACTGTTTTGATCCTGGGCAAATGCGCCATAGTCATAGAGAAGCCCGGCGCCAAACTGAAGTGTGAAGTACGGACCTTGATACTCATTCCAGCGAATGAACTTCCGGCTCGGTGGTCCATCGTCTTCACTGGCGGTTATCGTGTCTTCGAGTGTCTTAAGAGAGGCTGGCGGAGTTTCCTGGCTGGCAGGTGTCGGTGTTGATTGAGGCGCTGATGCGGAAGGGTAGGAACTCCGAGTTTCCTTTTGCTGGGCACTCACCGCGCCTTCCGCGAAGATTAAAGAGACGATTGCCAACCATAGCAATAGAGACCTCATTGTAATTCTCATTGCTCACGGGGGCTTCGTCGTTCAGTAAGTTCTGAAAAATTCTTGTAGCCTCGCGGGTTGAGGATTGGTCAGCATAGCCAATGAGAGCAGGATTCGAGACTTCTGCGGATTCAACTCGTCGGAAGCGATGAATCCGAGTTGATCGTCGTTCACCTCAACGTTGCGATCAACGGTCCCGGTAGCGACGCGGCTGCTGCGCACTACTACGACACCCTTTTTTACAGCCCTGGCTGCCGCGTCAATTGACGCTTTGTTCATATTGCCGTTGCCCACACCAGCAATGACGATCCCTTTTGCTCCGGCGTTGACACTCGCGTCGATGAGGTCTGGAGACATGTCTGCATAACCGAAAATAATATCGACACGTGGCAGTTTGGTGACCTTCGTTACGTCAAAATCGGATTGCGTCGTGTGTTTCCAGGGAGGAGCGTTGTACCAATCGTTCTTGCCGTAAGCGGTAATCCCAACCAGCCCACGTAGCGGTGACATGAAAGTTTGAATTGCAGTCGTACTCGTTTTGGTAAGCGAGTGCGCGGCGTGAATGTGATCGTTCATTACCACCAACACGCCTTGTCCTTTCGCTTTCGGATCGGCAGCTACCGCTACTGCGTTGTACAGGTTCAAAGGACCATCTGCACTCACTGCCGTAGACGGCCTCATCGAACCAACCATCACGACCGGTTTATCGCTCTTTACAGTCAGGTTTAGGAAGTACGCAGTTTCCTCCATCGTATCGGTCCCATGCGTAACCACAATGCCATCTACGCCTGCTGTGGGGAGTAATTCATTAATGCGCTTGGCAAGTTTCAACATGATTTCGAACGACATGTCTTGCGACCCCACATTCGAGATCTGTTCGCCCTTGATGTTTGCGAGCTTCTCGATGCCAGGGACAGCATTCACCATGGTGTCGATTCCAACCGCGCCAGACGTATATCCTGATTGAGTTCCCGTTGCGCCGGCTCCGGCGATCGTGCCACCAGTTGCGAGGATCACAATGTTGGGTTTCTCCTGGGCATCCGCTAACGGGCATGCGACCACGAGAGTCAGGACGATTAACAAGTAGCGGAAGGTGTGTAAGTGTTTCATGATCTCTCCTTATGCCGGGCCGGAGGTCATCCGCACAGCGATTCGGTCTCATTTGATTCTGGTTGTTACACCGAGTATCGACTGTGATTCGAAGTTCAAAAACTGGAAAAAATACTAGGGTAGGGAAGCTGAAGCTCGCTTGTAACGCAAACTGTTAGTTTGCGATGCGTTGATTAGAAGTCTCGTGTCTGTAAACGACTCAGCCGACGTAACTGACGCAAACTAACAGTTTGCGTTACGAGTTACCTGTAAATTCTGACAGGTGGATCTCAGTCGCGCCTCGACCAGAATCGATTTCCCCACGTGTCCAAAAGTCGTTATGCAAACCACTCGTAGTTTTGAGTCAGGATTTTCGAGTTAAGACAATGTTCAGAGTCCAACCTTTAGGTTGCTCCTTTTGAACGCACGCAAGCTAAGCTTGTACTCTGACCACGTAAGCCCCAGGTTTAATACACAATGACAACGTAGCCCTCGGAGCCGGCGGCAGACCGATCAGTGTGATTGGCGCTGTCGCGTTCCGCGGGCTAACCTCTTTAGGTGTGCGATCCTGGGGCTTGCGCCCCCAGGCTTTATGCTGCCGTGCGCTCCGCGCACTTCGGTGCGTCGGTCGTCCGACGGGGCGTCAGATGTTCTTCGATGATGCCAGCGTGTAGATCCCCTGCCTGACGCGGATCGCATATCCTTCGTTTACCAGTTGATGGTTTCCAAGTCCCGCTTCAACCCGGCTCAACCCGGAAGCGCGCGCTGTCTCGCCGAGTACCGTCATCCCCGCGCCCGCCAGATATGCCCGAGCGATCTCCTTCAGTGCCGTCTTGCGCGCGACACGTTTTCTCAACTCCTCCGGGAACCGGTCTTCAGCCAGCATCCAGATGTATGAAAACGTCGGTTGATAGATAACGTCCTGAGGGATCACTTTCATCTGGCGTTGTAACTCATCGAGCGCGCGTGTGAACGCCGCACGTTCCGAGACTGCACTTTCCGCGCGCAAGTCGGCGGTGGCCAGTTCGTGTTCGCGCCGGAGAACTTTGAGAATACGTCGGGCTGCTTCCGACAAAACTGCAGACTCGTCTTTGCGGCGAGGCATCCAGACGGCAGCGAAGTGGCTTATCAACCGCGGCGCGACAAACATCGAACGACCGCCCGCGAGCTTCGCGTAGTAAACGCGACCGCGACGCATAACTTCGTCCTTGAGATACCAGGTGAGACGAGTCTCTTCATCCTTCTGGACATTGCGAGGCAAACTAACATCCCGACGACCGCAAACTGCGATGTACAACGATGGACCAGCGCGACGAGTATCCGTCAGCGTGTTGGCAAAGCCCACGTCTTCGATGAAGCGTTCCGCTTCCACAGCGGTTTCAACGCGAAGGTCTTCCTCGCGCCGCCACATGCGGTCACGATGCAGTTCGATCTGTTCGGGGAGAAGCGGAGTGGGCATTGAGTTAAGGGCGGGTCAACAAAAGGGGAACCTCCTGGCCTCAATAAAAGTAATGCGCCATCATGTTTATGGCTTTGCCATCCGATGTGCGGCGGTGGCTTTGCCCCGCCGTGCTGCTTATATAATTAAATGGGGGCTGTGCCCCAAAGCGCTTTTTGAATTACTCAGCTCCAAGCGAGGGCGCAGCCCAAATCAAGTGCCAATCTTACGGCGGGGCAGAGCCGCCGCCGCACATCGGACGGCGAAGCCGCGATGAAAATGACTTTTTGAGGTAAGCCCGCTAACGTCTTTTCGTCAAACGCGTGAACCCGTCGTTGCTCCAATCTTCGCTCCCAACACCGTGGTGAACGAAGAAGAGACCGTCGGGATCGTATTTCGTTTTGATCGCACGCAGCCTCGAATAATTTTCGCCCCAATAAGCGTTCTGCCACGAAGCATTGAAGTAATTGCTTTCCGAAACGTACGAACCGGCGCGGGGAGCAAGTTTGCGTAACTCGGCGATAGCAAGATCAATCTGACGCGCGTTTCCGCGGGCGGCGGTCGTGTCTATCGCGGGCCGCGCCAGACCCGGATAGGCAGGTCGCTCGCCATCGGCGATGATCACCAAAGCGAAAGCATCAACCACCGCTGGGTTCGTGGCCGTGTCCCTGGTACGGGCGATTGCTTCGGCCGGCGCACCGGCGATTCCTTTGTTGAAATGCAGTTCAACCTTCTTGTGCCGGCTCGCTGCAAACAGCGCATTGGCGAGACGCAACTGTTGGTCTCCGTGAAGTAACTTTGCGGGCAGCCAAACAGAATCGTAGCCATGCAGAAACGCGCCCACCTGATCCTGATCGCCTGACCAGTAGGCATGCTTCACCGGTGCGCCTGGGCGAGGATCACTAATCATTGCGCCGCTCCCTCGCTTCTTGCGAGCGACGACATCCCACCACGATCGTGCCGGCCTGGCGCCCACACTCACGTCTGTCATCTTGAGTTCCGGCGCTGTCTTAACCCAATCGAAAAACGGCTGCCATATCCGCTTCACTTCGCCGTCATCCAGACCCTGACACACCATTGAAAGTTCGAGCACGTTGTCGGGCCGAACCTTGATTGATTCGCCCCAGTGTGGATTGAAGAGTTTGTCGCGGTAGAATCCAACGAAGCGGTGGACCAGTTCGCGGAACGCGGAGTCCGATTGCGCGGTGATTGAGCCTCCGGCAAACCCGAAGAATTCTGGCAATGGGTGAGTCCGAAGCGTGACTTTGGTGACGACGCCGAAGCTACCGCCGCCACCTCCTTTGAGCGCCCAGAACAGTTCCTTGTTGTTGCAGGCATTGACGGTGCGCACCTCGCCATTAGCGGTGACCACTTCTGCTTCCAACAATCCCGCAGCGGCCGTTCCAAAACCCTTCGAAAAAGATCCGAACCCGCCGCTTTGTACGAGACCCGCCACACCAACAGTAGTGCAGCCTCCGCCCTGAACATATCGACCGGCTTCGGTAGTCACAGCGTGATAGAGATCGATCCACATCGCGCCGGCTTCGGCGGTCACCGCAGTGATGGGCGCGACGCGGCCTTCGCAGCCAAGTCCGACAAACGCATCATGCAGAGTGACCCTGTTCATTCTGCGGGTCCAAATTAACAATGAGTCCGGCGCGTTCGAGGTCCCGAGATAACTATGCCCCCCGCCTTTTACCACCAGTCGCAAATTGTTTAGAACCGCGAAGCGAACTCCCGCCGCGACGTCGTTAGCGTTGCGCGCCGCAATTGCGTACGCGCTGGGGGCCGGCTTCCAGGCGTCCAACCATCCGGAAACCTCAGTTCCCGCAGGCTGGTCGCCTATATAAAAGGGATTGCGAATGTTTCGGAGCACATCTGCGCAGGCGGTGCTGTTTGCCCCCTTCTGGCAGGCAGCGAACAAAGGCGGAGGTTCGATTAGATTACCTCCCACAGCAGCTTTTAACTTTGCCCAACTGGCGGCGCTGGGCCACTGTGGATCTGTCGGTCGCACCCGGCGAGTTACTTCGCGCGCCACTCCCGCATGAAGTGGCCAGCGCAATTGGAAGGGAATTTGAAGAACACTCGCTGCGATGCCTTTGAGAATACTTCGTCGACGCATTGCGTTGACCTTCCTGTTGTTTCGAAAACTTTCCCCTCCCTTTGGGAGGGGTTAGGGGAGGGTTTGACGCATTCACTATGTTTTGTTTCGAGAGGAAGCGTCAACGTTCGGATTAACTAGTCAGTGGTTTGATTCGTTAACGACAGAGTGACGCTACCTCCAAGTTACAAAAAACCATTTCGCGTCAAGCCCTCCCCTGACCCCTCCCAGAGGGAGGGGAATTAAGCAGCCCACAAAACGATCCACGAATTACACGAAATAGCACGAAGATCTCAATCCGTACGTTCGAAAACCCAGAAACCGTTCGCGTACAGATATTTCACTTTGCCCGATTTATCGCTCTGAAAGGCAATCCTGGCTTTGCCGTCATCGCGTACGAATAACATTGGTTCCACTTCAATCCAGCGACGAGGGCCGTTGCTTAATTTCAAAGTACCATCATCATTGCTTGACACTCTAAGAACTGGACCAGATGTGCGGTGAGGGCAAGTGTGACAAAAGACATTCCACTGATAAGTACCGGCGAACATTGGACCACGTGCTTTGTAGTCATCCCTCGCGACCGGGGTTTTGATGGGTGTTGGATTCGAATAGTAACGCTCCAGGATCGCCCACTTCACGGTATCGCGTAAGTTGCTGTTTTCGTGATGATTCACCATGAAGAACCCTGCGTTTTCTTCCGGCAAGAGAACCAATTGGGAACTGAAGCCCACCATGTTACCTCCGTGTTCAAGTATTCTCAGTCCCTGGTACTCGTCTTCAAAAAAACCGTAAGCAACACCGGGTACTTGCGGGTGCCCCCTGGCATGTCTGCTATGCATGTCGCGCAAGGCACGTTCGCTCAGGATGCGTTTGGCGGTGCCGCGCGTTGCGAGATGCATCAGCATGAACTTCGACATGTCTAGCGCTGTGCTGTTGATGGATGACGCGGGCGTAGTGTGATACCACTCGTAGCGCTGTGGCTGGTTTACTCCTTCGCCATATTCGTAACCAACTGCCAGATCACTTGCCAACGACTCCGGCACCGTGATGCTCGTGCGATTCATTCCCAACGGTTGCCAGATATTCGTCTTTAGATAGGATTCAAAGGACGTCCCTGACACTTCTTCGATCAATTGGCCCGCCAGAGTAATCCCGTAAGTTGAATAGGAAATAACTTCGCCGGGTGGTCGGATGCGCCTGAGTCGCGTTTGCAGGAAGGCCGGAAGAGTCAACACACCTTCTGAGGTGGGCGCCTGTGTGCCGGGGCGAATTTCATCAAGTCCAGCGGTATGGTTGAGTAACTGAGCCGCAGTGATCGGCTGCGGATAGGTTGTCGGCACCTTAATCTTCTTGAGATACCGGTTAACGTCGTGTTGAAGATTAAGCTTACCGCGATCAGCCAACTGCACAACTGCCGTCGCGGTAAAGACTTTGCTAATGGATCCAATCCGAAAGATGGTGCGCTCTGGGGAAACGGGTTTGGTGCGTTCCAGGTCGACAAATCCATACCCTTTGGAAAAAAGGACGGCGCCGTCCTTCACAAAGACGAAAGCTGCTCCCGGAATCTGCTCCTTCTGCATTTCCTCGGTGAAGATCTTGTCGAGAAACTGTTCAAGCTCTCTGGCATCCGTTGGCCCATGGGCTCGTACCGGTTGTTGTTTCTGACGAGGGAGCGGAAACGCTGCGTTGGAGCAGCACAGAATCAGAGTGATACAAACACTCATCAGCGATTGCAGAGGAAATCTCACGATTGTTTCAAGTAACGAAGCGCAACACATCCTGATTTAAAAATCTTTGAGTCGACGAGTTTTAATTGTGAACTCTCCGGCAGGCTAACACCTTCCAATAAGCGTCTACCTTCTCCCACAACGATTGGGCCAACAACAAACCGATATTCATCAACGAGACCAAGCTCGATTAGTTGTGAAGGAAGATCTACCCCACCGACTAAAATATTCTTGCCTTCTTCTTTTTTCAATTTAAGTATTTCGTCGTGAAGGTTCGTACGAACAATTCTCGTATTCTTATCTTCAGCGCTGTCCAGTGATCGTGAGAAAACTATTTTGTTGAGGGAATCAAACGTGAGAGCAAATTCGTTCGATGTTTTGCTCATCGACTGGTTTTTAGCGACTTCAGGCCAAAAAGGGACCATCAATTGGTAGGTGATACGTCCAAAGACCAGCAGGTCAACCTCACGCAGGAGGTCTGTAAAATATTCATGTGTCTCGTCATCAGCAACTTGCCTGGTGTGGTCGACGCAGCCATCCAGGGTAGTGTTGATTGCGAAGATTACATTTCTCATTTGTTACCCCTTTTACCAACGCTCCTGAGACTCTGAGGCCTCGCCCGCTTCGAGTAAGAATAATCCACAGATTACGCAGATTACGCGGATTGGGGAATACCCTAATTGCTTGCTTTTAAATCTGTCTAAAGGCGAGGTCAACACCTTTCGTGTTATTTCGTGTGTTTCGTGCAATTCGTGGAATCGTTCTTATGCTCCCTAAAAAACGATCCACGAATTGCACGAAACTCACGAAACAACACGAAACAAGATGGACCTACCCTGGGCGATCCACCTTGACGGAACTTTCCCGTTTCGTAGGTCGTAACGGATAACGGCCTCAACCAAATTTCTCTTACAGGAGAGCTTATGAAGAAAGCGATCGTTGTCTCCCTCGTCGCCCTGCTAGTGAACTCTGTAAGCGTTTTCGTTTCCGCTCAGACCCTGCCCCCAGCAACACCAAAGGACTTTTCCGCCGCTTACGATGCTTCGGTCGTCAAGACGATGGCGATGTTTCCTGACCTTCCGGGCATCGCGATCGTGGTGATCAAAGACGATAAGCCGATCTTTCTTCGCGCGTACGGGATGGCCGATAAAGAAGCCGGTATAAAAGCCGATACCGATACGCTTTATTACATCGCCTCCTCGACGAAGTCGTTTACGGCGCTGGCGGCCGCGATGCTGGACAAGGAAGGCAAGATCAAGTTTTCCGACGCGATGACGAAATACACTCCGGGCGTTCGATTCAAGAGTGACATACCTGAGAAGATCACGATCCGGGATCTTCTGACCCACACCAGCGGACTGCGCAACAACCCGCTCGTCAACCGCCTCGCCTTTACGGGCCAGATCGATCAAAGTGAACTCGATCGCGTCCTGGCCGAAGGCACCACTCTTAATGAGACCAACTTCGGCAAATACAACTACACGAACCTCGGCTATAACATCTACGGTCTCGCGCTGCATTACCATCTTCACAAGAAGTGGCAAGACGTCCTGCAGGAACGCATCTTCAGTCCTGCGGGTTTGAAACACACTACTGCGTACCCTTCAAAGGCGCGCGCCAGGAAGTTCAAGATCGCGGCGCCGTATGTGATCGACACCGATGTGGTCAATGCCGGCAAGATGGTGCGAAGCTCGCTCGAAAAGACCGACGAGAACATGCAGTCCGCCGGTGGGATATTCATGAGCATTTCCGACTTGGGCAGGTGGCTTAACCTGAACATGAACAGCGGCAGACTTGGCGGGAAGCAGTTGTTACCGGCCGATCTTATTCGCAACGCGCACACTGGTTACATCAAGAGCACTCGTAATGAACCGCCGTTTTCGGGCGATGGTGAATATGGGCTTGGTTGGCAGATCGGCAAATACCGCAACGAAAAGGTGGTCTATCATCACGGCGGTTATCCCGGTTATCGCAGTCATGTTTCATTCATGCCTGACAAGAGAGTCGCGGTGGGTGTGCTCGTAAATAATGACGCGCTCGGCGGACGACTGGCGGACATGCTCGCGGCTTATGCTTACGACTGGTGGCTGCGAACAGGGAATTTCGAGGCGGATTACGAAAAGCAATTGGAGGAAACCGCCAAGAGATTTGAGAGCATAAGGCAGCGCATCTTCGCTGAAGCCGCGAACCGGGCAAAGAGGGAGTGGCAGCTCACCAAGCCGTTTGCCGAGTATGCCGGCAAGTATAAGAACGACATGCTGGGGACCATTGAGATCGTCGCAAAAGAAAAAGCTCTCGCGCTCCGCATGGGCAAACTCAATACCCTGGCGACACCTTTTACCGAAAAGGACACGATTCGTGTCGTGGTGCTGCCGGGAGGAAACGGTGAGGTAGTTAGCTTCGTAAAAGACGCCGAAGGAAAGCTCGTGTCGTTGAATTACGGAGGCGTCACATTCACCAAGGCGACGAACTAGTGACTCAGGATCAACCACGGATTAGAACCGGGAGCGGTAGCGACTGGGTCTCGTGAGCAACGTAGTACTTCAACTTAGGTAAAGAAGCAGTACCTGGTCGCTACCGCTCCCAGTTCTAATTCGTTGCGAGTTGCGTTTGTATTCGGACCACTCCCGTGACTATTCCGGACTTCGCAGGATCTTTTCCATCTTTTTACCTTTTGCCAGTTCGTCAACCAGTTTGTCCAGATAACGAATCTTTTGCATCAACGGGTCTTCGATCTCTTCCACACGGATCCCGCAAACCACACCTTTGATCAAAGAAACATTCGCATTCATTTTAGGAGCTTGTTCGAAGAACGTTCGAAAGTTAGTTTTCTGCCGGATCTCTTTTTCCAGACCAGCCTTACTATATCCAGTGAGCCACCGAATAATTTCGTCGACCTCTTCCTTGGTGCGGCCTTTCTTTTCGGCCTTCGCCACGTAGTGGGGATAGACGCCAGCAAAACTCATCGCGAAAACTCTATCGTTTGCCATTGCTTTGCCCTCGTAAACGAGCATCAATCTATTGTTTCTTTAAAACCAGCTCGATATTGAATTCTGCTACGTATGGTCGTCCACGTTCCACGGTGATGTATTGCGGTTGGCTGGCAGCAAGGAGATTCTGGCAATCGCAACCGGTTCCGCCATAGTCGCAATTGCATTCTGAAACAATGAGCTTGTACTTGCCGATTCCAAGGAAGATCTTATAGTTTCCTTCAGCATCAGCGTGAGTTGCTACTAAGCTATCCTGACAGCCGTCTCGTTGGAAAACGAGATAGTGTCCCGATGCAGGCGTCCTTCCGAGGTCCGGGTGATTCAGATAAATAACCTTTCCCTTAACCTGTTCAATCCGACCGTCATATACATCGCCATCTGCCTGCGAATATGGCTTACTCTTTTGCGCAGTTGCCAGGCTCACATTAATGGCCAGGAGGATTAACACTACGGATAAGTTTTTCTTCATCATTCCCATCTCTTTCTACGGTCACTGAAAGTTTGATTCCTTTTTTTACGAAGCGGTGGTTTTCAATTTACCGCCCACAATCGTCATTGGAATTAGGACCGCCGTGAAAAGCACGTGATACCAAATGGGCACGTAGGGCCAGGACATAACGACCTTCATTAAACCAATTGCCATTAACAGAAAGCCGAGGATTAGCGGCGCGCGTCTGTTTTCACCAGCGATCAGCGCGGCCAGAAATCCGGCTATCACCGAGACTATTGAAGCGAGGACAATATGAATGAGAAGAAATGTCGCGTTCGCGGTGAACGAGTTTCCATGTTCGACGGCAGCTTGAAACGCCACCTGATGAGCGCCGAACGCGGGCCAAATGGCCGAAAGGATCTTCTCGCTTCCGAGCCACAGGATCGCCCAGGAAAAAAATCCGACGATCACACCTAAAATGATTCGTACCATAGATCTCCTTTTCAAAGTTAATCAGTTGTCTCAGAAGTCTAGTCCAACACCTTCGTGTTAGTTCGTGTACTTCGTGTACTTCGTGGATTGTATTTTATGCGACCCGGAAAACGATCCACGAATTACACGAACCACACGAAATAACACGAAGGACCAATATGGCCGACTGTGTGCCTTGCGTGTATCATCCTAACGTCAGCGGTCTCAAAATAAATCGGCTCTCCTCAAAGTAATTCAAAATGATAACGGCTTGCCGTCCGATGTGCGGCGGAGGCTTTGCCCCGCCGTCCGACTGAGTCTTTGAAACGGGGGCTATGCCCCGAAACGCTTTTGGTGTGGATCAATCACTAGAAACGAGGGCGTAGCCCGACATCAAGTACTAAGCTTGCGGCGGGGCACAGCCTCCGCCGCACATCGGACGGCGAAGCCGAGTTGAACTGGACTTCAAGGCGAATAAAATCATGATGAAAACAATCCTCAAAACTTTCCTCTTGATAACTCTTACCATCGCGGCCGGGGCGACTGTCATTCACGCCCAGCCACCCACAGCTGGCTTGACGGGCGAGTGGGTAGGCAACAGCTATCCGCAAGGCAGGGCAGAGTTTTTGGGTCTCAGTCTCACTGAAAATGCAGGCGAGATGGTGAAACCGCTTAAGGCAAAATTGTCATTGGTCCAGCGCGAAGGTGATCGCGTCCGGATCGAGTTGAGCTCTCTTAAACTCGTCATGATCGGAACTCTCGCCGGCGATGTAATCGAAGGAGAGGCCGAGGCACCCGGCATCAAGGCTCGCTTTCATCTGATGCGCACCGTGAAAGTGGCGCCTGAAATCCTGGCGCGCTACGTCGGCGCTTATCGCTTCCGCAACGGCGACCACATAGTGATCGATAGGTTTCCCAACACTCAAGACACCCTGTGGGTGACTGACGTGAAATCCGGCCAGGCCCGCACGATCTTCCCACGATCTGAGATTCAATTCACCGGCGGACCGGCTTTATACGTCGCTTCTCCAACACGCCAGACACTTACGTTTAACGACCGGGGAGTTCACGTAGTTGACTTGGACCATAAGGGTCGCCAGGCGGGAGCCTTCGCGACGCGAGTTGCGATTAGCCAGCAAGAGGTCACTTTTAAAAACGGTGATGTCACGTTGGCGGGTACGTTGTTGATCCCCGCAGTGAAGGGAAGACGTCCGGCACTCGTGTTTGTTCATGGCAGTGGCGCGCAATCGCGCGAAATGTATTGGGGCCTCGGATACCTCTACGCCGCACGCGGGTTTGCCGTCCTCGCTTATGACAAGCGAGGCGTCGGCAAGTCGACCGGTAACTGGCGCGAGGCGAGCTTTCAAGCCCTGGCGGACGACGCCGTTGCGGGAGCCAAATTTCTACAGGCACGAACCGACATTGCAGCAAATCAGATCGGCTTCTGGGGTCAAAGTCAGGGCGGCTGGATTGCTCCTCTGGCCGCTTCACGTTTGCCCGAGGCCGCTTTCGCAGTCGCTTTGTCAGGCGGCGGCCTGTCACCAGCTGACACGGAGTTGTTTGATACTGAGTTCGAGTTAATCAAAGCCGGCTATACCGCGGATGAAGTGAAGGAAGCGCTCGCGTGGCAAAGGCTGAAGAACGAGATCATTGGTTACGAGAACAAGTGGGATGAGTACGCCCGTGCTCGAGCCATAGCCAAAGACAAAAAATGGTTTCGCCACCGGGGCATAGATGTTTTTGGGCCGGAGAAACGTGACGATCCCTTCTGGACTCACATGCGGCGCTCATATGTCTACGATCCGGCGCCAACCTTGCGCGCGTCCAAAGCGCCACTGCTGGCAATCTTCGGCGAGCTTGATTCGCCTGAGGGTGTCAAAGCGCAGGTGCGCGCGATCAAACAAATCCTGGATCAAGCGGGACGCAAAGATTACATCGTTAGGGTTTACCCAAATGGAAGCCACAACCTGATGGAAGTTCCACCAGACAATCCGAACGAGTGGGTCCGTCTCAAACGATTCCCACCAGGTCTATTCGAAACGATGGTCGACTGGACCACAACACAGGTTCGCCGGCGTGGAGCAGTAAGGCGTTAGGCCACCTTCGTGTTATTTCGTGTGGTTCGTGTGTTTCGTGTAATTCGTGGATCGTTCTATGCGGCCCAAAAACGGATCCACGAATTACACGAAACACACGAAACAACACCAAGGGTGATGTATGTCAAACTTCGAACTCACAGAAAAACACAAGGCGCGTTCGCGTCTGAGAATTTATTTCCTGTCATTCTGTTTCCTCTTCTTGCCGGCGCAGGAAGTTCTGGCGCAAGACAGACTCTCGCCAAATCAAACCGTCACCAGAACGATCGAGCCCGGTAAGACGGACCTCTTCTCAATCGCCCTGAAGGACGGCGACTACCTCATCGTCTCCATTGGGTATAAGGGGAAGATCAACTTCCTCCTTATGAGTCCCGACGGCAGCGTTGTTCGCCGCGTTGTGGCAACATCGGGTGAGGGAAGACCTTCGTTTCCGTTTGCTGCCGAAGGCCCCGGCTCGTATTCGTTCAAGATTGAAAATCCGGGCGACCAATCAGCCAGCTATGAATTGGCGATCGGTGGCGTGGTCTCGCTCGACGAGCGACTCAAGCCAGAGCCCTGGAGCGATCCTTTTCCAACCAAACGGATTCAGGCTCTTCGTAAACAGATCAGCGAAGGCCAGACAAACACAGAGAGCTTTTGGAAAGAGGTAGCAGCAGAGGGAACTCCACTTACCGAGCCGTATGGTTCAGACGGCAAGTATCAACTCGTGACATTCCTGTGGCGAAGCAAGTACGACACAAGGAATGTCCTCGTCATAGGTTCCTTTCTGGGTGTTGGCCCGCCGGCCAACTATTCGATGCATCAGATTCCGAACTCTGACGTTTGGTACCTGTCCTTGAAACTCCCCAGCGGCGGCCGGTTCACCTATCAACTATCGCCGAACGATCCGATGACGTTTGAAGGTCCTCGCACCTCACAGCGCGCAGCGACCAGACAGGGCGATCCACTCAGTCGTCATCCGGATTCAGCTTGCCCGCCAGATACCAGCAAGTTTAATTGTTCAAGCGTGGCGCAGTTGCCAGGAGCCACGCCGCAACCATGGAGGGTGGTCATACCTGGAATAGCTGAGGGCCGCGTCGAGAAACAAACCATCAAGAGCGCCATTCAGAAAGTTGACCGTGCCTTTTCCGTTTACACGCCGGCCAATTACAAAGCAGATGGTCCACCCCATGCCCTCGTGATTTTGTTTGACGGAGAAGACTTGTCAGACGATCAATACCAGGTGAGGACGCTTAACAATCTCATTGCAGCTTCCAAAATTCCCTCGACCGTAGCGGTGTTTGTTGAGAATGTTCCACGCCGGCGACTGGTAGATCTCGTTGCCAATCCCGAGTTCGCCGATTTTATGGCAAAGGAACTCGTGCCGTGGATTCGATCGCATTACAACGTCACCAGGGATCCGAAGCAAACTGTTCTCTCTGGCTATAGCGCCGGGGGAATCGCCGGACCATTTGTGGCGCTTCGTCACCCTGAGGTTTTTGGCAACGTGCTCAGCCTATCGGGTGCCTTTTGGTGGTCGTTTGAACACAACGGTGGCGTCTGCGGTTCGCGTTGCCCCGAGTCTGGCGGACGCGGTGGTGACGGTTCTCGAGACGCTACCACCGAAGGCAATTTCCTCGTGAAGGAATTTCTCGCGAGTCCGAAGCTGCCAATACGTTTCTATCTCTCGGCGGGAACATTTGAAATCGACAGGAACGGTGGTGGGGGCGAGATCCTGGAAGGCACGCGTCACTTGCGTGATGTATTACTGGCAAAAGGCTATCAGGTTCATTATCAACAGTTCGTCGGCGGCCACGACGGTTTAAGTTGGCGCGGCGGCCTCGCCGATGGCCTGATCACCCTGCTGGGCGGTCGTTAATTCAACAGGTTTTGTGTTAACCAGTGCAAACCGATTGCAGTCTTACATTGCCTCATCACTTTAAGAAATATTAGTCGACTGGAAGTAAGCCGGGTCATCAGTTTTTCGGAGCACTCGGTGCCACATAACCTTTCCGTGAACTAACAACCAATCCGATCCTCGCCGGCGCTACTTCAATTCTTCGATACTCACCTTCAGCACTTGAAGCAAATGAACGCTTCGGCTTGTAAGTAACCACGTATTGCGAATCCACGTCGCCCGCGATCTGTTCAACGTTCGTCAGCATCTCCGCCACTGAGCCCGGAACAAATATGCTCCCATTAGTCTCAACCGCGAACAGACGTAACCACCGTTCGCCTTCCTTCATCGCCTTCAGATACTCCCTGCGCCTCCGCCGCATTTGAAGATCCGTATCAACGTAGAGATGAATCTTCGGCTTTTCCCACTCTGAGCCAATCGGCTTCAGGATATCTAAAGCCACGTCTGCAATCGTTTTCCGTTTGTGTGCAGTGATCTGGATCAGTGGCTGACTCTTCCACATGTCCTTTCGGCCCATGCGCGCGTAACTCACAATGTGCACCGTCACCGACTGCGCTAACAGGTCCTTGACAGCGGGCGCGAGCCACAAATTCCCTTCAACCGAATCACTCGAGTCGTTCACGCCATCAGTTATCAGCACGAGGTGCCGATTTCCTGCCGGCGTCTCAGCAAAACGAGAAACTGCTGCGGCCAACGCGCCTGCGAGATTGGCGCCGCTATTTGAAGAGAGTTTGGTCTGGATTGCATGGGAGGTCGCGTCAAAATCTCCGGTCCAGTTCTGAATCGTCTCTACGTGACGGCCATACTGGACCAGGGCGATCCGGTCGCCACGCTTGAGTCGCGAAACAAAATGCGCTGCCACCTGCTTTGAAATGTTTGCTTTCATCGCCGGATTCAAATCTCCGGCGGTGCTGATTAGTAGGAGTACCTGGGCGGGGACCTGACGAGCACTCATTACTTTCTGCGGCACACCGTCTTCGAGAACCAATAGCTCATCCTGGTGCATAGTTGGATCAAACCGCCCACGCTGATCCGTAACGCGAACAGGTAACACGACCTCTTCGGTAAAAATCTTCAGGCTGTCTTGTGTCGCTGGCGGACTCGGCGATGGTGAACCGGCAGGCGCCTGGGCTTCTTGAGCAAAACAATTTCCCACCCAGAGAGCAATGAGAATCAGGAGATTGAGTCCGCGCATATGGTTCAAGTCCTCAGGAAGATTATGAGAAGGGATGCGTGCCGCTCCGTTCGTGTTGCTTCGTGTAATTCGTGTATTCGTGGATCGTATTCTATGCAGCCAGGATAAACGATCCACATTTACCATTTACGATTCACCTTCTGTTCGAGCCAACGCGTGTTGCGGACTTAGCGTCTGACGAGAACAAACTTATGAGCTTTGCCTCAAGAGTAATATGCCCCGTGATTATGGCTTTGCCGTCTGATGTGCGGCGGTGGCTCTGCCCCGCCGCCCGGCTGAAGTAATTGAATGAGGGCTACGCCCGAAAGCATTTTGTCGAGGAATCGCTCAGTTAGACGGGAGGGCGTAGCCCGACATCAAGTGCGATGCTTACGGCGGGGCAGAGCCGCCGCCGCACATCGGATGGCGAAGCTGAGATGAAGATAACTTTTGGGGCAAAGCCAAATTTATGCGATTAATTCCGAAGAGGAACAAGCACTCGCGCGGTCAAAGTTCGCCACGATGTCGCACGTGGTTTAGTCTCGCACCGCTGTTTTTGGCAATTCTCCTTTTTGCGCCGCTGGCCGTGTTGTTGGCACAACCCACGTTACAAAGTCCGCAAATTACCGCACTCGCGGAGAAAGTTCGTTCCGGAGACAAACGCGCGGTCCAGGAGTTCTGGACGAAAGTTGCAACCAGCAGTACTCCGCTCATCGAACCAATCCGATCAGATCCAAACCACCACCTCGTAACATTCCTCTGGAGAGCTAAATCGCCCGTTAGTAATGTCCTGCTAATTTCCGGCCTGTCGAATTCGAGCTACAGCAAGACCGTATTGCAGGACAACTTGCTCACTCAGCTTCCCGGCACTGATGTCTGGTATCGAACTTACCGTGTGCGCAGTGATGCGCGCTTCACTTACCGTTTGTCGGTGAACGATTCGCTGGTCCCTTCGGAAGAAGAAAAAGATACTTCGAAGCGCGAGTCTGGGTTTCAGCCCGATCCGCTGAACCCGCGTCACGCTAGTGGTCCAACTTCCGATTCGCTGGCCGAGCTACCGCAGGCACCATCTCAGGAGTGGATTTTGCCGCGTAAAGGGATCCCCACGGGTGAGCTTAAGAAAGTTACGTTTGTCAGCAAGATCCTTGGGAACGAGAGGTCGCTCACAATCTACACGCCGCCTGGCTATGATCCGTCTGGCCCTCCCTACCGTTTGCTGATGCTGATGTTTGGTGAGGCCTACACAAGTGAAATTCCGACGCCGGTCATCCTGGACAATCTACTCAGCGCGCGAAAAATTCCTCCGGTGGTCGCTGTTTTCATCGGAAATGTAGACGCCGCTCGCAGGGAACTCAGCTGCTATGAATCTTTTTCGAGGTTCCTCGCAACGGAATTGTTACCGTGGGTCCGCGCGCATTACCGTGTTAGTCAACAACCGTTGACGACGGTGATCGGAGGAGCGAGCCGGGGAGGACTTGCGGCTGTGTGTGCGGCGCTTGAACATCCGGAACAGTTCGGCAATGTGTCAGCGCAGTCTGGCTTCTTCGTTTACAAGGACAGGAACTGGTTCAAGTTTGTGGATCCCGCCGCAGCGCCGGACGCTGCATCTCAAGACGAATTGGCGTGGGAGCAGTACGGTGTGGTCATGCAACGTATTGCTGCGATGCCGAAACTGCCGCTTCGCTTCTACCTCGACGTTGGAAAATTCGAGAACGATTTTCATCCGTCGCCACTCACCGCCAACCGGCACCTGCGAGATGTGTTAATCGCGAAAGGGTATGCGCTGAAGTATCAGGAGTTCGCCGGACATCACAGTACCGTAAACCTGCGCGGCACCTTCTCTGATGCGTTGATATTTCTGCTCTCGGACCAACCGCGGTGATTGGGCGTGCGGGGTTGGTGGGATTCGTATTTCGTGTATTTCGTGGACCGCTTTTGGTCCACCGCTGGAAAACGATCCACGAATTACACGAAACACATGAATTACACGAAGGGTTAAGCATCACCCGTCGGCATGATGCCTGCGCCCTCGACCATCAGGATTACAGTTCGCTTGGGCGCTCGCGGGCGGTGCATCACACCCTTCGGGACCACGAAACCCTTTCCCGGCGATAAATCCACCGTGCGGCCTTCCAAATCAATGAGGAACTGCCCGTCTACCACATAGAAGAACTCGTCCTCATCATCGTGCTTATGCCAGTGGTACTCACCCTCAACGACACCCAGTCGGACGACTGAGTCATTCACCCGGCAGAGTGTCTGGTTGTACCAGCGGTCGGTGCACGCCGCGACCAAAGCAGGCACGTCCACCAACTCGAGAGGTTTGTAGAACACGTTAAGGTTGGTTACATATGGATAACTCTTCTCTGTCTCTGCCATTCTTCGCTCCTCCCGGACTGCCAGACTCAGCTACATTTTCTTAGGCATTATGTTTTTGGGAAGATCCCTTGCTCCGAATCTCAACGTAACAGGTTTTCCGTAATCACCAACTTTGTTTTCGACAGTATCGTTTTGAAAAGTGAAGTTAAAACGAATCGCCTTGCCACCCTTTAATAGTTCACGTGGAATGGCGAATAGAGCAGAGGTCTTGGGAAGAAGTATTGAGCTTGCGCCAAAATCAACGCCATATGGAAGTTGTTTCCCTTTTTTATCTTCCAGCCCGTGCCATATGCTTATTTCTCGTTTATCACATAGCCCAAAAACTTTCCGTCCACTCTTCAGTTCAAAGAAGCAGTTCTTGCGCGGCAAATACATACTTTGCGTTGGTATTGCTATAGGTAAAGGCGAATCATTGTATAACCGCAGCCAGATAGCATTAGCGTACTCAGCAGGTTTCGATATTTTGCTTTCTTTAGGCTCATCAGACTCGATCATTCTTTTTTCACCAGGGTCGGTCATATCGCCAAAGTGCTCGAAAGTTATGAAAACTTGTTGCTTAAACTTTTGTATATCGACGATAGCCTGCTGATCTCTCGCCGAATTTGCCTTGTCGATTTCAATCTGTTTCACACTTCTCTCGGCCAGCAACCGTTCTTCTAACGCCGTCGGGATAAGTGGTGGCGCGATGTTCTTGCTAGACTTTTTTCCGATAAACCGAGATTCACCTTTCGAAACATCCGTGACCTTTATTGCAGCATCACCGTAGCTTCTACCTTCAGCAAACCATCGACCATCTGAGCTCAAATCAATGGTCGAGCCGGTTCGAGAAAACTCTTCTATTTTGCGACTCGTTCCTTTTTCCAAATCGTAAAAAGTAAACCCTGCATATCCGCTTACAACTAGCTTCGACCCATCTGCACTGAATCGGGAATAGATCCTGTAACCGTCGGCTTCTAAGACCTTCATCGGTTTGGCGTTTCGAAAAATAGTTACTTCTGTTTCACCAGTACGTTGGGCCGATAGACTCAAGTCTCCAGAAAAAGAGGTCTCCCATTCATAAGTCCGGTGCAACCTGCAGCCCTTTCCGTCCTCTGCGCGCTGAGACTTGCCGCTAGCCAATTCCCATTCGGTCACCTGTCCATCAAGATTTCCTGTTCGTAGAATCTTACCGTCGTCCGTGAAAGCGATAGCGATTACGGTGCAAGGTTTTCCTTCCAGCTTCTTGATGATCTCTCCGTTTTCAACGGTGATCACCTTAACTTCATCACCACCATCTTCGGGCGTGGCCGCCGAAATAATCGAATTTCCGTCAGGAGAGAACTCTACTATGGTCACGTTGCTCGTATGGGCATCGGTTCTCCAAATCAGATGTCCCGTTTTCGCGTCCCAAAGAGCCACAGTGCCGTTGCCGCTTCCCGACGCAATGAATTTTTCATCGTGACTAAACGCAAAGCTCGTCAATGTATAGTACTCATCGCCTCTCTGGATAAAGCCCGTCTTGTTCCTCCAAATCAAACGGCCGCTTTGCACATCCCAAAGGAAAAGCCATCCATCCCCTGCCGAATACGAGATCAGCTTGCTTGCATCTTCGTTGAACTTGATCTCGGAGATGTCATTCGTATGCCAGGCCTGAGAATCGGACGACTGCGCGAACGTTGGTCCAACAAACAAAAGAATAGAAAGGAAGAAAAAAATCAATTTCATTGTAGGAATAGATGCCCCAGGCGAGCGTTAGGATGTGCGTGTTACGGCCTCCGATAACCGCCACCTGACACTTGGTGCCCGCCGCCGGCTGGAGTTCGTCTGCGGCGCCGTGGCGATGTGTTACGAACCGGCAAGGTAGCCGGTTTGCGCGGAGCGTTGTCATTAACACCGCGGCTTCAGCCCGGTGATCATCCCGGGCTGAAAATTACTAACCGTTTTAACGGTTTCACAAGCGGAAACCGTTGAAACGGTTAACAGAGGTTGGGCCTTGTGGTCACCGGGCTGAAGCCGCGGTGTTAATGAAATCAGCTGCCTCAGAAGTCGAATCCCACCGACGGCAGTCGGTGGATAGTTCAGATCCAACCTACAAACAAGGACTACAGCAGAGTTGAAAATCCCACCAACGGCAGTTGGTGGATACTCAGATCCAGCCTTGGATATCGCGAGTAGCAAGCAGGATCTGAACAATCCACCGACTACCGTCGGTGGTATTTCTTCTATTTCTATCAGCCTTGCGTGTAGTTTGGATCTGAACCATCCACCAACTGCCGTTGGTGGGATTCATAAGTTTCGTGTGTTTCGTGTAATTCGTGGATTGTTTTATGGTCTATCACTATCAATCAAGGCCAGCGGTCGGTATTCCGCCGGGCTTCTTCGAAACCATGGACGATTGGACCACCAGCTCGGGGGGTGTGTGATAGGACGGCGCTAGTTGCGTGACACGATTCACCAGGTGCTCTATGGCGACGGTGGAGGAGGATCGCCATTCGCATTACCAAACAAGACGACGCAACAAAACTTAACGACAGGCCCAGCCAAGCCAGTGCCGTTGAAAACCAATGAGCTATCAGAGATGCCCGCCTGAGCTCCACCCGTAACGTTAAGGCCGGCGTTGCCGTTGTTCCTTATTGTTGTGTTTCGCACGAATAGATTGGCGCCTTGAACGTTGATACCGTTCTGGGTGAAGCCATCTATCACGCAGTCCTCCACAGTCACTTTGCGAGCAGAGATAATGTTGATTCCAGTGTTGCCGCTGCCTGCCCCATTTATCGACAGCCCGCGGATACGTACTACTCGCGTATTTAAACTTATCGTGCCCCCTAACCGTGGGATATCGATAGTAATGCCGTTAAGTTGAGTCGCGAGAATCGACGCAGGAACGCCGGTGCCGTCGATCGTGATCGATTTCCTGATTATCACAGAGCCAAATCCTCCGGCATCCCGAACCGTAATCTCGCCACCCGTAGCTGTCTTTGAGATAGCACCCGCAAAAGTTCTGCATGGCGCTGCAAAACTACACGGGTTTACATCATCGCCGTTCCCTGACACCCAGGTCCGTGTGGCCTGCGCATGAATGCCAGAGACAAACAGCAGCGTGGAAGCAAACAATGCGAAGGCGCGTAAAGCCAATCGAAGGTTGTGCATAAGAAGCTCCTTTGTTGAGGCTAGTCCTGGAGCGGCTTTTATCACAGTTCGACGCGGGCTGAGAGGAAATTTGGGTTGAGATTCGGGATGAAATCCCACCGACGGAAGTCGGTGGATAGTTCAGATCCAACCTACGAACAACGATCACAGCAGAGTTGAAAAATCCCACCAACGGCAGTTGGTGGATACTTCAGATCCAGCCTACGCTATCTCCGAAGAAGGCAGGATCTGAACAATCGACAAACTCCCGTTGGTGGTATTCCTTCTATTTTCTATAAAACGTCCTGTGTAGGTTGGATCTGAACCATCCACCAACTGCCGTCGGTGGGATTCGTGTGTTTCGTGTAATCCGTGGATCGCTTTTCGTTCACTGCTCCTCTTTCCCGGTTTCACTGTCAATAATATCCAGGCGTCCATATTTGTGCCCTTCGTACATGTACCGGCCCTTATCTGGTTCATCGCTCTCTTCCATCTTCAGTGCCAGTAATCGAGAAGGCCCTAATGATCTAATCAACTCCGCGCGAAGTTCCATTACCTTTCCTTTTTGCTTTGCACTCAGCGCACCGACGCGCCCGCCGATGCCCGCGCTGTAACCGGAATCAGAGGCCCCCTGTCCGGATAAACAATCAGGTTAGCCAGGGCGTTCAACCGCACGAAGGCAGTGCTCAATACGTCACAATTTCTTAACCCAACGTCTTTCGGATAGTGGGTCAGCAATTGTTTGAACGATTCCGGCACGTCATCCCAGCCTTGCCAGAGATAAGAGACGACGCCACCGGTTTTCGCATCTGACACGACGATTAACTTTGAATAGGTGGAGCTAATTTCGAGGCTGATCCTCATGCGCACGATTGTAAAGCGATGCAAATAGAGCTGCCTGAGTAGCTGTGTAAGATTCTCCGGGATGGGATCGATCTCGCCCGCAAACGCTGCCCGGCGCTTCTGCATCTCGCTCCCCTTGAGGAATTGGAGAATCTTGTCCGGCAGTTTTGTTGTCTGATCATTTCTTGTTTGCGCACTCGCAATTTCTTGTCCCTGCGAGAACGCTGGAGAAAGCGACAGAATGGCCAATAGCGTAACGCAGCAGATCGACAAGCTTTGTTTCTTCATAGGCTTTGTTCATAAAGATTTGTTTCTTTACATAGGACCGGCCTTCGCGCGTTAACGATCACCCGCACTCCGCGAATGTGCGGCGCCAACGCGAAACGGTGAAAGAGTCCACCAGGAATCTAGCTGAACAAGCTATCCGGCCGCCTCTATTCTGTAGAACGTTTCGCTGAATCTGGTCTTGCACTTGCGGACTGCTGGAGGTTCGACACGACCGGGCTGTCAAAGCGAATGTGCGAGCGATTAGGCAAATCCTGAATCATGTGCAGGGAAAGGGGGGGCAGTTCTCAGCCTCGTCGGAGCGATGATGTGTTAAAAAGCGATTCGCCGCTACGGGCTAACGGGTTGCTATGCAACCGGTAAGAAGTGCGCAAGCCGCTCTTTGGTAAAGCGCCATTCAGCCGGAATGGTTTGTATGCATCCCTTGGCCACGCCGCGGGTGTAGCAGTAATTCTCCCACAGAATGGTGCCGCCAAGACCATTACGAGAACTCTTGTGCCAAGCAGCAATCTCTTGAACCGTTGCTAGATATGCTCGAGGACACTCACCGAGCGCTACCCCTTGGAATTGAACGAGGCAGTAAACAATGACACGGGGTTGTGACGCGGCCCACGCTTCCGCGGCCTCGTGGTAGCCCCGTCCTTTTTTGTGGTTTTGGATGAGACCCCATCCGCCGTCTTGGCTACCCTTAACCGAGACGTGAATTGCGCAACCTTGACGTGTTACGACTAAATCATATTCGGGCTGATTTGCGCCGTACTGAACGGCGACGTTGCAACCAGCATGGGCGAAGAGACCAGCAGCGAACGCTTCAGCCGCGACTCCACAATTGTACGGTCGCATTGTTTTCATTGCTTGAGAAGGCTGCATAACGGGCAGCCCAGGTTGGTATTCAGCCACAAGGAGCAGTTCGTGGAAAAAGACGTTGTAGAGCAGGAGGGCCAACTCTTTGTTGAGCTTTAAGGTAGTCTTACTTCAAGTCATTTGCCTTTTTGTAAGCCTTTACGAAGGCTCGGCTGAAATTCGTGGCCGGTTTTTTCTCCCAGATTTTCTTTTCCTCTCCTTCATAGGACATTACGATCTTCATTTTATTGTCGCGGATCACGAAAACTCTGCCCTCGCCAACGTTCACCTTGCGCGTTGAGATTGAGCCTGTTCCGTTTGAGACTGAGCCGACCGTAATTTGTTCCTTTCCCCCTGCGAAGACAAGAATGATCTCGGCTCCCTCTTCTGAATCCAAAAGTTCTAGATCAAGCTTCGCGTTTTGAATCTCTTTGAAAATGCGTTCGCGGTTTGTGAGATCTGTTCCGGTGTTCACAAAGACTTTTTTGAGGCCCTTCATTTCCGAGGGTTGGCCATAACTGAAATCTTGCAATCCGCCACCGAATGCCAGCAGGTATAGAAGGATGAGAAGTTTCACGGCCTTATGAATTCCTTTCGAGGATTGAACCATGCGTGGTCCATAGCCCAACGTCACAGTTCACGGCGCAGCGCTTCTTCAGACAATGTTCGCCGCAAGAAGTTGAGGCACTATTTGTGAGCGGCAGCATTCTTTATGACTTTCACGGTGTTCCCCAATCTTACGAGGACGACGGAGCTTGGTGAGAAGCGAATCCCATAGTCGGATGAGTAATCGCTGTCAAGAGGAAAGCCGTGATATTCAAAACGATCGTTCCAATGAGGGACGCGTTCGTGTAATTCAAATCCCCGTCCACACCCATCGCAGCGATATGCGTAGTTATGATTAGGCGCAGGTTTCGTCAACGGCACCAGGGGTCTTTGGCAGCTTTCGCACGAGAGTAGAGGCAGTTGGTCAAACGGAATGGCACGAGGAGTTCCGCACGCAATGCAATTCTGTGTCACGAAACCACCCGCCCGGCTTCGAACAATGAGGCTCGGGCTTTGGTGGCAATTCGAAATGGTGCCGTACAAAGGCGTGTGCGTCATAAGCAAACGAACTAGGAGATGTAGTGCAATCTTTCCTGAGCAAAACGAGTTTAGTAATATTATGCGGTATCGTTAATTCTTAGCCAAGTTTATCTTAGCGCGGCCACGAGGCTTGGCCTTCCGCGTCGTCCTAGGGCACAATGCGGCGTCCTCTCACTGGTCGGGTCCTGAACCGCTTATTTCGAACAAGAGATCTTCGACCATACCGACGAACTGGCTTCCTTTCACAGATTGAGAAGCGTTGGCTTTTACGTCTTAACTAAAGAGAAGACCATGAGGATGTGAAACGCCTCACGTAAAAGTGATTCGCGACGAGCTGGAAATCCATTATCGCCATACGCTGGAGGACCTCGGCGAGCGGTCGGGCATGCTCGGCGTCATCTTCCGCAAGGCGCAGAACAAAATCCAAGACCCAGCCAAGCTGCGCCGGCTAATCGTGGACCTGATCGACAAAGAGCAGTGGTCTACGCTTTCCGCCGACGTGAAGGGCGACGCTTACGAGGGCCTGCTGCAAAAGAACGCCGAGGACGTGAAAGGGGGCGCGGGGCAATACTTCACACCGCGACCGCTCATCGCCGCGATGGTGGACGCAGTCGCCCCGCAACCGGGGCAGGTCATTTGTGATCCGGCGTGCGGCACGGGCGGTTTTCTGCTGGCGGCGCACGATTACCTGGCCAAGCATCACGCGCTTGACCGGGCGCAAAAGAAGAAGCTCAAGAGCGGCACGCTCTTCGGCATCGAGTTGGTGGATAGCGTCACGCGCCTCTGTGCGATGAACTTGCTCCTACATAGCATCGGTGGCGAGTCTGAAAAGGATATGCCCGTCGTCACAAGGGACGCGTTAGCCGGGAAGCACGGTGAATACGAAATTGTCCTAGCCAATCCGCCCTTCGGCAAGAAGAGCAGCGTGACCATTGTCAACGAGGCGGGTGAGACTTCCAGGGAATCGCTCATTATCAACCGCGACGATTTCTGGGCCACGACGAGTAACAAGCAGCTCAATTTCCTGCAGCACATTTTCACCATTCTCAAACAGCACGGGCGTGCGGCGGTGGTGTTGCCGGACAACGTGCTTTTCGAAGGCGGCGCGGGTGAAACCATCCGGCGAGAACTCCTCAAGCAGGCGGACGTGCATACCCTCTTGCGCCTGCCAACCGGAATCTTCTACGCGCAAGGCGTGAAGGCCAACGTCCTGTTCTTCGATCGCAAGCCTGCACAGGAAAAGCCGTGGACCGAGAAGCTCTGGATCTACGACCTGCGAACGAACCTGCACTTCACGCTCAAAGAAAACACCCTCAAGCGCAGCGACTTGGACGACTTCGTGGCTTGCTACAACCCGAAGAATCGCCACGACCGAAAAGAAAGCGAGCGGTTTAAGTCTTTCACCTACGAAGAGCTGACCAAGCGCGACAAGGTGAACTTGGACATCTTCTGGCTAAAAGATGAAGCCCTCGAAGAATCCGCAAACCTGCCCGCTCCCGAAATCATTGCCGCCGACATCGCGGCCGATTTGGAAGCGGCGCTAGAACAGTTTGCAACGATTGCCGAGGATTTGAATTAACCCGCGAATGGCGAGGCAACCTCCTTGCCGGAAAGGTAGGATCTCTCGATGAAGAAATTGCTCTTGCTTCTAATCCTGCTAATCCTTGTCTCACACATTGGTTGTGCGGACTCCGAAGAGTTTGACGACTTGCAGACTCAAGTGGAAGAGCTAGAAAACGCGAAAGAGGAATTAGAGAATAAAGTCGATGCACTTGAGAATGGTATCGAAGAGATCAAACAGAATCTTTCGGCGGTAGAATTCGCCTCAGACGAATTGGAGACTGACGTTGATACACTAAAATCAGCCGTTGCGGACTTTGGCGTCAGTGATTGGGAATCCGTTGTGCCGGATGTTGAGATGAAACTATCTCGCGTTAGTTCAAGCTTAGATGACTTGCAAATCCAACTAAACAGCCTTGAATCCGATCTCAACGCCTTGCCTTAATCCTTCCAACCGCTGGGGTGGGCTTGGAGGACCGAATGAATATTTATCAACGAGTTGTACTAGTGTTCGGAGCGATAGCAGTTACCGCATTCGCCCTCTTCCCTCCCTGGTCGTTTGTGTTTCAACAGCGGAGCCTAAGGATGGAGCGATTCGCAGGTTACTATCCTATTTGGCATTCAAATGCACCGACCGACGCCGCTGCGCTCTCTAAACTGTTCTCGACTACCGTAGGTCTTAACGACCTCCCATTTTTCTCGATACGCCTCGACATAACGAGACTGAGCGTTCAGCTAATAGCCACCGTAATCGTCTCCCTTCTCTTGTGCGTGATTCTGAGCAAGCCTAAGCGACGAAAAGACGAGGGAGGTTTTGTTATCGACAGTTGAGGGGGCTCTTAGGCGAATTTGTAATGGGCCTGGTGTCAAATTGCACTTTCCTAGTTAAGTTCCACGGTCTTTCCGTTTACTTGGTATTTCAACAACGGAATGCTGGTGGTCCACCGGAATTGATCAAATAGTTTACTAAAGTCGACGCCTGACTTGGGAAATATACGACTTAATCTGTTCAGTGGTTACGCCAGAATTTATCTAGTCTTTCGGATGGTGGTGTGTTTGATCCCTCGGTAGCTCACATTACCGGGAAGTCTCGCAGGCAAATCTAATTCGTCGTCGACAATGTCTTCCATGTGTACACGCGCCGCGCGAGCATACTGAAGAAGAACCGACAAGTGAGGTTCCGTAGTTCCCCGCTCGAACTCGGAGATTCGCTTGTAGTCCATCTGCTCTTCCAATCCCAAGCGCCTCAACATCTCGGACTGAGAAAGTTCAAGCGCCAACCTGATCTTAAGCAGCTTTTCCGGCAAACGCTCCGGTTTTACGCGGGCACCTCTGACCATTAGGAGACACCTCCCAATGGAAGTTGTTCGTGCGCACCCGGGTTGACTCTGTCTGTAGTTGCAGATAGAATGTAGCTCCGCTTTTGATTCGCCGTGAGTAGGAACCCTCCATGCTCAACAGCGATGCTCATCACTCCGTCCTCAATGAGAATGAGCTGCGCATTTTGTGGTCGTTGTAATACCAAACCTGTCTGTGTCTGGTGAGACCGGAGGACAGACAAGAATGTCTGTCCCACTAAGAATAAGCCGGAGCAGGATAACAGAAGACGGGCGCGTTAATCATTCAAACAGTGTTACTTGAGTCACAGCCCGCGAAGCGGGCGGTAGCATAAAGCCTGGGGCGTGAGCCCCAGGATCAAGTCGAGAAAAGGTGTGTAGCCCGCGGCTTGGGCGACAGCCGCATCATTTCCATTTTGCCGAGTTTTGATTCCCAATTGGCCCATATCGAATAAACGAAATCGGCAATCGGAAATTGAAAATTGCCATGCCCACAGGCTATCGCCCGCTCCGCGGGCTAATAATCTATTTGGGGTTATGGTCCTGGGGCTCACGCCCCAGGCTTTATGCTATCGCCCGCTTCGCGGGCTGGTGACTCGAATACGCCGATCGCCCGCTACGCGGGCTGAGTAAGATGCCTCAGTTTCGATACTACAAACGTACGTTCCTCGCCCCGGCCTTAAGCCGTACATCGTCGTACATCATCGCGGAAATTGAGTCGAGTTATGAAGGTAAGTACGTTGTGGGGACCAACATGCTCACCATTGCCGACTGCGGCCGCAGGATTCAACTCGAGTTCTTCCTTGGGAACGCACGCGATCGGCAACTCAGCCTGGCGAAGGCGCAGTTGCTGGCCGATGTTATCAACACCTTTTGCGCGGAGTTACGCGAAGAGTCAAAACTAATTGAGAAAGCGGAGAAGAAGGCAGCCCGCGAAGCGGGTGGCAGCATAAAGCCTCGGGTGGGGCGAAGCGGAACCCTGGGAAGGCGTCGCGGAAGCATATCGAGCCCGCGGTAGGGGACGACAGCACACACATTTCCGATTGCCAATTTCCGATTGCAGTTTCGCCCTTTGCTGCGGGCCAATTGGCGATTACGGTGCCGCCTCCTCATCTCGGTCTCGCCAGCAGCTTCAGTTTGATTTTATCGTCCTCATTTTCAGTGCAGATGATCCGCTGTGTTCTTCTACCGTGTTCACATGAAAAACACGCGCACGAATTGTTCTCCCCGAGATACTTCACCGGCGCCTTGCAGTCTGTGGCTGAGTCAGCGCAATTGGGCGCGCAATTGGCAGCCGCGATGGTCGCGGCAACTGGCTGAGTACTTGCCGGGTTTACGGAGGCCGCTAACGGAAACGAGGACACGACTACAAAGGCGAGTAATGCGGTCAAACCAACAACTTGTCTTTTCATGGTACTTCGAACCTCCTGAGAGCCGAGTTTGCTGTTCCGGCGAAGCGAACGATAACGCCATTTTGTTTCGGCTAACGCGTGGCCTTTGTCACGTCGTCCAGGGCCAGATCGTCTTTCATCTGCTGGTGCAAGCTTGCAATTTCGGCTTTGATAAGATCGTTTGCGGCTTTGTTGCTCGATTGTTGGGACCTCAGTTTATCGACACTCAGGCCCCATAATTTGCTCAACTGCTTTTCGATATCATCGCTCCAATAAAGAGCATTGGCCTTGTGGAGCTCATCTAATTCAGCAAGCTTATCGCTCGCTCGCGTTTTACTTTCGGGCACCAGCTCCGCTTCATCGAGCGCTTTCCTAATAGCGGCGATGTTCTTGCATGCTTGTTCATAGAGTGCCAGTTTTCGTTTGTAGACTTCCTCGCCGCGCGCCATCATGGTCTGCATCATCTGCTTGTCCCGGTCGGCTTCTCGCGCGGATTCCCGCTCTAGTTTCTGGTTACTTTCGTTGACACTTTGTTGAATGGTGGTCTGGGCGTTCCAAATAAGGAACCCGAACACTCCTGTAACCAAACTTGGAAGCAGCACGGTTCGTATCTCACGTCCCAACCCACCGCTTTCGCTCTTCTTGCTATCAGGCGGCACCTGACTTTCAACTTCCGCGCTCATATTTTGACTCCTTACGAGTGAGGTAACTTTCCCGAATTAGTACTGCAAGCCCTGGGCCAGTTGTAAAAACTGCAACGTTAACGCTGTGTGCAGCAGTTTTCGGGGGAAATGCCGGGTGGAGAGACAAGAACGTTCGACATGATCGACACCGATTTATCCTTTTGTAGACACCCTACTATCCGTTTGTGCTGTTGTCTCTCATCCCCAAACGTTTCACGAGGGTCGGAAAGATCTGTTGGAGAGACCGGAGTATAGCAGCGCGTCTGAGTAAGGCAATGCCTCCGTTTCGATCCGCGTTTTTTGTATGCATGCTGTTTGTTAATGTAATTCGTGGATCGTTTTATGGGCCGCATATAATACGATCGACGAATTACACGAAACACACGAAATGACACGAAGCATGTTGAATTAGTTTAGAAGCAAAGATCAGCGGTTCGTAACCGCTGGCTACCGCCAGCGGTTCTGCAGTTGAGTGCTAGTCCTTTTTGGGAGGTTCTTTCCATTCAGAGCGCCAAGATCCGGTCGCTACCGCTCCAGGTACTGTATTTGTCGACCCACAGCAGTGCGGTGACGAAGTTGCACTACCAACTTGAATCCGCGAAAAATAAATTGATAGCCCGCGTCGGACTCTGCTATGGTTTCTGTCCGGCGCGACCTCAGCGCCGCGCTTAAGAAAATCCCACCTGGGCAAACCAGCCCAAGTTCCCAAGTTATCCCGCCACCCTTACTCGAGGAGGAAAGAAAATGCCTATTGTCAGAAACCTTGTGGTTATCTTCGTCTCATTTCTGGTAATCGCCGTCGGCCGCTCGGTCGTGGAATGGATTTGCACGAACATGTTTTTCCTCGACTACGAAGCCACTGACCGGATCGCCGGCTACTACGTCGTGATCGCAACCGTCGTTTGCATCATCGTTCTCTGCCGCTGGTGGATACTGAACCGGCGAGAGCGCAGACGCGAATGGAACTACTATAACTGAGGCCTTCCCCGTGAGATTACTACTTCGACTCGCTTGCATCGTGGGAGGTGCGATGGCCATCGCGTACGGCGTTGATGGATTCCGCATCAATCCAGAGCCACAGTCCTTCACTATCGAAGAGGTCGAAACGAGCGGCGTTGGGGACGCACGCTACGTTATTGTTACGGGAGGTGAATCGACCGGCGCGCACGTTGCGATTAATACCTACCTTGCGGGCGATTACGCAAACAAATCCACTACCGGTGCAATCATCCCGGTCTTCAGTCGCAATCGACTCGCGGAGAACGCCGACCACGCACGGCCACCGACGAGCCTGCTTTACAGTCTTGAGGGTACCAACGGCTGCCTAATGGACAAGACATGTGGAAAGGCGACTGCCGTAAGTGTGAAAGGGGTTATCAAACATGATGATTGGTCGAGCCTCGTGACGTCTTACCGTGAAGTACATTATCCCCGTACGCCTAATTTTATTTTTGTAGCTGACGGTGAGCCCATGCCCTGGGCCATCTATTTGTTGATCATCGGGATTGGCGGAATATTTTTGATACTCGGGTTTCTGCCCACGCACTTATTTAGTAAGTATGTAACCGGAACAACGTAAGTTACGCTTCAGATTTTCGATGTCTCAACGTAGAAGTTTCGGTTGACCTCAAGATTTTGAGGTCTTCGGCCTTGCCTCAAAAAGTGTAATTCAACCTTTTTCGTGTTATTCGTGTTATTCGTGGATCCCTGTTTTGGGCCACATTAGAACGATCCACGAAATACACGAATAACACGAATAACACGAACGCGAAGGAAAGGCTGACCAGTGAAAATTTCCAAGTCGATAGTGTCGCTGTTCCTGCTCTTGTCGGTGTCGTTGTCTTGTAAGTTGGTTGATCGGTTCAGATCTGGCGGTGTTGTGTCCGGCGATTACAGCAAGGTAGCCGCTGGTCTGCCGAACTACGATCCGAAGGCTCCTGCGCCGTCACCGGGTGCGGAAGCACTGCGCCTGTTAGCGGAATTGGAGCCGGGAGTCGACAAGCTAGCTGGCGACGTAGAAGCGGCTGAGCGCGCCGCACTGAAAACCGGTCTTGGTGAACTTCGTGCACAGCTCGGCACCGAACCGCTCTCCAGAGCGTTGGAGATCAAAGAGCGGAAAGGCCCGACCCTGCTCGCCGCGAAATCGCCGATAGTAGGAACAGCCTTCCCGGCGCTCTTCCTTTATCAGGGCAGAGTAGACAGTGCTATCGGCGGCGCTAATGCCACAGCCGTCATCGGTGCGCTCGTTACCGGTTTAAACGACATCTTCGCGCCGAATGTGCCGGTAGGAGCCAACCTCAACAAGTCCGTTACGGAGAAGGAAGGTGGCGCCACCAGCACTATGAGTTTGGAAATAGGAAGAGCAGACGACGGTTCGACAAAGCTTGGCCTGGGGCTTAAGACGGAAGTTACTAAAGACAATAAATCTGCGAAGGCGGATCTGGCCGCAAAAATAGATGGGCAGCGTTGTCCAAATGCGGAAGGACAATTGCCGTTCACGATCAAGGTAACTCTGGGTGCCGAGTCCGGTGGCGCCACGTATAGTCGCGATGTGACCGCTATGGTCCGTGCACTCGTAAACGATGATGCCCAAGTGGAGGGCTACACCATGGATCTGACGCAGGCCACGCGACAAGTAAAGAACGGAGTTGCAGTGTACGTAGAAACCGCAACGACGATGAAGCACGACGGCGGCAATTACTCCGAGTCGAATTTCAGGGTGATCCGTCATTCCCAAAGCGCCACTAAGGCAAATGCAGAACCCTTGTCCATAGCCGGCCTCGAAGCGGCGTTTGCGACGGGATTGACAGCGCTCAAAATCGCGGAGCAAAGGTGGCTTAGCGGAGCGTGCACAAAGATCGAAGCGCCATCGCCAGGAACCGTTGCTCCAAGCTCTAACACCTCCATCCCGGTGACGGTTCGCCATAAGTTTGACGGCTCCGAAGTCCCGTCCAAACTCGACGCGGCGTTAAAAGGTGAGACGTCGGTAGATCCGACAACGCTGGCCAAAACGCGCGGAACGCTGACGTACACAGCTCCAGGTGAGGCAGGGAAGAGCGCTACCATTACGCTTACCGCTACCTCGCGGCGTGGTAAGGCGACTCTCGATCTCAATGCAAACACCGGTGGCGCGTCGTATCAGATCGCCGGTGGTCTGGATGACTGGCAAACCAACAGCAAGGTCTGCGACATCATGAAGCCGTTCCAGCTCACCGGTGGTGGGTTCACCATGGAACTCTCTGGAGGATTATCCGGAACGTACACTTACACCGGACCATTCAATGCACACGGTAGCGGGACCTACACCATTTCGCTGCCGGATGGTTTGGGCAAGCCAGGCACGATGACTGGAGGAGGAGCCGGTTCAGCCGGCGGCTACACCAATACCGGCACGGAGAAATACACGCTTACTCCAATACCACCGTGCAACTAGGCGTGTTGTTTCGTTTCGTGGAATTCGTGTTATTGGTGGATCCGTTTTTAAGGGCTGCATAAGAACGATCCACGAAATGCACGAACTACACGAAATAACACGAAATAAGACGAATCGCAGGAGGAACCAACGATGACGCTTCGAGATTTCTATCTAACACGTGCGAAGGCAGAGTTTCCAGTTTTTCTAAAGGTGCTGAGGGAGTTACCCGAAGACCTAAGCTACAAACCACATGACCGTTCACCCTCGGCCGAGCAACTAGTTTGGACCATCACGAATGAAATGAAAGCGTTGAACGATGTCGTCGACACCGGTAAGGCGGATTGGGCAGACATGAAGCCACCAAGCCGGGATGAAATGATCGGAATGTTTGAGAAGTGGTCGAATGAGTTACTCGACAAGGTGGCCGCGATGGATGATGCAACGCAGCAGAGGAACGCACAGTTTCTTTATAACGGACAGGTCGTCATGGAAAGACCAACGGTGGAGTTTCTTTGGGACTTTATGTTCGACGCGATCCACCATCGCGGGCAGCTGAGTGCGTATCTGCGGCCCATGGGCGGAAAGGTCCCGTCGATTTATGGACCATCCGCTGATGACACCGGAATGTAAATAGAGGTCCAATGTCCAATGTCCAATGTCTTCATTGCGGGAGGCGCTCTTTGGATTTCAGAGCCAACCTTCGAAACAAAGACATTGGACATTGGACATTGGACATTGGACCAGTTGATGCCTTGGGAATGTCCTGCGCGGTTGTTATTATTGGCCCCTTCAAAATCAAGCCCTAAAAAGCATTGTCTGAACCTTCACCGCTTAAAGGAGATCCTCTATGAGCACGGACACTGGTAATTTTGGCGAAATTTCAACCCGCAGCGTAAAGAGATTTTGCGAAGCGACGAGAAAGGATAAAGCCTTTCTGGAAACGGCGATCCGCGAAATGAAGGCCGATGTTGCCGGCTTCGTAAAGAAGAGATTTAAACTTTCAAAAGCGCAGATCGAAAATATGGCGTCCAAATTCGATCAGCCCGAAACCACCGAACTCTTTGTCTTAACCTGCATCAGGGCACTCAAGATGAAGCAGGACATCACCATCAGATTTACAACGGCTGCTCCAAAGAAAACGCCCAACTTCAGCGTGAAATGGAAGAAATGCAAACCTTATCCCGATCCCGGCCAACCGGAATACGAAGATTGCTGCGGAGTCTGCGTTGAATGGGAATGTAGAGAACTGACGACGTAGTCACATCTCTTATTCGTGTCGTGTGTTTCGTGCAATTCGTCGTTCATTTTTTAGGCAGCAGGAATGATCCACGAATTGCACGAAACACACGAACTAACACGAAACATGTTGAACCGCACAGTGCAATTGACGTGCGGTCAGGTCCGAACTAATGTCTTGCGTTGCGTCGATGTAGATCAGCTTTTCGCTGACTCAATGTAGAAGTTTCGATCGACCACAAACGTCTTGATGTCTTCGCTGAATTCAAAAGTCTGTTTTACTTCGGTCGGCTTGATTACTACGTCCTTACCATTGATAGCGACGCGAATTGGCATCGCGAACCCTTTAACCACTCTCTCGTAGTTAAATGCCACCGTCTTTCCGCTTACTTTGTATTTCAACAACGGAATGTTTGTGGTCCGCAGGTATTGGTCGAATACCTTGCTGAGATCAATGCCAGACTTACTGGAGATATACGACTCAATCTGTTCGGTGGTTACTGTCTGATGCCAGAAGTCAGCGTTGAGTCCCCGCAAAATGGACAGCCATTTCGCGTCGTCGTTGATGATGTGGCGAATGGTATGCAACATGTTCCCGCCCTTGGGATACATGTCTCCTGATCCTTCTCGATTCGTTCCATAGACACCGATGATGGGCCGGTCATTTCTGATACCGCGACGAGTACCGACCACATAATCTTCCGCATCTTTTTTCCCGAAGTGGTATTCGACAAAAAGGTTTTCGGAGTAGTTCGCAAAGCCCTCGTGTATCCACATGTCGGCATTGTCTTTCATTGAGATGTTATTGCCCCACCACTCATGCGCTGATTCATGAACGATGATGAAGTCAAATTTAAGGCCCACACCGCAGCCACACTGGTCGCGTTGCAAATAACCGTTCCTAAACCAATTGCCGTAAGTAACCGAGCTTTGATGCTCCATTCCCGGATAGGAAACTGTAACCAGCTTGAAGCTGTCCTCATAAAAAGGATACTTGCCAAACCAATGTTCAAAGGCCTCAATCGTGCGGCGTACTTCCCTAAAGTGCTTCATCGCCGCATCTTTCTGATGAGGCAGGACCCAATAGTCCAGATCCAATTCACCAAATTTCCCCTGGTACTTTTCGGAGAAGGTTAGGTAATTCCCGATGTTAACGTTGACTCCATAGTTATTGATTGGGTTCAAGACTTCCCAGTGAAACGTTTTCTTCTTACCGGCAGCATCATGGTCCGTCTTCTTTAATCGCCCGTTAGAAACGCCAACCAGCGTGTCCGGCACCGTTACACTAATTTGCATTCCACGATCGGGTTCGTCAGACCCATGGTCTTTATTGGGCCACCAGATACTTGCTCCAATTCCTTGAGCGGTGGTGACGATAAAATGTTCTCCCAGGTCATCTCTGCCCCAGGTTATCCCGCCAACCCATGGCGGATTCTTACTTACCACTGGAATTCCTTCGTAAAAAACTTCGACCTTGTCTTCAACGCCTTTTGGGATCTCTTTTTCAAACATTACCCAAAAGACATTTCCTTCCCGTTCAAATTTGAGTTGCGAACCACCATGAGTAATTTTTGTAATTGTTAACGGCGGCTGCAAATCAATTTGCATTTTGTTTCCCGGTTTTAGGGTACGGAAGGTTATGGTGTTTGACCCTGCTAAGCGTCTCCTTTCAGTTAAGAACTCCACTTTCAAGTGGTAATGCAGCAGGTCCCACCATTCCCGTTCGGGCGATACTGAGCCTCGAAGTCTCTCCTGGCGAGTAATGTTTTCGGACTGCGGAGCTTGCGCAGAAACATGATCCGCACCAAGTTGCATCTGTAGCAAAACTGCAAGTGCAATTATTTTCAGTTTACGCATGTGGCCTCTTCGAGATTGCAGTCTACTAACGAGTGAGCTTTGCCTCAAAAGTTCAATTCAGAGTTTTCGTGTAATTCGTGAATTTCGTGGATCGTTTTTTAGGCGGCGTAAGAACGATCCACGAAATTCACGAATTACACGAAATAACACGAAGGCCTCCTTCCGGTTCAAAGCCTAAGTTATTACCTGTAACTTCTAACAGTTCCAATTCATTCTAACTTGAGGATAGTCAACAAGAGGTAGAGGTAACTTGATGGACGGCGAGGATGTCACGTTAGCTGTTGGGACCAGTTTCTAAGCAACCCGCGGAGCGGGTGAAAGCATAGAGCATGGGGTGGAGCGGAGCGGACCCCAGGGATCGTGTAAGTTAAAGGATAAGAGCCCGCGAAGTGGGCGACAGCCGTTTCTATTATTGGCAAATCGAATTCGGTTGGACTATCGCACGCTTCGCGCGCTCGGTTTTTTACTCCACCTCAACCTGGGGTTCCGCTCCGCTCCACCCCAGGCTTTATGCTTTCACCCGCTCCGCGGGTTTGAAAACTGCCACCATAACGAATTCATCAGAGCTGTCTTAACTCTTTCGGCGACCATGCGACACTTTTTCATCTGTACGCTGCTCTGTACCCTGGCGATACCAGCATTCCCTCAAACACTTACTCAGCGGACACAAGTTAAACGTTCGCATCAAGCCCAGTTGATTGACTGGGAAAATCGTTTGCTGTCCAACGACCCGAAGGTCAGATCCATCGCCGAAGCCCAACTGGTCCAACGGTCGGGGCGTTCAATGCCTCTGTTGAGACGATTCCTCAACCGTCCCAACGAAGACCTGCATCTTGTAACTTTCGAAATCATCCAGCGCATCGGTCCGCCGGCTATTCCGCTGCTCGTTGAACTGCTTCGGAATGAACGGACCTCATTCCGGCGGAGCGCCCTTAACGAATTGATTGACCTGGCGCCCGAGACCGAATTGATTCAACCAGCGTTGAGACGGGCACTGAGAGACGAGGATTCGATGGTCGCGGGCGATGCCGCACGCGCGTTGGGCGCTTTGGGGCAGCGCGCCGGTCCTTCGGTGAGCGCCCTGGTTAAGACCCTCTCGCACGAAAACCCTTACGTCCGCATTTACGCTGCGGAGGCGCTGGCCTCCATTGGTCCAAAGGCAAGCGACGCGACCAGAGATCTCGCCAGGGCCTTGCGCGATCCGATTCCCGGGGTCCGATGGGCGGCGGCCGAAGCACTCGGAAGCATCGGCCCGCCCGCGCAGTTATCCGTGCCGCAGTTGATCGAAGCTCTGAAGGATGAGTTCCTTTATGTTCGCATCTGCGCGGCCGAGGCGCTCGGAAGCATCGGGCCAAAGGCACACGCTGCGCAGGAGTCGTTGAGAGCGGCTGCAAAAGATCCCGCATTGCGTAACCAGGCTGAGTGGGCGTTGAGTCGCATCGCCGGCCTCGAGTCTGGAAAGCCTGTTGTCTCACCGCATGGCCCAAAAACTTCCATCCGGCTCCAACCCCAAACGACTGTAGTTCAAACAGGCAATCCTCCCGTTGAGTGGGATACGACCACGGGGCGAAACATTGTTTGGAGCGTCGAGTTGGGAAACGAAGTGTTTGGCCGTCCCGTGGTTGCGGGTGATGTGGTCTATGTGGGCGCTGACAACAGCCGGAAAATAAACCCCGATTTTCAGGAAGACTCAGGCGTGCTTATGGCTTTCCGGAAAACGGATGGCGAGTTTCTTTGGCAGGATGTTGCGCCGCGGGTGGAGCGCGGCCTAAGGGAGTTTCTGTTACCTTCGACGACAAGTGCTCCTTATGTTGAAGGCGATCGGTTGTACTACGTCACCGCCGAGTGTCAGCTCCGTTGCCTCGACGCGCAGGGTTTCGGGGATGGCGAAAACGATGGTCCATATCAGCAAGAGTTCTTCAAAGACAAGGCAGCAGACATTATCTGGCAACTGGACATGCCCGCCTTGGGTGTCTTCCCACATGAAGCCTGCAATAGCGACGTATTGCCGCTGGGTGATCTGCTCGTGGTCGGTACTTCCAACGGCCAGAATGAAGGCCATACGCGCGTCCCATCGCCGCGCGCGCCAAGTTTGATCGCGGTGAATAAACACTCGGGCGAAGTCGTTTGGAGCGCAATTGGACCCGGTGATCGTGTACTGCACGGCGACTGGTCCAGCCCTGTGGCTGCCAACGTCAAAGGGCGCATGCAGGTGCTCTTCGGCGGAGGAGATGGCTGGCTGCGCGCGTACGACGCAGCGTCGGGACACGAAGTATGGCGATTTGACGGCAACCCGAAAGATGCCCGCTGGGTTCCACGCCCGGGAGTCCTTTCGCGCGGCTCTATCATTGCTTCACCGGTCTTCGACGACGGACGCGTCTTCATTGCGATGGGCCAAAGTCCCGGGCATGGGAATGGACCTTCGTTCATTCATGCGATCAATCCTAACGGCCAGGGAGACGTTACTAAGAGCGGGCTTCTGTGGACTTCGCGTGATGTCGGCCGCGTGGTTGGAACACCAATGGTTAAGGACGGTCTGCTTTACATTGGTGACTTGGGCGGAACGATTTATTGTCTCGACGCGGCAACCGGCGCTCTTGTCTGGAAGCATGAGACTAATGAGGCCATCTGGGGATGCCTGTTGCTGGCGGACGACCGTCTTTACGTTGGGAACGCTGAAGGCCTCATGACCGTTCTGCGTGCGGGACGGCGAAAGGAATTGCTGGCCCGGATCGAGATGGAGGCGCCGCTCTATTCGCGTCCTGCATTGATCGGGGATGCGCTTTACCTGGCCACCGCGAGCCGGTTGTACCTGATCAGGGGGCAGTGAGCAGTAGGCAGATGTCAGTTTACTGTCCACTGCTCACTGCCCAACGCCCACTGCTTAGCCGCGTTTCTTCTCAGGTTTCGGGAGGAAGCCTTTCATTTGTTGCGGATCCTTGGAGGCGCCGAGGCGTTGTTGCGGTAGTGATTTGGCCTTCTCCTGCTTGTCCTTGGCGATAGCTTCTTTCAATCGTTTCTTTGCACGCTTGTTCATGAGGTGATTCTAGCAAATAGCAAACAGTAAACAGCAGACGTCAAACGGAAGGCGGCAGGGGCACGAGGCAGGTGGCAGGAAGCAAACAGCAAACAGCAAACGGTCAATCCTCTGAGGCCCTTGGCCAAAGTCACGAGGTAATTTCTGCGGCCTGCCACCTGCGGTCTGCTGTTTGCTGTTCGCTGTATGCCGTCTAGAATGATCAAGATGAAGTTTGTTGTCGCCTCATTGTTATCACTCATCGCGCTTAACGTGGCGATTAGTGCTCAGCCGACGCCATCTCCCACACCGAAGGAAAGCAGGAAAGAACAAAGCGCCGTGGCCTCTGAACCAGAAGAGGTCGGTGAGGGTGACATCATTCGCGTTAACGCGAATCTGGTTTCTGTTCCGGTAATCGTCATGAATCGCGATGGTCATTACGTTGTCGATCTAACTCGTAACGACTTTCGCATTTTCGAGGATGGCGAGGAACAGACGATTACTCACTTCAGCAACGTTGATAATCCTTTCACGGTTGCGCTGCTAATCGACACCAGCGGGTCAACCGCACCTTTCCTGAATGAAATCAAAGCCGTGGCTAAAACGTTTGTCGGACAGCTGCTGCCTATCGACAAAGTTCTGCCGGTCTATTTTCATGGCGAGATAAAGTCGCTCAGTGGACCGCGCGCCAACGATTCGCAAGTTCTGATTTCGGCGATCGATCAAATGCAGCCTGGTTCCATCAACATGGGTACCAGACTTTATGACGCAGTCGACTTTGGGATGAGCGCTTTAAGACGTGAGTCCGGCCGCAAGGCAATCATTCTGCTCACTGACGGAGACAACACCTGGGGCAAGGCGACGATGAAAGGCACACTGCGCGACGTAGATGAGAGTGACGCGATCATCTACGCGGTCCAATACGGAGATGGGCCACCGCAAAAATATTTACAACAATTAGCTCACAAGACGGGCGGGCGCTATTTCAAAGCCGGCGACATAAATCTGATCAAACAATCTTTTGCGGGAGTCGCCGAAGAGCTTCGACGTCAGTATCGAATCGGATACTACGCAAAGAAACTTGACCGTAGAGGTCTCAACAGAAAGATCCTGGTGAAGGTGAACCGTAAGAATGTTGCCATTCGAGCCCGCGGATCTTATACAGACGTCCCGTGATACAGCAGGAGGCAGAAGGCAGAAGCAGGAGGCAGGAGCTTTTGTAGCTTTCCTCCGTCGTAGATTGTGCGGAACGAAAAGCTAACAAAGCAGCATCCGGCCGCCGCACTCCAAAGGCCTGACGCTATTCGATCGGGTTCGTCTGAGGCTTGATAAGAAATCTCTCAATCGCTTGATCAACTTTTTCGGGCGTTCCGATTAACACAACTATGTCCCCTTCGTTGATCACCGTCTCCGGGCCCGGATTGATATCAGACTCTCCATCCTTGATGATCGCGATGATTGATACGCCGGTTACGGTTCTCCACCGCAACTGTGCGATCGATTTGCCTGCAGCCGGTGCGCCGGGCTCAACCTGCACGGTCTCGGTCGAAGCCGCACTCAACGCCTCCGCAATCTTTCCCAAATCAATTACTGGAAGCGAAGGCGTTCGCAGCATTTCGTAGCCCTCTCTCCTGATCTCTTCCACCTGATGTTGAATCGCGTGGCGTCCAATTCCCAGTTCCCGCAACACGCGCGAAAAGATCTCAATGCTGGTTTCAAATTCTTCCGGGATTACTTCGTCAGCGCCGAGCATCCGTAGGTCGGTTATTTCACTCATGTAACGCGTGCGCACAATGATGTGAATCTCAGGGTTCATCTGCCGCGCCAGCGAAACCGTGTGACGTGACGCAGCCGGATCGGAGATTGCCAAAACCAGAACGCGAGCTTGCCCCAGGTGAACATGATTCAGGACTTCTTTTCGCGTTGCATCGCCATACACAATCGGTTCGCCTTGTTGATTACCTTCGCGCACCGCTTCAGCATTTAACTCGAGAACAACATAAGGAATGCCAGTTCTGCGCAGCACCTTCGCGAGGTTACGCCCATTCAGTCCGTAGCCGATGATGATGACGTGATCACGCAGATCAGTTGCTGCCGGATCGAAGCCTGTTACTGATCGCTCGAGTACGGAGTCAGGAGAAAACACCGACTGCAGCGCATATCCAATCCGTGGAGCGACTTTGATGAGAAACGGTGTGGCAATCATGGAGAGAATCGAGGCGGCGAGAAACCGCTGATAATCCGATTCTCCAAGTATGTTTTGTTCGACACCGGTCTTGGCGAGAATAAAAGAAAACTCTCCGACCTGGGCGAGGCCAAATGCTGTCATCGTTGAAATTCGTAGCGAGTATCCGAGTAAACGCACGACGGCAAAAACGATCACGGTTTTGCCGATAGTTAATGCGACTACCCATGCCAGCACGGTGAACACATCCGCGTAGAGCGCAGTCACTGAAAGCAACATCCCGATCGACATAAAGAAAATACTGTTGAAGACGTCGCGGAAAGGCAGGATGTCGGCAACGATTTGGTGGCTATAGTCTGATTCAGATAGCACCAGGCCTGCGATGAAAGCGCCCAGTGCCAGAGACAGTCCCACCTGGGAGGTCAGCCAGGAAGTACCGAGACTCAGCAGCACCACGGAAATGATGAAAAGTTCGGGACTTCGCAAACGAACAATTTGATAAAGGAGACCAGGAACAACTGTGCGTGCAGTGAAAATGATGGCCGCTATGGTAGCGAGCGCGATGCCCAACGTTATCGAAATTTTCCCAACCGAAACGCCTCCCGTTCCACTCAGGATCGGAACCATCAGCATCATGGGAACAATACTCAGGTCCTGGAAGAGAAGTATGCCCACGCCGGTCCGGCCGTGTGGTGCATCGATCTCAGCCCGATCGATATAAGTTTTCAGCACGATTGCCGTGCTTGAGAGTGCAATCAGAAAACCGAAGAAGATTGCCTGGTTAAATGGCCGGCCGAGCAGATACGCAATCCCCATTACCAGGAGAACTGTGGCGATAACCTGTAATCCGCCTCCCAGCAGCACTAATCGCTTCATGTCCAGCAATCTGCGCATTGAAAACTCAAGGCCGATAGTGAACAGCAGGAGCGCCACTCCGATTTCAGCGAGCACCTCAATCGCGTGAACATCTCGAATGAGCGCGAACGCATGTGGGCCGATCAGCACCCCGGTGATCATGAAACCAACGATGCTCGGCAGGCGCAGGCGGCGGAAGATGAAAACGATTGGAACCGAGGCGAGCAACAACAGAAGCAAGTCTCGTAGCAACGGAGGTGGCATAGATTAATCCTGTTTTTCGACCTTAAAGTGTTTATGCACTAGCAAAGTAAGTTTCGTGTGTTTTGTGTGTTTCGTGTATTTCGTGGATCGCTTCAATTGTCTCCCTCCCTCTGGGAGGGTTGGGGAGGGTCTGCGAAATGCACAGCACTCTCGTTTTGAAGGAAGCGTCAACCCTTGAATCATCACTCAATCTTGAGTCCGCGTTATTAATTGAGAATTGACGCTACCTTCAACTTCAAATTATTCTTACGCCTCAAGCCCTCCCCCTAACCCCTCCCAAAGGGAGGGGAATAAAAACCCTCCCCTGACCCTCCCAAAGGGAGGGGAATAAGAACACAAACGAATCAAGCCAATACCTCATCGCGCATCTTCAGACGCTCGATCTCTTCTTCACGAATGTGGTCAAAGCCTTCACGCATTGCCGTTTCGATTATCTGCGCCATCTGCGCGGAGCTGTGGAGGCGCGGGATAAACACGAAATCGGCGCCGCGTTCGTACAGCTCCAAAGCCTTTTGCGGTCCATCGGCAGTGACGATTGCGTGCGCATGCGGGCACAACTGTCGAATCTTTCGCAGTATTCGCTGGTTGTTCGTGCCCTTCAAAATCTGATCGGGAATTGTAGAGATCACCAGCTGAGCGTCGTGAATCTTGGCGTGATGCAATGTTTCCATGTGGGCCACGTCGCCATAGAGCACCTCGATGCCTCGCCGTTGCAGCTCTGAATACACGACCGGATTGAAGTCGATCACCATGATGTCGTTGAGCAGGTTGTGGCGTTTGTTATCTTTTCCACCGTCCAGCTCAAACTCATGAATGATCGCGCTTGCTTCGCGGAAGAATCCCAAAAACACGATGGGCTTGGGGGCCGGCGCCGCCGCCTCGGGAGCTACGGCATCAACATCGCGAATACGTAACGTCGAAAGCCCACGACTCATCCATGCGGCAATCTGGTGGTTGTAACTAATCATGTAGGTAGACGTGGTTGACGTGATCACGAACACAAAAATGATTAGTGAAACCGCCTGACTGTTGATGTGGCCGAACGCCAGGCCCAAAGAAGCAACAACCAGTGAAAATTCACTGATCTGCGAAAGATTGATCGCTGGTATCAGGCTCACGCGATGGCCGTAGCGCATGAAATAGAGCACGGGCGTGATCGACAGGAACCTGCTCGCGATCAGAAAAACTGACGTCAAAGCTGCCAGGCCGAGCAGGGAAGCTGTCGGCATCGGAATTTTCATTCCGAGTGCGACAAAGAAGAGGGTGACAAAGAAGTCGCGGATGCTGATCACCTTTGCAATCACGTCGAGGCTATAGGGAAAAGTCGATAGCGCCACGCCGGCTATCAATGCACCCATTTCACGAGACAGACCTGAATAACTGGCAGCGGCACAGACGAGGAAGCACCAGGCCAGCGCCATTATCAAAACCAACTCCGGAATCTTTGCGACGGAACGAAATAGGCGGGGCAACACGTAACGGCTGACGAGCAGGCTAACGACTACGAGCAGAATGCCTTTGCCAAACGAGGCCGCGAGTGGAGTGATTTGGGGACTACGCAGGTTTGGTTGAAGTGCCAAAACGATGATGGCCCAGATGTCCTGAAAGACCAGAATGCCGAGTGTGATCCGTCCAGGCAGGGTGTCCAGCTCAAATTTGTCATACAACAACTTGACCACAATCATCGTGCTGCTGATCGCGGCGGTGGCAGACAAATAGAAAAGGCCAAACTCACCGCCCAGTGCGTTTGGATCCCCGTGACGAAATCCGAGCAGGAGGAAGAAGGGAATACCAAGCGCCGCGCAGATCAGGAACTGCGTAAGGCCGGTTACGATCACTGGCTTACCTGACGCGCGCAGTTTCTTTAAGTCCATCTCCAGGCCAATGATGAACAACAACAGCACCAGGCCGATTTCCGAGATGACCTCGATGATTTCGGGATCAGTAATGAGCCGGAACCCAATTTCGGGTCCGATGAGCACACCGGCAAGCAGATACGCCAGGAGCGCCGGTTGTTTGAGTTTGTTGGCGACAAACGCCAGGGCAGCAGCGACGATCACACACAGCCCAATATTGTTCAGCAAACTTCCAATGCCGTGAGCCGCGTTTGGATCGGAAGCCAATAAGAGAAGGGTAGTCTGCGAGTCCACTCAGAGTCTCCTCGGTCAGGTCGATAAGGGATTGCCGGCACTCGGATCCAGGAACCGCATGAACAGTTCACTCCTTAACCTGTACTTAGTCGCGAGTACGGGAACAAGTCGGTAAAGCTGCGTGGATCGAGCGTGCAGTATGCGAACCCTGACGGTTTCTTTCAAGGCTCGAACGCGAGATGAAGTTGATTGTCTTGTCAGCAGGCAGGCGGCGCCCGGCCAATGGGAGATGATCCCGTGTAAATTGTATGAACGTCGAGAGTCGCGCGGTAGGCGGACGCGATTGTCAGTTGTGGCTGGAGCGGACGCGCAGGCAGTGAAAAAGCGTAGTTAATAATCTGGCGTTTGTTTCGTGATTGCGCGCGCGCGGGAACGTTGAGGGGACCGTACCTTTGCAACGAGTTGTTGGTGTCATCGAGGGCTTCGATCTCGCTAACAACCGAGACCGGGAAAGGGGTCAAACGCAGTCCCTCGCCCACTGAAAAGCAAAGGCAGGCAACGATGCTCAGGGAAACAATGATGTTTCGAAGGCGTTTGGCTTTCATCGAGGGCGAGATGATAGCAGAAGAACCCAGCGTCCGAATCGATAGATCTCACGGTGATGAATTCGAAGATTGCCTTGAAATATTCCCCTCCCTTTGGGAGGGGTTAGGGGAGGGTCTACGAGTATGTACCCCACTCTTTGTTTTGAAGGAAGCGTCAACCTATGAATTATTTCGACCTTGAGTTTGCGTCAGGAAGGGGAGTTGACGTTACCTTCAAAATTCAAAATATGCCTTCGCGCAAGCCCTCCCCTAACCCCTCCCAAAGGGAGGGGAATAAAGAATGGCTAAATAGCATTGGTTCGTGTGTTTTGTGATTTGGCGGATCAGTTTTAGGGTTCAAAAGCGGGATTAGTTCGTCCCAAAAATGAAACGCGATCTTCAGTTTCAAACTCGCCGCTACGAGATTTCGTCTCACGCAAATCTCTTCCAATCGTGGTTTTGCTCACAAACTTCAAGCATTCCCTAACAATCTCCCCACTGATAACTGCTGGCACGACGTTTGTACTAGCCCCGGCGAAGTCTCAACAATTGAACCCATGGATATTAAGCGCACCCCCAAATCCAAAGTTAACAAGCGAATACGCACCGGGCTCCTGATTGCCGTCGGTGTCCTTGCCATTACCGGGATTACCTTCGGTCTCAGCAAACTCAAACCGGCAGCGCCCACGCTCGAGCGGTCTACCGCCGTCATCGGTACCGTCAAACGCGGTCAGATGATTCGCGAGGTTAGAGGCGTCGGCACACTCGTGCCGCAGCTGACACGGTGGGTACCGGCACCGGCTGACGGGCGCGTGGAAAAGATTCTGATCCAGCCGGGCGTCGAAGTGGGCGCCGACACGGTCATCTTCGAGTTGTCCAATCCGCAGCTACAGCAGGAAGCGATTGACGCAGAGTTTCAAATGCGCGCGGCCGAGGCTGACAAGGAAAACCTCAAAGTGCGTCTGCAGAGCGACACGCTCACTCAGCAATCGACTATCGCCAGCATCAAGGCTGAATACAGCCAGGCGAAGATGCAGCTTGATACCGATGAAGTACTCGGCAAGCAGGGACTGGTACCGAACATACTTTTGAAGGTAGCGCGGGTTCGGGTGCAGGACCTGGCCGACCGCCTCAAAGTTGAGCAGGACCGGCTGGCAATGGCGGCCCGATCGACGAAGGCCCAGATCAATTCACAGGATGCGCGAATAAATCAGCTGCGCGCGCTCTCGACTCTGAGACGCCAACAAGCGAACGCGTTGTTGGTGCGCGCGGGTACGAGCGGTGTGCTTCAGGAAGTTTCAGTGCAAGTGGGTCAACAGGTGAACCCGGGCGTGAACATGGCGCGCGTCGCAGACCCCGCTTCGCTGAAGGCCGAACTAAGAATTGCCGAGACGCAGATTAAAGACGTTCGCATCGGTCAAAAAGTCTCTGTCGATACTCGTAACGGAATCATTGAAGCGCAGGTGTCGCGCATTGATCCGGCAGCGCGTGAGGGCACGTTTACGGTTGATGCGCAGTTGATCGGCACGTTGCCGGCAAGCGCGCGTCCTGATCTGAGCGTGGACGGAACAATCGAATTGGAACGCCTCGACAACGTTTTACATATGGGGCGGCCGGCATTCGGACAAGGACAGCAGACCGTTGGGATATTCCGTTTAACGCCTGATGGTAGCGAAGCAGTGCGCACGACCGTGAGTCTCGGCCGTCAGTCCGTCAGCACAATTGAGATAGTGAGCGGGTTGAATGAAGGCGACCAGGTGATTCTCTCGGATACTTCGGCGATGGACGACTACGAGAGAATTCTGATTCGCTGAGTGGGCGAGATGTCAGATTTCAGATGGCAGATGTCAGATGTCAGATGTCAGATGTCAGATGTCAGATTTGAGATCTGAGAGCCGAGATCGGAAATCCTGATATCGAAAATCTGAGATCTGAGATCGAGATCTGAGATCTGGATCTGAAAATCCGCAATCCGCAATCTGAAATCAGAAATCTGTTTAAGGAGACTACCGATGAGTTCATCCGATCCCCTGATTCGTCTAAACGATGTCAAGAAAGTTTTCTACACCGACGAAGTAGAAACACACGCCCTGTCCGGCATTCACCTTGACATCAAAAAAGGCGAATACCTTTCAATTGCCGGCCCTTCCGGGTGCGGCAAATCCACCTTGCTATCCATTCTCGGCCTGCTCGACACACCCACCGAGGGTGAGTACGTCCTGAATGAACATTCCGTGGAGAACCTTTCACTGTCCGACCGCGCGCGCATCCGCAATCGCGAGGTGGGGTTTATTTTTCAGAGCTTCAATCTCATCGGTGATCTGACGGTTTACGAAAACGTCGAGCTGCCGCTGACGTATCGCGGCATGAGCTCCGGCGATCGGAAGAAGCGGGTGACGGAAGCACTCGAGCGTGTCGGCATGGCCCATCGCGCGAAGCATCTGCCCAGTCAACTTTCCGGTGGTCAGCAACAGCGTGTGGCCGTCGCCCGCGCGGTAGCAGGACAACCAAGCATCCTGCTCGCAGACGAGCCAACGGGTAACCTCGATTCAACCAACGGTGAAGCAGTGATGGAACTAATGCGTGAGCTGCATCGCGGCGGCGCAACCATCTGCATGGTTACTCACGATCCGCGTTACGCACAGCACGCCGACCGTATCGTCCATCTTTTCGACGGCCTCATCGTTGAGGAGGAAGCCGGCGCCAATCGTCGTGAGATCGAAGAGGCCAAACGCGAACTGAAAGAAAGCGGTTTTGGTGACATTAAATGATCCGGTTGCGCAACATTGAAAAGTCTTTCCAGCACGGTCCGGCAAAGACGTATGTGCTACGCCGCATCGATCTGGACATCCAGCCAGGGGAGTTTGTTTCCATCATGGGGCCGTCCGGCGCCGGCAAGTCCACGCTGTTACACATCATCGGCATGCACGACCAATCATGGACCGGCGAGTACTACTTCGATGATGTCGAGGTCCATAAGTTAGACGCAAAAAAACGCGCGCCGCTGCGGAACCAGAACATTGGTTTCGTGTTTCAGAGTTATCACTTGCTCGACGATCAGACCGTCTTTGAAAACCTCGAGCTGCCGCTGTCATACCGCGACGTCAGCCGGAAGGATCGCCAATCGATCGTGTGCGACGTTTTGGACCGGTTTCAAATTGTCGGCAAGAAGGATCTGTTTCCCAGTCAACTGTCCGGCGGCCAGCAACAACTCGTCGGCATCGCGCGCGCGGTAGTTGCGAATCCGCGAATCATCCTGGCGGACGAACCCACAGGAAACCTTCATTCCAGCCAGGGCAAGGAAATCATGGATATGTTCAAGCGTTTGAATGATGACGGCACCACGATCGTGCAGGTGACCCACTCTGAAGTGAACGCGGCTTACGGCAACCGGATCGTGCAACTCGAAGACGGTTGGATAGTTAATAACTGAACTCCTCTCCTTTTGGGAGAGGTTGGGAGAGGGCCTGGGACGGATTTCGTTCTTTGTAATTTGTAGGAAGCGTCAACGTTCGTTGGAGTGTTGGTTCGAACGTTGACCCTTCCGTCAGAACAAAAAAAAGGGGAACCCTCGCAGGCCCTCCCCTAACCCCTCCCAAGGGGAGGGGAATGCTTTCGCAAATGTAACAAGTGACTTCTTTGTTCAGGATCGGCATACGTCTCCCGCCTACGTCTGATGATGAGATTCCGATGGATATGTCGATGGCAAATTCTCTGTCTGCCCCGATTCCTCGTACATTGATCGCTGACGATCAACCGGACGTAGCGATCGCGTTGCGTCTGCTCCTCAAGGAAGCCGGATATCAGACGGAAGCGGTGAACTCACCCGCCGCACTCCTCGAAGCACTCAAACGAGAAAATTTCGACCTGGTCCTGATGGACCTCAACTACGCGCGCGATACCACCTCCGGCCAAGAGGGCCTGGATCTAATCACCAGTATTCGGCACATCGATAGTCTGTTGCCCGTAGTTGTCATTACTGGTTGGGCCACGGTGGAGCTTGCGGTTGAAGCAATGCACCGCGGCGTCCGCGATTTTGTGCAGAAACCGTGGGACAACAGCACGCTGCTACACACGTTAGGGACGCAGATCGAATGGGGTCGCCGGCGCCGTCAACGCAGCCGGCTGGAAAAAGAGAACCGAAAGGTTTCGAAACGTCTCGAGCGTGATCTCGGCGACGCCGAAGAAATACAACGCGCCCTACTCCCCAAACAGTTGCCCTCAGTGAAGGGGTTTGAACTGGCGGTCGCGTGGGAACCCGCCAACGCAGTAAGCGGCGACTATTTCGATGTGCTCACCCTCGATGAACATCACACCGGTATCTGTGTTGCCGATGTTGCCGGCAAAGGCATGTCCGCCGCGCTCCTGATGTCGAACCTGCAGGCCGCGCTGAAGTCGAACGCCAACGCAACCATCGCTCCCGGCGAGCTGATGACGCGTTTGAACAGCTTGATTTGCGAAAACATTGTTCCGCACCGGTTCATCAGCTGCGTCTACGCTTCACTGGATACCCGCACGCAAAAACTTACTTACTCCAACGCCGGGCATTACGCACCGATGCTCGTTCGTAACGGCTGTTGTGTTCGGTTGAACGAACGTGGCGCGGTGTTTGGCGTTTTCCCGTCCGAACAATATCAGCAGGCGGAAATTCAATTACAAAGCGGCGATGTGCTGGCGTTGTTTACTGATGGAGTAACCGAAGTACAAAACGCCGAGGGTGAAGAGTTTGGTGAAGAGCGGCTGCAACAGTTGCTGATGGACCAGAGTCTTACGGCTGCGGAGTTAAGAAACAAAGTTATGTCTGCGGTTAAAGAGTTTGGCAGCGGAACGTTTGACGATGATGTGACGTTCCTGGTGTTGAAGGCTAATCCACAGTGAGCGCTGAGGTACGAATGATTAATAACCGCTCCGCTACCAAACGGGAAATCGAGGATGATCTAATGAAAACTTTTCCTTCGCTTGCTGCTTCGAAATTGGTGCTGTTGATGCTGGTGGCATTTGTAATTTACTGCGGCCAGACAGCAGCACAAACGGCGGAGGTCGAGAAAAAGAGTCGCGTCACGTGGGAGTGGAATGACGACGGGTGGAAACGGCGACTGGAGATCCAGGGTAAGGCAGAATTTACCGAAGACTATACCGACATCAGTAGTGTGACCGAGGGCAGTGTGGTTCGCATTGAGGAGGACCAACATGGCCAATCCAGAAAGCTCGAAGTATCGCGGGGTGCAGGTGGTCCATTGTCGCGTCGGTATTTTGTTAACGGCGAACTACGTCCTTTGGACGATGCGGGCAGGAAATGGCTGGCCGGACTACTGCTGATCGCTGTTCGGCAGGGCGCTTTCGACGCCGACAATCGCACGCAAACAATCCTTCGTAAACATGGAGTGGATGGGGTACTTGCCGAGATTACGCAGATTACTGGCGAGTATGCGAAGCGTGTTTACTTTCAGGCCCTTTTGAAAAATGAAAACCTGGGAAGTTCCGAGTTTCCCAAAATCCTTCAAGCCCTCAGCACGCAAATATCGTCCGATCACGAGAAGGCAAACCTTCTAAAAAGCTCAGCGGAGTTGTTTCTCAACGATGCCAGGCTGAGCAACGCTTTCTTTCAGGCAGTACGCACTGTCGGTTCCGATCACGAACGTCGACGCACGTTGTCTTCTTTGTTAAGCACAAAGAACCTGCGTGAAGAGACCTGGCTGCAGATGCTGGAGACCGCAGCGTCAATTTCATCGGATTATGAAAAGGCTACTTTTCTTCTGGAAGCTTCAAAAATATTCGAACTAAACACGCGCGTGCGGGACGCGTTCCTTAAGACAGTCGAGACAATTAAGTCTGACCACGAGCGCGGACGCGTACTGAATGCCTTGCTGAGGAACAAACAGCTCAGCTGACCACTAACGGGAGGCACAGATGTCAACACTGCTCAAAGATTTGCGGTATGGCCTTCGCATGATGGCGAGAACTCCCGCCTTTACTGCAGTAGCGATTCTTTCGTTGGCGTTAGGCATCGGCGCAAACGCAACCGTCTTCAGTCTGATGGACGCGGTCATGCTGCGAGCGCTGCCAGTTCAACATCCCGATCAGATTGTTTTAGTTGGCACGGGCGTTCCCGGCGAGCCAACCCACACAGACTTTTCATACCCGCTCTACACGTCACTGCGTGACAACAACCAGGCCGTCTCGCTCATCGGTTACGCGGACACAAACTTCGGAATAGCCGCGGGAGATAGAACAGACCGAATCCATGGCGAGATGGTGAGCGCAAACTATTTCGACGTACTCGGCGTTGCGCCCGCGATGGGTTCCGCCTTTGCGCCGTCTGATGAAGCACCCGGTGCGCCGCGAGCTGCTGTAATTAGTGACGCACTTTGGACCAGGCTGCTCGGGCGCGATCCGGCCGTATTGAACAAGACGATCATGCTCAACGGCCGCAACTTTTCAGTTGTCGGTGTTGCGCCTAAACAGTTTTCCGGACTCGTCAGGGGAATGCCAACCGATGTGTGGATCACTCTGCCACACAATGCCGAGTTTGAAGGCGCCCCTCAACTTCTGAGCACGCCAACGATGAGTTGGTTGAGTATTGCCGGAAGACTAAAGCCGGGCGTTTCGGTTGAGCAGGCGACTTCACAACTCAGCACGTTAATTCGCTCTGTGAGTACTGACGTAGAGGAGAATGCCCAGTGGGGCGTCGTGCTTACTCCTGCTGCGGGCGGCAACAGTGTGTATGTCGAGGCCTTCTCCAGCCCTCTGACGCTATTGTTTCTGGCGGTGGTTTTGATTCTCGCTATTGCCTGCGCCAATGTCGCGAGTTTGTTGCTGGCGCGCTCTAAAGCACGAGGCAAAGAGATCAGCGTTCGCCTGGCACTTGGGGCTACACGTTTTCGCATCGTTCGCCAACTTCTCACTGAAGGCTTGCTGCTCGCGTTAGCCGGTGGCGCACTTGGTCTGCTAATCGCGTACTGGACGTCAGGCCTGGCATCTGCCCTCGTGAACACGGCGTCAGGTGCGCTTTCCTTCGACGTTACTCCTAACACCAGAGTACTCGGGTTCACGTTGCTCGCTTCGATTATCACCGTGCTCTTTGGAGTTGTACCGGCTTTGAAGTCGTCTCGCGTGGATCTGGTGCCGTCACTCAAAGACGGCAATCCCAGCTCGCCGGTTTTTGGGCGTGGCCCATCGCTGCAGTCACTGCTGGTTGTTACTCAGGTCAGCCTGTCACTCATTCTGTTAACCGGCGCCGGATTGTTTGTGCGCACTCTCTGGAAGCTGCAATCGATCGACAAAGGTTTCGCCGGACAAAACGTCGTGGCGATGTCGATGAACATGGGTCTGCAGGGCTTCGACTCGAAGCGCGGCGCAAACTTTTACGCAGCTGCGCTGCAGGATCTGGCGTCGGTGCCTGGCGTTGAGGCGGTAACGCTCGCCAGCAGTTTGCCGCTAACTCCCGGTGGCAGCCGAATGGAGTTACCTCCAAACGCCACGAAGCCTGCCGTTAATCAAAGCGTCGCAATCGATATCGTGACGGTCGCCCCGCGCTTCTTCGAAACGACCAGACTCCCGTTAGTGCAGGGCCGAGACTTCAGGTCCATTGATACGGAAAAGTCGACACGGGTCCTCGTTGTCAACGAAACGATGGCGCGTACGTTTTGGCCAAACGAAGAAGCCGTTGGACGCAGCTTCAGCGACGGTCGAGATACGTTCGAGATTGTCGGAGTCGCGCGCGACACTAAATACCGAAATCTTCGCGAGACTCCACGCCTGACGATGTACCGGCCGCTGGCGCAGGCTTACGTTCCTTCGATGAACCTGGTCGCGCGCACTTCGGGCAATCCTGCCAATGCCGCCCCTGCGATTCAGCAGCGAATGCAAGCAAGTGAGCCAACACTTGCGGTTTACAACGTTCGCAGTCTGACCGACCACGTCGGACGAGCCGTGTATGTAGAACGGATGCAGAGCTTGACGTTGGGTTCGTTAGGTGTGGTCGCTTTGATACTGACCGCAATCGGAATTTACGGAGTGATCGCTTATTCCGTGGCCCAACGTACGCGTGAAATTGGAATACGCATCGCGGTTGGTGCGCAGAGAAGTGATGTTTTCAAGATGGTTCTGGTTAAGGGCCTGGTGCTCGCAGCATGGGGCTCGGTGATCGGCCTTGTGGCGTGCTACTGGCTATCACGTTTCATATCGAGCCAGCTGTACGGCGTCACTCCTTACGATCCGATAACGCTCGTAAGTGTTGCCGTTGTTCTTGCGGCGGTTGCCTTGTTCGCGAGTTTTGTCCCTGCAAGACGGGCCACAAGAGTTAATCCTTTGGTTGCGCTGAGGTACGAATAGCTCGTAACGCAAACCCGTAACGCAAACTGTTAGTTTGCGTTGACGTTGAATGGCTCTCAAGACGACGCAAACTGACAGTTTGCGTTACGTGGAAAATATTATGGAAGCACTGCTAACTGAAATTCGATACGCGGTCCGCAGTCTACTCAAGCATCCAGGCTTTACAGCCATTGCGGTTGTGACCCTGGCTCTGGGTATCAGCGCCAACACCACGATCTTCAGCACCGTTGATTCGCTTCTGCTTCATCCCTTCTCGTTCCCGAACAGGGACTGGCTGGTAGTCGTGTTTGAACAAAATCGCGCAACAGGCATGATGCGCGGCTCGGTTGCTCCGGGGAACTTCGTCGAGTGGCGTGACCAGAACCAGTCTTATGAAGAACTGGTCGCCATTCAGCAACGTGCTTTCGACGTCTCCGATGGATCAAATCCTGAGCGCATACCGGGCTATCAGGTTACCGACGGATTTTTCCAGGCGCTTGGTGTTAAGGCCGCGCTGGGCCGGACGCTGCTTTCGGAAGATAGCGAGCCGGGAGGTGAGCAGGTGACTGTGCTCAAGCACAGTTTTTGGCAGCAACACTTTGCCGGTGACACGGATGTTATTGGCAAGACAGTCAACCTGAATCGAAAGCAGTTCACGATTGTCGGCGTCATGCCCGCAGATTTCAATTACCCGTACAACACCGGCGAGATGTGGGTCCCACTCGTTTTCACGCCGGAAGAAAAAGCAGACCGGGGCAACCACTACCTGAGAATTATTGGTTTGTTGAAACCGGGCGTTTCGATGGCCCAGGCGCAGTCCGACTTGAACGCCATTGCCCAAAGAGCGCAACAGCAGTTTCCGGAAACCAACAGCGGTAGAGGCACTAACACGTTCACGATCGTTGACGACGCAGTAAGAGGCGCGCGGTCAGGCGTGCCAATCGCCATGGGGGCAGTTGTTCTGGTGTTGCTCATCGCGTGCGCCAACGTTGCCAATTTATTGTTGGTTCGCGCTGCGTCCCGTAAGCGGGAGACGGCTTTGCGTTTGGCACTGGGTGCAAGCCGTTCGCGAGTGATGCTTCAGGCACTCACCGAAAGCGCTCTGCTTGGTTTGGCAGGAGGCGCACTCGGACTGCTGATTTCGATCTGGGCCATTGACGCACTCGCCCGCGGTATTCCGGAAGGCTTCTCACGATTTATTCCAGGATGGAATCGCCTTGGCATCAACTTCACGGTGTTGGCTTTTACTTTCGGCGTTTCAATGATCGCCGGTTTGCTCGCGGGTCTCGCGCCAGTCTGGCACTCAACGCGAACAAACCTGAACGACGCACTTAAGACCGGCGGCAGAGGTGATTCCGGCGCAGGTGGTCATAATCGACTCAAGAGCGTCCTGATCGTCTCTGAAGTTGCGCTCACTTTGGTGTTGCTGGTCGGCGCAGGTCTGCTGGTTCGCAGCTTCGTCGAAATTCAACGCGCGAATCTTGGAATCGAACCCGAAAATGTTTTGGCGCTGCAGATTTCACTGCCTCGCGACAGCTACGAAGAACCAGGCAAGCGCCTTACTTTTTACGAACAGTTACTGGCTCGGGTTGGCTCATCACCGGGCGTGATAAAGGCAGGAGCTGTAAACCTCGTTCCATTCAGCTCCTCAGAGAACAGCAGCACATTTCAAATCAGTGGCCGGCCACCCTTCCCGAACGGGGAAGAGCCAGACGCGCAAGTCCGTGTGACCACGCCTGAATACTTTGAAGCCATAGGAACAGGGTTACGCCGCGGACGTCTCTTTACCGCGCAGGACAATGCTGATGCCGCCAGAGTGGTTTTGATAAATGAAGAATTTGCGAGCAGGTTCTTCCACGGACAAGACCCTATCGGCCAGCGACTAAACTTCGGCGGCGGCGAGAAGCAAACTCAGCAGATCGTCGGGGTAGTTGCAAACGTGACTAACGATGATCTGGATAATGAAGTAGACCCGACTGCTTACTCACCATACGCGCAGAATCCTTCCTTCACGATGAATCTCGTCATTCGTGGAACTCACGATCCGGCGGAACTGGCAGCCGCAGCGCGTAGTGAGGTCCAGGCACTGGATCCATATCTGCCCGTGTCGAACGTCAAACCGCTCCGACAGATGATTCATGAAAGAAGTTCCCCCAAACGCCTGATGGCTTACCTGATGGGCACCTTCGGAATTGTTGCTTTGTTGCTGGCGTCAGTTGGGATCTACGGCGTGATGTCTTATGCCGTGACGCAAAGGACCCAGGAAATCGGCGTGCGGATGGCGTTGGGAGCGCAGGCGCTGGACGTTTTGAAATTAGTTTTACGCAACGGTATGACGATCGCGCTTATCGGTGTGGCGATAGGACTCGGCGGCGCGTACGCGTTGTCGCGTCTTCTTTCAGGCATGTTGTTCAAGGTGAGTCCTACTGATCTGGTGACGTTTGGGGTGGTGTCGATCTCCCTGATCGTGGTGGCCCTGATCGCCTGTTATCTACCAGCGCGCCGCGCGACGAGAGTCGATCCCCTGGTGGCATTGAGACATGAGTAAGTTTTGAGTTTGGAGTTGAGTCCCTGACGGTTGATTGTGAAAAGGGGCTGGGAAGCAATTATGAGAAACCTCAAACAAGACGTTCAATACGGGATCAGAACACTACTCAAGCATCCAGGATTTACGGCGATCATTGTACTTACGCTAGCCGTAGGCATTGGTGCGAGCACCGCGATCTTCAGCGTGGTGAATGCCGTATTGCTACGCCCGTTGCCTTACCCGAATTCCGAGAGAATTCTTTGTATTGAGGAACTCAATCTCGAAGGAAAGCGCGTTCAGGTAACGCCAGCCAACTTTCTCGATTGGCGGGCGCAGAACACCGTCTTCGAAGACCTCGCTGCGATTCTGACGCGACCTGCAAACCTCGGTTTGAACGATCAGGCCGAGCGCGTTGATTTAGCGATGACCTCCGCAAATTTCTTTTCCGTGTTCGGGCAGCAGCCACTACATGGCCGCTTCTTTATTCCTTCAGACGAACAAGCAGGCCACGAACCAATAGTTGTACTCAGTCATGAGATCTGGCAGAGACAATTCGCCGCCGATCCTTCAATTATCGGCAAGCCAATCACTCTTGATGGGTCGGCATACAACGTAGTCGGAATAGCGCCCGTTGGCTTTACCTATCCCGATAAAACCTCGGTTTGGGTTCCACCTTTCAGATTGGCGCCGGCCATGAATGCCAACATGGATCCGAGTCAGGTCCGCGGATTCGGAATGCTGCAGGCCGTTGGATTACTAAGACCGGGTGTGTCATTCGAACAGGCCGTCGGTGAGATGGAGATGATTATCTCGAGGCTGCGGCAGCAGTACCCTGACACTAACAATCGACGGTTCAATCGAGTCGTTCCCCTGCATACCTTCCTCGTTGGCGAAACGCGCGCAATGGTGGCGTTGTTATTTGGGGCTGTCATCTTCGTGTTGCTGATCTCGTGCGCCAACGTCGCCAACCTGCTGTTGGCCAGCGCAGCTAATCGCCGAAAGGAAATCGCGATTCGCTCCGCGCTGGGCGCATCTCGAATCAGGGTAGTGCAACAGCTGCTTACAGAAAGCCTCATTCTCGCCGTCGTTGGAGGCGGTATCGGGTATCTGCTGGCCACCTGGGGCGTCGCGTTTATGATCCGGTTGTTGCCACAAAACTTTCCACGGTTAGCCGAAATCAATCTTGATTGGAGGGTGCTGACATTTTCGATGTTCGCATCCGTTTTGACCGGGATCCTGTTTGGACTTGCGCCCGCAATACAAATCTCAAACGCGGACGTGCAGGAATCGTTGAAAGAAACAGGTCGAGGAGCAGGTGGCAGTTTGCGCCAAAGTAGTCTTCGCAAGCTATTGATTGTCGGCGAGGTAGCGCTGTCGGTGGTACTTCTGGCCGGAGCCGGATTGCTGTTTCGAAGTTTTCTACAGCTTCAATCCGTTGACGCAGGATTCAACTCTCAACAGGTGCTGACATTACGTCTGTCCCCAGCCGGCAGCAAATATACTCGCGATGCTGACTACATTTCCTTCTACAACCAGGTGATCCAGCGCGTGAGTAGTGTTCCCGGTGTTGTTTCAGTGGGCATGATCAATACCTTGCCTTTGCAAAAGGGCCCAACTCGCGGCTTTCAGATCGAGGGCCACGCGCCACTGACACCAGACAAGTGGCCCGGTGGAAATTATCGAAGCGTTAGTCCTGATTACTTTCAGGCAATGAACATCCCTATAACGGAGGGCCGGCCATTCACTGAGCGTGACGCTGAAGGTACTCCGCCGGTAATGATCATCAATGAGGCACTCGCGCGCCGCGATTTTCAGAATCAAAATCCGGTCGGGAAGCGAATCAGCCTTGGCCAGGACGCGCAGCGACAGCCGTTGTGGTGGGAGATTGTAGGTGTGGCGCGCGACGTTAGAAGCATTGAACTTCGTGAGGCAGCCGCACCAGAATTTTACCTTTCGGCCAATCAAGACACTTTCACAAATATGTCGCTGGTGGTTCGCACGTCAGTCGAACCAGCGAGTCTTGCAGCATCTGTGCGTCGCGCTACGGCAGAAGTGGATAAATCAGCCGCGGTCTCGGACGTCTCGACTATGGAGCACCTGGTCGAAGAGGCGGTAACTCAGCCGCGTTTCAATCTGTTCCTGCTCGGGCTCTTCAGCGTGATTGCGTTGCTGTTGTCCGCCGCCGGTATCTACGGAGTTACAGCCTACAGCGTCACTCAACGCACGCATGAGTTTGGCATTCGCATGGCCCTCGGCGCTCAGGTGGGAGATGTGTTGCTGATGATCCTTAAGCAGGGAATGTTCCTGATTGTGATTGGCATCGCAATCGGATTGTTAGCTGCCTTTGCGTTAACACGATTGCTTAGAACGTTGTTGTACGGCGTGAGTGTCACCGATCCGCTCACGTTCGCCGTCATCAGTTTGCTGTTGGGGTTGGTGGCGCTGGTTGCCTGCTACGTTCCAGCGCGCCGGGCTACCAAGGTGGATCCCCTAACCGCGCTGAGATACGAGTGAGGGAGCGGGACGATCCACTGCTGGCTTTGAGACACGAGTGAAAGCGGGAACCCATATGGCAACATTTTTGCACGACGTTCGATACGGTATCCGGAGCCTGATTAAACAACCGGCTTTCACCGCCATCGCTATCGCCACACTCGCCCTCGGCATCGGCGCAAACACCGCTGTCTTCAGCGTGGTCAACGCCGTGCTTCTTCGTCCTCTGCCTTACGAGGATCCCTCAAGACTCGTCACGATCTGGGAGCAGAGTCCGCAACGTGACATGTATGAAATGCCCGTGTCGCTGGCGAACTTACGCGATTGGGAAGCTCAGAACAGTACCTTCGAACAGATAGCTGCCTACACGTTCGGGGAACTAAACCTTACCGGTAATGGCGAGCCGGCGCGTCTGTTCGCAGTTAGATCGTCCGCGAATTTGTTTCCACTAGTGGGCGGCCGAACGGTCCTCGGAAGAACTTTTCAAGCGGAGGAAGACAAGGAAGGTGCGGATCGGGTTGTCGTTATCAGCAATGCTGTGTGGCGTAGCCGGTTTGGATCTGATCCTCAGATCGTGGGCCGTTCGTTGACGCTCAATAATCAAAGTTACTCGGTCGTCGGAGTAATGGCGCCAGGTTTTCAGTTTCCCGTGGGCTTTGGCTACATGGGCAAAGTCTTGAATGACCCGGTTGATATTTATGTCCCAATCGTTCCGGGGACCAATGAACTACAAAGGGGCAATTATTCATTCTTCGCGATCGGCCGCCTTAAGCCTGGAGTTTCGATTGAACAAGCACGGGCAGACATGACTGCCATCGAAAGCCGGCTCGAACAACAGTACCCGGAAGGTAATACCGGCATCGGCGTCAGTTTGGTGCCAACATACGAACAGACGGTTAAAGAAGTTAGACCAGCCCTGCTGGTGCTTCTGGGCGCAGTCGGATTTTTGCTGCTGATAGCTTGCGCGAACATTGCCAACTTGATGTTGGCCCGGACTGCTTCGAGAGAGAGAGAAATAGCGATCCGCTTAGCTCTCGGAGCCAGCCGCTTCCGTGTCTTACGACTGTTGCTGGGTGAGAGTCTTTTGCTATCGCTGGCCGGTGGTTTCCTGGGATTGCTGCTGGCCCTTTGGGGTACGGATGCGCTGATCGCACTCGCTCCGGACAACATCCCACGCCTGAATGAAGTTGGCATCGATGTCCGCGTGTTTGGTTTCACGCTGACCGTCGCACTCATTACCGGCGTCATCTTTGGTGTGATACCCGCTCTTCAGTCCGCCAAACCCGATCTAAACGAAGCATTAAAAGAAGGCACTAGAGGTTCAACCGGGGGCATTGCCGGCAGGCGGACCAGAAGCACTCTGGTTGCTGTTGAAGTAGCGCTCTCGCTAGTCCTGTTAATTGGCGCCGGTTTGATGATCAAGAGTTTTGTGCGATTGCAGCAGGTGAACCTCGGGTTTAATCCGGACCAGCTGGTAACGACGAGCCTCTCGCTTTCCAGGTCGAAATATGGCGAGGCACGCCAGCAGGCAGCGTTTTACCAGGATGCGTTGCAACGGTTGCAAGCGCTGCCGGGAGTCCAGTCTGCAGCTGCCACAACAGGGTTGCCACTGACATTGTCGATTTCCGGCTCTGACTTCCGCATTGAGGGTCATCCCGATCCGGAAGCGGGCCAGGAAATGGTCATTAATACCAGCGGCGTCAGTCCTGACTATTTCCGCACGCTGGGAGTGCCAATGCTCAAGGGTCGCGAATTCTCAGATAGAGACACCAGCGACGCTCCGTTGGCCGCCGTCATCAACAATGATCTCGCCCGCATCTACTTCCCAAACGAAGATCCGATCGGTAAGCGAATCACATTCGACGAGGGAGAGTCGTGGATTTCAATCGTTGGTGTCGCCGGAGACGTACGGCGGTTTGGTCTCGACTCCAACGCGAAACCTGAAGTCTTTCTTCCTTATCTTCAGAGGCCGTCCCGTTCAATGAGCCTCGTGGTTCGGTCGTCAATCGATGCTGCGAGCATGGGCGCGGCAATAAAGACAGAGGTCCAGAGAATCGATAAAGACCTGCCTCTGCGAGAAACGAAGACGATGCAGGAGCTGCTCGCCGAGTCCAACTCGGGCAGGCGTTTCAACATGCTCTTGTTGAGTCTGTTTGCCGGCGTGGCGCTGCTGATGGCGATCGTCGGTATTTACGGCGTGATGTCCTACACAGTCGCACAGCGTACGAAAGAAATTGGTATTCGCGTAGCAGTAGGCGCGCAGGCCGGCGACGTTTTCCGCATGGTGATCGGGCAGGGAATGCTGCTGGCTTTAATCGGGATCACCGTGGGACTGGTGGCGGCGTTCGCTGTAACCCGGTTGATGTCGTCGATGTTGTTTGGCGTCGAAGCTACGGATCCCACAACGTTCATCGGAATTGCTTTGCTGCTGGCCGTGGTGGCGCTTTTCGCCTGCTACATACCCGGACGCAGGGCCATGAAGGTCGATCCATTGATCGCCCTGAGATACGAGTGAGACATAACTTTTCGTGTTGTTTCGTGTGGTTCGTGTGTTTCGTGGATCGTCTTTATGCAGCCTAAAAAACGATCCACGAATTACACGAAATACACGAAATTAGTGAATTCGACTTTTGAGGCAGAGCTAATAAGAGAAGAACATGATGAACATCATTCAGACCTTCTTACGTGATCTCCGCTATTCGATTCGGGTGCTGATTAAGACCCCGGCGTTTGCAGTCGTTGCCATTCTCTCGCTTGCTCTGGGTATTGGAGCAAACACAATCGTGTTTAGCGTCGTCAACGCAGTTTTGTTGAAGTCGCTTCCTTACAACGATCCGAGCTCACTGGTTTTGATCTGGGGCGACTCGGAAAACTCTGCTTCGCTTAAGGGTCGCAACCAGGTTTCCGCGACCGACGTTGCTGACTACCGCGCACAGTCGACCAGCTTTGAAGAAGTTTCGACGTACACGGGCTGGTACCCACTCATGTCCGGCGATGGATCGCAGGGCCAGGCTGAAAGAGTTGCGGGAATACAGGTCGGAGATGGTTTTTTCAAGGTGATGAAAACCCAGCCGCTGCTTGGGCGCGTGTTTTACGCTGAGGAACAGAAGGAAGGACAGGACCGGGTCATTATTCTCGGTCACGCACTTTGGACCACCAGGTTTGGCAGCGATCCAAACGTAGTCGGAAAAACCATACAACTGAATAGCCGGCCGTACACGATTGTCGGAGTTCTGGGTCCCGATGCCCGTCCCTTGCCTACCACTCTCGTCGAGCCTGAAGGGCAGTTCTATAGACCCGTCGCAGAAGCCTATAACGACTCCGATCGTAACGCGCGTCATTTAAGGAGCATCGCTCGCCTTAAACCGGGAGTCACCCTCGAGCAGGCGAAAGCCGAGATGGCAGGGATCGCGAAACGTTTAGAACAGGAACATCCCATCACCAACAAGAGTTACGGCGTCAACGTGGTTTCCATAACCGAAGACACAGTCGGTGGTTTGAGGGGAACTCTGGCAATGATCTTCGGCGCTGTGTTTTTCGTCCTGCTGGTGGCCTGTGCCAATGTCGCCAACTTGTTGCTTGCGCGTTCAACGGCCAGACACAAAGAGATAACTATTCGAGCCGCGATCGGTGCCGGACGCTGGCAACTGGTGAGGCAATTACTCGTCGAAAGTTTGTTGTTATCAGTTTTCGGCGGCGTGATTGGTCTACTGATCGCGACCTGGGGTCTCAGCGTTATTGAGACGTTAGGATCGAAACTCAATCCGATGTTCACAGATCTTCAAGTCGATCTGCGAACGCTCGGTTTCACCCTTGGACTCTCGATATTGACGGCGCTGATCTTCGGTTTAGCTCCCGCCCTTCAATTATCAAAACCGGATCTAACCAACTCGTTGAAAGACGGAGGGCGGTCAGGTTCATCCGGAATTCGCAATCGACTGCGCAGCGGGTTGGTAGTCTCTGAAATTGCCATGACGCTGATCCTGCTCGTGTGCGCGGGCTTGTTGATTAAGACGGTCTTGCGAATCACGAAAGTGGATAAGGGCTTCAACTCGGAAAACGTGCTCACCATGAATATCGGGTTACCTGCCGCACGGTATCCGAAGCCGGAAGATTCGGTCCGCTTCTATCAACAGACCACAGACCGTATTGCCGAGATTCCCGGAGTTAAAGCCGCTGCCATTACCAGCGTGATGCCGCTCACCTCAAACTTTGATGGGCGGGGTCTGGCAGTCGAAGACCATCCCCGTCCTCGTGGTGAAGAGTTCAGCGTCGACCTCTACGTCATGACGCCAGGCTACCTCAACGCGATGGAAATTCCATTGTTAAAAGGCCGGCCGTTAACGGGAGGGGATCGAGAAAAGTCTGAGAAGGTGGCGCTGATCAATAACACCATGGCCCAGACGTTTTGGCCGGGAGCTGAGCCGCTTGGGAGGCGCATCAGGCTTGTGGGAGACGACGGCAACGAAACGCAGCAATGGAGGACCATCGTCGGAGTAGTCAACGACGTTTCTCAGTATGCGTTGGACAAAAAACCGCCGATGCAGATCTATCTGCCTCACGCGCAGTTTCCTACTTCCTTCAACACCATCGTCGTTAAAACTACTGGCGATCCGAAGGCATTAACGGGTGCAGTTAAGAACGCCATATTGGCTATCGACAAGGACCAGGCTGTTTACAGCGTTGCCACGCTCGACGAACTGCTTGGTGAATCGATAGTTGTGCGGCGCTTCCTGATGTTCTTGCTGATGGTCTTCGCCGGCATCGCCTTGATATTGGCTGCGATTGGTATCTATGGAGTGATGTCCTTTGTGGTTACCCAACGCACCAGGGAAATAGGAATTCGAATGGCGCTGGGAGCGCAGACGCGCGATGTGCTGGCAATGGTCCTGAAAAATGGAATGGCGTTGGCGGTTATTGGAGTTGCAGTTGGACTCGTCGCCGCGTTCGCGCTGACGCGCCTATTAAGAAGTTTGTTGTTCGGAGTCACAGCAACCGATGCCGCAACTTTCGCGCTCGTGCCGCTGGGAGTAGTCGCAGTAGTTCTGCTCGCGTGCTATTTACCGGCCCGGCGGGCCTCAAAGGTTAATCCGTTAATCGCACTGCGGACTGAATAGAAGAAACGCATAACAGACCAGGCAAAGGAGGAGGACATGAACTCGTTTTGGCAGGACCTGCGATTTGGTTTCCGCATGCTGGCTAAGAACCCGATCTTTGCGCTGGTTGCAATCGTAACGCTGGCCCTCGGTATTGGTGCGAATACCGCCATCTTCAGCGTAGTCGATGCGGTCCTCCTGCGCCCTTTGCCATATGCACAACCTGAGCGCCTGGTTTTTCTCTGGGAGTCGATGGAGTCGCAGGGTATTGCGACTTCGGGCGCCGCGTTACCCAACTATCACGCCTGGCGCGATCGAAACCAAACCTTTGATGGTCTGGCAGCCTTCTATTACGGCGACTTCAATCTTTCTTCCAGTGGCAGTGAACCTGAATTTATTCAAGGCGCCTACGTCTCTCCAAACCTTTTTCCGATGCTTAAGGTTGAGCCGGCATTGGGCCGGATGTTTGTTAATGAGGAGGACCAATTTGGAAAACATCGCGTCGTCTTGTTGAGTCATGGCCTCTGGCAGAGACGCTTCTCAGGTGATCGCAATGTGGTTGGCCGAGCGATCAGTGTCGGGGGCCAGCAGTACACAATAGTCGGAGTAATGCCGGCCGGGATGCCGTTCTTCGACAACTTGCCGGAAGCAGATCTGTGGACACCGATGTCGTTCGCACCCGGCGACAACACTGCCACGCGAAACAATCACTTCATCAATCTGATCGGCCGTCTCAAACCGGGCGTCACGTTGCAACAAGCTCAAGCTGATGTGAGCGCAATCGGAGACCGCATGGAGGAAGGAGCTATCGGCGCGCGCGTTGTCGCGATGCATGAGCAACTGACCGGAGACTCACGAACAGGTTTATTCATTCTGCTTGGCGCCGTGTTGTTTGTTCTGTTAGTCGCGTGTGTAAACGTCGCCAACTTATTGCTCGCCCGGGCGTCGGCCCGCGAAAGAGAACTGGCGGTTCGCGCAAGTTTGGGCGCCAGCCGCGCACGTATTGTGCGCCAGGTGCTGATTGAATCGTTACCGCTGGGAGTTATTGGCGCTACGTTGGGTGTAATCCTCGCGATTTGGGGAATCGACCTGCTGTCGTCTCTTTTGCCGGACACTCTTCCGAGAGGAAATCAAATCGCGGTGAATTCGCGCGTCCTGATTTTCACTTCGGCGCTTTCGATCCTTGCGATTCTGATCTTTGCGTTGTTGCCGGCATTACAAGCCGGCAGTTTGGATCTTCGCGGCTCCCTCAGCGAAGGAGGACGCAGCGGAATCGGAGGACGCAAACAAGGCCGGGTGCGACGGCTGCTGGTAATTTCTGAAGTCGCGCTCGCGCTGGTGCTGCTCGTTGGCTCCGGTTTGATGGTGCGCAGCTTTGTTAACTTGCGAAACGTGGACACTGGTTTCACCGCCCGCAACGTCCTCACGATGCGCATACCCTTGCCGGAGGCGAAGTATCCCGAGCCGCAAACTGGAGATGATCCAACTGAGCCGGCTGGGCTGCGGTTTAGCGATCAACTGGTCGAGCGGGTGAGCTCCTTACCGGGTGTTGAGTCAGTCAGTGTAGCCACTTCAATACCATTGGTTCCTGGCGACTGGGGCAAGTTTTTTACGGTCCAGGGTCAGGAAGCTAAGTCGATTGACAACGTGCCTCTGATTCGTTTCGCGCTTATCAGTCCCGATTATCTCGAGTCGTTTGGAATAAAACTTCAGCGTGGTCGCGCGTTCAATGCGCAGGACACCGGCACCTCTCAACCGGTGGCAATAATTAACGAGTCACTCGCAAAACGGTTTTTCCCGGATGAAGACCCGATCGGTAAGACCATCTGGATGGGCCCACCCGAGCATTTAATCCCAGCTGACCGGTTGGCAGCCATCAACCGGTTTCCGCGCCGGCAAATCGTAGGCGTTGTTTCCGACGTCAAAGGTGGAAGCCTGAACGCGACTGCACCTCAGAAGGTTTATGCGCCGCTTACTCAGCATCGGAGAGAAGGTTGGAGCAACAACCTCATCCTCGCAGTTAGAACCACCGGACCGCCGGAAAGTTTGATGCCTGCCGTCCGTAACGAGTTGAAAGCACTCGATCCGGACCAGGCAGTCACCGGAATCAGGACCATGACCGAATTGTTTGCGCGCTCCACGTCCGAATCAAGGTTCTCGCTGTTGTTGTTTGGTTTGTTTGCTGCACTCGCGGTGATTTTGGCGGCCATCGGGATCTACGGCGTGATGGCCACGGCGGTTGTTCAGAGAACACATGAGATTGGATTGCGCATGGCCCTGGGCGCACAAAAGCGAGATGTACTGCATTTGATTATCGGCCAGGCAATGGTGCTCGTCGTTATCGGCATGGCGGTAGGACTGCTGGCCGCATTTGCTCTGACGAGGTTGATGACAAGCATGTTGTTCGGAGTCAGCGCGACTGATCCGATCACATACGTCTTGATTGCAGTTTTCTTCGCGGCCGTCGCATTGATCGCGTCATACATACCGGCGTGGCGGGCTACACAAGTAGATCCGCTGGTAGCACTTCGTACTGAGTAACAATTGATCGAGGTTTAGAACCAACGGTTAAAGGGAAGGTAAATGGACACACTTATCAAAGACATACGCCACGGACTTCGAAGCTTACTGAGACGTCCAGGCTTCACCGCGATTGCGGTTTTGACTCTGGCTCTCGGTATTGGTGCCTGCATTGCAATTTTCAGTGTAGTTGATGGCGTCCTGTTGCGTCCGTTGCCTTATCCCAACGCTGAACGAATCGTCCAGTTGCGCGAGGTCACCGAGAAGGGTGCGCGTATCGCTTTTGCAGAACCGAACTTTCTCGATCTGAAGGCGCGCAGCCAAACACTCGATGGCGTAGCCCAATACGCAGGCGGATTAACCACGGTCATCGGAGGAAACGAGCCGGTACGCGCGAGGGCTTTCTCAGTTTCTCTGGATTTCTTCCGCGTCCTCGGAACACAGCCAGCCATGGGTCGAACCTTCACCAGCGAAGACAGCAGACCTGGCGCAGCGCCGACAGTAGTAGTCAGTCATGGATTCTGGCAGCGCATGTTCGGCGGCAGGCCGGATCTCTCTTCCCCTACGCTGCATCTGCGCGATACGAGTTTTACTGTGATCGGGGTTATGCCCGCCGGGTTTTCCTTTCCGCAGGAAGTGGACTTGTGGCTGCCGAGCGAACTCTTCCCATCTCGAGCGACGCGCACTGGCCATAACTGGGCCGTAATCGCCAGTGTTCGGCCAGGCGTCCCGTTAGACCAGGCGCGTGCTGAACTCAGCGGCATCGCCAGCCAACTCAAACAAGAGCACGGCAAGTCCACGGATGCCGTCGACTTCGCCGTCATTCCACAACAGGAATATCTCGTCGGTGACGTTAGACGAGTATTAATGATCATTCTCGCCGCAGTCGGATTGTTGCTAGCTATCGCCTGCGCGAACGTCGCCAACCTGCTGCTGGCCCAGGTGACCGCCCGGCAGCGCGAATTTGCTGTGCGTTCGGCATTGGGAGCGACACGCCTGCGGCTGGCTCGACAATTCGTAACCGAAAACATGTTGTTGGCTCTGGCGGCAGCTGCTTTAGGCGTCTTGATTTCCTACTGGGGAGTCGATCTATTGCTGGGCCTCAATGAGTCAAGTCTGCCGCGAATAAAAGAGATTGGTGTGGATGGTCGCGCGATAGCTTTCACCGTAGGTCTTGCGATGTTGATCGCTGTAGTGCTCGGGCTGGTTCCCCTGTTTCGTTTTTCGGGGCGCAATCTGGAAACGACTCTAAGAGAAACGGGCCGCACTTTACCGGGACATTCAGGCAAGCGCTTACGAAGTCTTTTAATCGTCGGGCAGATGGCCCTAACCGTGATGCTCCTGGTGGGTGCCGGTCTGTTGGCGAAAAGCTTCTACCGCCTGTTGACGATCGATCCCGGCTTCCGCACAGAGAGCGCGGTGGCAATGGAGATTTCGATGCGTGGCCAGAGCCCCAACGCTGAGCGTTTCAAACAATTCATGGAATCGTTCAAGCGTTTGAAGGAGCAGGGCGTTGCTCCGACTGCACCCACGAATTTCACCGCGGAAGAGAACCGTCAGATTATTTTTCAGGAACAACTGCTCGAGCGGTTGCGCTCGCTCCCGGGTGTAGTTGCAGCAGGAAGCATTAATCGATTACCGCTCACCGGAAGCGCTTCGAGTGGAACATTCCTCATAAACAACAATCCGGCGCGTGAAGGCAATGCCGATTATCGCTTGGCCACTTCGGATTACTTTGCTGCCATGGGAATCCCAGTGCTGCGCGGCAGGACGTTTGACCAAACTGATAAACGTGAGTCACCAAACGCCGCGGTCATAAGTGAGTCCGTCGCAAGCAAGTACTGGCCAAACGAAGAACCGATTGGGCAAACAATCCAATTCGGAAACATGGACGGCGACCTGCGACCGTTGCACATCGTTGGGGTTGTACGTGACGTGCATGACCGAGGCGTCGACGAAGCTCCAAGTCCTACGATCTATGCGAATACTCTTCAACGTCTCCCGCCGTCGTCGCTCTCGGTTGTAGTGCGTGCTCAGGTGCCGCCTGACGCCTTAGTGCCCGCGATGCGTGACGCAGTGAGGTCGCTTGATCCACAACTGCCGATCAAATTCCTCACCCTGGACGAGGTTTTTTCCTCGTCGTTGGACCAGCGCCGGTTCAGCCTGGTGATCTTCGGCGTTTTCGGTGGAGTGGCCTTGCTGTTAGCCGCTTTGGGTATCTACGGCGTCACTACTTATTCGGTCACCCAGCGTACTCAGGAGATAGGTATTCGTATGGCGCTTGGTGCTCAGGCGGGGGATGTTCTGAAACTGGTGCTGCGAAACGGAATGATGCTGTCGCTGATCGGTTTGGCGATCGGATTAGTCTCGGCATGGGGCCTGACGCGGTTAATGGAGAGTTTGTTGTTTGGCGTCACCCCAACCGACGCGACAACGTTTGCGTCGGTTTCAACGCTTTTGATGCTGGTAGTTCTGGCAGCTTGTTATCTGCCGGCGCGGCGCGCCACCCACGTGGATCCGTTAATCGCATTAAGAAATGAATAGGTAACAGGGATTACATAACATGGAAACTTTATTGAGAGATTTGAAATACGGGTTTCGAGGTTTAGTTAAACGGCCAGGCTTTTCCGCCATCGCGATCATCACGCTGGCACTGGGCATTGGCGCCAACACTGCGATCTTTAGTGTCGTAAACGCGGTGTTATTGCGGGCCCTTCCTTTTGCCGATCCGGAACGGCTGGCGATGGTCTGGGAGGACGCTTCATTCGCAGGGTTCCCGAAAAACACTCCCGCGCCGGCAAATTACGTCGATATCAAAAATCAAAATCAGGTTTTTGAAGACATGGCCGCGATGGATTGGCGCAGTCTCAACCTAACGGGTGACGGGGAACCGCAGAAGGTCGAAGTGTTCGGCGTGACTGCGAATTTCTTTCCGCTGCTCGGAGTTCAGCCTTTAACCGGACAGTGGTTCACGGCAGAACATGATAAGCCCGGAGCGAACCGCGTCGCCGTGCTTAGCCACGCATTGTGGCAACAGCGTTATGCCGGCGATCGAAACATAGTCGGCCGCGACATCCTACTGAACGGCGAAAAGCACACCGTAGTCGGCGTGATGCCGCCAGGTTTTCAATTCCTTGATAGCAAAGTTGGGCTTTGGGTCCCGATTGCGTTCTCGCCTGAGACCTTGCAGTCGCGCGGCCGGCATTACCTGAGAGTGGTGGCGCGATTGAAGCCGGGCGTCACGATGGAACAGGCTAACGCTGAAGTACGAACAATTTTTCAGCGCATTGCGGCGGATAACCAGGACACAGCGGGGCGGTTGAGTGCGTTTGTGCTGCCGATGCGCGACGAGTTGGCCGGCGAAGTGCGACGGCCACTATTGATGTTATTGGTAGCAGTCGGTTTTGTGCTGCTGATTGCGTGCGCAAACATCGCAAACCTTTTGTTGTCGCGCGCAACTTCCCGCCGTCGCGAGATGGCGGTTCGCACGGCGCTCGGCGCCAGCCGTTTTCGAATTCTCAGACAGTTGCTGGTTGAGAGTTTGCTGCTGGCTGGCGCCGGCGCCATTTGTGGTTTGTTGTTGGCCTCGTGGAGTTTTGCGTTTCTGCAGCGACTGATCCCCGATGGCATGGCAGGCGCGACGAACTTATCACTCGATCTGCCGGTGCTTGTCTTCACTATTGTGATCACTTTGTTGACTGCAGTCGTCTTTGGATTGGCTCCGGCGTTCCAGGCTTCAAAGATCGATCTAAACGAAGCACTCAAGCAAGGCGGCGGACGCTCTGGAATAAATGCCGGCAGCAACCGGCTCCGCAATGTGATGGTGGTGGCGGAAGTGGCGCTCGCTCTCGTACTGCTGGTTGGCGCCGGATTGCTTATTCAGACGTTTCTAAAACTGCGTAATCAATATTCGACGCTCCGCCCCGAGAGTGTGCTGACTCTCCGGACGATTCTGTCACCCGACAAATATGCCGAGCACTCGCAACGAGTGGCCTTCTACCAGAATGTAGTGCAACGAGTGAAGGCACTTCCCGGTGTCGTCTCAGCGGGTTACGTCACCAGTGTCCCCCTGTCCATTAAAGGTGGAACTAATGGCTTCTCGATTGAGGGCCGGACTGTCGAACAGCAACGCGCGGGCGGCATCGCCTACGACGCGAATCACCGGCAAGTCACGACCGATTACCTCCACACGATTGGCATTCCGATTCTGGAAGGGCGGCCCTTCAACGAAAGCGATAACGAACAGTCAGTAGCCGTGGCCATCATCAATCAAACGATGGCGCGCCAATTTTGGCAGGGCGAAAGTCCACTCGGGAAACGATTCAAATTGGGCGATCCGACTGACCCGGAACTTCCCTGGGTGACTGTGGTTGGCATCGCCGGCGACGTTCGGCAGATGGGTGTTGATGAGCCGGTGAAGGCCGAGATGTATTTCCCACAACAACAAGCTAACTACGCCGAGTTCTATACGCCACGTGATCTTGTGGTTCGTACTTCGGTGGATCCGTTAAGCCTGGTCGCGGGAATACGAAACGAGATCCATCAGGTCGATCCGAATCAACCTGTTTCAAATGTACGGACCATGGCCGATGTACTCGGCGAAGAAACTGCGTCACGCGAACTGGGAATGACTTTGCTGACGGTCTTCGCAGGTGTCGCGCTGCTTCTCTCCACGCTCGGTATCTACGGTGTGCTTGCGTACTTCGTCGTTCAACACACGCAGGAGATCGGCGTTCGGATGGCGTTGGGCGCGCAACGCGGGGACATCCTGCGAATGATCCTGAAGAAGGGCATGTCTTTGGCGCTGCTGGGTGTAGTGATTGGGTTAGCGGGTGCATTTGCTTTAACTCGTTTGATGGCGAACCTGCTTTTCGGCGTTAGCACTACTGATCCGCTGACGTATACCGGACTCGCGCTGCTGCTGAGCGCCGTAGCTTTCGCCGCTTGTTACATCCCGGCGCGCCGGGCCACGAAAGTGGATCCCTTGGTTGCGTTGGTTTACGAGTGAAGCGTATCAGTGTCGGGATGAGGTCAGTTCAGCGCCAAAGGCGCGTGATGTAAAAGCCTGGGCCAACGGCCCAGGTTAACGGTTGAATTGTAGTCAAAGCGCTGAAGGCGCGGAATTAGAAGGCAGCAAAGGGAGCTTTTAATGTCGCGCCTTCAGCGCTACAGGATTGGAGGGCAGGTTACCTGGGGCGTTGCCCCAGGCTATTGCATTGCGCACCTTTGGTGCTGATTAAAAATGCGCTAAAGCCGCGGTGTTAATGATAACGATCCGCGAGATGTTGCCAGTTTGATTGGAGAAAGTTGGCCATGAAAACCATTCTTAAAGATCTGCAATACGGCTTGCGAAGTCTTCTAAAGCGTCCGGGCTTTTTTGCCATCGCCGTCCTCACGCTGGGCCTCGGCATCGGCGCCAACAGCGCGATCTTCAGTACGGTCAATGCCGTACTCCTCCGTCCGCTCTCGTTTCCTGACTCTGAAAGCCTGGTTCTCCTTGAAGGCGTACATACCCGGCAGGGAATTACGCAAAGCAACATGTCTGTGCCCGACATTGTCGACTGGCAGAACCAAAACCAGAGCTTTGAACAAATTGCTGGATTCGTCACCGGCGGCGTCTTAATGATGAGTAACGACGAGACCGAACGCGTGCTTTCGGCCGGTGTCAGTGGTGATTTCTTTGCTCTGATGCGGACCAACCCTGCGTTAGGACGCACCCTGCATCCGGATGACGCCCGAACGGGACACGACAACGTGGCTGTTTTGAGTTATGGACTGTGGCAAAAACGGTTTGGCGGCGACCCATCGGTGATCGGTACGAAGGTGATGATCAGTGGAGACAACACGACCATTGTTGGCGTGATGCCAAACGGTTTTGAGTTTCCACAGCAGGTTGAATTGTGGTGGCCACTGATCCTTGATGGCGCAGCCGAGAGACGCGACAACCGTTACGTCAATGTGCTGGGTCGTCTGAAGCCGGGCGTCACGGTAGAGCAGGCTAGTGTGGATATAAACTCAATCAACCAGCGTCTCGCCCAAACCTACGTAGAGACAAATTCCGGTTGGTCGACTCGCGTTACAAACTTGCGAGAACAGACCGTAAGTGGACTGCGAACAGCGCTTCTGGTTTTGTTGGGCGCCGTGGCGATGGTGCTGCTGATTGCCTGCGCCAACGTGGCAAACCTTCTGCTCGCGAGGGTCACTTCAAGACAAAAAGAGATGGCGGTGCGCACTGCGCTGGGCGCCAGCCGTTGGCGCATTGTCCGCCAGCTACTAACAGAAAGCCTTCTGCTTTCGATCATCGGTGGCGTCGTTGGCTTTGGCTTGAGTGTTTGGCTGACGCGATTGTTGATTGCGGTCAGTCCCGCCAACAGTCCTCGCTTCGATGAGATCGCAATAGACCGCCGGGTGTTCCTGTTCACGCTGGGAATTACGCTACTGACAGGTTTGGTATTTGGCGTGGTGCCGGCGCTCCAGGCGTCGAAGCTGGATCTTAACCAGAATTTGAAAGAGAGCGGACGGCGTGGGTCTGGTGGTGAAAAGCACAACCGTTTGGGCAGTCTCTTAATTGTCTCCGAGATTGCGCTCTCGTTCATGTTGTTGGTTGGCGCGGGTCTGCTGGTCAAAAGCTTCATGCGTCTGAACGACGTAAATCCAGGGTTTAATCCAAACAACGTTCTCACGATGCGCATGGGATTAACGCCCGGAAAATATCAGCAGGGCGAGCCGCGCGCGCAGGTGTTCAGGCAGGCAGTTGAAAAAATCAAAGCGGTCCCTGGCGTTGAATCGGCCGGCGGCGTGCTGTCTATGCCACTCGGGGGAGACACCTTCAACGTTGGACGCTCCTGGATTCGGGAAGGGCGGCCTTTCACACCGGAGGAATCAGCCAACGCGGCATACCTCGTCATCACTCCTGATTACTTTAAAACTCTGCAGGTTCCGCTCTCCGCGGGCCGGCCGTTCACTGATCAGGACAACAGCAACTCGACCAAGGTTGTGATCGTAAACGAATCAATGGCTCGGCAGGCGTGGCCGGGTGAAAGCGCCATTGGTAAACGAATAACCATCTGGCGCGATGAGAAGTTCCCCCGCGAAGTTGTCGGCGTCGTGGGAGATACCAAGGCGTCGCTCGACACGGACCCACGTGCGCAAATGTATGTTCCGTATGCCCAGGACGCGACCTGGGGAAGTTTGACCTTTGTTATCCGAACAACGACCAGCGATCCAGCATCGTTGGCGCCTGCGGTGCGAAACGAGATCCGTTCGCTCGATAAATCGCTGCCGGTCTACAACGTCAAGACGATGGACGAGGTGTTAGCTACTTCGGTTGCTGACCGTCGAACCTCAATGCTTCTGTTCAGCACTTTTGCGGTGGTCGCAATGTTGCTGTCGATGATCGGAATATATGGCGTCACCGCCTATTACGTCACACAGAGAACCCACGAGATTGGTATTCGCATGGCCCTCGGTGCGCAGCTTCGCGACGTTTTGACCCTGGTACTGAAACGTGGCGTCACGCTCGCTCTAGTCGGTCTCGCGGTTGGACTTGCCGGAGCGTTTGCACTGACACGTTTGCTGGCAACTCTTTTGTTCGGGGTCAAACCAGTTGACGTTCTGACATTCGCAGCGGTCTCAGTGGGGGTCATCGCGGTTGCGGTCATCGCCTGTTACATACCCGCGCGGCGTGCGACGAAAGTTAATCCGTTAGTTGCGTTGCGTTACGAGTAGTCAGTCTGGTACGAGTCAGGATTTGAGGAAGTAATAAGAATCGTCCCTGTGGTTCCACTTGCGAGGCAGCTGGAGATAACACCATGAACAATCTGATTCAGGACATTCGCTATAGCTTGCGCGGCCTGTTGCGCCAACCGGCTTTCACCGCCGTGGCCCTGCTCTCGCTCGCGCTGGGAATCGGGGCTAACACGGCAATCTTCAGTCTGGTGAATGCGGTACTACTGAAGCCTCTAGCTTTTAGTGAGGCGGACCGTCTCGCCGTTGTATGGGAAGCGGATCCGACGAGGGATGTAACGCAGGACAACGTTGCGGTCGGAAACTATGTCGACTGGAAAGCCCAGAATAGCGTCTTCGAAGAAATGGCGGCGTCCGGCTTTCGCAGTTTCAACATCACCGGTGACGGCGAGCCGGAAAAAGTCATGGCTAGCGGAGTGACGCAAAACTTTTTCCCGTTGTTGGGTATCACGCCCGCGCTAGGTCGCAACTTTTTGCCGGACGAAGATAAGGCCGGCGGATCGAAGGTGATGATTCTTAGCTACGCTCTCTGGCAAAGACGCTATGGCGGTGACAGAGAGATCCTTAACAAGGACATCATTCTTAACGGTGAAAAACATACTGTCGTCGGGGTGATGCCGGCCAACTTCCGATTTCTAACTAACCTGATCGGCCTCTGGGTTCCCTCGGAATTTGCTCCTGAAGAACTTACACAGCGCGACGGCCAGAACCTGACCGTAATTGGACGGCTAAAACCTGGGATGACATTTGAACAGGCACAAGCCGACCTTGGCGCTATCACGCAGCGGATTGCGAAAGACAATCCCAACGTGATGTCGCCCAGATTGACGGCCAACGTCGTTCCGATCCGTGAACAGGTCAGCGGACAGTCGCGGCAGCCACTGATCATGTTGATGGTCGCGGTTGGTTTCGTGTTGCTGATCGCTTGCGCTAACACGGCTAACCTGCTGCTGTCGCGCGCCAGTAGTCGTCGCAGAGAGATTGCCGTGCGTTCAGCCGTTGGCGCCACGCGCAGGAGAATCGTCCGGCAGTTGTTGACCGAAAGTTTGATCCTTTCATTCCTGGCAGGCGGGCTTGGTCTGTTTGTCGCGGCGTTCAGTTTTGAGTTTCTCAAATCGCTGGTTCCTGCAGGACTCGTGCCGGACTCACTCAGGCTCGATCCACGCGCTCTCGGCTTTGCGCTTCTGGTGTCCGTACTCACCGGCATTATTTTTGGACTGGTGCCGGCGCTGCAGGCATCGCGCGTGGATCTGAATGAGGTGTTGAAGAGTGGAGGACGCACCGGTTTGTCATCAAGCGGCGGACGATTGCGAGGCGCTTTGGTGATAACCGAAGTGGCGTTGGCTCTGGTGCTTTTGATTGGCGCTGGTCTGCTGATCCAAACACTCTCAAACTTGCGCGAGCAGTATTCACTCCTGCAACCGGAGCAGTTGTTGACGGTGAGGACGGTCCTGCAGGGCCAGTATCAGGAGCCAGCCAAGCGCTGGGCTTTCTATGATGACGTGCTAGGTCGAATCGAGAACCTGCCCGGAGTCGTGTCCGCCAGTTACACCACCTCCGTCCCGCTGCAATGGGCGGGCGGATCGAATGCTTTCATTATCGATGGACCACCGCCACCCGATAACCTCGCTGCAAATGCGCTGCACCGCCAGGTGAGCCCTGGTTATTTCGAAACGATCGGCATTCCGCTGCGCGCAGGTCGCTATCTGGACAATCGGGACGATGAGAATAGCCTGCGGGTAATGCTGGTCAACGAAACTTTCGCCGCCAAATATTGGCCGCAGGAAAACGCCGTTGGTAAGCGAGTCAAGTTTGCCGACGATGCTCCATGGATCACGATCGTAGGAGTGGTTGCCGACGTCCGCCAGATGGGCATGGACCAGCCGGTAAAGCAGGAGATGTATTTGCCTTTCAGGCAAGTCCAGGGATTTCACTTTTTCAAACCGCGCGATCTGGTGATTCGCACCGAGGGAGACCCGATGCAATTGGTGGCCGCGGTGCGCCGGGAGATACACGCAGTCGATCCCAACCAACCGGTGTCGAACATTGCGACACTGGATGAACAGTTGAACAGCGGTACCCAACGACGCCGGGTTGGCATGACTTTGCTGGTCGCATTCGCCGCGTTGTCGTTATTGCTGGCGGTGATTGGTATCTACGCGGTGCTCGCATTTTTCGTCACGAACCATCGACCCGAAATCGGTGTGCGAGTCGCGTTAGGTGCGCAAAAGCGAGACATCCTCGGATTGGTATTTAAGAAGGGACTCACGCTGGCATTGGCGGGCATTGTTATCGGCATCGCGGGCGCGGTGGCAATCACGCGGCTGATGGCGAGTCTGCTGTTCGGAGTGAAACCAGTTGACGCGCTGACGTTTGCCGCAGTTTCGATCTGCGTGCTCACGGTCGCAGTTCTGGCTTGTTACATACCCGCACGTCGCGCCACCAGGATCGATCCGTTAATTGCTCTGCGTTACGAATAAAGGAAGGGGAAACATGCAAACAGTTTTACAAGATCTGCGCTACGGCGCTCGAATGTTGTTGAAGAGCCCAGGGGTCACGGTGGTGGCCATCATTGCTTTGATGCTAGGCATTGGCGCCAACACCGCCATCTTCAGCGTGGTCCACAGCGTACTGCTCCGTTCTTTCCCGTATCAGGATGGCGAAAGACTGGCGATTGTTTGGGAACACAGAAAAAGCGGCAAAGCCAATCCGCAAAATGTGATCAACCTCGGCAACTTCTTCGACTGGAAAGATCAAAACACTGTCTTCACGGACATGGCCGCGTTTTTCGATTTCAACGTGAACCTTACTGGTGATGGTCAACCCGAGGAGATTCCCGGACAAGTAGCGACGCCCAATTTGTTTGCGCTGCTGGGCGTCAATCCAATCAAGGGCAGGACTTTCGCGGCCGACGACGGCAAGCCGGGACAAAATCAAGTGGTGGTGATCGGATACGACCTCTGGCAACGCCGTTTTGGCGGTGATCCGGCGATCGTCGGTAGAAAGATCACGATCAACAACGAACCAAACGAAATCATCGGAGTATTGCCGCCGGACGTTGGTTGGTTTGTGCAGAAGGGTTCGCTGATTCGCACAGCTCCGCAAATCTGGTCGCCATGGCAGGTGTCAGAAAACTTACGCAGGCGGCAGGGCCGATTCGCGCGTGCCGTAGCTCGACTAAAACCGGGCGTAACGTGGGACCAGGCGCAGAATGAAATGAGCATGATTGGCGCGCGTCTTGAACAACAGTATCCGGAGTTCAACACGCAGTGGGGCGTTAGTGTTGTTCCGTTGCGCACGCAGATCACGGGTGAAATCCGAAAACCGTTGTTCATTCTGTTAGGAGCTGTTGGTTTTGTCTTACTAATCGCGTGCGCCAACGTTGCCAACCTGCTGTTGGCTCGCGCGGCATCACGCAAAAAAGAGATCGCGTTGCGCGCAGGATTGGGCGCCAGCCGCTGGCGGATCGCGCGTCAGCTGCTTACCGAAAGCATCCTGTTATCGGTGATCGGAGGCGGGCTCGGGTTGTTGCTGGCGTGGTGGGGGACCAGGGCCCTCCTGGCGTTGAGTCCTCCTGAGTTGATGGATCTACGCGACACTTCCGTCAACCTGCCCGTTCTCGGTTTTACTATTGGATTAACTCTCCTGACAGGAATTGTTTTTGGACTCGTGCCGGCGCTCGAAGCCACGCGCGTGGACCTGAACGAATCGCTCAAAGAGGCTGGTCGGGGAGCCGGACAAGGTGCGGGATCGCATCGCTTGCGTAGCGTGTTCGTAGTCACGCAGGTGGCCCTGGCGTTGGTGCTGCTGGTTGGCGCCGGTCTGCTTATTAGGAGTTTGAACCGGCTGAAATCAGTGGAGCCGGGATTCAATCCCGATCAGTTGTTGACGATGCGGGTCAACTTACCAGACCAGAGGTACGACTCGGAACCAAAGATCATCAATTTCTTCAAACAGACAGTGGACCAACTGAAAACGCTCCCGGGGGTGGAGTCAGTCGGAGCCATAAACTATGTTCCATTTGGCGGACCTCACTCTGCGACGAGCGTTCATATTGAAGGTCAACCAGAGCGCCCTCCCGGACAAAGGTTAAGTACGGGGATTGTCGTAACCGACGCGAATTACTTCACCACGATGGGTATCCCCTTGACGCGTGGCCGACTGTTTACCCAACAGGAAGCGATCGAAATGCGCCACGTCGTAGTGGTCAACGAAACCTTCGCACACCAAAACTTTCCCGGTGAGGATCCCCTCGGCAAGCGTGTGACCATCAACATGAAAGATGAAAACGTGCCCACCGAGATCATCGGCATCGTAGGCGACAACAAACACAAGGGACTCGATGTGGAAATCGAGCCGATGGCGTTTTGGCCGCATCCGGAGTTGGTCAGTTCGTCGATGACTCTGCTCATACGCACGAAGGGTGACCCGACAAGTCTCGCAACGGCAGCGCGAAATGTAATTCACCAAATCGATCCGGAGCAGCCGGTCGGTGAAGTCAACACGATGCAGGGTTTGATGGCGAGGTCAGTAGCGAGGTCGCGGTTCAACACGATTCTGTTGACGGTATTCTCGGTCGTGGCGCTGGTGATGGCTGCCGTTGGTATCTACGGCGTCATGTCCTATTCAGTGCAACAAAGGACCCATGAGCTCGGCATTCGACTCGCGCTCGGCGCACAGCACGTCGATGTCCTGAAGTTGATTTTTAAGCAGGGAATCGTGTTGGGCTTGATAGGTGTGGTTGCCGGACTACTCGGATCGTTAGCACTAACGAGACTGATGACGAGTCTGCTGTTTGAAGTTACGCCGACCGACGTAAGAACGTTTGCAGCCGTCGCGGCCGGTTTGTTCTCGATTGTGCTGATTGCGTGCTACATCCCCGCGCGACGTGCAACAAAGGTCAATCCGTTAGTGGCGCTGCGTTATGAGTAGAGGCGCGCCGCGCCTGATGTGCGTCGCGGCTTCGCCGCTTGATGTGCGGAAGGTCTTTGACCTTCCGCGGAGGCTATTAACAACTTGGGGCTGCGCCCCTCAGGGGCATAGCCCCAGTAATGTAAGAGAAATGTTTCGGAAGGTCAGAGACCTTCCGCACATCAAGCGGCGAAGCCGCGCCGCGGGTATTAACTTCCGGCCTTTCGGGCCTACGTCGGTCAAGGAACAAACTTATGAACACATTATTCCAGGACATCCGCTATGGCGTTCGAATGATGTTGAAGACGCCGGCAGTTACGTTCGTGGTAATACTGGCGCTCGCGCTCGGAATCGGCGCTAACACAGCAATCTTCAGCGTCGTCAATGCTGTGCTGCTGCGTCCATTGCCGTATGACCAGTCTGACCAGCTCGTGTTTGTTAATGAGCGCAACCCCGCGATCGATGAGATGTCGATCTCGTATCCGAACTTTACTGACTGGCGTAACCAGAACCAGGTGTTCGAAAAAATCGGTGTTTACAACCGCGGCAGCTACAACCTGACCGGCTGGGGCGACGCTGAACGCATCGTCACCGGACAAGTGTCTGCCGACTTGTTTTCTGTGTTACGCGTCAATGCTGCGCACGGTCGAGTCTTTACTAACGAAGAGGACAAACCCGGTGGTAATCCCGTTGTGGTTCTCATGCATTCTTTTTGGCAACGCAGGTTTGGTGGCCAGCTCAGTATTCTTAATCAGCCACTGACGTTGAACGGAAAAAGCTACACCGTTATTGGCATCATGCCGGAGGGGTTCAACTATCCCAGCCGGACTGAAATGGTGGTCCCAGTGGGGCAGTTATCGGATCAACCGAGCTGGCAACAACGAGGGAACCATCCCGGTTTGTATGGTGTCGCACGACTAAAACCGGGAGTAACAATTGATCAGGCGCGAGCCGAAATGGACAACCTCGCTGCCAATCTCGAAAAACAATATCCCGATTCCAACTCGGGTAATCGGGTGCGCATTCGTCCGCTGATGGAGATCTTTGTGGGCGACGCGCGCCGGGCACTGTGGGTGTTGTTTGCTGCAGTTGCATTCGTGCTGCTAATCGCCTGCGCCAACATCGCAAACTTACTCCTGGCACGTTCCGCGTCTCGTAAGAAGGAAATGGCGGTTCGAGCCGCGATGGGCGCCGGCCGCTGGCGCATTGTGCGGCAGATGCTAACTGAAAGTGTGCTGCTATCAGTATTGGGCGGCGCTTTAGGCTTGCTGTTCGCGCAATGGGGAATAAGACTGATTCTCTACATCAGTCCCGATGCCATCCCTCGTTGGCAGGAAATCTCGATGAGTTGGACGGTGCTCGGATTCACAATCGGCGTTTCGTTTCTGACGGGACTGCTGTTTGGTCTGGTGCCGGCATTGCAAGCCGGCGAAGTTGACGTGAATGAGACGTTGAAAGAAACGTCACGTGGTAATTCCGGTAGACAGTGGCTGCGAAATTCACTGGTGGTGGTCGAAGTTGCGACCACGCTAGTGTTGTTGATTGGCGCCGGCTTGATGATTCGCAGTTTCTATCGTTTGCAGTCAGTCAATCCGGGTTTTTCTTACGAACATCTCACCAGCTTCACGGTGGCGCTGCCGCAGAGGAAGTACGTCAAAGAAGAGCAGCGCGTTGCTTTCTATAACCAGTTACTCGAGAAGATTAGGCACTTACCAGGTGTAGAAAGCACCGCTGCCGCTTCGGGATTGCCGCTGGGGAACAACGGTTGGCAGACGTCGTTTACTGTCGATGGCCAGCCCGCGCCGCCGAAAGACAACATTCCTCTGATGGAAGCTTGTCTGGTGACGCCGGATTACTTTCGCACCATGAACATCCCGTTGAAGAGCGGCCGCTACTTCACAGACCGTGACGACCGTTCGTTCCTTGCCGGCCGAGACCTCAGCAAACTGTCGGAACCGGAGCGAATTGGAGCGGGCCTTAATGCCGTGATCATCGACGAGAAATTTGCGCGACTTCATTGGCCCAATGAAGACGCAGTGGGAAAACGCATTCGACTGGGCGGTGACGGTCCGACTGCGCCACTGTTGACCGTCATAGGCGTGGTGGGCCGCGTAAAAATGGAGGGGCTCAGCCAGGACTCCAATCGCCCTCAGGGATACTTTTCATTTCCCCAACTCGGTAACGGCGGCATGACTGTGATCGTTAAAGCGCAGTCTGATCCTACCCAGCTGATCTCCGCACTCCGCGAACAAGTTAAGGCAGTAGATCCTGATCAACCGATCTACAACATTCGCACGATGCATGAGATCCGCGCAGAGTCAGTCGCGTCCGAACGTTTGAACCTGACGTTGTTGAGCATCTTTGCGGGTATCGCATTAGTGCTGGCTATCGTCGGTATTTACGGTGTGATGTCTTACACGGTTACGCAACGCACGCACGAGATCGGCATACGCATGGCTATCGGTGCGCAACCTCGTGATGTGTTTAGGATGGTGATCGGGCAGGGAATGACGCTGGCATTGATAGGTGTTGGCATCGGCCTTATCGGAGCGTTTGCACTGACGCGCTTGATGGCGTCGATGCTTTTCGATATCGCGCCTACCGATCCGATGACGTTTGCGGTCATCGCATTGTTACTAACTACAGTGGCACTGCTCGCCTGTTTCATTCCCGGCAGACGAGCTACCAAAGTCGATCCGGTGATTTCGTTAAGGTACGAATAGGAGCCCTTCGTCTTCGTGTAATTCGTGTAGTTCGTGTATTTCGTGGATGGTGTTTTCTCCGGATCCAAAAAGCGATCCACGAATTACACGAACTAACACGAAACACCCATCAGCCACCGCAAGGTAATTCTGATCTTCGAAAGTGTAGGAGGATCTAATGCGCTTAATACAAGACTTACGTTACGCCATTCGCACAATGTTAAAGCGGCCGGGCTTCACATCTGTTGCCGTTATCACTTTGGCGCTCGGTATCGGCGCCAGCACCGCAATTTTCAGCGTGGTAAACGCAGCTCTGTTGCGCGACCTGCCTTACGCTGAACCGGATCGGCTGTATCACATCTGGGAAGTGACGCCGCAGAAAAATTTCGGGCAACGTGAGTTCTCCTATCCCGATTACCAGGACTATCAACAGAACCAGTCGTTCGAAGGCATCGCCGCCTACACGGGCGGCGGCGGCATCATGAGTGGCCGTGGCGAGCCCGAACGCGTGTTCGCGCCGGCTGCTTCAGCTAACTTCTTTTCTGTACTCGGCGTTCAACCACTTCTCGGTCGCACGTTTCAGCCGGGCGAAGATAAGCAGGGAGCGCCGCGAGTTGTCGTGCTGACCTACGGCATGTGGCAACAACGCTTCGGCGGTGATCAGAACATTGTCGGCCAATCCGTCACGATTAATGGTGACCAGCACACGGTAGTGGGTGTACTACCCACCAGCTTTCACTTTGCGTTGCGAAATGCGGATCTATGGCGTGTTTACCAGCCCACTGATAACCAACTAACCCGCCGTTTCATGCACGGCTCGAACCTAATCGGACGAATTAAGCCCGGCGTGGACCAGGCGCAGGCGTTATCCGAGCTGAGTGTGATTGCAAAACGCATCGAGCAGGAACACAACGAATCTCATGCGGGAACGGCCGTGAAACTGAACCCGCTGCAGGAAGAGTTTGTGGGACAGGTTAAACCGATTCTGATGGTGCTTCTGGCTGCGGTTGGGTTCGTACTCCTAATCGCCTGTGCGAATGTTGCTAGTCTGCTGCTCACTCGTTCGTTGGCGCGCCAGAAAGAAGTTGCCATTCGTTCAGCTCTGGGCGCGAATCGCTGGAGAGTAGTCAGGCAACTTCTCACCGAATCAATATTGCTCGCGCTCGTAGGCGGAACGGTGGGATTGTTAATTGCTTATTGGGGAGTTGATGCTTTGGTCGCAACGCTGCCGGATAGTCAACTTAACAGCCTGCCGTTTCTAAAATCGTTGCGCATCGACCCGACCATCCTGGCATTTTCGTTTGGACTTTCGTTGCTGACGGGAATTGTGTTTGGACTCGCTCCGGCGATCCAATCTTCGCGCCCGGACTTAAACGAAGTGCTGAAAGAGGGTGGCAGGACCATGGCCGGAGGCGCGCGCCATCGTTTGCGTAGCGTGTTCGTAGCCACGCAGATCGCACTCGCCGTCGTGTTGCTGGTTGGCGCCGGCCTGATGATGAAATCGCTTTTGCGCTTGTTGGATTCTAATGTCGGATTTGATCCGGAAAACGTTCTAACAATGACGGTCGCACTGCCAATGCCTAAATATGCTCAACCCGACCCGCAATTGAGGTTTTTCGATCAACTCAACACACGGCTGACGTCGCTGCCGGGTGTCACAGGCGCGGGCACAGTCAACATAATGCCTCTTCAGGGTGGAAATACCACGCGCTTTTACATTGACGGCGACCCTGTTCCGTCAGCGGCGGAGGTCATTGAGGCAAACACTCGCGTAGTTGACCATACGTATTTCCAAACGCTTGGTGTGCCGGTAATTGCAGGACGCGGATTTGATGAGCGCGACGGCGAGTCGCAGCGTCAGATTGCGGTGGCCCAGGCCCAGGCGCAGACAGAGGCGCAAGCGCAGGGAAGAACTTTGGCGCCCGCGCCCATTCCGGGTGTTGTCATTATTGGCAAAACGACCGCCGAAAAAGTTTTTGGTGGACGTGATCCGGTGGGACGCAGGTTGGCCTACAACTCTTTTCCAGGTCAAACCGATCTTGTGATTGGCGTGGTCGGCGACGTGAAGATTGGTGGATTGGATGAAGCGCTGAAGCCGGTGCTTTATTATCCGTTCCGCCGTTTTCCCGGGGGAGGGACAAACCTGATGGTGCGCACCAACGGCGACCCGACTGCTTTAGCTGCCGCGGTGCGTAACGAGGCACGCGCGCTGGAACCCGAAGTGGCGCTCTTCAATGTGCGCGAGATGGAAGAGGTGATAGGTGAATCGCCGGCGGCCTTCATGCGTCGCTTTCCCGCGCTGTTGATTGGAATCTTTGCCGGCGTCGCTTTGCTGTTGGCGGCGATCGGAATTTATGGCGTCGTTTCGTATTCGGTTAGTCAGCAGACACACTACATCGGCGTCAGGATGGCGTTGGGGGCACGCGGGTCTGACATCGTCAAGATGGTTTTGAAACAGGGACTGGGAATCGCGCTGATTGGCGTCGGAGCTGGAGTGATTGCCGCAATTGGATTGACGCGATTCCTCAGCAGTCTTTTATTTGAGGTGAAGGCCGGAGACGTGATGACGTTCGCCATCGTTGTGTTTAGTCTCTTAGCCGTAGCGCTGTTGGCTTGCTACATACCGGCGCGCCGCGCGGCGCGAGTGGACCCGCTCATAGCACTAAGGTACGAGTGAGAGGGGCTTGCCCCCTGATGTGCGGAGGCGGGGCTTGCCCCCTGATGTGCGGAAGGCCTCTGACCTTCCGACCAGGCCATCACTAACTTGGGGCTGCGCCCCCGCTGGGGCATAGCCCCGACTAGATTTAGGATGTTTTCGGAAGGTCGGAGACCTTCCGCACATCAAGCGGCGTAGCCGCTACACTCGCCATCGCGAGTCGATCATTTTGTGAACCTAGTTAAGCGCTGGTTTCGTATGACTTTTGATATTTATGGATACCTCTACGACCCGGGCTGCGGTTACGCCGGCAGTTTCGTCCAAAATGCCTAAAATTCTAATCGCCGACGATCAGGCGGATGTTTTAGCTGCGCTGCGCCTACTCCTGAAGACGGAAGGGTTCGAAATCGAAAGTGCTTCGTCTCCGGGCGATGTGCTGACGGCCATTGAAAGACGTCCGTTCGACGCCGTCCTCATAGATCTGAACTACGCTCGCGACACAACCTCCGGCAACGAAGGCCTGGATCTGTTAACTGGAATCCAGGGACTCGATCCAACATTGCCGGTCGTAGTCATGACTGCATGGGGCAGTGTCGACCTCGCCGTGGAAGCAATGCGCCGGGGCGCGCGCGATTTCATTCAGAAGCCCTGGGAGAATGCGCGCCTGCTGGCGGTGTTGCGGACGCAGGTTGATCTGGCATCGGCACTGCGACGCGGGCAGGACCTCGAGGCCGAAAACCTGGCTTTGCGCGACACCGCTGCAGCTGACACACCTTCCAAGCTCCCGCGCGTAGTTGCTGAATCGCCCGCGATGAAGTCAGTGCTGAAGCTGATTGAGCGAATTGGACCCGCCGACGCAAACGTTCTGATCACCGGTGAAAACGGGACGGGAAAGGAAGTGACCGCGCGCTCTCTTCATGCCATCTCGAGCCGTGCGTCACAACCGTTGGTTTCGCTCAACGCCGGCGCACTCGCGGAAGGCTTATTCGAAAGTGAATTGTTTGGACACGTGCGCGGTGCGTTTACTGACGCGAAGACTGATCGGGTTGGACGATTTGAACTAGCCGACGGCGGGACCCTGTTTCTCGATGAGATAGCAAACGTTCCGATGAACCTGCAACCAAAACTACTGCGCGTATTGGAGACGGGTGAGTTTGAACGCGTGGGATCGTCGAAGACACGCAAGGTTGATGTCCGGGTTCTGTCGGCGACTAATTCAGACCTGCACGCAGAAGTTATGAACGGACGGTTCCGGCAGGATCTGTTGTTCCGGCTGAACACAGTTGAAATTCATCTACCGCCGTTGCGCGAACGCCCCGAAGACATTGGCCCCCTGGCCGAGCATTTTTTAAGGCAGCACAGCAAACGTTACCGGCGGCAACTGTCAGGTTTTTCAGGTCTGGCGTTGGAAGCCATGCGCGCGCACTCGTGGCCGGGAAATGTGCGCGAGCTGGATCACGTAATTGAGCGCGCCGTGTTGATGAGCTCCGGAGACCTGATCACAGCATTTGACCTGGCCTTGCAACCTGCGACCGATTCGCGTGGCCCGGCAGGCTTTGATGAGATGAGCCTGGAAGAGGTGGAGCGCGTCTTGATTCAAAAAGCGCTAGCGCGCTGTGGCGGCAGCGCGAACCGTGCGGCCGAAGCGCTGGGGCTCAGTCGTAGCGCACTGTATCGCCGCCTGCAAAAGTATGGTCTATCATAGCGGCGTGACTGATGCCGCGACATGTCAAAACCTGCCGTAACAATTCAGCGACTCGATCCCGCTGTTAAGCGTACCGGTCGAATCCCATTCGAAACTCGCATTACTTTACTTACTCTCGGGGCCGGGTTCCCGGCTGTCGCCCTCTGCATCTTTCTGTTGTGGTCTAACGGATACTCCGGCCGCGTGCAATGGACAGTCGATCTCTTCATCGTGCTCATTTGGTTGGGGTTTTCTTTCCATCTAAAGCAACGCATCGTTCGTCCGCTGCAAACTCTTTCCAACATTCTCGGTGCACTTGGTGAAGGTGACTACTCGATTCGCGGGCGCTGGGCGTCTATCGGTGATGCGCTCGGCGAAGTGATGCTGGAAGTTAATTCCCTCGGCTCCACGATGCGCGAACAGCGATTGGGCGCGTTGGAGGCGTCCGCCTTGTTACGCACAGTAATGGCCGAAATCGATGTGGCCATCTTCGCCTTCGACGCCGAGCACCGTTTGCGGTTGGTTAATCGCACGGGAGAAAAGTTGTTAGCGCAACCGGAAGTAAAACTGCTGGGGCGTAGCAGCACGGAGCTGGGCCTTGATCAGTGCCTGGCTGCGGAGGAGGGCGAACGCGCGCACACGAAGCAGATGGTTTTCCCGGGAGGAGTCGGTCGTTGGAATATACGTCACAGTACGTTTCGCGAGGGAGGTGTCCAGCACAAATTGTTGGTGTTGACTGATCTCAGCCAGACATTACGTGAAGAAGAACGTACGGCCTGGCAAAGATTGCTGCGGGTACTGGGACATGAACTTAACAACTCGCTGGCGCCGATCAAGTCTGTGGCTGGCAGTCTCGCGGAGCTGCTGAAACGGAAACAGCACCCGGAGGACATGCAGGAGGACATGACACGCGGTCTCGAAGTCATCTCTTCTCGCGCGGAGTCGTTGGCGCGTTTCGTGGAATCGTATTCGCGATTGGCGCGCCTGCCGCAACCGCGTCTGGAGCCCTTGAATATCGGAAACCTGGTGAAGACGGTGGCCAGCCTGGAAACACGTCTGCCGGTCAGAGTGATTTCAGCGGACGACGTGGTGGTGCGGGCCGATCAGGTGCAGCTGGAGCAGTTGCTGATCAATCTGCTGCGTAATGCTGTGGATGCGTCGCTGGAAACACAGGGCGGTGTGGAAGTTGGTTGGGCGCGGAGTAATGGGTCGGTTGAAATTTGGATCAGCGATGAAGGTCCGGGAATAGCAAACACCTCAAACTTATTCATTCCGTTTTTCACGACCAAGCCCACCGGTTCCGGAATTGGCCTGGTGCTTTCGCGCCAGATCGCAGAAGCCCACGGCGGTTCATTGTCAGTTGAGAACAGAAGAAACTTTCGCGGTTGTGAGGCCCGCTTGCGACTGCCGCTTTAGGGTAAGCATTGCTTTTGGGCTATGCCCTCCGATGTGCGGAAGGTCTCCGACCTTCCGAAAAGGCCGCCCCCGTCTTGGGCTATGCCCTCTGATGTGCGGAAGGTCTACGACCTTCCGACAACTACCCACCAAGGTTTTGGGCTTTGCCCTCCGATGTGCGGAAGGTCTACGACCTTCCACCAGCTACCACCTAGTTTTGGGGCTACGCCCCACACATGAAAAACTACTTGCATTAGCTGGTTCCCGGCCAGTTCATCTCAGGCCTTCCCGCCATTCACGAGATCGGTTATGACCTACCGCACTCATGGCCGAACAATTCCAAATATCCCGAGACTCGCCCGCACTATTCATAACGGCGGTGACGAAAGACCGCCTGCCAGTATTCAGGAAAGACGCCGTAAAGCAAGTCGTCTGCGAAGCTTTGAATGAAGCCCGCAACTCCGGAGGTTTTTTAATCTTTGCTTACGTAATAATGCTCGATCATCTTCATTTGCTAACGAGCGAGCCAAAGAGTTCAGCAGATGTTTTACGTTATGTAAAAGGCATAATTGGCCGACGTGTGATTGACTACCTGAAGAACAATAATCACCAGCTCTCACTGGCAAAACTGCAACATCAAGAGTGGAAACGTAAACACCAATATTCGGTCTGGCAAGTTGAGAAGAATGTGTTTTCGATCTTCAGCGAACCGATGTTCATGCAGAAGGTCAACTACATCCATATGAACCCAGTGAGAGCAGGGTTAGTTGAGAGGGCCGTTGATTATCGATGGTCGAGCGCGAGAATATGGCACGGGTGTCCACTTGAAGATGAACCGCTCAGAGTTGATATGGATAAGATCAGATGGAGGCGGGCGTAGCCCCAAAACTGAGGGAGGTAGCTGTCGGAAGGTCGTAGACCTTCCGCACATCGGAGGGCAGAGCCCAAAACCGGAGGTGGCTTCCCCGGAAGGTCAGAGACCGTTCGAACCCAGGGGCGTAGCCCCAAAATCTAGGTGGGCAGCTGACGGAAGGTCAAAGACCTTCCGCACATCAGAGGGCAGAGCCCGAAAGGCGTACACGAAAAGTTATTTATTCCCGTTTGCGCCGGCGCACTTGGCGCATTTGCAGCCGATCGGTTTGATTACTCCTTCGAAGTATTCCTTACCATAGTCGTAGGCTATTTCTTCACCTGGTTTGATGTTTCGGCGTGACCAGATCCAGACGCGGCCTTTCGAGATAATTGCCTCCGCGTTGGGACGGCATGAGTGGTTGATGTAGCGTGCGAGGTTGCTGCGCGGGCTGCCGTCAATCGACCATTTGGAATTCACCCCAAAGAAATACTTGCCGTTACTTTTGTCTACTTCTTCGTTCGAGATGCGGGGGCCCGTATATTCGACAATTCGTTTGCCTTTGGGAATAGGTTCTAAAGCAAATAATCCCAGACCGGTGGCCGTGCGCCTTACTTCGTATTTTCCGTTTCCGTTATTCTTACCCAATGCTCGAAGTTCCCCCTATAGTGTTCGATAAACTTTAGTTTGTCGTTGCGCTACGTCAAGCGCAAGCCTACCGGATCACAGTAGCTTGAAAGAAACGTAACAAGTTTGGCGTCCGTAAAGATTCAATTTGTCGCAGCATCGCGACAAGCTGGAGCTTATCGGACATTAACACGCTCCGCGATGATGCGGTTACCAGCCGCAATGAACATCAGTCCTAAAGCTTCGTCAGTAACAAACCGCTCATCCAGTTCCTTCAAACGAATTTTTCTTTGCGTTACACCGTTGTGAATGTTGACCCCGGCCAAACCATTTCCGTCTACGTCTTTCAGATCCGTATAGAAGTACATGTATTGTCCGCGCAACGCGGCAAGGCGATCCCGATGCCAAAGGAATCGCGAGAGGCGTTCGAGTTGATGTGCAGGATCAATACGATCGAGTAATCGTTCATCAATGTCGCTGGTGCGTCGTCGGACAAGATCCGCAGGAGACGGCAGTTGCGGTCGCGAAGGCAACGAGGGCAGGGAAGGCAAGCCGGCCGAGAATCGGTTTCGCACGCGAGCAGCGGCGCCAAACAGTCGGAAACGATTCGCTGCATAGGAGCGCGCGTAATCCCGCGCCGAGTTAGTCGCCAGGGACTGAAGGTTTACGAATGACGAGCGCGCTCTCAAACCCGACCAACTGAAGCCACTGAGTGCGCGAGCAAACTGGACGCCACGAAACGCCGTGGTCGCCATGCCACCAAACCGGAAATAGAGAGACGCAGCGCGCGCCGCAATCGCGGCGACAGTTCGAAATACTCCGCGACCCGGCGGCGTGTGCCGGGCACGCCAAACCTGCAAACCCGTCGCGGTGTTGAATGCCGCTATCTCGGACTGGCCGCCCACCACCACGTTGCCGCCTTCATTCAACAGCGCGAAAGAAGCACGCTCAATGTCGTGCTTCACGCGCGAACGGCGCTTCCCGTTGGCGGTGTCAACTACGATCAAGTCGTCGCGGTCCGCGATATAGATGCTGGACGGATCCGGTAGCACAAGATTCGTAATGCCTTTGTCGGCGCCTTTGTAACGCCACAGGACTTTGCCGCTTCGCACGTCGATGGCGGACACCCCATACGGCCCGCGTTCAACCATGTCGCCATCTTTCAGTCGAGTAAATTGTCCGCCGGTGCGAACGTACAAAACGTTATCGACTAAAACCATTTCGGGCGTGAGTCCTAAGTCTTTCGCTTCCCACTCGGTGTCGCCCGTCTCACGCGAAATGGCGCGCACGCGTCCGCGGCTGGACGTGTAAATGAACGCATCCTGAAAAATCGGTTCAGCTTCGGTTAGCGCCAGTCCTTCTTCATTAACGCGAAACTTCTCGCGCAGCCGCGACTTTCCGCTCTGTGCGTCAAAAGACGTTAAGCCTTCGTAGAAAAGGTATAGCCGGCCATCAGCAAAAACCGGCGGCCGGTAGTTGTCTAACGTGAAAGAAGCTTCGCCGCCTTTCGCCCAACTCGTCGGCATCATTTCGACTTCGCTGACTTCGTATTTCCATAACTCTTCGCCCGACGAAAGATTGAGTACATACAACTGCGGTTTTCGTTTAAGAGTGCTGTCGGAGTCGCCCTTCGCATCTTTGGCCAGGACTACTGCCAGCAAATTGGCAGTTGGATCGACAGCCATCTGCATCACGCCGCCGCGAAGTTTGTCGCTTCGCCAGATGGCGTCGCCGGTCAGGAGGTCAACCGCTTCAACTCGCGTGCGTCCATCCTTTTCAAGTCCTATCAAAATCAGATCGGTGCCGGGAACTGGTGCAACGTCAGTTTCATCAATCCGGATGTCTTTGCGGCGCCAAAGCGTTTCTCCCGTTTCTCCCTCGATTGCGTACAGCGATTTTTCAGTCGCGGCAATCAGGACGCCCATGTCGGTCGGCTGATAGAAACGTACGTCCTTGTCGAGTTTTGCAGTCCAGGCCTGACCGTAACTCTCAGTGACTGCGAACAGGAACAGAGAAAAAAGCAGACTGATGAAAACAAATTTCTTCATATCAAAAGGATAACAGAAAGCGGCGAGGGGTTGCCTGCATGTGGTAATGTCCCCCTCCCCTTGGGAGGGGTTAGGGGAGGGCTTGAAGCGAAAACGAATTTCTTATTTGGAGGAAGCGTCAACGTTCGAAGGAGCACTCAATCGTTTCTGCGCGAATTAAGCGAGAGTAGCCGCTACCTCCAAACAAGAAAAGTATTGTTCCGCTCAAGCCCTCCCCTAACCCCTCCCAAAGGGAGGAGATATAAAACAAACATCAGCTTCGCCTCAGACCCTCTCCCCAACCCTCTCCCAAGGGGAGAGGGAGACAATTCGATTCCCGCGGCAAATCTGATATTCTTACTCTCTCGTTAAACGGAATCGAATCGCTGTCACGGATACCCGGACACCGCGCTCAGCTTCAGCCCGTCGTTTTGTCCCAGGAAATTCCAATGCGTCTTGTCTTTCAGTTTGCAAAAATCAGCCGCGTTTTGCGTGTGGCCGGTCTGTTGTTCTTCGGCCTTTGCTCGTTATCGATTGGCGCCCGCGCGCAGTCGACTGACATCAACACACCGTGGCCGGTCACCTCGAGTGAAACCACGGGCAGAATCGATCCACGAGATCTCGGCGACGCTCGTTTTACCGACCACTACTATGCATTCACGGGGACGCCCGGTGATCTTCTGGTCACAGTTGAAGGAAAAAATCTCAACGGCGACGTCGATGTATTCGCCGTCTCCGGATTGCGCCCGCTCCTGAAGTTCTCTCTGTACGCGGAGACTGAAACCCCAATTGCGAAAAGCATTTTTCTGCGCCGGCGCGAAGATCTGATCGTACGTGTTCAGGCCCGCACGCCCAATGACGATCCAGGTACATACCTTCTCCGCTTCGGCGGCGCTTTCGAGCCGATTACCAGCGGGCCGCTGTTCGATGCGGCAGAGGCGATGCGATCTCAGACGGGCACACAGGACCCTGCCTCGACACCGGGTACGGGACGTCGAGTCTCCTCAGTAGGCGCGCGGATTGACGAACCACCTGCGGAGGTTGCGGTCGCGCCTACACCTGAACCTGCTCCGGCAGAATCGCCCGAAGTTGCTCCTGCGGAAACGGCAACCGCAACGCCTGAGGTGACAAAACCGGCGCCGACGAGAACTCCTCGCGGCCGTCGGCAGCCGGGACGTCGAACGCCCACGCGTCCGCCGGCGACTGCTAAACAGCCCGAGCCCCCTGAAACTCAACCCGAGACGGAGGTCACAACTGAGGCCGAAGCCAAGCCGTCACCCGCCCCCAGACGAGGAGGTTCGCGACCTCGCCCAACAGCTCCGCCGGCTACGCAGGAACCTGAGGTTGAGAGTGGGCCACGTTTGCTAATTGAGACAAACGACGGCACGCTCATCGATCGCTATATGAGTAGTGTGCGGCGGGTGACGATCGAGAACGGTCGAGTATTGGTGGTTGGGAAAGACGGGAAGATTGATCGAATACCACTTGCGAACATCGTTCGGATGGTGATTGCGCCGTAGCGTCACTTCCCATCAGTCGAACTTCTTTCACAAAGCTCAAGCCTTTGGAGTGCGGCGGCCCGACGCCGCTTTGTTAGCTTTTGGTTCTGGGAAATCTCGGACGAGCAAAAACTTAAAAAAGCGGCGTCGGGCCGCCGCACTCCAAAGGCTTGTCGCTGGTGAATGAAGTTCGATCTAATGTCTAATTCGACTTTAACCCCGCCAGCCTCTCCTTAAACTGAGGCAAGTCCTGATTGTTCGGATCTACCTTCTCCAGAGTGGCTATCGCTTTCTCTGCCGCACCGGCGTCACCCTTCTTCAGCTGCATGTAGGCGACACTCGCCAGTACGCCCACATCATTAGGCTTCATGCCCAGTGCAATCTTGTACCATTTGTCCGCCATGTCGTAGTGCCCGCCTTCCAGGTTCGCTGCGCCCAACATCAGCACCACTTCGTAGTTTTCCGGCTGCAATTGGTTAGCCTTTAAGAGAAATTCGACGGCCTGATCGTATCGCTGGATTTGATATTCGAGTCTGGCGGCTTCGACCTGCGCTTCGAAGTTTTGTGGTTCATTGCGCGCGCGTGCCATTGACTGTTGCACTTGCGCGAATACCTGCTGCGGATCCTGTGCGTTGCCGGATTGAATCGGAGGGTGATCGGACGGAAGGTTTTGTGTACCACCGGCCATACCCGGCGAGGTCATTCGCTGGCTCATGTTGCTGGCGAACATAAAACCGACTATGAAACCAAACAAGACGCCAATAATGGCAAATAAGAGGTTGTCTCGTGTCATTAAATAAACCTACTTTGCGCCCGCGCTTTGCATCGCCTTAGCGCGGTTGATTCTTTCTGTAAGTGCTGTGGTCAGCTCAGCGTCCGAAGATTTTTTCAACAATCGTTCCCAATAACCAATCGCTTCCGTGTATTTCTTTGCCTCATAAGCTGCTGTACCAGCCAGTTCGAGTGCTTTAGGGTTTTCGGGATCCAGCTTTAGAGCTTTATCGATTAACTCCTGCGGCTGACCGCTCAAACGTTGACCGTTAGCCATGCCGAGTGCGAACGCGTAGTCGGCGAGCAGGTCAGCATCATCAGGCCTCAAAGCCGAGGCACGAGCGAACGCAATCGCAGCCTCTTTGTATTTCTCTAGCGTTAGATATGAGCGCCCGAGCATGCGCCAGCCGTTTGCGTCAGTAGGATTTTGTTCGAGACGCTTCGCCAGTGCATCGACATTCGCCTCAATCTCCTGCTGCGATCTCATACCGCGATTGGGCGCGGCTTGCCGCGAAGGCATGGCCGTCGTAGCAGTAATAACGTCAGGACTACCGATTTTGAAATACAGACCGGCAGCCAGCACAGGTATTGCCAGCGCCAACGCATACGCGAACCGTCTGCCACTCGCTGCAACTGCTTTGTTTTCGGCCTGTAGAGTGGAAGGTCCGACATCCTCCAGTAGTCGCCGCTCTATCTCATCACGCTCAATCGCATACTGCTCCTGACTGATGCTGCCGTTGTCCCGATCTGCTTCAAGCTCTGAAAGCTGATCGCGATAGACTTCGATATTGGCTTCTTTGTCATCGTGTGCCGGCGACGCGGCGTTGCGCTGCCAAAGCGGCGGCATAACGAACGCGAGCGCGATTGCAGTCAGCGCAATGCAGATGAGCCAGAATAAGATCATGCAGTTTTTTCGCGATCTGAAGATTGTAGGAGGGCCTCAACGTCACGACGTTGATCGGCCGACAGTGGCTTTTCCGTGATTAGTTGGCGCCGCTGTTTCAGGTAACGAAACAGCAGAAACAATCCGCCCAGCAGCAACACAAAAGGACCAAACCAAAGAAAGTAGGTAGTAGCCTTCACAGGTGGACGGTAGAGCACGAAGTCTCCGTAACGCGCAGTCAGAAAGGCAATGATCTCCTGGTCCGTTTTACCAGCCTTCATCTGTTCGCGGATTTCATTGCGTAGGTCGACGGCGAGGTCGGCGCGTGAATCCGCCAACGTTTCGTTCTGGCATACCAGACATCGCAACTCCCGCGACAAATTCATCAGGCGTTCTTCCAACACCGGATCCTCTGCCATCGGACGTGCCTGCTGCGCCATGGCAGTACACGCTGCGGAGAGGAGCAACAGGAGATATATGACGAGACGCGTTTTCATTTACTTAGTTCGGCGACAAGAGGCGCAATTGTTTTATTCCACACCTCGGGCGTTACCGGTCCAATATGTTTGAGGCGGATGACCCCTTCTCGATCGATCAGGAAAGTCTCCGGGGCGCCATAAACGCCGTAGTCAATGCCGACGCGTCCATCGAGATCTGAAACACTCAGCACGTATGGATCGCCAAGTTCGTTTAACCATGAAATAGCGTCGGTGGGTTTGTCTTTGTAGTTGAGTCCGTAGATCGGGATCGCATTTTGGCGTCCTAGTTCGAGCAGCATTGGATGTTCATCGCGACAGGCCACACACCAGGAAGCCCAGACGTTCAGCAACCAGACTTTCCCGCGCATTTCTTCCGAAGAAAAACTCCGGGACGGATTTTTGAGCTCCACTAACCGGAACGCAGGAGCGGGTTTGTTAATAAGTGGGGAGGGGACTTCACGCGGATCCCGGCCCAGGCCAATCGCAAGGAAAGCGACCAACGCAAGAAACAGGACCAATGGGATTAAGTAACGCATAGGAATTACTAATCGACGGTTCGCGGCTTGCCGCTTGATGTGCGGAAGGTCTCTGACCTTCCGAGGAACTCTAATAAATTCTGGGCTTCGCCCCATAGGGGCGTAGCCCCTTAGTCAATCGTGACTGTGTCGGAAGGTCGGAGACCTTCCGCACATCAGGCGGCAAGCCGCAACGACGGTTAAGATTCAACCTTCACGGGATCTGCCGCAATGGCCGGAGCGGCCTCCGGTTTCACTGATGTTGCCTTCGCTTCGCGTTGCTTCTTTGCAGCCAGTGCGTACCGCCGATCGCTCAAGGCCAACGCACCTCCCAGGGCCATCAGCACAGCACCGCCCCAAATCCAGCTCACAAAAGGTTTGTAATAAACGCGCACGCTCCACGCCCGGCCATCAACCGGTTCACCAAGGGAAACATAAAGATCGCGAAAGAGACCGGTATCGATCGCAGTCTCCGTCATCACGTTTTCCGTCGACAGGTACGTGCGCTTTTCGGGAAACATCTGCTTGACGATCTCGCCATTCCGAGTCACCTCGATGTTCGCGCGCGCTGCACGATAGTTTGGCCCCATCACGTTTGAGACGCCGTTAAAGCGAAACTGGTAACCGCCGGCGTTCACGGTGTCACCAACATTCATGCGCACGTCCTGTTCAGATTGATAACCGGTCACCAGCGTGACCCCCACGATAAACACAGCCACCCCCACGTGGGCCAACTGCATCCCGTAGTAACTTCTACTTTGGTTCCGCAGTTTTTGAAATACGGTGAGCTGTCCGGTTGTAGTCTTAACGCGTTCCCGTATATTCAGCGCCGCCGTCGTCACGATCCACAACGCCAGCATCAGGCCCAGTGCGACGAGGGGCTTCCATTGACCCAACACAAAGGGAAGCACTAAAGCTGTAACGGCACTCGCAATGAAGGCCCAACGCAAACGCACCGCGAGTTCGGGTAAGCTCGCTTTCTTCCAGCGCGCTATCGGTCCCACGCCCATCAGGAACATTGCCGGAACCATTAACGGCACAAACACACTGTTGAAATAGGGTGGGCCAACCGAAAGCTTACCCATTCCTAGCGCGTCGACAATTAATGGGTACAGCGTGCCGAGCAACACCGAGGCGGCCGCGACCACCAGCAATACATTGTTGGAAAGGAGCAGTGATTCGCGTGAGACGACGTCGAACTTGCCGCCGAGGCCAACCTGTTTAGCGCGCCACGCATACAACAGCAGTGACCCGCCAATTACGAACACCAGAAAGGCGAGAATAAAAATCCCGCGCTTTGGATCGGTTGCAAAAGCGTGAACTGAAGTCAGTACTCCCGAACGCACCAGGAAGGTCCCCAGCAGACTCAACGAAAACGCGGTAATCGCAAGTAAGACAGTCCAGCTCTTGAATCCACCGCGCTTTTCAGTAACTGCGAGCGAGTGAATCAAAGCGGTCCCAACCAGCCACGGCATGAACGACGCGTTCTCCACTGGATCCCAGAACCACCAGCCACCCCAGCCAAGTTCGTAATAAGCCCACCAGCTACCCAGCGCAATCCCGCAGGTGAGAAACATCCAGGCCACAGTGGTCCACGGTCGCGACCAACGCGCCCACGCCGCGTCCAGCCGCCCACTGAGCAGTGCTGCAATCGCAAATGCGAATGCAACAGAGAAACCGACGTAACCCATGTAAAGCATCGGCGGATGCGCGACCATAGCCGGATCCTGAAGTAACGGATTGAGATCGCGTCCGTCAGGCGGAACTGGATTCAGACGCGCGAACGGGTTTGACGTGAGCAGCATGAATAACAGGAAACCGACGCTCACGATTCCCATCACACTCAAAACTCTCGCGACCATCTCGTCGGGCAAGTGCCTGCTGAATAGCGAAACCGCTACAGTCCACAGTCCCAACATGAGTGACCAGAGCAGCAGCGATCCCTCGTGCGAACCCCACGTCGCCGCCAGCCGGTAGTGAAGTGGTAACTGCGAGTTTGAATTTGTTGCTACGTTCAGTACCGAGAAGTCGTTAGTGATAAACGAGTATGCGAGACAGCAGAACGCGATTGCGACGAAGATAAACTGCGCCTGGCCTGCGGGCGCTGCCAGCGCAATCCACGACTGGTTGCCGCGCGCGACGCCTATTAGGGGCAGCGTGGCCTGCGTCAACGCTAGTATCAGCGCCAGAATTAATGCGAATTGTCCGATCTCAGGAGTCATGGTTTGAAATGAGGTCAGTATCCTGACGCGTCGGGATAGCAGTGGGTCTTCTTTTTCCCCTCCCCATGGGAGGGGTTGGGGGAGGGCCTGAGCCGACTTGTTGTTTTGTTTCTGAGGGAAGCGTCAACGTTGGCTTTAACAGTCAATCTGCGCGCGCATAACTCGATAGTTGACGCCTCCTTCATATAAAAGTGATTGTTCGCTCTCAAGCCCTCTCCCCAACCCTCTCCCAAAGGGAGAGGGAGAATTATAAAACCCACCCTATCGACGCGTCGCGAGACTGACCTCTTACTCACAGACTTCTATCTCACGATTGTTTTTGACGCCTCGCGGGTGTGCTTTGCTCTGTCGATGGCATCGCCTGCTTCGGGTGGCATGTAGTTCTCGTCGTGCTTCGCTAGTACTTCGTCCGCGTAGAACACACCGTCCGCGCCGAGCCTCCCTTGCGCAACGCATCCCTTACCCTCCTTGAACAAATCGGGAAGGATGCCTTTGTAAACAACGGGAATGCTCTTGGCGGTGTCAGTGACAGTGAAGTGCACGGTCAGACCATCGTTTTGTCGCTTGATCGTGCCATTCTCAACCAGGCCACCAATGCGAAATGTGCGATCCACGGGCGCTTCCTTATCAGCCACTTGTGTGGGACTGAAGAAGAACACGAGATTACTTTGAAAGGCAGTGAGAACAAATGCGGCGGCAATTCCCAAAGCTGCGAGACCTGCCACAATGAACGCAATACGTTTATGACGACGTTTCATATTTATTACCTGAGAAATGCGGAGACGTTCAGAGTACAAGCTTTAGCTTGCTTTCATCGCACACACGCAACCTAAAGCTTGTACTCAGAACTTCTTCGCTTTTCGTCGGCGTGCAACGACGCCTGACGTTTCAAGTCATTTTTACGTTTGATCAGCAGTGCAACCTCGCCGCCGATGAGAATAAGCGCGGCCAGGTAAGAGCCCCAAACGTAAAACGCGTAACGATCCATGTTAAGAAGTGGCCCCTTGCGCGAGCCACGATGCGCTCTGTTCGCGTTCGCGAATGATGATGCGAAGTCTATATAAAACGATCGCAATCGCGTAGAGCCAGCATGCTGCCAACATGATTAGCATGGCAGCGAGCATGGGCGCTGCGATTGTCGGTTTACCCATCATCCGGATCGTCGCGCCCTGGTGTAGTGTGTTCCACCACTGCACGGAGTAGTAAATGATCGGTACATTGATCACTCCGACGATCGCCAGTACGGCGCCGGCACGGTCAGCTCGCCTTGGATCCTCGATTGCGGCCTGCAGGGAAATGAATCCGATATAAAGGAACAACAGTATCAGCGTTGACGTCATTCGCGCGTCCCACGCCCAGTAAGTTCCCCAGGTCGGTTTGCCCCACAACGCGCCGGTTATCAAAGAAAGCAACGTAAACATCGCGCCGGTAACCGCCAGCGCTGATGCCATCATCGAAGCGAGCCGCGCGTTAAAAGCCCATCCGATTCCGGCGTAGAAGGCCATCAACACGTAGAGCAACATTCCCATCCAGGCGGCAGGCACGTGTATGAACATTATGCGATACGCCTCGCCCTGCTGAAAGTCTGTGGGAGCGACAAAGAAACCGACGTACAAGCCGACGATAAACAGAATTATTGACGGAATGGCGAACCACGGAATGAGTTTTCCGGCGAGCGGATAAAACGCGGCAGGGGATGAGTACTTGTACCAGTTCACGTTAGATGTCAGATGTCAGATGTCGGATGTCGGATGTCGGAATGTCAGATTCGTAGATTCTAAAATCTGATATCTCACATCTGACATGTCGATTTATTCCATTGAAATTCGCAGTGCCGACGCAGTTGCCCATGGCGCAAACACGAGCGAGACCACCAATAATGCTGCCAGTAAATATATGTTTGCCGCGACTTCGCCGCCACTGATGCTCGCATCCACCGCGCCTGCTCCGAAAATCAATACCGGGATGTAGAGCGGGAGTATCAAAAGCGCAATCAATACATTTGCGCCTCGCAGTCCCAGTGTTAAAGCTGCGCCGATTGATCCGACTAAACTTAACACGGGCGTGCCGATCAGTAATGTGATGACGAGCACCAGTAAAGTAGTTGACGGCAAACTGAATTGCATACCCAGCAGCGGCGCAATCAGAATGAGCGGAACTTCGGAAACCAGCCAATGCGCCAATGTTTTGCCCAACACGACCAGATAGAGCGGCTGGGGCGTCAGTAATAATTGTTCCAGCGTCCCGTCCTGTTCGTCATTCGCAAACATTCTACCCAGCGATAGCATCGAGGCAAGTAATGCCGCTACCCAAACGACGCCGGGAGCGATCGAGCGAAGTAGTTGCGTTTCAGGACCAATGCCGAGTGGAAAAAGGCTAACTACGATGACAAAGAAGAACAGCGTGGAAAAAACATCGGAGCGCCGCCGCCACGCCAGCATCAGGTCGCGCGCAACCACGCTGTGAAACATTAAGAGAGAAGAAGGATTGCTCACGATGCAAGTTCGAGCCGCTGAAACGAACCTGCGGTGATTTGAAGATCGTGGTGCGTAGCGACGACGGCCGTGCCGCCATTCTCCAGATGCCGTTCAATTACTGTTCTCACTACGCCAACCGCCGCGGTGTCGAGAGCCGCCAGCACCTCATCGAGCACCCAGAGCTTTGCAGCCCCGGTGATGATGCGCGCCAGGGCGGCCCGGCGCCGCTGGCCTTCCGATAGGTAACGCACGGGAAGATTTTGGCGACCTTCTAGTCCTAACAGTTTGAGTGCGGCCCGGGCATCCTCTGTTTTTAGTTTATTGCCCGCTACGCTATTCGACACCGTCAGGTTCTCCAATGGGGTTAGTTCTTCTTTGATTCCATTGCGATGGCCCAAATAGGCGAGCGTCTGAGCATACTCTTCGGCGAAAGATTTTATGTTCGTGCCGTTCCAGCGCACTTCGCCGCTTTCAGGTGACATCAATCCACAGACAATGCGGAGCAAACTTGTCTTGCCGCTCCCGTTTGCTCCCTCAACTTGCACCAGCGTGCCGTCGGGTACGGATACGTTGAGGTTACGAAACAACGGACGACCGCCACGGACGCAGTCAAGGTTGATAAGTTCCAGCATCGGGTTTGCAGAGTTCTAAGTTTAGGCGTGAAACAGCACAATTCTAACGAATGATGGCAGCCGCGAGCAAAGATGAGGGTGGCATCTGATGATTTCGTGATTCGTGGACCGATTTATTGCTCCAAAGAAAACGATCCACCAATGACACGAATTACAAGAAACACACGAAAATACACAGACCCGAAGTAGCTCTGACTTGTAGACTGTTGCCCGGTTCTAAGTTTTCAGCTAAAACAATTCTGTTTTCCCACTGGCAGCAGTTCATCAACTGTTTTCAATGACAACAAGCCGTACACAGATCGAGCGCGACGCTCGCGTCCTGCAACTGTATGACCAACTGATCGAGATCGAGCAGCGTCTCGTTCCGACCGGTCTGCACGTGTTTGGACGCGCTGCGGAATTGCAGGAGAAGGCCGACTTGCTGCGTATGGTCGCATCGTTTGACAGGCCCGAACACGGCGCACGTTCTTTGCCCGCTCTGGTAGCGGAAGGACTGGGTGTTCATTCTTACGAGCAACTGCTTCGGGAAACTCCTTCGAGCGAGATGAAGGAGTTGATCGATAAGATCGTAAAGGAATCGGTTGAGTTGTTTTGCGTTAACGGCGGTGAGGCTGCAATTAATTGGCTAACCGAGAATGCGGGAGTAGATCCTGAGAAGTCAGCGTCTACGTTTTCACTGCTCACCACGATCGCCGTGCAGCTCGACACTAACAACGAACAGGAATCTCTCCTTAGGTCGTTGCGCGGCGAATACATTACTCCGGGCCCAGGCGCGGACATCGTGCAGAACCCGCTGGTGCTTCCAACGGGACGCAACACACACGCGGTTAATCCCTACTCAGTTCCTTCTCACGCCGCGTTCGAACGCGCGCGCAACACCGCCGACGCCTTACTGGGCCGTTACGTCGAGGAGCATGGCCGCTATCCGCGAGCGCTGGCGCTGGTGTTGTGGGGACTCGATAACATCAAGACACAGGGCGAAGGCGTGGCCCAGGCACTGTGGCTGTTGGGTGTGCGGCCGGTACGTGACGCCCTGAACCGTGCCACCGATGTCGAGGTAATTCCGCTTGAGGAACTAAAGCGGCCCCGTATCGACGTGGTGATGACGGTGTCAGGCATCTTCCGCGATCTGTTTGCGCCCACCATGATGCTTCTGGACAAGGCCGTAAGAAGCGTGGCGGCGCTGGACGAACCTTTGGACCAGAATTACGTCAGGCAGAACATCAACGACAGCTTGCAACGCGGCGAGTTGCAATTCGACGATGCGGTGACGCGCGTATTTTCCAATGCGCCCGGGAATTACGGCACGAACGTGAACTTCATGGTATTGGATTCGCAATGGGAAACGCCGGAGACCCTTGGTGATCTGTTCATGGTGCGCAAGTCTTTCGCCTACACGCGGGATTCGAGGGGCCGCAGTGTGGAGGGCAGGGAGGCGCGAACATTAATGGATGATGCGCTCTCGCGGGTGGAGGCCACTTACCAGAACCTCGACTCGTTTGAAGTTGGCATTACGGACGTCGATCACTATTTCGAATATCTTGGCGGCATCTCTCGTGCGGTTGAGAGTCTTACTAATTCGCGCCCGGCGATTTACGTTTCAGACTCGTTGTCACCGCAAACCAAAGTGCGTTCTTTGGAAGAGACGGTGCGGCTGGAAACGCGCACCAAGACCCTCAATCCGAAGTGGTATGAAGGCATGTTGCAGCACGGATTTCGGGGTGTAGCTGAAATTGAGAATCACGTAGCGAACACGTTTGGTTGGAGCGCGACGGCGGATGCAGTCGATCCGTGGATCTACACCGAGATCTCCAAAACGTACTTACTCGATCCGGTAATGTTCGAACGTTTGATGGAGTTGAATCCTTACTCAACTGCTTCGTTGACGAAGCGCTTGTTGGAAGCCCATGAGCGTGGTTACTGGAACCCCGATGAAGATGTGATTGAGAAACTGGGGGAACTTCTGAACAGTTCGACCGATGCGCCTCGAAATATGAATCAACACGAGGGCTTTGCCCCCTGATGTGCGGAAGGGCTTTGCCCTTCCGGCCGGTCCTTTCGCGGTTTCGGGCTATGCCCGTTGGGAAGGGGCGCAGCCCCAATAGCTATAGGACGCCGTGACGGTGGGGCATAGCCACCACCGCACATCAAAGGGCAAAGCCCCCGATAACAGAATGAAGATCGCTGTCCTTTACGTCGGATCAAGTTTGCTCGCACCGTTGAAGAACGCGGAGCGAGAGCTGAACCGTGAGCACAACCTCGATCTGCGCGTCGCAGCCTGGAACTTCGGAGCGCCCCTGGACGACGACGAATGGGCCACGGTGGAAAAGGATCTCGCGGACGCCGGAATAGTATTCGTCATTCACGTGATGGACGGTGAAAACGCGGCGCGGCTGATAAGCGCGCTCGAACGCTACAAGCAAACACATCGCGCGGTCATTGTCATTAACTGCATGCCCGATCTGATGCGTCGCACACGCATGGGCCGCCTCGACGTTCTTAAACTGATCGGATCCAACGGCAAAGGGGAAAGGGCAGAGGGCAAAGGGGCCGGGAACCGCGAAGCGCAAAGGGCCAAAGGGCCGGAACAAAACGGTGAGCGAGGAAAGGGCAAAGCACTGCTTTCTGCCGTTGGCTCGTGGATGGGCAGGCAGGTTCGCGGCCGCGAGTCAAAAACCAAGCGTCGCAGTCATACACCATATCTGAAGCTAGTTGATCGCCTGCCGGGGCTTTTACGGTTTGTACCCTCAGCAGGTGGGCTACGCGACGTTAAGCACTACCTGAATATCTTCTGTTATTTCCTCCAGCCGACTCCGGGAAACATCCGCTCGATGCTTCTTTACGCGGTGAAGGCTTACGTGCCCGATGATGGCCTAAAGCAAATCGACGTAGCCCCGCCGGAAGAAATTCCCTCAGTCGCCATCTACCACCCTGACGCACCGCGTCTGTTTCAGTCGTTTGATGATTACCAATCCTGGTATTTGACGGGTCCAATGTCCAATGTCCAATGTCCAATGTCTGGGCAACGGAAGTTGAACCCCGAATCTACCGTCGGACTTCTATTAATGCGGCCTCAGGTAGTCAGTAAAACAACAAAACACTACGACGCGCTGATTCGTGCCATTGAAGCGGAAGGACTCAACGTCATTCCGGCGCTATCGACACTGATGGATAACAGGGAAGCGTCTGAGAAGTTCTTTCTGGAGTCAAAAGTCCAGGGTCCAAAGTCCAAAGTCGGTGCTTTGGTTACAGGTGATGGACGGCCAGAAGACTTAACGACATCGCGTGTCAGCCAAATCGTATCGCTGACTGGCTTCAGTTTTGTAGGTGGTCCGGCGATGAACGACAGCGAAGCGGCCGCGGAGTTTCTCACAGGACTTAACCGGCCATATCGATCGGCACTGAGTCTCGATACCCAAACCGTCGATGCGTGGCTTAGTTCGCCCACGGGATTGAATCCGGTGCAGTCTGGAATGCAGATCGCGATTCCCGAGATCGACGGCGCGACCGAACCATTTATCTATGGAGGAATACCGGTTCAGGGCGTTGAGCCATTGCCCCTCGAGGAGCGTTGCTCTCGATATGCGCGTCGGTTAAGACGTTGGAACCGCCTGCGCACCGCATCGCGAAGTGAATTGAAACTCGCGCTGGTGCTGTTTTGTTTCCCGCCGAATAAAGGAAACATTGGGACAGCCGCCGACCTCGACGTCTTCCCGGGTGTGTGGGACACGCTCCACAGCCTCGCAGCCGAAGGATACAAAGTCGAAATCCCGGCTTCTCCAGACGACTTACGTGAGCGGATCATTGGTGGGAACTCGTCGCATTTCGGATCGACCGCGAATGTCGCTTACCAAATGAATACTGATGAGTATCGCGAGTTGTGCCCTTACGTTAATGAGGTTGAAGACGAGTGGGGCGCTGCGCCCGGCAAGATTAACTCTACTGCCAATGACCTACTGATTCAGGGCGTGCAGCTCGGCAATGTTTTTGTCGGCGTACAACCGACGTTTGGTTATGAAGGTGATCCGATGCGCTTGATGATGGCGAGGGGTGGCGCGCCGCATCATGGCTTCATGGCTTTCTATACATACCTGGCGCGCGTTGTGGACGTTGATGCTGTGGTCCATGTGGGTACCCACGGAGCATTGGAATTTATGCCAGGCAAGCAGGTAGGTCTTTCCGAACAGTGTTGGCCCGATCGTTTGATAGGCGAACTTCCAAATATCTATCTCTACAGCGTAAACAACCCTTCCGAAGGATCCATCGCCAAGCGCAGGTCGTATGCGGAATTGATTTCTTATCTGACGCCGCCAATCGAGAACGCCGGGTTGTACAAAGACCTCAATACCTTGAAGGAGTTAGTGTCGAGCTACCGGCAGTCGAACAACGAACATGAACGCGAGCGACTGTTCGAATCTATCGAAGCTTATGCTGACGGGTTGAATCTAGGGTGAGACGGCGGGAGCAAGCTACCCTTCCTTACCCCGAGATCACCTGTGGGGTGCGTTTAACCGATCCTTGAAAGCCTTTCAACCTGGTTTTCACGAACACGTTAACTAATCTCGGGGTTAGGAAGGTGGGCTTGCCCCCGCTCTTCGCATCATTTCCACAAACTCACTGGAATTCACCCGGTGTCTAAACGCCTCCTCGCCGTTAATTGTAATCACCGGAATATCGTAACGATAACGCCGCAATAACTCGGCGTCGCTTTCAATGTTTATCTCTTCAAGCGTATATTCTTCACGATATCCGGAAGCTTCAATTACTTTTTTCGCCTCCTCGCAAAGGTGACAGCCCGGACGGCTGTAGATAACCACGCGTGGGCCAGGGTTTAGCGTTTTGTTGGATGTCATAGTTTTGAAAATTAGGTTTGCGCAAACTAACAGTTTGCATTGAGAATTCGCAAACTAACAGTTTGCGTTATCAAACTTCGGAGGAACAATGTCACAACAAGAACTCGATAAGGCGGCGACAGTTCGCTTGTTAAATGAAATATTAGAAACGGAGCTCGCCGGCGTCGTTAGGTATACCCATTATGCCTTGATGGTTTTTGGACACAGCCGCATCCCCATCGTTAGCTGGCTGCGAACAGAAGCAACCACCAGTCTGGAACATGCGAATCAAGCGGGGGAGTTGGTCACGCACCTCGGCGAACACCCGTCCTTGAAAATTGGCCCTCTCCTTGAAACTCAAAAGCACGGCATTAACGACATACTGATGGAGGCGCTCGAAGCCGAAAAAGCGGGACTCGCGCTCTACCAGAAACTGCTGTCCCTGGTTCAAGGCCGGTCCGTAATGTTGGAAGAATATGCGCGGAAGATGATCGCTGAGGAAGAGCATCATCTTGGTGAAGTTAACAAGATGCTGCGCAAACCAGGCGACATCAGTACTTTCAAACAAGAGTAGCCAATGGCAGATAGACGAAGTAAGCCCAGGCTGAAAGTGAGTCTGGATGCCATGTGGGACAGTTCTACCGAGGCCCACAGCGCCCGCGTGACGAATCTGTCGGAGAACGGGTGTTTCCTGAGCTCAGTGGGCGAGGTGAGACAGGGAGAAATTGTCGGGTTTCGGGTGCTGCTCCCCGACGGTGATTGGTTGTACCTGGAGGGTGAGGTACGACATCACACGCCAAAGACCGGCTTCGGTGTGCAGTTTGTTGACCTGAATGAAGAGCAGACTGCAAAGCTTGCCTTCTTACTGTTACGCGCCGCGCAATCCGAGTCAGAGCAGGAAACGATAACGGCAGATCTTGTCGAAGAGTGATAGGCCCGAAGGGCCGACAGTCAGTAGCCGCGGCCGTGAGGCCGTGGCCAAAGAGTAAGATGAATGTGAGGCCCGAAGGGCCGACAGTTGGTTGCTTGAACTGCCAGCCCTTCGGGCCTCAATTATGAATGGCGCATGTTCCACGCCCTCACGGGCGTGGCAACTAACTGTCGGCCCTTCGGGCCTAGCTACTGACCTTCAACACATAACACCTGCGCCTTACCGGGTAAACGATGTTGCGCCAGCGCGATAGTCTCCGTTCAGTAGCCACTTCAAAGCCGTGAAAATTAAATACACTGCGCCATTCCGCGACTGTGCGGAAGGTGCATGGACCAGTGCGTTTGCGCCACTTCAAATCATGTATTGAACACATGAGTCGATCCCATCCGGACTCGGGAATGTCTTCGTAAACGACTGCAACCCCGCCGCTGCAAAGGACGCGGCGCAGTTCAAGCAACACGGCTCCCAGATCCTGCGTGTGGTGCAATACGTAACACAGCAGCGCGGCATCAATCGACGCCTTCTCAACTGGAAAGTTGAAGCCGTCGTACTGCCGGTATCTTATCGGTGCTTCTGTGGCGGGTTCGAGATCTATCCCGGTTACCTCCGCATGCCGCATTCCGGAAAGATGATGAGCGATGTAGCCATTGCCGCAACCGATATCCAATACACGGGCACCTGCCGGAATCGACTGCGCTACCTCCAGCGCCATGTCATAAGCCCGTCCAACCTTCCTTCGGCGACGCTCGCGCCGCAGACGACGTAGTAAGCCCTGACGAAATCCCGATTGAGAACCAATCCGTGGCCGGGCGATGGCATCATTGAGCGCCGACAGCTCCCGCGGCGCAGGTGAAGAATAGGGAGTCGAAGAGATGGAAATCGATTGATACATGAACCGCTTGAAGTGCAACCGCGATGCCGCGTCATCCTTGATGAAATCCCGCGCAAACTTGGAGCGCCGGATTCTTGCGCCTGAATTCAATGACGAATGAACGCAGGAAAGGTTGTACAACAGGATCAAACCCAACCTGCGGCTTGCCGCAGCGACTTTTTCGTGTAAGTCGTGTTATTCCTGGATCGCTTTTTAATCTGGCCCACAATACGATCCACGAAACACACTAAATACACGAATACTGCTTTTGCGGCTGCCACACGCGCCTTGTAAGATACTGTCACCAAATTACAAACAGGGGGCTTCGCATGGTTCGCTTGACAGCAATTTTTCTGCTCTTGGTTATCTCTATGTCCACCTTGGCCCAAACAGGATCCGGCAGACGCGTTCGCGGTGAGTTGCCCGCGGGTTATTGGCCGCTGGAGAAAAGCCAGCCAATTATCGATAAGACCCAGACCATTCGGCTGGCGCCAGACCTTTCACATCTGACTCCCGGCGAACGGACCGCCGTGGCAAAGCTGCTACAGGTGGGCAAGATCTTCCAGCGCCTCTACGAAAAGCAGCGACATCCCGAAGCAACTCGGTCGTATGCCGATCTCGTGCAACTGGACAAGCGTCTAGGCTCGCCGGCAACTCAAAACCTGCTGACACTCTATCGATTGAATCAGGGACCGATTGCCACAACTCTCGAAAACAAACGTGAGCCTTTTCTGCCCGTTGAGCCGGTGCAGCCCGGGAAGAACGTCTATCCGTGGGGAGTGAAGAAAGAAGAGATCGACGCTTTTTTGGCGGCCAACCCTGATAAGCGTGATGAAATTCTGCACCTGCGAAGCGTAGTCAGACGAAACACCAAACAGAACTTAGCGGACGATGTGGCGAAGCTAACCGATAATCCCGCGCTCGATTTTCTTCATCTCGGATTAAAGGAAGATCTACAAGTGTTGCTGGGCGTGAAGCGAAGCACCAAGCCGCGCCCGCGTTCGCCACAAACGTTCTACGCCCTGCCATATTCAGTTAACTATTCTTACGCCGATGAGTTGGTCCAGGCTTATCAGTTGTTGAATGAGGCAGCCGATGCTGTCGAAAAAGACGACGAAGAGTTTGCGAAGTATTTGCGCAATCGCGCTCGGGATCTCATGTCAGATGACTACGAGTCAGGCGACGCAGCATGGATCACGGGCCGTTTCAAGAACCTGAACGCCGAGATTGGTTCCTACGAAACTTATGATGACGAGCTCTTCGGCGTGAAAACGTTCTTCGCGGTCAGCATTCTCGCCACCCGCCAACAGGAAACAGCTGCACTCCGGCAAGCGTTGAAAGGCCTGCAGGCAATCGAAGATTCTTTGCCTTACGAGAATCACAAAAAGATCCGCGAGGATATTCCGGTAGGCGTCTATGACGTAGTCGCTGACTTCGGCCAATCGCGCGGCGGCAACACAGCTACGATTCTTCCTAACGAGAGTTACCTCGCCCGGCGTTACGGACGCACGATCCTGCTGCGCACGAACATCATGCGAGATCAGAATATCTTTCAGGGTACCTCCGGCAACTTGCAGGCGGCCATCGGGCCGGAACAGGCGAAAGAGTTAACTAACGACGGCAATTTTTATCGCACGCTCTGGCATGAGATAGGCCACTATCTCGGCGTAGATCGAACAAAGGACAATCGCGATCTCGATGAAGCATTGCTGGACAATGCGAGCGCGATGGAAGAAATGAAAGCCGACCTGGTCGCGTTATTTGCTGTTCCGGCGTTGCGGAAGCAGGGCTATTACACGGACGCGCAGGCGCGCAGCGTTTATGCCGGCGGCATTTTGCGGGTGCTACAGAACAACAAGCCCAGACGCGATCAACCTTACAACACGATGCAGTTGATGCAGTGGAACTTCTTCCTGGAAAACGGTCTGCTAACGTTTGATAAGGCCACGGGACGCATGCGAGTGCATTACGACAAGTATCCCGACACAGTGAAGAAGCTTTTGACGAAGGTTTTGGATATTCAGTACCAGGGCGATAAAGCGGCGTCGGATCGTTTCATCGACAAGTACACGTCGTGGGACGAAAACCTTCATGGCGTAATCGCGAAGAACATACGCGACCAGCAGAAGTATCGCTTCCGTGTGTTTAAGTACGCTGCACTGGACGAGTAAATACTGTTATCCGCAGATTACCGGGCTTGTCTAGAAATTAAATTCTCCCTCTCCCTCTGGGAGAGGGTTGGGGAGAGGGCCTGAGACCGAACAATCAGTTTTGTTTTGTGAAGGAAGCATCAACTGTCGCGTTGTGCGCGCGCAGATTTGAGTTGTTAATGCGAACGTTGACGCTTCCTTCCGAAGCAAAACAACGACTCGCCTCAAGCCCGCCCCTAACCCCTCCCATGGGGAGGGGAAAACTGAATCCCACCCGCTACCGCAGGTGGTACTGAACTCATTAGGCTGCTCGTGAATCTGCGTAATCTGTGGATGGCTTCAGCGGACGAAGGCATCGCCGCCGAGGAAGTTTTCGCGGACGTAAGTGACGGTATCGTGAAGTGTCTCGCCGGGATCGCGCGGCCGGAAGCCAAGCTCGCGTGACGCCTTCGCGCAGTTTAGATACCAATAATACTGGGCCATCTCGATCGCGCCGGGTTCGACCGGCGAGGCAAAATTCCATTGCTTGAATAATGAGTCGACCAGTTTAGATCCGGCGATTGCCAGGTTTGACGGCAAGGCGATCTTCGGAGCTGAAATCTTCGTCAGTCGTTCCAACCGTCCAAAGAATTTCGAGAACGTCCAATTTGCCGCGCCCATCAAGTAGCGTTCTCCGTGCCGGCCCTTCTTCATCGCAGCGCGAAACGCGTCCGCCGCATCGCGCGCGTCTACGAAACTAAGTCCGCCCGTCGGAACGGCGTTTATTTTCCGCGCCATGAAATCCAACACGACTTTCGTTGAGCTCAGCCGATCGTCGCCCGGTCCCAGCAATAAGCTGGGATTCATGATCACCAGTCTCAGTCCTTTGCCATTAAATCTCTCCAGTGCCGCCATCTCCTGATACGTCTTGCTCGCGTAATAAGGCCAGCGAGTGATGATGTCGAGTGGCGGAGGGAACGATTCATCAGGTATGCCTTCGCCATCTGCGGTCACCGCGATCGTCCCGCTGGTGGACGCGAGGACAATCGTCTTGACGTCCGCAGCCTTTGCCGCGTCGCAGAGGAGCCGGGTCCCTTCGACGTGCACTTTGTACATCTCACGCGCGTCGTCGCGCTCGCGCGAGACTTTGCCGGCCAGGTGATAGACCTCAGTGATACCCTCGACGGCGCGCTTCACGTCTGATTCGTTAGTGATGGAACCTTCGAACGTTTCCACCCCCAAACCGATCAACCAATCGGGAATTGATGTGGCCATGACGCGCACATCTTTTGCGCCCTCGGCCACCAATTGCCGGACCAGATGTGCACCAAGAAAACCCGTACCGCCGGTGATTAGTGTCGAAGCGCGCGCACGCTTCTCGATGGCAGCGCGACGTTTTGAGCCTGCCTTCACGGGCGTCAGGCGCGCAGTTCTCCTGGTTGACGATTTAGATTTAGTAACCATTAACTTAGAAATGCATGGCTCAAGGTTGAATGTCTCATGGTTGGGAAGGGTAGCTTGCTCCCGCCGGTTGAGTGGCATTCAACGAGCGGGAGCAAGCTGCCCTTCCTGACCCCGAGACATGCAGACTTGAACCATCCTGGCTAACTTGTTATAGCCTCAACGCTTTCCCGAGCTGTGATCTGTGCACGCCGCTCTGCTTTCCAAATCTTGCGCAGTTCCTTTGCATCAAACGGGCGACGAGTGCGGTCGCGCAGGTCCGCAACCTGGTGTCTCACATATGCCGCGATCAACCGGTACGCTTCCGCGCGCGGCATTCCTTTCGTCATTTCCTCAAGTTCTGCCACTTCCAGATACCGTCCGATTCGCGCGCCCACATTCCGGTTCTTAATAATGTTTGAACCCTTCGGCATTGCCTCATGCGTACCTTCAAGGTAGACCGGCAGGATTCCGACACCGGCATGCAGAGCGAGGTAACCGATGACTGGTTTAAAGTCCGCCATCTCTCCCGTCAGCGAACGCGTGCCCTCAGGAAAGATGAGCGCGTTGTAGCCTCGATCCAGGAACGATCGGGCATGACGCAGCGATTGTCGTAATGAGCCTGTGCGCTCCATCGGCACAAGGTTGGTAAAGTTTTCGATGACCGCGCGCTTGTACTTCGTGTCGAAGAAATAATCGGCCGCAGCCAGAACAACCATGTCCTTACCCGCCTCGCCCAGCGCCATCTTCGTAAGGCCCATGTCGAGGTGCGACGTGTGATTAGCGGCTACGATGAAGTTGGTATGCGGCGGAATATTCGACCGGCCCTCATAGTGCGTCTTTAAAAACCTCTCGTAGAAGAATTTCTGCAAGGCATCGCCGGCCCTATTACCCGCACTTTGAACAAACGACGGGATCTCAATTTCATCGTCAAGACGTTTTGCGTCGGTACGCGATCCGTCGCGGGCGGTCGCGACGCCTGGCCTGCGGCTCACGACGCTGGCCAGTTCTCTAATGTCCTGCACTTCATTAAGCCGGTCGGGAGCAGTGACAGAACCTCCGGCGTTTTCAATCGCTGTAGCCAGTTCGACGAACATCAAACTATCAAACCCCAGGTCGGCCATACGTGAGCCCGGCGAAATCTCATCACGGCTGCGGTTGCTGACCGTTGCCACGATGCCGATCAACCACCGGCTTTGTGAGTCGATCGCAGTGGCCTCGTCATTGACACCAGTCTTGCCACTGGCTTCAAGACCCTCAAGAATGCCGATCACTTCCGCTCGTTTTACCTTTCGAGTGGCGGTGCGGGGTAATTCAAAGTCTGTAAAGTGCAGCACCTTCACGCGCTTGTAATAGGGAAGAGAAGACGAGATTTCGCGGAAGTGTTCTTCCACCCGGCGACGTAACTCCTCGCGCGAGAGGGCAATGTCGTATTCGTCGTCCGCTACTACCAGGCACGCCACTTTTTCACCGGCGCCATCTGCCAGACCGACAATGCTCAACTCCTTCACGTATGGTGAGTTCGAATAGATTTCCTCTAACTCATCCGGATAGACGTTCTTGCCGTTGGTATCAACGATGATTTCCTTTGAACGGCCGACCAGGAACAGGTTGCCGTCGTCGTCGAGTTTGCCCAGGTCGCCGGTATACAACCAACGTTCAACGAGCGCGCTGCGTGTGGCGTTTTCGTCGGAGTAGTAGCCGAGCATGACGTTTGGGCCACGTGCGATCACTTCGCCGACCCCACTCGAATCAGGTTCGGCAATTCTTACCTCAACACCAGGCAGCGGCCGGCCCACGCTTCCAGTCAACATGCGGTTTTCGGGACGCGTGACGGTTAACACCGGTGACGCTTCCGTCAGGCCGTAGCCCTCGAGGATCGTGAAGCCCAAACCCTGGAAGTCTTTTTGAATTTTCTCGCTGAGTGCCGAGCCGCCACTGATGAAATAGCGAATCCGGCCGCCCAACCCTTCGTGTATCGGATAGAAGACGATTGGACCAAGGTTTACCGGCGTTCGGTCGCGTACCCATGCATTCGCCTTGATCAGCCCATCGGCTGTTTTACCAATCCAGTCGCTGCGCTCGTACAGTTTGTTCTTAATGCGACGATGCAGCAGTTCCCACAAAGCAGGTACCCCGACCATGCCGGTGACGTGTCCGTTCTTAATCGCACGCGCCAGCGCGTCGCCGGTCAGTTCCGGCAAATAAGTAATCTGTGCGCCACGGCTGAGTGGTGTTAAGAAGCCTGTGGAAAACTCAAAGGTGTGGTGGAGGGGCAACACGGACAACACGCCGTCCTTGGTAGTCATGTCAAACACTGACGAAAGCATAGAAACCATGCTCGTCAGGTTGCGATGGGACAGCATGACGCCTTTCGGCCTTCCGGTGGTGCCCGACGTAAAGATTAACGACGCGAGTGTTTGCGCGGTCACTCGCTGTGGCAGCAAAGCAAGACGTTGGTCCTCGAGTTGTTCGTCGACCAACGCGAACACTTCGTCATAAGTCCAGACTTTCGGTGACAGTCCCTCTTCGCGGAGTCTGTTGCGCAGCTCAGGATTATCTTCATCCGTTTTCGCGCTGAGAATAATTCCGGCAGCATCACCGGCGCGCGCGAAGTTAATGATTTCATCGGTTGAGCTTTCGGGATCGACGGGGATGCAACTGGCGCCGGTCTTCAACACTCCGAAGTAGCTCATGCCCCATTCGGGCGCGTTGTGACTGACCAGCATCACGCGGTCGCCCGCTTTGATGCCTTGACCGACCAGGAAGCCTGCTGCTCTGGTAGCGAGTTCGCGCAGATCTGCGTAGGTGTATTGCTCCTTGCGGCCGTCACGCTCGATGCGCATTGCCACTCGCGTTGCGTGTCGCTTGGTGGTCGTTTCAAATAATTCGAGCAGGTCGCGATAGGTGTAGATACGCTTCGGCTGCGCGCGCATATCTTCTTCCAGCGTGGGAAACACCCATTTCTTCAAGCCCGGCAGGTGCGTGTTTAGCCAGTAGTCGTACCAATCAAACTTTTCCGGATGCCAATTGAGCAGTCCGCGCTCATCGGCCCTGATGCGCTGGAACAGTTCGCGCACATTGTCGGAACGGAAGATGTATGCGTTCTCGATGGTAAACGGCCGAAACATTTCAAACGCTTCGGTGGTTTCCTTAGTGATCTCTTCAACACGATCGACGGTCTCCTTCAACCGATCAATTACTTCAACCACGCGCCCGCCGCCCCAACGCGGCCGCGCCCGATCCAGCATTGATGACGCGCGTTTGGCTGCGGAATTAAACATCGGTACCGAGAACTTCTCGAAGGTTGAATTGTCGACGGTCCGCGGTTCCATCCGGGCAGCGATCTTGTTGATGGTCTTATTGCCGGTTTCCTTCTCCTGGAAGTGCTTCCGTTTATAAAGTCCGACGAGGCCGACGATGCGGTCCATGTTGTTGGGGTTCGAATCCCCGGTAGCTGCCTGATAGACGAGTTTGGGTTCGGCAACACACGCTTCAGCTGCCACAGCCAGCATCACCGAAGCAACCTGATCGACGGGCGTGATATCGAGAATCAGTTTTTCGTTCGCCGGGATCTGCGTCTGTCCTTTCAACACCAGGAAGATGATGGGCGCCGTAGTGGTAAATCCTTCGTTCCAACCGGGGAACGGATAATCCATAGCGGATTCGACAATGCTGGGTCGAACAATGCTGCGAACTATCCCGGTTTCGGCAGCCACCAGTTGTTCCCCAAGCGACTTGGTATACGTGTAGATGTTGGGCCATCCCCAAAATGTGGATCTCTCCACACCGAGGTCAGTTAGCCGCGTGCGGATCCAGACCTTACGCTCGCGTGCGACCGCCAAACCCATCGCATCCGGATCGTCAGCATCACGTCCCTCTTCATGCAGTCTCTTGCGTGCGAGCTCTCGAAATTTGGCGACCATCATTGCGTCACGCGCTTCGTCGCGCGCACGTTCGGCCAGGCGAGCGCAGTCGGCGATCTCTTCTTCGACAGAGAACGGCACACCTTTCAGTTCGTCTTTGCGTGGGAAATAACCGAGCACCTCGTCGCTTTCCCAAACCGGACCTGAACGATTGCCGGCGACGAAACAAGTCGACACGTGGACCAGCGCCGGACGCTTCATGCGCCTGGTAAACGCAATCACGTTTTGGGTCCCGACTACGTTGGTTCGCAACGCGCTCTCCAGTGTCGGATTGAAGGTGACGTTACCAGCGCTGTTGAGCACCACGTCAATGTCATCGGCGATGCGTTGCGCTTCCTCCTCTGAGTAGCCGAGGTTGGTGTCTCCAATATCACCGCCAACAACTACAATCTTGTCGCGAATAAAACCTTCAAGTGCACTGCCGTAACGCTCACGCAGCGGATCAAACGGTGGCGCGCTAATTACGCTGTTCCAGAACCGATGTTCTGACTCTTCCTGCGAACGCGCGCGCACAGTTACATAAACTTTCCCGATGTTGGGAAAGCGATGCAGCAATATGCTGAGCGTGACCTTCCCGAGGAAGCCTGTGCCTCCGATCAGGAAGATCTTTCGATCGCGGAAGATTTCAGTTGGCGATAAGGTCATCAGTTATCTAAATGAAGTCAGTACCTGCAGTAGACAATGTTCAGAGTTCAAGCTTTGGCTTGCGTTCTCGCGAAAATCGACAAGCTAAAGCTTGAACTCTGAACATTGTCTAGCGAAGGAGACATCACTCTCACTCCATATCAGCGATCCCGATCATCGGTTGATGCAACATCGTGATTTGCGCTGAGTTGCCCATGTAGCTGCGCGCCATCGCGATTGCTTCAGTTAAGTTGTCGGCGCGGTCCCAGCCGAGCATGGCGGGCACGTGCGCGTTCTCAGCACCGGCCGCAATCACTTTACCTACGTGTTGACGGCCGTTCTCTCCCCAGTACCACATGAAAAACGGATGCGCGCCGTGGTACGCATTGCCGCGACGGTACATTTCGACGTAGCTGGGATTGTTGGCAAACTCTCGCTCGTATTTGTCACGCAGAACAAAAGCGTCGCGCGTTTCCGGCAACAACCTGTTAAAGAATTCGATATAGCTCGGATGAAAGTTGTGATCGAATTCGTCGTAGCACGGGTGATGGATGATCAGCACTCCGCCTTTTTTGAGCAGCGGCTTATTTCGATAGAAATTGAAGTGATACCCAAGTCCCATCACCTGGACCAGCAATGGGTTTAATATCGAATAAACGTTGTACGGCGAGATGTCCGGGATTCCAGTAATCAGAATGTCACATTGCCCGCGCACTGGAATGGCATATTGATCAAAGGCCTTCTCGATAATCTTTTCGTGCACCGGTTCAGTCTTGCCGGCGTGACACGCGATCATCTCGTACTGTGCAGGCCGTGAATGCAATAACTTGCGTCGCGCGGGCCGTGGCAGCTTGTTCATCGTGTAACGCATTGCTTCAAACTTCATGCGATCGAAGGCCGTGAAGTCGTCTTCGTTCTTCAGCAGGAAGTCCATGTCGCCTTTGTACATGCGATTGTTGATAGCGGTTTCGATGTGAAACACGTTCAGATGTTCGTCAACAATTTTGCCCAGGCGATGGACCTTGTGGTTCAACTCGGAGCGCGCCGGATCCATGTAACTGTCGGAATCGCGAATAGTTTGCGGCTCGTGATGCGCGCGCAGCGACTCGTAATCGCACAGACCGACGGCAACGGATTTGTGACCGCCATCCATGGGGACCAGGTTGATGTTGACGTAGATCAATAGATCGCTTTCCGCAGCGCGGCGGTTGAGCGTCAGCGGTTCCTTGTGCTTCGTCTCGCCGATTTTGATTAAGCCGTCCGGCCACTCGGCGTCGTGGTTGTAGTAACGATCGGGGTAGTACTCGTCGAAAACGCGCTTGCCGACCATGCGTTTCATTTCCCATTCCGTCATCTTCCGGTGCAGGGAATTGGCAATGATGATGTGGATGTCGTCCACACCGTGACCGGTCAACATGTCCAGGACTATTTCAAGCACTGTCTGACGAATGTCGGGCGTGGCCATCGGCGGCAAAGGCAAACTGATGTCGTCCACGGCAATAGTCACGCGCATGCCCGGCTCGAGTTGGGCAAACAACGGATCAGTCCCGTGGGGATGATTGAGCGCGTAACGAATTGCTGCTTCGCGGTTGGGAAGACTCTTAATCGGTGGGTTCGGATAAAGCACCCGCGTGCCGATCGGCAGGTCTTCGAGAATGAAGTCCTCACCGGACGGCATGATGCGCGGTGCACTATCTCGATCGATGTAGACTACCGATTCGTGCGTTTTGCGTCGTAGTTGTAGGGCCATAGTTGGTAAATGGTGAATCGTAAATGGTAAATGGTCTAAGAAGCCGCCTCAGGGTGAACACTACTTACTTTGCTATTGCCTTAGTGAAGTCTCTGGTCAGATAGCGACCAAGACCAGTTATCAGTCGACTTATCCGATCAAGTTGGGCCAGTAACTGCGAAAAAGTTCGGTCGTCCAGGTAACCCAGCTTGTGCGCGATAATTAATTCAGTCTCTACCTCGCTTGCCGAACCCTGCGAATTTGGGAGGAAGTGTGCAAACTCCTTCTTGGAGCGTCGTCCGGCACCTTCCGCGATGTTAGCTGCGATCGAAACTGCAGCTCTTCACTGCAGCTCTTCGTAATTGGCTCGTTAATCCGTAGCGCTCCGTTGCCGGAAAGCTCTCAGTACACTTATATAGCTCGGTGACGAGGTCGATCGCCTTACTCCAGGCCTCTAGTTTTTGATGTGGACGCATGGTCATAACTCCTGTTGCAACTAAGTTTTGACCATTTACCATTTACTATTCACCATTTACTTAAGATTCAATATCGGCCAATCATGATGCAAGGCCGTTTGTCTTAATCGCATGTCTGGATTGATCACCGCCGGGTGGCCCACGATTGAAAGCATTGGCAGGTCACTCATGCTGTCCGTATAAGCATACGAGTCGCTCAAACTAATGCCCTCGCGCTCGGCGAAGACCCGCATCCATGACGCCTTTGTCGCCGCCGCCATCACCGGTGGCAGCAAACGTCCAGTAGCAACACCGTTCACAAACTCGAGACGATTTGCCACGTACTCTCTAATTCCCAGGTGCTCCATCAACGGTCGTACTGAAACATCCAACGCGCCCGTCACCACGATCTGTCTCAATCCCAGGCTCCGCGACTTTTCCAATAGCTCGTATGTGCCGGGGAAGACAGCAGGCTTCAGTACCGAAAAGAAGAGATCGTCGGCGAGATAACGCAGGCGATCTTCTTTCACACCTTTGTATCGCTTGAAGTAGAGGTCGTTGAAAACTTTTCGGCTGTATTGGTCGGTTACGGCGAAGAGCGGCAGGCTCAATAGCGTGGCGGCGCTTTTCTTGACACTGCGGAAGAGACCCGGCTCATTCCGGGCATAAAACCCCAGCGTGTGGACCAGGTTGGTGCTTACCAGCGTTCCTTCGAGGTCGTAAAATGCCGCGCCTGCCAAAAGCGTCCTCCGATGCCGGTCAGAAATTCCCCTGGGCCGGCCCTCTCTCGGGTTGTGTTTGATGAAAGGTGCACACTATACCCTAAACACCCCGCTCCTGGGTAACGTAAAAACGTAGTGTATAGCAGACATATACAATTATGCCTAAAAGGGCTGAAAGTCTTAGCAAAAATACAGAATTATTACGTTTTCAAGTGGGCTAGAAGGGTGGGCTGGAGGCTCGAGGGGCTCCGCGTTTCGTGTTATTTCGTGTCTTTCGTGCAATTCGTGGATCGTTCTTAATGCTGCGTAAAAACAGTCCACGAATTGCACGAATACACGAAGTAACACGAAGGTCCTCACCACCTACCGCAGCTTCAGGGAAAGAGCGATTCGCTCTCGCTGCCGGTCAAAACGCCGTCCAGACCGCACTGACCCGACCATGTAGAGGAGGACAAACGGAACTAAAACGAGGGCGGCCAACCCTGTCTGGTGAATGCCGTTTGAACGCAGGGCCACAAAAGCAAGGATGCCAGGAAGACTACCGAAGAAGATGCCGGCCATTAGTTCCGGAAGGGCTCCCGTAGTCGAAGTGAACCGGTATGGATACATTTTGAACGGGAGGCTTATCGACATCCAGTTACCCCATAGTAGATAGGCAGCAGCAGTTGAGATTGCCAACACTAATCCGAAGGTGCCGGCTGATAATCCCAGTCGTAGGTACGTCAGCAAGATAATGGGGGCAACCTGGAGCGAGCAGAGAATTACAAACGCAAGATTCTTGGCGCGCACGACCGTCTCACCTGAGGCGGGCATCAAGGCGTAGCGTTCTAACGCGGCTGGTGAGTCAAGGCCGAAGGAATTGAAAGCCAGAGGGGAATTTGGCAGGAAAAGAATTACGGTAAAGGCCCAGGCTATTGATGCCAATGGGGAATCAGAGGTTACCAGGTAGAGGAAGCCCAGCGCGGAAACCAATAGACCCAGGTACGGATCGAGCAAAGTACGGAAGTACCTCACGTCCTTTGCAGCCAAACTTCCAACGGCGGTGGGAAGACGAAACATGGAACTGGTTTTCCTGCGCGACCTGCGCCCCGGCGTAGTTTGCAGATGCACCTTAAGCGACGATAGCGCTATAACGACTAAAATCAAATTCATTATGAGGAGCAGGCTGATTGCAACTAATCGGTTCCTCCCCAGTGCTGCGTTAGTCACCAGATCAATCGGGTAGCGGAACACCTGCAGTGAGCGCGAGTCGTTTTCACTGCCCAGGAAAAAAGCAGCGAACGCCGACACAAGAAGAAATACGATCAGCAAACGTCGCCACATCCCGATATTGACAAGGTGAGCAAGTGTGACTCCGATGAGACCTGACATCGTAATCAGCAACAGGGCGGCGGCCATGCCCGCGAGAGGGGAAACGGCGTGGGCCAATGGATAACTGATAGCGAAAGATGCGGCTAATACGATCCATGAGTATGGCGTCATGACTAACGCCGCGATTCGGATTGCAAACAAGGCCTTGATGGATAAGGGTAAGTGGAGCAACGCCTGGAGCGGAACGCCTGAAGGAGCCGCACTAACTGGAAGGAAAAGCCATGCGAACAAGATGGCAGTCAGTAAAGTCTGAAAAAGCTTTGTGTCCCCAGCAGAGAGCGAGGTGGCGGCAGCTCCCAGCAGGCTTATCCACTTGAAAAAAAGGACCGCAGTTATGATCAGGGTGATTCCCTGATTACCCGCAGTCAGGCTTTTCGCGCGAGAGAAACGGCGCCAATACGCACGCCATTGGTACCGGATAATTCCAGTTACCCGATCCATTCCAATTCCTCAATCTTGCCTCTGACAACATGCTTAAAGAACAAATCTTCGAGAGTGTCGCCGGATCGCAGCGTCTCTTCGACTGTGTGGGTACAGACGATCTGGCCGTGAACTAATATGGCGAAGCTCTGAACCAACCGCTCAACAACTTCCAGAATGTGTGATGTCAGGAACACCGTTACTCCCTTCCCAACCATCAGCAACAGTAAGTCTTTGATGTTGCGCGACGACACCGGATCGATGCCTTCGAAGGGCTCATCCAGGAACAAGACTTGGGGGTTATGGATCAACGCCATTGCCAGCGCACATTTTTTCTTCATTCCGGTCGACGCTTCGTCCACGAAGGTATGTCGACTGTTCCAAAGATCAAGATATCCAAGCAATTGTTCCGCTCTTCGCTCGGTTTCCGTGCGAGCCAATCCATAGACGGGACCAGCCATTAGCAGGTGTTCCAGGATGCTCAGCGAATCGAAGAGCGCCAGGTCTTCGGGAAGCACGCCGATTTTCTTCTTAACGTCGATAGGGGAACTGGAGATAGATTGGCCGCCGATCAGGACTTCACCGCGGGTTGGCTGGAGGATGCCCGTGAGCATCTTCACGGTAGTGGATTTGCCAGAACCGTTTGGTCCAAGAAAACCAAACAGAGTTCCTTTTGGAATCTGGAGTTCGAGATCGCGGACGGCAATTAGGTCGCCGAACTTCTTCGTTAGGTTATGAGTTTCAATCTCAAACATGGCTTTGCACAATTCAGTTTTGAATAGTCGTGGGTATTTGTCGACCTACCCTGCGTTCAAATACACCCACGCTATTACTGAACCATCTACTTTTTTGCAAAGCCCCGGTGCGCCAGCGTGTTTAGCGGGTTAGGGCCTGCCGCTCACACGCTTGAGTTCTTCCAGGGTACGTTTGTGCTGTTCGAGTTTCTGCCCGGCTTCGGCAAGTTTGCCTTGCGAGGTCAATCGTTGGTATTCCTCAAACTCCTGAATGGCCCTATTAACAAGTTGTTGGATGGATTGCGACGGAACGGGCGACGCTCCCGGTGAAGGTGACGGTTGTGGAGTCCCTGGGGTAGGCGGTGCCTGGCCTTCAGTTGGTTGCTGCCCGGGAGGTGGATGGCTGACATCTCCGGTGAGATTCCGTAGTGCGTCGTCAAACGTTGGTCCATATGCCAGACGGTCCTGCGCCCCGAGTACGACCATCCTCAACTCAGGCATGGGACTGCTCTCAGCTCGTAGATAAATGGGTTCTACGTAGAGCAGAGACTTGCCGATGGGTATCACCAGGAGGTGGCCCCGGAGAACGCGCGAGCCTTGTTGGTTCCAGAGCGTGAACTGCTCTGATAGATCGGAATTCTGATCGATGCGCGCCTCTATTTGTAGTGGCCCATCGACGAGGCGCGACTCAGGAAAATTGTAGATGAGTACCTTGCCGTAGTTCTCCCCGTCACTGCGTCCGGCCATCCAACCGATCATGTTATTCCGGCCGGCCGGGGTGAAAGGCAGAATTAAGACAAACTCAGGCTGCGCTTGTTCACCGGGCAGTTGCATGAGGACGAAATACGGATCGATCGGTTGTGGCTGTTTACGTCCCTCGTCATCGACGCCGATCTTTTGACCAATGTTCCAAACATCTTCCCTTTGAAAAAACACTTTGGGAGTTTGCGTGTGATACAGACCGTAGACCTCGCCCTGCACGCGAATCAGGCTTTCCGGATACCGTATGTGCTCGCGCAAGTCCTGGCGCATTTGCGATGCGTCAGTGAATAACGATGGAAACGTGGCGCGGTATGCGGCAATCAACGGATCCTGCTGGTCGAAAACATAAAACTGGGTCGTGCCGTTGTACGCGTCAATGACCACCTTCACGCTGTTGCGAATGTAGTTGACACGATTACCACCGACCCGGTGATGACGTGAATAGGGATAATTCGATGCTTCCGTATACGCGTCGATGATCCAAAACAGATTCCCGTCGTTGCCAATCACCAAATAGGGATCGGTGTCGTAGATCAGAAACGGAGCGAGCGAGTTAACCATCTGCCGAATGTTTCTGTTTATCAGGACGCGGCTTTCGGCTGTGATGTCATCAGAGAACGGAAGCTTTGAAAGGTCGCCAACTGCCCACGCAAGCAGAAGCCTTCGCAGGCCGCTACCAAGAGGTATCCCGCCCGTGCCCTGGTAGTTGCTGTAAGTCGCCGATTCCCCCTGCGGATAATCAAACTCGTTCTGTTTTGTTTTTACATATACATCTGTATTGGTTTGCTGCCCGTAGTAGATCTGTGGCCGGGTCACCTTTATGTCGCCCGACTTCGATTCAACCGGCATGTTAGACACGACGAACAGCGGCATTCCTTCAGGAGTGAAGCCGTTGGCAGTATTCATCGTCAGACCGTAACTATGGGTGTAGATCAACTTCTCGTTGATCCAGTTACGTGAAGATTCAGGCAGAGCGCTTACGTTGATCTCTCTCGCAGCCACCATGGTCTGGCGGGTAACTCCGTTCAGCCGGTAGCGATCGACGTCAACGTCCGGAAAGTCATAGTAGTTTCGAATAGCTTGTATCTGTTTAAGCGTGTCCTGAAGAGCACGCCAATCCCACAAACGGATGTTCTCGAGTGTCGCGCGGTTGTTAGGGAGATCCAGCGCAGCGAGAGACGGTTCAGCCGGAAACTCCCGCAGCTCCACTTGCTCCAACCCAAATCCGCGTCTGGTGGCGGCGATGTTGTGTTCAATGTAAGGAGTCTCCCGGGCCAGTTCATTTGGCTTAACAATAAAACTGCTCACGTATGCGGGCACCATCATTACACCAATGATGTAAACCACCAGCGGTACCGCGATCGCGACGATCAGCAATCGCAGCCCTTTCTTTGTAAGAGCGTTAGCGATAGCGATGGCGGCCGCGACCAAGAGTGCGATAGAGACGAATAAGAGCGCCGGCAGCAGATAGTTAGCTTCGGTAAACGTGACGCCGGTGAAAATTTGATGGTCCTGCCAGAGATAGGGAAAGCGCGAAAGATAGACGCGCCACGCAACAGCTACGAGAAAAACCGCCAGTGCGATTGAAACTGCGCCGAAGGGTTTACGCGCACTCGTGGTACTAGTGCTCTTCAGGAGAGTAGTTGGAATTGTGAACAGGGAGAAAACTATGGCTGCGCAGAGAGCAACGAACGACAATGTTATGAGCCATGAGCTGATCAATTCGTAGAGCGGCAGGGTAAACAAGTAAAAGCTGACCGGCTTGCCAAAGATCGGGTCGACCGCGGGTGTAGCGATTTGGTTGAAGTACAACGCAAACCGTTCCCACATGGCCATCATGGCAAAGCCATAGAAGAGTCCGAAGGCAACTGAAAGCACCCACGCTACCGGACGCACCAGCCGTTCAGGAGAAAACTCGACCGGCTGGTTGTTCACCAGAATTGTTCGTTTACCCAGGGTCCCGGCTGCGAAAGTTTTTTCTAACAGCCGAAAGGCTCCACGCAACAGCAGCGTGGTGAGTATTGCAAAGACGAAGAACAATCCTGCTTTGAGCTTGAAGATGTACCAGTAGACGGCGGAGAAGCCGAGGGAACCAAACCATGTGGCCGAGAGGTAAACGGAAAGCAGGCGCGAACCCAAAAACAACAGGATCACAGCCGCGCCAATAGCGAAGCCGACCCAGCGCCGGTTGCGACGCGGATTGACATCGATAACTTCACTATCTCGTAACGGTATACGGTCGCTCAATTGGCGATAGGATACGCTGGTTTTGCACCTGGCTCAATAAAGACCGCGCACCGGTAGTCTTTGCCTGGAAGGGACGAGTCGTCTTATTTCGTGTTAGTTCGTGTGTTTCGTGGGATTCGTGGATCGTCTTTATGCTGCCTAAAAAGCGATCCACGAATCCCACGAAACACACGAAACTAGCACGAAATGTGTTGAACTCAACTCTTAGACAATTTATGACGTGTGCTAACCGCTGTGTATAATGCGGTGCACGATACACTCAGTTATCGATTGCCGGAACAACTGATCCGGCGCCGATTAGCAACCAGGAAATAAATGTTAACCCCCGAAACAGTTCTGCAGGGTCGCTATCGCATTATTCGTCAACTTGGCCAGGGCGGAATGGGCGCAGTCTACGAAGCGACGGACGAGCGTCTGGACACCACCGTTGCGTTGAAGGAGACGTTGTTTGCCGACGAGCGTTTGCGGAAACAATTTGAACGCGAGGCCCGTCTGCTGGCACGCATGCATCATCCCGCGTTGCCGCGGGTTAGTGATCATTTTTCCGAGAATGAAGGGCAGTTTCTGGTGATGCAGTATATCGCCGGTGAAGATCTCGGCGAGATGATGAAAGAGAAGCAGGGACCCTTCCCGGTAGAGCAGGTCATGATGTGGGGTGATCAGCTCCTTGACGCGCTCGACTATCTACATACGCAGGAACCGCAGATCGTCCATCGCGACATCAAGCCGCAGAACTTAAAGCTGACATCGCGAGGTCAGATTATTCTGCTGGACTTCGGATTAGCTAAAGGACAAACCGCCGGGGTTTCAGTGGTAACCACCGCCAGCATTTTCGGTTACACGCCAAACTACGCACCGCTGGAACAAATTCAGGGGTTGGGCACTGACCCGCGCAGCGACATCTACGCTTTAAGTGCGACGCTCTATCACCTGATGACCGGCGTCAAGCCACCGGATGCCCTGACGCGCGCGGGGGCGCTGATTAATGGTGAAAAGGATCCGCTGCAACCGGCGAACGAAGTAAACCCCACAGTTAATCAACGCGTTGCCAGCGTACTGGCGCGCGGCATGAGCCAGGGACGGGAACAGCGCTTCGCCAGCGCCTCTGCAATGCGCGCCGCGATGAAAGGTGAAGACGCAACTCTTACGACGGGCGATCGCACAGAGGCGGCTACCGTAATTTTTCCAGCGGCTCCAACCGCGCCGACGGTCGTCGTTGAACCGCAGGCCGCGCCCACTGCCGCTTTGCATGGCGAGACCACCGTGGTCCAAAACGTCCCAAGGAAATCGGGACTGCCTCCCTGGGCCATCATTGCCGCTGCTGTCGTGCTGATTGGTGTGGCAGTCGGGGTTTTCTATGCAATTCAAAAGAACAACGGGGCGACCGAGGTGGCAACGCCGTCACCACAACCGTCTCCGTCAGCCACCAGCTCACCTGCAGATGTCGCCGCGGATTTGGCCACTGATCCAGTTACTGGTGGACCCACTGATCAAGAAGCAGCGGATAAAAACGCGGAGGCGGCAGTTAAGAAGGATGAGAAAGTTGTTAAGGACAAGCCGAACCCTGTCGATCGCGTGGTGAGTGAAAAACCAAAACCATCGCCGCCCCTGGTGAGCAATCCGGCCCTGACCACGCCTCAAATCCCCGACACGCCGGAGGTTGATACACCTGACAATTCCTTGTTGCGGCGAAGGGGTGCGGGTGTGAGAATAAGAAACCTCCCCGATGGATCAAGGATCATAATTAACCCGGATGGAACGCGTGTAATGATCATGGCTGACGGCACGCGACGGGTATTACCTCCCGCTCCCAGACTGCGGCGACAGCGGTAGGTCGCTCCTTTCTTAAAACACAAAATGAAAAATACAGCTTCAAAGTTTTTAGCGTTGTGCTTCGCTGTGACGCTCTTGGTTGGTGCAGTTGTGCCCGCCGCGAGTTCGACTGAGCACCCGGCGTCCCCGGCCATTCGGGTTGCGCCACCGGCGCCGGTGTTTACTGACCAGCAGCGGCATGAGGAACTCGCGACAAGGCGCGCGCGCGTGGCCCAGGCAGTCGGTCCCAAAGGAACGCTGATTCTTTTCAGCGCCGAACCACGCGTTTATACCAACGATGTTCAATACTACTACCGGCAGGAAAACAATCTGTATTACCTGACGAACTTGAAACAGAAAGGCATCACCCTGGTGATCACTCCTGGTAACAGTGTGCTGCCGGAGATCCTGTTTCTGCGAAAACGAAACGCGTTTGCTGAGCAGTGGAATGGCCGTATGTATAGCGTTGAGGAAGCGAGTCGTGTTTCCGGCATCAAGGAGATATGGGATGCCAGCGAGCTGGGACCGTTTCTGCGGGCCTTGAAGAACAAGCAGCCTTACCAACCAAAGCCGGAAAGCGTTTTGATGTCCGCTCGATCGGGAGAACGCAGCGGCACTTCAGGCTTTGAACCTTTGATTGAGGCAGCAGGTAAAAACGAAGCTGATTTGTATTTGTTGGCGGCGGCCCAACCCGAAGGTCAGGAGTACCGGCAGGAGTTTCGCGCGGCTGCTGAATGGGGACAGGGAACAGGTTTCCGCGTGCAAAATGCGTCGCCGATATTTGCGAACCTACGTCTGCGAAAGTCGCCGATGGAGATAACGCTAATGCAGCACGCCATCGATATCACCAATGAAGCTTTGCAACGTGCATGGGTGGTTGCGGGATCTGCGAAGTGGGAATACGAAGTTGATGCGGAAGTCATTTACACGTTCAAACTTCGAAATGCGGATCATTGGGGTTATCCGCCGATCGTTGGTTGTGGACCAAACGCGACGATTCTTCATTACATTGAATCGCAATCGCCTCTGAAGCCGGGAGATCTGTTACTGATGGACGTGGGTGCTGAATACGAGCACTACACGGCTGACGTTACCCGCACGTTTCCGGTGAACGGAAAGTTCACCAGCGCGCAGGCGGAAATTTATCAGATCGTTTACGACGCCCAGGAAGCGGCTGCGAAAGCCACCCGGCCCGGCGCTACGATCTCCGATGTCGATCGGGCGGCCACCGAAGTGATCAAGGACGGATTACTAAGGCTGGGACTGATTACCGATAAGGCTTCTTCGCAACACCGGCTGTGGTTCATGCATGGGACTTCGCACTGGCTGGGAATGAACGTGCACGACGTCGGAAACTATGGTGTGAAATTGGAACCGGGAATGACCTTCACCAATGAACCGGGAATCTACATTGGCCCGGAAGCCCTCGACAATCTGCCGAAATCTCCGGAAAACGAGAAATTTATTGCTGCCATCCGTCCTGCATTTGAGAAGTACAAAGGCATTGGGGTTCGCATCGAGGACGACATGCTGGTGACTGAAAACGGCGTGAAATGGATGACGGCGGCTTTACCCCGGAAGGCCTCGGAGATTGAAGCCTTTATCGCTAAGGCGCGCCCCTCGCGCTAAGCAGTGGTTTGCCGTTTGGCGGCTTTGCCGTCCGATGTGCGGAAGGTCTCTGACCTTCCGAGAAATTCAATTAAAATCTTGGGCTGTGCCCTCAACCGGGGCGTAGCCCCATTTCAGTTGTGGACGTGTCGGAAGGTCAGAGACCTTCCGCACATCAAACGGCAGAGCCGCGAGCACTTACACGGTGGCTTTGTGAATTTGGCGCTTGAGTCGGTGTATGGTACGGCGGGCGACTTTGAGCCGTGCATGATCGTGGGCAGCCAGCGCTTCGTCGCGCGTCTTCTTAATCTCTTTAATTCGCGATTTGATTGCCGCCTTATCCACACCCACCACATCGTGATGCTCGTGCTTGATGCCCAACGCTTGCGATAGAGCGACAAGCAGATGTTCCTTGTTTAGCTGCGTGTAGCCCTGCAGCGCTTCGTGCTCGTTGCCCTTGGCAATGTCACGCAGTTCGCCAACCGTCTTGTGCTTCAGTTGTTCAAATGTGTACTCCATAGAGACCTCCGGTCTTGATTGCGGATTGCGGACGGTTGGATTGCGGACGATTGGATTGCGGATTGCAGATTGCGGAATGCGGATTTAAAAACTTTCAACTGCAACGCCACACCAATCCGCAAATCCGCAATCCTCAATCCAAAATCTGTCCGAGATGCTTCCTCATGTGGTCCACGTAATCACGCATGAACCAATCCAGCGTCACCGGTTCGTCAGGACTGAGTTTGTCAGAAGCAATAACGTGTAAGTTGTGCTTTGCTCGCAACTTCATTCGTATCTCTTCCGGCGTGACCTTCATGATGTGCAGGATGTGCCGGTTGTAGAGTTTCCAAAGTTGCACCAGTTCATTCCAATCCTTTTCCTGATACTGCTGCGAGTCGACCCAGGCTTCTTGCTCATAACCGGGGAAGACCAGGTCATCGTTGAATTGAGCGCGAACGAAACGCGAATGATTGTTTGCAGCAGAGTCGATCAAGTGCCCGATAATTTGCTTGCGAGACCACTTACCCTCGCCACGCGGCACAGCGCTACGCTCATCAGAGATTTCGAGCAGGCGTGTTGAAGCAGTCTCTATCGTCTCACCGAAGTCCTTCAAAAACTCGGCGTTTCCGTTAGCAGCTAAGGTATTCATGACGGTTCGTCAGCCGTGCGCGGCGGCTGCCCGCGCGTTCATTTCTTCGGGCGTCAAATCTTCCTTATGCGTGGCTACTGTCCAAACGTGACCGAAAGGATCGGTTAGCGTTCCCGATCTATCGCCGTAGAACTGATCCTGCACGGGTCTCTTCTCGGTAGCGCCAAGCTCGATAGCGCGCTTAAACATTGTGTCGACATCGTCGACGTAGATCATCAAACTCATGGGATTGCCACCCACGGTTTGTGGACTTAACGCGTTCATCTCGGGATGTTCATCAGCCAACATGATGGGAGAATCGCCAATCTTTATCTCGGCATGGCCCACCTTGCCACCGTGCTCCATACGGAAAAGTTCGGTGGCGCCAAATGCGTCTTTGTAATAATCAATTGCCGCAGCTGCGCCTTTGACGATCATGTAAGGAGTGACCGAATGGTAGCCGTCCGGAATCGGCTTTACGTCTGCCATGATAGTTCCTCGCTTTCGAAATTCGGGGTTTAAATGACGTTAGGAGACCTTGATTGCGCGGATAATATCGCAGCGGCGATGGAGAGGCAAAGCCAGATGCTGGATGTCAGATGTGAGATGTCAGATGTCAGATGTGAGATGTGAGATGTCAGATCTCAGATGCTAGATGCTAGATGCTAGATCCGAAAGACGTCGTTATGGCCACTACGCATGCTCAGTGGCAAATTCATGCTCAATGACTAATTCATGCTCAATGACTAATTAATGCGCAATGACTAATTCATGCGCAATGACTAATTCATGCTCAATGACTAATTCATGCGCAATAGCTAATTTAGGTATCTGGAGTCGCGTGACGCGTCTCTCTCCGACATCCCACATCCGACATCTGACATCTAGCATCATGCTCAATGACTAATTCATGCGCAATAGCTAATTTAGGTATCTGGAGTCGCGTGACGCGTCTCTCTCCGACATCCCACATCCGACATCTGACATCTAGCATCTAGCATCTAGCATCTAGCCTCTGGACTACAGCTCCTTCAATTGATTAATCCTCGTCCGCAGTGCTTCAACATAACCTTCCATCGTTGCGTCGTTGTACTGTGCGGCCTTGAAGGCCTGGCGAAGCTGATCGTCGCTGAGTTGACTGAGTAGTGAACCGATCCAGCGAGCGTGGGCCACCGGAATTCCTCGCATCGACTTTTCTTTCTTTACTTCGCCCCGATAGTAAGGTGGATAGAGAACGCTGAAATGTCCGAGCTTCGTCGGACGGGTGTCATAGTCAAACTCGACTGCTCCGTCTTCTATTCCCATCACAAAGCGAGTAGACAGAAAACTTTCCAGATCATTCTTGGTTCGCTTTCCGCCAAGACCGCCGGAACGTCCGAGAGTAGCGCCGAGGTCGCTGACGTAGTGATGGGCTTCGTAGCGTCCAGTTGTCGAGGGCCGGGAATAATAGATCTTATTGTTCTCCTTTCGCGCGTCGTAGTTGTTCAAAAGAATCATCAACACCTTCAGACCATTTAATTGGCGCGTGCCTCGAAATGGATTGTCGTCCCAATCCCACGCCGGGCCTTCGGTGAGGTGCTTCCGCTCAGGTTCGAACCTCGCTCCGATGACCACGCCGTCATTCAAAACGAATTCGCGCCCGCGCGACAGCTTTGGTAGATTCTCAATGCGCGCCTCGTCAAAGTAATAAGCTTCCTCGGCGAAATATCCGACGGCCCAAACTAAGCGTGTGGCCACTGTTTCTGCCTGCGCCTCCTCACCGAGTTTCACGGTCCAAACGACACCGCGTCCGTCTTCGACATCAAATTTTGGCGATTCACCCTTCTTGCTTTCTTTGATAAACCTGAATGGCTCAACCGGCGCGTGCTCAGGTGAACCCGGTCCGTAAAGCAAATTTCGAGAAGTGATGTCACCGGGATCTTTCCAGATAATGGCGCGAGGAGAGCTTCGGGCTCGTCTCATTCGCTGCGCTTCCACAGGAGGGACTGAAGCTAAAGCGGCGAGCGTGACAACCAGGAGGGACAGGACGAGACTTTTAGCTAAGGGCATTTTCAAACCTCGAATCGATTAGCTGGAATAACGATCGCCGGGAACACAATTCCCCCTTAAGACGACACACTGGACCATGCGCTCCATGTGCCAAAGTCCGGAAAGGGAGAAATGCTTATGAGTCTGCGGGATCTAAAACTCTGTGGAGTTAGCGGCGTACGGCGACCGTACAGGAGTAATCGTTAAACGAGACAGAAAGGTTTAATACGCCGCGTAATTAACTTGCGGACACGTTGCCATTCTATTGCTGCCATGGTTTTCCAGCGTTCAAATACGCTCTATCCGCAAAGTAGCAGGTGAGGCATCAGCGGCGTCTGTCGGGGTGTTTGGTTGGCACCGAGTTTGCAATTTTCTGGGGCGATGAACACTACAAAAACAATCTACCGAATCGCCATCATGTGGTTGGCGACGTTAGTGCTTTCACTCGCGGCGTCAACCTTTGGAGAAGTACGGGCGCAGAAGCCCATAGATACAAAACCAGTTCTCAATGAACAAGAGAAGAGGTTATTCGCGGATTTTGATCAGCGGGTAAAGGATTATCTCGAACAGCGCAAGGCAGTTGCTAAGAAGTTGCCGAGCCTTTCAAAGGAGGCGACACCTGCGGAAATCGAGGCGTATCAGAAAAATTTCGTGGAGCGGTTAAGGGGAATGCGAGCCGGAACCAAACCCGGTTACATTTTCATTCCAGCCTTCACCGCCTATGTGCGCCAGACGATTCAAACGGAGTTTCCACCGAAGGATAAAGCTGAAATAAAACAGACGATCCTGGAAGCGGAAAACAAAGCCGTCCCTTTGAAGATCAACTATCCCTATCCTGAGTCTCAGGAATTGACACAGATTCCGCCGACCCTCTTGCTCAAACTTCCTACGCTCCCCAAAGAAGTGAAGTTTCGATTTGTTAAAAGGCACCTGCTGCTGGTGGATAGCGATAACCTACTGATCGTTGACTACGCGCTGAATGCGCTGCCATAGCATGATTGGGGAGGAGTTTATGAACCGCATTTATAGAACTTTTGTGACCTTGTTCCTGGCCCTGGTTTTAGGGCTTGCTGTTAATGTCTCCGGGCAAAAACGAACTAATGGAAATGGAGACGGTAAGGTTGGAGCGCCTACCGTCCCTCGACTCACCTTGCCGCTTCAGAAGGACTCAGTACGCTTCGTGCTGATCGGGGACACCGGGACTGGTACTGAAAAGCAGAAGGACCTTGCCAATCTGCTCTTGCGATCGCGACAGGCCTTTCCATTCGAGTTTGTATTGCTGGTGGGCGACAACCTTTACGGCGGCGAAAAGCCGGCTGACTACAAAATGAAGTTTGAAGACGTCTACCGGCCGTTGATCGACCAACAGGTGAAGTTCTACGCGTCCCTGGGAAATCATGACGAGCCCGCGCAGCGTTTCTACGAACACTTCAACATGGACGGTAAAGAGTATTACCGGTTCACCAGGGGGAACGTCGCGTTTTATGCATTGAACAGCAACTACATGGACAAAAAACAGATCGATTGGTTGCAAAGCGAGTTGGCAAAGGACCAGTCCGCTTGGAAGATCGCCTTTTTCCATCACCCTCCCTATTCGTCGGGAGGCAAACACGGCTCTGATACGGAACTACGTGAAATCGTTGAACCAATCTTTACCAGATATAACGTCAACGTAGTGATGGCGGGGCACGAACATTTCTACGAACGTATCAAACCGCAGAAAGGGATCTTTTATTTCATTTCAGGGGCGGGCGGAAAGTTGAGAAAGGGCGACGTGAAGAAAGGCTCGTCATTAACTGCCAAGGCATACGATGATGACATGTCGTTCATGCTGGTTGAGATCGCCAAAGATTCGATGCACTTCCAGGTGATATCGCGCACAGGTCAGACAGTCGATTCAGGCGTGTTGCCGCGGCAGAAGACAGTTACGGCAGTTGTTCAGTAGCAGTAAAACAGGAAAGCGATCCACGCAACGCCCGAACTTTCGTGTAATTCGTGGATCCTTTTTTGTCGGCGAGAAATCTTAAAGCGTATTGGTCATGCGATAGGTGATTAGCGTCTCACCACTCTCCATCGGAATCGAAATGGCTTCTGCTTTCTTATATCCGCGCGAAAGGTAGAAAGGCACACCCGGTAAGGTCGAGGCCAATTCGATCGTCGTGAAGCCGCTAACGCGTGCCGCCTGTTCGCACGCATCGAGAATCATGCTGCCGATACCGCGTCGCGACCATTGTGGGTGGATGTAGAAGGCACGGATGCGCGCCGGGTCTTTCGCCGGATCCAGAAGGGAATCTACCCGACCAGCTTTTGAATCGTCACCGCCAAACAATGTCTTGCGTTTACTCCAACCCCCGGCCCCGACGATTTGACCTTCAACCTCTGCGATGAAATAGGTGCCGTCGAGAATCAATTGCGTGTCTACGCCGAAAACTTCCTGGAGCGCACTCTCGATCTCCCGTGCTGAATAATGAGTAACACTAAGCCCGCGCACCGAGTCCTCGATCAACTGTTTCAGCGCCGGGATGTCGTCAATTGTGGCGGGCCTTATGTGCACCGAAATCTGCCTCGCTCGACTGTGAACGTGTGGTGGCGTTATAACATACGTTCAAATTCTTTTTACGAAGACTCGGAGCTAAAAAAGAACAATGGGTACCAAGAGTGTTAACAATATGACCGACGAACAGATCGAAGATCGCATTACCAAACTGGCCTTCGATGGGGATGCGCTGAGATTTCGCGAGTTTTGTGCGCGGCTCAAGGCTGGAGTGCCGGAGGGCACCGGTATCGCATTCCGAGGCAGCGTAGTTACAAATCAGCGTTATGAAGATGGAACTCCGTACGATTCAAATGGCCGCGGCACCAGTGATCTTGACGTTACACTCATCGGCAGCAAGGTGATGGAGTTCTGGAACGACGACGCCTACTACATCCCTGCGTTGCATACGAAACCGCTGTGCGATGAAGATCCGGGCGCGGCGCCGGCATTAAATCCTTTGCGTGAAGAACTGCAAAAACTTGCTGGCCGGCCAGTAGCTTTTCAGGCGACGGCCAACTTTATCCTCTACACCCGGGACGTCCTCTTCCAGGAGGCGTACTACACGTTGCTCGAGCCTCAGGAAGCCGCGTGATCGTAAAGCTGCTGAGCTACAACATTCGATTTGGCGGCCGGCGACGCGAGAAGGAAATTGCGGGGGTCATTCGCGCTGTCGAGCCGGACATCGTTGTTTTTCAGGAGGCGACGGACACCCGTGTCATCGATCAGCTGGCAGCGGAAACAGGTCTTTCGCGGTCGGCAGCGCGTCGCGAACATTCGATTGGTTACATTAGCCGCCTCGACATAGCACACCACGAATGGCATTACCCCGCCGGCGCAAAACACTCATTTTTAGAAATCGTACTTGCGGGTACTGAAGAACGAATCTTTGGACTGCATCTCAGCGCCATGTTTTCCAAGTGGAGCGAGCGCCGGAGAGTCAGAGAGATTAAGTCGCTGCTGAAGAGTATTGAAAGATACCAAGCCGGCTTTCATGTGCTCGTCGGCGACTTCAATACGTTGGCGCCGGGAGAGGTCCTGGAAGTGCGACGTATGCCGGCGTGGATTCGCGGCCTTGTCTGGTTGAGCGGCCGGGATCTTCAGCGCGACACGATCCAGCACATCAAGGATTCAGGCTATATCGATGTTTATCGCACGCTGCATCCAGATGATAAAGGTTATACGTTTCCGGTCTGGGATCCCCATGTAAGACTGGACTACCTGTTCGTGCCAAAGGTGTTCGGCGATCGAATGACGTCTTGTGAAGTTATGAACACGACCGACGCGGCCAAAGCCTCAGATCATTTCCCGTTGCTGGCGCAGGTCGAGTTTCGATGAATGATCGCGTGATTGATCGTAGTTCGTAAGAGGTAGGCCCGAAGGGCCGGCAGTCAGTAGCCACGGCCGTTAGGCCGTGGATCAAGGTTAATTGTTCGAAGGTCCGAAGGACCGGCAGTCATTACCCTCAATCATTTCCAGATCTGCCGAGGGTCATAAGGCATATCGTGCTTCTCTAGCAGGGAAATGAATTCCTCTTCGAACGTTCGTTTCGCATGATGCCTTTCCTGATCCTGGACATATCTAATCACACGTTGCTCATCCGACTTGCTCACACTGAATGCGCCGTAGCCTTCCTGCCAGGCAAACGTCCTTAGATTCCTAAACGATTCGTGAACCCAACGAGAAGAGTTGGCTTTCACCGCGTTCACAAGATCAGCAATGCTGATAATAGACGGCAGTGACGCATACAAATGGATGTGGTCAAACATGCCTCCCGCAGCAAGAAGCGTGGCTTTTTTCTTCCGCATTATTCCGCCGATGTAGGCATACATATCCTCACGCATTGCTAGTTCAATCCATGGTTCACGGTTCTTTGTGCTCCAAACGAAGTGCACCAGTAAACTGAGATATTTTCCGGCCATGCTGGTCCTCCTGAGTTCCGGAAAACCTAGCACCGGACACACAGCGTTACCATGGCGAGTCGACGTGAGGCTGATTACTACTTTAGCCAGAGATTTTGTACTGCCGGTCCTTCGGACCTTCGAACACTTAACCTCGATCCACGGCCTAACGGCCGTGGCTACTGACTGGCGGTCCTTCGGACCTACGCAATGAAACTAACTCGATCCACGACCTAACGGCCGTGGCTATTGCTGATGGTTCTTCGGACCTGAGGAGTGAAATCAATTGGTCAACTATTTCCGTCGCTCTTGATACGTTGGTAACCCCTCCACGAAATAATCGAAGCCCAGCCAAAAACTCCAACTGTGGTGGAAGAATGCAACCGGGAAGAGTAGTGCGAGCACGAACAATCCGGGTAGAACGTTCTGGTAATCCAGCCTGGCGACAGTGAGTAGCAGCAAGCAGGCCAACAGGATTATGATTTCGGTGGTTATGACATTCGCCAGGATTGCGCCGACGAAAAATCCTTCTTCACGCTTAAATAATGAGCGGCAATCGGGACAGTGATGACGGATATGGAATGGCTTCTTAACGATTGACGAACGGCCGCAAGCGGGACATCGCAAAGTAAGTGAGCGAAGAAGTACTGGGAAAATGGGACGCTCTCGCTTCAACTTTTAGGCCTACTCATAACTCAATGCGGCCACCGCATCCTGCCGGGCAGCTCGGACCGCCGGATACAGTGCACCGATAGTTCCTCCGACGAGGCCAACTGCAAAAGCCACTGCCACCCACGCCGGCTCGATATCAATAACTAACGTCGTCACACGCATGACGAAGAACCGCACCACCATCGTCAGGCCGATGCCAACAATCACGCCCAGGAAACTCACCAGTATGGCTTCCTGCTGAATCACCCAGGCAATTCCAGTCTTGGACATCCCTAGTGATTTAAGTATGCCGATCTGGCGAGTACGCTCGGTGACGGTGGTATACATCGCCAGCAGGATAACCAGCATGCTGATGGCAGTGGCTACACCGACCACGACTTTAATGAATACGTTCAGTGCCGGTACACCCGACGCGTAAATCTCGGGAAGGTCGCGAGTAAAAATAATTTGCTCTTCGGGATAACGTTCCCTGATCCGGGCAGCGACCTCTTCCTGTTTAGACGGATCCACACAGCCCACGAGTATCGCTGAGGCTCGGCCGTCCGCGCCTTCCTGTTCCTGGATCGTCTTAAGTGGAATCTTGATCCGGCCACCACCAGGAGGTTCATAGACACCAACAATCGTGAACGGACGCTCGAATAGTTGAACTGTCGAACCAACTTTAGCCTGGCGCTGCTGTTGCCAGACGGGATCAACAATTGCCTGGTCTCCACCTGTCAGTCCTGAGCCTTCCCGAATGCGTATTCCAGTCAGGTTCTTGTATTCCTCGAAGTTGATGCCATCCAGGAGACGTGTGCCGAAACCTGAATCACTACGATCCAGGCTTTGACCAATCGCAGCGGCCGCACGGACACCTTCTATCGTGGCGATTTCCTGAGCGCGTTCCTCCGGCAACATAAACAAGGAAGAACCACCGAAGCCCATCGAACCCGATGCACGCACCATAATCTCCGCACCAATGTTTGCTTCGCGCCGTCCCCGCTCACGTAAAACACCGTGCGCCAATCCCACCGTGAAGATGATCAGCAAAACCCCGACTGCGGTGCCCAGAACACTAACCGCCGTTCGTGCCGGCCGGTGTGCAATATTTGAAAGTACCAGACTATCCATAAGTTTTTGCAAACGCGGACTTCGATGAACCACTCGCGCCCAGGCATTGGGTAATGCGCGCCACGTGAGTATCAATAATCCGATCGACGTCCAGAATATTGTTCCAGCTTTACGTACCAGGGCAAGTGCAACGCCGGTCGCTGTGGCAAAACCAAGCGCTTGCAAAACGATTTCGGTGCTGCCTTCGTAAACACCGATGGTGCCCGGCACAAAAGCAAACACAAAGTTAATTACTTTGGTTAACGACTCGATAATGTACGCCTGCGACACGAGAGGATCAAAGTCGAGCATTCGCAGAGTTACGTAAACTTCGATCACACTTGTGGCGTGTGACAGCAAGTTGCAGGCAATCATTCCAAAGAACACGCCGGGATGATGTTTGTAGAAGTCGTAGACCTTCGACTCGATGTGATTAATGTGTTGCCGGCGTTTCAGAATTACTTTCGGGCTCAGCCGCATACGCGCGGTTTGATCCATCAACCACGTGATCAGCATGATGCGCCGGCGGGCCGCCAGCGCCGCCGCTACAATCCCCAGCGCGGCCACCGTGGCAATGACAACCAGGGTGTAATACACGGGAGAAGGCAACGTGTAGGTCAATAGCATTACGCACGCGCCACTCAGAATGAAAAAGACAACCGACATGTTGTAGAGGAGGTTGTCGACGACCAGGGCGGGCACGCCGTAGGTCAATGGCACTCGCTTGCGTAAGAGGGCGACTTTGGTTGCCTCGCCCAATAGTGGTCCAGTGAAGGTCAGGAAACTAATCGCCTCGCCGCCCAGGCGTGCGGCGAATGCCTGCATGAACGTGAAGCGGCGGTGTTCTTTCGGCACAGCAGCGCTCATTGCGATTGTGCGAAAGACGTGGCGCAGACCGCTGATGCCGAGCAGGATGAAGAAACCGAAACCAATGCGCAGCAGCGCATCAAACAGAGGCTGCAATCCAACGCGATTGATAACGAAAATGAGGAGCGCAAGCCCGAAAAGAAATGCGATTACCTGCAGCCAGATGAAGGAACGGCGGGACTTGTCAGTTTGAGTAGGCTCCGGTTGATCTACAAGCTCTTCCAGTTCGCTGGTGATGTGGACCGATTCGTCAACGTACTGGTTATTCATGGCCGGGGCGTTCCCTGACGTTGCGTATTTCGCAGCACTTCTTTTATTGGAGGCGCAGGAAAACGTCGAAATCCTTTTTCCTGGAGCTGTGGAACAGGACGGTTATCATCCCCCAATTGCCCAGTAAGCGCCAACACAGTGGGAACAAAGCTCATGGAGTCGTAAGGTTCATCGATTACGGCGGCCCGGGGAATACCGGTTTTGTTGCCGCCCGAAAACATCAGCGTTGAATGAGTTGAAATGCGAAAGAACGCTCCATGGTTACCGCCGGGATTAAAGCCACGGACGTCGAAATTCCAATGGTCATTCGCGACGAGTTGTAGATCGGGCTCGACGAGACTGCGTTGGCGCGTTGCGAATCGCCGCATCTGTTTCTCGTTATGCGAAAGACCCGGCGAGGTTGTTGAAAGACTCTCGGTTGGGTGTAGAGCTATCGCTTCATAAACGCCGATCACGCCATTTGAATATTTTGTTTCGTGCAGCGCGCGCAGCCATTCACTGTCCGTGTGCCAACCGCTTAACCACGTTTTCCTTTCCTCAGCGGGCGTAGCGAGTTTCTCGTCTTCAAACACTCTAAAAGGGAAGCCGGGCTGCCATTCAGTAGTTTCAAAATTCAGCTCCCCTGATTCGCTTTGCCTGAGGTCTTTAATGGGTTGATATCGGAGACTCAGTTGTCCCTGTGAATCTCTGCGGGCGAGAATCAGAGCCTGCTTATCGGCCCCTCCGTAAACCCAAACAGAATCCGGCAGCAGGTTCGTCTCGTTTAGGCGCTCAGCAATCAAAGCCGAAGGAATGCGGATGGCAATCATGTCGATGGGCTTGTTCGAGACTTGCGGCTGCACGTTGTTCCGCACGCTGATGTTGTGCAGAAGCGAAAAGTAGTCCCTACGTTCGAAACTTCGATCCAGATCCAGCGCGCCCTGGGAATCAAGCACCAATCCACCGGGGCCTATGCCGACGATATAGTTTTGAAGCTGGTAAATCGTATTGCGTTCACCCATGGCGTTCATCGCGATGAAATCTTCTATCTTTACTTTCGCGGGCTGGAAGCGATCGCGTTGCAAGGTGAGCAATGAGCGCAGAGTTAACAGGTAGGCCACGTACTCCTTTTCCTGGGTGGTCCATTTCTGGAGACGTGCAAAAACACGTGTCTTTTGATCGTCGTAACCGAGCTCGGTTTCCTGCGGTGTAAACTTCTTTGGTTGGCCCTCCCACAGCTTCGTCTGTTCGGCAATACGGACTCGTAAAGCCGCTAACTCCTCATCCAGCTCTTTTATCCGGTTCTGCCACTGCGGACGATGCGTATCGATTAATTTGAAGAAGGCGTCAGACACGGCCCCACGCATCTGCGGGGACAAGTTGTTGCGCTGCAACTGCCTAAACAGGATATGCAGCATATTCAAATCGCTGTTGCGCAGATGGATGGCCGCGCGCTCGTTGCCATCGAAATCCAACAGGACAGTTGGATAGGAGGTGCTCTGTCCCTTCAGATAGAACGAATCGTCGGAGGTAGTGGTGATTAAGGGGACCAGAAAATTTATGCCTTTTAGCGAGTAACCCAGCATTAACCTGCGCTTGGTGATTACGTGATGACCGCCACCTTCCGTGCTGCCCAGGAACTTCACCAGGTTATAACCCTGACTGTAAATCTGTTCGTCCGTGTTGAAGCCGTGATCAGAAACCAGTATGAGCGCGGTGTCTTCCGACAAAGGGCCCTTCTGGATGGCGGACCATATCCGTCCAATAACGCGATCGATTTCCTGCATGGTGGCCATATGCGACTGGCGATCACGATTGTGGTGGGCCACATGATCAAAAGCGCTGATATACAGGTCCATGTATTTGGCCTTCGGGTCGTCCAGTTTCGTAATCAGCTCGCGCTCCATCTGCTCAAAGAACGGCGTACGCATGTCCAGGCCCATGGTCCATTCGTCGAGCAGCTGGCGAGGATGCTTCATGAAGTTGTTTTGTAAAGCCTGCTTCAGCGTGGCGAACCTCATGCCTCGTTGGTAAAGCTGAAAGCTGATGTACCTGTCTTCGTGAGCATACGCGTCGGCCAGTAGTGGCACGCCGAGTGAATCCAAAACTTCAGCTCCGGGCATATCGATGCGCGTGCCGGCTGCACTCTTCAAGTAAAAGGGAATGAAGTTGAGGTAGTCGTAGGCGTGCATCGTGTAACGGTCAAACTCGACGTTGCCTTTAACCTGCAGGTGCTGTCCCGAATCAAGGGTTGACCACGATGGCGCGGACAGGCTCATGCCGCGAACGTAGAAGTGATTAAGTCGAGTGCCGTTCTGATAGAAGATGTAATCGATCCAGGGCAACTGGCTCTTTCCGGTGCGCGGATCGCGCTCGCTGACAAACCTGTCGACTAACTGACTCGGCAGACCGTCGACCTTAATCAGGACTACACGTTTCGCCTGCGCGACCGCGAGCGACGGCAAAAGCAGACAAAGGGCAACTAATGCCAGCGGGAAAAAAACCTGAGTTTTAAGGGTTAGAACCGAACGGCGGGCTCGATGTCGACAATCCATGATTACTGCTGCTGTGCGCCTTCGCTGCTGCCCGTTTTTGTCGAAGCGGCGAGCGGCTCGACTGGCTTGTTATTGAGGTAGGCGGTAATCAGGTCTTTCCAAACAGGCGCCAGATCGGAATTCTGCGCGATTCTTATCAGCTCTTTCCGTGCCTTCGGATTGGTCATGCGAGCGAGCGATTCAATACAAATACGGCGCGTCTCTTCATCATCCGTCTTATCGAAGATTGTTGCAGTGGCGACGACCGCGCGTGTGTTGGCGTACGAGCCATGCTCGGCGATGTATCTCAACGAGCGCCGGACCTCATCGAGGTTCCACGCGACATCTATCCGCGGGCCTGATTGCGCAACCTCGCGCAGAAAACGCGTGTGATAGTTCAACCGCCGCGCGACGTTCAGGCGCGCTTCCATTTCCGGCTCGGCATCTTCTCGGTGCGTGTACTTGCCGAAACTAAGTATGTTGCCGACCCGGAAGATCGTACGTTCCAACTTCCCATGCTTTAACGGCACCATCTCCGCGCGGCGATCGCGTTGCAGCTTTGCAGGCAAACCATCTGGCGAGCTCGCATACTCCATCAGTGCCTTGTATTGCTGCCGGGCCAGACTGGCTTCAGTTTCCAGATCGTTCTCGAGCGGATTTATGGAAACTTTTTCAAGTCGCTTACTCAGTTCGTCTCGAAATTCCGGCTGTAGCGAATCGTCCAGTGAAAGTAGGAGTTTTAACTGAGAATACGTGCGCAGACGCGACGGTTGGTTTATGTCCATCCCGCGGCGACCGGTCACAAAGTCGTAAACCGTGCGACCGAGAAAATACGGCACGCTGCCAAAGCTCGATAGCGACAGAACATTGTTTGTGACGTCCTGAAGTGCGCGGCGCGACATCTCGCGTTTCTTCGGGTTAAGTCCATCTCTAAAGTCGACCAGCAGGACTGGTATCTTCGGGTGGTCCAATCCATAAAGCGCGAGTGGAATCATCTCAACCGGCAGCGCGCCTGGCGCGTCGGCAGCGACCGGCCTGCTCTCGGCATCGAAATAGCGAGTCTCTGAATGACCCTGCCATTTCAACAATCGTTTGTCGGTCCATGGATTATCGATATTGAGAAAACGCTTTTCGTAGGACTTGCCCGGTTGCGATGCCAGGTCAGTTTTCGAGACCCAGAGCAAGGCGTGCGTGGTGTTGCCGTCCGGCATCTTCAACGGCTCAAAATAGAGTGACTCGGCTTCTGCACGTTGCCTCAACAGTTCCCAGTTATGTCCGCGTTCGTCGTGGATCTGTGAGGCCGTCTTCTCGTAATAATCCTGTAGTCGCAGACTATCGAAGATGCCGCCAAATGTTTTGTCCGTTAGCATCAACCGCGCTTGTATCTCAGAGAGCTCCGTTGGTGTGAACGCCTTTTCACCCTGTACTGCCTGATAAAGCGTTAAGACTGAAAGCGCACGAATGACATGGGACTTGCGGTAATTGGCGGTGTTCTCGCGGTACGAACGGCTTGATGCTTTTAACGGCACGCCGTAAGTATCAAGTATGAGACTTTGAAGCGCGGTCCAGAATATTTTGTTCCAGACGTCTCGATCGGCGGCGGAGAGATCAAGCACAGGTGGCGGGGCTTCAGCGTTGCTCTTCTTTTTATTGCCGACACGGGAATAAAAGAAGGGAACTGCGCCTGAAACGCGTTGCCGCAGCGTAGGCCGCGTGTACGTTAGCGGCCACACATAGCGCAGCCGGTCGTTTTCGTTGCTAAAGTCACCGAGCGTGTCACGCAGGACAGTCACCAGGGGAACCCAATTGTTTTCAGCGTTTGCGATCCCGTCCAACTTACCGTGGATAGTGATTAGCTCAGCGCCCCCATCTACAGGAGTCCGTTCCAATCTAAACAGTTCAGGTGCGTTGTTGGTCGCGGGAGTTGGGCTTTGAGCGACGGTGCGAACCGATGAAAGTAGCGGGTTCGCCAGGAAGGAAGCGACGACAAATAGAACCACCGCCCCGGTCTTCAATTGCGGGTGGGGGAGGTAGTGGAGAGGCATCTCTCGGTGTCTCTTGAGAATCTTCAAACCCGCTCGTTTCCTTCTAGTGACTGAATCCTGCTGCAGTACATTCTTTAGACGCTATTTTTCCCTGGGTTGTTTACTTACAAAATTTTCTTCAGCAAGGTTTGTACCATCCAGAAACGCATTCAGCGAGAAATATACCATCAGATGGACCTGTCGTCATTCGGTACGGTAGGGAGCAACTGCTTAGATCACGGTCGCGTAACGAATTAGAACCGGGAGCGATAGCGACCGGGTCGTCGCAATATTGGATAGTAGCCATGACCCGGTCGCCACCGCTCCCGGTTCTAATTCGGCTCGTGTGACCCCCTGTCTATTTCTGAGGAGAGGTTGGGTCTTCTTCCGTGGTGTCTGCTTCGGGAGGGGCTTTCCAGCCGGCGCGCTCCAGTAGACTGACCCCAAATTGAATAGGAACCGCGAAGTTTGACGCCTGGTTTCCGGGAAACACTGCGAAATTAACCCCAATCACGCGGCCGGTTGGTCCAAACAACGGTGCGCCGGATCCGCCCTCCGCAGTGCGAGCGTCGTAAGAAATTCGTCGCACTTCGAGATCGGTGATGTTGCCCTGCGTAGTCAGCGGCTGAATGCGACGCTTCTCAGCAAGGTAACCAAGCAACGCGTCGAGTGTTCCATATCGCTGTTGTATACCGCGGGATTCCGCATCGTCGAGCAATGCGAGCAGGCGGTCTGGTCCATGAGGGTATCCCATCATCACGACCGTCTTTCCGACAGCGACAGAGTTTTTGTCACCTTCGAGGGGCAACACCGGAATATCAGTCGGTATCTCTTTCAGATCGAGAGTGACGACCGCGACATCATCGCGCCCGCCCGCCAGTCTAAACTTCAATGGGATCGGTTGTGGATGTTCAGGGAAGTAAGCATTCAGTTTCTTCAGTCGCGGTTGACCACGCACGCTGCTGCTTAAACTTTGCGCGCGATCATCGGCGAGCCATGGCTGAGCGATGTGCCGGTTGGTTAACACGAACCCATCACCTGTATAGAAACCAGTGCCGACAAACTCAAACTCTGCCACCGCCGCGTTGCCCTCGGGTGTGAGCGTCGTACTTTCATCGGTTTGCACCGCCGCTCCCGCTTCACCCATCTGAGCTTCCGGATATCGAAGTGGCCGGCCGGTACCTGCTTCAACGAAATAGAAAGACCCGGCAATCAGGCAAACTCCACTGCCATAGTCGCTGCGGAGTTTGACTGCAAGTGAAAGACTGTCGCGTATTTCACGATTGGACCGGACGTTGTCTGCCAGCGTCTGGTTCATCAAGGCCGCTTGCTTCTGGGCATCGGCAAGCTGCGCACGTTGTTCGTCAATCAAGCGGCGAGTTCGCTGCAGCTCCTTGTACATCGAAAAACCGATGTACAACATTCCGCCAACCAATAACACCGCCATCGCAAGGGTAATAAACTTTGTGCTGGGATTGATTTCACGCACCAGCTCGCGCGTGAACTCACGAAGGAAAACCTTAGCGTCGTCGCGCCGCGCGGTGGCCGCCGATTCGATGGCCGCTTGTTCAATGAAAGGAGCGACCTGAGTGTCCGGCCGTGGCTGAATAACTGCTGGTAAAGATCGAATCGGAAAGAACTGAAATGCCAGCTCGGAATCCTGAAGGGCCACTTCATCGCCGTCCTCAATTGGCGAATCGGCTTGGAGTGGTTTTCCGTTGTGGGTAAAAGGGAACGCGCCATCAAGGGCGGTGACCTTGTAGTAACCGTTCGAGCGTGTGAGCTCGAGCAGTGGTTCATTGGTCGGCGCTGAGCCTGGCAAGGCATTGGAACGCAGGCGCACTTCGCAATCGTCGCAGTTGCCGATGCGAATACGTTCTTCAGTCAAAACTTCGGTGTGCTTGTCTTTGCCCGAAGAGATGTGAATGACGAGGCCGGTTGCCATAAAAGCGTCGCAAGGAAAATTGCCTACACGAATTTGGGCGACCTCTCCAGACCGCTCAAATCCCTTCGCGGTCTTTCCGAGCGGTCGCCCTTTGTGGGCGTCATTCTACAGTGGTACCGGTTGGGTCTGCAAAGCCATTTTCCATATATCATTTCCCATTTCTCATTTGTCATTGATGTTGAAAATTGACTGGTAGTTCAAGGTTGTTATGAGGTCAGTACTACCTGCGGTAGCGGGTGGGTCAGAAACGTTTTTCAATCCCCGTCCAAGCATTCAATCCTGACCATCAATGACAAATGAGAAATGGGAAATGATATATGGGAAATGGCTTTGAAGGCCTCACCCAGCCTGCACCAATCCGGCTGCGGTGTTAACATAACTGTAAAGGAAGATTTAATCGTTTCATGTCTGATAATTCGATCGTCTGTGAAGGTGAAAACCTGCAAAGCCTGGCGCCGGTGCTGGGCGCACCGATCCGTCACCATGTATTCGTCTGCACCGGAAAATCGTGTTCGGCGGCGGATAGTGCTCAGGTGAAGCACGAGTTTGAACACGAACTAAAAGAGCGTGGTTTGTTGTTTGGCAAAGCGAAGAAGGGAAAGAACCCTCACGGCAGTGTCATTGTTACCGACTGCGGTTCAGTTGGTTTCTGTGCCATTGGAGCGGCGGTGATGGTCTATCCGGACGGCGTTTGGTACGCGCAAGTAAGGGCCGGCGATGTGAAGGAAATTGTCGAGGAACACCTGGTGAGCGGGCGGGTTGTGAAGCGACTCGCGTTGTTGCAGGTGCCGTCAGCTCCGAAGGCACAGATTCCGACCAGTTAATGCCTGGGGTGACATTCCAATTGTCGCTTAGGCCCGCAGGGCCGACAGTCAATAGCCATGGCCGTGAGGCCGTGGACCACATGAATTAAAAATGAAAGAGGCCCGCAGGGCCGACAGTGTCCACAGCAACTGTCGGTCCTTCGGACCTCAATTTTTTGAACGAAAGCACCCACGGCCTCACGGCCGCGGCTATCAACCGTCGGCCCTGCGGGCCTGCGGTTTATTTACCCGGCGGTGGCCGCTTGTTTGGGTTTCCAACGCAATACCGGGCGTCGTGCCGCAGCTGCTTCATCCAGCCGGCCGATGCGCGTGGTGTGTGGCGCATTGAGAACCAGCTCCGGGTCTTCCACTGCCTCGCGTGCAATCGACCGCATCGCTTCCACGAATTGATCCAGTTCCTGCCGTCCGACTGATTCAGTAGGTTCAATCAACATCGCTCCCGGCACAATCAAAGGGAAGTAGATCGTCATCGGGTGAAATCCGTAGTCGATCAAACGCTTGGCGATGTCGAGTGTGTGCACACCTTTCCGCGTCTGCTTCTTGTCTGTAAAAACTACCTCGTGCATGGGAGGCGCGCTGAACGGTTTATCGTAATCACTGGTTAGACCCTGTGCGATGTAGCGTGCGTTTAGCACCGCCGCTTCCGTGGCCTCCCGCAGGCCGTCGAATCCATGTGTCTGGATATACGCGAGCGCTCGCAGCATCATTCCGTAGTTACCAAAGAACGCCTTCACGCGGCCGATCGATTGCGGGTAGTTGAAATCCAGCTTGAACTTGTCAGCCTCTTTAACGATGCGTGGAACGGGCAGGAATGGTTCCAGCTCGGCCGTACAACAGCATGGACCACACCCGGGCCCGCCACCGCCGTGCGGTGTTGAGAAGGTCTTGTGCAGATTCAGGTGAATTACGTCTACGCCCATATCGCCTGGGCGCGCCACACCTACCAGGGCGTTCATGTTGGCGCCATCCATATAGACGAGCCCGCCCGCTTCATGAACGATTTCGCAAATCTGCTGAATGTTCTTTTCGAACAAACCCAACGTGTTCGGGTTGGTCAGCATTAGGCCGGCCACCTCGCCGTGCGCGCACAATTCGCGCAGGTGGTCCAGGTCAGTGAAGCCCTCGGCTGTGGAGCGAATTGTCTTTACGGAAAAACCGGAAAGATGGGCGGAGGCGGGATTGGTTCCGTGTGCAGAGTCGGGAATCAACATCGTGCGCCGCTTTGCCGACGCTTCGGCGCCGTCGCGTGCATCGATGAAAGCGCGAATGATCATGACGCCGGTCATCTCACCGTGCGCGCCGGCAGCGGGCTGCAGAGAAACGCCGGGCAAGCCTGTGATTTCGGCAAGGTGTTCCTGCAGTTGGTGAATTACAGCGAGTGCTCCCTGCGCATCTTCGTCAGTGCTTAGCGGATGAAGGTTTGCGAAGCCGGCAATGCGCGCAACCTTTTCGTTGAGACGCGAGTTGTATTTCATCGTGCACGAACCCAACGGATACATGCCCTGATCGATCGAGTAGTTCCACGTCGACATGCGGACGAAGTGGCGGATTACGTCAACTTCACTGACTTCCGGCACACCTTCAAGATTATCGTCTCGCAGGAACTGGTTTGGCACCAGCTTCTCAATTGGTTGTTCCTCTACATCGAGAGGCGGCAAACGATAACCAACACGGCCGGTTTGTGAACGCTCGAAAATCAGCGCCTCGTTCGGGTTGATGTGGTTTGTGACTTTTGTGATTTCGGATTTCATTTCGACCAGTTGATGGGTGGTTCTACGGTTTTTCCGGCGTTGATGATCTTCCGCCAAGGACAGGGTCTGGCGGATGTGCCGCGGGTGGCACACTACCAGCCGGTACGACCCAAAGTTCGACCTTGAATTCTTCATCTAATCCGCTATCCACCGTCACGATTCTGCCGTTTTCTATGCCGACGCTGATCAAATATTCCCGAGCCTCCGCGATCGCTTTTTCAGACGCACCCGCCGGGCTCGAGGGGCCGCGATAGCCAAGGATATATCCCTGCGCACCAGGGTTATTGTTCAGAGCAGCCAGGAACTGATCGAGTCTCAAATTTCTCTCTTGAGTCCTCAGTTGGCCGTATGAATCAAATTTTTTAGGCGGGATAGGTGGACAAATGGTAGGGGTGGAGCAGGACGCTGTATTGCCGCATCTCTTGTTGTAACCGAACACAGTCAATGTCCCAGTTAGCGTTTGAGGGTCAGCCGCTTTGACCGCAATGACAAGTGTTCCCTGACCTTCGATGATTTCGCCGTGAGATATTGTCCAATAGTAGAGGGGTTCGGCTCGCGGTATGCCGCCGGTGACGTTTCCGGTAAAACGGATCGGCTCATTTGCTTTAGGATCGTTTGGACACGACACTGAGATAGTGGGACAAATTCTCTCCATCTCCTGGGCTGCTGGCGCAGACTTCGAGGGTGCGGCCGACTGCGAATACGCCGCCCCAACGGCAAGTAAAAGCAAAGTGCTGATTGATAAAAACTTCATAACTACACTGTCGAACTAAGACCTTCCATCAGTTCATCGATCTGCGCTTTCGTATTCAGTTCAGTTACACACACCAGAAACTCGTTCGGCCGATCCTTGTAAAATCGTGACAGAGCTAATCCACCGGTCACGTTTCGTTCAGTTGCGAGACGCGACAACAGTTCTTTCGCCGCAACGGGCCCACTCACCACGAACTCATTGAAACGCGGTGCGGTGTGGCGAATAGAGAAGCCCGGTATCGCGGCGATGCGGTTAGCCGCATACGCTGCTTTCTGCGCACATTGTTCAGCAACCTCGCGTAATCCCTGGCGCCCCATTGTCTCGAGATAGACAGTGGCAGCCAGCGCAATAAGTCCTTCGTTGGTGCAAATGTTTGACGTGGCTTTCTCGCGGCGAATGTGTTGCTCGCGCGTTGCCAGCGTCAGGACGAAGCCCCTGCGACCTTGCTTGTCGTACGCCTCGCCCACCAGCCGGCCGGGAATCTGTCGAGCATACTTATCGAGAGTGGCGAATAATCCAACGTATGGTCCGCCAAACGAAACCGGCACGCCAAACGATTGGCCTTCAGCGACCACAATGTCTGCACCACACGCGCCGGGCGACTTCAATAATCCAAAAGAAATCGCTTCCGTTACCGCAACCACCATCAACGCCCCTACTGCGTGTGCCTTTTCTGCCAGCGCTGCCACATCTTCAATGCAACCAAAGAAGTTGGGTGACTGGACCACCAGCGCCGCCGTCTTGTCGTTCAAAAGTTCAGCGATGTTAGCGGGCGCCTGACCAGTTTCCGGATCAGCGTCCGCATGGACCAACTCGATGCCTGCGTGCTGGACGTAAGTATTGATGACTTCCAAATACTCAGGATGAATCGCGCCGCATGCGACAACCCGGGATCGCCTGGTGACTCGTTCAGCCATCAGCACTGCCTCGGCCAGGGCGGTTGATCCGTCGTACATCGACGCGTTCGCCACTTCCATTCCAGTTAACTGGCAAACCAGGGTCTGGAATTCGAAGATTGCCTGCAGCGTGCCCTGCGATATTTCAGGTTGATATGGTGTGTACGCGGTAAAAAATTCTGAACGCGAGATGATGTGATCGACCACAGTCGGGCTGTAGTGCTGATAAGCCCCGGCGCCAAGGAAACTTGGGCGGCCGGCACCGCTATTGAGTTTCGCCAGCTCTTCAAAGCCGGCCAACAACTCAATTTCGGAAAGCGCTGCGGGTGTTTTCAGCTCTCGCGAAAGGCGTAAGTCTTTAGGGATCGAATCGAATAGTTCTTCTGCCGAGCCGAGGCCGATCTGGTGAAGCATCTCGGCACGCTCTTCAGGCGAGTTTGGGATGTAGCGCAATGTTTACTCCGTGTCACCTTTCGTGAAATCTTCATACTCGGCTGCGGTCAAGAGACTGTCGACTTCACCGGGGCTCGACATCTTTATGCGAATCATCCAACCGCCACCGTAAGGATCCTCATTTACTTTCTCGGGTTGGTCCGTAAGGCTCTCGTTGGTACCGGAGATCTCACCAGACACTGGTGAAAACACTTCAGAAACAGCCTTCACCGATTCCACCGATCCAAACGGTTCATTGGCCGCAAACTGCTCGCCGTCTTTGGGCAGCTCGACGTAAACCACGTCGCCGAGTGAATCCTGAGCGTAGTCTGTAATCCCAACCACGGCCGTGTCTCCTTCGACACGCACCCATTCGTGGTCCTTGCTGTAGTGTAGATCTTCCGGAACGTTTGCCATGATCCCTCCAGATGTGCAATGCCTACCAGGCTAATTAGAAACAGAACTATCGCTCTCGTTTATAGAAAGGCGTCTTAACAATCTGCGCATTCACCAACCGGCCGCGCACGTCGATCTGAATTTGCTGGCCTTCAGTTGCAAATTCCTTTGGCACATAACCCATGCCGATGTTCTTCTTCAGGTAAGGCGCGGGACTGCCGGATGTAACCTTGCCGACGCGCTCTCCGTTGATAACGATTTCCTGATCGTCGCGCGCGATGCCACGTTCTGTTACTTCAAATCCGATCAAACGCCGCTTGACGCCTTCTACTTTTTGTTTGGCCAGAGCGTCGCGGCCAATAAAGTCGCCTTTATTTAGTTTACAAATCCAACCCAGGTTTGCTTCGAGCAGAGTTGTCTCTTCGTTGATCTCATGGCCATACAAAGCCATGGCCGATTCCAACCTGAGTGTATTGCGAGCTGCCAGACCACAGGGAAGAACGCCGGTGTCTGTCCCGAAGTTTCCCGTTTCTAACATTTTGTTCCAAAGCTGCTCGGCTTTATCAGCCGCTGCGTAAACTTCAAATCCGTCTTCACCGGTATATCCCGTGCGCGACACGATAGCGTTAACACCGTCTACCTGTCCTTCGGTGAAGTGGTAGTACTTAATGTCTCCAAGTGGAACGCTGGTTAACTTTTGAAGAATGCTTTCCGCGTCAGGACCCTGAATGGCGATCTGGCAATATTCAGAACTAAGATTCTTTAGCTCGACTGACTCGTCGCGCTTTTGCGAGTTGATCCACTCCCAGTCTTTGTCGGTGGTGCCCGCGTTTACTACCAGGAACAGGTGATCTTCAGCGAAGCGATAGACCAACAGGTCATCGATGACAGTTCCTTGCGGAGTTGTCAGGGCGGTGTACTGGGCCTGGCCGTCAATCAGTTTGGTAACGTCATTGGAAGTAACGCGGTTAACGAAGGGAATCGCGTCGGGACCACGCACCTCGAATTCGCCCATGTGGGAAACATCAAACAAACCGGCGTGCGTTCGTGTGCGAAGGTGTTCTTCGACAGTGCCGGCTGGATACTGGACGGGCATGTCCCATCCGCCGAAGTCGACCATGCGACCGCCTGCCTGGCGATGTGCCGCATTGAGTGGCGTTCTTTTGAGTTCTGGGGCGACTGCAGTCACGCGTATGTTCAGACTAGTTCTAGCCGAGATACTGATAAATTTTTAGTCAAAGGGTGAAGCCGCAAGCTAACACGCGAAATGCGGTGCGTCAAGCGAGTGGTTTGGACGGTATTCGGCAGTAATTAGCGTGACTAAACCGGATGATTGCGGTTAGAAACTTTGATCGCGCACGTCCACCTTTTGCACGCTGAAAACTACGCGCATGGTGCCGGGACGACGGTCGAGTGAAGCGGGAACGAAGGCAGCACTCTGTCGTAGTGCCACTTCAAAGTCAGTCAGCATTTGAGGATTGCGTGGAGCATGAACCACGCCGGCCAGAGACGCAGAACCGTTGCTGAAGACATCGGCGACCACAATCATGTCATCGACATCTTCATTCGCCGCCGGTTGTGGCTGAGCGTAGGCGCTGGTAAGTGCGGCGAGTGCACCTTTGGGATCAAGAGACGGAGACTGTTCTGCGAAAGGAGCACGTCGTGCGGAGAAGTCTTCAGATGTGACCGGGCGGTTTAGATCAAAACCGGGATTCGAGATCGCCACCACCGCGTCGTTTCCTTTGGCCACCCTCTGCAGCGCCTGGAAGTGTGGACTTAGACCAGCAAACATGGAGATGAAGAGAACCACTGAAGCCATCGAGCCTACGCCGTAAGGCATCAATCTGGGTTCTGCCCAAAGAGCCAAACGTTCTTTGAAACTTCGCGTCGGTGTTTGGCGTTGCGCTGCTGCTTCAATTTGTAGAGCGGTAGATATCGACGCCGCCAGATCGGCGGGCACTGCCGGACGAGAGAATTGACGCAAACTACGGCTCAACGCACGCAGCTCAGCCACTTCGGAACGACAAACAGGGCATAGATTAAGATGCTCTTCCATCTCGACACGCACCGGCAGCGATACGGCGTCATCGATGTACTGAGAAGCCAACCGAGATGTTTCTTCGCAAGTCATATTCACGATTGCGGACTCTCTGATTGCGGATTTCAGATTGCGGAATGCGGATTTAAAAACTTTCAACTTCATCACGACACCAATCTGAAATCCGCAATCAGCAATCCTAACTGGATGGCCGACCGACCCCGGCTGTTCCTTGCCAGGAACAACTTCGGCTTAGCTTGATGTAAGACCTCTCTGATTGAGCGACGCTTTCCAACGGGTGTTGCTGGCCACGTTTTCAAAATCGCTTTCATCATTAAAATCTTCCACCGGACGCCGCCGTGTTCTCACTCTGACCCATTTGGCACCGGGTTTTTGCTATGAGCCGGGGCGGGTCGGCCATCCTTTCGGAATTTCGGATTTGGGATTTCGGATTGCGGATTTAGAAACGCCATTGACCAAGGTTGACCTTAATTGGGCTTTCCAACATTGGCCATCACGCCAATCCGCACTCCCCATTCCGCAATTACAAAGATCCTTCTAACCTCTGTCGTAACTCCTGGCGTCCGCGCGCCAGTCTTGATTTCACCGTGCCTACGTTAATTCCCAGGGTGGCGGCAATCTCTTCATAAGAAAATCCTTCAATGTCTCTCAGGACCACTGCCTCGCGGTATGAGCGACTGAGTTTCCGCAGCGCCGCTCGCAGTGCGACTTCACGTTCGTGCGCCAGAGTCTGCTGCTCGGGGTTCTCTGTCGCCTCGATCAATGTGTCGCCCACCGTTTGGCTCGATTGGCCTAGAGACGAATCAAGCGAAACTGTTGCGTCGCGTCGTCTCCTTCGCCACCAACGCCATCGGTTGCGAGCCTGATTGATCGCAATCCGGTAGATCCACGTTCTCAGGTCGGCCTCACCGCGGAAGCGATCAATGTTTTGGAACGCCCGCAGGAAAGTCTCCTGGGTCAAGTCGCGCGCCTCTTCGCCGTTCTCAGTCAACCTGAAAAGGAGTCCGTAGATCTCGCCCGAGTGCTCGGCAATCAACATTTCGAAGGCGGCCGCTTCGCCGCGCTTCAGTCTTTCAATGAACTCAACGTCTGCAACGGGACGTGCCTCAACTGGGGCCGCCGTCGCGACCTGCTCCAAATCCATTTGCCCGCGGAGGGCGATTGGCTCTCCGTAGCTCACTTGGCACCCCCTGGGGCTGGAATCGGAGTAGCTGACGGCCGTCGCGTAAACCCGCACAGTCGAGTCCTTAGACACCGCTCAGTTCCAGTTGTTCCAAAAAAGTTTGTCATTCCAGACCTGGTTTTTCTCGCTCTATTAGATGCGTCTTCCGCCCGTAACAGTTCCGAATACTAAAGAAACGCTCGCTTGACAAGTTTTTAAAGCCGCCATTAGAGTTACGATTTCGCCGATCATACACCTCTAAGAACGTAGTTCACTATGTGAACTTGCGAGAAAGAACAACGTGGCCAAATACAAGAAGAAACGTGCCCGGGAACTGCAGCACGACAAGTTTCGGGATACCGCTATTTCAATTTTCGATCGCTTGGGCGATCGATTAGCGGGGAAAGGCCGGACGATCCTTTATGGGTTGATCGGAGTGGTCGTGTTGGGTGCTCTTATCGCCCTGTACGTGCAATGGAGCAATCGGAAAAGCGATGAAGCACGGCATGCTCTTGGTCGCGCGATAGCAATCAGCCGCACGGAAATAGCCGGCGCGTTGCCTCCGGGCGCTCCCCCTCCGACGAGCCCGACGTTTAGTAATGAACGCGAACGGGCGCAGCGGACGATCGAAGAGTTTGAAAAAGTTGCAGCTAAATATGGCGACCCCTATCGCAGTCAAGCGCGTTATTTCATCGCTACCAATCGGCTTCTGTTGGAACGTGAAAAGGGGCTTAGCGAGCTCGCGGAACTGGCCAACAACGGCTTGACTGAAGTCGCGACACTTTCAAAGTTTGCTCTGGCGCAAGCGAAAGAATCCGACGGCCAGCTCGATGAGGCGGCGAAGCTTTATAGTGATATCGCTGCACTCAACAGTCCCATCGTCACACCCGAGACAGCTAACTTGCGACTGGCCGAGGTTTATGAAAAACAGGGCAAGACAAAAGAGGCGGCCGACTTACTATTTAACCTGGTAGAGGCCTCGCGAGTCGCGAAAGATCCTGATGGCAACTCCGCCAAGCCTTCTGCGGCTTCTCGAGAGGCCGCCGAGAAACTGGAAAAGGTCGATCCTGAGCGCTACGCAAAACTGACCCCGGAAGCGCCAGTCGCAGGAAACCTCCCCTTCTAAAAAGTTTCGAGTTGCGAGTTCGGAAGTTTCCAGTTCGATTCCGACTCCAAAGTTCGCAGTTAAGCTTTAGCTTGTGCACTGGTTACTGAGCAACCTAAAGCTTGAACTCTGAACGACCTCTTAACTCGAAACTCCAAAACCATAAACTTGAAACCTTATGAATGGATAACCTAACGCATTCCCTGATCGGGCTGACGGCAGCCAAAGCAGGTTTAGAAAAATTATCGCCGGGCGCCACTGTTCTGTGCGTACTCGCGGCGAATGCGCCTGATGCAGACATCATCACCGGCCTTCTCGGCGATCGCTGGATTTATCTTCGTCATCATCGCGGTATCACACACTCCATTGTGGGCGCACTCGCCATCGCGATTGCGCTGCCCTTGATCTTCTACCTCGTCGATCTACTCGTTGCCCGCATACGAAAACGTCCGCCCTCAACGAAGCTCGTTGGATTACTAATTGCCTCGTTGATTGCTACGGCAACCCATCCTTTGATGGATTGGACCAATAACTACGGTGTGCGTCCGTTACTTCCGTGGAGTCCGCAATGGTTCTACGGCGACTTCGTGTTCGTCATCGATCCGGTGTTGTGGTTAACCCTGGGTGGCGCGGCGTTTCTCCTGACTGCTTACAACGCAAAGAAAATTGCTGTCTGGCTGCTGCTCGCTGGAGTGCTCACGTTCCTCGTGTTCTTCGGACCGACCCGGCAAGGTGGGCTCGGGAATCCCACGCTCCTTCGCGTCGTCTGGATAATCGCACTGGTTGTTCTTGTAATACTTTTTTGGCGAAAAGTCGGCAGGCGTTGGAAACATAAAGTTGCTATCGCGGCCTTCGTCATAGTCGTAGCTTACCTGGCCGGCCTGTACATGCTGCACGGAATGGCCATGAAACAAGCCCTACGCGAAGCAGCCATGATCTCGGTTGATAATTCGGAGCGGATCGTTGATGTAGCGGCTATGCCGGTGCTGGCGAACCCGTTTAATTGGCTTTGTGTCGTCGAAACTGATCGCGCAGCTTATAAATTTACTTTGTCGTTGGCTGACAGCCGGGGGCGGCGCAACGAGGTTCGTTACGACAGGCCTGAGTTAATAAATCCGCATGCACTTGCGCAGGCCAAAGCGGATCGCCGCACGCCGTTTTTCATGGAGTTTGCACGGTTTCCGATTGCCCGCATCGTAGGCGAGGATTGCACTACCCGGACTCTCGTGCAGTTTGCCGACTTACGCTACACTGAACCTGGAGAAAACAGAGGAACGTTTGCGTTGGAAGTGCCGGTTGAATGTCCGGCACAATTAACGACTCGCAATGAACAACGCTGAGCAGATTGAGAACCTGCAGGCGCTCGCCGAGGTTGCCAGGCAAAGAGAGCAACCCAGAAGAGGTGAGCGTCTGGCAAGTGTGCGCGTTTCACCCGGGGCCTACCTTGCGGCTGCCAGTGTCCTTACTTTCAGTTCCGCACTCCTAATCCGTTCCCAACAAGACTTGTTTGCGTTGGTGGCGCTGGGCGTCGCATGGCTGTTATTGCCGGTACTGGCGTTTGCCGATCGCATCGAGTTTGACGGCGAGTTCCTGACACGTCGTGGTCCAGTACCTTTTATTCAAAGGCTGATTTCCGGTCGTCGCAAAGAACTCAGTGTTACCGAATTAGAGAAGGTCGATACTCATGCGCTGCGCACATTAAGACGACGTGGTCGCGTTCGTTATCGTTACCGGACGCAAATTGTCGGCAGAGGTGCGGAGTTTGTGTTTGCTTCCGGCGGCCGCAGATATCGCGAGATGGCCCGGCATCTCTTCCCGCGTATTGATCCAGCCAAACTGGATTTGAGAACGCTCGAGCTCCGCGACTATTTATGCGAACCCAAGATGCTCGATCACGAAGTAGAAGGTTTACATCTCGGGTCTGTCGATGTCCTGAGTGAAGCGGGTATGGAGTTTAAGCTTGGTGGGAAAAAGCGCGAGATAACGCGCGATGTCTCAGCTGCTGGAGTCACGCCGTTGGACAACGAACGGGCGGCCATGCTTGGCAGCCTGGGTAATAAACTGAGGATAGCCGGCAGGTTTGCCGAAGCGCGCGAGGCGTTTCGGCGCGCGTTAACCGCATTGCCAACGGATGCTCAACTGATTTTCGACTTCGCCAGACTACTTCGTTCTCAAGCCAGCAGCATGAGTGACGCAAAGCTGTTAGCTCGTTCGCGAGCGGCGTTGCGCTTATCAGCCAGGCGCGCCGGCGATCAGCCCGACCTCCTGGCGCTCGTGGGCGAGAGCTTCCTTGAATGGGGAGACACAACGCGTGCGCAATCAAGCTTTCGCAAAGCAATCGAACTTGATCCGGCAAATTTCAGGGCGCGAATGGGGCTGGCGAGTCTCGCGTTAAGAGAAGGGAAGTTAGCTCACGTAATTCATCAATACCGGGATGCGGCGCGTGCGGGTTTTGAAAAAGCGCTGGCAAACTACGCGCGTCGTGAGGCGGATTACTACGCGCGTCTCAACGATGACGACGTCTATCTCGTGTCGGAGTTGCGGCGCATCAACTGGCTACAACATACCTTGCGTCTCAGGCGGCTCACGGCGCGTGTGACTAATGTGAGTATTCTTGCCGCACTGGTCGCTCCGTACGTCGACGAGTCGCTTGTGGGGCTATGCTGGTCACTCGCTACATCCTCACTGGTGGCGTGGATACTCAGTCTGTTCGGAATTCAAATCCTGTCCAAACGACGACGTCCGCAACGAACGGACTAAATGATGAGGTCAGTACCACCTGCGGTAGCGGGTGGGTGTTGTATCGTGCCCACCCACCCGCTACCGCAGGTGGTACTGACCTCATCTGCTGTCCTAATTCTTTGAGCGTCGAGAGTTCTTCTTAGGCGGCTTCTCTGCTGGCGCCTCCGCGGCTGCCGCTGCTGCTTTCGAATCGGTATTCGGTTGAATCGTGCGAGAAGCTTGTTCCGCTGCCGTGGCAACTGCATTCGTCTGAACGGGTGCTGGATTCATCAACCCGTCCCAACGATAACGTGGCGCCTGACGCCCCTCGGCCAGTCTTTTAAAGACCAAATCAGTAACCGCGTTTGTGATCCAATTGTGGTAGAACTGGCCCACCGACGCCAGCTCCGCGTCCGGCGCAGGATTCATGAAATCGATTGCGTAGGGCACGTCGTCCTTGATCGCAAACTCGACGGTGTTCAGGTCATAGCCCAGCGCAGTGCACAGCGTACGGACGTCTTTCCTGACACGATCCGCCAGCTTAGGCGCGAGGTAGTTCGGATCATGTATGTACTGTTCACCCGATAGGTAAGCCTTGCGCGGATCATAGGCCATGATCATCACTTCTTCCTGGCCCACGCAGTAGCAACGCACAAATTGGTCGAACTCAATGCCGGCCTGCAGAGTCATGCAGAGGGTGCCCGTTTGGTTGTACTCCTGAAGTAACTCCTCAACGGAGTTCACTTTCGAAACGTTCTTCCATCCGCCGCCGTCGAACGGCTTCAGAAACGCAGGGAAGCCGACGTAATCGACGATTGCCTGCCAGTCGAGCGGGAATTCGAGATTGCGCAAACTCTCGCTGACGATCCCCTGGATGTAATCCTTTTGCGGCAGAAGAACAGTTCTGGGAACTGCCACACCAAGCTTGGGCGCCAGAGAGTAGTTAAAAAATTTGTCGTCAGCGGACCACCAAAATGGATTGTTGATTATGACGGTGCCTTCGAGCGCCATGCGCTTGAGAGTGGCCCGATAAAACGGCACTTCATGCGAGATTCGGTCGATTACCAAATCGTATTTAGGGGGCGCGTCATGGCGGATGCCGCCGAGTTTCAAGAACTCTGCTACGACCTCGCCCTTGCCCCGTTCATTAACATTTTTGATGACAGCATCCGGGAAAGTTTTTTCCCGTCCAACCAGCAGACCTACCCGTTTCATAACTTAACTTGTTCCTTCTTTTCTTTGATTATGTGGCGTCGCAGACTACGAAAATGGGGGAACGCTTGTCAATTTGTGAGGTCCGATAAGCTTTAGCTTGTCGGGGAGCCGCGACAAACTAAAAGCATAGAGACTGAGGTCCACGAATTAGAACCGGAAGCGGTAGCGACCGGGTCGGGAGGATCCGCCCCAGCACCACCCGGTCGCTATCGCTCCCCGTTCTAATTCGCCAGAGAATCTCCCAAACGGCGGGGGCATCTGAGGATACTCAAACGGCATCAATCAATAGGTTTTACAAGGGCATTATGCGGGGGGCGTGTGCTACAATCCGCGCTCTCGTACGCGCTTTCCCGACAACCCAGCCACATGTAGTGATTAGAGGAGAATTTTCTTGCGTCGTTCAATAACAGCTTTTGCGCTCGTGTTTGCCGTGACAATCGGAGTTGCCTTCGTGTCAACCGGCGATTTAACCCTCGCGCGTACCCAGGATAACTCCAACAAAAACTCGAATCAGAAGCCACCGGTGGTGCCGAAGCCAGATAAGGATTCCAAGAACCCTACCGCCGAACAGATTATCGAAACGTCAATCTTTGTTTACGGCAGCCGTCCGCTCCTGGAACAAATCCGTCGCAACGGTGTTGAACGCGGCCGCGTCTGTAAACCGACATGTGAAGTGCCCGGCAAAACTGAGGAGGCGACCTACGAGCGCCGATTTGTGCGGGGAGATAAGTTAGAAAAGGACAAGGTTCGGGTGGATCAAAAGATGCCGACCCTTGAGTATTCACTCATTTACGGCGGCGGTCGTCTGTGGGGATTGATTAACGGCAGTACTTTTACTCCTCGTGAGGATGCGGCAAACACGTTCCTTGCCCAGCACCGGCACAGCATCGACAACATGCTTCGCTACAAGGAAAACGGCGCGACCGTCTCTCTAATCGGCAAGGATAAACAAAAAGGTCTCGACCTCTACATTCTGGACGTTGTCCAGCCCGATAAACAGAAGTCCCGCTACTTCATCAGCGCTAAGACGTTCCACGTGTTGTGGCTGGAATATGAAGAGAATGCCGCAGGGTCGCCAGTGAAGTTCCGCCGTACGTTCCACGATTACCGCTACGTACAAGGGACACTGGTTCCTTACAAGACAGTACTGCTTCAGGACGGTAGTCAGACCCAGGAAACAAAAATTCTGACTGTAACTTACGGGATCAAGCTGGACGACAGCCTATTTAAGAGCCCGGAAGCTTAAGATCACCCGAACACTCGCAGAATCCTCCCTTTAAGACAGTTTTCTGGGAACCTGAGCGCTGTCGCGGCGTGTATTGAACTGCGGACGGACGTTCGCGCCGGTATAATTCCGGCTGAGTGTTAAAAGCCGTTCAAAGCTGCGATGTAAAGAAATAAAAGGAAACTCGTCAGAGCTTGAGCCTACCTGCCCTGATGGACACTATAAGCACCATCGAAAATCTCCCTTTCGCTGCAGCTTTGCGGCCTGAGGCCATAACGGATCCCACGTCAGATCATGCGTTGCTCGAGGCGACGCGGATTGGTGACGAGGACGCTTTCGCGGAATTGGTGAGCCGGTATCGAAACCAGATAACGAGCTACATTTACCGCATGACCAGCGATTATGACGGGGCCGTTGACTTAGCGCAGGAAACCTTTGTCAGGGTTTACCGGGCAGCGGATCGTTATCAAACGACTTACGCGTTTTCGACTTATATCTATCGCATCGCGACCAACCTTGCGATCAGTGAGCTGCGAAAACGGAAGCGTCGTAAGCTGGTTTCTTTGACAGGATTTTTTCAGTCGAAGGACGGCGGGGAACCGGTGGAGTTTAATCCGGCCGACGACAAGCCCTTGCCGGATATTGAACTGGTAGACATTGAGCGTCGGCATGCGGTGCAGCGCGCGATCTCAACTCTGCCTGAGAAATATCGCGCGCCGCTGATTCTCCGGGACGTGGAAGGCAGAAGTTATGAAGAAATTTCGCGGATTCTGGAAACGAGCGAGGGCACGGTGAAATCGCGGATCAGCCGGGCAAGAGGGTTTCTGCGCGAGAAGATGAGCGCATATCTCTGAGGAATACTATGAGAACGATGAATTGCCAAAAAGTGCGTCGGGTAATAGAAGCTACGGACCGAGGCGATTTTTTAAACGCCGAGGCCGCGGAGCATATCAAGGGATGTCCTGCCTGCGAAAAGCTGAACGAAGAGCATCTGGAGCTGCGCAACATCACAGCCAACCTGGGTACTGTGGAAGCGCCGGCAGATTTTGATTTTCGTCTGCGCGCGCGTCTGGCGCGTGCCAATGCAGAAGATGTGAGTCCAGGTTTTGGCCGGCTCACGTTTGGATTGCGCGGCGCGGCATTAGCATCGTTATTGGTTGTGTTTGGCGGCGCAATGTTGATCGTAAATTTGAGAACCTCGGAGAACCCCGTCCCGAATCCTGTCGCTGAAAAACCCGCACCCAACGAGCCAATTGCGGCGGCCACTCCGTTTCAACCAACTTTGGGATCTCCTGGATTAACAACACCAGGTCTTTCCAAAGATCCAATCCGCGCAAGTAGCAGCATCAAGCGAGGCCGAACGGGCACGAGGGACATGGCTAGCGGACGTGCGCCGGTCGTTCGCCCGAATGAGTTAACGGCCCGTGCATCTGATTTTCCGATTGACGCTTCATCGCAACCAGTAAAAGTTTCGTTAGATGATGGTCGCGGTAGTTCACGAACTATTTCGGTACCGACGGTTAGTTTTGGATCTCAGCGCGTGTTGTCGCAAAGCAATTCTCCCCTGGTAGCTTCGGCAAGAGGAGCGTGGTAATCGGGTGGTAGAAAATAAGGAAATGAAAAAAGATCTAACAACTATAACTCTTGCAATCGCACTGGTAATCGCGGCGCTGTGTGTTCCGGCAGCGGGACAAACTGCGACTGCTGCGTCGCCCGAAGTGCAGGTGCATACCCAGGAAACAACGGACAAGGTAAAGGCAGCTAAAGCAAAATCAGAACAGGTGAGAGCAGCCGCCCGAGCAGCGGCCCAGGACAGACGGAAGCAACAAACACAAGTACGACAAACTCCAGTGATTGTCGAAAACGAAGTCGTAGCTCCGCAGATCGTCACGATTCTGCATCGTCTCAGCGGACTCAAAGTTATGAGATTGCTGCGCCGCTCAACCGAAGAGCCCGGCTCAGTGGCTGCTTTCGACGATGCTTTTAGGATGTCAAAGGAAATACATACGAACGTGATCGCGGGCCTGACGCTCGACGGTGGAGAGACGATCGCCGCGTGGTTACCGGAAGCGGAAGCGGAAATGGCGCCCTCGGCGATTCAGTATGCGCCGCATCCACCCAGTGCTCCGTACACACCAGCGGTTCCGACTCCAGCCCCCGCGCCGCAACCGCGGCTGGGTGAACCGTCCCAGCCTCCTCCGCCCGGTCAAATGACGTACCCGCAGATGCCCCCAATGGTGGCACCGAACTTTCCCTCTTTGTACGGTCTTCTGGAACCTGATCTAAAAATCGTGACTCGCGACGGCAAACGTCTGTTGGGCCACTATCTTGGATTGGATGGTCTGACGGGTCTCTCGATAATCACTTTGAAGGGCGCGAATCTGCCACAAATGGTGGAGGCGTCAGAGCCGGTCAAGGTAGGACAAAAACTTCGCATCATTGGACCGCAACCTGCGCCAAGGCCTGAGGCGACCAGAACCGGAATGTATGTCCGCGTCGGACAAACTGATGCGGTAGTCAGCGGCCTGAGCAAATCGCCGTCGGGCGGGGTGGTTCGAATAAAGATAAAAGCGCCGAAACTGTCAGCAGTAAACATTGGCGCCATCGCTGTAAACGAAGCGGGTGAAACGATGGGTATTCTCGATGCTGTTCACGGACTCGAGGCGACGATTGTTCCGATAGCTTCGGTGCGCAGCGCGGTAAAACGGGTTCGAGATCGTCAGGCGAGCGTGCCCAAACCGTGGCTGGGCGTGCGCGGCGAGCCAATTGGAGGCGTCAGCTTTGAGAAGATCGTGGAAGTAGGGTGGACCGCTCAGCGCGCCAAGGAATTGTGCGAAAACCAGAATGGCATCTTGCTGACCTCGGTAGTTCCCGGAAGTCCTGCCGCACTGAAAGAATTGAAGGCAGGAGACGTTATCCTCGCCGTGAACAACTCCCAGATTAAAAATGGAGAAGAGTTTACCTGGATGCTGCAGGAAACCACTCCGGGCAGTTCGGTTCAATTTACGATTGCCCGGCCTGGAAAGGACGCTGCCGAAGCGCTCGAGATTCAACTAAGCGAATCACCCGATCCACTGATTGGACGTCGGGTGTCTTCCGCGTTCGGCGGTACCAGGCATGCAGAACCCGGTTCATTAATGTCGCAGGGAATCGAGGCGATGGCTATCAAACCAAAAGCAGGCACGCGTTTAGGTGCAACTGGTGGTTTGCTGGTCCTGTACGTCCATCCCACTGCGGCCGCGCACAAGGCCGGCTTAAGGGCTGGTGATATTATCGAAGTGATTGACGGACAGAATCTTACTTCCGGCCGTTACCGCAGGCCTTTGTTGAAGAACCCTGGTACCAGTTCCGCATTCACGATCGTGCGCAATAAGCAGAAAATGCAGTTGACGATTACGACTGTTAAGTAGCGTACGAAGGCCTATTTTTCCATACATAACCTCTCATTTGTTTCGTGTGTTTCGTGGATAGTGTTTATCGATTGGTCGAAAACGATCCACGAACTACACGAAACACACGAAATGAGAAATGTGAAATGATATATGGGAAATCTGCCTTTCTCCTTTGCCCTTTGCTCACTTTCCCATTACCCTTTGCTCCTGCCGTTTTAGCTTAATCCCGGTGTTTAGCGAACAAGCTTATGTTGCATGACGCAGTGTCGCGTTATCACGAGTTGCTTCGTGACCAGAGCCTCGCCGAGTCGTCGCGCGTGATGCTCGATGAAGGACTCGAGAAAGCCAAACTGATTTTTGGCGGTCGACGCCTTTCGCCGTATCTCCGTCCACACTTTGTTACCGAAACCGACTTCGCCCGCATAACTAACGTCTGCGAAACCGTATGGTCCGCCATCCAGAAGGTGAAGGATGCGGCCATCATAGACGACACCATCCTCCAGGACCTCGGTATCACCGACACAGAGCGTGACCTGATCAGCATTGACCCAGGTTACGCCGCCGTTTCCCCCACGGCCCGGCTCGATTCTTTTCTAACTGAAAAGGCGTATAGCTTCGTAGAGCTTAACGGCGAGAGCCCGGCGGGAATTGCTTATGTCGATGCTGCCTACGACATCTTTTCGCAACTCCCCGTGATGAAGCGTTTTGGTGAGTCGTACAACGTACGGCCGTTGTACGGCAGCCGCTTTATGTTGGATGTCTTGCTCGATTCGTATGAAGAGGTTCTGGGCCGGAAGCCGGACACCGTCCCACAGATTGCGATCGTTGATCTGAAGGGGATGCCCACGCAAAAAGAGTTTGAGCTGTTCAAGGAGTTCTTTGATCGCGAAGGTTACCCGACCGTAATTTGCTCGCCTGACGAATTGAGCTTCGAAAATGGAAGGTTACGCACCGGCGACTTTCCGATCGACATTGTCTACAAGCGTCTGCTGGTCAATGAGTACTTACCGATTGTTTCAGAGTATCCGGCACTGTTGAATGCTTACCGGGCCGGTGCGATTTGCATGGTTAACAGTTTTCGATCGAAGTTGATCCACAAGAAAGCGCTGTTTGCGGTGTTGACTGATCAACGTCGCGCCCGCTTATTCACCGGTGCTGAACAAGAGGCCATTCGCAATCATGTGCCGTGGACACGGCTGGTGCGTGACGAGAAAACTGACTACTTCGGCGAAGAGATCGAACTGTTGAAATTCATAAACGATAACCGGAACAAACTCGTGCTCAAGCCAAACGACGACTACGGCGGGCATGGGATAACGATAGGTTGGAACGCCGATGAGATTGGTTGGGAAGAGGCTTTGCGCGGCGCACTGACCAACGGCGACTACCTGGTCCAGGAGCGCGTGCCAACGGCGCGTGAGACGTTTCCGGCGTTGCAGGACAATGGCACAGTTCAGTTTGCCGAGCAGCTGGTTGACCTGGATCCGTTGTTATTCAATGGACGGGTGAAGTCTGCGTTTACGCGGCTCTCATTCACCGAATTGGCCAATGTGAGCTCGGGCGGCGGCATGGTGCCGACGTTTATCATCGATAAGAAATGATTCGTACATACACAGCGAATTAGAACCGGAAGCGGTAGCGACCGGGTCGCGCTCAAACCGTTTTCCCAAACGGATCCGGCCGCTACCGCTCCCGGCTCCAATCCGCCATCGACCCGGGCGGTACTGCAGCCGATCCTAATCCGCCTGGTTCTCGATTCGTCGTGTACAATAATTCCGTTCCTTAACGACACTCAGGAGAAGCTTCCTTGGTTGAAGAGTTTGAAGAGAATCCTCCCACTCCAGATGATCGGCGACGCTACGACCGCGCCCGCCTGATTGTCGACGTTTTCTTCGACGGTAACGACGCCACCGGCGTGGCCAGTACCAAAGACATCAGCGTGGGTGGTTTCTACATGAATACGCAGACGGTTATTCCGGAAGGATCCGTTCTGTTGGTTCGCATTCCTTTTCCAGACGGCAAGCAAGTTGTGGCTAACGCGGAGGTGGTGTACAGCAACCCTACTCGTGGCGTTGGCCTTCGGTTTAAGAGCTTGTCCGATGAGAATCGCGAGTTGATTGAGCGCGAGTTAGGCAGTGGCTGACGGTCCCGACCAAACGGTGTTGCGCTGGTCTGACTTGCCCTATGCCACTCGTGAAGCGTTGCACGGCAAGCTGATGGGCCTCTGGGGCGCGGAGAGTGATGCGGCTGCGTTTGACGGCCTGACCATTGACAAACAACAGGCGCTGCTATTAATTCTGGCGCGGCTTCAGGACAAAGATCTCTGGTCCTTCGTAAAACGGATAAACAACGTGTACGGCGAGGGGGGCGTCGGAATCGGCTTTGACGCCTGGCCTGGACTTAAGGCAACGTTCATCAGGCGCAGGGACTTCACCAAGCGGTTCGCGAATCACAACGATACTGACGGAGGCTTTTATGAGAGACGCCGCAGTACCGCCGTGCTACATTTTCTTTATCAGAACGGCAACCCATTGAAGTGGTATTTGCACTTCGACCTGTATAGTCCGGTCCATACAGTGCGCAGTGGTTATCTACACTTAAGGCACGAGTTCCTCGCGAAGGTAACGCCAGACTGGCGCATGATCAGCAATTTTCTAAAAACCTAGTCCAAGGGAGCGCCCCATGTTCGATCAATTCACGTTAGGCATTGAGGAAGAGTTTCAAATTGTGGATCCTCAGACCCGTGAGCTGCGTTCGCACGTGGTCGAGATTTTGGAAGAGGGCACCATGCTGCTCGGCGAACAGATCAAGCCGGAAATGATCCAGTCCATGGTGGAAGTCGGCACGGGAGTTTGCAAAAACATCCAGGAAGCCCGGACAGACATCACCCGGCTCCGCAGCATTATTTCCAGTCTCGCGAATAAGAACGGGCTGTGCATTATTGCAGCTTCGACGCACCCGATTTCTCGTTGGCAGGACCAGAAAATTTTTGATGACGAACGCTATGAGCTGCTGGTGCAGGAACTGCAAACCGTTGCCCGTTCGCTTCTGATATTTGGTTTACACGTTCACGTCGGGATGGCTGACCGCGAGCGCGCCATTCATATCATGAATGCGGCGCGATACTTTCTGCCACACGTGCTCGCGTTGACCACCTCTTCGCCGTTCTGGATGGGCCATAACACCGGACTCAAATCTTATCGAACGGAAATTTTTAAGCAGTTTCCTCGGACGGACATCCCCGATCACTTCGACTCTTATGGCAGCTTTCAAAGATACGTGGAGCTGCTAATCAAGACGGCATGCATCGACAACGGAAAGAAGATCTGGTGGGACATTCGGCCGCATCCTTTCTTCCCGACCCTCGAGTTTCGCATTTGTGATATTCCTACGCGGGTTGACGACACGATTGCCATAGCCGCTTTGTTCCAGGCAATCGTCGCCAAACTGAACCTGCTGATCGAGAAAAACCTGGGCTTCCGGCTGTATCGCCGAATGTTGATTCAAGAGAACAAGTGGCGCGCAGTGCGTTACGGCCTCGACGGAAAGATGATCGATTTTGGAAAGCAGAAGGAAGTCCCCGTTCGTGATTTGATTCTGGAGCTCCTCGAGTTTGTAGATGACGTGCTTGATCCGTTGGGTTCGCGCCAGGAAGTGGAACACATTCACACCATTCTGCAACGGGGCACATCAGCGGATGAGCAACTTGAAGTCTATCGCCAGACGAACGATCTCAATGCGGTGGTCGATAGGTTGGCTGAACGTACCGTAGAAAACGTGCCCGTCACCTCGCAGGTGGATTTGACGCCTTCTACCAAGGCGACCGCGTCGATCATTTCAAAATAAACGGCAGAACGCCCGCGTCGGGGTTCTGTCTTGTGTCGGTTGATCCGCCCTTCTCGTCCTTCTCGATCTCGCTCATCAGGTAACGCAGCGCCGACAGATTATCGCTGTCCAGTTGATGAACCACGGCGCCCAGTTTCATGCTGACTGTTTGTCCCTTCGCTACTTTGCGCAAGTCGTCCAGGTTCATCAGGATGTTACCGATTTCCAATTTATAGTCCGGATTGTCATGCTTCGCAGCCACGTTGTAGGTCAAGTTACTAATGGTTGCGTTATCGACAGTTATCACGACCGCCTTGTTCGCCTGAGTTTCAAGCTGAAAAGCTTTTTGGGAATTAACAAACATCAGGACCGCCAGGCGATTGCTGGGCCGCGCCACCACGCCCACGATGCGGTACGGTTTGTCGGCTCCACCTAGCCGTTTCTGAATTTCTTCTATTTCAGGTTTCAGCACGTAGTCTATTGTGTTCTCGTCGTTTGTTTCCCGCGCGAAGGGAAGACTTGGATAGGTAGACTGCGCAGCGGCGGACGGTACTAAAACCACAAGCGTCACCACAGTAAAGAGCAATGTTTGGATTAGGGACTTCACCAGTAATTAACCTGCTTTCATGTTAGTTAGTCGATCGTTTCGCTCGATCCCGGGCCGCGAGATAGTACTGCCATAACATCCTGGCGGCGACAGAGCGATATGGGCGCCAGGCTTCCGCAATCTCCGTTAGTTCGGCTGCTTTCAGGCGCGTCTCCATCCGGCGAATCTGAGTCATCGCGACAGCCAGCGCGAGGTCGTCAGCCGGCCAGATGTCCGCACGACGCATGGCCATCAACAGATAAACGTCAGCGCTCCACAATCCCAAACCCTTTACGCCCGTTAACATCGTACGCGCGTCTGCATCGTTCATCCGTGAAAGCCTTCTCAGGTCCAGGCGCTTCTCGACAATCGCCTGCGAAAGGTGCACGCAGTAAGCAGCTTTTTGGCGTGTCAGCCCCTGCGTTCGCAGGTGCAACTCGCCCAGCTCGATCACTCGTTCGGGTGTGAAGGGGACCACATTTCGGCGCAACCGCTTGAACAGAGAGGCAGCCGACGCCAGCGACACCTGTTGCTCGAGAATGATCTTTATCAAAGTAGAGAAGCCGCGGCTGCGCCCCCACATCGGCGGGGGTCCATGTGTCTTGAGAATTTGCGCCAGGTCTTTGTCGCGCCTGGCCAGCTCAGCGGCGGCGAGCGCTAACGTTTCCGGTGTCAGTTGCTGTGTCGCGATCACCAGGGTCATTTAGAAGATCACCACCATTGCGCCCTGAGAAATCTGGTCATAGAAACTGGCCACATCGTTTAAATGCAACACGACACATCCCCACGAAAGATGTCTGGGCCCACTGTTATCCCATTCACGAATCCATCCGTGAAAACCAATTCCACCACCCAGGCCAGTGTTTTGCGGTGTCGGTGATCGCGTTTGCCACGCATTCGCAATACTGGTTGCTTGCGAGTCATTGATAATCCGGAGTGACCGGCCGCGATCAGCGTCGTACTTGTTTGGGTAATTGATCTTAATCCAATGGCCGCCATAGTAATCCGCGTATGGCCCATCGAAATTGCCTTTGTGTTTGTTAATTACGAAATACATTCCGACCGGCGTTTTATTGTCACCTTCGACTTGCTTGGGTCCTGAGGCCTGGCCAAAACTTACGTCGTATTCGCGACCCTGCTTTCCTCTCACGTAAGTCCTCATCTTGTAGCTCGCTTGATCAATCAAAACGAGAAATGGCTCCGTGTGCGGTACAAATGTCTTGCGGTGACTGTTTATGAACGAGCTGGGATCGGTATAGTGCTGCTGGATCCATTGAAGATCCTTGTTGTCTGAACTGGGCCAGTAGGTGGGACTCAATGTTTCATCCCAGCGGAGTTCGAGATGCAAATGAGCACTGAATAACTTGTCGGGATCCTGACCGATAGTGGCTATCCCTTGACGCCGCCGCACGGGATCATTCGCTCGCACCTTCATCGTTTGCAGGTGTGCGTAAAGAGAGCGAATCTTTTTCCGTTCATGGTTCTCATAGAAGACGTGTTCGATAACGATCACGTTTCCCCACAACCGCCCGCAATCCCCCGCAAAAACCACTCGGCCATTCGCCACCGCAAACACGTCCTGACCCAAATCTGTATTTCCGCCACCAGCGCCGTTCCAGTCTTCACCGGTATGTATTCCAAGTTCGTACGTCTCGCCAAAGCGCGTAGCGGTATACCAGCCGGAGTGGGTTTGGCCCGTGGCGATGTCCTGGTACGTGCCTCCGCCATCACCGTCACCAAAAGGGAAATCAAAACCGTCAGCCGGAACCACATCGCTCTCGAGATACTTTTCGAAAACGTCGGTGGGGGTTGTGTCGGTTGGTGGTTGTCGGACTTGAGAAGAGGGGCTGCTTTGCCTCGTGCAAGACGAGGCCAGTAACAAAGATGCAATCGTTATCGCACAAGCCTGCCAACTAAGGTTGACTACCTGCGCGCGGGGCATTGGGGAATGGGCGGCGGTCACATGTGTCAGATGCCGCGAGATCAGGAACCGTGGGCCAGGGCGAGATTGAGAAAGTTCTCGAAGATAATGCGGCCGTCGCGGGATTCGTTTTGATGTTCCCAGCGAGTGCGGCTCTTGTTCCAATCTTCGAAAGACTTCTCCAGGTGAAACTGCACCGTATAGATCAATTGACCGGCGTCGCGGCGCACCATCATCTGATTGCGACAGAGATAGGAGGTGGCGAGTAAATCAAATCCTTCGGGGATGCGGTCGAGTTGGAGGCCGTGATTTTGCCAGACGCGCAACAGACTCGATTCGGTGGTGTATTGCTGCCAGAGCCCGGATGAAGGATTGGCAATGCCGCGGAAAATTGGATCGCTGGAATCCGTAATCCGCACGAACCGGTACTGATATTCAAGCGGCCGGTTTACGCGTTGCTCGTGCTGTTCGAGCCGATCGAGTGTCAGCACGCGCGCGCCAAAACTAAGACCCACGAGTTGGTGACCGCCGCAGATTGCCAGCACCGGAATTCGCGTCTCACGAATAAATTCACCAAACGTTTCGATTACTTCCGGATTGTAGAAATCGAAATCGCGGAGCGTTCCGCTGATGACGATGGCGTCGGGTTTTACTTTTTCCGCGGAAAGCGCGACTGACCCCAGATTTGAAATGTGCGTTGAGGGGTTCTTTACCAGGCGCTCGACGTTACTGATGATGTTTTCCATTGCCATCCCGGCGATTTTGCGTTCCCGCCGGATCTCGAGCGCTGTGGCAGTGCCCCATTCGCTCCGCGCCACGTCCGAGAGGTCGTCCTCGTCACGCAACAAGCTATCGACCACGAGCACGCTTACCTGATCGATCTGTTTCTCGATCGGCTCGTACCGGCAATAGTTTTGTTGGTTGTAGGGAAAGGGAAGGGAGCTACCAACTTCAGTTGTTTCTTCGGCTAACGTGCGCGGTTCTTCTATCATCATGGTTATTAAACTTCGGAACTGGTTTAGACGCAAGTGGTTAAATTAAGTTGCATCAGAGATTCCTTACACAATTAAACGACTAATTGTGACAGTAACGTGATAACACGAAACGAGTTGAACTTATGGGACATTTCACGGGCGTTGCTTCGTGCTTTGTTTAAACGCCGGAGTTGCGGGGCCGGCGCCGGCGCTCTCGATTTCCGCCCTCATCTTCTCGATAAGAGTCCGCCGAACACGCGCACGCAGACCAGCTCCCGCTCCTTCAGTCAGGTGGTCGGCAAGCAGCAGCGCGCGATGCCACGACGAATCGAGTTGATCGGCGAGCTGCGAAATCTTCGTTATGTCGTAGGGCACGGCAACTTGTTGGCAACCCGCTCGTGCAAACACCGACAGGTAACGTGCGGTTGCAAGATCCGGGCAAAGCATCCGACGCCTTCCGGCCTTTAGTTCAACCCCTAACAATGTGTGCTGAATTTCAACAGGTGATTTACCCGGCGTGCCCTCGAACGTGTAGGAACGGGTGCGTAGTTTGCGAATTCGTTCGACGTAGATAACCGGCAGCCAGGCGTCTTTAAGATCTGCTTTGACTTGGGAGGCGTAATCTTCAGCTGTACGGCGGGCGGGTGTGTGCTTGCTTGGTGCCATTCACAAGTTTGAGCACTACCTACTTGACACTGCCGCAGGCGGCTTCGTTTGCAGCGCATTGATCACGCGGTTAGGGAACAGGCCGAGATAAAGCACGCCCAAAATAGTTACTGCCAGTGCTACGCCGACGCTGATGGGCACCCTGGGGGCAGCCCAACTTGTAGTCCGTTCACGGAAGAACATGACAATAATGAGTCGCAGATAGTAGTAAGCGGAGACCGCTGTATTGAGCACACCTATCACTACCAGCAGGTAGTATCCCTCGTCTAAAGCTGCGCGGAAGACGAGTACCTTGCCGATGAAACCTGCGGTGAGCGGCATTCCTAACAGGCTGAGCAGCATTATCGAAAGCGAGAATGCCAGCCAGGGAGATTTAAAGCCGATGCCGTTGTAGTCTTCCACTTCCGTGCGACGGTCGCCGCTACGCGCTATTAGTTGCACCACGGCAAACGCGCCCAGATTCATTACGGCGTAGGTCAATAGATAGAAAATGACGGCCGAGATCGCGGCGTTGCGTTTGTCGATAACGGTGGCAGCCCCTGCGGCAACAAATCCTACGAGTGCATAACCCGCATGTGCGATCGAGGAGTAAGCCAGCATGCGTTTTACGTTGTTCTGCGCGATCGCCACGACGTTGCCGATAGTCATGGTGATGATTGCGATGATGACCAACGCACCAACCCAGGCGGCATGGAGTTTTCCGGCGATATTTGTAGAACCGGCGGCCACGACGAGTGGAAACGCAAAGACGAACACGCGCAGAAACGAAGCAAAGCCGGCAGCCTTTGGACCAGCGGCCATGAAAGCTGTGACAGGTGTGGGTGCGCCTTCATAGACATCCGGCGTCCAGACATGAAATGGCGCTGTCGCGATTTTGAAACCGAAACCGACCAACATCATCGCCGCCCCGGCGAAAAGAAGAAGGGGAAACTGTGCCTCAGGGAGACGGCGCGCTATTTCGGCAATGTTGGTGGTGCCTGGTAGTCCGCTTGTCGTCGCTGTGGCTCCATACACCAACGCGATACCGTACAAGAGGAACGCCGAAGAAAATGAACCGAGGATGAAATATTTCATCGACGATTCATTTGATCTGATGTCGGTCCGGCGGAAGCCGCACATCACGTAGGTCGCGATCGAAAGAATTTCCAAACCAAGAAATACGATTACCAGGTCGCCCGCCGATGCCATAAACATCATTCCGGCCGTGGCAAACATTAACAGCGAATGAAATTCGCCTGCGGGTAACTTGTCCTCTTCTACCCACGCCACCGAAACCAGGACCGTGATCGCTGAAACAACCAGGAAGACAAACGTGAAACCCATGCGTAGTTCGTCAAGCACAATCATGCCGTTGAACGCTTGATTCATTGGCCACGAACCCCATAGCCACACTGAACTCGCGGCGGCGGCTGCCAATCCGACGAGGGAAATGCCGCCTGTCATCCAGCGCTGACTTGATCTCGCGAAGGCATCAACCAGCATGACGACGACCGCCACGACGCAAATGATGATCTCGGGCAGAATCAGCCAGAGGTTTACATCGGGCGGTGTGAATTGAAGAGCCAACAGGTTCATAAATTAATAACTTTTGTCGTGTTTGCCGGCGACGTTCGAGCCATCTTTTTCGGGTTTAGTCGACGCGAAGGTTCCAGCAGTCGGCGCAGCCACGCGGGCGCGAATCTCTTCGACGGCGCCTTTCGAGCGATCCAGAAATGGCCGCGGATAGACCCCCATGAAAAGCATCAGCACCAGCAGCGGAATCAGCAATCCAATCTCTCTCGCATTCAGATCGCGAAGCGATGCGTTCTCGGGTTTTGTAATCGGGCCAAACACCACGCGTTGGATCATCCACAGCATGTAAACGGCCGCCCAGATTACTCCCGTGGCCGCAATCATGGTGGCGATCTCAGCGCGTCCGATCGCCTCGGACGTCCAGCTTCCAATCAAAATCAAAAACTCGCCTACGAACCCATTGAGAAACGGCAAACCAATCGATGACAACGTGGCAATCACGAACAGCGTTGAGAACCATGGCATTGAGTGGGCCAGGCCCCCGAATTCGTTGATAGCGCGCGTGTGTCGCCGTTCATAGATAAATCCGACAAACAGGAACAACGCGCCCGTTGAGACGCCGTGGTTCAGCATCTGGTAGAGAGCGCCTTGCATTCCCAACTCGGTAAACGAGAACAATCCCAGAACGACAAAACCCATGTGGCTTACTGATGAATAGGCGACGAGGCGTTTCACGTCCGGCTGAACCATGGCCACCAGCGCACCGTAAATGATTCCGATGATCGCGAGGGTAATCATGACCGGCGCAAACTTGCGCGACATGTCCGGGAAGAGTCCCAGGTTAAAACGCAGCAAGCCATACGTGCCCATCTTCAGGAGCACACCCGCAAGGATTACTGAACCGGCCGTGGGAGCTTCGGTGTGTGCGTCCGGTAACCAGGTGTGGAGCGGCCACAACGGCACTTTGATACAGAAGGCGAATGCGAATGCCAGGAACAACCAGAAAGCAGTCTGATCAACCGGTACGTTACCCTCTGCCATCAATCGCAGAATCGTTACGTAATCAAATGTGTTGTAGATGTAGTAAAGGGCGATGATGCCGACGAGCATCAACAAACTACCGACGGCCGTGTATATGAAAAACTTTATCGCGGCATAAATTCGTCGCTCGCCACCCCAGATGCCAATCAGGAAAAACATCGGCACCAGCGACGCTTCGAAGAACAAATAGAACAGCAGCAGATCCAGCGACACGAACACGCCCACCATCGCCCCGGCCAGCAAGAGCAGAAAAATGTAGTAGGAAAGTTGTCGCTTCTGGATTGCGGTCCAACTCGAGAGGATCGCAATCGGCATTAACAGGGTCGTCAGGATTACCAACCACAGACTAATTCCATCGACACCGACGTGGTATCGAGCGCCGATCGTGCCGATCCACAAAACGTCTTGAACGAATTGAAAGTCTTTCGTGCCGGGGCCGATTCCACTGATGAGTGGTAACGAGGCGGCAAAGTCAATGACACTAAAGACGAGCGCGATCCACTTGAAGTTAGATTCCTTCCGGCTGGGAAGGAAGTTGTAGGCAACCAGCACCAGAGCGCCGATTACCGGAATCAGGATGATCGCAGTTAGTAAGTATTGCTGCATAAACCTACGGCCTTAACGCAGTCATTCCTATGTAAGCAAAGACGCCGATGATGGCCAGAGCCCCGAGGAGGATGATGGCCGCGTAACCGCGGACAAATCCGCCGTGAAGATGACGAATAAACTTTCCGCCTTCCGTCACTACCTGACCCAGGCCGTGAAGAAAACCGTCGATAACGCCGATATCAAAAATTTTCCAAAGGCCCTCGCGCGAACCTACTTTGATCGGATTGATAATCGCAGCGTCGTAGATCTCGTCGACGTAGTATTTGTTTTCCAGTATCCGCGGCATCTGCAGCAGCGGGCGTTTCCTGAAGATGAACCAGCCAATCGTGATTCCGAGCAGCGCAATCAGAACAGAAACAACCGTTAGTATTCGCTCCATCCGCACTTCTTCCGGCGAGTGATGTTGGGCGGCAGCGGGTTCTTCTTCGCCGAGCGTTCTGACGGCCGGCGGGCCATCGTGTGGTTGCGGTGCAGGAGAGACCAAATGAGATTCGGCCGCATTCGGCTCCGCTTCATGATGCTCACCATCTTTAGCGGGCAGTTTTGCGACCACGGGATCCAGCGTCTGTTCGATGTAGTTGACGGGGTGATCACTGAGCAATGATCCCAGGGCATACGGAACGCCGATAAAGCCGCCAATAGTCGAAAGCACCGCCAGCACAATCAAAGGGACGGTCATTATCCACGGTGACTCGTGCGGTTCGTGAGGGCCGTGATGTGCCGCGTCCGCGTGTTCGTCATGGTTTTCGTGATGGGTTGTTTCTGTTTGGCGAAAACGTTCTTCTCCCCAAAACGTCATCACCATCATGCGAGTCATGTACACAGCGGTAAGTAACGCTGTCAGCGCGCCTATTCCCCACAGTACTTTGTTCCAAAGCGGACTCGGTAAATTGAAGCCACCGCTCCACGTCTTCCAGAGGATCTCGTCTTTGGAAAAGAAGCCGGCAAAGATCGGAATACCGGATATTGCCAGCCAGCCGGTCAGCATAGTCGCAAACGTGATCGGCATGTACTTCTTGAGTCCGCCCATGCGACGCATGTCCTGTTCGTGATGCATGCCGTGGATGACGGAGCCCGAGCCGAGGAAGAGAAGTGCTTTGAAAAACGCGTGCGTGATGACGTGAAAAATTGCCGCGACAAACGCTCCCATTCCGCAGGCGAGGAACATATAACCAAGCTGCGAGATGGTTGAATAAGCCAGAACCTTCTTGATGTCGTTTTGTGCCAGTCCGATAGTGGCCGCGAAGATGGCGGTCGCCGCTCCGATGAGGGCAACGATAAACATCGCCAGGGGCGCGTGCGTGTAAATCTCTGAACAGCGCACGATCATGTAAACACCGGCGGTGACCATGGTGGCCGCGTGGATTAGTGCCGAAACAGGCGTCGGTCCAGCCATGGCGTCCGGCAGCCACACGTACAGTGGTATTTGCGCGCTCTTTCCGGCAGCGCCGATGAATAACAGAATTGCTACCGACGTTGCGCCGCCGGCGATGATTGTTCCCCAGGTGAAAGGATCTACCGGCAGTCCTGCGAAAGCCGATAAAGCGCTGGTCACTCCATGTGCGGGTTTGTCGAAGAAGCTGATCGAACCCGTGAGGCTGAACACCAGCATGATGCCGAGCACAAATCCCCAGTCACCAACGCGGTTGGTGATAAACGCTTTCTTTGCTGCGTCGCCGGCTTCCTTACGATCGATGTAGTACCCGATTAGAAGGTAGGAACAGAGACCAACTCCTTCCCAACCGACGAACATCAGCAGGAAGTTGTCAGCCAGCACGAGGGTTAGCATCGCGAACATGAAGAGATTCAGGTAAGCGAAGAAACGATAGAACCCCTTGTCGCCATGCATGTAGCCCACGGCAAACAGGTGAATAAGGAACGCGACGAAAGTAACGAAGAGGGCATAGGTACCGCTCAGGCGATCCATTGCCAGACCGAAGTCAGCCCGGAAACTTCCGACCTGCACCCACGTCCAGAGGTGATCGAGTATTGGTTGGGTCGAACGAAGCGCTCCGTCGGGCTTAAACGCAAGATAGAAAGCGACGAGGGTTGAGACACCTACAGCAGCACAAGCGACGAATCCAATGAACTTTTCATTGCGCACACGCCGGCCGACAAACCAGTTGATAGCGGCGCCGGCCAGAGGCGCAAAGATAATCAGACTGAGGAGATTGTTTTCCATAAAACAGATGTCAGATGTCGGATGTCAGATGTCAGAAAAACAATCACTCCAAGTTTGAGTTACTTCTGACATCTCACAGCTGATATCTCACAACTTGAGTATGCTCGCATCGTCCACATCAAGTGATTCACGATTGCGGAAGATAGTGATGATGATGCCCAGCCCGACTGCAGCTTCCGCCGCTGCGACTGTCATGACGATGAAAACAAAAAGCTGTCCGGTAACGTCCTGAAAGAAACTTGAAAACGCAATGAACGTCAGGTTCACGGCATTCAACATCAGTTCAATACACATGAACATCGCGATGACGTTTCGCTTAATAATCACGCCCACCGTGCCAATCGTGAACAGAATGGCCGATAGCGCCAGATACCAGGAAAGCTGTGGTTCCATAATTCGTAACCTTGTAACGCAAGCTGTTAGTTTGCGTTGTCGACATTAACCAGCGACCCGGGCTAACAGTTTGCGTTGTCGCATTACCGGGTACGCAAACTAACAGCTTGCGTTACGCGGCAATTAATCCTCGTTGCGCGTGTTTGAAATATCGACGCCCATCAAACGTCTTACTTCCGCTGTCGTATCTGCTTCCACCGCCGGCAAGTCACTGGTCGAACCCGGGTTAACTAAATCCATAGCCAGCACCTGCGAACCGGGAACAACTCGAGCGACCGCTGAAAGAATGTTTGTTCGGCGCGCCAGCGACATGGCGCCGACAATTGCCATCAACAGCAGTATCGAAGTGATCTCAAACGGCAGCAGGTAAGTGGTAAACAGTCCTACCCCAATCGAATGTGTTAGTCCGACATCCGAACCACTCGCTCGAAGGTTTGCCTGACTCGTTTGCACCGAATAAAGAATGAACGCTGTTTCGGCAATCAAAACTGCAGCCATGGCCACGGCAGCAGGGACCAACCATTTAAGCCGTTTTCGACGTGGCTCAACGTGTTCTACGTTGAGCAACATGATGACAAAGATGACCAGCACCATGATCGCGCCCGCATAGACAATCACCTGGACTGCTGCGATGAACGGCGCCGCCAGCATCACATAAAGCGACGCGAGCGCGATGAAAACGCCAATCAGCGAGATCGCGCTGTAGAGCGGATTGCTTTGCGAGATCATGGCGATAGCGCAGCCAATTGCCATACCCGCAAACAAAATGAAGAGCAGCGTAGTAATCATTTCAATTCAGCCGGTCGTAAAGAACAGAACAGTCGCAGTCACGACGATGTTCAGGATTGCGGCCGGCAGTAAGAACTTCCAACCAAAATTCATCAATTGATCGAAGCGGAAGCGGGGCAAAGTGCCGCGCAGCCAAATGTAAAGAAACAGGAAAAACAGAATCTTCGCGAAGAACCCGATGACGCTCACTATCGCAAACAGGATGGTGCCCGGCCCAAACAAGTACGCGGCAAAGGGCACGTTCCAACCGCCGAGGAATAACGTCGTTGCCAGCATCGACACCGTAATCATGTTGATGTATTCGGCGTTGAAGAACAGCAAAAACTTGATCGAGCTGTACTCAGTATGAAAGCCGGCGACGAGTTCTGTTTCTGCTTCCGGAAGGTCAAACGGTACGCGGTTAGTCTCTGCAATTGCCGCAATCAGATACAGAATGAATCCGATGGGCTGGTAGAAGATGTTCCACTGCATGCCGTACCAGCCAGACTGCTGCTCCACGATGGTGAAAAGATCGAGCGTACTGGCAATCAGGATTACGCCGATCAGCGCCAGACCAAGCGCGAGCTCGTAAGAGATCATCTGGGCCGCCGAACGCAGACCGCCCATCAAGCTGTATTTGTTATTTGAAGACCAGCCGGCCAGAGCAATTCCGTAAACGCCAACGGAAGTTACGCCCAGCAGGTATAACAACGCCACGTCGAAGCGAGCGATAACAAGCGGAAAGGTGCCGAGACCGGGAATCGTTACGGTTGGCCCAAACGGGTAGACGATCAGCGTCATGATCGCTGTAACGACAGCGACCATCGGCGCCAGCAGAAACACAAACCTGGTCGACTGATCGGGCACCAGGTCTTCCTTCATCATGGTTTTGATGAAGTCTGCAAAGGGCTGGAGCACGCCGCCAAATCCAACGCGGTTTGGTCCGATGCGGCCCTGGATAAACGCCAACACGCGTCGTTCGGCCAGCACCGTAAATGCCACCAGCAACATGATCGTCAAAAACGCGATCGTCATCGCGACGATCAGTCCTGCGGCATAGATGTATGGGTTATTGAAGTCCATAAAGCTACAGCAATTTCGGGTTATTTCGTGTAATTCGTGGATCTTTTTTTACCCTGCATAAACAGGATCCACGAATTACACGAATTACACGAATTACACGAAATAACACGAAGCATCACGATTAATCGCGATCAGTCACCTGACACCGCCACTCCGTTGCGCAATTCCGCATCCACTGTGATCTGGTACAGCGGCGAAACTCTGACTGTCTCCGGACGGGGATTACCCGCCGCCAGCAAGTGAAACTGCGGCACCTTGTCGGTTAACGTTCCGATCTTAAAGAGCTCATGGCCGACATCAGGAGTCACCGCTAGTTTTTCCCCTTCTGCAGGTAAGGCGTCCACTCTCTCACGCAAACTGCTCAGTGCCTCCGAAACATCACGTTGGTCGACAACTTCATAACGTGCTTGCACCGGAGTCGTTTCGTCCTTCAACAACGGATAACGCATACCTGAATAAGCCGGGACGCGTTCACTAATTTCCCGAAAGACAGCACTCGAGGACATTTCAAAACCAAAATCCATCTTCAACTCGGCAGCAAGCTGCGCAGTTATCATCCAGTCGGCCTTTGCCTGATGTACGGGAGGGATTGACTGGCGCACGCGCTGTACGAACCCGTCGTTGTTAGTAAACGTTCCATCAACTTCCGCAAAAGAAGCTGCCGGCAGGACGACGTCAGCAAAAGCCGTCGTGTCGGTTTCAAAGAGCTCTTGCACGACCAGGAAGTCGAGTTTGCTAAGCGCATCTTCACGACCGCGCAGTTGCTCGGGCAGGAACCGCCCCGCGATGTACATCGCTCGAATCGACTCTCCGGCTGCGTCCAACATCTGCTCGACGGTATGCGGGCCATTCATCAAGCCCATGTCGTGGACACCCAAACTGTTGTTATAGATTGGGAGCGGATGTAACAAGATGCGGCGTCCATCCGCGCGAAGCGACGATGGCAATGCGGCGATCACCGCTTGAGCCGCGCCGCTCAATTCACCGCCAAACATGATTACCAAATCGCCTTGAGTCTCGGAGATGGTCTGGCGCACGGCCTGGAGATCCGCGCCTTCGATACCTAACTTGCTGGCAGCTGTGTTGTCCGCGCCATTGTCAGCAAGCGCCAACACAAACGCGTCTTCGCTGCCTGGCCTGATATGGACAAACTGGAGCGCCTGTTCGACCAACCTGATTCTTCTGCTGTTAACCACGATCAGTTTTGCGGCACCGTTACGCACTGCTTGTCTAATCTGCTTGCCGGTGAGTGGTTGCAGTTCCTCGGGCTCGCCGCCGATCAGCAGAATGGTTTTGGCGTAACGAATGTCGCGGTGGGTGGCGAGTTGTGCGCCCAGGTTGTCGAAAAAGGGTTTGAGGCTGAACGCATCAGTGGCCCCATAGTTTTCGGTGCCAACCAGTTCGGTCGCGAATTTATGCAGGACGTAGTTAGCTTCGTTTGTGATTCGCGGACTGCCGATCACAGCCAGACTGTTTCGTCCGTTCGCATCTACGATCTCATCCAGCTTGCGCGCGACATGCTTGATCGCCTCGTCCCAGGTTGAAGGGATTAGCTTCCCACCTTTTTTGTAACGAATCAGCGGTGTCCGAATGCGATCCTCGTGATTGACGAACGGGTGCGCAAAACGGCCTTTGATACACAGGAATTCGCCGTTGATTCCGTTGACATAACGATCGCGGGCGACTGCTCGCATCACCTCGCCGCCGCGAGAGCCGAGTGACATCTGACAGCCATCTGAACAAAAGCTGCAGGTGGTAATTGTTTGAGCGAGTTCCCAGGGCCGGGCCTGGTGCCGATAGGTTCCGTCGAGCAAGGTTCCGGTCGGACAAACTTCTATGCAGTTGCCACACTGCGAACAGTCAAGCCAACCGCCGTAAGTTCCAATGACCGTGTTAACCCCCCGACCACCGGCCTCGATCGCGTCCTCGCCCATCCACTCATCGCATACCCGTGTGCACCGTTTGCAAAGGATGCAGCGCTGAGGATCGTTAGCGACGATTGGTGAAAGATATCTCTCCGGATAGTAATTTTTCTTTTCGGTGAAGCGCTCTTCCAGACCTCCCCAATCGAAGGTCATCTCCTGCAGTTCGCATTCGCCACCACGATCGCACACGGGGCAATCAAGCGGGTGGTTGGCGAGGAGAAACTCGAGCATCGACCTTTGAGCTTTTTCAATCTCGTCGCTTTGCGTGGTGACGATCATGCCGTCCGTGCAGATGATGGTGCATGACGTCTGTAGCTTCGGCATCTTCTCGATACGCACCAGGCACATGCGACACGATGCCTGGAGGGCGAGATCCGAGTAGTAACAGAAGGAAGGTATGTCAAAGGCTTTTTCGCGGCACACGTCGATCAACCGCGCGCCTTTCGGCACTTCGAATTCCTTACCATTGATAGTGACTTTGATTACTTCAGTTGCCATGGCTGTTTTCGTGTTATTTCGTGCGTGTTATTTCTTATTTCGTGGATCGCTTTTAGGCTAAACGCCAAAATCTTCCACGAAATACACGAACAACACGAAGATCCTTTTAAACTCCGTCCGAATTTCCATTCTGCGGAGACAGGTGCTTTTTGAAGTCTTCCGGAAACCGCTTAATCGCCGATTGAATCGGCCACGCCGCTGCGTCGCCCAACGGGCAAAACGATTTGCCCTCGATGTTGTCACACAGGTCGAGCATCAACTTCGCGTCTTCAAGACGCCCGCCGCCGGCATCGATTCGCTTGAATACTTTCACCAGCCAGTCAGTGCCTTCGCGGCAGGGCGTACACCAACCACACGACTCATGTTTGTAAAACTCGGTCAGGTTCTTCGTTGACTCGAAAATATCGACCGTCTCATCCATCACGATGAAGCCGCCAGAACCAACACTCGAACCGCCCGCAACCAGTCCTTCGTAGTCCATGCGTACATCTTTTCCAATGATTTGATCGGCGCGCATGATGTAAACGGACGACCCGCCGGGAATAACTGCCTTCAGCTGTCTCCCGCCAATCATTCCGCCGCAGTCTTCCATGATGAACTTCTCCATGTCGTCGTAACCCATGGGTAACTCATAAACTCCGGGACGATTGACGTGACCAGACACTGACCACAATTTCGTGCCGCCACTTTTTTCTGTTCCCAACTTCTGATATGCCTCGCCTCCCATCTTGATGATGTCAGGCACGGCGGTGAGCGTCTCGACGTTGTTAACCACTGTCGGACTCGCGTAAAGGCCGGACACGGCAGGGAAGGGGGGCTTCATGCGCGGGTGTCCGCGAAAGCCTTCGAGCGAACTTAACAGGGCAGTCTCTTCACCACAGATGTAGGCTCCGGCTCCCGTGTGCGTGTAGATTTCGCTCGAGAAAGAAGTGCCGAGTATGTTGTTACCCAACAGGCCTGCCGCCCGCGCTTCATCAAGCGCTACGTCCATGATGTCGATCAAATAGCGGTACTCGCCGCGCGTGTAGATGTAATTCGTTTTGGCGCCGAGTGCATATGCCGCTATCAACATGCCTTCGATCAGCAGGTGGGGATCGCGCTCCATCAGATAACGGTCTTTGAATGTGCCGGGTTCAGACTCGTCGGCATTGCAAACGACGTACTTGGGTTTAGGTGAGTCTTTGGGAACGAAGCTCCACTTCATTCCGGTTGGGAAGCCGGCGCCGCCACGTCCGCGAAGCGCAGATTTCTTTACCTCGGCGATCACTTCGTCCGGCGACATCGAGGTCAACACTTTGTTGAGTGCTTCGTATCCGCCGTTACGGCGATACACCTCGAGCGTGTGCGAGTTTTCCAGGTGCACTCGCGCGAGCTGAAGTGGTTCACATCCGATGGCGCCTATAAACATACGGGTAAATGGTGAATGGTAAATCGTAAATGGTTTAGAGCTTTGTCCGTTTATGCGGCTTTGCCGCGTTCGGTGCGGAAAGGCTCTGCCTTTCCGCAACCATGTTTATGAACCTGAGGCTGCGCCTCTAATCCGGAGGCATAGCCTCACAGAAGTAAGAACACCTATCGGAAAGGCAGAGCCTTTCCGCACCGGTTGCGGCAGAGCCGCTATGGTAACGAATCCAGGATCTGATCAACTTTCTCTTTGGTCAGATTCTCGTGATAGTCAAAGTTAACTTGAAACATCGGGGCCGTTCCGCAAGAGCCCAAACACTCAACCAGAGAAACAGTGAACTTGCCGTCGGCAGTTGTTTCACCAGGCTTAATTCCTAAACGGTTGCACACGTGCTCGGTGATTCCAGGTTCACCCATGATTTTGCAGGAGAGCGTTTTGCAAATCTGGATGTGATACTTGCCCACCGGTGTGGTGTTCAGCATCGAGTAAAACGTTGCGACTTCCCAAATGTCCGTAATGCGCAGCTTTAATCGATTCGCGAGATAGGCAACTCCCGGCGGGTCGAGATAGCCGCGCTCGCGCTGCACGATGAACATGATCGGCAGTATCGCTGAGCGCATCACGGGATACTTCGCCAGATGCGCGTCGATCTCCTTTTCCACCTCAGGTGAAAAAGTTGCCGCTCCGCCGATCTCCACCGGCTGCGACAATGGCTGAATCTGAATTGGCTGCGTGCTCATACCTGGTTCCAATTGCCAATTTCCGATTGCCAATTTGTTCCTGCCCATTCGGCAATTGGCATTCGGCCATTGGCAATCATCTGTCGATCTCTCCCAACACGATATCCAGCGATCCGATGATCGCTACTATGTCTGCCACCATCTCGCCTTCGGACATCTGTGGCAGCGCCGATAGATTCACAAAGCTTGGTCCGCGGAAGTGAACCCGAGACGGCTTCGGCCCACCTTCGGATCTTACGTACACACCGAGCTCGCCCTTCGAAGCTTCAATCGGATGATAGACTTCGCCCGCCGGCACATCGAACCCCTCAGCAACGATCAGGAAGTGATGAATCAGCGCGTCCATGTGGCGCTTCATCGCCTCGCGATCGGGCAACACAACTTTCGGTGCGTCCGCTTTTACCGGGCCCGGTCTCAGACGCCCCAAGGCCTGCTGCACGATCTTGTGCGACTCCTTCATCTCGCGCATTCGCACCATGTAGCGCGCCCACACATCGCCGTCGCGCTCAACCGGCACTTCAAAATCATAAAGCTCGTAACTGGTGTAGGGATTCGCGCGACGAATGTCGATTTCGATTCCACTACCGCGCAGGCAAGGTCCGGAAAGCCCCCAGTCGATCGCGTCTTCGGCAGATATATAACCAACACCCTGCGTGCGCTTTTGAAAGATGCGGTTGCCGGTCAACAAAGTGTGAAATTCATCAACTGATGGCAGAAACCCATCCTGAAACTGCTGCACGCGCCGTTCAAAACCCGCCGGCAAGTCCATCATCAGTCCGCCAATGCGGAAGTAGGACGGAGTCAGTCGTCCACCAGACGCGGCCTCAATCAGGTTCAATATCTTTTCGCGCTCGCGGAAGCAGTAGAAAAACACCGTCATTGCGCCGATATCGAGCGCATGTGTTCCCAGCCAAACCAGGTGCGAGGCGATGCGCTGCAGCTCACACATAAGCACACGGATGGTTTGCGCGCGTTCGGGAATCTCGATGCCGAGAAGTTTCTCCACCGCCATCACATAGGCGAGGTTGTTCCCGAGCGGATTGAGATAGTCCATCCGGTCAGTAATGACTATACCCTGCTGATATTTTTTGTACTCAAAGAGCTTCTCCATGCCGGTGTGGAGATAGCCGATATCAGGCGTTGCCTTAACGACCATTTCACCGTCGAGGACCAGCTCAAGCCGCAACACGCCGTGCGTCGACGGGTGTTGTGGACCCATCGAGATCGTCATCTGCGTGTCGAGCGGCCGATCGACAACTTCAAACTGCGGCGGAATGTTTACGTTTGTACTCACGCTAAATACCTGTCCAAAGTCCAATGTCCAATGTCCAATGTCTGTCTTGTTCAGAGGGTAGTTTTCGGCGGACCTTACCGTTTTGTAACAGCACACAACTCACGACAGCGGACATTGGACATTGGACGTTGGACATTGGACTTCATTTCAACGAATAAGGCTCATAGCCACGTAACGGAAAATCTTTGCGCAATGCATGTCCCTGCCAGTCATCCGGCAACAGGATTCTTCGGAGATCCGGATGGCCGTCAAATATCACACCAAACAGATCAAACGTTTCGCGCTCGTGCCAGTTTGCAGTTCTCCAAACGCCGGTCACGGTAGGCACGTGCGCGTCCTCTTCGTTCAGCAAAACTTTTAAGCGTACGCGGTGATGCTTGCTGATGGAGAAGAGGTGGTAGTTCACTTCGAAGCGCGGTTCTTCTTCCACCCCACGGTCGGCGCCACAAATATCAGACAGGAAGTTAAACGCGCCTTCAGAACTCGTCTTTAGATAGGAACACACTTCGACAAGGTGAGTACGCGAAACGATCGCGGTCACTTCGCCGTAAGCTTCTATGATTTCGGTTATCCAGTCGGGATGTGTCTGCTGCAACTCAGCCAGCAGCCGCGAATGGGTCGCCTTTGCTGGTTCTGCAGCCTGTGGCAGGGTGCTTTCGTTGTTTGCCCCGGTGGTCATGAACAGTTTGCGCTACGACGAACGGCGACGCTCGTGTCGCGACGCAATCGAATAGGGCCGCGATTCAGGCTGTGCATTCTGGAGGGCTGTCGATCCGTCGGTGACCGGCAAAGTGCCGGGAACAAAGGCTGCGCGCGCTTCCTCTTCCGGGACGTCCTTGCGATCACGCACGGTTTCTTTCATCACTTTGTCCTGCAACATCATGACCGCGTGGATCAGCATCTCCGGACGTGGAGGACAACCGGGAATGTACACGTCAACCGGAACTATCTTGTCTACCCCCTGGACGATTGCGTAGTTATCAAAAACTCCGCCGGATGTGGCGCAGGCTCCCATGGAGATTACCCACTTCGGCTCCGGCATTTGGTCATAAATCCGCCGCAGCACCGGCGCCATCTTTCGCGATACTCGACCGGACACGATCATCACATCGGCCTGACGCGGACTGGCCCGAAACACTTCCGATCCGAAACGTGCAAGGTCGTTGCGAGATGAGGTGGCGTTCATCATTTCGATCGCGCAGCAGGCGAGACCAAACGTGGCCGGCCACAAGGAAGATTTACGCGCCCAGTTGATCAGCGAATCGAGACGCGTAGTCAGCACCTCAGGTAATGCTTCGGCAATAATATTTTCGAGACCCATACTTCTACTTCATGCCGCGGTCCGCGTCTGTCGCAGCTTCCGCTTCTCCATGTCAGAAATCAGGCGCGCTTCGCCTTCAGCGTCCCGGCGTGCGCCTTCGCTCCAATCGACGGCGCCTTTCTTAATTACGTAGACATAGCCGGCCAGCAGCAGCCCGACAAAAACCATCATCTCCACGTAAATAAGAGTTCGCAGCCCATAGGTTGGACTGGCCATGGTTCTGAAGACCACGGCCCAGGGCACGAGAAAAATGACTTCAATGTCAAACAAAATGAAGATCATTGCGATCAGGTAAAACTTTACCGAGAACCGTTCCCGCGCAGTTCCTACCGGGTCCTTGCCGCACTCATACGGCATCATCTTCGTCTTGGTGCGTTTACGTTGTCCGATAAATTGCGAGATGAATATGTTGCCCACTGCGAAACCTGCTGCGAGGATGAAGATCAGCAGCACGGGCAAGTATTGTTCGAGACGAAACGTCATAAAGTCCGAACGCCCCACATCGCGGTCAGATCAATGCGCGTCTGACGCTGATAGGGGTCAGCAACGATCAACTATTCAAGTTTGAGAATCATTGTACAAGCCGCATCGTAGTCGAACTGATCAGGGGTGTCAAGCAACCTTCTTTCGCATAAATTGCATTCAGAAATTGTTAATTGACCCTGCAAAAATGGCTGTGATAACTTCGATTCAATCGCGGTCGAGCAGGACCCATGACCAGGAAAACTGATTGGTAAATGACCGCAGACTAACAGGCAGTAGCAACCCCCGAAGTAGCGTATGATTGACGCGTGATGTGGTTATGAGATTTCACCGTTTAGGATACGCTTCGTTGTCGCCTTTCACTGGTACCACCGTTCACCCCTAACAGCACTTTCGAACACCGTGATCACTGGCTTTAATACCGATATCGAATACGAAGGCGTTGTCTATCACGTGCAAACGGAAGACAAGGGACTTGAGTCTCCTCTGATCCTGTCGCTGGTGTATGCGGGCGGCGCCATCCTGGCCAGCAAACGTTCCCGTTACGAAGACTTGATCGAGTCCGGCTTCGACGAAGAAGCACTGGCACAGCGTCTGAAACGACAGCACCGGCTCATCTGCGCGGCTATTAATGCCGGCCGGATTGAAGATTTGAAGCGGATGGGCAGTGAACGGGGCGATGAGAAAGAGGGAATTAAACGTGAGCCACCGTTCGACATTGTAGAAAACGCATCTGATGAAGCCGCGGCTGTCAGCGAGGCCGCGCCGCCGCTGGAAATCGTTGACAACGCCTCTCACTACGCTTCCTTTAGGGAGACTCCTGAGGCCGCGGTCGAAGGTGGAATCGATCCGGATCTGGAGATTGTTACCAATGCGTCGGACTACGAGAGTGTCATGCAAACTACACCGGAGGTTCAAACGCCGGTTGATGACTCTCCCGAAGAGGAGCGAGAGCCAGAACCAGAGTTTGCGACTGACAGGTCGCCATATACAGTCCACGATTCGCGGCGGCAGTCGCCACTCGGCGAACCGGCGCAGCCGGATGGTTTGAATATTACGATTCTGGATGAACAGGAATTCTGGGCAGGCGGCAGCTTCCACATTCGGATCAAGGTAGGGGACCGCACGAATCAGCAGGAGCTGCCGGTTATCGGCGCTATGCTTTCCGTGAAAGTTCTCGGCACCTCATTCCGGCCGCAACTCTACTCGGTAAAGACCGAAAGTGATGGCGTGGCCGTAGTGTCGGCGCAGATTCCCCGCTTTACCTCGGGCCGGGCGGCCATACTAATCCGTGCCGCTGCCAGCGATGGGCGTTCGACGGAGACGCGCCGCGTGATTCGCGCCGCCATAGTGTGAGGTAGAACGTTCATTGCGCATACAGATCAATGGTGAGCCCCGAGAGATTCCAGACGAAACAACACTCGCTCAGTTAGTTTCACTCCTCCAACTCAAACCCGAACAAATTGCGATTGAACTGAACCGGACAGTGGTGCGCCGTGCGGAATGGTCAAATGCCGTGCTGCATGAGGATGACACGCTGGAGATCGTGCATTTTGTAGGCGGCGGGAACCATCCGCCGATTACGCAGATTACACAGATTTAGTTATTGAGGGCAGTGACGGTACATTTCGTGATCAACTTAGCTGTCTGCTATCTATCTGCATAATCTGCGTAATCTGCGGATAGGAGTTATAATTTCTGCATGGCGACAGTTATGGAAGCAGCAAAGAAAGATCAGTTTTCAATCGGCGGCCGCGTCTTTACGTCTCGTCTGATTATCGGTACTGGAAAGTACCGAAGCTTTGATGAGATGAAGGCAGCGCACCAGGCGTCCGGCGCGGAGATGGTAACGGTCGCAGTCAGGCGTGTACCGCTCGATCGCAGCAGTGAGTCGTTTCTCGATCATCTCAACCCGGCTTTACAGATCCTTCCGAACACCGCCGGTTGCTATAGTGCGGAGGAAGCAGTTCGCACGGCACGGTTGGCGCGTGAAGCATTAAATACGGACTTGTTGAAGCTTGAAGTGATTGGCGATCAAACTACTCTGTTTCCTGACAACGAACAGACGCTCGAGGCGGCTCGCATTTTGGTCAAAGAGGGTTTTATCGTTCTTCCTTACTTCACTGATGATTTGATCATGGCGCGCAAGCTTTTGGACGCCGGATGTCCGGCGGTAATGCCGCTCGCCGCGCCCATCGGTTCCGGCCTGGGTATTCAGAATCCCGCTAACCTGCGCATCATGCGCGAACAATTACCTGACGCCACCATCATTGTCGATGCGGGCGTTGGCACGGCCAGTGATGCTGCTATTGCCATGGAACTTGGTGCTGATGCGGTATTGATGAACACCGCGATAGCGGAGGCTGAGGATTCAGCGAAGATGGCCCGGGCTATGAAGCTCGCGATTGAAGCGGGTAGGTTGGCCTACCAGGCCGGCCGAATGCAAAAACGCTTGTATGCGAGCGCGTCGAGCCCGATCGGCGGAGTTGTACGGTAGTTCGAACTTGTTCGTGTAAACGTTGGCTCTCAATTCAGTGAAACGGGGAACTTGTTTACTGGGACCGCGGGCGTCCCGCCCGCACTGAGCGCGAAGCGCGAATACTTCGTTTCGGAAGACTTCGCGCCTCCGGCGCGGTGCGGGCGGGACGCCCGCGGTCCCAGTAAACGCGTACTTCGTTATCCCAATCAACCTAGCTGATGTTGGTGGCTTCCGGTATCGCCAGCTCGATCCGCTCCTGTTCGCGCATCACACGATTGCCCAGCTCAGTTATGGAAACAGTTGGGTACTCACCCTTGCTTACCTGCAAGCAACCCGCATTACACAGCGCGTCTATGAAAAGAGTAATGTCGTCCTGCCGCATCTCTTTCAACAAGCCATAAGTGGACAAGTTATTGAGATGGGCTTGCATAACATTCTTCGCACTGGAGCCGCGCAGTGTGGCCGCCAGCACAGTTTTCCCAAACCGTCCCTTCATTCGTGCAGCGCATGCAAGAATCTTTCGGACTCGTTGCGTCTCATCATCAGTCAAAGCCCGGGGAATAAGTGGATCGTTAGACGCCGAACGCTTGTTACGCGTCCGACCGGCCCGAGGTGAGTCGTCGAATGTTTCTTCGCTGGTGAGCGGAACTCTTGTGGCTGCTCTGGGTGAACAGTTTCCGCAGGACCCACAGTTTCGTGCGTGATGCCGATCGCCGAAGTAGTCCAGTATGCTGGCGCGATAGCAATACTCGGTGTAACAAAACTCGATCATCTCGCGAAGCTTTCGCCGTTCCAGACCCGCGCGACGCTCGACGTCGGCGAAGTCAACGCGAGGCTTGGTCCCCGGAGAAGCATCGAGCATGACAATGCTGCGACTCCGGCGAGGGGAGGCTTTCAAGGCCGCCGCTGCGCGAGAGGATTGAGTCCACGGAGGTGGGCCACTCGGATCAGCTTGATAGCCTGGCGCATTGGATACGCGCGCAATGTGGCCGGCCCGCTCGAGCAGATAAAGCGCTGACTGCACCGCCATGTCATTGCGAGCGCCGGCACGCTTGGCCAACTCCGTCGCCGATAGTTCAATACGCTTCTGTCCTGTTGCAACCAGAGCGTCGTAAACGTCCTGGACGATTTCCCTCGATGGGTATGAGCCTTCGATGAAAAAGTCATGCGTGTTCTTGTCGGCATAGTTAAATAGCAGAACACAAGACGACGGCAGCCCATCGCGGCCAGCGCGCCCGATTTCCTGATAGTAAGCCTCAATCGAACCAGGCATTTGATAGTGGGCCACAAATCGAATGTCGGCCTTATCGATGCCCATGCCAAACGCGTTGGTGGCCACAATCATCTGCGTGGTTCCCGCCATGAACTCTTCCTGTGCCCTGACTCGCACCGCATCGCTCATGCCCGCATGGTAGGCAGTCACTTTCAAACCAAACTCTCTCAGTTCAGTTGTGACCTGCTCGACTGCTTTGCGGGTCGAAGCATAAATGATGCCCGAACCGTGATGCGCCTTAGCCATGCGCCTGATATGCGCAAACTTGTGACGTTCCTTCTCGGTATGGACCACATCGATGGTCAGGTTAGGCCGGTCGAATCCGCTGACGAACGTTTCGGGTTTCGACAGGCCCAACTGTTGGATTATGTCTTGACGAACATACGGAGTGGCGGTCGCGGTCAGAGCCAGGGTTTGACGGGCGCCTAAGGTCTGACTCATGGATTTCAGACGGAGATAGTCTGGGCGAAAGTCGTGACCCCAGGTGGAGATGCAGTGTGCTTCATCAACCGCGAAGAGTGAGACGTTAATTGATTTAAGAGCGTCGAGAAAGCGGCCGCTGCGAAAGCGTTCAGGGGCAACGTAGACAAGCTTGAACTTACCCTGGCGCAATCCATCGATGCGGGATCGTTGTTCATGCTGGTCAATAGAGCTATTTATAAACGTCGCGGGAAGTCCGCGTGCGTGCAGTGCATCGACCTGATCTTTCATCAACGCAATGAGAGGTGAAACAACGACCGTGGCGCCGTCAAGCATCAGGGCGGGTAACTGATAGCAAAGCGACTTACCGCTGCCTGTGGGCATCACCACCACAGCGTCTTTGCCCGCCAGGATGGATTCAATTACGTCACGCTGTCCGTCGCGGAAGTCGTGAAATCCAAAATGTTGACGTAACGATGTGAGAGCATCGTCGATCGAATGCATGTGCTGGAGTCTACTAGAAAAGCGATCCACGAATTACACGAAAGACACGAAAAAACACGAAACGAGTTGAGCCTACCAGGTCCTTCTGATGGGATGCGCCTCGGTGTTGAAAATGACTTGCTTGAAATTCAAAGTTCGCGGCGGCGAGAAGAGCAGGTAGTAGTACTTAAACGTTTCGGCAAAGAGGAAGCTTTGCATTGAATCGGATTTCTCTTTGGTGATAACGCTCTTCAACGCCGCATATCCCGCATCCGTCCTGCAGTGTTTCACAAAATCACGAAACATCGATTCACCCATCGCCAGGTATTTCGGATTACGCGTGTAGTGGTACAGATAATAAGTGGATTCAACGATCTCAGGACGCAGGGGATATCCGGCATGCTTGACCGTCATCGTCTTGTAGTCGAGCTCTTCCGGTTCGATGCCGTGCAGGTTCCACATCTTGAACGATGATGCCTGCAGAAGCTGCGCCCGCTTGACGTCGCCTGACAGGGCCAGCACAGCAGGAAAAAATGCGTCGAGTGCGCCGTAAGTCGGCGAGGTCCGTTTGCCCGTGGTCATATCCGCGTGGCCATACCACTGCTCATATATCATTCGCCGGCTGACCCCGCGATCGAAGTGGTCCGCCAGGTATTTATTGACGGCAACGATGCTCTCATCCCACATCCGCTTGCAGTCCTGATCGCCGAACAGCAACCAACACTTCAAAAGGTATTCGTAGTAGCTGTCAATCTCGGCGCTGATGTGGCTGTCCGTGTTGGTCCATTGGCCGGTCTCAACATTTATACGCGTGCCGACCAGACCGATTGGTGAACGGCGCTTGAAGACCTCAACCAGGGCTCGCTTCGCCTTGTCGTAGAAGACAGGACGCTTCGTGAGCTTGGCGAGCGTGCCGAATTCAATTAACAAAGTACCGGCTTCGGCTGGATTAGTAACTTCACCGCGCACCTTTCCGGTTTTCAGGTTTACGTAGCGATAAGGAATTCCGGTTGGTGAATCGAATACGGGAAGCAGCCGGTTTCCCAAATCCTCTGCCAGTTTCAGAAGACGCTGGTCCCCGGTCATCTGATAAGCGGATATCAGGCCGCCCAGCAGCCGGATGGTTACTTCGAAGTTCTGAACGGAGATGTCTTTATCGAAGGAGAGATTTTCGACGATGTACTTGCGCGTCGCGTCAGCTTCATCTTTGAGACCCATGATGATCATGGTGTCGAGCGAGTCGACGGGAGTCATTAACAGCGGTTGCGCATACCAATCGTGATGCGTTTTAGAAAGAGGCTTTAGATCATCATGACCCCAGGCGTATTTCTTGTAGCCGTTCCATGCATGCAGGAATTCGGCACGAACTTGAGCCGCAAGTTGACGCCGGGTTTGTTGTGGGAAGACGGGCGTGGAGACTAGAACAAGCAGTAGTACGGCGGCGATTCGTTTCATCATTAGTGAGTATTTGCGCCTTTGTCTTAGCCCGCGGAGCGGGGCGATAGCATAAAGCCTGGGGTGGAGCGGAGCGGAACCCCAGGTTGCCGAACCGGATGAATAATGGAGCGCGCGAAACGTGCGAAAGCCCACACCGCGCAAGTCTACTGGTGATGGATAGGCTGCCGCCCGCTTCGCGGGCTGCTACGAGTTGTTCCAAGGATCCTGGGGTTCCGCTCGCAAAGCCTCGCTCCACCCCAGGCTTTATGCTATCGCCACGCTTCGCGGGCTAAGTTAACGATCGTGAACTTAGATCGGACACTACGGACTCGAAAGGCTTGAACCCATTCGATCAAGTTCGTCTGATGGAACCGGAATATTAACATCGACGAATAGCTGGCGCTGCAACTGCACAAGTTTAAAACCGACGCGTGTTGCGTGGAACTACCTGAGCGGTGGCGAAATCCTGCTGGTTGTTGTTTAGGTCCTGACATCCGCTTAAGTCGCGTTGAGCCGAAGTGGTGTTGTTAGACGGCCCGGGTGCATTGTCAGCGGTCGATGCGCCTTCGCGACAGTTTGCAGTAGTTCCATATCCAACGAAATCAATGATGGTTGGACCAGAAGGACAGCCAACGGCAGACAACGCAGTCGTGCCGTTTACCAGCGCGACTTTGCCTACTCCCGCAGCCATATTGATCGAACCCGTTGCATCTGGCGTTGGTAACGCAATTCCAGTCGCTCCACCAGCCTGCCGAACCAGGAAATACTGACCCGGCTGTAACATCACGTTTGGAAGTGGCGTCACTGCAAAGCTGCCGGTCGTGGAGGTTGCCGACGCGTACTGCACCGACATTCCATTTAGACTAACCGACGTGTTCCCTCTGTTGAAAATTTCAATGAAGTCGTTGGTGTACGTAGCACTGGCGTTTCCACCCCCGCCGTATATCTGACTGATGACCAGTTTGGTGCCGTCTTCATCGATGATGGAGCCCTGACCTTGCCCATCAACGATGGTTGCGTTGATAGCGTTGGTGACATTTACCAAGAACGTTTCGCAGGCCGCTTCATTCTTTGCGTCGCTATTTACGGTTACCGGGAACGTGTAAGTTGTAAGACCCTCTGGAATCGTTTGACCGGTCAAGCTGTGTGCAACGTAATCGTTATCGTCCGTCGCCGGGTCGTCATCCTGTGCAGTGCCGTCGGCCGTGGCAATGTCAAAAGTGATTCCTCCGGCCGGCGCGGGTAACGACGACGTGACGGTGAATGTAAGGATGGTCGTTCCGGAGTTGCCTTCGTTAGCTGTAAGGTCATCGATGGAAAGCGCCGGGCTGTCATCATTTTGGATTGTGGCGTGGCCTAGCGCGACGCCTTGTGCGTCGCTGACGGTTGCGCCGGTGACCTTTGTGACGTTGACGAAGAACGTCTCATTCGGTTCGATGTTCAAGTCGCCGTTGACTATTACATTGAAAACGAAATCCTGACTCCCCGCCGGAATAGTTTGACTCGTCAGTCCCTGAGCCACGTAGTCGCTGTCCTCGGGAGCGGGATTGTCGTCTTGAGCGGTCCCGTCAGCGGTGGCAATGTCGAAGGTCACACCGCCGGTTAGAGCAGGCGCTGACAAGTGGACAGTGAATGCGAAGACAGTTGTCCCCGCGTTGCCTTCATTGATGGCCACGTCGTTAATAGTGAGCGCAGGAGGTACGTCATTGTCGGTGATTGTGCCGCGGCCCAGGTTGTCGAGGATGGCCGCGTTGGAAGCGTTTGCCAGATTGACGAAGAACGTCTCGTTAGGTTCATCGAGCTTGTCGCCCTGCACCTCTACCATAATCGTCCTGGTCGTCTCACCCGGATTAAATAGCAACTGAGTAGTCGGAATCGCATCGTAATCGCCTGGAGCAATAGCGGTGTCGTCGGCTGTGCTGTAATCGACTGTAACCGCTGAACCGGTTGTGCCATGGAGCGTGACTGTAAATGTGGCCGCCAGTGTTCCGACATCTGTTTCCGTAACAGTGACGTCATTGATCGACAGATCTACTTTCTGTCCATTGCAGCTGTTAGCCGGGAAACCGTTGTTGCGCGGAGCGGGCGGGTGCAGGAAGAAGTCCGACGCGTTGTTATTGATATCGACGCAGCCGCCGCCTTTTCTGACATCAGCATTCGTCGCGCTCGGCGCCGGCGCGCTTCCAGTTCCTTCAAAGCAACTCGCGGTCGTTCCATATGCCGCAAAATCCAGCACGGTTGGACCAACCGGACAACCGCTGCCCGTCAGCGCCGTTGTGCTGCTGACTAATGCGACTTTTCCTGCTGTCGCAGCCATTGCGACCGAACCTGTGGCGTCCGCCGCCGGCAGAAGTTCGCCGTTAGCACCGCCCGCCTCCTGCACCAGGAAGTATTTGCCGGGCAACAACAAGCAGGGTCCGGTCGGGCAAAGCGGTGTGACCTGCCATGTAGTTCCGGTTGCCGACGTGTATTGCACTGACCAGCCAGCGAGATCCACAGTCGATGTTCCACGATTGAAGATCTCGATGAAGTCGTTCCGCAGTGTTGCGCTTGAGTTACCTCCCGCGCCATACAACTGGCTGATTACCACGAGCGCTGTGTCATCGTTTTGAATCCTTCCAAGACCCTGGCTGTCACTCACCGTGGCGTTGGTAACGTTCGAAATATTAACGAAGAAAGTTTCGTCAGCTTCGACCAGGACGTCGCCGTTTACAGTGACGTCAAACGTGTACTGGTTTTGACCGAAGGGAATAATCTGGCCCGTCAAATTCTTCGCTACGTAGTCGTTGTCTTCAGTAACAGGATCACCGTCGTGCGCTGTGCCGTCCGCCGTAGCGATGTCGAATGTAATTCCGTCCGGGGGCGCGGGAAGCGTCGAGGTAACTGTGAACGTTAACGTGGTTGTGCCGGCATCGGTTTCCGCTGCCGTCACGTCGGTAAGGTTCAACGAGGGAGTGTCGTCATTTTGGATTGTGCCGATCCCCTGGCCGTCTGCGACGAAGGCACCGGTAACATTCGAGACATTAACAACGAAAGTTTCATTCTTTTCGATATCCATATCACCATTAACTGTGACATCGAATGTGTAAGTTGACTGTCCGGCGGGAATAACCTGCGCCGTTGCCTTTCTACCAATGTAATCGTTGTCTTCAGAAGTCTGGGCCGTACCCTCCGCCGTGGCGATATCAAACTTTACCGGCGCAGGCGCATTGGCTGAAAGGTTAACTGTGAATGTGAACACGTTCGGGCCTGAGTCGCCTTCCGCCAGACTGACATCATTGATGGACAACGTTGGGATGTCATCGTTTTGGATTGTTCCCTGGCCCTGGCCGTCGGTGAGCGTCGCGCCCGAGACATTCATCACGTTAACGAAGAATGTTTCGTCGGTTTCTATTGCTGTATCGGCATTAATTGTGACTGTGAATGTGAACTTTTGTTGGCCGGCGGGAATTATCTGGTTCGTCAGGAACTTCGCCACATAGTCACCGTCTTCGCTGGCCGCCGGATTGTTGTCCTGTGCGCTCCCGTCAGCCGTGGCGATATCGAAGGTGACATCAGCACCCTGTACCGGCGTCGACAAGCTCACCGTAAACGTTGCGACAGTTGCGCCTCCATTACCTTCTGCAGTGGCGACGTCGTTGATTGTTAGGCCCGGTCTCACGCCAGACGTGCAGCTGTTGAACGCACCTGATGTGTTACGAGGGAAGGGAGCCAGTACGAAGAAGTCAGCCGCGTTGTTGTTGGTATCAACACAGCCTCCGGCTTTGCGGAAGTCAGCACTTGTAGCACTTGCTGCGGGTGCTGGACCGCTGCCTTCGAAACAACTGGCAGTGCTCCCGTAGCCAATCACGTCAGCAATGCTTGCGCCCGATGGACAACTACCGGAAAGAGGCGTCTTGCTGGAAACAAGAGCGACCTTGCCTGCCGTCGCAGCCATAGTGATAGAACCAATAGCGTCAGGCGCCGGTAGCGCGGCTCCATTCGCGCCGGCAGAGTTTTCCTGAACCAGAAAGTACTGGCCGGGTTGGAGCAGTCCGGACAGACTAGTCGTGGACCATGTACCTGAGCCGGTGGCTCCGAGGTACTGCACTGACCAACCAGTTAAATCAACGGTAGTTGTTCCACGATTGAACACTTCGATAAAGTCGTGGGTGAACTGCGCGCCTGAATTTCCCCCGCCGCCATACAGTTGACTTATCACCAGCATCGCATTGTCGTCGTTATTAATCGTGCCTTCGCCCTGAGCGTCCCCAACTGTTGCGCCCGTAACATTGGTCACGTTCACGAAAAACGACTCATCCGGTTCGACCAGGGTGTCGCCGTTCACGATGACATCGAACGTGTACTTACTGTTGCCCGCCGGAATATTTTGACCAGTCAAAAACTTCGCCACGTAGTCACCGCTTGCTGAGGTAGCAGTGTGGTCCTGAGTGGCAATATCGAATGTCACTCCGTCTCCTACCGCAGCAGAAGACAAACTAACAGTGAAGGAGAACGTCATGGTTCCGGCGTCACCTTCTTTGATTGCGACGTTGTTGATTGAAAGGCCCGGCGCCGGAGCTTGCACGGTGGTGGTGACGGTTGACGAGTTATTCGCTGTGTTCGGATCGGCGATGTTTGATGTAGCCGCTGCGGTGTTAGTGATCGTTGTGCCCGCCGCACCGTTAGCAGTCGCGATCAGTGTGATTGTTTCCGACGCACCTGCGGCAAGCGAGGCAAATGTAATTGTCCGGTTGTTGCCTGAACCGCCACAGATTCTCGTGCCCGTGGAGCTACATGAAACAAAGGTTACCGATGGCGGCAAGTTGTCAGTGACAACGACGTTTTGAGCGACGGCCACACCCTTGTTCATTACGACAATCGAGTACGTGACGTTAGTCCCAGTGATAACGGGATTTGGTGAAGCGGTCTTGGTAATCGACAATTCCGCGGCGGACGTATTGAGACAGGATGACAACGAATTCTGCGGATTACTGGGTGCGGTTAACGAGAAGTCGGCGACGTTGTTGTTGGTATCAACTCCGTTCCCAAAACTTCCGCCAGGCTTTCGTTCATAACTACGATCCGCGGTGCCGGAAAGCGGCGTGAGTGTGGTGTCTTCTCTAAATGCCGAGCCGACGCTCATGCCAACCGCGTCAATCACGCTGGTTCCGTTCGAACCCGTTATGGCGATTCCGCCATCGTCGGTTAGCCCGGTGTTGTAGGTTTGGTCAGTTACTACCGAACCGCTGTAGTCCGAATTCGCCACCAGATAATGACAACCTGGTTCCAGGCTAGTGCCGGCAAAGATCGTTACGCGGTCGCTAATTGTTCCGCTGCTATTCGACGCACGAATCCGGAGCCCACCGATTGGCAGTGTGGATGTTGTGGGATTGTAGATCTCTATAAATTCGTCCGCCGCGCCTGCTGGTCCACGCGTTCTGAATTCACTAATCAATAGTTGTCCGGCGCCTGGCTCGACAGTTAACACCGCGGGACTGCTGATTAGAGTAGTTGAGCCACTCGTCGCTGTGGCTGTGATGCTCGCTGAACCCGGGGCGCGTGCTGTTGCGCTTGCGGTCGCGGAACCCGTATTCGTGGTGGGACTAACAACATTGACCGTCGCAACTGCAGTGTTGTTCGAAACGAAGTTGATAGTGACACCGCCGAAGTCCCGACCGAATTGATCTCTTGCCTGTGCGATGAACTGTTGCGTCTCGCCGGCCGCTATCGTCGCCGCGGAGCGTGTGATGGTGACGCTGGTTAAAACAGAAGGTGGTTGTATGACTGTTAAAGCTGCCGGCGACGACCGAATGCCGCGACCCGTCGCGCGAACCTGCGCGGTACCCGGTGACACGCCGAAGGCATTTCCGTTCTGACCAATCGTGGCGACTGTGATGTTGTCCGATTCCCACCAAAAGATTACGCCGTTTATTTCATTGTGAGACGCGTCGAAGGCGCGCGCGGTGAACAGTTGTGGCTGACCTGGTTCGATCGAGACAGTTGCCGGCGACACTTCGACGCGCGCGATTGCCGGCGTGCACGAGTTGAATGGCGCCCCTGTTAACTGTGTGCCTGGGCTAAATGAGCGCGCACCATTGCTCGCGGCAGAGTGCAGTGCAAACGCCCCGGTTAGGTCGGGCGCTCGGGTTAACGACTGGTTCTCGTCGGCATCGAGACCGGTCGATCCGCCGTAGGCGAGGAAATTAACGAAGTCACCGGACTCATTTCGCAACGCAATCAAACCGGAAGTGTTGCTAAGGCTTAACCCTCCGGTGGATGCAGTAACAATTTGCGAACCACCAAAGATGGGATCAAACGGATGCGGATTCCCGCCACCAAACACAATGATCGCGGTGCACGACTGGAGGACCGTGCCCTCGGCAAAAGTATGTCGAAGCACATCGTTAGCGCTGGTGCCGCCTCGGGTGAATAGTTGGTAGCCGCTGATATCAATGTCGCGTGGTGTGCTGTTAAATAGTTCGATGAACTCGTCCTGACTCGCGTTTCGCGTGCGGTCGTGGTTTGCATCGCCATCGTTGCCTTCGGATGGGTCTGCGAGGAATTCATTGATGACGATGTCGCGCGCGGAGTCGCCGATAAACATGACGGTCACTGGATTGCCGTCACGTCCGTCCGCTCGAACTTCGAGGTCAACGGTTCCTGCGCCCCTTAGGTCAGCCGGCACCAGGACGTGAATCTCATCAAGACCCGGCAAAGTCGGAGACTCATCGATTGATTCGACTTTCAACGCGCGTCCACCCGCGCTGACGTTTACGCTGAGAGCGGTGCGCACACCCATGGTGAAGATGACCATCCGAAGGTTACCGTTCGAGGGATCGAATGGTCCTCCCTGCAACGTGTCGGCGTTTAAGATCACACCTGCACCCAAACCGTCACCGCTGAACGTGAAGACACCCGGCGCGGCTAAAAGCGTTTGAATGTTTCCGCGACTTTGAAAACCGTCGGAATTCGTCACCAACACCTCTGCGGCACCAAGTTCTGTTTGAGCAGGTGTAAGAAAGTTAACCTGCGACGGTGAAACATAAAGGATTTGAGCCAGACGGCCATTGACGGTGACAGTTGTACCTCCCACTGACTGCGGGAACGAACCGTCCGTTTGCTGCAGCGATTGTTGACTGGAGAAGGCGAGTGCAGTTCCGCGAGCGACGGCTATGCTGTCCGGCGCGACAGCGTTGCTGGCTGCCGGTTCATGACCAAATGACGCGCCATTAAGAATGGTCAGCGTTCCGTTAGCAGGACGCGACGGTGTTTCGGTGACATAGATTTCAGAATTGTTGGCGGCGGTGACGTTGGTTACGCCGGCGAGTACGCGTGGAAAGTTGAATGCTACGACAGACCCGTCGTCGTTCAACGACGACAACACTTCGGCGGTTGCATTCGATGGGCCACTGGTTACGCGGCCAAACGTCGTCGAAGGGATGTCGAAACTGTAGAGGTCAACGCTGCCGTCAGAATTGCCGAGAAAGGTGCGGCGAGTGGCAAACGCGATTCGTGAGCCATCGCCGCTAATCGTCGGGTGCAAAGGGACGTCGGTAGCGCGCGAACCAAGCGTGGTGATTTGGCGCGTCTGATTGTTGCGGCCGTCGAAGAGAAAAACCTGAGTGGAGTTGATAGCAGTTTCAGCAGACCAAACAACGCGCAGTCCGTCATCGCTGATAGCGCGGCCATGAGTTAACTGGAGATTCGGAGCGTTACTAACGAGTACTCGCACGGTTGGCGTGCCAATTCGATTTTGTAACAGCAAATCCCGATTGGGGCTCGACGATGAACCGGGGTCACGAATGTACGCTACGTTCATGGCGTTGCCGCTGATCTTGGCGTCAGTAAAGCCAACGGTTCCGGATGAAGATGTTAGCTGGGTGAAGGTGGACGTTGAGTTGTCGAAAACAAATATCTCGAGATTCCCGTCGCTGTTTTGCCCGGCGAGATTTCGGTTGGAAGAAAATGCGATGAAACGCCCATCGTCTGAAATTGATGGTAGGAAGTTTCCGTGAACTGTGCGCGATGAGAGGTCCGCAGGCGTCGTGTTCGTTATCTGCCGCAGGGTTCCGTCGTGTAGAAATATTTCTGAATTTCCGTCAACGTTTGTGCCCAATGGGTTAGCGGTAGAAGCGAAGACGATTCGTGAACCGTCCTGTGAAATCGCCGGAGCGGGCGCTCGGCTGGCAGCGAGTTGCACGAATGTTGTGGGGCTAACATTAACGTTCGCTCGAATCGCGCGGAAGCTATCCGGACCACCAACACCGGCAACATCTTCAGTAGATTCAAACGCGACGATCCGTCCATCGCCGCTCATGGATGGATTGAGATTGGTGGCTTCTTCAGAGGTATTGGTAATGCGTCGCAGCGAGGATTGCGTGCTCGCCGTTTGCCAAAGCATAGAACAGGGCAACGCCGCGACGAGGATCAACTGTAGAAATCTTCTGACAGTAAGCACGCGACTCCATCTTTGTTAGGACCGGTAAGACTTCGCGTGGGTGAATTAGGGGTGACGATCCGGTGAGGTCGGACTCGGCGGTTCTCGTAACGCAAACTGTTAGTTTGCGGCCGCGTAGAAAGCCACTCAACATTCGCAAACTAACAGTTTGCGTTACAAACGATTACGAATCAGATGTCTGATAGAATAAAACAACGCAGAAGACAAGACAGTAGGCATGAAGCAGTCGATACCACTTTAGCCAGAGTTCTGGTAAGAGGGACGTATGAAGATTCTCGTTAGTGGCTCGCATGGTCTGGTTGGCACGGCATTGACTAAAGCTCTCGAGCCGGAGGGCCATGAGATTTATCGGTTGGTGCGGCATTACCCGCACTCGTCGGACGAAATTGAGTGGAGTCCTGAGCGATACAGCATCGCGCTGTCGTTGATCGAAGGATTTGATGCGGTGGTCCACCTGGCGGGTGAGAGCATCGCCGAAGGACGCTGGACCGACGAAAAGAAGAAAAAGATTCGTGAGAGCCGCACCATTGGAACAAAGCTGCTGGCCGATGCCCTCGGTAATTTAACCAGTCCTCCTCGCGTGCTTCTTTCGGCTTCGGCAATTGGATACTACGGGGATCGCGATGAGGAAGTGCTGACCGAATCCAGCGCGCCCGGCAACGATTTTCTATCTGAGGTCTGCGTTGAATGGGAGAAGGCGACTTCACACGCAACAGCAATGGGCGTCCGCGTAATGAATGCGCGCTTTGGAATCATCCTGGATAAAGAGGGCGGCGCACTGAAAAAGATGTTGCCGCCGTTTCGTATGGGTATCGGCGGCAAAATTGGTAGCGGCAAACAGTGGATGAGTTGGATTGCGTTGGATGACGTTGTGAGCGCATTAAAGTTGGCGCTAACAAATGAATCATTATCGGGCCCGGTAAATTTCGTAGCGCCAAATCCCGTTCGCAACATAGAGTTCACCAGGACCCTGGGCCACGCGTTATCGCGTCCCACGCTTTTACCGATTCCGAAGTTTGGCGTGCGGTTAGCTTTTGGCGAGATGGCGGACGCGTTGTTGTTGACGAGCCAACGTGTCGAGCCGAACGTTTTGACAGAGGCGGGGTACGAGTTTCAGTATCCGACCCTGGACGGAGCGCTGAAACACGTATTAAAGCGCTGAGGTCAGTATCAGCAGTCATGTTTGGGTGTCTCAGCGTCAGGAAGGGTAGCTTGCTCCCGCTGTGATTGACTGCCATCCAACCAAGGCGGGAGCAAGCTACCCTTCTTGACCCTGAGACATTCAAATCTTGGCGGGTAAAATTCACCTCATACGGTCGTTATGCGGCTGGGTGAGATTGGACTTTCTGCGCTGCGAGTTCCGGAAGCGCGCCGAATACTTCCAGCGCATACTTCACATTCCCAAAGGGCGCTGAGACCTGCACACCCTGGATGATGTCGCGTACGTCATTCAACGACTCGCCCGCAATCTTTAGTCCTTCGTCACGTCCAGCTTCTTTACTGATCGCTGAAGCTGCCCGCATGCGGTCCATGATCGATGGAGTCACACGCACGCCGGGAACTTCGTTGTGCAGAAACTCAGCGTTGCGATACGAGACGAGCGGCCAGATGCCGGCCACAATCGGAATCCGTACGTGTTCTATCCGTTTGATGAAGTCGCGCAATTGGTCCGTATCAAATACCGGCTGCGTGATTGCATACTGCGCGCCTGCTTCCACCTTGTATTCGAAACGCCGAATCTCTTCGTCCAGATTGATCGCGCCCGGGTTAACGCCGACGCCGATACAAAACGCAGTCGGTTCTCCAATCGGGTTGTTACCCAGATCGAGACCGTGGTTCAGTTTGTTCACCATGTTGGTCAGACCGATGGCGTCAATATCAAACACGGCAGTCGCGTCCGGGTAAGGTCCCATCTTTGGCGGGTCACCCGTAATTAGCAGCAGATTTCGAATCCCCAACGCGGCGGCGCCGAGCAGATCAGACATCATCCCGAGCAAGTTTCGATCGCGACAGCAGTAGTGCAAAACAGACTCAATACCGATCTGTTGTTCAACCAGTACGGCAGTTGCTAGGGCACTCATGCGCGACTGCGCACGCGCGCCGTCAGGAATGTTTACACCGTCGACACCCGCGTCTTTGAGAAGCCGGATTGAGTCGAGTGTTTTCTGAGCATCGACGCCTTTCGGCGGTAAGACTTCAACCGACGTAACAAATTCACCCTGCACAATCTTTCGCGACCACTTCGAACGCAGCTCCGGCGGCATTACTTTGATATCAGCCGGGGTGATCTCCGTGATCTGTGCCAGAGCGCCTGACGACAGCACAACCTTCTGCGCGCGTGGCGACGCGGCGCGGACCGCATCAGAGATCAACTTGATGTGCGCGGGAGTCGTGCCACAGCACCCGCCGATAAACTTCGCGCCCGCCTGAATAAATCGCTTGGCAAATTTCGACATGTACTCAGGCGAGCACATGTAGAACTGCCGGCCCTGCACGTCACGTGGTAAACCGGCGTTTGGTTGGGCGGCTAATTTCTTTTTGGTCACCGCACGCATCTTCTCGAGCGCGCTGAGTATGATCGCCGGACCAACGCCACAATTCAGGCCGATTACATCTGCGCCCCATTGATCGAGTCGGGCTGCAAAGACTTCAGGCGTGGTTCCGTATGACGTGTTGCCGTCAACCTGGATGGTCATTTGGGCCACGATGGGAAGATCGCAAAGTTCGCGGACGGCGTCGATCGCTTGTCTCATTTCTGAGACGTCGGAAAACGTTTCGAGCAGAAAGAGGTCAACACCGCCTTCGAGTAGCGCCGAGATCTGTTCTTTGAACAAGTCTTTCGCTTCGTCATATGACGTTGGGCCATACGGCTCAATCCGCAGACCAAGTGGTCCAACCGCGCCGGCGATGTAGCAATCAGTGCCACCTTCGCGAGCCAGTCGCGCGGCTGAGATGTTGATCTCACGCAGATTTCCTTCGAGTCCGTATTGCGCGAGCTTGGGCGCAGTGGCTCCGAAGGTATTCGTCTCCAGGATATCGGCGCCGGCGCGGCAGTACTCTGCGTGAACCTCGCGCACCAGATCGGGATTGCTGAGGTTTAGCTCGTCGTAACAGCGGTTGATATACACGCCCTTCGCGTAGAGCATCGTGCCCATCGCGCCATCAAAGACGTGGATGCTGTCAGACTCGAGGAGGTTTCTGAATGGTTCCATATGTCGGATTGCGGATTTCAGATTGCGGATTGCGGACATCAGCTTGATTCGTAGCGGACCAGGCCATTCCGCATTCCGAAATCAGCAATCCAAAATCGAGAAGTCCCGCGCTAAACAACGCGGGACTTCTAAAACTACTGAAGTTTTTCGGGTTCGACCTTTGGTGTGCCCGAGCTGTTTAGCCGTTTGTTTTACGTGGCCGCAAGTCGCCTTAACTCACCACGTTTTTCAGTTGTGCTTATACGCCCAGGGTCGTTTCACTGTCAAGCCAGGCATCGGGCCTGACGGGTTGAAAACAAAGACAGGATTCCTTTTATTCAAATCTATTCTTCTAAAGGATTTTTCGGCTCAATACGTTCTATGAGTTCTTGCCGTTTGGTGAGGCTTGAGCGAATGCTTTTACTGTAGCGACTGCTCGGGTGCTGAGAGATAAGAATCTCAAGGTCTTTTGCCAGTTTGAGGGTCTTCGGACCCTTGCGATGTTCGGGAAGGCCACCGGTTTGGATAAACAAGCCGTAGTTGCCATCTACCTTGATTCTATTCCAAACCTCAAGATCGGCCCCCTCTGGTTCGTTCACCCTCACTTCAATAGGCTCAGATTCTACGGTGTGATTGGTTAGCGGGTTGAGCAGTGAGGCCTTAATGTAATAGGTACCCGGCTCAGCTAAAGCGTAATCAGTAGTTAGACGTTCTTTTTCCACCTTCTTAGCGTACATTTTGCCGAGGTGTGAAGTTTCGAGCTTTTGATTCCACAATACGGTTGCGTCGGTTTCATACAAATTACCAGGGGCCAGCGTAATTGGTTCTTTATAGTGAGCATCCTTAGCACCCCAAGCAGGGCCGAAATACTCTCTAAAACCACTGTTCTCTTTGGCGATGAACACCTTGAGATAACCGTCCCAGACTGTTGACCCCTTGTAAATTGAAGTCGGGGTGTTCGACTTATTGGTTATCCTGAACTTTAAGAGCACGGTGTCCCCAGGCAAATAATCCGTCTTGTCTGACTCGACACTCAGCAGCAACCCATCCGCATTTTGGCTGACGCGTGGCGACAGACTGATAGCATACCCTGCGGCCAATACTACGATGGCCATTACGCTCAGTGACGCTCCGATCTTCTTGTTTTTCATACTTCCTCCCTTAAATAGAACGCATAGAACTTGATCTCTTGCGCAAGCATCTACGGATGATTAATGCTCCTGATCGTATTTAGTGTGATTGGATCAAATACAATGGAAGTGCGAACAGATGACTGTGCCATCAAACCTCCATCCGCGTGTTGTCCATTAAACAGATGTCCGATTTCATGGCCAGTCGTTGCAGCGTTGTTTACTACCGCGGTGATCGTTATTTCCCCAGCGCGGAGAACCTCATTAAAGACACTGGCCCCTTGACCGTTGAGTTTGTCGACGATGCCCAAAACTGCACCCTCACTTCCCGGATCGCAATCCTGGGTTGTCCATGGCTGGTAGGCCCCAATTAAATAGTCTTTTAAGAAACGAACACTGCGTACCAGGACAACAGAGTCCAGACTGAACGGAATGCTCCGAGGAAAAAATGCTGGGCGTAAAAAAACCGGCTTGAATGCTGCCGGTGTTACTGGACATATATGCCGTCCGAATATCCGGAAAGCCTGTAATATTCTTTTCCGCTTTGGCAATTCTTGCAGGATCCTCGCATCCACTCGATAAGAACTGCTTTCGTTTGTACGGATAAGGTTCCGCATCCGTCCGGTTAAAGCCGGTACCATCGCCAAAACTCAAATGCACAAATTGCAGAATCACCTTTCTCGGATCTGGCACGTATCCCTTTGCCTTCCGAGCATTCCACCCTCTTCGATCCCTTTTTGGAATTGTATAAACGTACGTCTCTCCAGGTTTGATGGGCAGATCATCGACAGTAGCCCGTGTCCTATGGTCTATAACGTCCATTCGTCCGTAACGTAAGGGAACTCCTACCGGGCGTCCGTTCGGTTCAATCAGCTCTGGGTAGATAAGGGATAACTCGAGAAAGTAAATTGGTTTGGTGGATGTGTTTGTAACCTCGAGCGCAAAATCTTTGACCCAGTTTTCGTCCTTCAGGTCTTTAAACGCTCTTTCCTTTTCCGCACGTATCTTTACCTTTATTGGCAAATGCTCCGGTATCTTATTTTTGATTTCCCGTTCTTCAGTTGACTGGGCGATCCCTACTGCGGGAAACGCTCTCAGCAACAACATGAACACTAGAGGTAGTGTAAACACCAGCAGCAGTAACTTCGGTAACGTGATCGATTGAGGATTCATGAGGCCTCTTGGCCGAAAGTGAGAGTAAAACCAGATCGATTAAGTGCGGTCAAAATTACACCTGGTTTAGGATCGTTCCAGTCAGCATTCCAACTGGAGCCGTCCTCAAACTCCACTTGGTAGACCTGCAGTTGCACCAAAAACTCGCCATCCAACTTACCCTTGTTCAGCAAGTGTCTAACCGTCTGAGAGAATTTGATCAAAGGAGATTCAAACTTTCCCGAGGCCCGGGGAGGCAAAGGAGTCTCAAATAACCCAGTGTAACCCGGAGGAGGCAAAACTTTCGTGGGGTCTAATCTGGTTGTTACGAACCACTTCAGCTGGATGCCGAGTACAGCTTGTGCTGAGTAATTTTTCAGAGTCAGATGTGTAAGCTGAAGATTTCTTAGTTTTGCGTTTCCCATGAGCGTGCTGTTTCCGATTATCACAACAGGTGAAGTGGCCGCGCTCTGCATTCTGTCTGGGATAAAGGATGCTGACCATCGTCCTTCTGGTCCGTTCTCTGTAAAAGATGTTCGGTGTGATCGTGGCTCCTTCTCAGCCAACGGTTTCCCATTGATCTTGCGTGGGGAACTCTGCTGCCGGTGCCGTTCAACAGCGACGGCGATACCGGCTAGAATGATGAGTCCTACCAAGCTCGCGCCTAATATGTGCAGATGTTTCGTAACGACGGTTCTGTTTAGGTTAGGAGACATCAGTTTCTCCTAATTGGAGGGAATAACAAATTGGAGGGAACTTCATAACAAAGTTCGATTCTGGCAATGCTCCCCAAAGAATGTGAGATAGGGTTAGACATGTTGAAAGATCAATCCTAAATGATCAGGTGTATACGCTTCCCGCGTGTGGCAGTCAAGCATCTTATGAACCCGATTATTTTCCTACGACCTTACGGTCGCGGCTACTTACTGTCGGCCCTTCGGGCCTGTGGGACGCAGTCGCACCGAACTGTGCATTCACTTTCGATCCCTGCCTGAAAACACATACCCAACACTGAACGTTCCTCTCAACCCTGGTTCGCGGCCCAGTCGAGCTTCGGGAGCAATGAACAACTTATCCGTCACAAAGATTTTCACGCCCAACCCGCCACTCGCTGTCCAGCTGGTGAACGATGTGTCGAACTCTCGCGGAGCACCGGTGGTGAAGTCGAAACCAGAGACCATGCCTCGATGACGTATCACTCCCACTCCTGCGATCGCATAAGGGACGAACTTTCCGGTGGGCGGCAACAAATCAACAGCCAGGTTCGGTTGCACGATTAGGTCCTGGTCATTCTCTGAATGGCGCAGATAGAACACTTCCGGCTCGATACTGAATCGACGACTCACATAAACCCTGACCGATCCACCAACCAGGCCATGTGGAATCTCATTGTCGCCAAATGTAGCTCCACCGATTGAGCCTCGAACTTCGGCTTTAGGTCCGGACAGTTCCGTTTGTGCCGCTGCATAACCTACCCAGCAAAGAACTAATATCGCGGCCATCGTTAATCGCGAGAATGACCCTTTAGTGAATGTGATGTGTTGCATTAAGCTTGCTCCTCTACGGACCAGATCGAAAAGCTGCCTGGACTTGGCAACAGACGTGCCCCAACCGGATGGTCCATAAAACACAGCAGTTTCTCGGGTGGACCATGCGTACTGCAGAACAAAATCACTCCAGGAGAAAGATGGGCCTGCCGCACAGTATGGTCTGGGGTTTGAGCCCGAGATGGCACGAAAAATGTCCATACCTTCTTGACACAGGCCGCAAACTTTGGCTGAATGCGTCGCATCAACCCCTGCACCACTCCCCGTAATTGCTGTTGAGTCCAAGATTCTGGAGGAGCTAGAACTATGGCCACCGCCAATAGCATGAGTAGACCTGCAGACGCCCACACGGAAGGACATCCGAAGGGCTTGTATGTGCTCTTTGCCACCGAGATGTGGGAGCGCTTCAGCTTCTACTCAATGCTCGCGCTGTTTACGCTTTATCTTCGTCACTCAACTGAGGGATTCGGGTGGACCGCGGCTGAGGCAACGTCGCTGTATTCGAATTACCTGATGTTTGTTTACGCGAGCCCGCTGATCGGCGGATTAATCGCGGACAAGATTACCGGTTATCGCAAGGCCGTCATGATCGGTGGATTCTTCTTCATGGCCGGCCACGGATTGCTGTCGATTCCGAAGCTCTGGGCGGTTTACGCAGCGCTGACCTGCCTCGTTATTGGAAACGGCTTCTTTAAACCGAACGTCTCTACGATGGTCGGCAATCTTTATCCCGAAGGCAGTCACCTAAAAGACCGCGCCTACAACATTTTTTACATGGGCATCAACGTCGGCGCGTTTCTTGCGCCGATCGTGATGGAAGTTGTTCGCCAGAAGTTTGGGTTCCACCCGGCCTTCGCGGTCGCGGCTTTCGGAATGGTCATTTCCGTAGGGATCCTCTGGTATTTCAAAAACCTGGTGATGGCGGCTGATCGTAAGCGCGGCGAGCGCGCTGCGGAGAGCGTGGCCGCCGGAGATCCGCAACAAGCAGCTGACACCGCGGCCACAGCAACCGACGCACCGCCGCACGGCATCAGCGATCAGGACGAAGGCGGTCACGCGAAAGGCTCCGGCGGAGACGCTGGACGGAGCGCCGACATGTTGGCGGTCCCGAACTGGAAACGCGTCATGGCGCTGATCGTAATATTCCTGATCGTCATCGTCTTCTGGATGGTCTTTCACCAGAACGGCTCGACGCTAACTTATTTTGCGGATGACAACACGGACTGGAACGTCACCGGTACGATCTCGAATTCCATCAACGCGATGTGGGTCCTGATTCTCACCTTCCCGTTGGTTTGGTTCTGGGGATTTCTGGATCGCCGCGGTAAAGAGCCGTCAACGCCTACCAAGATGGCGATCGGCATGACACTCACCGGACTATCGTTTCTCGTTCTTTGGTATGGCGCGTCGATTGGCGAAAAAATGACGAAGACGCCTGAGCAGCTTGCGGCCGGTGAGTTTCGTATCAACGAGCGCGTCCTTAACAATCTTGCCGCGTCCGGGGTTTCGAAAGACGTACTGGACCGGATTCAGAATGCGAAAGCACCTGACGGCAAGAACAGCGTCTTCGGTGTTAAGTTTTCCAAGAAGACGGATGAGGCGACGAAGGTGGAAACATCCGGCGAGCAGCAGTTAATTGCCGCTGTCAACGCCGCTTCGCCCGGGGCCGGAGATGCTTATCGCGCGGCGATCCTTCAGAACGCGCACCTCTTCCGCGTTTCACCGTTCTGGTTGGTTTTTGCTTACATGATCGTAACGCTCGGCGAACTAATGCTTTCGCCGATGGGTCTGTCGCTGGTTTCGAAGGTGGCTCCGATAAATATCCGCGGTCTGATGATGGGCGGGTGGTTTGTCGCTACGGCCATCGGAAACAAGCTGACGCAGATCGGCGTGTACTGGGACATTTGGCTGCAATCGCAGTTTTTCCTGGTCCTGGCGGTGATGGCGTTGTTCATGGCGATCGTGCTGGCAGTGCTGTTGAAGCCATTGAAGAAAGCGATGCCGGGAGTTTAAAGCTGTTTCCCCTCCCCTTGGGAGGGGATTAAGGGGAGGGCCTAACGCGCCACGCACTTAACTCCCTGGAGGAGGCGTCAACTAGCGTTGTACCAATTGACCCGACTGTTGCTATCAACGTTGACGCCTCCTCCAGGAACAAGAATGCAAACTCCTCGTAGGCCCTCCCCTAACCCCTCCCAGCGGGGAGGGGAATCAATAAACAAAAGAATTGATCCACGAAATAACGCGAGTTCGTGTTGTTTCGTGGATCGTTTTTACAGGGTGCAAAGAATACTATCGGGTTTGTCTCAAAAGTCGAACAACAGAACGTTTCGTGTTACTTCGTGTGTTTCGTGGATCGTACTTTCCAGCCTAAGGAACGGATCCACGAATAACACGAATAACACCAAACGTGATGAATTCGACTTTTGAGGCACAGCCAATACTATCCACGAAAAACTTCCTAATGGAGTATCTCGACAAGTGAAAACCAGATTTGTAACAGCTGCGCTCGTCATTATTTATGCCTGTCTACCTGCGCCCGCACAGGACAAAGTCTTAACCATCGATGACATCTTCGATCCGGTTAAGAAGGTCAACTTCAGCGGTACCCTGCCCAGCGTTCGTTGGATGAAAGACGGCAAGCATTACATTCTCACCAACGAGGCTTCCAATAAATCAGTCCCGCGACTGCAGAAGGTGAACGCGGTCACCGGACAAACCACTGCGTTGTTTGACGCGGCGAGGATGGAGGCTGCGTTTGCCGCGTTGGGCCTGTCGGCAGCGGAAGCGAAGCAGGTGGCCAGTCGTGGATCCTTTGATTTCAATCCGAACGAGACCGCGGTCCTTTTCAATTTTAACGGCGACCTCTTTTATTACGAGTTAGGCAGCGACAAGGCTGTGCGCGTAACCGGTACTCCGGAAGAGGAAGTCGGCGAAACGATTAGTCCGGACGGACGCATGATCGGATTTGTTAGAAGCAACGACATGTACGTCTTTGATCTGTCGACACAGAAAGAGCGTCGCTTAACAACAGACGGGGGTCCGAAGATTCTGAACGGCCGTTTAGATTGGGTCTACCAGGAAGAGTTGTATGGTCGTGGCGACTTTCAGGCGTACTGGTGGAGTCCTGACTCGACGATGCTCGCTTACTTGCGGCTTGATGAGAACCCGGTGCACGAGTTCGTCGTCGTTGATCACATACCTTACCGGCAAACGGTTGAGATTACGCCCTATCCGAAAGCCGGTGATCCGAACCCTACGGTCCAGCTGGGAGTCGTGAATGCTTCGGGTGGTCCAACACGTTGGATGGACACATATAAATACCATCCGAGCGATTTTCTTATCGTGCGCGTGTCGTGGACCCCGGACAGCAGGAAAGTGGCTTACCAGGCGCAGAACCGCGAACAAACGTTTCTCGACCTGAACCTGGCGGATGCGCGTGATGGAAAGTCGCAGACGATCATTCATGAGACGACTAAAGCCTGGGTCGAAGTTATCGACAATCCCCACTGGCTCAAAGATGGTTCATTTCTTTGGGAAAGCGTACGCGACGGCTGGCATCATCTTTATCACTACTCGCCGACCGGAACGTTGATACGGAAGGTGACGGACGGGAAGTGGGAAGTGCGCTCGGTTGAGGACATTGATGAAGAGAAGGGTGTGGTCTACGTTACCGCCACCGAACATAGTCATATCGCGCCGCAGCCTTATCGTGTGTCCCTAAAAGGCGACGGAGTTACCAGGCTTACAACTTCCGAAGGTACGCATCGTTTTCTCGTCAGCCCGAAGTTTAATCATTTCATCGATTTTGTCAGCGACGTCAACACACCAACCCAAACCCGTTTGTATGACATAAACGGCAAGCTGGTGCGGGTGATTGAAGAAAACAAAGTCCTGGCACTGGGTCAGTACCGTCTTGGTAAAGCCGAGTTGATGCAGATCAAGGCTCGCGACGGTTTTACCATGGAGGCGATGATGATCAAGCCGCCGGGATTTGATCCGGCGAAGAAGTATCCGGTGCTGCAGTTTACCTACGCTGGACCACAAGCGCCGCAAGTCAGGAATGCCTGGGGTGGTCCAACGTATCTATGGCACCAATCGCTGGCGCAAAAGGGTTACATCATTTGGGTACTCGATAATCGCACCGCCAGCGGCAAGGGCTCCGAGTCGGCGTGGCCTGCTTACCGGAATTTCGGTGAGTCGGAGCTGCGAGACATTGAAGACGGGATCACCTGGTTAAAAACGCAGCCTTATATTGACGGTTCGAGGATCGGCATCTGGGGTTGGAGCTATGGCGGTTTTATGACCAGCTATGCGCTGACACACAGTAAGAGTTTCAAGATGGGAATCGCGGGCGGTACGGTGGCTGATTGGCGTGATTACGACACCATCTACACCGAGCGTTACATGTTGACGCCGCAGAACAACCCGGAAGGTTATCGCCGCAGCTCGCCGGTCCACTTCGCGAAAGATTTGCACGGACGGCTACTATTAATTCACGGCGCGATCGACGACAACGTGCACATGCAGAACACGGTGCAGTTTGTGTATGAGTTGCAGAAGGCGGGAAAACAGTTTGATTTAATGATCTACCCTAAGTCGCGTCATGGCGTCACCGATCCGTTATTGTTGAAGCACATGCGGCAGATGATGACCGATTATATTGTTGAGCACTTGTAGACTGTTGCGCGCGTTGTGAGGTTTGGAAGATTTATCATTTGTCATTGGTCATTTCACATTTGTCATTGGTCATGACGTTTCGTGTGTTTCATGTATTTCGTGAATCGGTATCCCGTCCACTAAACACGACCCACGAAATCACCACGAATCTTCATGAGCAATGACAAATGTGAAATGACCAATGACAAATGATAAATCGTCCTCTTGTGCTCCGCACAGGTGACTCACCTTCGCTGGCAGCGCGGGCACCAGTACGTTGATCTCCCAGCATGATTTAGCCGCCTGATCGGTGTGCCGCATTTGTAGCAAGGCTCACCTTCTCGATCGTAAACCTGCCAGACCTTCCCAAACGCTTCCCCATACGAAAAGCCTTCAGGGCGTTCAAGATTCAAGCGACGGCTGGAGTTTCCTGAGATTGCGGCTCTCAGCACGTCGCGTATGCCTTGATGTAAACGTGGCACTCTACGTGGTGACAATTCGGCAGCTATTACGAACGGATTGATGCCGGCGCGGAACAGGGCTTCTGACGCGTAGATATTTCCGAGGCCGAGGACCCGCGTTTGGTCCAGCAGAAGTGTCTTCAGTGTGCGTCGGGAGCGAGCCAGAGTTTCTTTTAAGTAATCCAGGCTGAAGTCGCCCGAAAAAGGTTCCGGCGCGAGTTGTTCAATCCCTTTCGTCTGCGAAACGCGGGACGCAGCTACCAATCTCATTACCCCAAACTGTCGTTGGTCGTTGAAAACCAGTCGGCGCTCGTCATCGAGATAGAAAACGGCGTGTGCGTGCTTCGGCAGAGAATCGTCGGGACTCAGCACCATAAACTTGCCGGTCATCCTCAGATGGACCACTAACACCTGCGGCTTATCGCTTTGTAGTTCGATCAGAATGAATTTCCCGCGACGGGAGATTGCATCTATGCGTGAGCCTTTGAGCTTGCGATTGAAAGCCGAACGTGAGGTTGGGGCAACTAACTTAGGTAAGTGAACTTCGGCAGCAACTATCGTCGTGCCGAGTACCGCTCGACGCAATGAACGAACGACGTGCTCGACCTCAGGTAATTCAGGCATGCAGGTAACCGTAACTTTCGTGTAATTCGTGAATTTCGTGGATCGCTTTTTAACCCGGGTAGAAAAACAATCCACGAAATTCACGAATTACACGAACTAACACGAAATATCAGACGCTATGGGCCAGATTCTTACCAGCGCTCACGAGCGCTTCCATCTTCTCAACGCTCGTCGCCTCCGAATAGATGCGTAGCACGGGCTCGGTGCCTGACTGTCTAAACAATAACCACGACTCGTCATCAAACAGCAGTTTGGTTCCGTCCATCGTCTCGACGCCGGTAACCGAATAGCCAGCCAGCTGCGAAGGCGGATTTCGCGCGAGATCTTCCACCAGTTGCTGACCTGGCCCGGGCCGCACGTGCAGATCTTTTCTTCCGAAGTGAAACTCTCCAAACTCTCGATGCAATCCCGCCAGCATTTCAGACGGCGTCACGCCCGCCATTACAACCGCCTCGAGGAAGAGTAGCGAATTGAGTATTCCATCGCGTTCGGGTATGTGGCCTTTGACGCCGATACCACCGGATTCCTCCGCCCCAATCAGTATGTCGTCTTTCAGCATCAGATCGGCGATGTACTTGAACCCGATCGGTGTTTCGTGAATGGGCAGGTTGAAGGCCGCGGCAATGCGTTTCAACAACACCGACTGCGAAAACGTGCGTACGATAGCGCCGGTCATTTTTCGTTCTCGAACCAGGTGTAACAAGACCAGTGGAACCACCTGATGCATGTTCATCGTCTCACCGCGTTCGTTCACCGCGCCGACTCTGTCCGCGTCCCCGTCAGTCGCTAAACCAACCACAGCATTCGTTTCGCGGACCCGTGTTTTGAGTGCGCCGAGATTAGTGTCAATCGGCTCCGGGTTAACTCCACCGAATAACGGATCGCGATAGCCGCGTATAGTTTCGACTTTCAGCTCGCCACCACTCAGAAAGCTTTCAACCCAATCGCCACCAGAACCGTGCATCGGATCAACGATCACCATGCCGTGCGCGGCGCGAAGTCTTTCCAGGTCGACGTAAGACGCGATCTGTTGGCGATAACTTTCAACGGCCGGCGCCAGTTTCGCTGTATTGGGTTCGATTGAAACCTCCGCGCGCTTCGCTGGTTGCGCATCGACCAACTCTTCGACAGCACGGGTCGTTTCGGGCGCTGCGCTGCCGCCCCAGGGCGCCTTGATCTTGAAGCCGTTAAAGTCCGCCGGATTGTGAGACGCGGTTATCACGATACCGCCGTCAGTCTTCAGTTCTTTGACGGCCCATGAAATCAATGGAGTGGGAACCGCTTCAGCGAAAAGCGAGACGCGCGCGCCGTTGCCTGCTAACACTTCAGCCGCGCGCGCGGCAAAAAGTTCTGACAGGAAGCGGCGGTCGTAACCAATCACAACCGAGGGTGAAGGGCTGCTTTGCAGAAGATGGTCGGCGTAGGCCTGAGCCACCCGTTCGAGATTTGCAAACGTGTACTCGCGCGCGATCACGGCGCGCCAGCCATCAGTACCAAATTTGATGGGAACTAAGTCGGTCATGCAGACAAAAGTAACCCTTCATCTTATTTCGTGTATTTCGTATGTTTCGTAATTCGCGGATAGCTTTTTACGTAGCAAAAGAACGGTCCACGAATTGCACGAAACACACGAAGTAACACGAAATGTGTTTGAGGCAACGCCGGATGTAGTCTGAACTCTGGTCTGAAGTCTTAGTCGAGAGTTGCATCGATATGTAAATTATTCCGCGTGTCCGGTGATCGTGTAATCCGTTAGCGAAGTCTTGTCGCCGAGAACTGAACCTTCAGCAACCACTGCGGAGCGTCCGATGTGACATCCGCGTCCCACCACCGCGCTTGACAGAACAGCCGCTGTACCGATTCGCGTGTGCGGCCACACCACGGAGTTTTGGACCACCGCGCGCTCTTCAACAAAACAACCGGGGCCCAACACCGAGTTGATGATTTGCGCACCAGGTTTGATCTGGCAACCGTCGCCAATCATTGATACGTCGTCTATTTCCGCTGCCGTCGCCGAGTCGAAATCACCGCGCCGATCTTTAATGTGAATACGGCCGACGCGATTGGCCAGTAGATCGTGATGTGCCTGGAGATAACGTTCCGGCGTGCCGATGTCGATCCAGTAAGTGCGTGGCGGCGTGTGAGCGAAGAAAACTTCCTGCCGCTTCAGTAGTTCGGGGAAGAGGCCATACTCAAACGAATGGTTTTCTCCTGACGGGATGAGGTCCAACACCCTGGGTTCAAGAATGTATGTGCCTGCGTTGATCGTGTTGCAGGTGATTTCATCCGCTTTAGGTTTCTCCAGAAAGCGACGAATGCGTCCGTCTGATTCAGTTTCCACCAAACCATATGCGCTCGGGTTTTCAACAGGGGTCAGAACGATGGTGGCGGTTGCCTGGTGTTCGTTGTGCTCACGGATAACTGTTTTTAGATCCAGGTCCGTGAGTATATCGCCGTTGAAGACGACGGTGGGCTCGCGAATCAGATCCTCGGCAAACTTGTATGCGCCCGCAGTTCCCATCGGCTGTGGCTCAACGGTGTATTTTAGTTTTACGCCGTAGTCTGAGCCGTCGCCGAGGAGTTGTTCGATCTTGTTTGGTTGATACGAAAGCGAGAGCGCGATGTCGGTGATGCCGGCGCGGCGCAAAGTGTCGATCTGATAAAGCAGAAACGGACGATTGCAAATAGGAACGATCGGTTTAGGGGTGTAGACGGTGAGCGGACGAAGACGCGTGCCCTTACCACCGGCAAGAATCAATGCTTGCATGTGTAGTAATCTAAATAATGTGGTCGAGGTTGAATAACACGGCGGAGTCTAGCATTCGATTGTTGTCGTTTCAATTGAACCAGTTTTGACGCCGCCTGCGCGTATAGTGAGGTCAGCACCACCTGCGCATAGACAATGTTCAGAGTTCAACCTTTAGGTTGCTGATTTACGAACCAACACAAGCTAAAGCTTGGACTCTGAACATTGTCTACCCGCAGGTGGTACTGACTCGTCGCGATAGCATTCCTTGACACCCCACTAGCTAAATAGTAAATCGTAAACAGAAAACATTTTAGGAGTTTTGATGAGCGATCTAAAACAACCGGTAATTATCAGTGCTGTGCGCACCCCTGTAGGAAAATTTCTGGGAACATTGAAAGGCTTCAAAGCCACGGATCTCGGTGCGATGGTTGTGCGTGAAAGTGTGCGACGCGCAGGTGTGGCCCCGGAAGAAGTCGACGAAGTAATTATGGGATGCGTAATCCAGGCCGGCCTGGGCCAGAACCCCGCGCGCCAGGCGGCATTGCGCGGCGGCATTCCATTCGGCGTCTCAGCGGTCACGATCAACAAAGTGTGCGGATCGGGCTTGAAAGCGGTGATGATGGCCGCGCAGGGCATTCAGCTCGGCGATACCGAGATCGTCGTAGCCGGCGGAATGGAGTCAATGTCGAACGCTCCATATTTAATTCCAAAGGCACGCGAAGGTTACCGCTTGGGTAACGGCGAACTGATCGACGCGATGATCCACGACGGTCTCTGGTGCGCTTTTGAAAACTATCACATGGGAAACACTGGTGAGGTAGTGGCCGATCGTTATCAAGTCACCAGAGACAAGCAAGACGAGTACGCCTTGAACTCGCATCGGAAAGCGGCTGACGCAATCAAAGCAGGCAAGTTCAAAGACGAGATTCTGCCGATTGAGATCCCGCAGAGAAAAGGCGAGCCCATAATTTTCGATACGGACGAAACTGTTCGCGAAGACACTTCGATGGAAGCACTGGGCAAACTCAAGCCTGCTTTCAAAAAAGAAGGCGGAACTGTAACTGCCGGAAACGCGCCGGGAGTTAACGACGGTGCGTCGGCATTGGTTGTTACCTCGGAGGAACGGGCCAAATCGATGGGTGTTGAGCCCATGGCGCGCATCGTCGCGCAGGCGACATCAGGCATTGCGCCGGAACTGGTGATGATGGCGCCGGTGGAAGCAATTCAAAAGGTGGTGAAGAAAGCCGGCTGGTCGCTCGGTGACGTTGATCTGATCGAGTTGAATGAAGCGTTTTCAGTTCAAGCCGTGGCAATCATGAAGGAGCTGGGCCTTGATCCGAATAAGGTGAACGTAAACGGTGGCGCCGTGGCATTAGGTCATGCGATCGGACAGTCGGGTTCGCGTTTACTGACGACGATGCTTTACGAGTTGAAGCGACGCAATGCGCACCGGGGTATCGCGGCACTCTGTTTGGGTGGCGGGAATGCTGTGGCGATGGCCGTGGAACGATAGTTTTTAGCGGCTCCGCCGCAACCGGTGCGGTAAGGCTCCGCCTTACCGTACAGGCTTCCCACCTCTCTTCGCCGCGCGAAGAATTCAAAAACACTGTGGCCGGAAAGGCAGAGCCTTTCCGCACCGGTTGCGGCAAAGCCGCCATTAAGAAGCAAATGAGTGAAATCATCGGGGTAATCGGATCGGGGACGATGGGCAACGGCATTGCCCAGGTGGCAGCGCGCGCCGGTTACGAAGTGATCATGCGCGACGTGCAGGATGACTTTCTACAGCGCGGCATGAACGCAATTGATAAGAGCCTGCAACGCGACGTCGATAAAGAGAGATTAACTGCTGACGAGAAATCACAGATTACGAGTCGTATCAAAACCACAACTGACATTAAATCTCTCAGTCAGGCATCGTTTGTTGTCGAAGCAGTTACTGAAAGCTTCGAAGTAAAGAGTTCGGTGTTCAAAGAGCTAGATCGGATCACTCCACCGGAAGCGATCCTTGCTTCAAACACGTCTTCAATCTCGATTACAAAACTCGCTGCAATCACTAAGCGGCCCGACAAAATCATAGGCATGCACTTCATGAATCCAGTGCCGGTGATAAAGCTGGTAGAAGTCATACGTGGGATAGCGACCTCGGATGAGACGTATGAGAAGGTTCGAGGACTCACGGAAAAACTTGGCAAGACGGCGCTGGACTGCAATGATTCTCCTGGCTTCGTTTCAAATCGCGTCCTGATGCCGATGATCAACGAAGCGATCTACACGCTTTATGAAGGTGTAGCCACCAGAGAAAGCATCGACGGAATTATGAAATTGGGAATGAATCATCCGATGGGCCCATTACAACTCGCTGATTTCATCGGCCTCGATGTCTGCCTCGCAATTTTGAACGTGTTGTATGACGGCTTCGGTGATCCGAAGTATCGCGCTTGTCCCTTATTGAAGCGTTACGTTGACGCCGGCTGGCTGGGTAAGAAATCCGGCCGCGGCTTTTATGAATACTAGATGCGAGTGTCAGATGCATGATGTCAGATGGATCTGTCGATGTAGATTTCTAACATCCAGAATCTAGCATCTAGTTCTGACACCCGACATCTGACATCTGATCTCTTCGCCCATGTCTTCCGTTGCTCATTATTGTCAGAAGTGCCTCGCGGGGAATCCGCTGGGGACGGAGTTCTGCACACGTTGCGGGACGCGCTTGATGATAATCGTGGAACCTCCCGCGGCGCGGTATGAGTCGAATGAGAGTGGGCCGGCGAACGAAGAACACCTCTTGGAGCGCATCTCTGCGCTTGAGAACCGGGTCGCGCGTCTTTCGGAAAAACTGGAACGCGGTCTGGATCTCCTTCTGCGCCAGGCACAAAATTCGCACTTCGATCGGTCATTGATCAAGTCGCTTGTTGGTTTGCTGACTGACGACGGAATTATTCAGGGCTCGCGACTTGAACGTTTATGGATCGATAGTTGTCAGAAGGATGCGGCGCATCACGAGCAGAGCGAACGACAGGATGAATTGCGGCAACGGATTGTCGCAGCATATCGCGGTACCGGACGCCAGGAGTTTGAACAAACGATTACGCAGGCTTTTGAGCTAATCGAGCAAGAGGATTTTGCTCGCGGCATGCGTATCCTCCAGCAAGCTGCTGAGCTTTCTCCTGACAACGCGCCGCTACTCTGTTACATCGGCGAGCATTTTTTCAGGACCAGCAAAACTAACCGGGCGCGCACCTATCTGGAGAGAGCTTACGGAATTCTGCCACTCGACCGCCGTGTCGCATTGCTGCTTGGTTTAACGTGTGCTGATGAAGGTGACAAAGAGAGAGCCAAGGAGCTACTCGGCCGGGCGATGCGACTCGGCGCGTCATCATTTGCTGCTCACTACGGTCTGGGACGGCTGTTTGCCGCGGAGCAGAACTGGCGCGGGGCGTTGCACGAGTTCAAACTCGCGCTTGCGAGGAAAGCTTCACCGGAGGCGCACTACGCTCTCGGATGTCTTTATTACCAGCTCTGCCGCGATTCACTTGCCGCCCGTCATCTTCGCAAAGCGCTCCAATTAGATCATGCATACGCTGAGGCCTCCCACGTTCTAAATTTGATTTCACAACGGGCGCGAACGAAGAAGGGCACAGATGCCAACGTCGTTAAATCGCCTGCGCGAACTACGACCAAGCGCCACAAAGGGCGTCCCGTGGTGGCTCCCCTGTTCCGATCTGCGCGCGGCGACTCGCGGCGACTGGTCACAGGAGGCGATCGGCGGCTGGCCGAAGCGCTCAGGCAGGATGCTCTGATGTCCGATAAGCTTTAGCTTGTCGGGGCGCCACGACAAACTAAAGTTTATTGAACACCCTCAACGGAACTACTCCCACGCCTCGCGTTGACACTTCGTTGTCCCTCGTTATAATGGCTTTTTGCTCGTAAGCCCCCGAAATACGGCATTTCCAATAGGGTGTACTCATGCGTATCGAGCTGGAAAGCCTGGAAGACGGAAAGGGCAAGTTTGCCCATGATTACGCGCCCGGCGAGCTGGTTATCGAGGACGAGCGTTTGAATGTGGTGGTACCGCCGAAAGTTTCCGGCGATGTGCGCGTCGAAGGCGATCGCGTGAAAGTAAACGGCCGGGTGACAGGCCGGATACAGCTCGAATGTGACCGGTGTTTAAAGCCCGTTGAGTTACCTGTTGATTCGAAGTTCAGACTCGAATACGTCACCGCCAAAGAGTACGAGAAACTACAGGCCGGCGATCTGACTGAAGAGGAGCTGGACCTCGCCACGTTTGACGGAGAGGGCATCGACGTCGATGCGCTGGTAACCGAAGAACTGCTACTGGCGACACCGGATCACCTGGTCTGTGATGAAGCCTGCAAAGGTATGTGTATGGTGTGCGGCGTCAATAAGAACGTGGCAGACTGCACCTGCGAAACGAAAGAAATCGATCCGCGTTGGGCGGGTTTGAAAGACGTAGTTAAGAGCGGTGAATAGTAAATAGTGAATGGTAAATGGGCTGGCGCACGACGCGGCTTCTACCATTGACCAATTACCATTAACCATTTACCAGTTGGAGTAATTATGCCAAATCCAAAGCGAAGACATTCCAAGGCCCGTCGTGGCAAACGCCGCGCGCATGATGCGCTGCGGGCGCCACAAACCACCCTTTGTCCGAATTGTCAGGAGCCTCGCCTGCAACATCGAGTGTGTCCGAAGTGTGGTTACTACAAGGACCGCCAGGTTGTGCAGGTCGAACAGACCTAACCCACCTCAATAAGAATCGCCTGTGCGAAATCAGTCGAAGACTGAAACCCGTCTGACGGGAAAAGTCGTTCTCGACGCGATGGGAAGCGACCACGCGCCGCACGCGGAAATCGACGGTGCGCTCGCTGCCACACGCGATCTCGGAGTCAAAGTAATACTTGTCGGCCAACCTGAGATCGTCGAGCCTGAGTTGAAACGCTGCGGCTGGCGTGGCGACGGCGATCGCGGCATCGAGCTGGTGGAGGCCGCCGAAGTTATCGGCATGGGCGAGCCGGTCGCTAATGCAGTACGCCGTAAGAAGAAGAGTTCTTTGAGAATCGGCTGCAAGCTGGTCGACAGTGGTTACGCTGATGGAATCGTTTCTGCCGGGAACACCGGAGCTGCCATGGCCACGGCCAAGATGGTGCTCGGAATGTTACCGGGGGTCGATCGTCCTGCGCTCGCCGCTTTGATCCCAACGAAATCTTCCAAGCCGACGCTGTTGCTCGACGTCGGGGCCAACGCCGAATGCAAAGCTGAGCACCTGGCCCAGTTTGCTATCATGGGCGACGCTTACTCACGTTCAGTTTTGGGTACTCACAGTCCCGCTGTCGGACTCATGAGCATCGGTGAAGAGGAAGCCAAGGGCAACGACCTGACGAAAGAAGCGTTTCCCCTTTTGCGCGACCTGAAGAATGTGAAATTCGTCGGCAACGTTGAGGGCCGCGACGTTTTCTCAGGAGCCGTGGACGTGATCGTGACTGATGGCTTTACGGGCAACGTAATGCTCAAGTTGTCAGAAGGTTTGACCGACGCGATGCTGTCGATGATAAAGCGTGAGTTAACTGCGTCAGCGGTTACCAAGGCTGGAGCGATGCTGGCGAAGCCCGCATTTCGAAACATTAAGAAGCGTTTGGATTACTCGGAACACGGCGGCGCGCCGTTATTGGGTGTTAGGAAGATCGTTCTGATTGGGCACGGCAGCTCAAACGCACGCGCGATCCGGAACGCGATCCGTAGTGTTAAAGAGTTTTCAGAGAATCGGACAGGCGAGCGGATCGAACAGGGAATCGAACAAACACAAGGGTTGCTTGTGTGATGCAAAGAGCAGAGATTTCCCCTCCCTTTGGGAGGGGTTAGGGGAGGGTCTGAGGTTGAACAATCTCTATTTAATTGGAGGTAGCGTCAACGCTGTTTCGAAAACGAAGATGGCATTTGAGTGTTTGACGTCATCGTCGACGCCCCCTTCAAAAATAAAGACATGAAGCGCGTCGCAAGCCCTCCCCTAACCCCTCCCAGAGGGAGGGAACATTAGCGCTCCGCGGCAATAAAGCACATCCGTTCGGTTGATGAACGTGATCAGAACTTTCTAAGGCTTATCGGACATAAGACGTTTGCGCTACGTGGGGCTAGTGGATAGTATTACCGCCTTGTAAACAAACAACTGAGGAACTTGATGGCAAATATGCGGGCTCGCATAGTCGGTACGGGACACTCTTACCCTGAAGGCATCCTGACGAATGCTGATCTGGAAAAGATCGTTGAGACGTCCGACGATTGGATTACTACGCGTACGGGGATCAAGCAGCGTCGGAAAGCTGCGCCGGGTGAATACACCTCGATGTTTGCGGTGCGGGCGGCGAAGCAGGCAATCGAACGTGCAGGGTTGGAACCGATGGACATCGATTTACTCCTCTGCGCCACCGTATCTCCCGATCAGATCCTTCCTTCGACAGGCTGCATCATTCAGGCGGAGTTGGGCGCGCACAAGGCCGCGGCAATGGACGTGGTAGCCGCATGTTCCGGTTTCTTGTATGGGTTGACGCTCGCTGACACAATGATTCGTACCGGGCAGTCGAAAAACGCATTGGTTATCGGCGCTGAGGTGCTGACTCAGTATGTGGATTACACTGATCGTCAAACCTGTGTGCTGTTCGGCGATGGAGCGGGCGCGGCAGTGCTCTCGGCAAGCAACTCCGATCGTGGAATACTGGCGGCCCGAATTCGTTCCGACGGGAGATACGAAGAACAGCTTTTCTCACCGGGCGGCGGCACGCGCAGACCGCCGAGTGCTGAGACGCTTGCGGCCGGTGACCACTTTTTCAAAATGAAGGGCAATGAGCTGTTCAAAGTTGCGGTGCGCTCGATGGCCGACATTTCAAAGGAAGTTTTGGAAGAAGCTGGATTAACGGCGAACGACGTCAAGATATTCATTCCACACCAGGCGAACCAGCGCATAACAGATGCGGTGGCAAATAAGCTCAACGTCGAGAGCGAGCGCGTTTATTCAAATATTGCCATGCATGGCAACACGTCGTCTGCATCGATTCCTATTGGCCTGGACGAATGTGTCGAAGCCGGCCGGATTACTGAGGGCGATCTGGTTTTGCTGGCATCGTTTGGTGGTGGCGTCACGTGGGGCGGCGTACTGATGAGATGGTAGGGGCATTGCCGATTTTCAATTTCCAATTGCCGATTGTTTGGGTAATCGGAGTTGACGGGTTTCTCCTGGACTTAAACGAAGTTGCAAATCGGCAATTGGCAATCGACAATCGGCAATGAGCATCGCTTACATCTTTCCCGGACAAGGTTCACAGTATTCGGGAATGGGAAAAAATCTGGTTGAGAATTTTCCCGTTGCAAAGCTGCTCTTTGAAGAAGCAAATGATGCGCTGCGATTCTCGATCTCGAAACTGTGTTTTGAAGGCTCGGTCGAGGACCTCCAGCTCACGGAGAACACGCAACCTGCGATCTTAACGACGTCGGCGGCAGTTTTTCGGACAATGCAATCCGAAGGCTTTCCGAAACCGGATTACGTAGCGGGTCATAGCCTGGGCGAATACTCAGCTCTTTTCTCGGCGTCAGCTTTGACAATCGAAGCCGCCGTTCGCACAGTGCGATCGCGTGGGAGATACATGCAAGAGGCTGTGCCCGTGGGAACCGGAGCGATGGCGGCGGTAATTGGCGGCGATTTGAAGACAATCGAGCAAACTTGCGCTGAAGCGGCAAAGCATCAGGTTTGCGCTCCGGCAAATATCAATGCGCCGAATCAGGTGGTGATTGCGGGCCATTCTGAAGCCGTAGACAGGGCCAGCGAATTGCTGAAAGAACGCGGCGCCAAGAGAGTGGTGAAATTGAACGTGAGCGCGCCGTTCCACTGTGAACTGATGAAGCCGGCGCAGGAGCGTTTGGAAGCGGATCTGGAATCGGTTGCTTTCCAGGACCTGGCGACGCCGCTAGTCACAAACGTTGATGCCGTCGAGATTGAAAAAGGTGACGTGGCGAAACAGTCGCTTGTGCGGCAAGTGACCGCACCAGTGCGCTGGTTGCAATCTGTTGAGTACATGATTGCCAGTGGTGTAGAGACCTTCGTCGAAGTTGGTCCCGGAAAAGTATTGACCGGATTGATGAGGCAGATAAGCAGAGATGTGAAGTGCTTTAACGTTGAGGACGCGGACAGTCTAAAGAGTACCGCCGCGGCCCTGGGTCTTAAATAAGTTTGACGACATTACAATCGCAGAGGAGCAAAGAAAATGCCCGATCAAGAGATCGAGAATAAGGTTAAGCAGATCATTGTTGATGAGCTCGGTGTAGATGAAAACGAGGTTACACCGAACGCACGGTTTATTGACGACCTGGGCGCCGATTCACTGGACACAGTGGAACTGGTGATGCGTTTCGAAGAGGAATTTGGTATCGAGATTCCTGACGAAGACGCTGAGAAAATTCAGAGCGTTCGGGACGCCTACAACTACATTGACCAGCATAAAAAGTGAAGAGTGAAAAGTGAAACGTGAAAAGCAGTGAAGAGTGAAGAGTGACGGGTGATGAGCAGGAATTGCTGCTCTCGCCTGGTTCCAGTTTCTGAAGACTGCTTGCTTTTCGCTTATCACTCTTCACTTTTTTCACTGCCCTTAAGGAGCATTGACTTTGGAACGACGTGTAGTTGTTACAGGCCTGGGTCTGATAACTCCGGTTGGCAACTCGGTTGAGGAAACGTGGACTTCATTGATGAGTGGACGCAGCGGCGTCGACTACATCAAGAAGTTTGACACGGAAAAGTTTCCGGTGAAGTTCGCAGCCGAAATTAAGGACTTCGACCCACTCCATTACATTGCAAAAAAAGAGGCGCGCAAGATGGGCGCCTTTATTCATTACGCCATCGCCGCGGCCACCGAAGCAATGAAGGACGCCGGGTTTTCGCTAACGGAAGAGGGAAAGTTTCCCGATGACGTTGCGGAAAATGCCGGCACCTACATCAGCAGCGGGATAGGCGACTTCTGGGCGATCGAGCGGGAGCATTCCAAGCTCCTCCAGGATGGCCCGGACCGCGTTTCACCCTTCTTTATAGTTTCGGCAATCGTAAATCTGGCGGCTGGGCAGGTGTCTATTCGATATGGCGCGAAGGGTCCGAACTCAGCGACTGCAACCGCTTGTTCGGCGGGCGCGCATGCAATCGGCGACAGTCTCAGAATTATTCAGCGCGGCGATGCGGACATCATGATTTGCGGCGGCGCGGAGTCGGCCATAACGCCAATGAGCGTAGCCGGATTCGCATCGATGCGCGCGTTGTCTACCCGCAACGACGATCCGTTGCACGCGTCTCGTCCGTTTGAACGCGACCGCGACGGGTTCGTGATCGGTGAAGGCGCCGGCATCATGATCCTCGAGGAGTTGGAGTCGGCGAAACGTCGCGGCGCAAAAATTTATGGAGAGCTGGTCGGGTATGGAATGACCGCTGACGCGTTTCACCTGACCATGCCGGACGAGACGGGGTCAGGCGCGATCAGAGTTATGCAGAAAACTCTGAACGATGCCGGGATCGAACCTGAGCGGGTGGGATACATAAATGCGCACGGTACTTCAACACCGTACAACGATAAGTTTGAAACCCTCGCCATAAAGAAAACTTTCGGCGATCACGCTTACAAGCTCGCAGTAAGTTCGACGAAATCTATGACGGGCCACTTGCTGGGCGCCGCCGGCGGAATCGAAGGAGTCTTTTCTGTCCTCAGCATTCATCGCAAGAAGTTGCCGCCGACAATCAATTACGTCAATCCGGATCCCGAGTGCGATCTCGATTACGTTCCCAATACACCTCGAGACGCCGAAGTGGAATATGCGCTGTCAAACAGTTTTGGATTTGGCGGTACGAATGCGTCGTTGTTGTTTAAGAGATACGAAGGGGAGTAAATGGTGAATGGTAAATGGTAAATGGAGAAGACGATGAGGTGATCCCCGGACGCCCGCTCTTACCATTTACCATTTACCATTCACCATTCACCAATTTATGAAACTAATAGTAATGATGAAGCAGGTCGCTAACAAAGATGCGATTCTGCGTATTAACAAAGAAGGCACCTGGATTGAGGAAGGCGACCTGTCGTTTGAAGTCAGCGAGTCTGACGGGTACGCGCTGGAAGAAGCATTGCGTGTGCGCGAAAAACTCGGCGGGGAAGTTATCGTCTGCTCCATGGGCCCACAACGAGTAAAGACAGTAATCAAGGATGCGTTAGCCCGTGGTGCGGATCGCGCCATCCACGTAGTCGGAGACAATCTCGGCTCGCTTACGCCTTATGCTGCAGCCGAGGCTTTAGCAGCAGCGATTCGCGAAGAAAATCCGGATCTGATCTTCACCGGGCTACAGTCGGACGATTATGGCTACGGTCAGACGGGCGTAATCCTGGCAGAGCTGTTGGGACTTCCACACGCGACCATCGCGATCGAAGTGGACGCTTCAGGCGATCAATTGCGCGTCAAACGCGAATTGGAAAGTGGTTGGTATCAGTGGTACTCGATGCCGAAGCCGGCGCTGTTAACGATTCAATCCGGCATCAGCCAAATACGCTACGCGACCTTGAAAGGCATCATGGCTGCCAAGAAGAAGGAGATTAAGGAAGTTACCCCTTCCGCAGACATCGTCGGTCGTCCGTCGCATCAGCGGGTTGAGAAAGTTTACCTTCCGCAAAAATCCAAACAGACACAATTGCTTGGCGATGGCGATGCCAAGGCAGGCGCGGTGGCGCTGGCGGAGAAGCTCCACACGGAGGCGCGAGTGTTTTGAGAGATGTCAGATGTCGGATGTCAGATGTCGGATATCAGAGATGAGGATCTCACATCTGATATCTGATCTCAGAGGAATAATATGAGTAGTGGCGTTTTAGTATTTATCGAACATCGCGATGGCGTCTTGAATAAGACTTCGCTGGAGGCGATTGCTGCGGCGCAAGGTCTCGCGTCGCAGTTACAACAACAAGTCACCGCAGTCATTCCCGGCGCGAACGTAGACGCGCTGGCGAACGACATCGCTGCCTACGAGCTCGCCAAAGTAGTTAAGGCCACCAATTCCAAACTCGCTGAATACACCCCTGATGGTTACAGCGATGCGATGGAAAGCGTCGTCCGCCAACTGGACCCGCAGTTAGTGGTGATGCCGCACACCTATCTGGTGCGCGACTTCGCACCGAAGCTGGCGGCACGGTTTAAGAAATCTCTGATTAGCGATTGCATACGCGCGCAGGTTTCCGGGAGCGCCATTACTTTTACGCGCAGAATTTTTCTTGGAAAACTCGACGCCGACGTTGTCTCTGATGGCGAGCCGCCGGTGTTTGCGACATTTCAGTCAGGCGCGTATCGACCCGATCAGGCGAAGAAGGGAAGTGGCGCGCCGGTCGAAGCAATGGAAGTTGAAGTTGGTGAAGTGCGCATGACACCCGAAGCTCCTTTCCAGGAAGTGAAGGCTGCCGTCGACCTCAGCAAAGCTGACATCATTGTCGCCGTCGGTCGCGGCATCAAGAGCAAGGACAACCTCGCTCTAGCAGAGAAGCTGGCCGAAGTGTTGGGTGCTGATCTGGCGGCGTCGCGTCCGATCTGCGACGCAGAGTGGCTGCCAATCGACCGGCAAATTGGGTCGTCGGGTCAGACGGTCGCCCCGAAACTTTATGTTGCACTGGGAATCTCAGGCGCTATTCAACACCTGGTGGGAATGAAAAACTCTGGAACGATTGTCGCGATAAATAAAGACCCAGAAGCGCCGATCTTCGACATTGCTGACTATGGAATTGTCGGCGACTTGTTTGAAGCTGTGCCGGTGCTGACGGAAGAAATTCGGAAGATCAAGACAGCCGGCTAGTCAATCACCAGCCTATTGAGCAGCGTCTTTCAAGTCGCGTAGTACATCCTCAAATTTCCACTCATTACCCCTGTAGAGCTTAATGAGCTTGCTGTCCGGACCGACCAATGCGGTCGCGAGCGTGTGAATCATCTGGTCGTTTCCGGCGGCATCTTTGTGGTAACGCATGCCGAAATACTGAGCGACGCTCTTCACTTCGTCCTGAGTGCCGGATGCAAACTCCCAATGGTCAAAGGTCTCGTCAGCGTACTTCCCCGTGTAAGCCGATCCGTAACTGCGCAAGACTTTCGGTGTGTCGTATTCGGGATCAAAAGTAATACTTAGCAAGTGCGTTCTGTTCCGAATCTCAGGTTGTTTCTCCACCTCTTGATGAATGTTGGCGAAATTGCCGCTCATCAAGGTGCACTGGTTAGGATCCTGACAACGCGTGAAGATAAACGTCAGCAGCAGCGCCTTTCCTTTGTAATCGTGAAGTCGAATCGCGTCGCCGTTCTGATTCACCAGACGAAAGTTTGGAACCTCGTCGCCAGGCTTCGGTTCAGGCGTACTGCTGGTTGAGTTCGGATCTGCCGGGCCTTCCTGCGTGATGACGACCTCTTCCAGCCACGAATCTGTTCCATCCACGACGTATGCCGCTGCAATGCGATTCCCGGGTTTAACTACACCAAAAACCCAGTCAGAACCTTTGACGGTAAACGGCATGGTCATCGCAGGCATGTAGTCTTTAATTTCTTCATGCGCCACGGTAATGATGTGTTTTGCGGGCTCGACTGATATGACTTTGCCACTCAGGTCGAACCGTTTTGCGTTTGGCGAAGGACTGGGTTCGTTTTGACAGCCAATTAGTGAGAGGCACAGACAGAGCCCAACGAGTGCAAGAATAGCTTTATGATTCATAATGGTTTGACAGCAAGTATAACATCTCGATGGGACGCAAAAACGATCCACGCAATACACGAAACACACGAAATTCGTGGATCGCTTTTGCTCCCTTCTCGGTGTAACCTAGCGCGCCTGGAACCAACTTAGAATGCAGACTCCATCAGCAGACACAACAACATCCAACAGCAAGCGAGCAGAACTTTTAGACGGCGCTGTGGTCGCGAATCAGATTAAGTCTGAAGTGGCCGCCGAAGTGCAGCGCTTAAAGGACGCGCATGGTGTGCAACCTTGCCTGGTCGCGGTGTTGGTAGGCGACGATCCAGCATCAGCCGTGTACGTACGAAACAAGATGCGCGCGTGCGAAGAAGTTGGCATACGCTCCGAACACCAGGCATTGCCCGGTACAACCACCACCGCCGAGCTCGCGGATCTGATTGAATCACTCAACCGGCGCGCGGACGTTGACGGTATTCTCGTCCAGCTTCCTTTGCCGAAGCAGATCGATGAGGCCCAGATAATCGAAGCCATCGATCCGCAAAAGGATGTCGATGGATTTCATCCCGTTACCGTCGGCCGGCTGGCACAGGGCAAGCCAACGTTTGTTCCGTGCACGCCCGCTGGAATTATCGAGTTGCTTTTGCGTTCGAATATCTCCATCAGCGGAACGAATGCCTGTGTAGTTGGTCGCAGCCAGATCGTCGGCCGGCCAATGGCCCAGTTGTTATTACAAAACGACGCAACGGTAACCATCTGCCATTCGCGCACACGAGACCTGCCGGCGGTCACGAGCCAGGCGGATCTTTTGATAGTGGCGATGGGCAGGCCCGGTTTTATCGGACGCGAACACATCAGGCCCGGAGCGACCGTTATCGATGTGGGCATGAACAAGGTTACTGATGAAGCCGCCGCGCGACGGCTGTTCAAGGATGATTTGGAATCTCGATTGGAAACTATCTCCAGGCGCGGCTATACGCTGGTTGGCGACGTTAATCCCGGCGAAGCAGATGAAGTTGCAGGACGTCGGACGCCGGTGCCCGGAGGCGTTGGATTACTTACCGTGGCGATGCTCATGCACAACACATTGAAGGCGGCGAAATTCAGACGGGGAATCGGCGGATAATAAGTGCTGAGTGCTAAGTGCTGAGTGATGAGAGTAATGAGTAATTCGGTTAATCGTGGAATGTTTGAAATTATCGAATACATACGATCCACGAAATAACATAAATACGATCCACGAAATAACACGAAATACATCAATTACCCATTACTCAGCACTCATTACTCAGCACTTTGAAAAATGCTACGCGTAGGCTTAACAGGCTCAATTGGCGTCGGTAAAACCTTCGTCACCGGCGTGCTCGCTGAACTCGGTTGCCACGTGGTCGACGCTGACGAAGTAGCGCGTGAAGTGGTGTCACCGGGTTCAGTGGCTCTCCAGAGAGTAGTGTCCGCGTTTGGTGCTGATGTGCTGCACCAAGATGGCAGTCTCGATCGTGCGAAATTAGGCGGCATCGTCTTCGCAGATCCTGCAAAACGACAACTTTTGAATTCAATACTTCATCCTCACATCATTGCCGAACAGGATCAACGACTCCGCGAATGGGAAGTCGAAGATCCGGATGGCATCGGCCTGGTGGATGCAGCGTTGATGATCGAATCCGGCGGCTACCAGCGTTTTGATAAACTGATAGTTGTTCATTGCCGCCCGGAAGTGCAGTTGGAACGACTGATGCTGCGCAACGCGCTGACTCGCGAACAGGCCGAACAGAGAGTGAGCGCGCAGATGGATCAGGAAGAGAAAATGAAGTTTGCTGATTACCTGATTGATACTTCGGATGGTTTTGAAGCAACGCGCCTGCAAACCGAGGCGGTTTACCAGAAACTCCGTTCAGATGTTCGATAAGTTTTAGCTTGTCGTGGCGCTGCGACAAACTAAAGTTTATCGGACACATTCGATTGATGAAGATTAAACGAGGCAGATTTCAAAAAAGAGGTGCGCTGAGGTTTTGGGTTGCGAGCACGTTGTCGTTAGCTCTCATGCTGACGCACTCTGGATGTTGGCTCGATAACCCCGTAGAACCGTTTTATGGGAAAGTTGTAGTTCCTCACGCACAGCAGTTCAATTGGAGCAATGGGGGATTGCCGCGCACATTTGACCCGGCGTTTGCCGCCGCTCCTCCTGACACTGATCTGGTCCGTGCCATCTTTGAAGGTCTTACCGACTACGATCCAAAGACCTTGTCGCCCGTTCCGGCTGTAGCTACTCGCTGGGAACCGTCGAATGGTGGCCGCACCTGGACGTTCCATTTACGAAGAGACGCCCAATGGTCCAACGGCGAGCCTGTGACTGCGCAGGACTTCGTTCGCTCGTGGCGGCGCATTGTCAGAATCGGCGACCTGGCGCCACACACTAATCTCTTGCAAAACATCGAAGGCTCGGATCGTCGCTCCGCAATTGCTTCTCCGCGTTCGCCCTCAGCTGAGAAACCGTTGGCTAACGACCCCCGTTTCGGCGTCGAGGCGGTTTCTGATCATGTGTTGCGCGTGAAACTCCGCCGCCCCGATATGAATTTTCCGGCGCTGGTGGCGCATCCGGTGTTTCGGCCGGTGAAGGTTGAGGAAGAAGTACCGACGACCAAGTTGCCAAGAGAAAATATCATTTCAAACGGAGCGTTCTCGCTCGCGAAGGCCGAGGCGCAGCGAGTTCTGCTGGAACGCGCGCCAAATTATTGGGACAAGCAGCAGGTCACGCTGGAACGCGTTGCTTTTGTCGATCAAAAGGACGCTGAATCGGCGCTGGCCGCTTATGAAGCAGGTGAAGTGGATGTTGTCACCAACGTGGCATTTGAACCGCTCGCCATAAAACTGCTGGCGCCGTATGACGATTTCCGCCGCACAACCTATGGAGCGTTGACTTATTACACATTCAACACCTCGCATGAACCTTTCGATGATGTGCGCGTACGCGAGGCCCTGACACTGGCAATTGATCGCGAGCGAATCAGCAAGGACGATCTCGATGGCGCCACTGAACCTGCGACCCGGTTTCTTCCGGAGACGGTCGGAGGGTCACAGCAACCGGTGGTTGAGAAGTCAGAGTTGTTGGAGAAGGACCATGTTCGAGCACGGGATCTACTGGCGGAAGCGGGGTTTCCTGACGGCGAAGGTTTTCCCACGATTCGTTTGTTGATAAATCGAAATGAACAGCAGCGCATTGTCGCCGGGTCAATAGCCGCAATGTGGCGCGAGGTACTTGGCGTCGAAACCGAAATCATTATCAAGCCCTGGGATGAGTATGAAGCGGCAATCGCTGCCGGAGATTTTGATTTGGTGCGTCGGGGGTTAGTAATGCAGACCACTGACGAGTTAACCAACATTAGATCGCTCTTTCAGGACGTAGTGAATCGCGCGCCAGAGACACTCGCGACTGAAGCAGGCGCCGAGCCAAAGTCTCAACCTGCCAATCCCAAGCCGGCAGTTCCACCGATAGAGACTGAGGCGCAGGCCCTCAAGGATTTGACCGCGATGCCGATCTATTTCGCTTCGTCTTACGCGTTGGTAAAACCTTACGTCACAGGTTTTGAATCAAACGTGCTGGACGCTCCTTCGCTAAAGACTGTTCGTATCAACACTGCCTGGAAGCCACCGACGCAAGCGAAGTGAGATGGGAGATGTGGGATGCCAGATGCTAGATGTCAGATGCGAGATGCTAGAACCAGATACTAGAGGATGGATGCTACTTGGGAAGCTCGCATCTAGCATCTAGTATCTAGCATCTAGTATCTAGCATCTAGTATCTAGTATCTAGTATCTAGTATCTAGTATCCAGCATCTGATCCCACATCTAGCATCTAGCATCCCCCCATCTTGATGTGATAACTTCCGTCCCGTGTTCGCATCGTCAAGAGTGGTTAACGCTCGCTTGAAGCGGATTGTCCTGGGACTGGGTCTCGCTTCAATCGCCCTTGCGTCGGTTTCCTGTCAGGCACTCGCAACCAACGAAGAGTTTTTCGGCAAAACTACTCCACCCAAACAAAACATTTTGAGATATGTCAATGGCGGTGAGCCTGAGACGCTTGATCCGGCGATGAGCTCCGGACAGCCCGAAGCACGTATCTTTATGTCGTTGTTTGAGGGTTTGGTGGAATACGATCCCAAGTCGCTTAATGCCATTCCGGCTATTGCCGAGCGCTGGCACTCGAACGGTGACTCCTCAGAATTTGTTTTCTATCTGCGCAAGAATGCACGTTGGTCAAACGGCGATCCGATAAACGCGCATGACTTCGTGTACAGCATTCGACGCGCGCTGTCTCCGCAAACCGCATCCCGGTCCGCGGGTCAGGGGCACTTAATTAAGTATGCTGAAGCGTACAACTCTGGCGGGTTCTTTGTCCGCGACCCTGCCACAGGGCAGTTCCTTTTGCAGAAGGATCTCGCTGACGAAGGGGTAGCAACGGAACTGGAGAGCGAAAAGGCATTAACCGCGCCGGAATCAATAGTGAGTCTTCATCCGAGCCCCGGCCTGGACGTTGCGTCGCCGGCGCCTGCAGCAGATTCGCAGTTTCATCAGTTCATGCATTCACCAGCGCGACTGACTTTGCCCGGTTCCGAAAAGGACCGCGCGAAGGAGCTCGCCAGTGACCCGAAGTTGCAGGCGGCTGTGCAAGGCAAAGAGCTTGTTAAAGTTGCCGGCAACGATATCGGTGTTGAAGCGGTTGATGATTACACCGTCCGCATTTCTCTCGCTCAGCCGACCCCTTACTTCACTGGATTGTTGGCGCATCAGTTCTTCCGCTTCGTGCCGCGTAAAGCAATCGAGGCATACGGTAACCAATGGACACAGCCGGCAAATATGGTTAGCTGCGGTCCGTTTAAGCTGAAGTCGTGGCATCCATATAACGAGGTTGTCGTGGAGCGCGATCCGATGTATTGGGACGCCGCGAAAGTCCAACTCGACGAAATTCGCTTTTATGTTTCGACGGACCATCCAACCACGATGAATTTATACCGTGTGGGCGAAGCCGACGCCGTCGTCAACCACTCGGTGCCAAACCCCTGGCTCGACATTGTGAGGCCAAAGAAGGACTACATGGACGGCGCTGAGGCTGCGATCACCTACATATTGATGAACGTTACACAGCCTCCGATGAATGACCTGCGCGTCCGGCGGGCATTCAACATGGCCATCGATAAGGAGACTTACTCGAAGTCCAAACGGATCACGAAGCCACTCACAGCGTTCACTCCTCAAGGAATCTTTGTTGGCTATCCGCAGCCGAAGGGCGAGGGCTTTGACCCTGAACGCGCGAGACAGTTGCTGGGTGAAGCAGGTTATCCCGTGACCAAAAACGCGGATGGAAGTTTTCAGTGCGAGAAGTTTCCGGTTGGCGAAGTGTCTTTCAATTACTCTACACACTCTTCGAACAAAGCCCTGGCCGAGTTTATGCAGGCGCAGTGGAAACAGAATCTCGGCATCACCGTGATGCTGCGCAACAGCGACTTTAGAACTTTCAATCAAACGCGCTCTAAACTGGAGTACAAAGGCTTCGCGCTCATGATCTGGGGCGCAGACTACATGGACCCGGCAACATTCCTGAATATTTTTCTAACACCAGGTGGCGACAACGGCAGCGGCTGGTGGGATAAGAAGTACGTGGAGTTGATCGAAACCGGCAATCACGCGCCAACTCCGCAGAAGCGCTATGAACTACTGGCGCAGGCTGAGAAATACCTTTTGGATGCACAACCGATGATCCCGATTGAAACCCCGGCGGTTAATTGGGTGAAGAAGCCTTACGTGAAAGGTTTGTATCCAAATCCCGCTTCACTGTTTGCCTGGAAGTACGTTTACATCGAACGCGATCCGGCGAAATGGGACTACTCAACTCCGAGTCTGACGGATTAATCCCCAGATTACGCAGATTACGCAGATTTTCAAGAAACAGTTAGTAAGCTAGCGGGCGTGCTCATCGAGGTAGGGGTATAAGAAAGATAGCTGGTGACTAGCACTAAATTGCTTCCATATTTTTTTATTAATTTGAAATCTGTGTAATCTGCGTAATCTGCGGATAAGAAGATGCTCCGTTTCATCATCCGACGTCTGGTAGTCACTATTCCCACGATCCTGATTGTGATCACTATCGCATGGGGTTTGATTCGACTTGCTCCGGGCAACTTTTATACTGGCGAAAAGGCGTTGCCCAAGGCGGTCGAAGCCAACATCCGCGAGAAATACGGACTGGACCAACCGTGGCATAAGCAATATCGCAGAATGCTCGGACAGATCGTGCGCGGTGATTTTGGCACGTCGCTCACCTACACCGGACAATCCGTTAATCGAATCATCGCCCGCTCGCTGCCAGTGTCCGCCACTATCGGACTACTCGCATATCTTTTAGCGCTGGTAGTCGGAATCACCGCCGGCTCAATTGCGGCAGTAAAACAAAACTCGATATGGGACTACGCGTGCATGGCGTTAGCTATGATCGGTATCTCCATTCCCAACTTCGTGCTGGGGCCGATACTTGTCTTAGTGTTTTCTCTGATCCTTTTCTGGTTACCTCCCTCCCGCTGGGCCGGTTTCCCAAGTTGGAACCTGGTGCTCCCCGTCATCACACTGGCAGCCATTTACACTGCCTACATCGCCCGGCTTACGCGTGCGGGAATGTTGGAAGTCTTGAGGTCTGATTACATTCGGACGGCGCGTGCGAAGGGTCTGAGCGAGACGCAGATAGTTCTCCGTCACGCACTCCGCGGGGGCCTGTTGCCGGTCGTTTCTTTCACCGGACCCGCGCTCGCGTTTCTGTTAACCGGAACTGTAGTGGTTGAAAAAATCTTCGTGCTGCCCGGGCTCGGACGTTATTTCATAGATGCGTCGCTCAGTCGGGACGAGCCCTTAATCATTGGTATCGTCGCGTTTATTGCTATCACGTTGTTGTTCATGAACCTACTGGTAGACATTGCATACGCTTATCTCGATCCACGAATTAAGTATTAGTAGGACAGACATCCTTGTCTGTCCTTCCTGGCCTTGAAAAAGAACGAACAGGCAGGAATGCCTGTTCTACAGATGATGGACGACCAACGCCCCAAGCCACCACATGGGCCATTGCAACCGGATGAACCTGCGCTGACACCGCTGGGAACTCCAGACGCGCCCCCGGTCAGACCTCGCGACGGCGACATAATTCACACTGCTTCTGAATTGGCAGTGGGTGAGGCAGACGTCCGTTCGGCTGAACTGGGCGAGCATGTCAAAGGCACTTCGCTCGGTAGAGACGCTTGGCGGCGATTGCTCAGAAACAAGCTGGCTGTTTTCGGTCTAATCGTTGTTTCGATAATTGCAGTCTTATCAGTTCTCGGACCCTACGTCCTTCAGTTAATTACCGGACAAACACCAGACTACATCCCGAGCGATGCTGCGCTAATAAAATCATTCCCTCCTTTTACAGCGCCGGATGGTTCTTTTTCGTGGAGACATCCGATGGGTACCGATCGACAGGGAAGAGACCTCCTGGCACTGACACTCCAGGGCGGACAGATCTCTTTGATGGTTGGAATTATCGCCACGCTGGTGTCGCTGGTAATCGGCGTCAGTTATGGAGCGATATCGGGTTACCTTGGCGGGCGAGTCGACAGTCTTATGATGCGCATAGTCGATGTGCTTTACGCGATACCTTATCTGATTCTCGTTATCGTGTTGCTGTCGATGTTCAAGAGCCAGACTGCGCGCGGGCAGGTGATACTACTTTTCGTGGCCCTGGGCACCGTGTCGTGGTTGACCATGGCACGAATTGTTCGTGGCCAGGTGCTTTCGTTAAAGAATCAGGAATTTGTACTCGCTGCGCGCGCTACCGGTGTCTCCACGCCGCGAATCATATTCCGTCATATCGTCCCGAACACTCTGGGACCGGTAATTGTTTACGCGACGTTGACGATTCCTACCGTGATGTTGACGGAGGCTTTTCTTTCATTCCTGGGATTCGGTGTGCAACCACCTATGGCTTCATGGGGCAGCCTCGCAGCCGAAGGGATCCAGAACATCGGTATTTTCCCGTGGCAGCTAATTTGCCCGGGTCTGACGATGGCAATCACACTACTCTCGTTGAATTTTCTTGGTGACGGGTTGCGCGACGCGTTCGATCCGCAGATGCGGCAAGTTTGAACTGATGACTACCAACGGAAATCTTCTGGACGTGCGCGACCTGCGCACCTACTTCGATACCGACGACGGCGTGGTCAAAGCGGTCGACGGAGTATCGTTCCAGTTACGACGTGGCGAGACGCTGGGCATTGTTGGTGAGTCTGGTTCCGGCAAATCGGTGACAAACCTGTCATTACTTCGATTGATACCTGAGCCGCCGGGGCGAATCGTATCGGGCGAAGTCATCTTTCAAGGGCAGGACATTCTCAAACTTCAGGAAGCCGAAGTCCGGAAGATTCGAGGGAAGCGAGTTGGCATGATCTTCCAGGATCCCATGACGTCGCTCAATCCATTCATGAAGATCTCGCGGCAATTGATGGAGATGACTGAACTTCATCTGGGCCACAGCAAACGGCAGGCTTATGACCATGCGGTAAAAATGCTGGAGATGGTCGGGATTCCTGACGCAAAGGTCCGCATCGATCGTTATCCGCACGAGTTCTCGGGTGGTATGAGACAACGCGTAATGATCGCGATGGCGTTGTCCTGCCAACCCGAACTATTGATTGCTGACGAACCGTCCACCGCACTGGATGTCACGATTCAGGCGCAAATACTCGAGTTGATAAAGACTTTAAAAGAAGTCACCGGCACCAGCGTCATTCTTATTACGCACGATCTTGGCGTCGTGGCGGGTATGACTGATCAGTTGATCGTCATGTATGCCGGAAAAGTCTTCGAACAGGCGCCCACGAGTGAACTGTTTGCACGGCCCGGCAATCCCTACACGAAAGGGTTGCTGCGTTCGGTTCCTGATCCACTTGATGAGAAGGGAACTCTTTACCAGATTCCCGGACAACCACCGGACGTCGCGCATTTGCCGGCGGGATGTCCGTTCGCTCCCCGGTGCGAACGTGCCGAAGATATCTGCCGTCGCGAGTTTCCACCGTTTGTGCAGTTGACCGCTAACCATCATTCACTTTGTCACTTCGCGAACGAGGTTTACGCTGAGTCGTCGCAAGCGAGCGCCGTATGAGCACGCACGAATCAAACTTGAATACCGCTGCCCCGATTCCAGCGCAACAACGGGAGTCGCTCGTATCTGTGCGTGACCTGAAGGTCTATTACGATTCCGGCGTCCGCAGAGGCGGCACAGTCAAGGCTGTCGATGGCGTGGACCTCGAGATTCTGGAGGGTGAAACTCTCGGGCTCGTGGGCGAGTCAGGTTGTGGCAAGTCGTCGTTGGGACGCGCGATCCTAAGGTTAACTGAACCCACAGCCGGCCAGGTGTTTTATCGGGGAACCGATGTAGCACGTTTATCCAACCGGCAATTACGAAAACAACGACGACTCATGCAGATCATTTTTCAGGATCCATATGCGTCGTTGAATCCACGCATGACAGTGGGCCAGATTGTCGGGGAGCCTTTGTCGACGTATCGCATTTTGCGTGGCAAGGCCGCCAGCCAACGTGTGGAGGAACTTCTGGAAACTGTTGGTTTGAGTCGCCGCTTCATCAATCGCTATCCACACGAGTTTTCGGGAGGACAGCGTCAGCGCATCGGTATCGCGCGCGCCCTGGCAGTTGAGCCCGAGTTCATTGTTGCTGACGAACCAATTTCGGCGCTCGACGTTTCTATCCAGGCGCAGATCATGAATTTGATGGAGAAGCTGCGCCGTGAAAAGAACCTCACCTACCTGTTCATCGCCCATGACCTCCGCGCTATCAGGCATGTCTCGGACAGAGTCGCGGTGATGTACCTGGGCAAGCTGGTCGAGCTGGCGCCGGCGCATGACATCTATGTCGAACCGTTGATGCCTTATACGAAGGCGCTGATTTCCGCGGTGCCGGTTCCCAATCCTGAGATCGAACTCAAACGCGAGCGCATCGTTCTTCAAGGCGACGTCCCCTCGCCGATCAATCCGCCTTCAGGGTGTCGATTTCATACCCGCTGTCCCTACGTGATAGACGCGTGCACACGAGTGGTTCCGCCCCTTGTCGAAATCAAACCCAATCATTTCGCGGCCTGCATCCGCTTAAGCCCTGAGCAACCAGACATCGACAAGGTCGCCCCGGGCGATGCGCCAGGATTGGCCACGGCTGAAGCTGCAACTTCTCCCAAGTAACCCAACCGCCGAAATCCCTGTAAAAACGGTGTTTGTGGCCCTCCAGCAGCATGAAAAGGGCTGGTTATTCGTCGTTTATCAAAATGGTAAGTTCTTTTGTGTCTGAAAGTCATTTCGTGTTATTTCGTGTGTTTCGTGCAATTCGTGGATCGTCCTTGGTGCTGCCTAAAAAACGATCCACGAATTGCACGAAACACTCGAACTAACACGAATCCCTGAGTTCGATTTCTAGACAAAACCGATAACCCTCGAGAGTTAATGACGAGACGTCCGCGCAAGACAGAAGTATATACCGGAGACGAGCCGGAGATCGTTCAGGAGCATCCTGAAGACGCGCCGCCCGGCTGGGAACCAATGCAGGAGAAACTTGCGGCGAACGCAGGTCTGTCTTTGTTGTTAGTCGATGGACGCCAACCGCCTGCAATTCTAGTTTCGAATAACAATTCGATCTGCCACGCATTTCAGTCGTCACATAAATACGTCAGTCTCTGTGACCCGTATTGCGGTGACGCGCATCGCCGCGCGATGAGTGCGGGTTCGGTTGTTCAGTACAAATGTCACGCGGGCTTGCAGTGCTTCACCATGCCGGTCCAGATCGGCAAACAGCAGAATCTCGCGACGATCGGTGGACGCGCATTTACCTCCGGCGCAGATTACCGTTCGCTCGTAGAGCGCTTTCGAGCCGGCGAGCTAAACGAACTACTCGTCAAAGAGCCATTCAACAATGTGATCTTTGCTGAAGAAGAACGGTTAGAGAAACTGGCGGAAAAGGTAGACAAAGCTGTGCGACAGCTTTCTATTGATTGGCCACAAACTACCAAAACTGAATCGCAGGCTCCGGTTGCCGAAAAGGGTCCCAGCGCGTCAACGGTGGTTTCTAATGATCCTGGTGAAAGCAATAGCCCGCCGGAGACCGTCGACTCCGGATCAGCGCTGCAGACCGAAGTGGATCGTTTAAGAGGTGAACTGGAATATCGTTCTCAGCTTGCGGAATCTTTATCCGGTTTTCTCGAGCGCATCAGCTCCGGCGATCCCTCTCGAACTTACCAGGCGATTCTGGACCACGTGGCCGAACTCCTGCAGGCGGAGCGGGCGTCCCTTTGGTTGTTCGATGAAAACTCGAATGAGATTGTCTTGCGTGCCACGCTGGGATTCTCGATCGATGACGAAAGTCGTATTGGCGCAGGACAGGGAATTGCAGGTGGCGTAATTGAATCTGGTGTCCCGTTAGTTATCAAAGATATTGAAGAGGCTGGCATTTCGCCTGCTCCGCCGGAGAGAAACTACAAGACTAAGTCGTTCATCAGTTATCCGATCACGATGGGCGGACGCAAAGTAGGTTTGCTTAACGTCGCCAGCAAAAGGACGGGTGAGCCATTTGACGATATTGACGTTAGTCTACTCGAGATTGTTGGACCACAGATTGCCGTTGCCATGGAACGTGCCGAGTGGCATCAACGGGCTACGCAGTTTCAACTGATGTCGATAACCGACCCGCTTACCGGATTACTAAATCGACGGTATCTGGAGGAGAGACTCACGGAGGAGTTGAGCCGGTCACAACGCTACAACTACTCGATGAGTTGCCTGATGATCGACATCGACGACTTTAAGGCCTACAACGATCGCAACGGGCACCAGGCGGGTGACGTCGCTTTGAAGATCACCGCGCACAGCTTAAAAGCGGCGTTGCGTTCAGCAGACATTGCATGTCGCTATGGCGGGGAAGAGTTTTGCATTCTGCTTCCACAAACTACCGTTAGTGAAGCGGGGGTAATCGCGGAGCGCATGCGTCAAAAGGTGGCGGACACTGCCTACCCGCACGGAGCGTCACAGCCGAGCGGGCACGTTAGTATCAGCGTCGGCATATCGACTTTCGCTAAACACATCGACACCGCTGAAAGCGTCATCGCCGCAGCGGATCGCGCACTTTACACCGCGAAGAGTTTTGGCAAGAACCGCATTGAATTTTACGTGGAGAACCTCACCGGGACGGCTATTGGCAAATGAAGCGTAATCGTCAGGAAGAAACTCGACGCATACTCGGTCAGGTGAAGCGGGAAGAGTTTGTCGGCCGGACCGCCGAGCTCGAGAGGGTGCTAGCGCATGCCTCCAGGGCGGACGATACGCGGGGACTGTTGATTCTGTTGGCGCCGCTCGCCGGAGTTTCCGAGCTTCTCAGACAAACGTACGACGCGCTATTCAAGAAGCAAGGCGCGGCCGTGCCCATCTATTTTGCTTTGCCTGCCGCTGAGACCACTCCAGTCAGCGCCGCCATCGAGTTCTTAAACACCTTCCTGCTGCAATACGTTGCGTTCCGTAGGAATGAACCTGCGCTCTGCAGCGCCTCGCTCACCTTGAACGACATTGTTGACGTCGCACCATCAGCCGATGTCGAGTGGATCGAGAAATTGGTCGAGAGCTATAACGAGCACCGGTTCGGCAGCGACGATCGCGACTTCGTCCGATTTTGCCTGAGCGCGCCGCATAGAGTTCCGGCGGGTAATCCAAAACCATTTCTTATGTTTGAGGCGGTCCATCTCGCGGCCTACGGCTCGGCGCAGGTGCCGTTTGATCGCGAGCTGCTGCGAGCGCTGGCGTCTTACCAGTTTCCATTTGCTCTCGCTGGTTTACGCCGGCAGATCGTTTATGCGGTCGAGTGCGCCGGTGGGACGATGGATCGCTTTGACAGTCTTCACCTTGAACTGCTCAAGGACGATGACGCACGAGCTTTAGTTTCGAGTACCGCGCGTCGTCACGGCGTACCGATCAATCAGGAGACCACCGATTTGCTGGTACAGCAGTTTGAAGGTAGCCCATTCTTCATAACTGCGATGCTGCAGGCGGCTGGTGAGAAGTGTGTTTCATTGGAGTCGTATCTTTCTTGTGAGCGTCTGTACGTTGACGAATTGCTTGGCGGCCGTCTCCACCGGTATTTCAGCGCCGTGATGGAGAGAATTGCTCCCCAACCGGAGATTCGCCGGGCAATTGTGCGCTTGCTGTGCGAAGCGATTCCTCAGGGAAGTAGGACCATCGTCTTCGAAACGTGGCGCAAGCGCCTTGGCGTTTCAAGTGAAAGCGTTGAGGACATACTGCAAAAGCTGCACACCGAGGAACTGGTTAACTGGGACGGAGAAATTGTCGACACCGAACGCGGGCCCGCTCCGTGGCGAGATTATCTGCGCAGCCGGTTCAGGCTCGATGCCTTACGTGAGCCGCGCGCTCTGGTGGTGGCGGAAGTGATGGCCTCAGCTTTAAAACGGGCGCCAGTCACGATAACCACCCATCTTCGTCGTCTTGGTCACCTGCGTTTGCGTGAAGTGTTTGAGAGTTTCAACTCACAATTAGTGCCCTCGGTGCTGTTTGACTACGAACATTTTTCTGAAATATATCGCGGTGCTCCACCGGAAGAGGTGGCGACCGGTCTGGCTTCCGACACCACTGCGCTGCGTTTACCTCAGGTGTTTCACGCTGCGTCGGGTGTTTCGTTCAGCACCGAGCTACGGCAGTTTGGAGAAGAGAATTCAGTAATTGCGCATGGCTTTGAAGGCGCTACCTACTCGGACCAGAACGAAGTCGTGTGGTTGGCGGCCAGAGTGGAAAGCAAACTCGAAGCTGAGGTTGAACTGACTGAACGCTGGTTGGACTTACTCGAGGACGTAACCAGGAAGTCAGGCTTCATGCGAACTCAATTCTGGCTGATTTCGAACGAGGGTTTTTCACCTGACGCGATTGCCTTGTTGAAGGACCGTGGGGCATTTGGTTCAAGCCAGCAACAGTTTGAGCTCCTTGCTGAACGGTTGCGACGGGAGGCGAGTCCGGCTGCGGGCACTCCGGATGAAGTCGAGCTGGTATTACCGATGGGCTCTGACTACGAGTTGATCGCGGCTAACACGGTTGAGCAGATCGCGCGTCGGCTCAACTTCCGGCCGGAAGCGATTAATCAAATCAAGACGGCAATCGTCGAAGCCAGCATCAACGCCGCGGAACATAGCCTCAGTCCGGATCGAAAAATTTATCAACGTTTCCGCGTTGAAAGTGATAAATTGGTGATTACTGTTGCGAGCCGAGGCATCGTGCCCTCGAATTTGAATGGATATAATCGCCAGTCCACTTCGGACACGGATACTGCTACTGACCAGCGTCGTGGGTGGGGGCTGAAGCTCATCAGGACGCTGATGGACGAGGTTGAGTTTGAACGTGTGGACGAAGGCACGCGTCTCCGGATGACGAAGTTTGTGCGTAACGGTTCGTAATTGTCGCTTTGCTTTTACGCGAGGATTGGCTCGGGAGGAACTGTTTGGGCGAATCGATAAAATCTCATGTGCGCGCGCACACGGTGGGCACCACGGCAGTTGTTTATGCAGCCGACTATCTCAACAAGCTGACAGGGGAACGAATCGAGCGCGAGTGCCGGAAGCAACTCGATTCCGGCTGTCGCGCCCTGGTGATCGATTTTAGCGATACGGAGTTAGTGAACAGTATAGGTATTTCCATCCTGCTGGGCATCATCGATATTGCCGAGAAGAGCGGCGCCGTAGTTGTTTTTTCCGACGTCAACAACGAAACAGTGCAGCTGTTCGAAATGCTTGGATTGACGCGTCACGTTTCGCTGGCGCGGAATGAGCAGGAAGCTATTTCACACCTCTCGACGCAACCGGCTCTGGGCCATTGAGGACGCAATAACACTCGATGGAGCCTATCACTCAAAAACTCATTCACTCGTTCGGAGCCCTTGCCGATCTGGGGCAGGAAGTCGCGCGCTCAGGCGATTTCAATGAGATGGTCCGCACGTCGCTCCATTTGTTGTTGGGCACGCTGGCTATCCGGCGCGGTATTGTCATCGAATACAGTGGTGAAGAGAAAACTGAACCAATTGCCGTTTGGGGTCTCGAAATGGGTTATCAGCCGAACCTCACTATTACCGAGGCCGACCGCAAGTCGTTCCTTAGTTCAAAAACGCCCGCGACACTGGTAAACGCAACAAAAACGTATGGACCAGATGATAGTGATTTTGTTCGACGTTACTCAGATGAGTTGCGCGGTCAGCAAGTAGAATTGCTGGCGCCCATGATCGTGCACGATTCGCTCGCCGGGCTGGTGTTGCTGGGTGGAAAAGCGAGTGGTGAACCGTTTACTCAGGCCGATCTTGAAGTCGTGCATGCGATGGTTCGGCATATCGGTGTCGGCATTCATCAGCACCGGTTGATTGGTGAAGTAAAGAGTCAGGCGGAGCAGAACCGGCGGTTGTACGAAGACCTGCGCGCCATCTATCGAGACACAGTTCGCGCCTTTGCGGCTGCGATCGATATCAAAGATAAGTACACGCAGGGACATTCCGAGCGCGTCGGCAAGTACAGTGAAATCATTGCGCGCGAAATGGGGTTCCCGGAAGAAGAGGTTGAGGGGCTTGCGATTGCCGGCTATTTGCATGATGTCGGCAAGCTGGTGGTGGAACGCGGCATAATCAACGCGCCTTATCGCATCGATGCCAAGCAATCAAGCGAACTCAACCGGCATCCGGCGGCTGGTTTTGAAATCCTGAAATCTATTCACCATCCTTACGCGGATATTCCACTGGCTGCCAAATATCATCACGAACGAATCGACGGACGCGGTTATCCGGATGGGCTGACTGACGAACAGATCCCATTGGGCGCAAAGATCGTGAGTCTGGCGGATTCGTTTGACGCGATGACTACTGATCGTCCTTACAAGACGCGACGTTCGTTTGAAGAAGTGATCTCGGATTTTCGCCGCAACACCGGAACGCAATTCGACGTCGTGGTAGTGGTGGCGTTTTGTCGTGCGTTGTTAAAGGAGTTGAATGGTGAAACCACCGAGCGTCGCTTCGTGAGGATGTTGGGTAAGAACTATCTTGATTCCACTCGCGACATACCCCTGCTCCGCGAACTACTTGGCGAACTCGCGCCCGCGCAGTCGGCTGTGGCCGGAAGGTAGAAAGATCACCAAGCAAAGCTGACCTTGCAGCCTCTCAAGTCCTGTCATAAACAGCTACTCTCAAGTCCTCTCATTAACAGCTCCTCTCATTAACACCGGGCTTCAGCCCGGTGATCGGCGATGCAAAAGTTTCGGCGAAACCGTTTCAACGGTTTACGCTGCCACGCTCTTTCCCAACCCAACCAGCAGTGCTAGAAGAGTCTCCATGTCCAAACACTCTTACTCTCGCTGCTGGCTCCATCTCATTTGGGCAACTCTCAACCGTGAACCCATGCTTTCAAAATCGTTGGCCGTAAAGGCGTCCGGCTGGTTGTCTGAATACTCGTTGGAAAAGGGAATCTATATGAAGATTAATTATTTCAACGCAGACCACGTCCATGCGTTAATTGATCTGCCGACGAATAAGACAACTGAAGAGGTGGCCCAGCTATTTAAAGGGAGCATGTCGCATCGCATTAATGAAGAAAAAGTCTTGCGAGGAACGTTTGCGTGGGGGAGGGGCTACGGTGCCTTTTCAGTTTCACACTCTGACGTGTCGCGAGTTGCGAAATATATTGCGGAGCAGGAAGAGCACCACAAAACGAAAACGTACAGTGAAGAGTATCAGCTGTTCGTGACGAAATATGGAATGGAATGGCGCGGCGACTGAAACCGTTGAAACGGTTTCAAGATTGCGGCCGTTTGATCACCGGGCTGAAGCCCGGTGTTAATGAGATGGGTTCTCAAACTTTCGATTTATCTCGCGCTTTCAGCGCTTACCGAAAGGAAGGATATGCGTTACCTGGGGCGTTGCCCCAGGCTGTTGCATCACGCGCCTTTGGCGCTAAATGCAAAGGATTTAGCATCCCCGCTACCTTGGCTGGATTCGCAATACAAAATTACAGATCGCAATTTTTTGATCAGGTTGGACGTTGGTGCGTTCTTCGCGCGGTAACTCTTTTCCCCCAACCGTGGTGGGGTTGCGGCCTTTAGCGGTCAGCCAATAACGCCCGTCGTTTTCCCGCAATAGCACAGCATGCACGCGGCTGATCTCCGGATCGCCCTTTAACGGCAAATCGACCGTTATCGAACGCGATCCGCGGCCGATTGTTATTTCAGGTTTCGTGATGGGAACCACTGCTTCCCGAACGCCGTCCTTCCAAACCTCAACCGAATACAGCTCTTGAATTCGAGGACGAACAACCGTCTGCTCGCCGATCTCGCCTGCCGGTTCGTCGTCTCCCCGAGATCCGTCGGCTCTTTCGCGGACCGTATCGTTGAGGTTAATAGGTTCGCGCATTTCGCGGGGCGTGATGCGCGGCGTGACCTGCGTGTGGCCCGTTTCCGTTTCGTCCCAAACCCCCTGCACGCGAAACTGGCCCTTCTCGAGCGTTCCATCGACTCGCAATTCGACCGCAAACGACTTTGTTGCCAGGTTAGTGGAACCACTGAGCTCTTTGGCCCGTTCAGACAACACGTGAAACAAGCCTTGCTCGAGGCCGCGTCGCTTGTCGCCTTGCCAGTCCTTGTCGTCGTCCGGGCTTAAGTAAACTACATATTCCCGCGGTATGTAGGTTGGACCACCGGGCGGCGTAAACATCTCACGCTGCATCACGGTTTCCACTTCGCGCGCAATCTTTACGAGAAACTCTTCCCAAACGCGACGCGGTTTCGCATGTTCGTCCGCACTCTCAACCAGATCTTCGGCAGTCTCGCCGTCGATCCATTTTCTAATCGTTTCCATTAGGCCCATAGGTAGTTAATAGTAAATGTTAATTGTTAATAGTAAAACTCGGCTTTGCCTCAAAAGTCGAGTCCAACCCCTTTCGTGTTACTCGTGTGTTTCGTGCGGTTCGTGGATCGTTCCTGTGCTGGCTACAAAAGCGATCCACGAATTCCACGAAACACACGAATTAACACCAAATAAGACGAATCGTGCCTATAGCCCGACTCCTGACGCAAAGCCATAAAACTCGACAGGGGAAGTCGCCCATTTAGTCAAATCTGACAAATCTTTTGTTGATCCACCCGCGGTCAGACGTAAACGGATCTGTCTTGGGCCGCCCGTGTTCGAGCACCTGCACTTCAAACCAGTTTTCTTCAGTCGCCAAAATTTTTACACGCGACCCGTTCTCCGCCAGGCCGACGGGCGGGTTCGCAGAGCTCGCAGTTGGTCGCAAATTCACATCGGTTGTTGTAACACCTTCGCGACCTATCACAAAAACATCACTGACTTGCGCGGCCCGTGTGAAAGGGTTCCATTGCGACGTGACGTATTTATGGGTGGCGAGCAACATGCCGGCGAAAGCGAGAATCAATATTGCGGCCACGATATACGGTCGCGGCCCACGTGAATCGACCGGACGCCTGGTATGGCCCACAGGCTTTGGGTCGCGGGAAGCCGGCATAACTCCAGACAGTGAACCCTTCTCGCGTTGGCGTGCTTCAAGTTCACTAACCGGGACGACTATTTTCGGACGCCGCCCAGGTTCAATTCCTGAAGTCCGGGGCGCGTAATTCGGGACTTCTGCCGGACTCCTGGAGTAGTCCGTTGTGTCGTCGGCTGCGACTGGCGCGATTGGTCCAAATCGCGCCTGAGGCGGCGCCTCAGGAATGTTCTCCGACTTCAAACTCAGGTCGGCGCTGGGACGACGTGACAGATCACCTGTCATCAACGGCTGCGTCGGCGGCAGTGCCGCTTCAGCCAACTCATCCCAAAACTCCTGAACCGTTTGATATCGTTTTTGAGGATTAGTCAGCGTGGCTTTTTCAAGAACACTAAGTATAGGGGTGGACCAGTAGTTTCCCTGCAACCGCTCCGGCAGATCCCTAATCGGGTGTTGCGCGAATTTGCGCGGCGACTCGCCCGCCAGCAGCGTGTATGTAGTTTTCGCCAGCGAATAAATGTCTGCCGCAGGTGTCAATTGCGCAGCCCGAACGTGAAGCGCACCGGTGTCCAACGGTCCGGTCTGGACCAGCGGGTTGTGTTCCGGCGCCGCATAAATGTTAGTGCCGACGCGCGTAATGGCGCCTTCCGTAGCTTCGAGCCGCGCGACGCCAAAGTCCGCGATCTTGACGATGCGCTTGTCTGCGCTCATCAGGAGGTTCTGCGGTTTGATGTCTCGATGGATTACGCCCGAAGCGTGCGCGTTCGCAAGTCCGGAAGAAACTTGTTCGAGATAGAACAACGCCTGATCAATCGGCAAAGCCCGCTGCCGGGACAGTGCCGCCATGTCGCCGCCCGGCATGTATTCGAGAACGATGTAATGGAACGTTGTGCCGGCGAGATCGATCGCGGTGCCGTGTCCGAGCCGGCTGATTATGTGTGGGTGACGAACACGGTCCAGAGCGACTGCTTCGTTCTGGAAATTTTCAACCAGCGTCCGCTCCATGTCCAGGTCGGGCGTGCCCTGCAGAAAAGTATTGAGCGCCTTGATAACAACTGTTGTTGGGCCACCCTCGGCCGCGGCATTGTCCCGGGCGACATAGATTTCGGCATAGCTGCCGCGGCCCAGACATTCAATAATGTCGTAACGACCGTCGAGCCTGCTTTGCTGTAGCTTCAGTTCTGCCATAGTTCCGACTAACGTAACGGTGCATTAGATGCATCGTGCGGGGGTGAGTGCTTAGGGAGAAATTGAGGGAGACGCCAACGGCAGGGGACTGGAGGGGCTGGCTTTAAGCAAAGTATCTTCCAGCGTTTTTGTAGCCAACGGGCGCGCTGCTTCGGACTTCAAGGCCACGGCCGCCAGGCCCATCGTGGCTTCGTTTCTCAGGGTCGTATTTGTTGCCGAGGGGTTAAGGTCAGCCTTGGATATCGCAGCCTCGAAGGCGCGGGCGGCTTCTTCGTAGTTGCCGGTCAGGAGCGAAGCCCGGCCATAGAGGTAGAGGAACGAAGGATCAGACGATTGCAACGGTGCTGGTATTCCTTGTCGAGATACCTCGCTACTCATCGTAGTTGCCAGCCATTCGCGCGGGTTTGCGTCAACTTGTCTACGCGCAGTTTCAAACGTCCTCATGAGATCGTCGGAAGGAGTTGCCGGTGAAGGTGACGCTGACGGCGTTTCGGTGAGTGGTTGCGGGTCGATGTAGGGAACCGAACCTCTGTATCTTCGACCCGCGTAAAAAGCTCCCGCCAACGCCACGATCAAGAGAACAAACAAAAACAGGCGCGTCATGGTCCGTTCAACTCCACTTCTGCGGGATGACGGAGGAATATTTATGGGCGTCTCAATCGTACGCTCTCCAGGTTCATCCGCTGGGAATGCTTTGCGTGACGCTGGTACGAATGACGGAGGTTCCAGGCGGTCATCAGCAGCGATCGCCGGTACCGCCGGTACGGTCGTTTCCGGCGAGATAGTTTTCTCCACGTCTTCGGCGCGGTCGTTAATCGAAATAGGCGTGCCGACCGAGACCAGCACCGCCGTTAGATTGTCTTCAGCGCCACGCTCAAAGCAGCGCCGTTTCATCTCTTCGCAGGCAGCTACGAGGTCGTCGTTCGTGAGTAGGAGTTGTCTGAGCTCATGATCGGGAATATGTCGCGTGATACCGTCAGTGCAAAGGAGAAACTGTGTGCCTTCATCAACCTCGATGACTTTCAAGTCAACTTCTACGTCATCTTCCGCGCCGAGCGCACGGCTGATCACATTCTTGCTGGGATGGTTCGCCGCCTGCTCCGCAGTCATGCGGCCCGCGCGAACCTCTTCTTCAACAACGGAATGATCGTCAGTCTCGCGCAGTAATTGACCGGCCGGTGTCAGCCGGTACAGACGCGAGTCACCAACGTGTCCAATGGTGGCGATATTTCCATTGAGGTGCAGGCCCACGATGGTGGTGGCCATCATGTTGAACCGGGCGTTGTCCTGGGCCATCTGGTGAATTGAGGCGTTGGCCCGCTGGATGGCGAGCTCCATCAGGTCTTCGATATCGGCGTCTTCGACCTTATGGCGAAAGGCTTCATCAAGAACTTCAATCGCGGTTTGCGACGCGACTTCTCCGGCTTCGGCGCCACCGACGCCATCGGCTACGGCAAAGATCCCACGCTCACTATCCGCGAGGAACGAGTCTTCGTTGAGGGGCCGTTTCTGGTTCAGCCCGCGATCCGTAACGGCGGCGGATACCACTTGCACCGTCGCCGGATCTTTTTTCGGTTGGCTCATTCAACCGCCTCCAACTTGAGCTCGGACTCGGCCACTTCCGGAAAGCGTTTCGCAAGTATCTGATCTCTTGCGTTGCGATGCGAAAACGCCATCAACATGCCGAGCATCGCGAAACTCGTGATCAAACTAAAGCCGCCGTGACTGACAAACGGTAACGTAATTCCCGTCATGGGCAGTGCGCGCACAATGCCGCCGATGTTTACCAATGCCTGGAATCCCATAAACGCAGTCAAACCGGCGGCGCAGAGTTTGGTAAACATATCACGCGCGTCCAGAGAAGTTCGAACACCGGCAATCACGAAGATAATGACGCACAAAAATACGATACCGCCGCCAATTAGACCCTCTTCTTCCGAGATGGCTGCATAAACGTAGTCAGAATCGGCGATAGGTATAACTTCCGGAAAACCTAAACTCAAACCCCGCCCGGTGGTTTCGCCGGACGACATGCCAAAGATTGCCTGAGCCGGTTGGAATGCCAGCTTATCGAACCACACATCAACGTTGACAATGCGTTGCATCGCGGGACTTTGCTCCGCGAGCTGCTTCATCTCCGGACTTTCGTTCAACGCTTCTTCAAATTCCGGTTTCCACCACGACACTTCCGGCGATGGAGGATCAAATCCGGCCAGCCATAAATGAAAGCGTTGCTGGATGCGGGCTGGTAACATCGCCTGGACCGGCCGTGCGACTGTCGGGAGCAGCGGCACTTTCTCCTGCACGTTGCGCGGTAAAGCGCCGACCACAAGGATGCTGATGACCAGCAGCAGGGAACCGACAAACAGCAACAACTGCGGCCAGCGTCGCACTGCCACCAGATACAACGTGACATACGCGCCACTGAAGATCAGCATCTGCCCGAAGTCTTTGAGTGCAAAGAACGGCACAAACGGGAGTATGCCCATCACCACTAAAGGCACTACGTCGCGCGCGCGCGGAATGCCCCAGTAAGTTTCAGCCAGGTCTTTGTATCGCGCCGTAAGCAGGCCGGCGAACCCAAGCAGGAACGGAATCTTGGAAGGCTCCCACGGCGTCATGTTGCCCAGGGCTTTTCCGGCGCTGGAAGTGACAACGGCAACCGCGAGCGGTATCAACGTAATAAGCACTATCAGAAAACTGTTGCGCTGAATCCAGAGCAGGAATCCGTCGCGCATACATAGCGTGAACGCTCCAGCAAATATCAAAAAAGAAACAATCGGTATCCAGGTGTAACTGGATGTCAATGCGTCGCCGACTGAATAAGTCGATGCAATCCGCGGCAGTTGTTCTATATCGATCGCCTGGGCTGGAGTCGGAGGCAGGCCCATGATCTCTTTTTTCCTGGCGTCGTAATTCTCGATGATGTAGCGCGTCCGTAACGCTTCCATCTTCTTCGCGCGCGCTTCTGCCTTGTTGCGCGCGTTGTATTCCGGATCACTGTAAAGCCGGTACTGGATCAACGTGCCGAGAGCAAAGAGGATGATTGCCGCGGTAAACAAAACCAGGCTTCCCTTGTACTTCATGACGCGCGAGAGCCAGATCAACAGAATGCACAACGGTAGGAACATGAAAAGGTCGCGCGCCGCGCCGATCAGAGAAGTCTCGTAGCCGCGCAGCAGTCCACCACGATGGATGGCCCAGTAGCCGGCGATCTCGAGGCCGAGAACCAGCAGGATTACCAGCAGATGTGACGATGCACGATTCTTCATTTCTTAGTTTGGTGTCGCCGCAGGCCGTGGCCGCGGTTGTGTTCTGGTGCGTTGGCGCTGCTGCGGAGGTTGAACTACTGGGGTCGCGGAACCTTTGAAGTAACCGAGATCCTTGGCTTTCAAAACTAACGCTGCCGCGATTGGGGCTGCCGACCGGGAACCATATCCGCCACCCTCGACCACCACAGCCATTGCGAGTTGTGGATTTTCCAGAGGCGCTATGCAAAGAAACCAACCATCGATGCGCGGGTTTTCCTCGTCCATAACCGTTTCCACATGCTGGCCGATTATGTTGCCCCGGTTGTCCCGCTCGACGACTACGCGAGTCTTTGGTTCGCCTGTTCTTGCATCGAAAACGGGAACCACTTTTTGCGCCGTACCTGTCTTGCCGCCTGTGTTGATACCAGCAGCCTTCACCGGAGCAAATACACCTCGCGCGGTGCCACTCGAACCCCCGGTCACTAAACCCATGATCGATCGAAGACGCGCTGCGACTTGCGGCGATAACACCTGATTGAATGGCTCGGGGGGACGGTCAAACTCGATTCTCGGTTTCAACAGCCTGCCATCAACATTCGCGATCGTCGCCGCAGCCAACGCCATTTGGAATGGCGTCATCTGTCCGGCATAACCCTGGCCATAACCCATCAAAGCCAGGTCGTAGCGAGTAACCTGGCGGCCCGTAACGATAGTCGCTTCACGGGGCGCCATGGCACGTCTGATGGCTTCGGTGCTTGCATTCCAAATCTCCGGCTGCTTCCGACCGCGAAGTGCTTCCACAGGCGTGTCGTAAGCTCCGATCCCGATCAGTTGTGCGCCTCGTTTCAAACGCTCCGCGCCAAGGTGGACTCCCATTTGCGCGAAGTACTGGTTGCAGGAAACTTCAAACGCCTTGTCGATGCCGATGCGACCGTGGACTTCGCCAGGACCGGCGTCGTCATAAATTACATTGGCGCCGGGCGCGGCGTAGTATCCGGCGCCGCTGCAGGTAAATTGTTTGTCACCTTCACCCGCGACAAACGCGGCGATCATAGTGACCGCTTTAAAAGTAGATCCGGGGATGTAATAAGCGCCGAGTGCTCGACTAACCAACGGACGGTCGCGCTGGTTTGCTTCTAATTTGATCCAGGTAGCTTCGTCTTCAACTTCCTTGAGGCTGTAGGAAGGCTCGCTATACATTGCGAGCACCTCTCCTGTCTGCGGGTTCAGGATTACTACTGCGCCGTGTTTACCCTTCAATTGATCAACGGCGGCCTGCTGTAATTCACGGTCTATTGTAAGACGAACGTCCTGGTTGCCTTTAGATTGGACGGTACGACCCATCACCACGTCCCACGCTTCGGGTACAGCGCCACTCTGAACGCCGAACAGCGCTCGTTCGAGTCCCGGATCCCCTCGATCGGAACCGAAGAGCTGGGCCATCTGCTTGTCCATCGGATATTCGCGCGTAATGGCGCCGCCCGGCTGCCGTTTATAAAGCGCCAGCGCATTCTCTAACGTGCCGCTCCGATCGAGTATCCATCCGCGCAACGTCGACTCCGACAGCCGTCGATTACGGAGGTCCTTGTAGCTCAGTTGCTGAAACTTTTCGTTCGATTCCTTTGCGTACAGGGCCCAGTAAACGTGAAATCCGAATACCGTGAGCGACAGGATTATGAACAGCCAGCGCAGTGCACGCAGTCCGCGATTTGTTGAAGTTGAGCCCAGGCGTTTTCTGACTTCTTTCGGCAGGTCGTCGGGAACAGCTGCGGTTACATTTCCACGCCGCCGAGTGCGGATTAGCGCGACGATCAGCAACAGCGCGAGCAACAGCAGGCCACCGAGATAGATCACTGTTAACAGCGCCGGCATGCGCTCCGGAATATGTACAACGGTAGGGCTCGGAACTGGAGATTGAAATAAAAGCAGTAGCAACATTTGAAGGAAATGTCCGCTTACGAACTGGAGCTCAATTTAAGTTTATGGCTTTGCCTCAGAAGTCGAACAACAGGGACGACTCATCGTGTTTCGTGTGTTTCGTGCAATTCGTGGATAGCTTTTTAGGCAGCATAAGAACGATCCATGAATTGCACGAAACACACGAATCACACGAAAGGTCTTGAATCGACTTTAGGCAAAGCTAAAGTTTATCGAACAAACTATTGGTCCTTGCGGAACCGCACTTCGACGTCACCGAATCCCACTACATCACCATCTTCAATTTGACGTGCTTCGCCGTACGAAATGCGACGCCCGTTTATATAAGTACCGTTTGTCGAACCCGTGTCAGCGACGAGCAGTGTGCCTTGTGGGTTCATAGTTAACGCCGCATGAATCTTGGAAACACTCGTGTCGTTCAAAGACAGCTCGTTGTCCGATACCCGTCCGACACTTAATCGTTTGCCTCCGGGCTTCATTGACAAGTGAACCTCGGTCACGTGGTCCCGCATCGTGATTCTGGCAATGACCGGCACGTCAGGTATTTTTTCAAAGGGACTGCGCTTGGGAGCTTCCAGATGTTTGGCGGCTCGTTCCTCGTCTTCCTGTCTTAATTTCTCTTCAAATTCGCCGAAGGTGGGGTCAACAGTGATACCCGTCGTAAAGATGTCGACTTCTGTTTCCACTTTGGCCGGAGCAAGTGTTCGATAACGGTGGTCGTTGATGTGGTCGATTGCGGCGGCGAGTATCTCGTGCTCCAGGTCCTTGATGATTTCCGGGGGCGCTTCAGAGTGCGTACCCCATTCCACCTTCAGCTTAAGGTGGTGTGGCACAATCCTGCCTTTGCGTCCTTCATCGCGCACGCGCTCGTCCATCAAACGTTTCATGCGTTCGATAAGCTGCGAGGTAGTCAGGCCGCTCTTAGGTTCAATGGTGCGGCCAAACTTTCGGTCGACCACATCGCCCATGCTTTCGAGTACACGCCGCAGCAGACGCTCTGGCAGTGCCTCTTCGCGTTTCTTTTTGTCCTTCTGCTCTTCGGCCATTAGCGGGAACCGACTACATTTGAAAAAAACGCAGCCCATTCTGAAGACTGCGTGCAAAAGCTATTAATACGAGGGAACGAGGGTATTCTACTTTATGTAACGCAAACTGTCAGTTTGCGTCGTCCTTAGCAGAGCCCCCGCGTTTATCGACTCCGCAAACTAACAGTTTGCGTTACAAGTCGCGTTGCCGAGCAGCTTCATACAGTAAAACGCCTGCGGCCACCGCAACGTTAAGGCTTTCAGCTTTACCCTTCATCGGTATTCTGATCGATTGATCGGCCAGTGCGATCTCTTCGGGCGACAGACCGTGTGACTCAGGCCCAAGTATCAACGCCGACGCTCTTCTCCAGTCGGCTTCATCGTGCCTTGATCTCGCCTGTAGTTCCGCGCACACAGTCGCGATGCTCCGTTCTTTACACCACGCAATTACCTCTTCGTAAGTTGGCCCATGCCAGATAGGCAATCGAAACGCCGAACCCATCGCCCCGCGTAGAGATTTCGGCGAGAAGGGATCGCTGCTTTCGCGCGTTGCGATCGCTGCAGTTGCTCCGGCTGCTTCGGCCGTGCGGAGAATCGCGCCGACGTTCACAGGATTGTTAATTCTATGCATGACGACGACTAGAGCCGGGTCCTTCACATTATCGTCAAGGTGCTTTTCACCAGTGTCAGGACGGGCTGCCAGCACAACGATGCCTTGAGGCGTGCTGGTGTAGGAGATTGACTCGAGCAGCTTCTCACTCACCACCGCCGCTCGATCTGTGGCCGCTTCCAGTTCGTGAATCAACGGGTGGGCTTTTTCTTTACGCGCCAGTTCGTCAGAAACAATCACCGAGGCGATCGTCAAACCAGATCGCAGGGCCTCCTCGCTCAACCGTAACCCCTCAATAAAGATCAGATCATCACCCTTCCCATCTCTTACTGCGCGGGCCTGACGGAGCAGGGAATTGTCACGGCTGGTGATCGTTTGCATTGGCGTTGGCTAGTCGACTAACGACACTTCGGCCCAGATGGGCCAGTGGTCTGAAACATTCAACGGTCGAATGACGCCCCAGTTCTTGATCCGCGCATCACGCACGAAAATCCAGTCCGCATGGAGACGAAGTCCAGCGCCCCGCCATGTCGGCGTGCCGGAAGGAAACGGCGTGGAATAATTGTGCGACTCAAGGAAGGTCCGGGTCTCACTGACCTTCTTCTTGGATAGCGTATTAAAGTCACCCAGAATGATGGTTGGTCCAACATGCGTCTCAGCTTCAGCGACGAGTGTCTCTAATTGCGCAAGCTGACCGCCGACGGCTGCGTGGGGATCGACGTGCGCGTTGTAGATTCGTAAGCTCGCTGGTCCGGCGTTAATGGTCACAGCCATGGCCAGTCGTGGTCGCCAGGCGCACTCCTCCCACGGCAGATCGATTCGCTGTACGCCGGTAAACGGTAAATTGCTGAGCAAGGCAACACCCGTATCACCCGGATCATGCAGATCAATCTGTTCTTCGAAATCGAGCCACCACTGGCGGGCTACCGGTTTGACCCCCCGCGGAATTCCGGCGGGAACATGTACCCACGACATCTCAAGTTGTTCAGCGAGTTCGCGCGCGACATGATGACCTCCCGCGCGAGCAGTTTCCTTATCAGCTTCCTGTAATGCCAGGACGTCGATGTGAGGTAGAAACTGTTGACTACCGAATGCGTTGGCCGCTGTTCGGATGTGGGCTGCGACTAAATCAGCGCGACCGCTGGACTTGAGCAACCCAAACTTGCGTAAGAGTCCGCCTGAAATGAGAAACTGACCGACCGCATATCGGATGTTGTATGATGCCACGACAATCGAGTGAGCCTGGGCGACCCCGGTGGCTTCAATGCCACTAAACTCAATCTTTTCTGACTCTTTAAGCAAGGGGGTTGCGGTCGTCATCACGCGTATCTTGACCGATTACCATGTCTTTGCAAAATGTCGGACCTGATGTTCGATAAGCTTTAGCTTGTCGTCGGTCCGCGACAAACTGAAGTTTATCGAACACAATGTTTAGAACCTTATGATTCGCACAGTAGTCGCCGTAGTTGACGACATCTTTTTTGTCTCAAAGATTCGCGCCACCGGGAAGGCGCTCGGAATGGTTGTGAAGTTTCCTCGAAGTGCGGAAGCATTTCGCACGATCATCGAAGACGAGAAGCCGGCGTTAATAGTCGTCGACCTTCATAACGAGAAAATCGATCCGTTTGATTTGGCCAAGGACGCTAAAGATAACTCGGCAGTGAAGGATATTCCGCTGCTCGGGTTCTTCTCGCATGTGCAGGTGGAATTACAAAGAAGAGCACGTGAGGCGGGTTATGACGCGATTCTTCCTCGTTCTGTGTTTGCCCGGGATTTGGCAAACATCCTGGCCGGTGAGGTGCCGTAAGTCGCAGTAATCATCTAACTGACAGCAGCGGGAATTGTCACCTCATGTATCGCCCGCACCTCAGCAACAAGTTGTTCGTACTGCTCAGGCGTTAATGCTTGCGCGCCGTCCGATAACGCCTGGTTCGGTTGATCGTGCACTTCCACGATCAAACCATCCGCACCTACTGCTACCCCCGCACGAGCTAACGGTGTCACCATAAAATTTTTGCCCGTGCCGTGTGATGGATCGACGATCACCGGAAGATGCGACACGCGACGCACAGCCGGAATGGCAGCCAGGTCCAGCGTATTTCGGGTGTGCTGCGAAAAAGTTCGAATTCCGCGCTCGCACAGCACCACCTGATAATTTCCTTCCGACATGATGTATTCGGCGGCCAGCAACCACTCGTCAAGTGTGGCCGAAAGGCCACGCTTCAGCAGCACAGGCAAGCGAGATCGTCCCACGCGCCGCAACAAGGTGAAGTTTTGCATGCTGCGTGCGCCGATCTGAATCACGTCCGCATACTGCTCGACCAGGTCGACCCCAGGTTCATCCAGAGCCTCAGTAACTATGCGGAGTCCGTAGGTGTCTCTGATTTCGGCGAGAATCTTCAGACCTTCTTCGCCTAACCCCTGAAATGCATAGGGTGAAGTGCGAGGTTTGAAGGCTCCGCCACGGAAAAATCTTGCACCGCTGCGCCGCACCGTTTCTGCGATCGCAAACGCCTGTGTGCGACTTTCAATAGCGCATGGACCAGCAATGATCGCAAGCTCGTCGCCGCCAATCTCAGCATCGCCGACGCGCACGATTGTCTTTACTGGTTGCAGGTCAAGTGTGACTAATTTGTAGGGCTTGGTCACCCGAACTGTTTCGGAAACCCCCGGCAGGTTCTCGAAACGAGCCGGGTCTATCGCGCCCGGGTTACCGGTGATACCGATCGCCGTCCGTGACGGACCTGCCATCGGATGTGCGCGGAAACCCAGTTCTTCAACAACGCGCACGACAGCCTCAATTTGGCTGTCAGTGGCGTCAGCTTTCATAACGATGAGCATAATCTTGCGAGCTAGTTAGCTGATTCTACTTCTGCGATTGCGGTTTCTCAAACATGTAGGACAGGCATTCCTGCCTGTCCGTTCTTTTCTCCGTGTCCTCGAAGTGCTGGTAGAGGAGGACAGGCAGGAATGCCTGTCCTACTGCGGCGGCAGCCCGATCATCCGTCGCACTTCTTTCATCGTGTCGTGCGCAATCGCGCGTGCCTTGTCAGACATCTCGCGCACCTGCGCATTGACAGTCTCGGGATCAGCAGCAATTTCCTGGCGACGTGCTTTCAATTTTGATGTCAGTTCTACGATAGCATCTGCGACAGTTTCTTTAAGCACGCGATACTGAAGCTTGCCGGTTTCATAGTCCTTCAATAATTCGGATCCTTGATCTGTTTTGCCAGACGCCTTAAGCAACTCGAAGAGGTTTGCCACACCGGGACTCATCTGGCCTTCCGGCGTCTCGCCGCTGTCGGTCACCGCTGATTTCACTTTCCCGCGAATGGATTGTTCTTCTTCGAATAATCCGATGTAGTGTCGTTCGCCGAGACTCTTACTCATTTTCTTTGTTGGATCAGCCAACGACATTACCTTGGGCGTCTCTGTAAACAAAGGCGCCGGCTCAGGGAAGAAGTCCGCGCCAAATTGGTTGTTAAAACGTCTGGCCAATTCTCGAGACAACTCCAAATGCTGTTCCTGGTCTTTCCCGACCGGCACAAACTGCGCGCGATAAACAAGAATGTCGGCGGCCTGCAATACTGGGTAACTAAACAGCGCAGAGGAAACAAACTGCGTTGAGTCCTGCCCTTCCAACACCTCAGACTTATCTTTGAACTGCGTCATCCTGCGCAGATCGCCGAAGGGCGTCAGGCAACTCAAAATCCAGCACAACTCGGTGTGCTCCGGCACCAGAGACTGGATGAACAAAATCGCTTTGTTGGGATCGATTCCGCACGCAAGCAGATCAATCACCATGCGCTCAGTATTGGTACGAAGTCGCGCTGGTTCATAGGGCATCGTGATCGCGTGCAAATCTACGACGCAATAAATGCATTCGTGCGTATGCTGAAGCGCGACCCAGTTTCTGACGGCGCCGAAGTAGTTGCCGATGTGCATTTCGGCGGTTGGTTGAATACCCGAAAGTACTCTCGATGCCATACGAAGTCCTTAATCAGTTTCGAATTACATTCTCTCCGGCACATCAATGCCGAGCGTGGCGAGGGCAGACGTTAACCTTCGCCGGGTGATGTTTGCAGCGGCAATCAGCACTGCCCGCCGGTTTTGATCTTCTTCCGCGATGATCCTGTGCCGATGATAAAAAAGATTGAAGGCGCGCGCGAGCGTGAACGTGTACTTGGCTACGTTTGCAGGCTCGGCAGACACAGCGCACTGAGCAATGACCTCATCAAGACGTTCTGCCAGCATCACTAATGACCAGATGTCTGTGCCGGCCTCATCGGCAAACACTTCAGCCATCTTCGTTTGTATTTCCTGATCGTTGCCGGCAACGAGCTCAAATGCACCGGCAACCGCGCCCGAGTCCAACTTGCGAAAGATTGAATTGGCACGCACGGCTGCATACTGGCAATAGGGTCCGGTCTCGCCTTCAAAGGACAGTGCTTCCTTGAAATCGAAAGCGATGACTGAGTTTCTGGTGAACTTCAAAAGGAAATAGCGCAGCGCTCCTACGGCGATCTGATGTGCTGTAGCGCGCTGTTCATCCGGCGAAAGATCCGGATGGCGAGACTCAACTTCGCGCAGGGCGTCAGTTTCGAGGCGATCAATCAAGTCGTCCGCTTTAACACCCAAACCCTTGCGGCCGCTCATCTCCACAAATGGACGCGCGCGGTCTTCGTCACTGAGTTCAATGCCCAACTCCCCGCATGCGGCCGGCGACAATGCAACCATTTCATAGCTCAGGTGCACGCTCGCATCGGCTCCAATCTCCGGCACGAGGGCAGCAACTCCACGCGCTACGATTTCCTGCGGATACGATTGGCGCGAATCGATCACGTTGTAGACGCGCGCACCGCCGCCGAAGTTTGGCCGCGGCACCTCCGGCAGGGTCTCAGCATTGGGTTCGGTGGTTGTTACCCATGCGACGTGCCCGTCCGGATAGGGACGGAACGGCTGATAGTTGAAGTCGAGACCGAGTTGGCCCAGCTTCCACAATTGATAAGCGATGTCCTTGCCGGTGTAGGTAACGGTACCGTTTGAGCGGACGATAATCTTGTCTGATTCGTGTTCGTCTGTGCCGGTGTGTGATTCAAACGGCATCACCCAGCAACCCGCGTGCTTGCCTTCGCTTTCAAATCTGATGACGCCCTTCTGCTTCATCAACTCGAAAGCGCGATTCCAAAAATGCAAATGCAGGATGTCTGATTCACGCGCCAACAAATCGTAGCGAATGCCGAGTCGCTCCATGGTGTCGAGAATGCACTCAACGTTGCGTGTGGCGACGTAATCCGCCAGCTCGGCAATCGGACCGCTGCCTTCCTCGAGCGCATGAAGCACTTCAGTTCTAAGTTTTAGTTTCTCGGGATTTGGTTGTGCTTGTGGATCTCCATCGCGGTAAAACAACCCCACCTGCGTGTACAGGTCCCAACAGTAGTAATCGAAGGGACGTTCTTCGGGCAGCGATTGATCGAGAGCCTTTATCTCATCGAGACCGAGCTTCTCTATCTGCATGAAGCCAACTACGACGTCAGCAACCTGCACACCCGTATTGTCAATGTAGTTTTGAATCTCGACACGTTCGCCGGCAGCCAGGAGTATTCGGACAAACGTGTCACCAAGCACTGCGTTCCGAACATGACCGATATGCGCAGCTTTGTTTGGATTGATACTCGTGTGCTCGACCATTTGTTTGGGCCGGTCTGGCACCGAAGCATCACTAACTTCCTGCGACTTATCTGCGGCAAAGAGGGACAACAGCTTTGCGCGATTGAAGAAGACGTTTAGGTAGCCGGCGCCGGCTACTTCTACACGCTCAACTTCGGCGCTACTTTCCAGTTTCGACTTCAACTGCTCTGCAATCGAGCGTGGCGGAAGCTTAACTCCAGTCCCTTGTTTGATCAGTTTTGCCAGCTCGAACGAAACCGGAAACGCGATGTCTCCCAGCTCCGGACGCGGCGGGACCTCGGAGTTGAACTGGTCCAGCTCGACACCGAAGATCTCGAACGCGGCAGCGCGCACCTGTTGTTTGAGTCGGTCCTGTATCTCGATCAGGTTCATTGTGTCAGTTGTAGCAAAAGCGGAGAGTATAGCGTATTGGCGCAAATGAGCCAGTACCGCAAGCGCGCTGGGTGCGGAGCCGACAAGACTTTGGAGACAACGTTTCATTGAAGCCTTGCAGACAACCGATCTCAAGTATCTAGCATCAGAGCTTTTCCTAACTGCACCGCGTTCGAGAAACCCCCAATAATTTCTTTGGCGCGTAGATAGACGTCCCTCCTGGCCTGACAAGCGTTCCCAGGGTGACTCAACTAACACACTCCGAAGTCCCAAAAAGGAAGTATTCATGAAGTTTCCTCGCTCTACCTCGCCCTCTGTCTCGATCTGTCTCTCTCTGTTGATCATTTACACCCAGATCATTTCATCGTTAGTTGTCTTCTCGCCGCGAACTGCTTATGCGGGCTCGGCGAAACAAGAAGCAACAATTCGGCAAGGCGTGGACAACAAACCTCTTTCGCAGGGTCCCGCTGTCACGTTTGCTCAGGCTCCTCAGCAGCCGATGTTTCGTGAAGGTGAAGTGTTGGTCCGTTTTCGCGCGACTGCTACTGAGCACGAAAAGAACACCGTTGCACACGTGCACGGGGCTGAGAGAAAGAAGTTAAAAGGAGAGTCGGGAGTCGAGAGATTTAAGATCTCCGGCGAGTCCGCCAATACCGTTGCACTGTCGTTGTTGCAACAGCCCTCGGTAGAGTTGGCCGAACCTAACTTCCTGATTCGCTCTGATCAGGCGGAATTAACGCTGCCGAATGATGCGCAGTTTTCCGAGCAATGGGCACTTCGTAACACGGGACAAAACAATGGTCAATTCGGGTCTGATATCAATGCGACCGCCGGTTGGCAGGTCCAGACTGGAACTCAATCTACAGTGGTTGCGGTGATCGATAGCGGTGTCGATTTTAATCATCCGGATCTGGCAGGTAACCAGTGGACGAATCCCGCTCCTGGTACCGACGGCGACCTTCATGGGTGGGACTACATCAGCGACGACGGAGTGATCAAAGACGAACAGGGCCACGGCACCGCTGTCGCGGGCATTATTGCGGCGCATGGTAACAACGGCGCCGGCATTTCGGGCGTCATGTGGCAAGCGGGAATAATGAGCTTACGCGTTCTGGATAGCACCGGAACTGGCGATATCGCTGATGCTGTTGAAGCTATTGATTATGCTGTCATGCACGGAGCTCAGGTAATCAACATTCGTGGGGAACCAGCGGAGAGTCTGTAGTTCTCAAGGACGCGTTGGAGCGCGCGCTGCGCCGCGGCGTCATCGTTGTCTGTTCAGCCGGAAACGGTGGCCAAAATGTAGACACCGCATTCTATTATCCGGCCTCATTTGGCTTGCGTGATCTGATCACAGTTGCCGCCACGGATAATCGGGACCAACTTGCGTCCTGGTCAAACTGGGGATCAAACAACGTTATAGTCGCTGCTCCTGGCATCAACATTCTGACTACCAAAATGGGTGGTGGCTACTGGAGCGTGACGGGAACGTCGGCTTCAGCGCCATTGGTTTCCGGTCTTGCTGGTTTAATCAAAACAGCGCAGCCGGGACTGAAGCCGAATCAAGTTGCCCAGTCCATAACGAACGAAGCGCGTGAGGTGGCTTCTCTCGACGGGAAAGTTTTCGCGGGCGGGGTAGCAAGTGTCGCAAACTCGTTAGCTGGACTGCATGGTGGGTATAACCGTCCCGTTTCCCTGCCAACGCCTGGTTACGGCAGCGGGGGCAGTGGGCCAGGCGGGAGTTTTTCGACTTCGCCCCCGTCACGTACGACACAGGCGCCGGCTAACAATCTTCCCAATCTTGACGAGCGCCGAACGGCCAGACCGGAACAGCCGCAGGCGAGGCAGCCAATACAATCCAACCTCATGTGTGCCGATTGTGATCCGCAAAGCGGAGGCGGCGGTGGAAGCTACTATCCAACCAGCGATCCTAATTTCTCGACAGCGCGCATGCGACCCGCTAACGAGGTGGGAACGCCTGGCGTAGATCTCGGCTCACGAAATTTCAACTGGGGTATTCCGCTGGTTAGCCTTCCCGGACGCGCCGGCATGGACCTTAATCTGGCCCTTTCGTATAACTCGCTCGTTTGGACCAAAGATGGTTCATATATTAAGTACAACGCGGATCTGGGCTCTCCGGCTCCGGGATTTCGCCTGGGTCTTCCGATTCTGCAGCAGCGTTTTCTCGATTCACAGACGGGTGCCTATGCTTACTTAATGGTGACCTCTTCCGGCGGTCGCGTAAAAATGAGACAGGTGGGAACCTCGACAATTTACGAGTCAATAGACGGGACATATACGCAGTTGGACGCGACCAATCCGAACGCTCCCGTTGTCCGCACCACCGACGGTACGCAAATGACATTCGAGCGGGCGCCGATCAATGGTGAGTTTCGCTGCAACGAGATCAAAGATCGTAACGGCAATTTGATCTCAGCCACGTTTAATCCAGCTAACGGTCATCTTTCTACCATTACCGACACGCTGGGAAGAGTGATCACTTTCGTGTACGACGCGAGCAGTAATCTTCAGGCGATTCGACAAACCTGGTCCGGAGTCGCACACGATTGGGCCACATTTGAATATGGACAGGTTTATGTCGCCCCGAGCTTTGGCGGCGGTCTTTTGGTCAATGGTCCCAATAACAATTATGTAACCGTGTTGAATCGTGTGAATCTGCATGATGGCACTTACTTTACTTTTGCGTACAACACTGCGTTTGGCCAGGTAAACCGAATCAACCATTACGCGGCCGACGGCCATCTGCTTGAGTACACTTCTTATAATGTCGACTCGAGTGCTGGACAGACCGATTGCCCTCGTTTCACAGAGCGCCGCGATTGGGCAGAAAACTGGAATAACGGCGCCGAGGCTGTGACCGCCTACAGCGTCGCCTCAGACAACTCGTGGGCCCAGCAAACGGCCCCCGACGGCACAACGATTCGTAAGGAATTCTTTGGCACCTCCGGTTGGCAGACCGGCCTTACCACTCTCAGTGAGATTTGGCACGGCGGGACAAGAAAGAAGTGGACCACCATCTCGTGGACACAGGACGACACCGGCCTTGCCTACCAGAAAAATCCTCGTATTACCGAGACGAATGTTTACGACGCTGAAAACAACCGCAAACGAGTCACCATTGATTACGGTCCATACGCGCAATGGAGTTTGCCATATCTGGTTAAAGAATATGCAGCAGACGGAACCACAGAGATCCGACATAGCTTTACTGACTACAACCTGAGTCAGGCATACCTCGATCGCCGAATTATTGGTCTCGTCAGCGCGCGCCACCTGTCAGACACCATT
>DATEPE010000024.1:0-101538 GCA_035273385.1 Pyrinomonadaceae bacterium | reverse complement strand
GTGACGATCATTGTGTCGTGCCACGAATAGCAGTCAGTCTTGCGTAGGTGGAAAGAGCAAGTCTTAACGCAAACTTAAATATGCCTCGCCGCTTGACATTCACATAGCAGTGCGGCGGCCCGACGCCGCTTTGTTAGCTTTTCACCTGCATAGAGAGCAACGAGATCGAAGCAACTCAACAAAGAAAGACTAAAAAAGCGGCGTCGGGCCGCCGCACTCCAATGGCTTGAGCGATATCAAGGTAGACCGTTTTGCGCTTAAGAACGCAATCTCCAAGTCCGCCTTAACTAATTCTTCTGCGGTAATAACTTCTCCAACGTTTGAAGTAGTTTTTCTTGCTTGAGTGGTAAGTGATCTTTCAGCCCCAGTGAGATCACTCGCCCTTGAGGATCAAGCAGCACATTAGACGGGTAGGCCTTGACTCGTAATCGAAACTCCAGCAAGTCCTTAATACTCGGCGTCGTTGCCTGAGGCCACGTCATCTTTTTCTCAGTGATCAATGCCCTCGCCTTTTCGATCTGGTCGTCGTTGTCCATTCCCAGGATTTCAAATCCCCGGTCCTGGTATTTTGCGTAGGCACTCTTAAGATATGGGATCTCGGCGATACAGGGCCCACACCAGGTCGCCCAAAACTCCATCAAGACGTACTTGCCACGAAACTCAGAAAGCTTACGAGGCTTTCCCTGGAAATCCTGAAAAGAGAAGTCAGGAAACTCCTCACCCAACTTCAGCTCGATGCGCCGGTACTCTGAAGGCTCATGACTCCGCAAAGTAATGAGCCCGGTTGAGGTATCAATACTCTTAGTCGAGACATATTTGTCACCAAGGCGAAAGATTACATCTTCACTCCTAGCCAAGGTTGTCTCAGACGAGAAATTGTTCTTATCAATCTTCCCGTTGCCGTCTATGTCGAAACTAAGTCTTCCGTTCCGCACGTCAATCTGTCCGGTCGTCGGGTCGAACTCGCCATATTCGACCAGGACCTGGCGGTCGTTAATGCGCACGTAGCCGCGGGCGTTTGCAAAAAAGGAATAGAGCAGTCCACGACTCCCTTCACGCGCTGCGGGATCATTTTTCATTGTGAACCGTTTAAAAACGATCGGGTAATGCTTGAATGGACCAATTGTGAGAGGTATGTCAAAAGCAATCTCACCATCGAAAGTATTATTGGGGTCGTCTCCTACTTTTGAGAACACTATCGACTCAGTCTTTGACATTACGCCGTCCAGGTTTTTATCGATGTAGAGGTAAGGATTGCCTTTGGCGGGTTCAACCATGACTACATGAATTTGATGTCCTGTTTTTAGGCGCCAGTAGATGTAGGTGGAGAAGGCCTTGTCACCTTCCTGCAATTCCAGCTTGAGTTTCGACAATGCAGCCGGCGTTAGGGGCTTTAGCCAACCCATGCCAGTTGCCGACTCGTCCGGGAGCAGATCCGGCTCCAGCTTGCCTGACAGTTCCGGGTGGTCCTGGTAAAGGAAAAGAAGGCCAGTAGTGAAGATGAGTAAGATTTTGCTAGTCATGTAATCCTCGCCAGACTGACAAACTGTTTATTCGTGGACTCGTGCTGACTTATACACTGACGTTGGTCTCTCGAAATCTCTTCACGCATTATTCCTTGTCACGTTCCAGATTGTTGCGCGCGGCTTACCCAGTTACGCAGCCTAATTACTTCAAATGCATGTGCCGGTTGCTCACTGGGACCGCGGGCGTCCCCGCCCGCACTGAGCGAAGCGAAAACTCACGTTACATTAGCCTCATGACTTCCCGGACGGAAGGTGTTTCGGTTCAGCGCGGCCGAGGACGCCCGCGTCCCAGTTAAGCAGAAGCCCTGCTCCTTGAAAGTGTCCAGGCGCTCAAGACCAGTTTTCGCTTCGCTCAGTGCGGGCGGGGACGCCCGCGGTCCCAGTGAGCAACCGACACATTCATTTTGAAGTAATTAGACTGCGGTGATTGCTTGTACTCTGAACGTCTCCGCTGAACCACGGATCGCGTTGTGCCGGTTTGACAATTCCCCAATTTAGAATTAGTCTAAATTCAATTCATGGCTAAGGTAATTGAGGACAAGAAGCCGGAGAAGCTGACGCGGCAGCGCCACGCGATTTTGCAGGCGATTCGTGACAGTGGCGACCATCCGACCGCTAACGAGATTTTTCAGGCGGCGCGCGAGCGTCTGCCTACCATCAGCTACGCCACCGTCTACAACTCGCTCCGTTACCTGAAAGAAGCCGGACTCGTGCGCGAGATTAAGTTTGGCGACACCGCCAGCCGCTACGACCGCATGACACACCGGCACGATCACGCAATTTGTAACGAATGCGGCAAGCTGGTCGACTTCGAATTACCGCAGGCGGCCGAGCTGATTCAGGCCGCAGCCAGAAAATCAAAATTCAAGCCACAGTCCGTTGAACTGACGCTCCGGGGACTGTGTCCTGACTGCAATAAAAGTTAGTGCGCGGAGCGCCAACGTTAAGAATTTAGAAATCGAAAACCTGGAGGATTCATGACAGCAGCAACAGCAGTAGCAATGGAAAAAGCAATGGTGGGCCAACCGGCGCCCGACTTCGATATGGCTTCGACGAAAGATCTCGAGAAGCTGAACCAGAACGTCAAGCTTTCTGACTACAAAGGAAAATGGCTGGTAGTTCTCTTTTACCCGTTGGACTTTACGTTCGTTTGTCCGACTGAGCTGACGACTTTCAGCGATCGCTACGAGGATTTTGAAGGCATCGGCGCCGACATCATTGGTGTGTCGACAGACTCGGTGTTTTCGCACCGGGCGTGGATCAAGACCCCGCGCGATAAAGGTGGCGTGGAAGGTTTGAACTACCCGCTGGCCGCTGATGCCACCAAGAGTGTGGCGCGCGACTATGGTGTGTTGATTGAAGATCGAGGCATTGCGCTTCGTGGTCTTTTCATTATCGACCCGGAAGGCATTCTTCGTTACAAGGTAGTTCATGATCTGAACGTCGGACGTTCAGCTGAAGAGACACTGCGCGTGATTCAAGCGCTGCAGACAGGTGGACTTTGCCAGGCTGAATGGAAGCCCGGTCAGAAAACACTGAACGCGTAAGAGCGAGTCCAATGTCCAATGTCGAAGGTCCAATTCCTGTGTGGCGCGGTGAACCACTCACATTGGGCAACGTAGACATTGGACGTTGGACTCTGGAAATTGGACAAAGATTATGGGAATGAGAATTGGAACAGAGATGCCGTCGCTCGACGGCGCGACTGAGTGGTTCAACGGCACACAAGCGCATGCCGAAGCTGAAGTGAAAGGCCAGCCAACGCTGGTTCACTTCTGGTCGGTGAGTTGCGGTATGTGCAAAGACAACCTGCCGCGCATTTCACAGTGGCGGGACGAACTGAAAGACCAGGGTCTGCGCGTGGTGGCCATCCACATGCCCCGGTACGAAGCCGACACGGACGTGGAGGCGGTGAGGAATGCGATCAGCACCTATGGAATAACTGAACCCTGCGGTGTTGATAATGAACACAAACTGCGGGAAGCGTTTCAGAACGATCAGGGTTACGTTCCGGCATATTACTTATTCGATGCTGAAGGAAAACTGCGCGGCTTTGCGGCCGGTGAACGAGGCGCGGACTTGCTTAAGGCGACGTTAGATCGCGTATTGGCGAATGCGGGGAAAGTCGCCGTAACGTAAATTTCACTTTCGTGTTATTTCGTGGTTTCGTGTGTTTCGTGGATCGCATTTATACCGCTTAGAAAGCGATCCACGAATTACACGAAATTCACGAAAGGCTAGCCAAACAAACTCGCCAGCTGCATTAACAAGTACAAGCTTACCGCTGCTGCGCCGATTACAATACCTATCAACAACAAAATAATCAGTCCTACAAATAGCCAGTCGCTGATCCGACCTTCGCGCGCTTCCTCGGCCGAAACGGTGGCGCGTTTCTGCATCAACTCGATATTTCGTTGATTTGACTTCCACCACGCGTCAAACAGATCACCGACAAACGGTAAAGAGCCCACCAGGTAATCAATCCCGAGATTCATACCCATGCGCAACAGCGTGACTTTCGGCACGCCGTAACGGACTGCGGATCCGAGTATGTAAAAGGAGACCAGCGAGCTGGCCGTGTCGCCAAAGCCGGGTATTAAACCGACGAGAGCATCCAGTCCGATACGCCAGTTGAGGCCGGGAATACGGATCAGGTCGTCCATCAACCAACCGAGTCGCTCGAGGCTCTCGTCGATTTTGATTTCGCGCCGGGAGAGAGTTGGTGAACCGGGAGCTCGTCTGATTTCTAAATCTTTTTCTTTATACATTTCTTGGATTTCGGAACGAACGATCGCAAGCTAAAGCTTGTACTCTGAACATTGTCTAGCCAAACGAGCAACCTAAAGCGTGAACTGGACATTTCGTGTAATTCGTGGATTTCGTGGATAGTCTTTGGAGCCTGACTAAAAGCGATCCACCAACTACACGAACTACACGAACTACACTAATGAAGCCTCCGCCGCGTATTTTGTTTTACCTAATCCTGGTCATTTGTTGCCAGAAAAACTTACCGACGCGGGCAAACGCGCCTAAAGCATTCCCCCCTTTTTGAGGGTTGGGTTTAGTCGGCAGTCCGAGTGACGTCATCAACTCCGGATCCGGCTTGGCGATGTCGACGTCGCCGCTCTTAGTTGCGAGCCAACGATTGAAGGTGCGACCGACAATGCGTCGTTTTTCAATAGGCGCCTCGGCGATCACGGCACCACGCAGATCATCAAGTTCCGCAATCTCGAGTACGTTTGCTTTGTAATAGTTGCGCAGCGACGCTATCAGTTTCTCCTGGCCCAAAATCTTCTCCAGGTCAACAAACATCAGTGCGCCCTTCGTAGTCACCAGCGCCACGTATTGAAACGTGTTGCGATATTCTCGGGACGGGCGGTTGGCGTTCATATCGTCGCCGCCGAAAGTTCGATACAGGCGGTAAACCCCGCGTAGTTGGTCCTCCAGAATCGCGCTTGCCTTTTTCTCACCGTATGCATGCCGGAAGTAAAGAAGTGCCGACCAACTAGAAAGACCTTCATCCAGCACCGGCGTGCGTGCCGGATCACTTCCCACAGATATTCCCCACCACTGGTGCGCGACCAGATGGGCCACACTCCATTCCAAACTCTCTTCCACCGCGGGACGCTGTTCGCGAATGATTTCAGGCAGGGTGCGCACCGCAGGAGAATCAAAATCAATGTAATAAGCTGCGGCGATGACCTCGAGGCCGGAAAACTCCGTGCTGCCAAGCCCGGCAACCAGCGGAGCTTCTGTGATGGTGATTGTGTTTAAAGGCAACGGACCAAACTTATCCGTGAACAGCTTTACTGCTTCTTCAGCGATTGTTAGAACACGTCGTCCCACAGTCGCGTGCTCCGGTATAAAAACGGAACGGATGGTCGTGGCGCCCACCTGTTTTTGTTCGGCCCGTAGCGTGCGCCCGGCGACGACAGCAAAATCTCTGAGACCTTCCGCGGCAAACACGGTTACACCGTCAGCAGAACTTCGCTCCACACCGCCTGAAGTGAAGACCATCACATCCGGCGCCGTTTCGATTCTCACCTGGTAATCTGCGACTTCGTTGAAGACTACATCGCCTACGCTCGGCTCAAGTTTTCTAACCCATTGATCGCCATCCTGCACCGCCAGCACCGGATAAAACGTGCCCAGCAACATGACACCCTTGCAGCGAAAGTTTGTGTTCCGCGGCCGGCGCACTTCTTTTTCGTTCCGCAGCGCGGCACTTACCTGCTGCACGACGTGACTCGTCAGGCCCGTCTCATCCGCGTCAACTTCCGGCACGGTTCCCTTGAATCCAATCATGAACTCTATCGACTTACCCGACGGAACTTGCTCCCGCAAATTTATCCGTAGCACAGTTCCCTGTTCGTCAATTGAATAGGGCACTGGCGCGCCGTCCGGAGCACGCACTTCCGTTATTTGAATCGCCGGCTCGCCAAGATCAACTTGCGGACTCGCATATGAGTTAACGCTGGGCTGCTGTTCGGGTCGAAGGTTGGAATAAAGATGAAAATAGAGAACGGACGTGGGCTGCGCGTTGCGGTTAACCCAGGTGACCTTTTCGGTGCCGGAGTACGTCAGTCCATCAAAGTCGATTTTTAGTTGGATGTCATAACGCGGACGAGCAAGTGGTGTGGGAGTTTGTCCATGCGCAACCATTACGACCGCCGCCGAGAGAAGCAGCAGCGTGCCGGCCACAACGTCTTTGGTAAATCTTCTTTGCACTTTCTAAAACTAGCCCTATCGCCTGCCCGGACCCTTTATTACTATCGACTGAATAACATCGCCACGCGCAATCGCATCGACCACATCCATGCCCGAGATCACATTACCAAAAACTGTATAACCACCGTCGAGATGTGGCTGGGGCGCATGCGTGACGAACCATTGTGAGCCGCCTGTGTCTTTACCGGAAAGCGCCATGCCCACGGCGCCACGGCCATAAGGCGACTGATTAATCTCGCAACGTATTTGATAACCGGGCCCGCCATTGCCCTCTCCGCGCGGGTCACCATCCTGGATTACAAAGTTGGGCACAACCCGGTGGACTGTGATACCGCGGAAGTAGTTGCGTTCCGCCAAACGGATAAAGTTATCGACGGTCAGCGGGGCTTCTTCCGGTAAAAGTTGAATGGTGAACGCGCCCTTGGTAGTGGTGACAACCGCATTTATGGTCGTGCCGATACGCGCGATCGCGCGGTTGTAATCCGCCGCAGTATTCCCTGTTTTGACAGTTGCTATTTGCGAAGAGAAGTCACCGTTTGGTTTCAGCACCGACACCGCACGACGTCTGATTAAGTGGTCTTCAGAAGTAAGCGCACTTTTTATCGCGTCGTTAGCTTTGGCATTCTTCTGCTTCCCGAGCGCGTCAAGAATCGAGAGTGCGGCATCATTCATATCTCTGTCGCGCAGCCCCACCGCCAGCGCATCAACGAGGGCGTTAGTACTTGATTCGTTGGGGGGAAGCTCGCCGAGCAAATCAGCGGCGGTACCGCGAATGATTGGATCGGGTTGACGTAGATGGATCAACAGCAGCTTTTGGAGATCTTTCGACTTAAATGCGGCGAACGCACGCAGCACATCCGGAATTGCGTATGCCGAATGGACCGGCGCCACTGTCTTCACAATGACGTCGGAATTCTGGTAGTCGAGCATGGCACGGAGCAACTCTTCAGCATTCGCCCGCGACGCTTTATTTTCGTTGGTTGTGTCAGGGACATTAGCTAATTCGCCGAGTCCCTGAGCGACGCTGGATGCCACACGCCAATCCGTTAAGAGTGCCTCCTGAACGCCATTCCGCGCGGGCGCACCTGATCCCAAAGCATTCAAATAGGATTTCGGATCGATACGAGCGAGTGCAATCTCCACTTCAGGAGCTGGTCCGATTGCGGGACGAAGTTGGCGCAACAGATGTACGGTCCGTGAGTCGCCGGAATCCTGCCGCAGACGTCCTAACGTGGTGGCTATTTCGAGTAACTCGTTCGCTTCCACCGGCACGCCACGCAGCTTTCTCCCCGTTCTGGCTGAAGACAACAAACTGTTGTAGCGCTCGATGAGTGGATTAGTGGCGCGGGCATCTTTCAAGGTGGCCAGGGCGCGGATGGAACTCACACGCACCCGCAAATCCGGATCTTTCGTGGCTCGATCGAGCAACCCATCAAAAGCACTCTTGTCTTCAGTTGCCCCAAGCACACGCGCCGCATTTGCCCGCACATCCGGATGAGTATCATTGAGCAGCATTTTCCGGAGTTGTGCATTGCCATCGTTTAGTTTCAGCCGTGCAAGCGTGTTCGCGGCGTCCGCGCGGATGCGTGGATCCGAATAGGTCAGAAGTTCAGCGACGACGGGGCCGGCATTTGCCGGTTTGGAACGAAGCACTGCGGTCAGCCCCAGCAGAAGAGTCAGGTCGTCAGGACGGGCGCGGCTGCGATATTCATGACTCAGTTTCTCCAGTATCGCGCTGGCTATTTCTTTTTGCTGCGCCTCCTGTTCCTTCGGCATGGCCGCAGCGATTTTTCCCAGAGCTTCGATCGCGCGTGCGCGCAGGAATCCTTTGTCGTGGATTTGCAGGAGCTCGGCGGCGGCGAGCGGGGATTCAATTTCCCCGAGCGCAAAGGCTGCCATGGCCCTTAATTCCTGTGTGTCGGCCATGAGCTGTTTAAGCAAATCCGCCACGGCTCTATCGTCGCCGATTCGGCCCGCAGCCAGCGCTGCCCGGCTGCGGACTGCGGCATTGGTATGTGTCAGCAACGCGCGCAGGTCGTCGTCCCAGCGACGTTCATCCTCGGCCTGGATTATTCGTAACAGGATATTTCGAGGAACAACTGGCTGTGCGGATGTCGATCGGCGCTGGGCCGATACTACTGAGTTTGAAACCAAGCAGCCGATGGCGATGCTCAGCGCGCAGGCAACACGAACGGTATGGGTCATGAATATTCGTTACGGAACTGTCGATGCCAATTTGGGGGGATGTACAGTCTATGTATCGATGACGCCGCCCCATCTGTCAAGCTGCCAACCGACCGAAACTGGTGAACGTATTTCGTGTGGTTCGTGTAATTCGTATAATTTGTGGATCGATTTATTCTCTGACAAAAAGAGATCCACGAACTACACGAATTACACGAATGAACACGAAATATATGGACTTACTCCTACGAGTGCTGTCTGCCGCAAATCAAAAAGGCGCTTCCCCGGAGGAGAAGCGCCTGCTTGACATCAACTGTCTTGAAGCTTAGCTGGCTACGCTCGAAACGTTGGTAACGCCTGGAATCTCTTTTGAGTCCGCGGCTGTTGCGTCTGCCTTGATGCTGTCCATCTTGGTGGTGTCCAGCGGCTCCGCATCACGCCCGTTGCTCTTCGACTTTCCGGTCGAAGCGTTCATCATCTTGATCATCTTACAGGTGCCTTCGAAGAGGGCGCCGGGCTCAATCACCAAAGATGCGGTTTGAATATTGCCATTGAGTTTAGCCGCGCGGCCGAGCTCGAGGCGCTGGGTGGCGATGATGTCGCCATTAACCGTGCCGTGGATCATCGCGATAGCGACTTCAATGTTGGCATCTACCTTACCGTTCGCGCCCACAATCAACGTACCCGTGCTGGAGGTGATGCGGCCTGATAAGTGGCCGTCAACCCGCATAAGGGCCTTGAAGTTAGCCTCGCCAGTGACGATGGTGCCACTGCCCACAAAACCACTCAGGTTGCCTTCCTTCATATCGCGCGCGAGCGATTCGCTCTCGGTCAAAGCACGTGGCGCTGAAGAAGTGTTTTCCGGCTGTGGTTTTGGTTCAGTGGTCGCACCCTGATACGAAGAGAACGTTTTGGGTGTGTTATAGGGGGTCGCCTCCTGTTTTTCAGTCGAGGTTTCTTCCCCGGACTCTTTCGGGTTCTTTCCTATCCTAAGCATTGATAACCTCCGTTTTAGGGGGGCGCGGCATTAAGTCACTGGTGCCATCGAGGTAAAAGTAACAAAAAACGCGCGAGCCTTTTGTGTTAGTGGATTGTTCGGACTTTGAACGGCCGGTTCTGAGCGGATTTTCAAACTTCCCAGAAGCGGATTGACATAATAGACAAACAAACTTTCACTGTCCAGACTTGCAATCAAATTGTAATCGCGGCGGAGTGTCCAAGTGTTACCGCAGATCAATCAGCCTCAAGCACTCGCCAGCAGATACTCCAGTTCCTCCTGCTCCTCCGGAGATTCCGACTCCGTCCACGACAACTCCTCGCCGTCGATAAACGTGCAATCTCCTTCGAAAATTGCGCCCGGCCTCATCGACAAACGACGCGTGATGATCTGACCTTTTACCAACGCATCGCTATCGAGAAACACGCGCTCACTGGCCGTGATATTACCAACGACAGCGCCATTGATGACCGCGACGCCGACGTCGATGTCGGCGTCAACACGGCCTTTGTGAGTAACAACCAGCACGCCCCCCGCTGAACGGATGTTCCCCATCGAGTGCCCGTCGAAATGGAGTACACCCTCGAACGTAACTTCACAGTTTGAACCCGGCAAAGATTCGATCGACATGCGCAAGCTGTCGTCGGATTCATCCTTCTCGGCGACCAGCGCGGCCAGGCTCACCTCAAGATCGTGCGACCACTGATCGAAGTACCGGCTTGGGTCAAAAACGGAGTCAGGATCCACCCTGTGATCAATCGTCTCCGGCACCAAGACCTCTTGAGTCATACCCATGTCTTTTAACTTAAGCCAGCTTTTCTTCCAGCATGGTACAGATGCCGTCGAACACAGCTCCGTCCTTAATAGATATTGACCGTGTCCAAATATTCCCGTGAATCTTCGCCGTCGGCCCGATCTCAACTCGTTCACGAGCCACGATGTCGCCGTGCACTGTGCCGCTGACAATTGCGACTCCGACTTCTATGTTCGCCTGCACGGTAGCGGAGTTATCCACAATCAAGGTTCCGATTTTCGAGTACACAGTTCCCGCTATGTGACCGTTGACTCGCAACATGTCACGGAAACTAATTTCACCGGACAGCTCTGGGCCAGAACCAAAGCAGGAGGCTGTTTTTTGTTTCAAAACCAATGACCCACCACTCGCGCCGAGGTTGCCGGTTAACACACCGTCGATAGGCAACATTCCCTTGTAGTTAATCTCACCGGTAATCACCGGGGTGCGGGTTTGATAGTTTCGATCGGACGCCACCGGCACCAGAACTGGGGCCGTGGTTGAACTCTCTAAGCGAGCTTCCGATTTGTGCTGCGGATACCCAAGTCTGGCTGCTGTTGTGCCTTCGCGCGGAATAGGCGCTTGATTGGGTTTTCGTTTGATCTCAAACATATACGTTGAGCGTTGGGGGCACTAACCCGGGCGAGAGCTTCCCCCGGGGAACATTTGTAAAGCATCCACAATTGGGAGTGGTGTAGAGCAGGACGAACAACCGCTTGGATGGCCGCGCAAGTTATCACAGCATGGCGACTTCCACAAGCGTTTTGTGTACGACTTTCGGACCCGGGGTTTCGGGCCGTCGAGGTCCCTTTAAAAGCAGAACCGGGAGCGGAGCGACCGGGTCATCGTGAATAACACTCAACGTGACGTTCGATGCGTTCCGCTTGTTTGGAAAATCAATGCGGACCCGGTCGCTGCGCTCCCGGTTCTGCTAGTCAGCGTGTTTTCTGTTGAATGCTGGTCGCCAGCACATCATTGTAAACAGAGATTGCTGCGCGTTTTGCCGGCATCGGCAACTTGACGTTCGTCAAATCAGCCGTTGTATTGCCCACCATCCGGGCCAGGCCAAGCCGGGACCAGCCTTTGCCGTAGTCCACATAGATTGGGACCAGCATTATAAAATCATCCGAAACGCCGCTTTGGGTAACCTTTGCCGTCAGTGATCCGTCTTTTGATATCTGATAGTCGAAGGTGTAGGCAGGAATCTCGGTGCCATAAACCCACTTATTGAAAAACCAATCCATGCGTTTGTTTTGCATGACATCCATTTCCGGGGTCATGTATTTCTCGACTGCCTTCTTGAAGTCCTCGGTGGAGATGTTTTGATTATAGTGAGTCTTCACGAAATCCTTCATCATCGTTTGGAACCGCACGTCGCGCTCCACGTCGTCGTACATCATCATGCGAATCATGTGCAGCACATACGCACCCTTCGGATACAACAGGAACCGTGAGACGCCGCCGGTCTTGCCACTATTCAGCCGGTTGCCCTGCGTGATTGGACCAACTGTGTAGGGCTTGCGACCGCGGGTCGCAGGCGTGGCCTCAACGATCAGCTTTCTTTGGTCTTCCCAGAATTCATTAAACTTTCCTAAGTCCCTACGAACATACTGCACATATAACGACGCGGAGAGTTCGGCAAACCCCTCGCTCATCCATTGATCGCGGTAACTGTGCCATCCGATCGTGTGGCCCCACCACTGATGGGCCACTTCGTGTGGTCCAACGTAGCGCCAGAAATTGCTGGTACCTCCGGCAACACCAAACATTTGTGTTCGCTGGGTGGTATCAATGAAAGCCGTGTAAGGCATGAAGACGAGGGTGGGCCATGCCTGACCAAAGTTAGCGGCCGGTTGTTGCGTCATAGCAACCCGCGTGTATGGGAGCTTCCCAAAGAAGGCCTGGAAAATGCGCGTGGCGTTTTGCGCGTCCGCGAGCGCCGCGTCCGCCATCTTCGTGGTCGAAACCACGCCTAGTGTTTGGAATGTTTCGACACCATCGCGCTCAGCCTGTTCGTTGGCAAACTGGGCTGCCTTCAACTCGTTTGGAACTTCCAGGTTTGCATAGAACTCAATGTTGTATCCGGTCTGTTTGTCCAGTAACTCTTTCTTCTTGAAACGTCCATAGTTGAACCCGGCTACGGCTAGTTCAGTTGTGCCGCTGGACCACTTGGCCATCAACTGATCGCCGGCACGAGCCTCAGCTTCCACCGGAGCACCTGTACCAACAAACGTAAAACCTTTCGGGTAACGGAAGGTCATGTCGAAGATCGCCCGGTCGCCAAATACCAGCGCCGCATTGTTTGGGTACCAACTAAGACGCGGAATCAGAATGAAATTGCCGCCGCCGGAATCACGGATAGCATCCGCGCCGTCATACTGGATCGTCAGCGTGTAGGTCTTACCCGCCTCCAGCACATTCGTCATGATTATTCCCAAATCAGCGTCCTCATCTTTTCCTTCCTGAATAAAATTCAACTCTTTTCCCTGCTCGTCCTGGACGCTCTTCACTCGCAAAGTGCGATATAGATTCAGCAGCACGATCCTCTGCGGGACCAGCGCCTTAAAGGTGAACCGATCTTTTGCGGCCAGATGTGCCCCGGTTATGGTGCCTTCGATGTCGTGCTTCAGTATGTCGATTTGCCTGTGATCTTCCGCGCTGCTCGCTGTGCCCTTCTTGTATTCATCCGGCCGGTGGAAGGCAGTCCAGTAGCCGCCATCGGTGTCACCGTAACTAACCAGGAGCACTTCTTCCGGATAAACTTCGGGAACGCCAAGCGGGTTGTAAAGGAATATCAGTTTGCTGAAACGTTTGCCGTTGATGAAAGCCGTGAAGAACCCCGCGCGCCCCGGGGTGTATAAATCGGCGAGCACTCTCAGCTCACCGTTGTCGCGCAGCCGTTTGCGGAGCAGCGTTTGGTTTTCGCGAAATAGATCGCGTGCACGTGACGCCTGCGGGCCGCCAGCCATCATCTTCACGCCCGGCGAGTCCTTGATTTCATCAAATGTCTTGTCGGTAAACCGAAGCACCAGATGTGAGAATTGTTCGTTTAATACCGGTTCGTCGGTAAATATTTTCAGGCTGTTTTTTTCAGCATCGATAGGAGGTACCAGGTTCAACAGGCCATCGCCCAGAAAAACCGCTCCGGTATAACGTCCTTCCACCGGCTCCAGGAAATAGATCTCTCCGCTACGCAGATTGAAACTGGCGCCTTCTCTATTCAGCACAAGATTACTGACCGACGCATACGGGCCTGAAAAATCCTGATCAGTTTTCGCCTGTTGACGTAATCGCGTGTAAAGGGGATCTGTGTTTGGTTTGGTCGAACTTGCAGACACGTTTACTGCGGCTTCGATCGACGCAATCACCAGTTGGAACGTCAATGGGACGCTCGCACCTTCGGCGACTTTTACTGATTCGTTGCGGGCATCATTAAAACCCTTGGCGGCAACCACTACGACGTAATTTCCGGCCGGCAGACTCTCGACTTTGAAAACGCCCTGCGCATCCGTCACAGCAGAGAACGTTTGGCCATTGGCCTCGTCGGTAATGGAAACCGACGCTCCCACCACTGCCGCGCCTTTGGGGTCGGTAACTTTTCCTTCAATGCGTCCGCCGGCGCTATAAACGGCAACCAGCGGCAGTGTTAGAACGGCGCAAAGCACCAACAAGGCAGTGAGATTTCTTCTTGAGAGTTGCATGAGACCTCCAAAACAAAACAAGGTTCGGAAAAGCGGAGAATCGCGGCGTTACTGGTCGACGGGTCTTGAGTGACTGTCCTGTCGATCCCTCTTAGATCAGTTTGTCAGGGCAAATCAGACATGGCATTCTGATATGGCGTAACAATAACTCATTGACCAGCAGTTTGCGAAGATGACACCAACATGTCCCACGCAACTAAAGTAAAGACAAAACTGCTCCGATCTGTCGGCGAGGCCATCGAAGACTTTCGCATGATAGAAAATAACGAGCGGGTGATGGTCTGTCTTTCCGGCGGAAAAGACAGTTACACGTTGCTCGAGCTGCTGCTTGATCTGCAGAAAAGGGCTCCCGTCCGTTTCGAGTTGCTGGCTGTTAACCTCGATCAAAAGCAACCCAATTTTCCGGCGCACGTACTGCCCGATTACTTGAAGAGTCGCGGCGTCCCCTATCGCATCGTCGAACGTGATACCTACTCAGTTGTGAAGCGGTTGGTTCCCGAGGGAAAGACTTACTGTTCCGTGTGTTCACGTTTGCGGCGCGGCATTTTGTACAACGTCGCCGTCGAGGAAAACTGCAATAAGATCGCCCTGGGTCATCACGCTGACGACATCATTACTACGTTCCTGTTGAATCTCTTCTTCGTTGGCAGCTTGAAGGCGATGCCGCCGGTGTTGCGTTCGAACGATGGACGCAACACCGTCATCCGGCCGCTGGCATATTCCCGCGAGACAGACATCGCTGCTTTCGCCGAAGAGATGCAGTTTCCGATCATTCCCTGCGATCTCTGCGGGTCGCAGTCAAACCTAAAACGTGTGCGCATGAAGCAACTGATTGCCGATCTCGAAAAAGAGATTCCACACGTTCGCAGCTCCATGCTGACCGCGCTCGGAAACGCGGCGCCTTCGCATCTGTTGGACCGCAAGCTTTTCGACTTCAGTAAACTGACGAGCGCTACTGGCGACGTGGAATCCGAACTCGATCTTGCTGTTGGTCACACCGATGTAGGACAGACATTCCTGTCTGTCCTGGAACCGATGTAGGACAGACATTCCGTCTGTCCTGAGACAGGGGACAGACAAGAATGTCTGTCCCACTTAGTCGCCATGGCGTCTACGAAGAAAAAGTCTGAACTCGATTTCAGCGAATTCCCACCCGGCTCGGTTACCGAATATTCGACACTTCTCTGCCTCGCCTGTACGTTTGATATCTTCACCGAACAGTTAGGCATGGCGCCGCGCACCGCCTACTCCGAGATTAAGAAATATTCGCCAACTGTTGCGGAACTGACATCGCCAAAAGCCGCGCGCCCGTTCTTTGATTCTGACGAAAAACATCCGCACTGCCCGTATTGCAATGCCGCCAGGCGTTGGCATGCGGTGCTCGAAACTTTTTGCATTGAAGGTGGCAAGGCCTCTGATGCCGCGCGTCGCAAGCTGGTGCAGAAGCTGCCAAAGAAAGACGAACAATTCAGAGTCCTCGAATCGAAGTCAGACAAACGAACTGCTTTTTTTGACTGGTTGGACACGCTCGATCGCCATGTCGACCTCGACGACGACACCTGGTTCGTTGAGACAACGCGCGCCTACCTCGGACGTCTTGAACCAAAGACTAATTGGGAAGAGGCCTTTGAGGGCGTACGGACGATTCGCAAGTCTCACCGTTTGAGAGAGGGTTGGGAGAAGGAAGGTTCACGTTTATTCCTGGCGCCAAACCTATTCAATGAAATTCTTGCGATCCAGTATCTGGTGAGCCGTTCACACGTGCGTGGTGGACGGACACTGGCGGGCAGATTGACGCTGCAGGAATTGATTCGACGATTGCGCTCGAGCGGGTACCTCGATGCAAACAAGATTTCCGCCGGAGATCAGTTTCAGACACTGGAAGGTTTGATTGAAAAGCTCGCGGGAGGCAGCGGCAACGTGAAGCTTTATCACGTGGTCGACCGGCGCGATTTTCTCGAGAAGCTCAAATCGGTATACGCGAAGTACCAGTAGGACAGACATTCCTGTCTGTCCAGTTTTCATTATCTAGTCAACTTTTCTTCTTCGCCGCACTGGACCATCTCCAATCACTCGGCTTTTTAACCAATCCAGCTTTAACAGGGTTTATCTCGATATATCGTTTGATGCGATAGAACTCGTTCTCATTTCGCACCGCATGATCAAACGACTCCTCCTGCCAGAAACTACTGCCCGTGCGGTTCAGAATCTTATTACATTCCCTTGCAGTGTACCCTTTCACAGACTTAGTAATGTTCTCCAGCAACTTGTGGGGCCAAAGGAAAACGTGAACGTGGTTTGACATCACTACGTGCGCGCAAAGGCGGTACATTCTCAGTTCCTGACAGGCGTGCTGAATTGAATTTTCGACTATCTGAGCCAGGCGATCATCTTTTAACCAGGTTGGCCCGTATCTTGCGCGGTCCAGCTCACGGTCCATCCAATTGGAATCTCTTTCCTGGTGACAGATCCTTTTCGCGTGCGGCGATGACCTTTCGCGGTAGAGATCTGAAAAGACGCCAAGTTATGAACAACGCACTATCCGGTTTTTGCCAATGTGGTAGATGCCGACGGTAAAACATGGGCCAGAGTGTTGCGGGAACAAGGCCATCGATCAAGAGCTACAGACAACCCCGGCATTTCCATGTTTAGCAAGAGTTTTGGCAGAGCAGGCGAGAACTAAAAACGGACAGGCAGGAATGTCTGTCCTACTTAACACTTAACAGCCGGATCGCGGCGGTAGCGGTGGCTGATGGGACGACGACGGCCAATGCCAATCGCATTGCGGGAAATAATTAACGTGGGCGGCAGCTGGCGTCTTTTGAATTCATTCGCCGGCGACTCAACCCGGTTAAGAATGTCGTAGACCATAGCGCTATCATTCCCGGCCGCAATAATCTCATCGGGAGTCGCCTTCTCCTCGAAGTACTTTTTGAGTATTGGGTCAAGCTTGTCATAGGGCGGCAACGATTGATCGTCAAACTGTCCGGGCGCCAACTCCGCCGACGGCCGTTTGTTAATAATGCCTTCAGGAATAATTTCGCGGTCACGATTGAGGTGGCGCGCCAGCGCATAAACTTCCGTCTTCAGCACGTCGCCAATTACCGCCAGTCCGCCATTTGTGTCGCCGTAGAGCGTGCAATAGCCGAGCGCCAGCTCCGATTTGTTTCCGGTAGAAAGCAGCAAACGACCTTCATCATTCGAAATCGTCATCAGGATGTTTCCACGCAGACGCGATTGCAGGTTTTCCGCGGCATGCGAGCTACTGCCGGCTTTGGGCTCGGACAACTTGAGTTCGTTTAGCAAGACTTTGAACGCGTCCGTGATCGGCCGTTCGATTACAGGCATCCCCAAACGTCGTCCCAACTCAATCGAGTCGTCAACGCTGGACCGCGACGAATACGGCGACGGCATAGTCACTGACAAAACGTTCTCCGCGCCCAGGGCTTCGCAAGCCAGCACAGCAACCACCGTAGAATCGATGCCTCCGGAAAGGCCGATTACGACTTTGGTAAAACCGTTCTTGCGCGCATAGTCGCGAATGCCGAGTACCAGCGCACTATGCACAGTTTCAATGTCGTCACCGGGCAGGCAGCGATCGTCAGCCACCCCGCAATCGAGCGACACCGTGCCGAAGAATTCTTCGAAAGGCGGCGCTTGCAGAATAATCTCTCCGTTACAGTCCGCCACAATACTCGCGCCGTCGAAGATGATGCCGTCGTTTGCGCCGACTAAATTTACAAAGACAATCGGAATGTTTGCGCTGCGGGCGCGGTGTGAAACCATCGCACAGCGTTGGCCCATCTTCCCCTTATTAAAAGGAGACGCGTTGATGGAAATCAGCGCCTCTGCGCCCATTGAGATCAACTCGTCTGCGGGATCGTTTCCGTAGAGCCGTTCCCGCCAGAACGTTTTGTCGTTCCAGAAGTCTTCGCAAACGGCGACGCCGAGCTTCGAATTGTTCACGTCAAACAGATGCCGTTCGGTCGCTGGTTCGAAATACCTTGGATCGTCGAAGACGTCGTATTCGGGTAGCAATGTCTTGTCCGCGAAGCCGATCAGTTTTTTGTTACTAATGATCGCGGCGGAGTTGAAAAGTTTACGACCGGTGGGCTTATTAGTTGGCCTGACCGTCCCGACGACGGCGGTTATGCCTTCAGTTGCCGAGATGATTTTTTCGAGTGGTTGCAGGACACACTGCGCGACATCTCGATCGAGAAACCAGTCGAATGACGTATATCCCTGGACACAAGTCTCAGGCAGCACAACCAGGTCCGACTTGTCTCTGCGGGCGTGTTCGATAGCGCGAATGATTGCTGCAGTGTTGCCTTCGTAGTCGCCGTTGGTGGTATTGATTTGACCGATGGTTACGCGCATTTGGTGACATTGTCGAATGTCCAATCTCCAATGTCCAACGGCTATGCCGTCTGATGTGCGGAAGGTCTCTGACCTTCCGATGAATTACCTTAAGACCTGGGGCTTCGCCCTCTTCCCGGGCGAAAACCGGGGCAAAGCCCCGAGGGTAAGCGACAGCTTACGGAAGGTCCGGGACCTTCCTCACATCAGAGGGCACAGCCCGGCGAACTTGATCTAATAGGTCAAGGTGAGTTGAGAGCGTCGCTGTCCTACGTTATAGTTTTATCAACGGAGGGGTCGCATAATGGTAGTGCAGCGGTCTTGAAAACCGCCGGCCGAAAGGCTATGCAGGTTCGAGTCCTGTCCCCTCCGCCATTACTTCTCAAACTTCCACTCACTTATATGGTTACAGTTGGCGGGTCCCAGAGCGTTTATTCAGACGCACCGATTCTCGATCCCTAAGCGCTGACCCCAATTAGTTAACGAATCTCGAAATCAATCCATTGGTCGGAAATTCGTTTCTCGGGTGCTAGTTTGTCGCTCACTATTACCTGAAGAAAATATTCCCCAGGCTCTAATCGTTCACCTAATCTAAACGTACCTACGGCAACGACACCTCCGCCGCTGGACATTTGAGACACCGTCACCGGAGTTTCCTTTCCCGTGAATACTTCCTTTCCGACCCGGAACAAACGGATCTGACTCGATAAGTGAGCTGCACCGTTCCCTTTGGATGGCTGATCACCGTAGATCAAGTAGGAGTAAGTCAATAGATCACCGGCGTTGAAGCGTCGTACGGCAGGTCCACCGCTCACTGAATTCTGGCCCATTTGATAGTTGGCGTTTTGTTTTCCACCGGAGCCAATGAACGAATCAGCGCGCTGCACAGCGAAGCCAGAAACACTCAGCTGCTTTTTCCTCGCGTTAGGAACCTCGACAAATTGCGAGTCGGAACCGAGCCGCCCTGATGAGGAGTCGCGCAAAGCTAGTCGCACTTGGTACGGTCCCGGCAACTTAATAGGTATAGACACGGAGTACACAAAGCCATCGCGAAGGAGCTGTTCGTAAGCGGCGGAAGGGACCCGCACACTTTGGCTGCGGGCCAGTTGCGCGGCAATCTTCCCATTGTCGTCAAAGGCAACGGCTACCAGATCGAGAGAGGCTGTGTAAGTGTCGTCGGAAGATTTTACAAACTCCAGATCATTTGCATTCACATGGAGAAGGATCTTGAATTCAGCTCCTCCCGAAAAGAAGGCCGTCATTCTCAATCGGACGTCCTCTCTAACAAACGGCGAGGTGAGCGCCTCGCGCAAATAGTCGTCCTTGCCCCACTCAGGTGCAGCGGCATCACGCTGTAGTACAGGCCGGCGAAATTCGCTCCGCGTACGCAATACAAGATCTGGACGTTTCAATCGCACCAACACCTTGTAGGATTTGCCACGCACTTTTTCGGGACTCACATCGACATCATCAGGACGGTAGGCAAGGAGGTAATAACCTTCTTCAGAGTCGACGATGCGTTGAAGCCCGTCAACAAGATCATTGTTGTCATGGATGAAGACGCCACCAGTCTGGGTAGCGATGTATTGCAACGGGTCTTTCTGGACGGTGTTTCTAATTCCGCGAGCTTGCAAACGCGCGTCGATTTGATTTGCGGCGAGGTTGTGTTGGGAGTCGTCCGCAGTCATTCCCGCTTTAGACAAGCCTCGCGCATCCATTGTTGAAATCACAATGGAGAATTGATTCGCTCGCCGCATTAAATTGTCCAAATAGCGCGTTACACCGCTTGCCAGCACGTCCCGATTGAGGACTGGGAGGTTATCTGAGATCAGCACGATTGATTTACGACCCGGAAAACGAGACATTCCCTCAATTACAAATCCGAGAGCACCGAGGGCCCCGCCAAAATACTCTTTGCTTGAAAGATTCATTTGCCCGTTAGTGCTATAACCCGTTAACTCGACCCCATCCTCGTTGTTGTCGATTGGACTAAGTGAATCAAAGGCCGACATACCTCCACTGCCTGTCGGATACCATCGAAGACGTTTAATCATTGCGATGATTTGGGCCCTGTTAAGGGTGAATTGTTGCATTGAGCCTGGTCCACCGCTGGCCCGAATCACGCCGATGAAATCAGTGGGAAGCGTATGCTCTTCTATGAATTTCTCTAACGCTGTCCTAAGTCGCGCGAAACTTTCGAATGAGAGACCAAAATCGTCTATCAGTATGGCGATCGCTCGGCCAACCTGTTCCGGACGGCCCGCACGCAGCGTTAACGGAGGCGCGCTTTTTCTGACATCTCGTTTGGCTGTACGGCTTGAATTATTTTCCTTTTGGATCGACTTTTCGACGGTGAGGGAAATATAGGAAAAGTCTGTTATCTCTCGAATACGGCCGTTTTCCAACAATTCAAAATCTTCAGGGCGAAGGTCAGTCACGGGCCGACCCTGCTTATCCGTGACGATTGCGTCGACCTGAACCAAATTAGTCGTGACCGTCACAACATCATCCCGTTTCTGAGGTTCAGTTTTTGAAGGCGTTTGGGCCTGAGTGCCAAACCCGATAAGCAATAGCAGAAGCACGGCGACGCCGTAGACACGGTTTAGTCTGTAGCTTTTAAAGTTAGTAAAAATCACGGCAATGAAGTATTTCATCATCTTCATTTAAAAAGAAGAGGCGCAAGAGTACTTGGTTAGACGTGTCGTGAAGCACCGAGGTTTGCCTCACTAACGCGTCGTTTCGTGCCGGTTCGTTTACTCTCAACTTAGAAACGAAACGGGAGGTCACCTCCGGGCTAAGCCCTCTGATGTGCGGAAGGTCTGTGACCTTCCGTACGACGAGAGATTCCGGGGGCTGTGCCCCGATTCCTGGAGAGGTTTAAAAGGCATCCTTTCGGTGGGCGTGAGCCCCTTTCCTGACTTCGAGACATTCCAACCTGAGCAATACTCAAGTTATATTGGCCTCTGAATTCTGACATCAGATCCAACTACTCACTTCGGAGGGCAAGCTCTACGTGCGTCTACTACAATCGCTCGCAATCATTCTTCCTTTGATCTACGCCGGCATAGCGGCTCCACAAAACCCTGCGCCGCAATCGCAAGCACCTTCTCCGACTCCCACTCCGACTTCGACGCCAACTCCATCTCCGTCTCCAACGCCAACACCGCTGCCTCCGCCTACCGTCAACATCGACGACTACCGAACTCCGTCCGGAAGAATCATCGGCGCGGCGTTGACCAGCGACAAAGCGTACGAGCGCCTCGCTTACTTGACCGATCAAATTGGGCATCGCCTCAGTGGATCTAAGAGCCTGGAACGAGCGATCGCATGGGCCCTGGCGGAAATGAAGAGGGACGGATTGGACAACGTACGCGGCGAAAAAGTGATGGTGCCCCACTGGGTGCGTGGCGACGAGAGTCTTGAAATGACGAGTCCTCTGCGCCAGAAACTAACTGTGCTGGGACTGGGTAACAGCATAGGCACACCTGGGAACGGCATCACCGCGGACGCAGTCGTCGTACGTAATTTCGATGAGCTGGATGCGTTAGGCGAGCGGGTGCGTGGAAAGATTGTTGTCTACAACGTTCCGTTTACCACATATGGACCAACGGTTCGTTATCGCGGAGCCGGCGCTTCACGTGCAGCACGCTGGGGCGCAGTCGCGGCTTTGGTTAGATCCGTTACGCCAGTGAGTCTCCAAACCCCGCACACAGGCGCGATGGCTTACGACGAGAAACAGCCGAAGATACCGGTGGCAGCGATCACGATCGAAGGCGCCGAGATGTTGCAGCGTCTGCAGGATCGAGGCGTCACACCAACGCTGCGTCTGAAGATGGACGCAAAGTTTCTTCCCGACGCCGAGTCGGCCAATGTCATTGCCGAGATTCGAGGTACAGAGAAGCCGGATGAAATTGTTCTGGTGAGCGGACACTTCGATTCGTGGGACGTAGGCCAGGGTGCTCATGATGATGGTGGAGGTTGTATCGTCGCCTGGGAGGCGGTGCGTTTACTTAAAGAGCTCGGGCTTCGTCCGCGGCGCACGATTCGAGTCGTGCTCTACACCAACGAAGAAAACGGGTTGCGTGGCGGCAACGCTTACCGTGATGCACATCGGGCCGATCTTGCTAAACACATTCTGGCGATTGAGTCTGATTCCGGTACTTATCGGCCCGAAGGCCTGGGCCTCGCTGCGGCCGCGCCGGGCCAGGCACGTGCGAATCTGCGTGAGATCGGGAAACTTCTGTCCAGCATCCGAGCGCATGCAATCGCGGCTGATGGTGGCGGTGCGGACATTGGGCCAATCATGCGTGAAGGTGTGATTGGAGCGAGTCTCGACGTTGACGGGACGCATTACTTCGACATCCACCACACACCGGCAGACACACTGGACAAGATCAGTCGCGAGGATCTCGCTTTATGCGTGGCGACGATGGCCGTCTATGCCTACGTCGTTGCGGATATGCCGGGGACACTCAAATAACTCGATTCCATCAGACGAGCTGGGTTAGGTAGCGACCTGCCTTTGGAGTGCGGCGGCCCGACGCCGCTTTTTTAGCCTTTTTCGCGGCGTCGCTTCAATGCAGATGAAAAACTAACAAAGCGGCGTCGGGCCGCCGCACTCCAAAGTCTTGACCGCAATCAAGGCGGTTCGTCTAAGGGTTACTGCATCAGCTTGTTCTTATCTAAAAAAGTTATAACCGCCTGATTGAATTCCTTTGGCCGTTCCATGTGCAGGAAGTGGCCCACGCCGTCCCACATGTAGAACTCCATCTTAGGCGCCAGCATCCGGAACGACTCCTCGAGGTTCGGCGGGAAAAACGGGTTCTTCGCCATCACCGCCATCACCGTCACGTTGATCTTGTCTTCTCCCCAAATCGACGGGTCAGCCATACCTTCCATCGCACTGACCACCACGTGCTGCGGGGTATTCGCGAATGAGGCCAGGTTTCGATCTTTCGCTTCTGCCGCCAGACCTGGGCCGCTCATCATGTTGAACATCTGCGTTCCAGTCTGCCTGAAATCCGGACCCCGTAGGCCAGCAATCATCTTGTCGAGCATGGCCTTGTCCCCGAACGGCCGTAGTGAACCATCGACAATTACAATCCCTAAAGTCTTCTCCGGATACTTCCGGTAAAACTGTCGCGCCACCGGCGTACCCATGCTATGACCCACCAGCACCGCGCGCTTCACTTTTGCGTCTCGCATCACGGCATCAACCGCACGAGCAAAGTAATCCATCGAGTAAGTAGTTTGCGGCTTATCACTCTCGCCATGTCCGGGCAGGTCCAGCACAAGCAACCGATTACGTTTTACTAACGTTGGTACCTGAGCGCGCCAGTTATCATTGTTCATGGTCCACCCATGAATCAGCACCAACGCTTCTTCATCGTTGCCGGCTTTGGCTTTGCCCTTTCCTCTGGCGCCACTGTCGCGGTTGTAGTTCGCGTAATGAACCCGCGCGCCGTCCAGCGTGGCAAACCGCGACTCCGCTTCTATTTGTCCGGAAGTTTCACCGGAAGTCGGCGCCGCTCTCTCCTGAGTGTGAACCGCAGGCTTCGCGATGCCCGCGTTGCCCAGAACCAGGAACAGTGCCAACGTCAAGGATATGCAGTGAAAGGAATCGCAGAATTTCTTGTACATACTTGCTCCTACGGAATGGGATGGAGAAATGATAGTAGCTTATAGACCAGACGCAAACCCAACTTGCCTCGAGCAGTTTGCTTAGACACGATGAACAGGATTTACAAGATACAGAGTAAAAGAACATCTTAAATTCGGATCGGAAATGCATCTTGTAAATCGTGTGAAATCCTGTCGACTACCCGTTATTTGTGTCTTTTCGTGTATTTCGTGGATCGTTTTTTGGTTTCTTGCCGAATCTGCGTAATCTGCGTAATCTGCGGATTAACGTCTTGGATAAAACTATGAAAACCACAAGCATCCTACTGGTGATCTTCGCCGCTGTTATCGCTTCCCTCGCCCAGGCACCCGCATCGGAGTTCATTCGCGTCAACGCACCCTTAGTCGCTCTAACAAACGCGCGCGTGATTGACGGCACCGGCGCCGTTGCTCTCGAGGGACAAACGATCATCATCAGCGACGGCAAGATCCAGCGAATGGGACCAAACGTGACAGTACCGGCTGGTGCACATGTTATCGATCTGAAAGAACACACGGTGCTGCCCGGGCTCGTCGGAATGCACAACCATATGTTCTTTCCCATGGGCGGTTCGCCACCGATGTACTCGAACATGGGAACGAGTTTCCCGCGTCTGTACCTCGCGCTTGGCGTCACTACGATTCGCACCACCGGCAGCGTTGCTCCCTACGCCGATCTGGAAATCAAGCGACTGATCGACAGCAAACGCATGATTGGTCCAAAGATGCACATCACCGGCCCGTATCTCGAAGGGGCCGGCGCCTTTACTCCGGTGATGCACGAGCTGACGGGCGTTGAAGATGCACGCCGCATGGTGAACTTCTGGGCCGACCAGGGCGCCACGTCTTACAAGGTTTACATGAACATCAGTCGCGCCGAGTTGCGGGCGGTTGTGGAAGAGGCGCACAAACGCAAGATAAAGGTGACCGGTCACCTTTGTTCAATCGGTTACCGCGAAGCTGCCGAGATCGGTATCGACAATCTCGAACACGGCCTGCTCGCCAATTCCGAGTTCGTACCAAATAAAGAGCCCGATAAATGTCCGGGCGCGGCCGTTGGCGCCAGTCTCCGCGAACTTGATCTGAACAGCGAGGCGGTAAAGGAAACGATCCGCACACTCGTCGCAAAAAACGTCGCCATTACCTCGACGCTTCCGGTCTTCGAAGCGAGTGCGCCGCTAGCTCAAACCGGAATTGGCGCGGCCAGCGCAGTATTGAATCCACGCGTTCTTAATGTGATGAACACAGACGCGCGCGTGCGTTATCTGACAGCGCGTTCGCGCATTGCCGCGAATTCGCCGACCGCCGCTTTGGTTCGCAAGTCGATGGATTTCGAACGGGCGTTTGTTGCGGCAGGTGGTTTACTGATCGCGGGTTTGGATCCAACGGGTAACGGCGGGGTGGTCGCCGGCTTTGGCGATCTGCGACAGGTTGAGTTGCTGGTGGAAGCCGGCTTCACTCCGGTTGAGGCAATTAAGATCGCGAGCTTCAACGGCGCCAAGTTCCTGGGTGAAGACGCGCGCATCGGTACAGTCGCAGTGGGGAAACAAGCGGATCTGATGATCGTGAAAGGCAATCCGGCCGCAAAGATTACCGACATTGAAAACGTCGAGATCGTTTTCAAAGACGGCGTCGGCTACGACTCAGAAAAACTGATCCAGTCAGTCCAGGGACTGGTAGGAATTAGATAGCGTTGAGTAGTACGCAGGGTGATCTTTAGCAAGAACATTTTCCATATATCATTTCACATTTCTCATTTGTCATTGGTTTAAGAATAGAATTCAGCGTCAAGGTTGAATGTCTCGGGGTCAGGAAGGGCAGCTTGCTCCCGCTCGAGACTCCCAGCCATTCAAGATCGACAGGTAGCCTTTATTGCTGAACCTAATGACAAATGAGAAATGTGAAATGATATATGGAAAATGAATCTTTTACTGCACCGTAAACTTCACATCATCCGCACTCTCCGCCAGTTTCTTATCATCTTTATTAAACGCCGAGACCTCCCAGCGATAGGTCCCCTTCTGCAACGGCTTGTCGAGTACGAACGACGTGGCTTCTACGCGTTGATTAATATAAGGAGAGGTAACGCTTGCATCATCTGCGAAGATACTGAACTTGTAGTACGTCGCATCCGGATAAGCATCCCACTTCATTCCGAGACTATCGGCGTTCACCTTTGATCCTGCTTTGGGATTGGTCGTCTTAAGATCACTTTTGAAGAGGTTAATCGGTGTGACGAAGAACGTCTTGTCCGCGACCACGTCATACTTGGCCGAACTGATGCCGATGCCCGTTGTCGCAAAGATATATGAGTCCGTGTCGAAGACCTGGGCCGTTAGCGCTTCGTATGTTTTTGGCGACACGTTGGTGATCACATACTCGCCATTGCTGTCAGTCTGCGCGGTAAAAGTCTGCCCGCCGCAACCGCTGACAAAACGGCTGAACGTCTCACATAACTTCACGGTGATATTCGCCGCCGGCTGACTATTGAAGAAGACCTTGCCCTGAACGTTGCCCGTGCCTGGCGCCGGCTTCACTTTCTCCACGCCAGTCTCACCTGACGCCGTCTCCGATGCAGACCGCGTGGCCGCTGTCTCGTTGCTGTTGGCTGTTTGTTTGGTGCAACTCGTGAGGACGAATGCGGCCAGGATCAAAACAATGATGGCCAAAGACTTTCGTGTGGTTTCGTGTAGTTCGTTGATCGCGTTTAGCTTTTTGCTCTTCACTATTTACTCTTCACCGTTCACTAAAATTTAACTACAAACTCCCTGGCTATATTCAACACAAACCCCATCAGCATCGTATCGTTGCCACTGCGCAGACCATCCTTCCAGTTGTAACGCTCGGGATACCAGGCCTCTCTGCTGATCACTCCGCTGGCATACGCTCCCACCACCCGCGGCACCGAGAACACGCGCTTACCTGACTTCGTGCGCGAAGTAATGTTTTCCAACAATGCATGCTTGAGTCGTGCACCAAATTCCTTCTTGCCGCTTTTCCTGAATCCCGTGTCCCAACCAAGCATGGAATCCAAGCCGTAAACAATCGTGTGATGAACAGCGTTCCGGCCAAAACTCGAGCCAAAACGTTTCCCATAACCGGACATGCCCTGTTCCCATTCTTCCGGACTGTCCTGCCACTGGTTGATACCCGCCGCTACCGCGGACCGAATCAGAGCTGACGGCCCAAACATGCTCCTCAGGTAACGATTAAAACGTTCCTTCGGCGTAGGAAAGACATATGGATCTTTGGGTGTCTGGTTGGTTGGATCTTGTAGCGGGCCAGTCGCCTCATTAGCATTCGTTCGCGGGACAAGCGTAAACCTCTTCACTGGGACCGCGGGCGTCCCGCCCGCACTGTAACGCAAACTGTTAGTTTGCGTATCCGGGGCAAAAGGCGGCGTTGGATTGTTTACAGCATTCGGGGGTACACCGTTATCGATAAATTCCAGCCGTGCTTCCTTACTCAGGTCCGCCCGCACACCACTGTCTGGATGTACCGGCGATTTCCTTTTCAAAACCGCATATCCTCGGATGTTCTTATCCTGAGACGGGCCGAAACACGGTCCATCTTGATTCGACTGTGCCGCAGCTTGAAAGATGTCCGTCTGAGAATTCTGTTGGGCGTACAACGGCAACACACCCGTAACGATGACAATCAAGACCGGAATGATTTGTTTGAGACTAAAGAGAGGTCGATTCATTAGTTCACCCGTGATTGCTTCCCTTGCTGTTGATGATTACTGATTGGTGAAGAATAAAACCACAACAACGAATCGGACGCAACCGCATTTTTATTTCGTGTCATTTCGTGTGTTTCGTGCAATTCGTGGATCGCTCTTGTGCTGCCTAAAAAATGATCCACGAATTGCACGAAACACACGAAGTAATACGAAACAAGACGAATCTGTTCTTGAGTTCGACCTCTGAGGAAAAGCCGATCACTTTGGTTTTACCGTTGACTCGCACAATCAGAGGTGATATTTACCGCCCGCACCCTCGCAGCAGCTCCTTCATCAATCGGTACCCGCACTCATATCCCATTCCCGATGAAGGAGTCTCCTATGATGAATCAACTTGCCCTACGGCTCGCGTTGCTGTTTGTGTTGTGTTTGTTCACAGTCTCATGTTCCAGCAACCAACAACAGTCTGCTTCAGCCACACCAGCTGATCCCAACCGTTACAACACTGTCGAAGCGAAGCAACAAGCTTGCGATCGCGGCGAGCTCGACATGTGTTTTCAGATCGGTAAAGCGTACGTCCTCGGCGAAGGCGTGCCGAAGGATAAAGCGCGCGGTGTTCAATATCTAAGAAAAGGGTGCGATGGAAATCTACCGGCAGCATGCACGCGTTTGGGAGTGACGTTGTTGATGCATGGTCCAGTTTCGCCAGAAGATCTGGTGCTGGGCGTGGCGTCAGTCAAGAAGGGCTGCGACAACAAAGACGGCGAAGCCTGTTTCTTCCTCGGCACCGTCTCGGCGGGCTTGATCAGAATCGAAGGCGTCCCGCCCAACGAACAACTGTCGAAGGACTACTACAAAAAAGCCTGCGACTACGGCCACCAACAAAGCTGCGGCCTGGCGAAGTAATCGTCGCCTCACTTCTATGATGTAGATCGACGCTTCGGCTTCGCCGTCTGATGTGAGGAAGGGCTCTGCCCTTCCGACCTCACCGCCTTTTGATAAGGGCTACGCCCTCGACTTAGGTACGACCCACATCACCTGAATGAAGTGCCGAACTCGTCGCGAAACAAGTTTCTCCCTATTGGAAATACCGCACAATTTCGGAGCCGATCCAATTTCCAACTGGGACCGATACGCCATTCCCGATCATTCGGTAAGCATCGTTATCGCTTCCAACGAAAGTGAAGTTGTCAGGGACTCCCTGCAAGCGGGCGTATTCTCGGACTGTGTACGGCCGGGCTCCATTAGGAAATCTGTTATCAGCAACTAGTCTCGTACTCAAGTCTTTTGCGTAATGCGCAACGCAGGTCGGGGCGATATCGCCGCGCGCCGGATCGCTGACAATCGGACGATCACGATACTTGCCAGCAAGGCGCCAACCGACATAGTCAGGGATGTGCGGCGCTGCATCAGGTTCAAGAATCTCTTTCAGCGTAATGGCTCTTCCAGCCTCCGGCTCGCGCCAGGCGAAGTTTCGCCGGCTACCAATAATGATCAGCCGGTCTCTCTTCTGCGGCAGCCAAATTGACGACTTAACCGGACACGCAACGTGAACGTAGTAGTCGGGCAGCTTCGTCATTGCTTCCATCACGACTGGGAATTTCTTCATGCCCGGAACATTCTCCACCACGTAAAGCTCCGGTCTCCTGATAGCAACGTGACGGAAGAAATGCAGGAACAAATCATCCCCGGTACGAACACCGTGAATGTCGCCAATCGGTGAATACTTTGTGCATGGATAGGTGGCCACCATCACGTGACATTCCTTTTCCGACCGAACCAGTTTCTTCGTGATGTCGCATTGGATAACTTCGTGAGCGAAATTTCGACGCAGTGTGTCGCAACAAAGCCTGTCGATCTCAAAGCTTTGCTGCAGCGTCAGACCACCAGACTGTAGCCCAATGTCCATGAGCCCCGCGCCAGAGAAGTAGGTGTTAGCGAGTATCGACATAATCTGTCCATCCCACGATTGAGGTCTGGTTTGGCTGTTCATATTCTGTCCGCTCGATTGACGGCAAGACGTAGATGCCATGAGTTGCCAATCTATCCAGGCGCGTTGATCTCGGCAAGCATATGGATTAACGAACTCACTAAGCTCGCTAGAAAGAGTTCTTGCATCGAACGCCTTCTCCTCGCTGTGTAACTCCGACGGGATTTGCTGATTATTTCTGAAAGATAGTGGTACGGTGAAAACTTACAAAGTTGCCGTGAGGTTCAGCAAGTTTCTCAGGCATGCGAATTGGCTGCCCTTCAAACCGAGAAAAGTTGTGTTCCAAAGCTGGAGATGGCAGGAAACGCTTTAGCTTGGCACTTAGGACTAAAGCAAAATTGTCATCAAGCGTGATGAGCCCGGCATCGAATGCCGCATCGTGAAGGCTTGAAAGACAAAGACCGTTTCTCGGATCGAGTCGGTCATCTGGAAAATCGGACCACGGCTTGATATGACTAGCCACAAGAAGACGCGGCACATTGATTCCGCTGATACAACAGGTCACACCGTAAGCATTGAGTATTGTCTGTCGGAAGAACTGTTGTCCGCGCCTTACGCGAACAGAAGATATCTTTTCAGTCGGGCCCGCTGGCGGTTCCGCAGTAGAAGATCGCTCCAGCCTTACCCTGTCTCGCTCTAGAAAATCGACCTCGCGGTTGTCGTCAGTAGTAAACAGATCATGCAGGAGCTGTTCGCTTTCCGGTGCAAGGACATCCAAGTGCGAGTGGAACTCATTCCACATCTGATGATCCTGAGTCGAAGCGCCAGACAGTCCTCTAATGCCGCGAGCGCGTAGCAAGGGGTCGAGTGACGCAAGGTTGCTCAGCTTCATAGCCAGACTACTCGGCGTTCGCCCCATCTTCGCCGCAACATCCATAATTAGAGGATTGTTATGATGAAACTGACCGAATTCGAGCTTGCAATACAGGTTTAATGCGATGAGTGTGTGTTCGCGGGTCCACTTTATGCTTTGAGATTTGGCCACGGTTCAGTCGTAAATGTAATCAGATTCAGCAGGTCTCAGCTTTACTCGCATTCAGTCGCCTTATCCATCTTCGAGTTTGGGGTTTCATTTCATTTAGGGCCCCCCCTACCTCGCTACCTCACTATTCGCTCACATCTCGACTTCAGCAAAAGATGGAAACCACCTGTAGACCTTCGCATATTTGCGGAGTTCTTCTCGCTTGATACCCTTCGATTTGAGTTTGGCGGGGTCAATCGGCAGCTGTGATTGCAGGTGACGAATCTCGCGAAAAGTTAGCCTTGGCAATTCGATTTTGTAAGGAGCAGAAGCACTTCGCACAAAGCCTAACGATCCAAAATTGCAGGCTTGAAATTTGTCGGATTCATTATCGGCGTAAATCATCCCACCGACCGTAAGCATTTGAGCGCTGTCCTTGTAATGGAAGTTGAAAAGTTGCCGGAAGGTGAACACCTCAGATTTCTCTCGGAGAGCATTGCGGCTGCCAATAACGCTCGAAATCTCGTTTATGATGATTCTGTGAGATACCTTTGCCATCCCCCAACCAGTTAGACTTTTGGCCGTAATACCAAGAGGAACTCGCTCTTGTCCGACTCGCTCCGTCAAATCATCAAACAGATCATCTGGCTCAGATTCCGTCTGCGCGTCCACAGTTATGATCAGCATGCTTCCAGAGCGAGCGTTGTTGCAGAACAAGCTGATATCCGAAAAACAACTCTCGTCTATGCGGTAATCATAATCCAGCCAAAGGATTGTTCGCTTACGCCATGAGAGCTTCTCTAATATCTTATTCGAGTGGCCGAACCGAAGGCTTACACAACCAAACGGACGATTGAATCTGAAGCGCTGGGCTTTTGACCCTTCTGCTTCAATACTTATCATGTCCGTCATACCTAATGATTTGTGAATAAGAGTGAAATCCGCGAAATAAAAAGATCCTAGGCCGACATATCTATACGATTCGACCGGGTCAAACACAGAGAGCCGCCGAAAGGCCTCGCACAGCATTTTCCGCTCGATCTGTTTTGCGGGCCTTAGGTTGTAGTCAATCTTTTCGCCGCTGCCAAACATTAATCCACGCCTTCCAGCTTATAGACGTAATCAAAAGTCTTCTCGCCAACTTCGCTTGCTTTTCTAACCTTGAAGAACTTTTTCAGCTTGTCCACTCTCGCTTTAGGCCTTTTGTACTTGATATCCACAGTCTCTGACATGGGAGCTTCCTTCGGTTTCGGCCAAGTAAACATTCCATTTTTCTTTATACTCGACAACAGGACATGCGTCTTTTCATTGTTATCCATATTTTCGACCATCGTTTGAAGCGGCTTACTCGGTCTCCTGTCTTCCCTATGCATAGCATTGAGCAGATCTATGACGGGTTTCATTAACAACACCATCTCTCTCCTTACACCTTGATACAGCACCGAGTCCGCATCAACTCCAGTCTTTGTGGTATTCCAAGGCAGGAGGGCCGGATTGTCGGAGTCCAAAAATGTATAACCCCGAAACCTCGCGAACTGCGGGTGATATTTCGGGATCTTGGCCATCACTTTTTCACCCCACCCGGTTGTTATGGAACCGTCAGCGCGAAGAATTAATCGGCCATTGCAGTACACATACCATCCCCCTTCATCGGGATTTGATTCAAATATGCCTGCGTAAATTACTATGTCAACTTTCGTTTTAGCCTCGGTCTTCTTTGTTGTAAGCCTTGCTGGGTGAACCTTAGGAGAGCTGTACAGCTTGGGTGGCTTGTGCGGAACGGCATTGCCATTGATCTTTATTTCTAGGCCTCTGCCGATGTTGATTTCGTGTGCGTCGGCCAATTCAGAAACGAGGCTCTTTAGAAAAAGATCGCTGGTTAGGTCATCCGCGACCGAAGGTAAGAGTTTTGTCACCTTGATAGTTGTTCCACGGACGGCCTTTTCCGGTTGCTTAACATTTTCGGCCAAGACTTTGAATCGAAAGTCCCATTTCTCTCTTAGCTTCCACTCGTCGACGTTTTCATCAACTTCGAAGTGGGACGTTGCGGTCGTTGAGTAGACGGTAAAATGCCTTCCCATTTTGAATATCGCTCTTTTCATGCCAACGCCAAATTGGCCGACCGAATGACGAGTCTGCAATGACAATGGCATATCCGTAGGCCGTCCAAATCTAAACGCATACTCTCGGGCAATTGCGACCGGCATTCCGCCGCAATTGTCAGTTATTGTGAAGGAGTCTTTCGAGGTATTGAGATGCACGAAGAGCTTCGCATAACTGGCGTTACCCTTGAGAGCGCGCGCTCCGTCCACCGAGTTATCCACCAAGTCGATTATTGCTCTGCTTAGTGGAATATCCTTGACTAACATTTGTATAAAAAGATCTTTAGTTGGATCGGCTTCGATCCTCTTTGGATCGGCAGGCATGAGGGACTCCTTTTCGCTATGAGAGATCTGAAAGAGCTTCGCGAACTGATGCTGCTACAGAGCGTGCGAGGCGCGGAGGAACTGAGTTGCCAATCTGCCTGAATGCGTGCCATCTCGTTGGATGGAAGATGAACCAATCAGGAAACGAATGTAGTCGTGCCGCCTCTCGAACGACAATCACTCTCGGCTCCTCAGGATGAATCGGCCGCGCTGCCATGTACGATCCTCGCGTGTTGTCCGTCCCTGCGCGAAGAGTGTTGCTATACCCGTCCTTCGACAACCGATAGAATCTCGTTATAGCTTCGTAAGTACCGGGTGGGGTCACGCGAAAGCGGGCAATTGTAGTGTCCTTGTGAGTAGTCAGTAAGCAGCCCGTTAATATTTTAGGAAACGTCGGTCGGCGTTGGGATTTATTCTCAGGATCTCGTTCCTCACCTCTAAGGATTTTCGCGTACTGGCTGGGGGCAGGTGTAGCGCGTTTGAATCCGTCTTTCTTGAAAAGTGTTGGCGATTGTCCGACCAAGGAGAGATCTCCAATTGCGTCCCACACGTTGGGACATGGGTCTGAACGAGAGCCATTTTCCTCCGAACCGTTCCTTGAGTCATTGAATCTGCCAACAGGCATCGTTGGCTTTGTGAGTTGTCTTTTGTAGCCGACTATGAAAACGCGTTTGCGGCGCTGAGGAACACCAAAATCAGTTGCTGTCAATAGCCAAGGATCGCACACTGAATATCCACCCGTTGTTACAACAGCAACAAACCTTTCATAGAAGCTCTTTGCGTCGCCTAGTAACAAGCCCTCAACATTTTCTACCACGAAGTAGGAAGGCTGAAGCTCGCCGATAAGTCGCGCAAAATCGAATAACACTTCACTCCTAGGGTCTTCAGCATCACGGCGTCCGATCAACGAGAATCCCTGACACGGCGAACCGCCAAAGAGTACGTCGATCTGTTCATCGCCTAATTTGCCCAATCTCCTAACATCGGCTCCGGTGAGTTCAGAGATGTTAGCTTTGACGGTCATACACCGTGGAAAGTTTTTGGCATGGTATTCAGTATGCATCTCATCTAACTCGAACGCGGCAGCTATTTTGAATCCCGCCTCCTCGAACCCAAGTGACATGCCTCCTACGCCGGCGCACAATTCCACGGCTATTGGTCGTTTGGTTCTGCTCATCTGATCGTCTGGAAGTACTCACAGTATCGACGGAGGTTACAATGGTTGCAGTCCGGTTTCGATCGGCAGATTGCCCGCCCGTGCGCGATACAGTCCACGTGGAAGGCAAACCGCCTGTTTGGAGGAACCAAGCCTTCCAACTCTTCATGCGCTTGCGCCGCCCGATTTCGCGCGGTCCAACCGAGTCTCTTGCTTACGCGATAAACGTGAACGTCAACGGGTAATACCTCCGAGGCCAATGTATAAAGCATGACGCACTTTGCAACCTTGTCAGATACTCCAGCCAGTTGTGTAAGGTATCTATGAACTTCGTTGTCGGGCCACCCTGCCAACACACTGAGACTGCAACGCCCAAAATCGCTTTTCACTTTCCGCAGAAGAGACCTAATTTGTTGAGACTTTTTACGCGACAGCCCGGCCGGCTTTAGCAAAGCCCGAAGCTTCGATGGGGGTGCTGCGAGGACGTCATCCCATCTTGGGAAGTTCTTTTTCAGTTGGTGATAGGTTTGCGCAGCCAAGCGTGGTGACGTCCTATTCGAGATGAGGATGAAAATTAGATCGTCGAGAGGCTTGGTAGGATTTCCTAAGCGTGGCCTTCCATACTTTGCCTCTAACGCGTCACAAACGCGTTTGATAGTTTGCGCGCGAAGCCTGGGTTGTTTTCTCCAAATTGATCCCGTCTGTATTAGCGACACTCAATGATTGCTGAGAGAATTGGGTTATCTCGGGGCGAAGGATAAGTCGATGAACTGGACCGTGTCAACGGTCGTCTAACGATCCGCAGTCAAATCGAACCGGCTATTATTAAGCGCTGCGAAAAACACATCCCTCGATTAGTGTCTCCGCTTGCTGGCCTTAGGTGTATGTTTCACTCCTTGATCTCTCACGTTGATAGGGAGGTAGTGGGGGAGGTCGAGTTCGTCGTCGACGAGGTCTTCCATGTGGACGCCGGCGACGCGGGCGTATCGGAGCAAAACGTCTAAAGGTGGTTCGTTCTTGTCTAACTCATACTTTGAAATCGTCGTGTAGTCGGTCAAGTCATCGATGCCAAGCGTCCGGAGCATTTCAGGTTGCGACAATCCCAGCGTATTTCTGATCTGTAACAGCTTCTCGGCTAGTCGCTTCGGTCGACGACGGACGCTGCCCATCAGAAGTTCCCTCCTGCTGGGCTTGTCTCGCTGAAAATCCGCTTGACTATATGGATAGTTGTCCATATAGTCGGGGCACTAATTGGATTCGCCGGGAGTAGGAACCTTCCATGCTCAACGGCGATGCTCATTACTCTCTTGCGTGGGAGGTTGAGCTACGCATTTGGCCGTTGCCGGTTTGTCAATAAGAACCACCTGCTAACACAGGCGCTGCTGACAATGGTCTAGATCGCCGCAGAGGATAACACTGATTCAAGTGCTGAGTGCAAAGTGCTGAGTGCAAAGTGATGAGTGCTGAGTGCTGAGTGCTGAGTTCTCCTCCGAATTCACAGATCGTTTGAGGATCTGCCGCTGGTTTCACCCTCATAAAACGTTGAACCGTTGAACCGCTAAACCGCTGAACCGGTAAACCGCTAATTGGATCACCCCTCTTTGCAAAGGAGGCGGGAATCTATGTTGGCTCCGAGGCGTCCGCGGCGGACGGAATCAGAGTTTCGGATCTTGTATCTCGGTACCGATGTGAAACTGATGGAAGCGATAGGACAAGTGCTGACGCCGCCCGATTACAAGGTAGTCGCTTGTTCGGATCGTGAGAGCGCCATCCTATTTCTCACGAGCGAGATTCCGTACGACCTGCTGATGATTGATTTCGAATGGCAAGGGAAAGACGGGGTGAAACTCGCCAGGCTGGCGCGGTCGCAACGACATCGCAAGCGAATGCCGAAGATCCTGGTGGCATCAATTAAGCTGGGCAGCGAACTGGAAACATTCGCACGAAACGCCGGTGTGAAAGAGTGTGTGATGAAGTCGCCCGATGCCGCCGGTGTGATCGAAATGATTCGACGAACGATCGAAAAGCGGGAACGCTAATGAGTTCCACTAAAGAGCAACGGCGAGGCTGAGCCTCCCCTCAGAAATCTTGTGAGGGCCGGCCGGAAAGGCAGAGCCTTTCCGTACTGGGAGCGGCAGAGCCGCGTACAATTACTCACCCGCCAGCGCATTGCCTCCTTACCAAGGCATCCGCAAGTTGAGATTTGCTGTTGCCCAGCTAGACCCTACTGAGAGTGTGTGATAACTCCTGAGCCAGACGAATTACGCTGAAAGCGTTCGCTAATTTCAGCCCAGGGTTGCGCTCTGGCAACCCTGGGTACATGTCCCATGTGTCGAAGACGCAACCCCGACTTGTCGGGGTTGCGTCGGTGCGCCTCCGAAAGCGTTCGCAACTCTTTCAGAGTTGCGAAGCATAATCTTGCCGAAACTAATAACCCAGGGTTTCAAAGCAAACCCCGGGCTGAAATTAGCGAACGCTTTCAGCGTTATTCCTGTGGCTCAGGAGTTTTCACACACTCTCTATGTCGCGTTAAAAGACAGGAGGGGAATGTGGACCGAATGATGCGCGGAACTTATTTCCGCTCAGATAACGTGTCAAGGACTGACCTAAATGTGTAATCTGTGCGCTCATGACGTTCCAACAACAACCTCCAGAACTTGGAAATCAATACCACGATGATCGCGTGTTGCGGTCGTATTTGGGCAGGGTTTTGCCGGCCGACGTGTTGCGCGAGGTTGAAGGGTCGCTGAGGGAGATGGGGGAGTTGAGTGGTGGGGAGTTGTATCAGCTGCAGCTTGAAGATCGTTTGAATGAGCCGAGGCTGGTGCAGTGGGATGCGTGGGGGAATCGGGTTGATCGGGTTGAGTTGACGCCGTTGTGGCTGAGGGCGGAACGCATCGCGGCGGAGCATGGCGTGGTGGCGACGGCGTATGAGCAGAAGCATGGACCACTGTCACGTGTGCAACAGTGTGCGCTGGCTTATCTCTTCACACCTTCCACTGACATTTATAGTTGTCCGCTGGCGATGACTGATGGGGCGGCGCGCACCTTACTCGCGTCGGGGAATCAAGAGTTGATTCAACGCGCGGTGCCGCATTTGATCTCGCGTGACCCGAAGGAGTTTTGGACGGCTGGACAGTGGATGACTGAGTTGACTGGTGGTTCGGATGTGGGGTTGTCGCAGACAATTGCGACTCCGGTTGAGGAAGACTTGTTCGCGCTTCGCGCTCAGGGCGGGCGGGACGCCCGCGGTCCCGGTAAACGCGACCCGCGTGCACTCAATCCGGAGGGCAGCGACTTGAGTGACAAGCCGGAGGGCAGCGCTGCAACTTACCGGCTGTATGGTCGGAAGTGGTTTACGTCGGCGGTTTCGGCGCAGATGGCGCTGACGCTAGCGCGGCCGGAAGGCAATCCTCCTGGCAGCAAAGGGCTGGCTCTCTTCTACGTCGAGACGCGCGATGAGCAAGGGCGACTGCGCAACATCGAGATCAACCGTCTCAAAGACAAGCTCGGCACACGCAAGGTTCCGACGGCAGAACTTACTCTAAACGGCACTCCCGCCTTACTCGTCAAAGGGACAACTGACGGCGTGCGAAACATCACGCCGCTACTGAACATCACACGTTTGTGGAACGGCATCAGTGCGGTCGCGCTGATGCGACGCGGGGTGGCCCTTGCATACGACTACGCGCACAAGCGTGTAGCGTTTGGATCTCCGCTGTCGGAAAAGTCCCTGCACATGGAAACGCTTGCCGGCTTGCAGGCGGAATTTGAAGCCGCGTTTCACCTGGCGTTTTATGTAGCGGAACTAAACGGGCGAAACGAGACGGGCACACTCGACGAGCATGGAGCGCGGCTGCTGCGCATACTCACGCCGGTAATGAAGTTGACGACTGGCAAGCAGGCAGTATTGGTTGCGAGCGAAGTGCTGGAGGCGTTTGGCGGCGCGGGCTATGTGGAAGACACCGGATTGCCAATGCTCTTGCGCGACGCCCAGGTGCTGCCGATATGGGAAGGCACGACGAACGTACTCGCACTGGATACGCTGCGCGCGCTCGGCGATGACGGCATGGCACTGCTGCAGTCGAGTGTGGCTTCGTGGCTCGAGCCGGTCAATACTTCACAGCTCGTGGACCCGGTGCGGGTTGTTAAGTCAGGATTGGACCACGCGACGAACTGGGCGCGAGAGGCGGACGAAGCAGGTGCACGGCGGTTCGCTTTAACGTTGGGGCGGACGATCGAGTTGGCGCTGTTGCTCAGACATGCGCAATGGTCACAGGATGAGTCGATCGCGTCAGCGCGGCGATTTGCGCAGTCGGGCGTTGATTTGATTTAAGGGAAGTCCAAAGTCCTATCGAGAAGTCCAATGTCCAATGTCCAATGTCCAATGTCTTTGTAGCGATACTGACGCGTTTCGATTAGTCAGCCTCAACTCAAACGAAGACGAACTACGAGCCTAACACAGACTTTGGACATTGGACCTTGGACATTGGACAGTTCTTATTTCGTGGCTCGGACGCGAAGGGTTAGCACCACGTCATCGCGGATCAGGTTGTCAGACGCGCCAGCGTAGTTGATACCGAAGTCCTTCCGGTTGATGGCAAACGTGCTGTCCACCGTGATGGCATCCGCAGCCACTGCAATCTTCGCCGGGAATGTGATCGACTTAGTAACACCGTGCATTGTTAGATTCCCTTTGATGGTATGCGTAGCTCCGCCCTCGCCGCCCGCTGTGATCTCGGTCGACTCAAATGTGGACTGAGGATACTTTGCCGCATCGAAGAAATCAGGAGTCTTCAAGTGCGCCGTTAACTTGGCATCGTCCGTAGTCATCGAGTCAATATCGATCGCGATCCTTACTCGACTCTTTTCCGGTTGGCCCGCGTAGTTGACCTCGCCCGAGAATTTTTCGAATGAGCCATTGTGTTTACCAGTCACCTTGGCACCAATGAATTCAATGTCAGAGTTCTCCGGGGTAATTGAATATTTCTCACCAGCGGCAGCTGGCGATGCGGCGGGCGCGGCATCACTGGCAACCGCTCGGGGTTTGTCTGACGCCGGGTTTGAACAAGCTGCAACTAAAAGCAATGTCGCTACGAGAACAAGTAACAGTCGATTCATACGCTCTTCTCCGGAAGTTATTTAATTGTGGGGGGGGTGGGTGAGACATTAACATGCCTCGCTAACATGCAGGAAACAGGGGCGTAGCCCCAATCGGTTAAACGGAACTTATCGGAAGGTCAGAGACCTTCCGCACATCAAGCGGCGGAGCCGCGAGGAGTTCGATACCTTGCGCACATCAAGCGGCGGAGCCGTGCAGATCTAGACCTTCCGCACATCGGGCGGCAAAGCCGCGGACGTGCTTTTTCCAACCTGCTGAGTTTATGACGATGAATAGTTCAAACTCAGAACCAATCTCTTCTTTTTCGCGGTCGGTTGTTACCGCGGCGCTCGGTTTTGCCGCGGTTAGTTTGTGTGTATTCGCCACCGTCGCGTTTGCCGAGAGGTGGATGTACATCAATCTTGGTGAGCTTGGCGCGTACCTGGCATGGACCGCGCTGTTCGTCGTGTTAGGCGGAGCAGTGTTGGGGGCTCAGGTCGAAGGCCGCTGGCGACTGCCGATGTTTTACCTGCTCTTTGCCGGCGCCTTCTTCGCATATGCGGTGGGATGGGTTGCCGCTTACTTCATATTGCGAGGCGTGGTGGGCGAATGGGTGGGGTCACTCATCGGATCCGTTTTAATGGCACTGGTGTTCGCCGCTGGCTTTGGCGCTACGCGCTCGATACTGAAACTTTCGGCCCTTCTTTTCGTGGCGAATTCAATCGGATACTTCCTGGGTTCGGCGCTCAATGATTATTTCGGAGGCAGACCGGGAATGCTGTTGTGGGGCGCGGCTTATGGTTTATTTCTGGGTGCGGGGATTGGAGCGGTGCTTTGGTTTGCGCAAGAAGGGACAAGGGGCAAGAGGTAAGCAAAGAACATTTACCATATATCATTTCACATTTTTCATTTGTCAAATTCCCCTCCCTTTGGGAGGGGTTAGGGAGGGTTTGTGACGCACGGCTTTGTTTTTGATTCAGAAGGAAGCGTCAACGTTCAGATCAACCAGTCATTCGATTCCTTAACCACACCGTTGACGCTACCTCCAGAGGACAAAAAAACTCCCCCGTCAGGCCCGCCCCTAACCCCTCCCAAAGGGAGGGGAATTTAAGAAATGAAAAATGTGAAATGATATATGGTAAATGTTCTGCTTAACCTCTTATTCCCTGACCTTATCACCAAGCTTTTCTGTTCAGAGTCAACGAAATGGTTACTTGGGTACCTCGTGACAAACGTTGGGCATCCCGACGGGATTGAACTGGAAGTGGGACGCGACCACGACTGGCTGGTCCGAAACCACCCGCACCGTAAATGAGACATTGGTGATTCCATCGAAGCCCGGGCCGGCAACCACGGGCATCAGCCAGCTCACTTTCCTTGTGTGAGCTGATGAGACCGGAACGGTGGCACCATTGGCCTCACCGGGATAAGTCATCACCGGAGATGAGGTGCCAGGAATATTTTGGCCCAGCAGGTTATTTCCATCTCGGTCCAGAATGTTGACTGATACGTTGGCTGTGGAAGCGCTGCCATTATGAACATACAGATCAGCGGTCGAGTTGCTTCCGGAATTTGTAAAGTGTGCCGGCGAGCAGATCCAGGTGAAAGGCGGTCCTCCTGAAGACGGTCCTGCAGGGCCGGTGGGTCCGGTCGGGCCAGTGGGACCGGTTGGACCAGTAGGTCCCGTGGGGCCGGTTGGACCGGTTGGGCCGGTCGGACCAGTGGGGCCAGTCGGGCCGGTTGGGCCAGTGGGTCCCGTAGGACCGGTCGGACCTGTTGGGCCGGTTGGGCCTTCGATATTCCATTCCACACGCGTTTCGTTGTTATGACACTGGGTACTGGCGTCGACCAGGCGGAGGATGCCGTTGCCGGGATTGACGCACGCTTCGAGTACATTCGAATTATTATTTGCGGCACGCATCGCGACCGGCACTAACACCGCACAGGTAAGGGCTACAACGGCGGCGATGACATGCCTTCGCTGAAATCGGATCTTCATATTGTTCTCCTTCGAAGAGTTTCGGGTGTTTTATTTCGTGTAGTTCGTGTATTTCTTGGATCGTTTTTTAGGGCTGCATAAGGACGATAGCGCGAAGAGTGCTGAATTCAACTTTCGAGGCGAGGTAAAGCCAATACTATTTTTTCTGGGCTGACCGAATGCGCGTCATGAGGTTGAGGCTTTCACGTCCGTGCGTTGAGATTTTGTCTAGGACCTGACGCAAGCGAACGAAGTCTGGCTCGTCCTCATTTAATAACTGCTCACCCTGGTCGGCACCTGCGACGATAGCGTCGAGATGCCCGTTGATTTCGTCTGCAGCCGATAAGACAAACTCGCCGGTATTGGCAGTTTGAGTGGCTCGAGACAGCGCGGCTTGAGTGCGTGCCAAAGTCTCACGCGCCAGCTGACGTTCAATCGCTATGCCGGCAATCCGCGTGGCGATATCGGTGAGTCGCGTTTCTGCTTCATTTGGCAGTCGCGGCTCGCGATAGTACATCGCAAACGAACCAAGAACCTTTCCGCGACCTGACATAATCGGCGTGGACCAACAGGCGCGCAAGCCACATGCGTGTGCAAGCCCACGGTAGTCCTCCCACAACTCATCGACCCAAACGTCGCGAACGATCACTGGTTCGCCGCGGTACATCGCAGTCCCACATGATCCCTTCTTTGGTCCAATCGGCGCGCCGTCGATCGTCTTCACGTACTCTTCGGGAAGACTCGGCGCCGCTCCATGCCGCACATGTTCCCCATCTTCGCTGAGCAGCAGCACGGAACAGAGCATACCCTGTGACTGCGACTCGATTAGCAGCACTAACTGCTCGAGAATTTTGCCAAGCGGCGCATTGGCAGCCACCATCTCCAGCACGCGGCTTTGACCGACGCGAAAGTCTTGCTCGGTTGTTAAGCGTGGGAGCCTGGCGGTCTTCGCTGAGGCGGCGTCGCTGGACTCCGGGGTTAATGTTCGTTCGAGGTCTTCCATTAAGCGCTCCGTTTCGGTGAGGGCGCTATTCTACGCCTGCCGGAACCACTGTCCAATGTTTTCCCCTCCCTCTGGGAGGGGTTAGGGGAGGGCTTGTGGCGTCAGTAGACTTTTGTTTCAGGGGGAGGCGTCAACGTCGGGTGTAAGACGAAAGATTTCCGTGGCAGAGAAAGATTGACTGCTGATCTTAACGTTGACGCTTCCCACCAAACAAAAACTTAAAGCCGTCCACAGGCCCTCCCCTCACCCCTCCCAAAGGGAGGGGAATTCTTATCTCCAAATTAAAGCGGCCAGAAGATAGGCACCAACCAGAGAACAATGAAAAACACGAGCACCGTCAGGATCGAGCCCACTTTCACGAAATCAAAGAACCGGTAACGTCCCGGCGTGTAAACCAAAACACAGGCGGGTTCGAGTGGAGTCAGAAAAGAGCACGAGGCGGCATAGGTTACCGCCACTGCGAACGTTCTGGGATTCAAGCCGAGCGCGACCGCTGATTTTACCGCTATCGGCAACATCACCAGCGCGGCTGCCTGGTTCGACATCGGTTGGGTAAGCGCCACCGTCATTATGAAGAACCCGGCTAACACGGCCAGTGGTCCATATTGACCGGTGACATTAATGATTTGAGTCGCGAGGTACTGGTCGGCACCCGTCTTTTCCATGGCCACACCAAAACTAATCATGCAGGCAATGAGAATGATTAGACGCCATTCGATCATCTCGTACATCTCATGAGTACGCACCGAACGGCTGCCCAGAAGTATCAACACTCCTAACAGAACAGCGACCGGCAAGGGAACGAGATGAGTAATCGAGAAGAAGAGGAATACGCCGAAGGCAGCCAGCGCCCAACTACGTTTTGCGGGCCGCACCTGGCGTTCGGAGATCTCTTCAAGCAACAGAATTTGCCCGTCTGAGGCCACGCTCTCAACGTAGTCGCGCTTGCCCTGAATCAACAAGACGTCACCAAACCTTATCCGCACCTTGCTGAGTTTCGATAGCAAGTTTACTCCGTGGCGATTGAGTGCCAGCACCACCAATTCGTAACGCTCGCGAAATTGCAGCCGTTTCAGAGTGCGGCCGATGAATTCGGAACCCTTCGGCACCATTGCCTCGAATAGTTCCACGTCGCTTCCTTCAAGGTGCGCGTCGCTAAGTTCGAAGTCCGGTTTGATTTCGATGCCGGCCTCGCCCTTCACGCGGAGAATGTCTTCGGCGCGTCCCTGCACCAATAACAGATCGTCAGCTTTGATCTGTTCGTGCGGATGCGGGGCGATGCGTTTTTCAGCGCCGCGAAGAATTCCAAGGACGGTCAGATCGAGTTCGTCTCCAATACGCGCCTCGGCAAGTGTTTTGCCAATCAATGGTGAGTCATCCAGCACGATGACTTCCGTCGCGTACTGTCGAATGTGATATTGCTCGGTTAGAGACTTTGCCGATTGGCGTCTTGGCAAGAGATACAAACCGATCAACAACATATAGACCATCCCGACCGCAACGATCGGCACACCAACTCTCGTGAGCTCAAACATCGAGAATGGCGCCATTCCATAACGAGGCAGTGCACCGCTGACTGCGAGGTTGGTGGATGTTCCGATCAGTGTGCAGGTGCCGCCGAGGATCGCGCCAAAGGCGAGCGGGATAAGTACTTTCGAAGGACTGATGTTGCGCCGCGCGGCAATGCCTAACACGACCGGCAGAAACATGGCGGTTGTGGTCGTATTCTTCATCACGGCGGCGGAAACTGCCGCGGCGACCATGATTAAAGCTGTGATCCGGAACTCACTGTCGCCGGCGAACCGGTGCAGACGCCGGCCGACGACATCCACAACACCGGTCCTGGCGAGGCCGCCGGTGAGAATAAACAGCCCCGCGATCGTGATAACAATATCGTTCCCGAAACCCGCAAACGCTTCTCCGACAGTCAGCGTCTGCGTGATGATCAGGGCCATCACCAGGACGATGGACACAATCTCGATCGGAATCCGCTCAACCGCAAAGAGGACGAGTGCGACGAACAGCAGTACGAGGAGAATGGCGATTTGGGGAGTCATTTAAATACGAACCAACTGTCTGTTTTGTCTAGGGAGAGTCGCTACCTGTTGATCGAGTTTGGTGTTCGCCTTGGAACATGTGGCACACAGACATTGGACATTGGACATTGGACATCATCTTTTGATATTACCCGACCGCTTCAACCTACTTCTCTACCGAGAGGCACCTCCAAATGGCCGTCCACGCAGAAGCAATCCACCAGCGCTCGCGCAGCACTGAACGTGAAAAAAGCAGACGACGCGAGCGTATGTTTTATACCGGCATGTCGATCGCTTTTCTTATTACCGTGTTTGCCGGATTCTCGCGTACGTATTTTCTGCGGCCTTACTTCAATACTCAGCCGCTAATCCCGTTACTCCATTTGCATGGACTCGTATTCAGCGCCTGGTTACTTTTGATGCTGACACAAACCACCCTCGTCGCAGCCAACCGGACACGAATTCACCGCAGGTTGGGCATCGCCGGAGCTGTCCTCGCCACGCTTATGGTCGTGGTAGGAACCGTCACAGCCGTTATACGGGCAAAATCCTTTGAGGCTCCGCCGGGTTTTTCCTCGCCACTCGTTTTTCTGACTATACCGCTCGGTGACATGTTTGTATTCGCTATTCTGGTCGCAGCAGCGTTTTACCTTCGCCGCCAACCCGATGTGCATAAACGACTGATGTTGCTTTCCACGATTGCTATTTTACCTGCGGCAGTCGCCCGTTTACCTTTCGACTTCATCCTCAACGGCGGCCCGCTGGCGTTCTTTGGTCTGAGCGATCTCTTTATTGTGCCCCTTGTGATTTACGATTGTGTCACGCGCGGGCGTCCACACCGCGCCACCGTGTTGGGCGGGGCGCTGCTCGTCATTTCCCACCCTCTTCGTCTGGTCATCGGAAACACCTCAGCCTGGTTAGCGTTTGCCAGTTGGATTACGCAATGGACGTAAGAACAGTCCAATGTCCAATGTCCAATGTCCAAAGTCTGTCTAATCTAAGTCGACAGGTCCTAGCTGAGTTCTTTCAACCGGTTGAAGAGAGCTTAGAAAGACGAGACGACTTTCCCCGAACAGACATTGGACATTGGACATTGGACTTCTTTATTTCTTTGACATCGATCCGTGAAGTTGTCCTCACAAACTAAGTCCAACAAATTACCGAATACCGAAGGATTTTTATATGGAAACACATTCGCGCGAAGAGTCTCTGCAGAAACTGCGAGAACTGGTTAAAGACATCGACTTCTGCATGTTGACGACAATTGATGAAAACGGCGATCCCCACAGTCGGCCCATGTCTTCCAACGGTGATATCGATCCGGATGGCGATTTGTGGTTTTTCACAAATCTCTCTTCACACAAAGTGACCGAGATTGAGAATCTGCCAAAGGTGAATTTGAGTTTTGCCGATCCCGAGAACCAACGCTACATCTCAATCACGGGAGTGGCCGAGCTGGTGCGCGACCGGCAAAAAATTGAGGAGCTCTGGAGGCCTGAATTCAAAATCTGGTTTCCCAAAGGAAAAGACGATCCGGAAATAGCGCTGCTGCGAATCGGTCTTCAGAAAGGCGAGTACTGGGACAATCCTTCGAGCACTATTGGGTTCGCGCTGAGTTTTGTTTCCTCGTTGGTTACCGGGAAACAGCCGGACCTGGGCGAAAACAAGAAGATAGAGTTCAACTGACGACGTCTTCTTTGATCAGCATTCTCCTATCAGTAATTAGCTTGATTAGTAATCTCAGGGTCAGGAAGGGTAGCTTGCTCCCGCCTTAACATGAGCTGCCCTTTTGTAACCCTGAGCCTCTCAATCTTGCCAGGTTTCTTCCCTGACTGTGCTCACCAAGCTTGAGGCGGGAGCAAGCTGCCCTTCCTAACCCTGAGACATTCAGACTTGAGTTGATTCTTCTGAAGATGAATGGCTTCTGAGGATTAAGCGCTGCTTCTGAAGCTTGGCTGATGACTAGGGCTCACCCTCCGACAAGTCACGCTCATCGCGGTTGGACGCCAGGAGTCCATCAGTGAGTTTCACATCCTCCGGTGACTTCAGCATGAACTCCTGTCTCGGATACGGAATCTCAATTCCGCGATCACGGAACAGCTTCGCAATCCGGTAATTGATGTCACTCTTGATCTGCGGGTGACGATTGGGATGACGCGTCCAAACCAGTAAACGAAAATCCAACGAGTAGCCGCCAAAACTCAGAAACTGCACCTTGGGCGGCGGGTCTGTCAGGACACGTTCAATGTCCTGAGCTGCCAGCAGTAACGTATCGGTTACGGCTTTGACGTCGGAATTCATCGCCACACTGATGGGTATCGAAATGCGCGCGCGCGGGTCGCCATACGACCAGTTGATCACCCAATCGCTGACTAACTTGGAGTTCGGCACGATGATGGAAACGCGATCGTTAGTGACTAGTGTCGTTGTGCGCAGGTTGATGCTCTGTACGTCGCCTTCGTTCTCTCCGATGGTGATCCGATCGCCAACCCGCACCGGACGCTCAAATAAAAGTATGAACCCGGAAGCGATGTCGGCGGCGATGTACTGCAAACCAAAACCGATGCCCACGGACAAGGCGGTAAACACTACGGCCAGCGATGTCAGGTTGAGGCCTAAGCCAACCTGAAGAAAGATAATCACGCCGAGCGCGGTTATGAAGTACTTGGTGATACGTCCAATCGTGTATCCGATGCCGGGATCGATCTGCGCGCGCCTGGCAATGCGACGTTCGAGCAGGTTGCTGAGCCAACGCGAGAGGACGATTGCCACAAAGAGCACCACCAACCCCTGGACCAGAGTGGCAGCGGAAACCGACATTCTTCCGAATGAGAATGTTTTATTTAGATAGGACCAGGCTTGACTGAACGGTCCCATCTGCTCCTGCCAGAGTATGGCGGCGGCGAAGTAATTGATGCTGAGAATCAGAGACACGAGTAGAAAGATAATATCACCAGTGATTCACACTAACGATATTAAGGTACTAATTCGTGTATTTCGTGTGTTTCGTGTGTTTCGTGTATTTCGTGGATCGTCTTTCACGTGGCAATAAAAGCGATCCACGAATTGCACGAAACACACGAATAACACGAAATAAGAAACCTATTTCTTATTGCGCAGCACAAGCGTATTGCCGCCGACCAGTTGTCCATTCTCTTCCTGCAGAATGCTAACGCTCGCGGGATCCTTACTGCTCGATGGTGCTGTGAGGACCAGGATCGCTCGCAACCCGGCTTTCAAAATCTTCAGGTTGGTTAGCGCCGCTCCTTTGTCGGCCTTCTCGACGGTGTAAACTCTGGCCTGATCGTATTCATCAAGTGCTGCAGCACCAAAACGATCCTTAAGAATCTTCAGCGTGGCGACGGAAGGCTTGATTAATAACCATCCAGCCGCTTTTGCCTCGGCGTTGCCGGGAATATTAGTTTGAAGCGACTTCGGCAGCATCAGCCCCACAGTCCAACCGTTCAGCTTACCGGGAACAAATCTGATCGTTGCATTGTTTCCCGTTGCACCATAGAACTCGATTGCTCTACCGAGAGTCGTTCCGGTCTTAGTGTTGACTACATGCAGGTTTTTCAAGCCGGCACGCTTTTCGTTAGTAACCAATAAGCCAACGTTCAGAGCTTTGTTTGCTTCGGGTATAGGATTCGCCGGACTGTCCATCACGACCAGGAGGCAGGTGTGATCAGCTGCCGTCGTGGGAGTGGTCCAGTCCCACTCCAGAATCGTGGGTTCAGTCGTCGACAGCGCTGAAATGATCTTCGCTGGTCCAATTGGTTTCCACTTCGACGTGTCAGACGAGTCTCCAGGGAAAGCCGTCCAGAAGTCTGCGGGTAAAAGCGGTAAACCCGCGGACGCGTTCGCAAACAAGACCTTCACAACCACATTCGAACCAACCGCGAAGCCTCGGTTATGGACCTGCACGTATACGCGATTCACCTGCCCCCGTTGGGCGTGTCGATGCTGAAGCTTGCTTTCGAACGCGACATAGTCGACTGCCGTAACCGGCATTTGATAGGAAGGCACGTCACCCTCTAATGCATCGACCTTGATGTCAGCGCACTGCCACCACCATAGCTGATCACCGAGCGACACATACTGGAGCGGATCTTCAAAAGCCGCGGTCGTTGCGGGGCCAGGCACTGATCTTCCGCTGGCCATCAGGTGATCACGGAAGTAAAGATCCACGTCGGGCATCGACGTTACATCGAGTTTTCGTTCCCATAACCCGCGACCGTGAGTCCCGGCTCGCAATAGTCTCGACGGATGGTGCAAACGCAGATCAAAAACAGCACAGTTTGGTAGTCCGTGGCTAAACTGTGTCCAACTGGCTCCCGCATTTGACGTGGTGTAAACACCGAGATCGGTAGCGATGTAATACGTATCATTCGCAGCCGGGTCGATTGCCAGCGCGTTGACGGGAATGTTCGGCAGAATGCCCGCGCCTGTGCCGCTGATGTTGGTCCATGTTGCGGTGGTTCCGGACGCGGAGATTTCACCGTGCCATACATGCGGAATCCCAAACGCTGACATCACAACTATGATTCGATTGGCGTTGTCAGGGCGAGCTGCCACATCCCAAATCCACTGTCGCGGCAACACAGGTGAATGTATGGCCCTGGCGGACCATGCGCTGCCGCTTCTGGTCAGGAGATAGACTTCACCCCGAGTCGTCGCGGCATAAATCAGGTTTGAGTTGACGTAGTGGAGTGCGCTCAGGAATCCGGTGCTGCCTGGAAGATTTACCTTGATGGGCCAGCCGTCAGTTCCTTTCGCGGGATCGAGATTCACGAGGGTCGTTCCCACTGCGATGTTGTCCGGATTAGTTTGGTCCAGCGCTAACGGTGGATAGAAGATCGACTCACCCGAGATGCCTCCTGACACGTCAAACCAGGTGTCAAACTTACCGCCTTCCAAAGAAATCTTGGGACTTGGGCCGTAGTAGGTGCTGATTACGGTGGCTGGCCGTAGTGGGTCAATTGCGCAATAACCGCCATCGCCATCATCTGCGTGAGTAAAGACAGGACTATTTCGATATTGTTCCGTGCCATTGTCCTGAGTGCCGCCGAAGACGACTGCATCGGACGATGGATGGTGATCGATAAACTCGAACTGCGTAATACATAGTCCTTCGTTAATGGTGTCAGACCAGTTCGCCCCACCATCGACCGACTTGTAAATACCGCCATCGTTGCCCGCGTAAACGATCAGGCTGTTCCCCGGTTGGAACGCAAACGCATGATTGTCAGGGTGGATGGTGGCGCCGACCTCGGTAAATTTCCAGGTCCCCGTGCTGCTGTTGCGAACCGCTTTCCAAACCGAAATGCCACTCAAGTAGACGATGTTAGGCGTCGTCGGATCTACCGCCACGTTGATATTGTAGAAACCCTGCTTGCCAATATTTCCGCCGGGCAAACCGATCGAGCTCCAGGTTGCCCCTCCATCTGTGGATCTCAAGAACTTGTTTATGAGGTAGTTGTTAGCGAGGCCGGCAAACAGCGCGCAGATGGTTTGGGGAGACGACGGGGAGAGTCCCAGCGCGATGCGAGTAAAGCTGTCTGCCGGCAAGCCGCCGGCGAGTTTCGTCCACGTTGGTTGGGCAGCTGCTGCATCCGTCGTTTTGTAAATCCCTTGCCCCCAGAAGGCCGAATAAACCGTCGTGGGTGTTACCGGATCGATACAGACGTCTGTGGCGTCGATTCCGGGAAGCGGGGAGCCTGTCATTTTCGTCCAACTTACTCCCCCATTCATGCTCCGCCACAAGCCGTTGCCAGTCGCTGCGAAAAGGCGTGTGGGCGTGCCGGGCGTGATGGCGAAACGGCTGAAGCGGCTTCCGATGAAAGTGGGCTGTCCCAGCGTGGTCCAGGTGTTTCCGCCATCAGTGGTTTTGAGGATTCCGTTACCGTAATAACTGTCACCGGAAAAGTTGCCTTCGCCGGTGGCAGCGTAAAGAACCTGGTTGTTTCCAGGATCCATAACCAGGGCGCCAATCGCCAGCGACACTTCGTTATCCGACTTTGGCACCCAATTGAGCCCGCCGTCGGTTGTCTTCCAAACGCCTCCATGGGCCGTACCCACATAGATCGTGTTTGGATTAGTTGGATCGACGACGATGGCTGTGATCCGTCCGGTCACCATCACGCGTGCGTTGGAGTAGGTTTGTCCCTTGGGAATAGCGGTGGGTCCAAGCTGCACCCAATTACTCACGCCGGCAACCGGCGCCATCATCTCAACTACGTCAGGCGCCGTAGCAGACGGAAATCTCATGCTGGCAAATACGGGAGCGCTGCGATCAACAGGCGACATGTCGGAAGCCTGCTTCAACGCCTTAAGTCGAAGGCCGGCAAGTTTCGCCACCGTGCTGACTCTGTCCTTGTACTTTCTCGCGCGCGGTTTTTCGCCGTGGGCAAAGGCGCGCGCCACCGTCAGGCTCGGGGCTTCAACTTCTTCTTCCCCTGCAATGACTCGATCGGCGTCGAGCTCCTCATGACGCAAGAGTGGATCGTCTGGAGGTGGGTAAGCTTTCTTGTAATCCTTGTAGGACGCGCGCTTGACGCGCGATTTGCGGATTCGGACCTTCTTCCTGGTTGTCATGGTCGCAACTCCTTTGGTGGGAAGGCGGCGACTTTCAGGTGAACTAGCCCTGGTCTGGTTCGCCAGGAGTGTCGCACGTCTCAAGTTGTCTGGTGGAAGTTTTCTTTAGCTTGTTGATGGCTCTGACGCGTAACTCCGAATTGCGCTTTTCGTCTGTCGGGCGAGAGCTTTTCTCAGACTGATTTCGCAACAAGGGATTATCCTGCGGGGGTACGGCTTTTTTTAGCTTTCTAACGGCATCGGCGAGGTTGGATACCGGAAGCGTGTTCTTTTTCCTGGTCACGATTATTTCGACCCTTAGTACCTTAAAAATAAGGCTGCAGGTGGCGCACTCTATCACAAGCCGGCAATTGCTAACCATAGTTGAGGGGTCACCTAATTACGTCAAAGGAGTAAGGCAGCTACCTCACTGGGACCGCCGGCGTCTCGCCCGCACTGAGCGCAGCGAACTGGACGTGGATTGCCAAGATTCTGGGAGGTAACGAAGCAACTGCTTTTTACAGCGATCGATTGTCGAATCTCTTTAAGTACTGAGTATTCACTGGGATGGTTCGCTGCGCTCAGTGCGGGCGAGACGCCCGCGGTCCCAGTAAGCGGTTGCGTCGTTCCATTCCGGGGATTTGGCAATCTACGTGTGGGTTCGCTGTCCTTTGCCCGCAAGCGCGACGGTTGCATCGAAGGGCACCCCGCGGTTACGCTTGGCCAAAATGAGTGATGATTCATTCACTGAATAAATAATCATGCGTGCTGCCCGCTCCCTTAACCCAGATCGTCCCATTGTCACCGATAAACGTGGCGCCATTTTGCGCGCGGCCATTCAGGTGTTTGCCCATAACGGTTACTTCAATTCGAAAGTCGCCGATATTGCACGCCAAGCCGGCGTCGCCGACGGCACCGTTTACCTCTACTTCAAAAGCAAAGAAGAAATCCTGCATTCGATTTTCGATCGGAACATGGAAGAAGCGATCGCCGATGGGAAGAAGCGGCTCGAAGGTGTGACCGATCCGCGTGAAAGATTGCGCCGCATTGCCCACATGCATCTCGATCGATTGGGTGGAGACCGGGATCTCGCGGTAGTCTTCCAGGTTGAGCTGCGCGGCTCGACGAAGTTCATGGAGGAGTTTTCGGCCGCCGGCTTCGCGGAATACCTCAACTTGATCCGCGCCACGATCGAAGAAGGTCAGCGGGCCGGCGTGTTTCGCGGCGATCTCAATCCGAAGGTGGTTGCGAAAGTTCTCTTCGGGGCGCTCGACGAAATGGCCACCAACTGGATACTTTCCAAACGCCGGTACAAGCTCGCGCCCATGGCTGATCAGGTTCTTGATGTTTTCCTTAATGGAGTAACCACCAAGTGAGTTCGATCATCCCACCGCCAATGGAAGCCCAATTCGAATCACCGCCACGTGTGCCCCTCACTCCGGACGAGCCAAAGACGCTCGTGCAGGTGTTTGAGCAGGCTGTGCAGAAACATAACCGGCCTGATGCACTCAACTACAAGAGCGGTTCGAACTGGACGCCAATTTCTTCAGACGAGATGCTGCGGCGCATTCGCAATATCGCGGCAGGCTTGTATTCGCTGGGCATCAAACGCGGAGAACGCGTGGCAATACTGTCCGAGAGCCGTAGTGAGTGGACGTTGGCTGATGCCGGGTGTTTGTTTGCTGGCGCGATTGACGTCCCTATTTATCCGACGTTAACCCCGGGTCAGGTTCGTTACATCCTGAACGATTCCGGCGCCCGCCTGTTGTTCGTTGCAGACGAGCGCAAGTTTAATGAAGTCCGCGAAGCAGTTTCGTCGTGTCCCGCAGTTGAGCACATAGTTTTTTGGGCAGATTCAAACCAGCACGACCCCGGCATTACCTTGCTCCAACTCGAGAATTACGGCGAGGACCTGCTCAAGCAGCAACCAGAACTGATAGATATGTTGACGACCGCCATCTGTCCGGGCGACCTCGCAACAATCATCTACACGTCGGGTACCACCGGCGAACCAAAAGGAGTGATGCTGACGCACTCGAACGTGGTTTCGAATGTGATCGACTCCGCGCGTCATCTGTCGTTCAACAGAAACGACTGCGTTCTTTCCGTGCTGCCGCTTTCACACGTCCTGGAGCGCGTGGCGATGTATATGTACATCCATCACGGAATGGCGGTTTTCTTTGGCGAGTCGCTGGAGATGATTGGGCCAAACCTGCGCGAAGTGAGACCGACGATCTTTGTAGGTGTGCCGCGTATCTTCGAAAAGATTTATGGCCGCGTAAAAGAAAAGACCGCCGAGAAAGGCCGCTTGAACGTGGCAATTCTTAACTGGGCAGTAACGGTGGGAAAAGAGTATGCCCGACTAGCCGTCGCACATAAGCCGATTCCGGCATTGCTCGGTTTGAAACACAAGCTCGCGGACAAGTTGATTTTTGAAAAGATACGGAAGGCTATGGGCGGCCGCATTCGCCTGCTGGTTTCCGGTGGCGCTGCATTGCCTGAAGAGTTGGGTTACATCTACATCGGCGCCGGGCTGCCGATCGTCCAGGGTTACGGGTTAACTGAAACCTCTCCAGTAATTACCGCGGGACGCCTGGACGATAACCGCGTCGGCACTGTAGGAAAACCAATTCCTAACGTCGAAGTCCGGATCGCGGCTGACGGCGAAATTGAAACACGTGGTCCACACGTCATGCGTGGCTACTACAACAAACCGGCGGAGACGCAGGCCGTCATGACGACCGACGGGTGGTTCAAAACCGGCGATATCGGCACGCTTGATAAGGACGGGTTCCTGAGCATCACCGATCGCAAGAAGGAGTTATTCAAGACGTCCGGCGGGAAGTACATCGCACCGCAACCAATCGAGCAGATGATTAAGGGCTCGCGGTTTGTGAATCAGGTTGTGCTGGTGGGTAACGGACGAAAGTTTGCTGCCGCATTGATTGTTCCTGATTGGGAACGCGTGGAATCGTACGCTGAGTTGAAGGGACTAAACACACGAGACCGCGGTGAGCTCTGCCGGCACCCACGCGTGATTGACTTATTTGAACGACAGGTGGCTGCGCTGACGACCGACCTCGCAAACTACGAAAGCGTTAAGAAGATTGCGTTGATCGAGAACGAGCTGACCATCGAGGGTGGTGAGTTAACACCAACGATGAAAGTTAAACGGCGTGTGGTAGATGAAAAATACAAAGACGTGATCGACAAAATCTACGAGGCGGCCGAAGCTCCTTAGGATCACGTCACCGAGCGCTCGCTCGGTAAGTGCAACTGAAACGCCCTCAGTATTCTTTCCGCAACATCGCGTCCTGCTTCTTCCATCTGACGCGTCCCATACACTGTGGATCTTGGGTTGAGAATGACCCCACGGCTCCGGTACATCTGCGGGTAAGTTCGTCCGGACGTTTTAATCTTCGCCGTCTGTGGCGAGTAAACCCAATACGACATGCGCAGATCGCCGTCCATCTGGTCAAGACTTATTTCCACATAGATAACGAATGCTTCCTTCTCGCCCTTCGCGGCACGAAGTGCGTCGCTGCGCGTCATGTTTCGTTTGGTATCGGCCACTTCGACGCCTGCATGATCATTAAGCCGGTCGACCAAAGCACGTAACGCCGCCCCTTCATCTACCATCGCCGCATTGCCGTAATAGTTCATCCGCTCGAATCCGACCACAACTGTCAACGCCGGTTTTGCTTTTGCTTTTTCTTTCGAGACTGGAGCCGTTGTCTCGGGTGTCGGCATCGGGACAGGGGGAAGTGGAGCGCTTCTCGGCGACTTGCGCCCAGACTGTGCCCCGGCAATCGTGAAGGAAACCACGGTGATAATCGTGATTACTAGCAGACGGTGAGCAGTTAGACGGCTTGTCATACGGTAACCTCTTTGGCGCGGCATTGTAGCATTCGAATCACGAAATCTTCTGCATCCTTTGTTACACTGCTGGTCACATTAGTTGTCTCTGTAAAGAAATGCGGCTTTGGGTCAGAAATCGTACCGGGTGGATTGGTCTTATTTCGTGTTAATTCGTGTGCTTCGTGCAATTCGTGGATAGTTTTTGGCAGCACAAGAACGATCCACGAATTGCACGAAACACACGAAGCAACACGAAAAGTGTTGGGCTAGACTTTGGACAAAGCCACACAAATCCGGAGTAATCAAGTTTGCCGAATCTAATAATCACACGTGTACGCGATCAGGCACGAGCGGTTCGCTCTTTTGACTTAATGCCCGAAGGTGGGAGCGACGCACACGGCGTTTCTTTCATACCAGGCCAGGTCGCCGTGCTTTCAGTTCCAGGTGAAGCGCCCGCGTACTTCGCTTTTGCCAGCGCTCCGGACGACCCGGAGCTGGAAGTCCTGGTGAAACAGAAGGTGGGCGCGAGCAACGTCATCTTCGATATGAAACCGGGCGAGAAAATTGAACTGCTTGAGGTCGTTGGGAACGGATTTGCGCTGGACGCGCATAAGCGAAAGGATCTGGTTTTCGTCGCAATGGGAATTGGGGTGGCGCCCCTGCGCTCGGCCCTGCGATACGTGTTGAAACGGAAAGATGATTTTGGCCAGTGCGTTGTCTTGTACGGCGCGCGGACGCCGGATGATTTTTGTTTTCGCGATGAGACTGATAGTTGGGAAGATGCCGGCGTGGAATTGCGGCAGGTAATTTCACGTCCCGACGGACACGACTGGTCGGGCCCGACGGGCTACGTGCAATCACTGCTGGACCACGTACTGCCGGATTTAAACTCACCGATCGCATTAGTTTGCGGCTCGCTGGAAATGATCGAACAAACGCGTGACCGGCTGGTTCAAATGGGCTTCGCCCGTGACGAAATTCTGACGAATTACTAATCACATTAGGTTTGCGTCAAAAGCGAATTCAGTTTCGTGTGATTTGTGCAATTCGTGGATCGGTTTTTTACTGCCTAAGAACAATCCACGAAATCCACAAAACACACGCATAACACGAAACGTCAGTTCGGTTCGCACTCCTGTTTCATTGATGCAACGACGGCCCGAGTGCTAGACTCCGTCGCCATGGCATCATGCATCGTTTCATTCGTCGATACGGAAGGCATCAGACACACGGTGGAGGTGGAGGCAGAAAGCTTGTTTGAAGCCGCCGCCCTCGCTATTCGAACCTTCAAACAACATCAATGCGAACCGGGGTTGATAACCAAACTGGACGTTGAAATCCGTAGTTGCATCACCCACACTGTCACCCGCAAAAGAATTCATGAGTGGCTGCATGGCGGCGCGAAAAGTCCACGCGAGGCTGTTCTGAAGGAACGGCTGCGTGAGTTGCTGGAAGCGGAGGCTCATGTTAATTCCCGTGCCAACTAAGTGATCTTATTCGCTGGCTCAAAACTCGAACTCAACACGTTTCGTGTCTTTCGTGAAACAAGCTGTTGGAATTTTGTTTTTCTGCGATCATTTTAGGCTGCCAACAGCGCCATGTCAGCAGCGCGAAAGCGAATGGCAGTGGCCATGACTTGGTGTCCTTTGCTGGTGATGCGGTAGTAATGAGTTTTGGCGACGCGAAAGATAAGACCGTGAGCGCGCAGTAGTTGTAGTTGTCGTCCGATGCGCAGGGCAGAGCGACGACGGTCAAGGTGGTCAGCAGGTAGCAAAGACTGACACAGATCTTTGTTGCGGAAGCCATTGAGCAGAAAACGTCCCTGGCAGATAACTTCGAAGAGCCGACTTTCGCGAGGGCTGATGGGTTGCAGAGCTCTGAAGCGACGATGCGGTTGCTGTACCGGTTGACTGACGGGATCGAGGATACGGTGCGAAGGTTTAGGTTCTCCGACTACGGCGAGCGCCTGCAGATAGCGCTCATTAGCGGCCCTGGCAATTTGCACCAGCCGACGGATAGCGACTACGCCTTTGCGTAACCGTACCCAACGCCGACAGGGTTGGCCGTGATGGGTCGAACGCCGGTACGCCTTAAAGCGACGCGGGTTATTGATAGTAGTTTCGATCCTCAGTACGGAAAGAGCTTTGTCGTACATTTTGATCGAGTTTTCTTCGACCCAGTGTTTGACGCGCAAACCTTCAGGTCGGCGTCTTAGATTACTGCTGATTGCTCCCTTGAAGTTGCTATTTAGCCGACGTCCGAGAAAACGAAGCACATCGGTGCTGTTACAGACCAGCATCGCGTACTGCAGGAGGCTGGGATAAAGACAGGCCAGCGAGTCCGCATCTCGGAACATAACATCAGTAGCTGTTTCTACTTCCTGGAAGCTCCAGTAATAGCCATTTGGTAGTTTCCATTCCGGATGTCGAAGCAACGGATTGATGACTTTAATGAGGGCGTTGAGATAAACGGCAAAGTCGCGCTGCATTAACCGATCCATTAACTGTTGCGCTCGATTGACATCGTCAATTTCGGTGAAGGTATTGTCGTGCTGCACAAACCCAATGCCCGCCCGCTGCAGTTGGTTGCCCAGCCAGCGCCGGCCGTTGACACAAACTTGAATCGTGAAGGGTAGCCAGGTCTGCAGGCGAATGTGCATCAACCCGAACTCGCGATCAACAAAATAGAAGTATAGGTGTTTGCAGTAGCGCGATTGAGGGACCAGTTCCAGTTTCTGGCGTTGGCGATTCGGGCGCACGCTGATGGTATGACAAGGCTCTACGGCCGCGAACACACAGACCAGCCCTCTACTAATATGGTCTCGTTCCATAATCTCGCGAGCCAGTTGCTCCTTGGATAATGACGATGAAGTCAGATATTGATACGGCCGTCCCAACTGCGCTGCCAGGGCTTTACCATGTTCGCTGATCTCATGCGACAGTCCCTGTACAAACTTCCCATAGTCTTTCAAAAGCACGCGCTGTGTGGAAAGAAATACCCCCATCCCTTGCCAATGGCTCAGACACCGAAGCGTGCCGCGAAACAAGATTCGATCAAATCCTGTTATAGTGCCGATGATGCGGTCTTTGTGCCGTGTCAAAAAACGCTCCATGATTCTCCTCCACTCGATGCTTTGGCTAAGACATCATGTGCGAAGAAATCATGGAGCGTCATCATCTAGACTGATTTATTTGGTTGCGGCCCGGATGGGCTGCTTCATGTATTTCGTGGATCATTCCTTGCAATTTAGAAAACGGATCCACGAATTACACGAATACACGAATAACACGAAAACTGTCTAAGGCTAGGATTGGGTAAACATCCATGCTGACGCTTGATGGCTCCTTCGGTGAAGGGGGCGGACAGATCATTCGCACCTCTCTCGCCCTCTCCCTGGTGACAGGCAAACCGTTTCACGTCGAGCGCGTACGAGCCCGGCGAGAAAAATCTGGACTGCGACAGCAACACTTAACTGCGGTGAACGCGGCAGCGTCCGTAGGTAACGCGACCGTGGAAGGCGCGGCTGTTGGTTCGAAAGAGTTCATTTTCACACCCGGCGTCATCACACCGGGCGAATACGTTTTCAACATCGGCACGGCCGGCAGCTCAACACTGGTGTTGCAAACTGTACTTCCGCCACTAATGATCGCCGGCGGTCCCAGCATCGTGCGCATCGAAGGTGGAACACACAACGTTCATGCTCCGCCATACGACTTTGTCGAACGCACGTTCCTGCCGCTGATCCGGCAGATCGGGCCGCGAGTTGATATCGAACTCGAGCGCTACGGTTTCTATCCGCCCGGCGGCGGGCGCTTTACCGTTTTGATTGAACCTGCTGTTGAGTTCCACCGGCTTGATTTGCTCGAGCGCGGGCCAATTCAGGCACGACGCGCGCGCGCGTTAGTCGTCAATCTTCCAGCCAGCATGGCAGAAAGAGAGCTATTGGTAATCAAGGAAAAAATGGGGCTAAACGACGACGAGCTTCACGCAGAAGTGTCTGACAACGCTATCAGTCGCGGTACGGCAGCCATGGTCGAAATTGAAACTGCGGATGTAACGGAGCTTTTCAGCCGCATTGGTGAGCGCGGTGTTCGCGCCGAAGTGATTGCCGAGAAGGCCGCGGATGAAGCCATTGCATACCTCGAGGCGCCTGCGCCGGTCGGTGAACATCTCGCGGATCAGTTATTGATTCCGCTCGCTCTGGCGAAAGGCGGTTCGTTTACTACGGGCATCCTGTCACTCCACACGCAGACCAATATCGAGGTCATCCAAAAATTTCTGAACGTTGATATTAGGACTAAAGAATCGAAGAACGGAGTTTGGACAGTTGATGTGCGAGTGTGAATGTTCGATAAACTCTGGGAAACTCTGATCAAGTTCATTAACAGCGGCTGGGCTTCCCCCCACTGAGCGTATGTTTCCCTCACTCTGGGAGGGGCTAAGGGAGGGCTTGCGAAGCGTTTTAAATCTTGTTTTGAAGGAAGCGTCAACGTTGACTTCAAACACTAAGTGCCATCTTCATTTTCGAAACAGCGTTGACGCCACCACCAATTAATAGAAGTCTTATCGTCCTCAGACCCTCCCCTAACCCCTCCCAAAGGGAGGGGAAAATGCTGTTTACGATTTGTTCTGCGCGCGTTTAGGATATCAACATGACTGATAATCGCGATCCGGCAATCCGCATCACGCTACTTCCCCGCGACACCAATTCACAGGGCACGGTGTTCGGCGGAATCATACTTAGCTACATCGACATGGCCGGCGCCATCGAAGCACATCGCCGCACCCGCATGGAACGCTTTGTTACGGTGGCCATGCGCGAGGTCATCTTTCACAAGCCTGTATTCGTGGGCGACCTGGTGAGCTTCTACGCTGAAACGGTCAGCATCGGTAACACTTCGATAACTGTCAGCGTGATCGTGGAAGCGGAGCGGGTCGGAGTCTCAACAGAAAAAGTGCGGGTAACCGAAGCTGAGCTTACTTACGTGGCGGTGGATGAGATGCGGCAGAAGACGCCCATCAAGAAGTCCAATGTCTAATGTCCAATGTCCAATGTCTGTTTCGCGCGGGATGAGCCGGTACGTGTTGATCGAGTTTAGTTCCGCCTTAGAAGCTGCGGAACACAGACTTTGGACATTGGACATTGGACATTGGACTAGTTTAAAAGCGCCTGCATACGGTGTAGCCCGCTAGCGGCTTCGGTGAATCCCGGTTGTTGCTCCAAAGCCTTACCGTAATGTCGCGCGGCGTCCAAATACTTGCGCCGCGTTTCGTAAATCCGGCCGAGATTGAAATGTGGAAACGCGTATGACTCGTATCGTGGAGCAAACAAAGCGCGCTTAAACCAACGGACGCTGGCGTACGGATCACCTTTGGCCAGAAGATAACTGCCAATGTCGTTGTAAGGGTTCCCGAGAGTTTCATCGACGCGAATGGCTTCCAAACATTCTTCGATGGCTTCGTCGTATCGATTTTGAAAACTGTAAACCCAACCCAAAAAGGTATGTGCTTCCGCCGTCGGGTAGACTTCGATCGAGCGTTTGTAGAGTTCGATCGCCTCTTCAAAGTTCTCCGCCAGCTGCGCCTGGTACGCCTCCTGAAATAATTGCTTGGCTTCGTACTTCGCGTTTGGCGAAGCATCATCCTGGTAATTCTCGTCGCTCATACCCTTTTCTCGCTTGCACGCAAATCCTACTTGCAGTCGATCTGTTGTTTTTGATCAACGTCCAATCTTTTGATACGACCTTCGACCTTCGGCGCAATTGTGCGGCGCGCAACGATTGCTGAACGCAGCACGTCGGAGTCAAACTTCCCTTGCTCCTTCGGTATCAATACTCTTCCCTGCTTCAACATTTCATAACCGTCGCCACCAGCCAGTCCGACAAAGTCGCTGGTTGCCAATGTATATTTCGCGTTCTCATTCAATGGCATGCCGTTGACTTTCAAGTCGACTATTCGCGAACCGGCCGGCCGACGCGCGTCAAAAGTAAACGTAACACCGGAGACTTGTGGAAAGCGTCCCGGCTCCGAGTCTTCAGCGCTTCGGGCAACGCCGTGTTCCAACGCCTGGCGTAATAGCTTGCCGCTCACCTCCAATTTTACAACTTTGTTTTTGAACGGAAGAATTGAAAGCACGTCCCGTTCGGTGAGCGGCCCTGGCCGAATGACTTCATCGGCGCGAATCGATCCGCCATTCATCAATCCCACGTCCGAACGTGTCGAAGCGCGAAAAGCGTCAGTAATGAAGTTGCCCACATTCGTTTCCTGCCGGCGGCCGATGGCGCTGCGCGCGTCGAGTTCAACGGTTGTTCGGCCAACTACTCGTGCAAGTTCTCGCAGCAGCGCACCATACTTGCGGTTAATCACAGCGAACCGGGCATCCTCTTTGATGTCTGAAGTGACCGGAATCACGCGCCAGTCAATGCTTTCGACCGTGCCTTTATCTTTCAAAATGTTGAGATCAACTTGCGCCATTTCACGCGCGTCAGCGGTCATCTTTAGTATCGGGGCGCCGCCGGACGTGGATTGCAATAAGGAGTGTTCGTGACCACCGATGATCACGTCGACGTCCGCACACCTCGCGACCTCCTTATCCTCCACCATAGATAAATGCGTCAGCGCAACGATTGTTTTTACGCCGCGGTCTCTCAACTCTTTCACAACTTTCTTCGCAGTTTCGCATGGACTGAGAAACTCGACGTCCGGCCCCGGCCGCGATGTAGTTTGAGTCTCAGGCAGGACCAAACCGAACACGCCGACTTTGACGCCCTCAAACTCACGAATTATGTAAGACTCCGCACCACCGAAAGGTTTGCCGGTCTTCTTATCAATCACGTTTGCAGCGATCCACTTGAAGCGCGACTCTTTCATTCGTTCACGCAGCACGTCTGGTCCAAAGTCGAATTCGTGATTACCAAAGGTCGCGTAATCAAGGCCTGCAATGTTCCAGGCGTCAATCATCTGGGCGCCCTTGTAGGTAATTGATTCGACGGACGGCGAGATCGTGTCTCCGGCCAGCAGAAACAATGTGTGCGGAGATTCTTTTCGGATCTGTTCTCTTATAGTCACCAGCCGCCCGAGCCCGCCACGCTTACCTTGGTCGACCGGCGCAAATTGGTAAACGTCGTTGACCTGCAACAAACTGACGCGGACCGTACAGTCAGGTTTCTGCTGCGCTGATAACGTAACGACGAAAGCCAGCAGGTAGAAGACTACTAAGGTGATTCGGGGCAGTGGTTGGCGGTAAGCTTTCATGTTCGTCCTTTTATGAAATTAATGGCTTTGCCTCAAATGTCGAGTTCAACACCTTTCGTGTTTTTCGTGTGTTACGTGCTCTTCGTGGATCGTTCTTGTGCTGGCTTAAAGACGATCCACAAAGAGCACGAAATACTCGAAATAACACGAAGTAAGATGCGGCTGACTGAATTATACTCATCGCACAACCAACAGCGGAAAGGTTTCACTTTCGTGACCAGTTGTTGTGATCGCGGACGAACGGCCGCGCATCTGAATTATCGAATATGTTAGACAACGAAACAGTTTTTCTGACGGGATTTCCAGGATTCATCGCCACGCGTTTGCTGCGACGGCTCGCAACCGAACAATGTAATTTTCTACTACTGGTGCAGCCCGCTTTCTTCGAGTTGGCAAAAATGGAAATCGAAAGGATTGCAGATGAAACAGGCAAGCCAGCTTCGGACTTCGTGGTTCTTCCCGGAGATATCACGTCCCCGGATCTCGGTTTATCACTCAACGATCTGGAGCATGCCCGCGCGAGGTCAACAACTGTTTTTCACCTCGCCGCCCTGTATGACCTCTCCGTGGAGCGTGAGCCTGCGTTGCGTGTAAATGTCGAAGGCACACGCAACGTCAATAAGTTCGTCAGCTCAATTGCGAACCTGCGACACTACCACTACGTTTCGACCTGTTATGTTGCGGGAAAACGCACGGGCGTAATTCTGGAGACTGAACTGCAGCACAACGACGGCTTTCGTAATTACTACGAGGAAACAAAGCATCTCGCCGAGTCGGCCGTTCAGGCGCTCAAGTCTTCCCTGCCCGTCACCATCCATCGTCCTTCGGTTGTCTGCGGTGATTCAAAAACCGGCGAGACTGTGAAGTACGACGGCATCTACTACCTGATCCGATATTTGTTGAAGTGGCCCGCTATCCTTTCAGCCTTCAACATCGGCAGTGATCGAGTGACGCTGAATCTGGTGCCCGTGGATTTCGTGGTTGAATCAATGGCAGTGTTGGCCGGGGACAGTCGCGCGATCGGTAAGACGCTGCAGCTCGCCGATCCAAATCCACTCACGACGAGGCAATTGTTTGACTCCATCGCTCGCGCAATCGACGGTCACCCGTCACGTCTAACGCTGCCGTCAAGTATGGTCGAGAAATCGTTAATGACGGCCCTCTCCCCAAAGATCACTGACCTGCCGCATTCGGCAGTTCCTTATTTCTTCCTCAATCAGACTTACGACACAGCTCAATCGACCGCGCTGCTGGAGCCTCACGGAGTCCGTTGCCCACGATTTGAAAGTTACGTAAATAAGATTGTGGAATTTGTGGCCAGCCACCCAGAGATGTGAAGTGAGAGCATTATCTCCGCCCGATGAGATCGAGCCTCAATAAGGAATTCCCCTCCCTCTGGGAGGGGTTAGGGGAGGGCTTAACGAGCGTTTATTTTTTGCTTTTGGAAGGAAGCGTCAACTTTGATGTCAACACGAGATTCCGTCCACCTTAGCCAGCTTGACGCTACCTACAAAGTAAAGGGGGTGGGTGCGTCGCAGGCCCTCCCCTAACCCCTCCCATCGGGAGGGGGATCGAACAGGAACAAATCGAGATAACAGCTGTCTAACGCGGTGACAAGATTCCTGACGCTTAGAAAGGCAATCTCATGTTTACCACGATCTCGTTTGTGCTTTACCGGCTCGCCTCATTTTCGACTCTATTCGTAGAGGAAGCTCAGGCCTCGGATTTCGAAGACTTCGGCACACTCTTGTTGCTGGGTGGCGTCATGGCGATCGGAGTGGGAGTTGCCTTCGCTGTCGTGAAAGCGAAGCGGGGAGACGCCGCAGACGAATCTGAGAGGTTTATTTCTATTAAGCCGCCGGAAAAGTAAATCACACAATTCTTGGCTTTGACCTAACAGACAGCACCTTCGTTTTATTCGTGGATCGCTTTTTTAGGCTCCATAAGTACAATCCACGAAACACACGAATATACGAAATAAACGAAGCGTCCTGCCGTTCGACTTGGTTTAATCCTGGAGTCAGTAGGCTACGGGATTGAGGTTGGATCTAGTTGCCGGTTTACCCACTCCGTAATCACTTGTTTGAGTTCGTCGAGGCGGCCTTCAAAGAAATGATCCGCATCACTGATCACCTTGAGTTCCGCTTTGCCGGAGGGGACCATCCTCACAATCCTGCGTAAAGAGTCAACGCCGCCAAATTCGTCGCGATCGCCATGGACGAACAAAATCGGTTTCGCGCACCGTGCGAGAAAGCTGAAGTCATACTTGTCCACCGGTGTGCCGATGCTGATCAGATTACGCACGCGCTCGTCTGCAATACCGAGGTCCATTCCCACTAGCGAGCCAAACGAGAACCCGCAAATAGTGATGGGCTGGCCGGCGTAGTTTTCCGCCAGGTGATTTAAGCCGGCGCGCGCATCCTCGATTTCTCCGCGCCCCTCGTCATGTTCGCCGGTACTTTGTCCCACACCACGAAAGTTGATTCGGAGCGTTAAAAGTCCTGCGTCATTTAATGCGCTGGCCGCCCGAAACACGACCTTGTTGTGCATCGTTCCGCCCCCGAGCGGATGCGGATGAAGCACGAGGGCCACGCCACGCAAAGCAGACCCGCGCGGCTCTTTCAGTATGGCTTCGAGCCGCCCGTGATCAGTGGAAATGAACAGATTACCGGCCGGATACATTTTTACTTCGCATGAATAAACAGCTGTTTGACTTCGCCACTGTGAAAGTTTAGCTTTCCAGAGTCCTTTAAGATAACTCTTCGACAAGTCTTTCGGTTACCGCGTTTCGAACAAGGAGGTTCTCACACCAAAATGGCAGGCGACAATTCGTCTCCCGAAAAAGCGGGAGAGGCAAGTGTTGCGTCTCACCACGTAATTGAAAGCTCCCGGATAATTACCGAAACAGCGTCTGATGCGATCATTACGATCGATACCGCCAGCACGATTCTTTTTGTGAATCGAGCCGCCGAAAATATCTTTGGTTACTCCAGGGAGGAGATGACAGGCTCCAACCTCACCATGTTGATGCCTGACTATCTCCGCCACCTTCACCGCCAGGGTCTGCAGAACTATATCGAGACCGGGCGGAAGCATATTGCGTGGGACGCCGTCGAACTTCCCGGCCTGCATAAGTCAGGAAAAGAAATCACGCTGGAACTTTCGTTTGGCGAGTTCAACAAAGATGGAGTGCGTTTCTTTACGGGAATTGCGAGAGACATTTCCAGAAGAAAATGCGATGAACGGCGGTTGGCGCTACAGCATTCAGTGGCCGAGATTCTGGCCGGCGCCGCCAACATAGAAGAGGCGTCGCCGAAACTTCTGCGCGAGATCGCTTGCAACCTTGATTGGCAAGTCGCTGACTTCTGGTTAGTCGACAAAAGTGAGAACGTGTTGCGTCTGATCTCAAACTGGCGAGATCCCAGCCTCAAAGATATCGAAGAGTTTGAAGCAACCAACCGGGCCGCGCGGTTTCCTCCCGGCGGCAGCTTCCCAGGGAAAATCTGGTTGGAACGTCAGCCAATTTGGGTGGCCGACTTTGGAAAAGACAATTTCCCTCGTTCTCCTTCAGCCGCGCGCGGAAATCTGCACTCAACTTACGGCTTTCCAATCATTCTGGGCGATCAGGTTTATGGAGTCATAGAACTCTTCAGCGTAGACAACCGGGATGCCGACCCACTGATACTGGACACGCTGGTCGCAATCGGTAGCCAGATTGGTCAGTTCCTCGATCGAAAGGGGCATGAAGCGAGACTGGTGAACGCCTTGGCGCATGCGGAGGAGGCACGACTCGAGGCCGAAAACCTGACGAAAAGATTGAACTCGTTGCAACGATTAACTGACGCAGCTCTCGCACGCTATTCCGTCGGCGAGGTGATTGCAGAGTCGCTCAATCGGGTGCGTGAAGTTCTAAACGTCGACACTGTGGCCATTCTGTTACTCGAGAAAGAAGGCGATGAACTGGTTGCGTGGGCCGCTCAAGGTCTGGAAGAAGAGGTGGAGCTAGGTGTGCGAATACCTGTCGGCAAAGGATTCGCGGGTCGCGTCGTCGCGGAAAACAAACCGAAGATCATTAAGGATGTCGATCATGCGGATGTTTACAATCCGTTGATAAAGAAGAAGAGAATAAAGTCGTTGCTGGGCGTGCCGCTGATGATCGAAGGACGACCGATCGGCGTTTTGCACGTGGGCAAACTGCAAACGACCGACTTTACTCAGGAAAACGTGCGGCTGCTGGAACTTGCTGCCGACCGGATTGCGCTGGCGATAGAAAATGCGCGCTTGCACGAAGAACAAACCGCTGCGCTGGCGGAAGCCGAGGCTGCGAACAAAGCCAAAGACGAATTCCTCACCATACTGTCACACGAACTGCGAACACCGCTGACGCCAATCATCGGGTGGCTCCACATGATGCAGAACGGCATTCTGAAAGAAGCCGACATAACCAAAGTCCTGGCGGTAATGAACCGCAACGCGTACAGCCTGAAACGACTGATCAACGATCTGCTAGATATGTCAGCCATTCTCAGCGGCAAGATGCGAATTGAAGAGACCGATGTCTCGGTTGCCAGTGTGCTTGAGGAGTCCGTCGACACCATGAGCCCGTACGCAAGCGATTCGAAGGTCCAACTGACATTCCAAGGTAGTGATACCGGAGCCACGCAGGCAATCGTTATCGGAGATCGCAGCCGGCTTAACCAGGCCTTCTGCAACCTTCTCCATAATGCCATCAAGTTTTCCGGTCCAGGCAGTAAGGTCCAGGTGACGCTGGACTCGAATGATGACCAGGTGGTGGTTCAGATTCAGGACCAGGGTGAAGGTATTCCTGATGAATTTTTACCGTTTGTATTTGACCGCTTCCGTCAGGCTGACGGTTCACGTACACGCGCGTACGGCGGCCTGGGACTGGGTCTCGCGCTGGTGAAAAGTTTTGTCGAAGCACACGGCGGAACGATCGAGGCGAGCAGCGACGGTGATGAGCGGGGCAGTACATTCACAGTTACGTTGCCGCGCAAGCGCACAGAGGTTCGAGACAGCCACGATCGACCAGCGCTGTCTGCGGGAGAAAACACAATCCACCCGGCGCGAATTCTTATCGTTGAAGACCAACCAGATACGTTAGAAATGTTGACGGCGGTTTTTGAACGCCACGGATATCAAGTTATCGGCTGCGACTCTGGACAGCAGGCCCTGGAGCTGGTTGCGAGTGAAGCGTTTGACGTTTTGGTTTCCGACGTGGGCATGCCAACCATGGACGGATTACAACTGATCAAGTCTTTACGTGACAACAAAGATCTTGAGCGCATACCGGCAATAGCATTAACCGGATACGCTTCTCGACACGATTCAGAAGCTGCTCTTAAAGCGGGTTTTGATTTACATCTTTCGAAACCTGTTGACCCGACTGAACTGACGGAAGCCGTCGAGCGCCTGCTGATTGCACAACAAACAAAGCCATGATGATCTGGTCAAATTTGAATTCAACGTATAAGTTCAGTTTGTACTAAGGTGTACGCCGAAGGCGTTCGCTAATTTCAGCCCAGGGTTGCGCTTTGGCAACCCTGGGATTACAGTCACGTGATATTGGATGAACACTGAAAGGGTTACGTCGACGGCCAGCGGATCGAATGGCCTGGCCAACTCTTTCAGAGTTGCGAATAATCTTTTGACGATTCCTTACCCAGGGTTTCAAAGCAAACCCTGGGCTGAAATTCGCGAACGCCTTCGGCGTTGGAAAACAAACTGCACTAGTACGATTTCAAAGACATTGCTGGACAGAGGTACAGGTTTCGGCTACATTAATTTCCCGCGTTAACTACAATAATGGAAGCCCAGGATAGGTAGGTCGATGTTACAGTCAACTAGTTCTTCAACCTCCCCAAACATCTGGATTTTCAGCACGCAACACAACCATTTCACGCCGCCCCGCGACTCGCAGGACTCGGCGCGTTCCTCCGTTGATGTTTCGATTCCGGACAAGAGTCCCAAAAGGCGTTGGGCTTTAGTGGTGGACGATGTCTCGGACGTAACGGATATGTTGTCAGTGTTAATGACTCACGCCGGATACGAAGTCGCAACAGCTTCTTCCGCACCGGAGGCGATTGCGCTCGCCAAAGAAAACCAATTCGACATTGTGATTTCGGACATCGGCATGCCGGAAATGAACGGGTATCAACTGGCAGAGGTCTTAAGAGGATTGCCGGACTATGTGTCAGTGCCTATGGTCGCCGTGACTGGATACTCCATGTTTGACGATCGCAGCCGTTCGCTCAATGCCGGTTTCAATGAGCACGTAACTAAGCCTATCGATCCACGCGCGTTCCTCGATCTTATCGAACAACTGTGACCTTGATCGGAGAACAGTTGGCGGTAAATGAATACCTCCGCAAATCTCACTGCGCGCCTTAAATCGGAATCCGCAAAACGGGCGGCGTTACTCTTCGGTTCCGCTGTCGCTATCGGTGTAATTTTTTGGCGACTCCAGTGGTCCACCGACTCTATTTGCTGCGGCGACTTTGATGGGTACTATCACATCAAGTGGAGCCGGATGTTGTGGGAGTCGTTAAAGCAGGGAAATCTCCCGCCCGCATTTACATGGCTGCCGCTGACTACCTTAGAGCCGAGAAGTTTTGTAGACCATCACCTGCTCTTCCACGGCTTTCAAATTCCATTCACATTCGGGGATTTGCGGATGGGTGCGAAGATCTCCGCAGCCCTGTTTGGCAGCCTGGCAGTTTTTTCGTGTTACTGGCTGATCGTCCGTTACCGGATCCGCTATCCGTTGATTTGGCTGCTTGCTTTGCTTGCCAGTTCCGCGCCGTTTCTTTACCGGCTCAACATGGCCAAAGCACCGCCCTTCGCCATCATCTTTTTGATCGTCGGAATCTATCTTCTCTTCACGCGCAAATACTGGCCGTTGGTAATCCTGGCGTTCGTCTTCACTCTGACTTACGACATGTTTGTACTGCTGATTGTGGCGGGTGTTATCTGGACCGCGGTAATCGGTTGGACAGAACGCCGTTTTGAATGGCAGCCGTTAGTCTGGATCATCGTGGGCTCAATCGCCGGGCTGGTCATCAATCCGTATTTCCCGACTAACCTGCAGCTACTTTACGCGCACGCGCGGATGAAGATCACAACGAACGGCTTTTCAACCGAAGTAGGCAAGGAATGGTATCCGTACAACTCGCTTGAGTTTCTCGGAAACTCGCTGGTGGCGTGTGTTGCTATGGTGGCCGGATACATTGGCTTCGACCCAGCCGACCGGAAGCGCGCGCACCATTCGCTGTTCTTCCTGGCTTTTGCCACAGTGCTCATGTTGATGACCGCCGCCTGGAAACGGTTTGTGGAATACTGGCCGCCGTTTGCAGTTCTGTTTGCCGCGTTCTCACTGCAGCCATGGCTACAGGGTGCTCGATCGACATTTACACACTTATCGACGGACATACTTGATGAGTTGCAGCCCTTCCTGGACCGGCCGGCGTCAGCCCGCAAGACTGGTGATGACACGAAAGCGGTCTGGCAGGCTATGGCGATTGGTGTGGTGGCAGTGATGATGGCGACAGCACTCTTTTTTAATCTTCGCGTCACGCGCAACGACATCGCGTCGAGTGAGCGGCATGACCACTATCGAGCAGGCGCCGAATGGATGCGCGCGAACATTCCAGCAGGCCAATTGGTCTTTAATACTGACTGGGACGATTTCCCTCGCCTCTTCTATTTCGATCCTTCGCACAAGTATATCTCGGGACTGGATCCAACATACTTGCACGACAAGAACTCGGACCTCTCAGAACTCTACAAGCGAATTACGCTGGGCCAGGAAGAGGATCCGGGACCGTTAATTCGAGATCGATTTGGTTCGCGTTATGTGTTTACGGACAACTTTCATCACGATCTCCGTAACCACGCAGAACGCAGTGGTTGGTTTCAGGTGGTTTATGAAGACACGGATTGCACTATTCTGTGGATACGCGACGCGAAGGAAGTTGAGCCCGAGCCGGTACCATCTCCGGAGGAGACTGAAGAACCTTCAATTGATGCCAACAGTCCGTGATTAGATTAATATTGGCTTTGCCTCAGATTCGAACCACAGGGATGTGTCGTCTTATTTCGTGTGTCTCGTGCAGTTCGTGGATAGTTTAGGTAGAACAAGAACGATCCACGAATTGCAGCAAACACACGAAGCAACACGAAAGGTGTTGAGTGGACATTTGAGGCAAGGCCGTTAATATCAATCAACATGAAACGAATACTGACAGCGAGTTTGTTAGCACTTCTATTGCTGAGTGCAATTTTCCTGACTGCCTGCAATCGCAGTGGGCAAAATTCCAGCGATTCGCCGCCGCCGCCACCGGCGCCGTCCCCAAAGACAGGCTTTGAAGCAGATCTCGAGTGGGTTAAGAAGGGTCAATATACCTACGTGTGGGTTTTCTCGCGCAAAGATGGGAAGCCAATTGACTCAGAGGATGCTGCCTACCTTAGGAAGAACGCGCCTCAGGTCGTTGATTGGGTTACAACTGATGCGGGTAAGAAGGTAATCGCGGGAACAAACTTCAATCTGGCGGAAGGCAATTTGGGGCTGCTACAACAACGATTCAACGCCGAAGACTACAGCGCGCGATGAAATAAGATTTCAGATTTCAGATGCGAGATGTCAGATCTAATTCACAAGACTCGCCTTGGAATCTGAAATCTCACATCTCGACATCTCACATCTGCCTTAACACCAACTTCCCAAACTGTGCTCGATCTTCCATCAACTCGTGCGCGCGGCGAGCGTCCTGCAACGGCATAACCTGATCCACCACAGCTTTAATCTTCCCCGTTTCGATAAACTTCATCGCCTCGAGCAGTTCAGCTTTAGAACCCATAAACGATCCCAGGATAGTTAAATGCCGGTAGAAGACCTGCCGGATGTCCGTCTCCGCGGCATATCCGCTGGTCGCACCGCAGGTAACCAGTCGCCCGTTCGTCTTGAGCGAAGCAATTGATCCTGGCCAGGTCGCTGCCCCAGTGTGTTCAAACACCACGTCGACGCCCTTCTTGTCAGTCATCCGCCGGACTTCTTTGGGCCAACCAGCATTGCTGTAATTCAAAACGTCATCGGCGCCGAGTTCTTTAGCCTTGGCAAGCTTGTCGTCAGTACTGGCCGTCGCAATCACTCGTGCGCCGCGCAGCTTGGCAATCTGTATCGCGAGCGATCCGACGCCGCTGCCCGCAGCGTGAACTAAAACATCCTCGCCCGGCTGCACGTTCGCGCGCGTCACGAGCATGTGCCACGCGGTTACCGTGACCAGCGGTAGAGCTGCAGCTTCCTCCCAGCTCAAATTTTTTGGTTTCGGGATGACGTTCACGCCGGGCGCCGCCACCAGCTCCGCGTAACCGCCATCTCGCAAGTAACCCAAAATCGTGTATTCGCGACAGAGATTGTCCCGGCCGGACAAACATTCAATGCAGTGTCCGCAGGAAACGCCCGGATGTAGCATCACCTCGTCACCGGGTTTGACCCAGGTAACGAGTTCGCCAACTGAACGAACGATACCCGCGATATCGTTTCCGGGGATGTGTGGCATGGGAATCTGAATGCCGGGCAGCCCCTTGCGCGCCCACACGTCGAGGTGATTCAACGCACACGCTTTGATCTCAACCAGGACCTGACCGGCGTTGATTGACGGATCCGGACGGTCCGTATATTCGAGTACTTCTGGTCCACCATGCTGGTGGAAGACAACGGCTTTCATGATCTCCTCATTCTAATCGCACGTGGTGAAACATGGGAATTGTTGGAATAGCGATTTTCGGGGGCCGTTAAGAACGCGACCGTTTTAGTGTGTGTTCATGTAATTTCGTTGATCGATTCTTTTATTCGCGAGAGGACGACTTACAAATCACACGAAAAGCTGAAAAGAGGATAGGCAAACTAAAGTTGGCTTGGTAGCTCTTTATCTCGGCTCGTCCTTCCCCTCTACTGGAACGCATGATAAAAGAGCGTCAACGGTCTTGATTCCATGGGCCGGAATCCCAGGACCCATACAACTTCGCGCCAGCGTTCAAACTCTCCTCGGGATAACATAACGGTGCCGCCAAATGGAATAGCAACTTGGCCGAATTTCGATCAAACGAAAAGGCCACTCAAAGGTGGCCCTTTCTTAAGCTCGAGCTCGGCTTAGCTAAGCCTCATTGTACGCCATCAGGTAGTAGCCTACGTCTACGCTAGAGCAATCGACGGAATCGTCTACGCCGGTGATGTCGAAAGTTGAACCTTCCGCTGTGAAGTCCCCCGAGTGCGTATTTCCGTCAGCATCTACGTAGGAATACCAGTACGCTTGACCGTGTGTCAGGCCGCTAATTCTGCAGGTTTGCGTTCCGGTGCAGGCACCGATACCCAGAACGAAAAGCAGAAGCGCAACTTGAACTTGCTTTCTCATGATGCGCTCCTTCCCTCTATATGATCGAGCATCCGATTGACGGTTCGCTCGTCGAAAATAACGTCGAGAGGGCTGGAAACCAGATAGCCGTTTACGCCGAAAGCGTGGTGTCCCTCGGGACTCGGGAAGTTCTCGCCTAAATGCCGGGTCCGGCCCTTTTGCATGTCCATCATGTATTTGTTGAGGTTTGCCTCAGAGTCGCATAGAAGATCGGTGGTTGCCGCGGAATATGCAATTAGCAGTGCCTGAAGCGGCGTAACGCCGCTGCCCCCGTCGCGGTTACCGGCCACATTCCAAACGCCACCAAACTTTTCTGGAACTGCCTCGCTCAGCGCGCTGACACGCTTCTGCACGGTATCCTCGATCGCCCTGTGCGTGTCCCCCCTCAATACATCGCCCAAATCGGTGCGCGTTTGTTCTCGGACAGCCTTGAGTTGATCCACGAACCTGTCTTTGGGGATTGCCACCACTCGCCCGGGCAGGAGAATATCGCGGCGCCTGAGTTTACTGGGAAGATCGGGGGAATTGAATCCTCGAAGAGTATCGTCTATGTGCAGAATCTCTTCATCGGTGAGTGTTCCCAACCGTTCAAAAGCTGTAGCGGTTAGTATGTGATTGAGCTCGCTAATGGTCAGCCGCTTGGTCTCCCCATTCAGCGCGCGCTGCTCCATCTCGGCAAGTCTGTCCTTTGTGGCGCCGCTGAACTTTATGCCAGAGCGTTTGAAAATAAAGTTGTCAACGGAATTGACTGCGGCGCGGACGATTCCGGGCGGATCCCCGGGGGAGGCGAACTGGACTTCACGGCCGACTCCGTCACGAATCCGCTCGTGAAAGCGGCGTTTTCCATCGGCCTGGTGGTCAGCCTGTAACGCATACGATTTCCATATGCTTACTACCGTGACGACAAGGCCGAGAGCTCCGAGCACAAGCGCAATTGCCGTCGCTCGACGAAATAGGAAGAGTAGCTGCGTCATTGTGAGTTTCCTTTCGGTAGATGTGAGTTGAGGTCTCCATCAGTGAGATCCGAGTTAATTTTGTAGCTGAGGGTCTGAGTCAATCGCCAGCGAACGGTCGACGTTGCGGCCGAACTTTACTGGGTGGGGGACGTTTGCTGAATAGTCAAAGGACGGGAAATACAATCCTCTCAGCGTCATTCTCGACGGAGTGTGAGTGCCCCTGAGAAAAAAGTCAACCACGTCGTCCGGACGGTGGTGCCAGCGGTACTGCAAGCGTTCTGGCATAACTATTTGAGGGCGCTTCCGTTTGTTGGCGCGCATGATATGAGGAACGAGTCAACGGACTCGATTCGACGTGCCGGAACCCCATCTGCAAGCCGACTTCGCGCCACTGTGCAAACTCTTCCGGAGTTACATAACGTTCCACAGGCAGCCGTCGCGCGTGAGGTTGCAGATACTGCCCGATGGTCATGATGTCGCAGGAGCTCGCGCGCAAGTCTTTCATCAGCTCGACAACTTCATCAAACGTCTCGCCAAGCCCCACCATGATGCCGCTCTTGGTCAACATGCCGCGCGCTTCTCGATCGCGTCGTTCACCAGCGCGTCGCAACAACGTCAGCGATTGTTCGTAGACCGCATCCGGCCGAACGCGACGGTACAGGCGCGCGATCGTTTCGGTATTGTGATTAAGAACGTCGGGCTGCGCGTCGAGAACTGTGTTGAGCGCATCTTCGTCGCCATTGAAATCAGGGATGAGCACCTCGATGCGGCACTCGGGATTGAGCGCGCGAACTTGCCGCACTGTCTGCGCCCAGTGTGCGGCGCCGCCGTCGGGCAGGTCATCGCGATTGACCGAAGTGATCACGGTATGGGCCAGATCAAGTTGGCGCACGGCTTCCGCCACGTGTCTTGGTTCTTCCGCGTCGAGCGATCCGGGTTGGCCCTTGCCAACCGCGCAAAATCCGCAGTGCCGTGTGCAGATGTCGCCGCCGAGCATGAACGTTGCGGTTCGGTCCGACCAACACTCAAAAATGTTCGGGCAACGTGCTTCCTGACAGACGGTGTGCAGGTTAAGTCCCTCAATCAGCTTCAAAACGTGGTTCTGATTGGATGGATCGCCAAGCCGGATCTTGAGCCATTCCGGCTTTGGTTGACGGACTTTTGGATTGTTACTGATGACACGGAGTTCGCGGGACAATTCGATACCTCTTTTGACGTTTGGTTAATTCTAACATCGGAGGTTTGTTTAGGCATTTCAGCACGAGACATGACTTTCCCCAGACAGAACAACGATCCACGAAATACACGAATCACACGAAACAAGACCGAGGCTTTCCACGAGAATCACCCAATTCGTGTTATTTCGTGTGATTCGTCGATTTCGTGGATCGTTTTTTCCGTCTTGTTTAGGTTTCTGCCAATCCTTATCATGCAACGCCAGTTCATACCGACCTGCCTTCGAGGAGAATAGACCATGAAAACGACCCTAACACTTGTGCTGCTAATCATAGGAACCGTTACGCTGGCTCGAGCGGATATTGCGCGACCCGAACCGAAGCCGACTCAGCCAAGCCCCGCCAAACACGTGATCAGCACCGGACTTGAAATCGTGCCGGACTCCAAAACATACAATGCCAGACTACAAATTTCTGAAGCAGCTTTAAAAGAACTACGCGACGCCACGAGCGGTGGCGCAACCACGAAGTCGTTTGGCCAACGAATTACTGGCAGCGCGAGCAACACCATCGTCGCGGGCTTGTTTCTGTTCCTGTCTATCTCGTTCGGCGGAGTATGGCTGGCCCGCTCCTCTGGAAAGACCAGGAGCCATAAAGCAGTGGCTGCAATTCTGGTTGCCTGCGCCACCGTAAGCACAGCCGCCATCATTGCTCAGGGTAATGCCGGACCACCACCGTCGTATCTCTGGCGCAATCTGACGAAGAACCTGAGTACCGGCAAAACCACCCGGGGCCCAATCGATGTCGAGATCGTTGCGGAAGGCGACGGCATTAAACTGATCGTCCCAACCAGAGACGCATCCAGAACTGACGACTAGTCATGGAACGCACCGCCGATCTCGAGTTGGTGGCGTGGCGTGCGCGCCGTCAGCCTCACGTACAAACCAGTAGCCGGCTGTTCGTCGGAACCCTGTTGGCGTGTGCGTTGGTCTCTGCTTTGTTCGCAACCTCGCTACCGCTCCAGGTTTCGATTGTCACCGTCTTCCTTTTTGCCGGACCTCACAACTGGTTCGAGCTGCGTTACTTCATGCAGAGGTTGCCGGTGCGGTTCGGAAAGTCGCGCAACTTTTTTCTGACGGCGTTCGGCGGCATCTTCCTGCTCACCGTCAGTTTCATTTCACTTCCGCTTTGGTATAACGCCGCAACGTCGCGCGGGTGGAACTGGCCCAACATCCTCGCTGGATGGAATTCGCTTTTGATCTTATGGGTAGGCGTGCTGGTTTGGATGCGTGGCAAACAGAAGCTGCGGCGAGACTGGTCGTGGGCCATCCCGTTCGCGTTCGCCTTAATCTCGGTGAATTGGCTGGCCCCGCAGTTCTTTAGCCTGGCGATCGTTTACCTGCATCCACTCGTGGCCCTATGGTTTTTGGATCGCCATCTTCGCCGGACACGACCCGAGTGGGTGCGTTCGTATCACCATTGCTTGTATCTACTCCCGGTACTACTCGGTGCCATGGTCTGGTACTTATCACAAGAGACTGTGCTGCCGGATGATAACGGTTTGTTCTGGAGAATCACGCAACATGCGGGCGCCGAGTTGCTGCCTGGGCTTTCGCCACACATGCTGGTGGCGGTGCATCTGTTTCTCGAGATACTCCACTACGGGGTTTGGTTGTTCGCGTTGCCACTCATCGCCGCCAACCCACTGGAAACTAAACACAAACCGAACCGGGCCATCTGGGATGTGAAATCGGTTCCGCTGGCGCGTCATCCGCGTGGCTTCCCACGGTTGGTAACGCTGGCACTGTTACTGGGAGCGATTGTGGTTGTGATTCTCTGGTTTGGATTTTCGATGGACTACTCAACCACGCGCGACATCTATTTCACCCTGGCAATTGCACACGTGCTCGCGGAAGCGCCTTTTCTCCTGAGGATGATCTGACACCAGGTTTGGCGTTTCGAGTTTCTAGTTTCTAGTTTCGAGCTCGGTATCTCGTAGCCCGCGCTCGAAACGCGAAAGTAGAAAACTAGAAACTGCAAACTCGAAACTAGAAACTTTCGCATGTCCCCTAACGAACTCTGGATATTCCTGCCACTCGGTTACCTCGTCACGATTCTGATTGAAACGCCAGTTCTGCTCATCGGTCTTTCACCACGTCATTCCATAAAAAGAAAGTTGCTCGCAGGAATCTGGTTGACCGCCTGTACCTACCCAATTGTAGTTCTCGTATTGCCTTTGTTTTTCTCACCTGATTCGCGCACGGCTTATCTCATCGTGGCGGAGACATTCGCGCCGGTCGCGGAGTGCGCCCTCTTCTGGATTGCGTTTGGACGGGAAGAACTTCTGGGAACTCGTTCGATGTGGCGAGACTTCGCCGCCATCATCGTCGCGAACCTCGCGTCATTTGGTTTGGGCGAACTGCTCAACTCCTGGCGTTGGTTCGGGCTGTATGGCTGAGGCTAACTTGCGGCGCTTGTAACGGATTAAGAAAAAAGCGAGTCCGGCGACAAACGCCACGGACAAGACGAGTATCGCTGCCAGGATGATCATTACCGGCAACAACGCCAGATCGCCGGCAGTTGGTTCAGGCGCCACGTCCATCATCATCAACAGGCTCATTTTTTCTCAGCTTCGCCTTCATTCAAAATCTTAGCGAGCAGGTCGGCGTCGATATTACCACCCGACACAACTACGCCGGCTCGCTTCACATCCTTCGGCAACTTCCTATGTAGAACCGCCGCAGCGGCGGCTGCGCCGGAAGGCTCGACGAGCAGTTTCATGCGAAACAGAAAAAATCTGATGGTGTCGATAATCTCTTCATCCGAAACTGTCAGCACGTCCTCGGCGTTCTGTTGAATCACGGGAAACGTTAAGGTTCCCGGCGATTGCACGCGCAATCCATCGGCAATGGTCGGCGGAGGCGGAATCGAAACACGTTCGCCTTTCAAAAACGACTGGCGGGTGTCGTCAGCGGTCTCAGGTTCGACCGGGAAACAACGGATTCTGGTTTTTAATGCTTTGGCGGCAATACTGACACCAGCGAAGAGTCCACCACCGCTGCATGGAGCGAGCAACGCATCAAGGTCCGGCTGCTCCTGAACGAATTCCAACCCGCACGTGCCCTGACCCGCCAAAATCATGAGGTCATCGTAGGGGGGCACCAACACGCGGCTTTCGCGCTGTGCGATCTCTATCGCAACTGCCTCACGATCTTGTTTATGGCGGTCATAAAAAACTATCTCAGCTCCGTAGCCTTTGGTGGCTGCCACCTTCGCTTTCGGAGCATCTTCCGGCATGGCAATCACAGCACTGACGCCGGCTTCCCGCGAGGCGAGCGCTACCGCCTGCGCATGATTGCCGGAAGAAAACGCCGCCACGCCGCGACGTTTCTCATCGTCAGTCAGCGACAATATCTTGTTACTCGCTCCGCGAATCTTGAACGCGCCGGCCCGCTGCACGTTTTCGCATTTAAAAAAGACTTCGCAGCCCGCGCGTTCATTGAAAGTGCGCGACGTCAATACCGGAGTGTGATGCACATGGTCTTGAATGCGCGCCGCGGCTTCTTCGATTTGCGTAAGGGTTATCATAGGTTGATAGTCTAAGACTTGGAACGGATTAGAACCGGGAGCGGTAACGACCGGGTATTTCGTCTAAATATAGTGCCATCTTCCTTAACACCGACCCGGTCGTTACCGCTCCCGGTTATGATCCTCAGTTCCTGCGACAAGTTCAAACACTTCAGCGAATCGATCAACGATTCGCTCTTCGACTTCTCGCATGTCAATCTCGTGGCCCAGCAGATCCTGCATCGAGGTCACCTGCTCGCCGTCACAGGCAATGATCAAATTGAAGTAACTAAGATCAGTGTTTACGTTCAATGCAAAACCGTGGGTCGTTACCCAACGCGAAATGTGGACGCCAATCGCCGCAACCTTTCCCCGCGATGTGTGTACACCAGTCAGACCTTCGATCCGAAAGGCGTCGATACCAAAGTCTGCCAACGTCCTAATGAGAACTTCTTCCAGATCCCGCACATATCGATGAACATCCTCGCGATGCGGGCTGAGATTGATGATGGGATAACCGACGATCTGGCCCAGCCCGTGGTAGGTGATTTTCCCACCACGATTGGTTTCAAAAACCGTGACCCCTCGCGCCTGCAACAAGTCCTGCGACGAGAGAATCCCGGAGGTGTTACCACGGCGGCCCACTGTCAGAGTGTGCGGATGCTCAAGCAGCAATAGCGTGTCGGGATGCGCCCCGGTTTTCACGCCGAGCTCGGTCTCTTTCTGAATAGCCAAAGCTGCCGAGTACTCAACGCGGCCCAGACGTTTGACGGCCAGAGCTCTCCTGTCCATCGATTGCGTAACCTGACTCATACGTGTGCAAGCATTCTAACAGTTTCCTTTAGACGAACATTAACGAGAGCTGCAGGGCGGGTCGCCATCAGGCGAACCTCCGACGAGACGCTCAACCCTTTGGAGTGCGGCGGCCCGACGCCGCTTTGTTAGTTTTTTGCTCGACGGTAGGTTGGCTTGGAAAGAAAGACTAAAAAAGCGGCGTCGGGCCGCCGCACTCCAAAGGGTCGAACTATGCGTGCGGGGTTCGTCTGATGGCATCGAGCCGGTTCCAATTTGCCGCGGCAGCCGTCACGTTATATTGTGTCCTCACTTCCCCGCACACAGTCGAATAAAAGGAGAACCCTACGTGCGACGAACCATTGCAGCATTGATTATTGCTCTTGTTCTGCTTCCGGTAACTGCTTCAGCGCAAACCCGCCGGCGGACCTCCACCACTCGCAAACCAAGTCCAAGTATGGCTGAACTGCGGGCTGCGGAAACCCGACAAGTCGGGGCCGAGAAGGTAGCTAACCAGATCAAAACTCTGACGCGTTTCATTTACCTTCTGGGTGGAGTCGCCAAAACTCTGGAAGGGGTTAACGACGCAGCGGCGCGCGCTCAACAACCTACTGCTGCTGCCGATCAGATTGAGAAAAGTCGCACGGTCATTCGCAACAGTATCCGCGACGTGCGTATCGGTATGGACCAGTTGGAAGTCGAATTTAGAGGCACTCCTGAACTACAGCGCTACTACACGAAGCTCGCCGGTGTTGCGTCAGGTGCAGCAACGGCAGAAGAACAAGCCGGGGCTAATCAGTTCGATCGTGCAGGAAGATCGTTGCTCGAGGTCGTGAATCGGTTAACGGATGTTTTATTGCTGATGCGACAGTGATCCGGCAGATTTGTCATTTGTCATTGCTGTTCACACGGAACATTCAACTGAAGCTTATAGCTCAACGATAAACAGCAATGACAAATGGTAAATGATCTTTTAAAGAGACGGGAGCGCTACTTACCAACCTTGGGATAGTAGCCCTGGCGCGCACGGACGCGCAGCGCAGGTTTAGCAGGAAGAGATACTGCAATCCGGCGAAACTGACTGCCGGTAGCTTGTGAGTTTGAGTAGTACTGAATCAAATACTGACCCCGCAGCTCAGCCGCAACTTCGCTAAAAACTCTCTCCAGATCCTTCTCCGAGCCCGGTAAGAAAGCCGTGCCGCCCGTGGCTGACGCGATCACCTGCATGTGGTTTTGTGCCCGCGTGCTTATCTGGTTAAGACGTACTGATGGTCCACCCGGATTCACCGAATAGAACGCCACGTCCGCCTGCTGCACGGCACGCTGCACTTCTGCCACTGCACGTTCGCGCCTCGCGGCCAAACTCGCCTTTGCTGCAGTTGGTGTTACCTTGCCGTCCAGAGTGGCGCGAGCTTCCGCTGAGGAGAGGTCTTTGATCGCATTGCTGATATTGTCGTCGCCGTCTGAAATGACCAGGATTACGCGACGGTGTCCGTCAGCGGAATTGGTTTTCAGGTATCCGGCTGCCAATAACACCGTGTCGTAGAATGCCGTAGCTACGGGCGTCGTCGCCGGCGGAATAGCTATCAGTTTCGCGGCAGTCGCGTCGGACGGACCGAGTGGCGCTACCATCTCAGCATGACCTTTGATAGCAAACACGGCGGCACGATCCACTGGCTTCATCACTTGCTTTAAAAAACTTGCCGCGGCTTTTTGCTGAAACTCGAAAAAACCTCGATTGCTAACGCTGCTGGAAACGTCGAACACAATAGCGATATCAAGCGGGACCTGATCAGGATCTCCGATCTGCGTAATCTCCTGCGTTCTACCTTCTTCGTCGAGACGGAAATCAGGAAGCTGCAGGCCCAGGACCGGCTCTCCCGCTGCATCGACCACTGAGACCGGCACCATCACCAGGCTTGAAGTGACGCGCACAACGTCGAAGTCTTCATCCTTCAACGGTGGTGGCGTGGGCACTGGAGTCGGCTTTGGTGTCGGCTTTGGCGGAGGTGGTGGCGGCATGTCGCGCAGCGTCTGCGCCGAAGCCGCAGTTGTGCAGGAAAAAAGAGCCAGCACTGCGACGAGCAGTGCCGGCCCAAAGTGTTTTCCCCAAAATCTGTTCATGAAACCATTCCTCATGCCGCCAGTGTTGCTGGCTTTAGCTTGTTCTGGAAACGACTTTTCCGACGGCATGATTCATGGTTAGTGCCTGATTTTGCCTGGTTAGTTGCATCTGTCCGGATAAACCGGAACTTTTCTTAGTTACCTGAGCTGGTCGGCATTGTCGGCGCCTGTTGCAGCAGGCCCTTGTTGACCAGAAGTTTTACTTCGACGCGACGGTTTTGCGCACGGCCATCGCGCGTGTTGTTTTCGGCTACTGGATTTGTTTCACCAAAACCGTACGGCGTGATAATGCGTCGTAGCGGAATCCGGTGGTTCTCCACCAGGTAACGAATCACTGCATCAGCTCGTCTTTGGCTGAGCGCTCGGTTGCGTTCAATGCTGCCGGTGGCATCCGCAAAACCTGTAACTTCGAGCACATAACCCTTGGCATTCATGGCCTTGGTAGCAAGCTCATCGAGTTTGGTTTTCGAATCCGGCGACAACACGGCGCTGCCACTGCGGAAGTTTACGGCCAGCACACTCTGCGGTGTGTAGTCGTCAAGAGCCGAGATACGTTCGTTGGTCAGGTTCACGCCGCTCACGGCTGCGTCTGCCGTTTCCTGTGCTGCTCTGGCGCCGCCCTTGGCTGTGTTGGCCACCGCTGCGAGCTCATCGAGCTGTCCGGAGAGACGCTGCGCGTTCTGCTCAACTTCACTGACCTTGGTTTCGAGTGGCGCAGCGCGCGATTCAACAGCCCGTGCTACGCGAAGATCTGACTCGTTGAATCTGACTTTTTCGGCCAACAGGTTGCCCGAGGAATCGCCACGTCCTTCAACCTCGAGGTTCAAGCCACGAAGGATGTTAGTCAGGCCATAGTTGGTACCACTGCGCAAAAAACCACCTTTGGTTTTGACGCTGGTGCGATCGTCGAGTCGGACTGTGGTGTCGACACCGTTAATGTCACGTACGACAAACGTATCGGCATCGCGACGAACGACGACGCCTTTGAGTTTCATTTTTTCTCCACTCGCCACCGTTCGAGCACCCGCCGTCGGCGTCGAGTCCTGCGCGATCGCCAGGGACGCTGAAACAGTTAGCAAGGTGACCGCGAGCATTAGGGAGGAAAACATTCTGAACTTCGGGATTTGCATAAATTACTATCTCCTTATCGTTGGAAGTGGAAAGCTCACTACGCAGTAAGCTGGATCGTTCGAAAAACTTTGACGAAAAACCAGGGCAGATGCGGTTCGTCAAAGACCGCTACTTGTAATGGAACGTCACTTCTTATCCTCCTGCAATTCGCAAGTCAAGCGTTATCAACAACCATCATCTAATTGCCACTTGATCGCAATAACTGAGGCTCTTTTATAGAAAAAAACGGTGATAAATCGCCAAACAGATTTATCACCGCCGGATCTAATGCTTCGTGTAATTCGGGTGTTTCGTGTATTTCGTGGATTTGTTTTGGACCCCTAAATAACGATCCATGAATTACACGAAACACACGAAAAGTGCTGCGTCAGTACCTCTTAAAGCGAAAACTCGCCGGCTTCCAGTTGCTCTTTAAGATACGCCAGGAAGCGTTCTGCGTCGGATCCGTCGATCACGCGATGGTCGAAACTGAGCGCGAAATAGGCCATCCAACGTATGCCGATGAAATCTTCACCGTCTTCAGTCGTCAACACCTTCGCACGCTTCTCGATCTTGCCTACCCCCAGAATCGCAAGCTGTGGTTGATTAATGATCGGCGTGCCGAATAGTCCACCAAAAACGCCGGGGTTGGTAATTGTAAAAGTTCCACCGGCAACTTCATCCGGCTTCAACTGCTTGGTCCGTGCACGGTCTGCCAGGTCGTTTGCGGCGCGAGCCAGGCCCGAAATGGACAAATCATCTGCCCGCTTGATCACGGGAACAATCAGTCCCCAATCAAGTGCGACGGCCATCCCGAGATTGATATCGCGTTTGTAAATGATCTGATCGCCGCTGACCTGCGCATTGAAGATGGGAAACTTCCGCAACGCGTTGGTGATCGCCTGGAAAATAAACGGCATGAACGTAAGCTTGGTGCCGGTGCGTTGCGAGAACTCGTCTTTGTGTTGGTTGCGAAGCTTGGCAATACGTGTCATGTCGATCTCGTAAACCGTGGTCACGTGCGCCGACGTGCGGCGGGATTGGACCATATGTTCAGAGATCTTTTTGCGCATGACAGACATCTGTTCAACGCGATCGCCTTCAGCAGGTTTAATCGGAGGAGCAGCAGGCATTTCCTCGACGCGACCAGCCGCCTGCGCAGAAGCCGCGCGTGCAGGCGCCGCTGGTGCTCCCGATTCAATGAAACTCAGGATGTCGTTCTTGGTGACGCGTCCGCTCATGCCGGTGCCTTCAAGCCTGCCAATATCGACGCCGTGCTCTTGCGCGATCTTGCGCACGAGCGGGCTGGATTTGGTCCGTCTCAAATCTTCGGCCGTAGCTGCGTGACCGTTGTCACCGGCTTGTTTGTCAGCGCGGGCAGGTTCAGCAGCTGTTTGTGCGGTGGTCGGGGGTGGCTGGCTTGGCTGCTGCTGTTGCGGGGCCGTTGCAGTTTTCGAGGCCTCCGATGTGGGCGCAGCGGTCTTGCCGTCCGATTGTGGTTGCGCTGCAGGCGGAGGCGGCGCTTCAGCCTGAGCAGCTTGCTCTTCCTTCGGTGGAGCCGTTGGTTCGGCGGCCGCTGGAGCTTGAGTGTTAGCTTGTGGTGCAGTTGCGGCGCCACCACCGTCGAGCACGGCCACCGGTTTGTTTACCTCAACTGTGTCGCCCTCGTTAAATAAAATCTCGGTCAAGGTTCCGGCTGCGGGGGATGGAATTTCCGCATCGACTTTGTCCGTCGAGATTTCAAACAACGGCTCATCGCGTTCGACGCGATCGCCAACCTTCTTTAACCACTTGGTGATTGTTCCCTCCGCAATGGATTCGCCCATCTGCGGCATTACTACTTCTGTTGCCATAACTGCTCCAATTCTTACGTGCTACAAAACCCAGCACACCCTACACTGATGACGAGCGGTTTACTCATCACTCATCACTCGTCACCGTCAGTTGCCCGCTGACTGAGCTTTCGCTTCGGAGGTTGTTGGGTCGATCGTTGTCTTAATTTCGGAAACACTGTTTGCTGGAAACCCGCCTTCACGCGCGTGCTCTCTGATCATCTCTTCGTTAGGCGCAATATAAATACAGTAGACCTTGTCGCCAGTTACATAGCTTTGGACCCACTGAATATCTGGCCCCATTTTTCGAAGTACGTTGCATGACGTTTGCGAAACGGATTGCAGTTCCTCCGGAGAAAGATTGCCGGCTCCTGGAATCTCGCGTTCGATTACGTATTTTGGCATGAGTTTTTCGCTCCTGTTTTAAATCTGAAATCTGAGATCTGAAATCTGAAATCGCTAGTAGGCCGCCAACTTTCGCGCGGCGTCCAACACATCCTTCGTCTGCGGCAAATAATAATCCTCAAGCGGCGGTGAATACGGTACCGGCGTATCTATCGATGCCACTCTTACCACCGGTGCATCAAGCCATTCGAAAGCTTCCTCAGCAATCGTCGCCGCAATCTCGCCTCCTATGCCTCCGGTGCGTGACGCCTCATGCAACACCAAAGCGCGACTCGTCTTCTTCACGCTCCGAAGAATTGCCTCTTTGTCCATCGGCGCGAGCGTGCGCAGATCCAAAACCTCAACGTCCAAACCTTCCTTCTCGAGTTCCTCGGCGGCGTCAAGCGCTGTCAAAACCATGGCGCCAAAGGTAATGATGGACAGGTCGCGGCCTTCACGTACGGTCTTTGCTTTTCCGATTTCTACAATGTAGTCGTCCGACGGCAGCTCTTCGCGCAGACGCGGTAACCGGTATAGCTTCTTATGTTCAAAATACAAGACCGGATCCGGGTCGCGTATAGCGGCCTTGATTAAACCCTTCGCGTCGTAGGCCGTTGATGGCTCGACAATCTTCAATCCGGCGGTATTGAGAAAGAACGCCTCGGCATTCAATGAATGAAACGGGCCAGAGCGCACGCCGGAGCCGCATGGGCCACGGAAGACTGCGGGGATGTTTGCACCCCAGCGATAACGACACTTGGCCGCATAGTTGGTAAGCAGATCGAAGCCGGCTGAAATAAAATCGATAAACTGAAATTCAGCCACGGCTTTCATTCCCATTAGCCCAGCGCCGCAAGCAGCACCAACAATAGCGCCTTCGGATATGGGTGTGTCGATCACACGGCCGCGGCCAAACTCGTCAAGCAGCCCGTCGGTAACCTTGAACGCGCCACCATAGGCGCCAACGTCCTCGCCGATAACAAAGACGGTCGGGTCGCGCTCCATCTCTTCCCAGATTCCCTGGCGGATGGCTTCGACCATAGTGGCCTGACCACCACGCTCAGGACGCGACGATTTATGTTCTTTCCTGGTTGCCGTGCTCATAGTTAATGATCAAGATTGCGTGTTTATTCGTGTAGTTCGTGTAATTCGAGGATCGTTTTCCTTCCCTGTAAAAAAACACGATCCACGAAATACACGAAGTACACGAAATACACGAATTTTCGCTACTCGATTTCGATTCCTCGTTCTTTAGCGATGCCGCGCGCCTTCATTACCACGTCGTCATCGACTGGTTCAGCGCCGCCGGTCCATCCTTCTACCTCTTCGACCGGGCGACCGAGCGCTAAAGCGAGTTGCTCGTCGTTTCCGTTAAAGCCCGCATCACGCAACCGTTTCAGCAGCGCACGCCCCTCAGACTGGCCGGTTCCCTGATCGTCTACCGCTTCTGATCCCACCTTCTCCTGGTCACCCATCATGATTCCTTTCAGTTTTTCAGAACCTCGGGACGAAAGGCCGGCGCTACGATGTTGTTATCAAAAACACCATACGCTGCTCGTTCCCCCTCCGGCATCGGAGACGACTCTGCCCACGCGCAATCTTCTTCAATCTCGCGCATGACGTCCGCATTAATCTCGTCGAGCTTTTCCTTCGTAGCAAACTTGTTTTCGATCAGATGCCGCTCAAACCTATCGATCGGATCGTTATGCTTTTCCCACCATTCGATCTCACCAGCCGGCACATAACGCTGATCATCATGTTCAGCATGTCCTTTTCGCCGGTACGTTTTGGCTTCGATTAACACGGCCCCATTACCCCGCCGGGCCTGCTCGACGGCGTGCTTCGTAACTTCATAACAGGCAATGACGTCGTTCCCGTCAACGATGTAAGCAGGTATTCCGTACCCGCTGGCCTTCTCGGCGAGGTCTTTCACAGCAGTTTGCAGACTGGTCGGCGTCGAATACGCATACTGATTGTGTTCGGCAATCACAATCAGGGGCAACTTCTGCACGGCTGCAAAGTTGAGTCCTTCATGGAATGCGCCCGTGCTCATTCCGCCATCGCCGATGTAGGCCACCGCGACGGTGCGCTTCTTTTGCATGCGCGCGCCCAGCAACACGCCTGTCATCACCGGAATCATGTCACCGAGGTGCGAAATTGGTCCGATGAATCCTCGCTCCATGTCGCCAAAATGTATGTTCAAATCGCGCCCACCCGATGGTCCCCATTCCTTGGCCATGTACTGGGCGAAGATGTCGCGCGGGCGAATTCCCTTTACCAAAACGGCGCCGAGATCACGAATTAACGGCGTGATGAAGTCCTTCTGGTCCAGCGCATACGCGCTGCCAACTGCCGTTGCTTCCTGGCCTAATGAACGAAAGACACCTCCTACCACTTTTGTCTGCCGGTAGAGATTTACAATTCGCTCTTCGACCAGGCGAGTCAACTTCAGATAACGATAAAGCTCGAGCATCTGCTCAGGCTTGAGCGTGGTTTCGTTCGCACAGGTCAGCGGCTTTCCGTTCGCGGGCTTCTGCGGCGCGTACTTCGTGTTCACACGCATCGCAAAACGCGGCGGTGGACGTCGTGGCCCACGACGTGGACGCCGGTCCTTGCCTGGTTTTTGTTGGGAAGTGTTGTCCATAAGAGCTAGATGTGCACCGCCAAACCGTGAACTCCCTCCGCCGCTTCCATCACAGCCTCCGCGATCGTCGGGTGCGCATGCATCGTGCGACCTAACTCTTCAGCGGTCGATTCCAATTGCATAGCGACGCAGGCTTCGGCGATCAATTCCGTCGCATGCGGCCCGATGATGTGCACGCCGAGAATCTCGTCGTATTTCTTCTCGCTTACGATCTTCACGAACCCTTCTTCTTCGCCGAGGATGCGCGCTTTGCCCGAAGCCGAAAATGGAAACTTGCCGACCAGTACATCGTAACCCTGCTCTTTGGCCTTCGCTTCGGTCAAACCAACAGACGCAACTTCGGGATCGCAATAAGTGCAGTTTGGCACTAATCGAAGATTGATCGGGCGGACGTCTTTCTGTCCCGACATGTGCTCGACCGCCACAATGCCTTCCTTCGACGCCAGGTGCGCCAACAAAGGCGTGGGCACAACGTCGCCGATGGCGTAGACGCCTTTCTCAGCCGTCTGTTGGAACTCATCAACTGTAATGAAACCTTTTTCGACCTTAATCTTGGTTCCTTCGAGTCCCAGTCCCTGCGTGTAAGGCATGCGACCAACTGCAACCAGCAACATCTCGGCTTCGAGAGTGACTGCTTCGCCCTTCGAAGTCTTGCCGCTGACGCGTACGCCGTTCTCAGTCTTCTCGAGTTTTTCCAGTTTTGTATCTACCTGCGACCTAATTCCGCGTTTACGGAAACTACGTTCAAGGTCCTTGGAAACTTCTTCATCTTCAAGTGGCACCAACCGCGGCAACAGCTCAACCAGTGTCGTCTCCGTGCCGAATCGTGAATAGACGGAAGCAAACTCAACACCTACTGCTCCCGAACCCATGACGATCAGCGACTTGGGAACATCTTTGAGCTCCAGAATATGATCGCTGTTGACTACATGCTTGCCGTCAGTTTCGAAACCTGGAATTGGGCGGACGACTGAACCGGTCGCAATGATAATGTTCTTCGACTCGATCGTTTGCTTCTTGCCCTCAGCGTCAGTGACTTCTACTTTTCCGGGTAACGCGAGTTTGCCGGTCCCTTTGAATACCGTGACTTTGTTTTTCTTCATCAGGTATTCAATGCCTTTAGAGTTTTTCAGTACGACTTTGTCCTTGCGTTTTTGAACGTCGGCAAAAGCGAGTTGAATGCCGGTCGCCTGCACTCCGAAGTCAGCAGCATGCTGCATCTGTTCGTAGACGTGAGCGGACATCAACATCTGCTTAGTGGGGATGCAGCCGCGCAATGTGCAGGTGCCGCCGAGGCGGGTGTCCTTCTCAACAATGGCGGCTTTCAGACCGAGCTGCCCGGCGCGGATAGCGGCGACATAACCGCCGGGACCGCTGCCGATAATCGTTACATCAAACTTTTCGTTGGCCAATTTATTGAAGTTCCTCTCGTGATTTGCGGCGACGCGCTGCCGCATCATGGATCTGAAGGCGCGCCTGATTAATCAGTTGAAACTGGGGCGGAAACGCACGTCCACCTCGAATGCTGGATTTCTGTCATGTCTATTTAAGGACGGGCATTATAATCATTCGTTGGTAATTCATCCAATTGAGAGAAGTTTAGGCAATAAGGTCGCACTACAAGAAACGAGTCGTCTTGTTTCGTGTTATTTCGTGTGATTCGTGGAATTCGTGGATCCTCTTGCGCTGCCTAAACAACCATCCACGAACTACACGAAACACACGAAATAACACGAAAGGATCTCAACATGAAACACTCCGAAGGCTTTCTCAAACTCGTCAACGACGCCAAAACACGCATCCGCGAAGTCACCGTTGCAGAAACTCAACAACGTTTGAAAGTAAACTCTAAGGCCAAACTGATCGACGTGCGGGAAGACAACGAATGGCAAGCGGGACATGCTGCCGGCGCAGAACATCTCGGCAAAGGAATCATTGAACGCGATATTGAAGAGGAGGTGCCGAACAAATCAACCGAACTGATTCTGTATTGCGGCGGAGGCTTTCGCTCAGCATTAGTGGCTGACGTGTTGCAACAGATGGGTTACACCAACGTCTTCTCAATGGCCGGCGGTTGGAAAGCGTGGAAAGAGTCAGGGGCAGAGATCCAGGCTTAAACTACCTGAGTACTGTCTCCCCCGTAAGGCGTCGCACGATCAAGAGCAGTTCATCCAAGTCTAGTGGCTTGGTCAGATGTTCGGCAAAACCTTCATTCAGCGCGCGCTCCACGTCGTTGCTGCGACCGTATCCGGTTAACGCGACAGCCGGGATATTTGTCATACCCGGTAACGTTCGCAATCTCTGGAGCAACTCATAGCCATCCATTTCCGGCATCGAAATATCTGAGATCACCAGGTCGAAGTTCTTCCGGCGCGCTATCTCCAGCGCTTCTTTTCCACTTCGGGCCGACTCCACAAACGCGCCCTCGAGTTCAAGCAACTTGCCGAGCATTTCCGTGGTTTCCGGAGAGTCGTCGACCACCAAAATGAACTTTGCCTTTAATGCCCCAGTTACGCCCCTCGTCCCATGAGACAACGCTGAAGCGCCAGCCTGGTACAACGGCAACCGGACTGTAAAACGCGCGCCTTTGCCAACACCCTCCGATTCGGCAGTGACGCTGCCCTCGTGCAACTCTGCCAGTTGCTTAACCAAAGCCAGTCCGATTCCCATACCGCCCTGCTTACGAATGATACTTGCATCGGCCTGACGAAAGATTTCAAACACATGAGGCAGAAACTCTGGAACGATGCCTTGTCCGTTGTCTTCCACGATAATCACAGCATGGCCGTCCTCTTTGCCCAAGCGAATACTTACCTGGCCGCCGGCGGGCGTGAATTTGATCGCGTTATTGAAAAGGTTCCATGCGATCTGGCCCAGGCGTACCGGGTCGCCTTCAACAACCAACACTTCAGGATCGAGTTCGATAGAAAGTGAAACCGGCTTGGCGAGGGCCTCGTCCCTGACCGTTTCAACCGCGTCCCTAATAATTGTCGACAAGGAGGACGGTTTTTTGTTGAGAGAAAGCTTGCCCATCTGCAGGCGCGAAAGATCCAACAGATCGGAAACGAGTTGTGACTGGGCCAGCGCATTGCGCCGAATAGTCTCCGCAGCTTTGACTACGAAGTCGGGCTTTTGATTGTCGCTGCGACGCAGAATCTCGGCGTAGCCAATTACGACGTTGAGCGGATTGCGAAGCTCGTGTGAGAGCGTGGCCAGAAATTCGTCTTTTAACTGGTTAGCGCGTTCCGCGTCAGCGCGCGCTTCACGTTCGGCTTGCAGCAAACGAGCACGTTCCTCCTCCGCATGCTTACGGTCGGAGATGTCGCGAAACACCACCACCACGCCGGTGACCTTGCCGTCCCCCCGAAGAGGTGACGAGCTGTAAACAACGTCGAAGAAGCTCCCGTCTTTGCGTATAAAGACATCCTCATGCTCCGACAACATCTTTCCTTCTCGCAACACGGCGTATCCGGCGCATTCTTCGATCGGGAACGGACTGCCGTCGGGACGCGAGTGATGGGTCACGTCGTGCATCTTCCGTCCCAGCATTTCCGTCAAGGTCCACCCGAATAGTCGCTGTGCCGCCGGGTTCATAAAAGTGACGCGTCCTTCATTGTCAAGCGTGAACAGACCCTCACCCATGCTCAACATTACTGTCTCATCAAACTCGAGCGCCCTGCGCAGCCGTTCTTCTGCTTCTTTACTATCCGTAATGTCCCGCGCGATCTTCGAAGCGCCGATGATCTCGCCACGATCGTTTTTGATGGGTGAGATAGTCAGGGAGACGTTGATGTGCCGGCCATCCTTGCAAACCCTTATCGTCTCAAAATGCTCCACTCTTTGACCGCTCCGAATGCGTTCAAGAATCAGTTCTTCTTCCGCATGTCGATCCTCCGGAATCAGTATGTGGATTGGTTTGCCAACCACCTCTTCCGCCGAATATCCAAAGACGCGTTCCGCACCTTTGTTCCAACTGCGAATGATCCCGTGAAGGTTTTTACTGACGATGGCGTCGTCAGAAGATTCGACGATCGCGGCCAGGCGCCGCGATTCGAGCTCGGAAGCCGCTCGCGCGTTGGCTGCTTCTGCCAATTGCACTTCGTAGAGCTGGGCATTGCGCAAGGCGATCGCAGCCTGGTCAGCCAACGCGGAGAGTTGCCATCTCTCTTCGCGCGTAATTTCCTGCTCTCGGGAAACTACCAGTAAACCACTCAACACCTGGTGACCGATGATCGGAAACGAGACCAGTTTTTCAGCAGGATTAAGAGGCAACGAATGTTGTAAGTGACCAAGTACGTCCTCTTCCATGCGGCCGGCGAAATCTTTCACCACATTCGCTTCAACCCCACGAGCTGCCTGAATGGTAAGTCGCTCCTCCTGGTTAAGCAGGAGCACCAGGCAGATCTTTGCGTGCACGAGCTCGCACGCGTTGTCGACAATCAGATCCAGCACTTCGTCGAAATTTAGTGAGGTTGTGATCGCCCGGTTAATGGCAGCTAAACGGCGCGACGGATTATTTTGATCTTGACCCGGGTCTTGCATAAAAACTAGTTCGTTGGTGCTGGCAATCTATTGACCTTTACGCCCTCGCTGGTAATCAACACTTCATGCTCGCGATTGTCGTGAGCGCTGCCGCGCGTTTTTATAATTCGCAACGTGCGATGCATTTCATATCCCCGATCAAACTTGAGCAGCACTACGTTATCGCTCAAGTTGGAAACATCGTTCTGGCTGATCCCCACCACGTTGAACAAATTAGTCATCTCATAAATCAGCAGACACGTAACATTTTCTCTGGCAAACCACTGAGTCAAAGCATAAATGAAATCTCCGAACCGCTCGCTATCAATGCCGCTGCGCTCGAGGTCCCCCAATGCGTCTATGACGATACGTTTGACCTTGCCTGACCGCACTCTGCGGAAGACTTCGTTGGCCACTTCGTCGAGTTGGACCTCAACCGGCGACCGGTACATGAGCTCGAAGTTCGCGTCATTCATCAGCTCGGCGGTGTTCCAACCGAAGTTGTTCATTATGCGGAGAAGCTGAGTGGGGTTTTCCTGCAGTCCTACGTACAAAGTGGGCTCGCCTTTAGTCACTCCTTCGCGAACGAAGTGAAGACCGATAATCGTCTTACCGGACCCGGTTGGGCCAGCTACCAGAGTAGTGCTGCCGCGCCAGAAACCCTTTTCGATCATTTCGTCGAGCCCGGGGATGCCAGTATTTACCCGTTCGATGCGCTCTAAATATGCTGGCGGCGGACCTTCCGGGGTCAACAGACGTGGATAGACCGTAACGCCATCGGCGTTTATCGTGAAAGCGTGCATTCCAGGCACCGAGCCGGAGCTGCGTAACTTTTCCACTCGAAGAAAGCGCTGCTCTCTTACGTTAGTGCTGCGCTTCATCATCTGCAGCACCATGTCTGCGATTGCAAATTCCGGCAGCTCGGTCATTGTTTCATGAGCATATTCACCCACGAGGAAACTGGTGCATTGATAAGCTGACAGTACGCTCGCCAGGTCGTAAATCACGGTACGACGCTGCAGTGCATCAGCCAACAGTTCATTCAAGGCTTTGAACGAATCGATAAAAAGTAACTTTGGCCGGCGGGCTACAAAGATCTCGGTAATGATCTCCGGCAGTTTTTCCACACCGGAATCGCGCAGGGTTATGCCGAGGTCCTCGTAAAAGACTGAAACTCCTACCCGGTCAGGTTCAAAAAAACTATGCGTTTGGCCGTGGGCAATTACCTTTTCGAGCGGCTCGGATAACGTTGTCAGGTAGATAGCCGGAGCCTCGCGCGTGGCGTTGGCGAAAGCAATTTGTTCTGCCAGGATTGTTTTGCCGGTGCCCGGCGCGCCCATGATCACATTGATTGTGTTTACGGGAATACCGCCGTGCAGTACCTCGTCGAGTCCCTGGGACCCGGTAGGGATCTTCTCAACCATTACGCGTCTTCTCCAGCTGAACGCTTTCGGATGTCGAGAAGCTTTTGCAGTGTCTCGATCAAGAGTTCTTCGTTGAGGGGTTTTTCGAGAAACGCATCGGCCCCCGCCTCATATGCGCGATCTTCAGCCTGGAGGTGGCTAAAGATCATGACCAGCATTTCCCTGGTCGCCGGGTCGTTCTTAATTTTTCTACAAAGGCTGAGACCGTCGAGTTTGGGGACCAGGATCTCAGTTACCAGAATCGCGGGTCGCAACTCCTGAGCACGGGCCAGCGCCGCCAGCCCATCATCGGTGAACTCCACGGAATATCCCGCTTGTTCAAGGAAGAAACGCTCCAGTCGCTGAACCATGGGATTTCGTTCCACGACTAGAATCAAAGCCGCACGGTCCTGGGGTTGATACGGAGCGACAGGGGAATTCGTCATGACGTGATTCCGAGACATACAAACAAAATGTAACGGGATGATGGCGGAAATTTTATTTCAACCCATTAACAACCACAAGTAGCTTGCTATTCCAATCTTAAGTAGCTCCGCGAGGACGTCTTTATATCAAGAGTTTCTCAAAGATTTACCCATATATCCTTTCACATTTTTCATTTGTCATTGAAAAGAAAGAGCGGGAGCCATCACTCTAAACATACAACCTTGCGCCACAACTCCAGCTTGAACAGCAATGAAAAATGACAAATGGAAAATGATATATGGTAAATGGTCCCCTAACGTCGCGGCCCCTGGCAGTGTACAATTGACGTGTAAAGAATAGTGGTCCACTTCTAAAGGCGAGTCTTCTCAATGTCTCAGGAAAAGCTCTCAAAAGAACCGAATTCCAGAACCGAAACCGATTCGATGGGCGAGATCCAGGTGCCCTCGGACAAATACTGGGGCGCTCAAACCGAGCGCAGTCTCCTCCACTTCAACATCGGGCACGACAAGATGCCACGAGAAATGATTCGCGCTCTGGGCGTGCTTAAAAAGGCAGCGGCTCAAGTGAACGAGGAACTGGGCAAACTTCCCGCTGACAAACGCAAGTTGATCGAGCAAGCGGCGGACGAAGTAATCGAAGGCAAGTTGGACGAGCACTTTCCCTTACGCATCTGGCAGACGGGCAGCGGCACACAGACGAACATGAACGCCAACGAAGTTATCTCGAACCGCGCGATCGAGCTGGCCGGCGGCGTCATGGGAAGCAAGAAACCGGTTCACCCTAACGATGACGTCAACATGTCGCAGTCGTCAAACGACACTTTTCCAACCGCGATGTATATCGCTGCGGCCGAAGGGTTAAACGAGTTAATTCCTGAGATTCAAAATCTTCACGACGCGATCGACGCGAAGGCAACAGAGTTTGCGGACGTGGTGAAGATTGGCCGCACGCATCTTCAGGATGCGACTCCATTGACGGTGGGCCAGGAAATGTCCGGCTGGGCCAACCTCCTGGAACGTGACATCGAACGGTTGAAATTGGTGATGACCGGTGTCTTTGATCTGGCCATCGGCGGCACGGCGGTCGGAACCGGCCTTAACTCGCATCCGGAATTCGGTGAAAGGGCGGCCAAAAAAATCGCCGCGTTGACTGCTTTACCTTTCCGTTCACACCCGAACAAGTTTGCGGCACTGTCAGCACATGACGAAATCGTTTTTGCCAGCGGAGCGCTTAAAACACTGGCTGCCTCGTTGATGAAAATCGCGAACGATATTCGCTGGCTCGCTTCAGGGCCCAGGTGTGGTCTCGGAGAATTGATACTGCCGGAGAACGAGCCCGGTTCGTCAATCATGCCGGGCAAAGTGAATCCTACGCAAAGCGAAGCGATGACGATGGTGGCAGTGCAGGTGTTTGGAAATGACGTCGCGATTACCATGGCGGGATCGCAGGGTAACTTTGAATTGAACGTGTATAAGCCGGTGATGATTCATGACCTGCTGCATTCGATTCGATTGCTGCGCGACGCGTCTCACGGCTTTGTGGAGTACTGCATTAAGGGTATTCAATTGAATCGCGAACAGATCGACGAACACCTGCGCGACTCGCTGATGTTGGTAACCGCTTTGAATCCACACATTGGTTATGACAAGGCCGCGCAGGTAGCAAAGAACGCGCATAAGAAAGGCATCAGCCTGCGCGACTCAGCGTTAGAGTTAGGTTTTTTGTCCGGTGAAGACTTTGATAAATACGTCAAGCCGGAAGATATGACACACCCTTGAAAGGAATCCGCAGATTACGCGGATTACGCAGATTCTAAGAACCAGAGGCTTGTCCCTTTAACCCTCTTTTCTGAATCTATGTTATCTGAGTAATCTGCGGATAGTTTTGGCGTTTTGCCTGATCGCAACGACCGCGTAAAAGAGAATATTTCCGGTTCCTATTATGTCGACTCGTCGTGCATAGACTGCGACGTGTGCCGGGATACCGCACCCGAAAACTTCACCCGCTCGGATGCCAACAACTATTCCTATGTATTCAAACAACCGCAGACCGAAGAAGAGAAGGCTGCTTGTGAGGAAGCGCTAACCTGTTGTCCGGTGGAGGCTATTGGCAATGACGGTCAGAACTAAACATTTGTCATTTGTCATTTCACATAATTTCACATTTGTCATTTGTCATTGCTTTTCAAGTTGAGGCTCAAAGACAAGGTTGAATCTGGGGTAAAGAAAGGCAGCTTGCTCGCGCTCTTTCTTTTCAATAGCAAATGACAAATGTGAAATGACCAATGATAAATAAGCTTTCTAAACAACAACCTTAACCAGTCCATCCTCCACCACAACTTTATAGGTATCAATCGTCTCCGGCACAGTGAGGCATTCTCCGGTGCGCACGTCGAATTCCCAGCCGTGCCAGTCACACTCAACCACGTAGTCGCATAGTCTTCCCGCGGCCAGCGGCGCCCCTTTATGAGGACAAAAGTTGTCGGTGGCATAGAATTCGCCATGAACATTGTATAAAGCGAGCTCGCGCGTATCTGAGAGGTCGATTGTCCGGCAAGACCCCACAGGCAACTCCTCGACATGGCAGACCGTGATCTTTCGAGATCCAGTCTCGACGTCAGGCGCGTGTGCATCGTTAGTATCGAATGATTGCATTCATGAATCGTAACAAAACAGCGGGACCCGACCAATTGGCGCAAGAATACCGTTCCGCATCGTTCTATGTTTGCAGACGGGAGTCTGCGAATTGGATGGAAGAAAGAGGGATTGTGATGAGTAGAAAGATACTAACGATATTGGGTGCAATTGTTTTCTCGACATTTTTCGCAGTAACCACGTTCGCGAGCGAGCCGGACCAAAAACCGGTGGTCCAGGGTGACCCCAGGTTTACCCGCGTGCTCGTTAGCGGTGATTCCATCGTGCAGGCGCAGCCTGACACCGCGGTGCTAAGTATCGCAGTGGTGACCCAGGGAAAACGCGCGCTGGATGCACAACAGGAGAATGTTACCAAAAGCGACGCGGTGATACGCTCGTTAAAGACCGCCGCGGGCGCCGGGGCTGAAATCAAAACCAGCGGATACAGTCTGCAACCAATTAGGGTGTACAGACAGAGTCAACCACCGCTGATTACCGGCTACGAAGCGAGGAATAGTGTGACGGTAATTCTTTCTGATCTTACCAAGGTAGGACCAGTCATCGACGCAGCCGCCGGCTCCGGAGCAAACGATGTCGGCAGCATCTCGTTCACGTTGCGCAAGGATCGGCCGGCCCGCGACCAAGCGCTGGCTGACGCAACGCGCGAAGCCGTCAGCAAAGCGCAGGTAATTGCACAGGCACTGAATGGCCGGATAGTTCGCATCGTGGAAGTACAAGAGGAGGGCACTGTGCGTCCGCGTCCGGTAATGGAAGAAATGGTGCAGATGCGAGCGGGAGATGCGGTGGCAAATACTCCGATCGAAGTAGGCACGTTAGACATAAGGTCGCGCGTGCAGCTAATCGCGGACATTGAGACGGCTCCGCGGTGAGTCAGCGATGGTGATCCACCCTCTCCCTTTGGGAGAGGGCCGGGGAGAGGGCTTGAGCCGAAAAAGATTTTTTTAGTTGGAGGTAGCGTCAACACTCGTTGTGAACGAATACTTGGTTGTTTACAGCCACGTTGACGCTTCCTCCAAAACAAGAAATGAAGTGCGTCGCAGGCCCTCCCCTAACCCCTCCCAAAGGGAGGGGAATTCTCCCTCTCTCAAGAGAGGGAGCAATGGAAGCAAAATTAGGCAGTTGGCTAACAGCCCCCACCACCCAAAATTACAGATGTTTGGAATGAAGATCGTTTGGCGTTAGAATCGCATCCTCGATAAAGCACTTCCCCCTTAAACAGATCCCCCGTTTTTAGCCCCCTAAACCGATTCTTAAGCTCGCCTCGTGTTTCAAGCGGGGCTTACTTTCTTTTGCAATACGAGGGAGGGGAATAATGGCCAGATATCGCAACGACTATGACGATGATGATCGGGAATTTCAGCGACGTGGTGTGCGGCCCGGAAGCAACCGACCACCATGGAGCTACAACGATAGTTACAACAGAGGCGCGGGATGGGACCGCGAACGAAGCACCCAGGAGTTTGAACGTCGCGACTTGGGTAGCGGCAGGTTTGGCGAACGAGCCGACTATCAATTTAACGAGCCACGCTACCAGGATTACTCCCGCGGACAGGGCTATGAAGACTTCGGACGATCGTCTTACGAAGGACGCGATTATCAGTCGCGGCCCCAGTCTCGTGAGCATCGTGGCTCGCGTTCACGTGCTCGCGTGCGCGACATCATGACGCGTGATCTTGCAGTAGCAACGCGCGAAACGACGCTCAACGAAGTCGCAGCCATGATGAGAGACGAAGACACTGGAGTTATCCCGGTAGTCGAGTATGCCGCTAATGGAAACGGCGGCGCGACGGCGGCGGGAGAGCGCCGGCCCGCGCACGCAACCGGATACGGCAAGCTGATCGGCTTAGTCACGGATCGCGACATAGCGATACGTGCTGTCGCCGATGGCAAAGACTGCAAAGCGACACGCGCCGAAGAGATCATGTCGACCGATCTCACAACTGCGCGGCCACATGATCGATTAGTCGAAATCATTCATAAGATGGGCGACAAACAAGTGCGCCGCATTCCGGTGGTAAATGAAAACAATCGTTTACTGGGAATGGTTTCAATGGGTGACATCGCAGTCGAGACGGAAGCCGACGTCGAACTGGCAGATGCTTTGGAAGACATCTCCAAGGAAACATCATTCTGGGGCAAGGTGTTTGGTTAGAATCTTTCCGGAATAAATCGCCGGTTGAAGGAGCAAGGGAAACCGGTAAGGGGAAAGAGTAAGGCGGAAGGCAAGGCGCCATTCCCCTTTACCCTTTCCCCTTCATGAATTTTTCCCGTATCCTCTTCCCCACAGATTAAAACTATGGGTAATCGAAATCGTCAGGCCGCATTGTTGTCGGTGATCCGCTCTGTGAAGCCGTCGGACCGGCTCTGGAGCCCCGCCGCGGACGTTTACACGAGAGACGGCGGATGGCTGGTGAAGGTGGACGTCGCCGGAATCTGCCACGACGAGTTAACTATACAAATCGAGGACTCGCTTATGCGCATCAGTGGATGCCGGCGCGACTCGGTCTATAGAGAAGGATTTCGTTGCCAGCAAATGGAAATTACCTATAGCCGGTTTGAAAAAACCATACATTTCCCCTGCTCTATCGAAACCGCTTCGGTGGTGCACGACTATCATGACGGTTTTTTGATCATCAAGTTACAGTGTGAATAGCAACTGGGCGACTCTTAATGGAAGAGACCACAAACCAACCAACAACTACTGCCGAAGGCGACCAGCAGATCGAATCGTCGTCGACTGAGCCCCAGTTACCGCGATCTCAACCCTTCGAGGTTCCGATCCTCGCTCTGCAAAACACGACCTTGTTCCCGGAAACGGTTGTGCCGCTGGCCGTCGGCCGGCCACGTTCAATGGGCGCCGTCGAGGCTGCGCTGGCTAGTGAAGAAAAGTTTCTCGGGTGCATCACGGTGCGAGCGGACGTCAACACCAGTAAGCAGGACGCAAGCTCCTCGCATCTTTACCAGGTGGGAACACTCGCAATTATTAAACGGATGGAACGCATCGAAAGCACGATGCACATCATTGCGCAGGGCACCGAACGAATTAAGGTCCTCGAGTTTATACAGGAGGAACCGTTCATCCGCGCGCGAGTCGAAATCCTTCCTGAGCTGCAGGTGGTGGACCAGGAAGAAGTGGAAGCCACGAGGCGCAACGTCCAGTCGATGGTGCAGGAAGCCCTGGCACTCATGCCGGGAGTACCTCCCGAAGTCCGCGTGGCAATGTTGGGAAATGTTGAGCCCATTCGTCTGGCCTATTTCCTGGGCTCGATTTTGAATCTGGGCGTCGAGCAGGAACAGAAGATGCTCGAAGCCAACACCGCGGATGAATTACTTCGTTTGGCGCACACGTACCTGGCACGCGAGCTTGAAATCATTCAGTTGCGGTCGAAGATTGCCACTGAGGCGCAATCAGAAATGGACAAGTCTCAGCGTGACTACATCCTGCGCCAGCAGATGAAAGCGATTCAGAAAGAACTGGGCGAGGATGAAAGTGGTGAACAGGCAGAAGCAACCCTGCTCCGCGAAAGACTCGCAGCCGCCGATCTGCCAGAGGAAGTAAGAACCGAAGCTGAACGTGAATTGAAGCGTTTGGAAAAACTCCCGGCCGCCGCGCCCGATTACCATGTAATCCGCACGTATCTCGAGTATGTGTTGGAACTACCGTGGCATAAATCATCCGAAGACAAACTCGATTTACAGGAAGCGCGACGCATTCTGGACGAGGACCATTACGGTCTGGAGGACGTCAAAGAAAGGATTCTTGAGTTTCTGGCTGTTATCAAGCTACGGCCGGATACCAAGAGTCCGATTCTCTGTTTCGTTGGACCTCCAGGAGTGGGAAAGACTTCGCTCGGCCGATCGATTGCACGCGCGCTGGGACGCGAGTTTGAACGCATGTCATTGGGCGGTGTTCGCGATGAAGCCGAACTGCGCGGCCACCGGCGTACTTACATTGGCTCGATGCCTGGACGCATTATCCAGGGTATCCGCCGCGCCGGCGTCAACAATCCGGTGATGATGTTGGATGAGATCGACAAACTCGGCGCCGACTATCGCGGTGATCCCGCATCGGCGCTCCTCGAGATACTTGATCCACAGCAGAACAGTTCGTTCCGCGATCACTATCTGGATCTGCCGTTCGATCTCTCGCGGGTCTTTTTCATTGCCACGGCGAACCAGTTGGGACCCATTCCACCTCCGTTGCGCGATCGCATGGAAGTCATCGCGATTGCGGGTTACAGCGATCGGGAGAAGCTTGAGATTGCCAAGCGGTACCTGGTGCCGCGACAGATTCAGGAAAACGGACTGGTGCCGGGCCAGCTCACAATCACCGATAGCGCGATCGAAATGATAGCTACGCTGTACACACGCGAAGCAGGTGTCAGGCAATTAGAACGTAACGTCGGCAGGTTGGCACGGAAAGTAGCTTTGAAAGTAGCGCAGGGTGAAGTGGAGACAGTTACCGTCGACGCGGAACAAGTACCGGAATACCTTGGACCTCCTCGGTTCTATCCGGAACAAGCACGTAAAGAGCTGCCCGCAGGCGTTTCTACCGGCATGGCCTGGACTGAAATGGGCGGCGAAGTTTTGTTCATCGAAGCGACGTTGTTACCGGGTGGCAAGGGACTAACCATCACCGGACAACTCGGTGAAGTGATGCAGGAATCAGCCAGAGCCGCGCAGTCGTACCTCTGGTCACACGCAGCTGAATTTGGAATCTCGGCTGAGATGTTTAGAGACTACGGCGTTCATCTGCATGTGCCGGCGGGCGCTATTCCGAAAGATGGGCCGAGCGCCGGCGTATCGATCACGGCAGCGCTGGCATCGCTGTACACCGGCAGGCGCGTGCGTCCGGACACGGCGATGACTGGAGAGATCACACTATCGGGCCTGGTGTTTCCGGTGGGAGGCATCAAGGAGAAGGTTCTAGCCGCACATCGCGCAGGCATCAGACGGATCTTGTTGCCCTCGCGGAATGAAGCGGACATCGAAGACATTCCTGCCGACGTTCGAAAAGATCTGACTATCGTGTTTGTATCGCGAATCAGCGATGTGATCGACTCCGCGCTGGAGGTGCTCGTGGCTAATCCGCCACCAGCCTTGCCACCTGACATCCACGACAGATCGTCAAGAACAACCGAACCGGAAGCGATCAGAGTGAAAGAAGCTTAATGATCCGCAGGGACGGTACATAGGTCCGAAGGACCGGCAGTTGAAATAATGCCGGTCCTTCGGACCTATTCTTCTTAACCAAATAGTCCACGACCTGACGGTCGTGGCTTGACTAACGGCCCTTCGGGCCTACTTAGAATTACAATAGAAAAAGCCCCGGATGCTGAGAAGCAACTGGGGCTTAGTTTTATGAAGATGTGGACCGGCAGGAATGCCGGTCCTACTTTTAGTTTGAACCGAAACGCTGCCGGTACTCAGGCGAGTTGATAAAGCCGCTAACGATGCCCCGCTCATCACCTGTCTGAGTCAGTATCTGGATCCAAACCAGGTACTGAGCGTCGGCGCTTCGTCTCAGCAAGCCGAAGT
>DATEPE010000023.1:0-2456 GCA_035273385.1 Pyrinomonadaceae bacterium | reverse complement strand
GGGGCGAACGGAGCCATCAGAAGTGTCAATGAAACTTTTGGAGTACGTGGGTTGATAAGTGAGCAGCACAGCAGCAACGTGGTGGGTGCGATTTTTGTGGGATTGAAAAGCCGGGGCACGCTGGCTGCGCCCACTGCGGTTGTCCCAAATGACTTCGGCGCATTTTTCTCCAATAAGTGGTATGACGGAACTTCTTACGTGCAATCGGGAGCGTTTGGGTTCACGGTGGACGGACCGGTATCGCAGGGGGTTGTGCCCACCCGTCTTTCATTTGTTACCAGCAGCACCTCTGGCGATGGCCCTACGGCGCACGGGGTTGAAAGGATGACGGTTCTTTCTGGCGGCAATGTCGGCATCGGAACTACAACGCCCACCGCGAAGCTCCACGTGGCCGGGGCTTCGAGCTTGGCCGACACGCCCATCGGCATCCTTGAGTCCTCCGGCAGCCAAATGCCGCTATCCTTTAGGAGCAACGGGACTGAGTTTGCTCGCATCCGGACAAACAATTTGGGCAACCTCGTCATAGCCACCGTAGCTGGGACGCAGAAGAACATTCTTTTCCGCGCCGGCGACGACTCAAGCACCAACATGTTCATCCAGTCGTCATCCGGCAACGTCGGCATCGGCACGACTTCTCCCGATGCCAAGCTCGAAGTCAGTAACGGCACCATCTTGAGTTCTGGCAGCACCGGAGGCAGGCTTGGCGCCAACAACCCCAACAACCAATCGGCCTCAGTTAACCTCGACTGGTTCAACGACATCGCCCGCATCCGCTACGGCGGAACCGGCGCAGGGGCTAGCGCCGGCTTCCTGATTCAGGGGCAGGGCGATGCGACGAAGCTGAGGATAACGGACTCCGGCGCGTTGATCGTCACTGGACAGCTTTTCTTCGGCGACCCCACTTTTAACCCAGGAGATGCGGACGGTCCACAGGAACTGTGTGGCCGACACATTGGTGGAAACGATGATTTGCAAATTACTCTTTGCAGCTCGAGTATCCGCTACAAAGAGGAAGTCCGTGACTTTACGCCGGGGCTGCAGCTGGCGAGCCGCCTGCGCCCCGTCAGTTTTCGTTGGAAGGGTGGCCGCCGCACCCCTGACTTCGGTCTGGTCGCCGAAGAGGTGGCCCAAGTTGAGCCGCTTTTGGTGACGCGCAATGGTAAGGGCGAGATCGAGGGCGTCAAGTACGACCGCATTGGAGTCCTGCTCCTCAACGCCGTTCAGGAGCAGCAGGCCCAAATCAAGGAACAACAGAAACAGCTTCAGGCGAAGGACAAGCGGATCGCCAACCTGGCCGCGAGCCTCGCTCGTTACGAGTCGCGTCTCGCGTCCTTGGAGCGGTTCGTCGCGCGGGACAAGCGGACCAAGCGACAAGTCACAGCCCGCGTTAGCTCGACGCGCAAACGCGGGCTTCGTCGGGCCACGCCGCCGAAGGCGGATTGACGCAGGCTGCGCTATCAGCACCTTCGTATATTTTGTGTAATTCGTTGATCGTTTTTTAGGCTGCAAACAAAAGATCCACGATCCAGAGAAATCCCCGGGTCCGAATGCGACTTTCCAAACAAGATTAATATTTCCGTTCTTTCAAAACGGAGCTACTAATGCGTAATATATCTACCCAACGATTTCGTAGAGGAACGGACGCATCGTCTGTTCTACCTTAGGAGGACCTATCTGAATGACGTACGTCGTTGCAGAACCTTGTGTGAATTGTCGTTATACCGATTGCGCTTTGGTTTGCCCGGTCGAGGCTTTTCATCTCGACGATGACATGCTTGTCATTAATCCGGAAACATGTATCGACTGCGATGCCTGCGTGCCCGAATGTCCGGTTGAGGCGGTTTTTGCTGAAGGTAATGTTCCCGCAGAGTGGGCGCAGTTTACCCAAATCAATGCGGAACGCTCCCTTAGCGGATTGCCGACAATCACTGCGCGCATGGATCCGCTATGTGAAGTAGTCAGCCACTAGGCTACACATGAAAAAGAAAACCAAGCGCGTGCTCGGCGCAACCGCGCTGGCAGCAGGAGCACTAGCTGCCGCCGGCGCTTACCTGAAGAAGAAAAAGAGGAATATGGGAACGCAACAGCAGCGAGCATACGAGAAGGACGTCTGGGCGCGGCCCGGCATGGTAGTTACGTTTCGGGCTGAGTTAATGCCGGGACGTGATCGGGAACACAGAACAGCCAGAGTGAAAGAACTACTTCCAAGTGGGCGCGTTACTCTGAATGAGGTCGAAGGGGAACACGCGCAGAATGAGTTTGAGTCTCTTCAGTAGAGAGAGTTCAAAAAGCGTATTTATCATTTGTCATTTCACATCAGTACTGTCCGGTTAAACATTTTTGCATCGCCGCTAAGTTCATGTCAGGCGGCGAATAAGCTGCGATGACAAGTCTAAACGATTTGAATTCAATTTCCTGGTTTTGCTGGCTTACTCTTTCGCGATTAACGGCGAAGG
>DATEPE010000022.1:0-11175 GCA_035273385.1 Pyrinomonadaceae bacterium | reverse complement strand
AGTATAGACAGCAACATCGCTGAAAAGATGGTCACAAGTTGGTCGCAAAAGAAAAGCGGCAGGCTTTTCAACCTGCCGCAAGTCATTGAAAATTATGGTGAGCCGTGGAGGGCTCGAACCTCCGACCCGCTGATTAAGAGTGCGGTCACAGGCACTCCAGCGGGTTATGGCTCTTACGATTTACTAACATTTGTTACAGGTTGCAGCCGCCAGCGAGTCCATCTGTTACCAGCTATTAGCGCCTACTTTTCTGTATTCTGGTCACAAGTTGGTCACAAGGGAATGGTCCAACAATTCCTCGTCCGCGCTAAAGACTATTCGTTGAATCATGTGGCAAGCTTCGTCCGCAACTTCTTAAGCAAACGGGTTTTTAAGTCCGTTCGAAGGCATCTTACCTGATCTTACGAAACGAGATGAACCAGTATTTATCGGACTTGCAGCCGTCAAAGTCATGCTTCGTTCGGTTACGTCTCGCCGTCAGAATGTCGTCATCTTAGCGTCATCGAAACAAAAGGCGGCTTACCCGGTTGTGCCCCGCCACCACGACTTAGACAAACGAGAATTGGAACTTAACCTTAATGCGTTACGTGTCGTTAGCGGGCACTTATCCCCAAGCGCTACGAGTGAGGACGAGGAATCACGGTCATCGTAAAACGGCCCACAGATCCATTGACCATGCAACCGCCAAATGACAAAACACTCCGAACCAGATAGATCCCGTCTTAAGAGAAACAAAGCCGAGAATGAAACCTCCGACCATCGCGCCTACACATTCTGGAAGGGGCTTTGACAGATGTATCAACACGTAGAACATCGTCATAATGGGTATTGCGTTGTAACCGACGTATCTCCTCAAACCGTGAAGAAGAGCTCCTCTGAAAAAGAATTCGGTAGCGAAAAAACCCAACCCGTAAAAACCTTCCCACAAGAGGAATAGCGCTAACCCCTGCGCGGTCCCGCCCAAGCTCACGATATCAGTATTGCGCGCGGTGCTAGCACACTAAAAAGCGAACGACCAAGTCAAACAGAGGTTCGCAAGATGCGCACAGAACAGGCAGGAACCGTCATTTGAACCGATCGCCGGCAAAAACAGCGCTCACATTTGACCTGTAATCGATTTTTCGGAACGAACCAAGGCAACTGACAAGGACTTTTTGATCGCAGTCATACCCGATCTTAAAACAAGCCTGGGGTTGTTCCTACTTCGACATCCATGCGCTGATTAACTGGTCGTTGTCATTCTCAGGATAATTGACAGCACTACTGACGGGATGACTCTTCATTCTTGGGGAGGGGAATGGCGATAATAGTTTCTTTAATATCGAAACACTTGTATCGGGATCAAGCCAGGCGTCTATGACTCGGGAAGGAGTATAGCTGGCATGCGATCGTGAAGCGGTCCTATAAGTTCGTTCGATGTCGTCGTAATGATTGCGCACGAGCTAACTGTCTTTTCGCCATTGTTCCACTGATCCCAAATGCCAGCGAAAGCAAACGGAGTTTCATCCATTAATTCTAAATAGAATGGTTGCTTCGATCTGCTAATCGTCGCCACTCGAAAAACCCATCCGCAGGAATCAAGCATCGTCGCTGCTGAAACGACTCGCTGAAACTAGGTTTCGTTTCAAGCGTCTCACACCGCGCATTGATGAACCTTTACCATCACTACTCGATGAGGGAATGAGGCCCCAAACGAATGAGGTCAGCTCCGGCCCACTTCCGAAATCGGCGATCGCCGAAATGGTCTGACCCGGAGCAATGTTGCATCGGGCCTCGAATGGAAGGTCTAAGGCACTTGACCCTTTGAGCTTTATGCGGTCGCGAGATCGCAGCGTAAAGCGGCCACACATAATTGAGACGATACTGTAAAGACTCCGCACGGGCCAATCGGGGCGGATCGACATTCACACGGCGGATGGACCTCAACAGAATAAAAGCGAGGGAGGGGGAATGCCGGTTGGCAAGCCTTGTGGCCTGATTGACTGTTCTTTAAGAAAACCGAAAGCCCGGCTTTGGACCGGGCTCTCAAGGTCGGGTAGAGACATTCAGCCTCTGTGGATTACTGTCCTCACCCCAGCAATCACTTACCCATTTGGCGCAGCATTCTACTCAGGATTTCAAATTGGTCAATGCAAGAAATTGGCTAAAGGTGCAGACGATATTGAAGAGGGGCTTTGTGCGCCTTAGTTCTCCCGTGCTACGTCTGTCCTCTGTTCCGGAGGATAACGGACCACACGATGCGTTTAGTACACTACTAGTTCATTATGCGAGGCCAGGCTGTTTTATACAGTTACCACAGTCTGCTGTTTTCCTATTGACACCTAAGATTTGTCTCGGATAAATTCTCCGCCGCTACTAGTATTCATATCGTTCACGTGCGACTCACACTTCGCAAGCCTCACGTCGACGAATAGCGCTTCTCAACAGCAACGCCTTACTCAATCTACATGGGCTTTTCCGCCGGGAAAGCGTTTCTCCGTCATGCATTAGAACCGCAATGGCGCAGGAGTGACATATGAGACCTCAACCAAACCGATTCTTCTTTGTCATCTTGATCTTCATTATCTTCGTCACCGGAGTGGCTGCAGTCATCGCGAGCCGGCGGGTGTCGTCTTCGAAGAAGAATCCGCCTCCGGTCGTCGCACAGTCGCGAACACCCGTCCACACAGGTTATCCCGATCGAATTCACGCCTCGCGCCTCCGTCCGCAAGTGCGCGTTCTGCTAGGCGCGTTGGGCAGTCGCCTGTCCGAGCGGGGAAAAGAACGCGTAACACGCGCCGGCACACTGACTCATGGGAGCGCGTCACAACCAATTGTAGTGGTCCATGAGTTTCCCAACCGGTTTAGTGTGACAGGCAACAAGGGCGTGCTGGTTTCATTTGACGCGCGCGCGCGTGCTGGAGTGTCTGGTGACGCGGAGACCAGGGCGCTACTGGAATCCGTCTTTTACGATTCCGCCGAGTCGTTTTTCATTGCGCAGTGGCGGGGAGCCGCGACTCGGTTTCTGGGCGCGCGCGCCAACGCTGTCGAATCAGGAGATGGCCCCGTCTACGATATCTACGAAGTTATTGACGAGGCTGCATCGCGCGGGGCAGGCCAACCGACTACCAAGAGATACTTTTTCAATTCTGACACCCAGCTTCTTGAGATAGTCCGTTACCAAAACGAGAGAGATGGCCAGTCTATATCTGTTGAGACTCGTTTTGGCGACTGGCGAAAGATAGATGGACAGCACGTACCAGGAAGCGTTACTCGCCTGGAGAATGGACGCGTAGTTCTATCGTTCGCAAACGGGTCAACTACTCTTGGCCCACGTGAGCCGGCTGTCATAGAGCCGCCGAAGCGAAATGCAGCCTAAACCCTGAACACTTCCACATCACGCTTCATTCTAAGAGGACTCCTCAGATGCACCTCACAAACTCACGATTGGCGCCTTTATTCCCTCTAGTGTTCGCCGTCGTCTTTTCGGCGACATCCACAATGGCCCAACAGGACCAAACGCCTAAACGAGGATTTCAAGCGGGCGGCTCTTACGCTCTCTCCGACATTGAAACGATCAACAGCGGCAGCGGCAACTTGATCCTGAGCACCCCGTTGGCATCGCTTCCAGCAGGCCGAGGCACGGCTCCCGGAGCATCCTTGCGCTTGCTGTACAACAGCAAGATGTTCGACTCGCGCATACAGCGTTACACACAGGGTCTGCCAGAAGGAGGGCCTGGCGGCGGATGCATCTCGCCGAGTGGGTTGCCGGTGCCGTGCGACGAAGTGAGATTCAACTCGTGGAAGGAACCGCGCTTTGTACATGCTGACTGGCGGAACATCGGCGCGGCATTGACTCCTCAGGGGACGACGTACAACTACACGATGAATCTTCTACAGGGCAGCCAGGAAGGCGGTTGGCGCTATGGTCTTGATTATCAACTCCAATTTTTCAAACGGGAGGACGAGTACGTTGCGCCTTACACGCCAAATTGCCCCAGCGACGAAGCGAACTACATATTCAAGTTGAAAATGGCTTTTCCGGATGGCGCCGTACGCGAATTTCACCCTACCGGGTACCTTCAGTCCTCAACTCTGAACGACGGTTATTATCGAATCAACTATGACGGTTGGTATAACGACTGCTCCGGGGGCCACTACGCTGTCACCGGTAATATGATTTACTACAGCACAGATGGTTCTCACCTGCGCCTGGTCATCGCGCACGACGGCGACAATAACCCGTACAACAACGCATGGACTCTTTACATGCCGGATGGATCGCGAGCCACGGGCGGCAACGCCCCTCAACGCATTTATGATCGCAACAACAACTACCTCGAGATTCAAACGGTGACGCTCGGGAATGGCCATTCAGCGCGGAGGGTCACGGATCAGGTGGGCCGCTATTTCCAAATTGAATACGGCGCTGCCGCCAACGAAGATCACGTAGTCATGTGGGGCGTTAGCGGAGAAGAGATCAGGTGGCGGATCAAGTGGAAAAACATCTGGGTGCACAAGAGTTACATCGCCACCGTGGATTACCCGTTGCCGCAGGGCGAGACAAATACCAGGGAAGTGAAGACGCAGTTTACAGTCGTGGACCAGATCATCCTACCGACGCAGGCCAGCAGTCTTACGTATAACTTTAACTATCACGGCAGTCTGACGGAACCTGCGTGGGGCAGCTATACCAATGGCTGGGGAGAGATGACCTCGGCGACGCTTCCAAGTGGCGCCCAATCGGCTTACCAGTACACACAGGAGCAGGGAACAGCGTTTTATGCTGATATTCTTCGCAACAGTCCCACCCGAAAAGACCTCACTTACCAGAAGGAGTATGACAACGATACTAGTGTAGCTACCGAGACGTGGCTCTATTCAATTAGTCCGAACGGCGGCACGAGCACCATCACAAATCCTGACGGCGGAATGTCGCAGGAATTTTCGGGCCCAAGTGGTTATGTCTATAAGTCCGTGCAGCCCGACGGGACTAAGATTGAGCGGATCTGGGCAGCCAATAATCCGTACGCTGCTTATGCAGACAACCCTTACATAAAGACAGAATTCACCTCAATAAAGAACGCGGCGGGAAACTGGGACCAGACTGCAATCAAGGATTACAACTACGACAAGAATGGAAACGTTACGGCCGTGCGGGAGTACGACTGGGTGAGCTATGCCAGTGTGCCGCGAAATGGCAGCGACCAGCCTACGGGCATTCCGGGCGGAGCTGCGCTCAAACGGGTCACAACGAACACCTATTACAATCCGACGCCCGATGCGTCTGATGGAAGCACGGATGATCCGGATGTCTACCACAAGTCGACGTCTCCTCAGATCAAAAACGCTATCGCGTCGTCTGAAGTAAGCAACGGCTCGCAGGTAATTGCCCGCACTGAGTTCTCTTACGACAATCCCTCAACTACCGGGAATGTCACGCAGCAGAAGTCATGGGACTCAACCAAAGGAGGCTACAGTAATCCGCTCGGCGCCAACTCGATTTCAGTCACCACTCAGTACAACCAGTACGGTGGACCGATCCTGACCACCGATGCGCGCGGCAATCAGACACAGTTGGTTTACGGATCGGTTGCGGGTGTTACCGATCTCTACCCCACCCAGATCAAGACGGCATATCTAACTGCCGTGCAGCGCACTGAAACTCGTGAGTACGACTTGAATACCAGTTTGCCGACACGCGTAACTGATGCCGACAACAATGTCTCGACCTCGACGACCTATGACGCGTTCGGGCGGCCAACACTGGTGCGGGCGGCTGAGAACAAGCCGGAAGAGACGCGCACTGCGACGGAGTATTCCGATACCAACCGACGAGTAATTGTCCGCGCCGACTTAAACACTGTGGGTGATGGCAAACTCGTCAGCATCCAGCATTACGATCGGTTAGGCCGTGTGAGGTTAACGCGGCAGTTGGAAGACGCGGCTACCCAGAGTGCCACGGACGAGACTACGGGCATCAAGACGCAGACGCGTTACATGTTCTCAGGCACCAATAGCTATCAGCTTGTTTCCAATCCCTACCGTGCTGCCAATGTCGCGGCCGCAGGTTCGGAATCGACGATGGGATGGACCAGGACGAAGAGTGACAATGGCGGCCGCCTCATGGAGATGCAGACCTTCGGCGGGAACACGCTGCCATCACCGTGGGGCGCGAATAGCAGCAGCAGCGGAGCGGTGACCACGGCTTATGACGCCAACTTCACCACCGTTACGGACCAGGCTGGTAAGGTGCGGCGGAGCATGGTCGACGGACTGGGCCAGCTTGCGCGGGTTGATGAACCTGATGCCGGAAACAATCTTGGAACCGTCACCTCCCCTAACCAGTCAACTAGCTATGACTACGATGCGCTTGGTAACTTGACCACGGTCTTACAGGGAGTGCAGACACGCACGTTTGTTTACAGCTCTTTGAAGCGGCTGACTTCAGCCACTAATCCCGAGAGCGGCTTGATTAGTTATCAATACGACAACAACGGAAATCTGCTGACCAAGACGGATGCCCGGAACATCACGGTCACATTCGCTTACGATGCCCTCAACCGTCCCACTTCACGCACCTACTCAGACGGTACGCCCACGGTCACTTACACTTACGATGCAGCTGGAGTCGCCAATTCCAAAGGACGTCTGACCTCGGTGAGTTCGAGCGTGTCTGCCAGCAATTACACAGCCTACGACGCGCTGGGACGGATCTCTGGCGGTAATCAGGTCACTGACGGCCAGACCTATTCGATGAGTTATAGCTACAACCGCGCCAATCAGACTTCGATGACCTATCCCTCGGGGAGGGTAATTACCATGGAATATGATCCGGCGGGAAGAATGGCAGGAGTGAAGGACCAGCAAAGTGGCGTCTTTTACGCCGGAGCCTTGGGGACCGATGCGACTAATCGGATGCAGTATGCAGCGCATGGGGCAGTTGCTGTAATGAAGTTGGGAAATGGCCTCTGGGAGCACATTGATTACAACAGCCGCCTGCAGCCAGCATTGATTGGCCTGGGTACGTCGAGCACGGATTCGAGCACGCTAGGGCTCACATACAACTACGGCACGAGCAATAACAACGAGAATCTCCAGACAGTCACTTACGCTGGCGGTGGTTTGAGCTACACCCAGACATTTGGCTACGACCAGTTAAATCGTCTGACCACATCCGTAGAGAGCGGCTCCAGCTGGTCGCAGACCAATAAATACGATCGATACGGCAACCGCGCGATTGATCTGGGCGGCGGCAATCAGAGTCTCTACTGCAACACGGCAAATAACCGCATCACCAACTCCGGTTATGTTTACGACTCTGCAGGAAATCTTACCAATGACAGCGTTCACTCATATGGCTTCGACGGCGAAAATAAGATCAAGAGTGTCGATGGAGTGAGTGATGTCTATCGCTACGACGGTGACGGCAACCGCGTCCGGAAAAACTTCGCGACCGGCGAGAAGGTGAGGATGGTTTACAGCGGCGGTCAGTTAATAGCTGAATATGATCTTACCAGCGGCGCTTTGAAGAAGGAATATGTTTATGGCGCGAAGGGTCTGATTGCCACGATAGAACCTGCCAACGGCATTCGCTACACAACGGCGGATCATCTTGGTTCACCACGCGTCATAACAAGCGCCAGCGCCAGTCTTGTGAGTCGTCACGACTACATGCCGTTTGGTGAAGAGATTGGATCCGGAATCGGCAGCCGGACCACAGGCATGGGCTACAGCGTCGCTGATGGAGTGCGCCAGAAGTTCACCTCAAAAGAACGGGACAGCGAAACAGGACTCGATTACTTACTGGCCCGGTACTACTCATCGACGCAGGGAAGGTTCACTTCTCCTGACGAGTTCAAGGGCGGACCGCAAGCACTCTGGGTGTTAGGGAGTGGAGATCCAGAAAAGCAAGCACTCGTGTATGCTGACATCACCAATCCACAATCACTGAACAAGTATCAGTACACGTTCAATAATCCGCTTCGGTACGTTGACCCAGACGGACAAGCTCCCCAGGATTCGTTCGACAATAAAATTAATCAACTGATACGGCAGCAGTTGAAGGGTGAAATCAGTGAGCAGGAGCTAAAGGAAAGCCTGAGGGGACCGGCAGTCGGTACGGCAGCCGCGTTTGCTGTTATCGTAGCTGCCAGAGGGGGAGCCATAGGCCTGACAGCCCTCGCGAGGTGGGCAACTCAGAATCCGGATAAAGTTCAACAGATTGCTCAAGGGTTGCAGGAGGCGGCGGGTGGGCCGCCAGGACTCACGCTTGGACCAAATTCGCGTCTTAGCTCGTCTGAAATAAGCACCGGCGGGCGACTGGCAAAACAGCTCGGTGTGAGGCTCATGGAGAGCGCGCACCAAGGTGAGGAATTCGTTGTTGCTGGTACCAAGACGACGATTGATGCTATGGGCGGGGCACAGGCATACCAGCACTTTGGCAATGGCAGTAAGTTCTTTGAGTCGATAGTGCATCACGTAAACAAGTCGGCAGATTACACCGCCATCGACTTACAAGGAGCCTCGAAGAGCCAGGTAAAGGCCGTTCAAAAGTTTGTAAGTAGCCTGAGCGAAGAGCAGCGAAAGAAAATTATTTACGTCCAATAAAGGATCGTAAGAAAGGAAGTATGAGTAGCAGCTTTGTGGAATATCGTGGGCGCGGCTTCTGGTCCTGGGACGGCTACCTGGAGCATGTGCTCAGTTTGCTGGCGGATAGGATTGGAAGCGCACCTACTCAGGAGTGGTTAGCGGATCTACGTGATCACTGGCGCGCGCAGTCGTCGGGTACTTTCAGTGGTTGGATCCATCCCAATCTCGACGAGTTCGTTACAAACGATGAGCGGCGTGAGGCAGTTCTCGCTTTACTGAAGGGCATCACATCGCAGCGTGATCTCACGCCAGAGGCGGAACAGACGGCGAGACTTATTGAGGCGCTGCTGCGCGGCGAGGTCAATACAGATGCATCTAGCCCACTTGACTACATGGTCGACGGGGCGCATCCGTACAAGTGGTCACGATGATTGGTCAGCAAGGGATCGATCTTAGAGTTGAGAGGGTGGTCGATGGTGGTTTTCGACGACGATCGTGAACTCTATTCAACAGTACTGTTTTCAGCATAGAAATAATCTGCAGGTGAAGCAGCAGCTGGGTTGAGTGAGATCTTATTTGCTTTATCAAACAGATAGAGAAATTTTATTCCATAGTAGTTGAGCGGCAAGGAGTTAGGGACGAAAGTCGTGGTCTGAGGCTGCTATCTTGTCTGACCACTTTATGAGGGTGCTCTTTTGCCCTTAGCGACCTACTTTATGGTTGGCGATATCACGACGTCAGTAGCTGCAGGAAATTCAGTGTTGCAAAAGATCCCCGGCGAACAAGGGCAGAACGTTGGAGACGAGATCAAGACTAAGAAAGTAAACTGACATTCTGATTTTGAGGGACTTCCAGATGTTCACGAAGCCTACATTGAAAACCGGGCCCGATATCGGACATGTTCGGGAGTTGGGATGTTAGATGCTTTTCACAGTGTTCTTGCAAAAACAAACGCATTACGCTGTGAGTGAGCTTCCATGACTGAAGCCATCTCTTCCAGCATCTCGGCCAGCATTTTTTCCTTCAAAGTTTTCGCGGAACTCTTCTGCCGAACAACTTCCTCTCTTAACGGGTGTGCATCGTATCGGGACAAGACAATGACCTCGTGCGTTGCATCAGCTTCACTATTCGCAATCTGAAACTCCAACGCATTAACGAACTTGATCTCCCTGAGATCACTCGTCTCGAGTGTGCTGGCGTTTTCGTTATCCCCATCTTCTTCATTGCCTTCGTTTGGAACACGGCTGGCCAGGAAGCAGTCACTACCGATGTGCCTCTCTCTGTGAAGATTAGAGAAAATCCCAAGTATCCTGTCCATGGGCTCCCAACTCCAAATTTCATCCTCACATCCAACTCCGTCTGCCCAGCACAGCAGGGGTTTTCTGTGGTGGTCTAGAGCCGCGGATTCGCATGCTTGCTTAAACAGCGCTTCATGTTGTTGCTGCTCTATGTAGTATTCCGCGTCGTCACCCATTTCCATCTCCTTTTGAAATATAATTACATCTGACTATGTATATGTGGAATCCCGATAAAAGGCGACCATAGATATACGGACCCGACTGCGGCTTAATTTAATGGTGGAAGATGCCAAAGAAAACGTGGAGGAAAATCCGCGAAGATGCCCGACGAATGCCATGAACGTTGCAAAGGTGCGATCCGGCCCGGTTTTTGTAAAACTTTGCGCCAATCGGACAGTGTAGCATCTATGCAGCAACGTAAGATCAAGGTGAGCGTGAAACGGATATCCGCCTCAAGTACGAGGTCAAGTTGAGAACTATTTCTCGAGTAGCTCAGCTTTAGTGAGCGTAATAACCTCACCTTTGAAATTCGATTTTAGCGCCTCCACTCTTGCAATAGTTGCCGGACTCCAATTTGGCGCCGTGGTAGCTAGGACGATACCATCGATCGTGGACCGGATGACTAACTCCTCATAAAAACGAAACTGTTGCTCTTCAATAACGGCGTTGCTTTTAGCTTCGCCTATGTATACTTTACCGTCCGACAAGCAACCGAAGTCTATATTGCGTACGCTCTTTTCATCGGACCCTATTCTCACGTCGGAGTCGAGGACGTATTGAAAGTTTTTCGTTGAACGTGCGAGGAGATGGAACAGCGCATCAATTTCACCGAAACAAAAAACAACCGAGACCGTTCTGTGCCCATGGAGGCCATCGTGCAGGAAGCTTTGCTGGACCGGCGCGACCAACCTGGCGACGCGGAATATGTCTTTACCAACCCGGATACCGGAACACGGTAGACCGACATTAAGAAGTCCTTCTCAGCAGCGTGCCGAGAAGCGGGTATCACCAATTTCACCTTTCATGACTTGCGTCACACGTTTGGTATACGGTTGGCCGATGCCGGTGTCGACGTTGTGAAGATCAAAGAGTTGATGGGTCACGCTTCGATCGTGACAACCACGCGTTACATCCACGCTGCCGACCAAGGCAAGCGTGGGCGATCACTGTCTTGTCAGAGTATAGACAGCAACATCGCTGAAAAGATGGTCACAAGTTGGTCGCAAAAGAAAAGCGGCAGGCTTTTCAACCTGCCGCAAGTCATTGAAAATTATGGTGAGCCGTGGAGGGCTCGAACCTCCGACCC
>DATEPE010000021.1:0-85132 GCA_035273385.1 Pyrinomonadaceae bacterium | reverse complement strand
ACCGACGTCGTTGTCGTTGATAGTGACAGTCGCGGTGGCAGGTGTTCCGAGAGTTCCACCTGACGCATCTGACAGCGTCAGAGTGAAGGTCTCCGCACCTTCGATGTAGACATCGTCAACCACCGGAATGTGAATCACCTTCGAAAGCTCGAAAGCCGCAAAGCGCAACGTACCCGCAACTGTGGCGTAGTCGCACCGTTGTGATGCATTGCCGGTAACTTGATTACAAGGATTGAGGCCGGACGGGTCGCTGGTCGCGTAGTCCACCTGCACGGGTAGATTTGAGTCGCCTTCGCGATTGACTGTGACCGTTACCCGCAGGTCGTCCTCATCGACGGTATACGTCGAAGCATCCAGTGAGAAGCTGGGTGGGTCGTCGTCGATGATGGTCAACACGGCCGTCGAAGGTGTGCCCAGGCTTCCCGTGCCGCTCACATTGGAAAGCGTGAGATTAACGGTCTCGTTTGGCTCGTCAGAAGTGTCGTTCGAAATCGGAATAAGGAACGACTGGCTGGTCGAGCCATGCGAAAACGTCAGCGTCCCCGAGGTGGTTGTGTAATCAGAACCGGCGGTTGCCGTGCCATTGCTGGTGGTGTAATCCACCGTGGTAGTGCCGGCGAATCCGCCAACGCGAATGACAGTAATCAGGGCAGTATTCTCGTTTGACGAGTAGGTGGCCGAGCTGAATTGCAGCTCGCCACCCGGATCATCATCGACGATCGTCAGTATTGCTGCTGACGGAGTACCGAGCGATCCAGAGCCGGTCACATTCGACAAGGTAAGGTTAATTGTCTCGTTAGGTTCGTTGTCGTGGTCGATAGTGATCGGCACTGAGAATGTTTGCGTGGGTACCCCCGGACCAAACGTCAGCGTCCCAGTGGCGGTGTCGTAGTCAGAGCCGGCAGTCGCTGTGCCGTTGCTGGTGGCGAACTGGACCGTAGTGGTACCTGCCGTTCCACCGGTGCGATTGACGGTGATCATGGCGGTACCACCATTTTCGTTCACGCTGTAGGTCGCGGAGCTAAATTGCAGTGCGCCACCATCATTGACGGTGATGTTAACTACGTCTGTGTCAGACAACCCCCCGCCGCCGGTGTTGCCAAGGTCATTGGTCACAATCTGCAACGACGCGGCGCCGGCAAATCCGCTGGTCGGCGTAAACACCAAACCATTAAGTGCGGTATTGATGCTGGCAACAGTGCCCGTGAAAGTCATGTTGCCATCGGCTGTCCCATCACCATTTGAGAATGCCAGTCCAGCCGTTCCCGACAACGTCAAGGTTCCGTTGGTGGCTGAGAGAGTCACCTGCACTCCCGGCGCTCCCGCATCGACGTCGGCAATCGAAATCTGATTGCCGTTGCCGGCCGAGAATGTAAGCGTGCTGTTTTCAGTGACACTCTGAGCGCCCGGTACAGTGTTGACCGGGCCATCGTTGACTGCGCTGACCGTGATGGTGACCGTGGCTTCAGCGCTGGTCAAAGCAGGAGACGAACCGCCGCCTGCTTCGGTGACCGTAAACTTGAAGCTGTCGGCGCCGTTGAAGTTGGCGTTCGGCGTGTAGGTCCGATTCGCTCCCGTACCTGAAAGCACGCCGTTGGTCGGTTGCACCGTCACGTTGAAAGTCAGGCTTGCCGAAGATGTTTCCACGTCAGAGCCGGTTAAGGTAATTGGCAATGGCGTCTCTTCGTTGGTATTGACACTCTGACCGTTAGCCGTCGGCGCATCGTTCACCGCATTCACCGTGAGCACGAACGTATCCTGGGCGATCTGTCCATTGGTCGCCGTCACGGTCACGGTAATGGTGGCCGTGCCGAACGCCGAAGTGTTTGCGTTAAGCTCTGGCGTAATCGCCAGATTGCGCGTGCCGCCCGAACCCGTCACCACTAAATTGGAGTCCGTTACCAGCGTTGTATTGCCTGACGTCGCCGTAACCGAAGCAATCAGGGCGGCGGTGTCGTCGCCGATGTTGAAGTTAAAGTTAAACGGCGTGTCTTCAGACGTCACCTTATCGGTGATGTTCTCGATAGTCGGATGCAACTCATAAGCTCCGATGTCCACCGTTGCCGTCGTATCGGAGTCGGCTGAATCTGCAATGCGCGGGAAACCTGCGCCACGCTGGTCTGTGGTCAAAGCCATGCTGTTATGATCCAGCGCCAAAGCATTGTTGCCGGCTTCAATGGCAGGACTATTCGGCAGCAAGAGATGGGTGTTTGTCGGACCGCCGTTATTTTTCAAGACAAGATTTCCGAGTCCATCCTTTTCCAGCAACGGATCGACGTTGAGATTGTTCGAGCCACTGATGGTGTAGCCAGTATTCGTCGTAATGATGTTGTGGTTGCCGGAGATGGTTCCAACAGAGTTGATAATGTCAGGACCGTTTGCCGCATTGAGGGCGGTGTTATCTGAGATAATCGTATTCGCCAAAGTAATGACTGCTGAACCGCCATTTCCCTGGTTAAAAATCCCGCCGCCCTGAGATGAAGCCCTGTTGCCGGCGATGGTGCTATTCGTAATGTTGAGATTAGCAATGCCGCTGCCTCCAGAGTTGTAAATGCCTCCACCGAAGGACGGCGCCCCATTGCCGCTGACGGTGCTATTAATAAGGTTAAGAGTAGCGATGCCATTAAAACCGCTACTGAAGATGCCGCCACCAAACGAAGGCGCCGTATTGCCGCTGATAGTGCTGTTAATGATCGTGAGCGTTGCGGTGCCGTTCGCTCCATTGTTGCTAATGCCACCGCCGGCATTCGCAGCCCTATTGCCGCTGACGGTACAACTCCGAAGGGTGAGCGTACCGTTGTTAAGAATTCCTCCGGCACTGTTACCGCCGGTCACATTACCGTTGGCAATCGTGATGTCGCTAATAGTGGCTGTTTGACCAGTCTGAATCTGGAAGACACGACTGGCGTTATTGCCGCTGACCGTGATGTGCTGGGCCGCCGCATCGGGCGCATCGATCGTGACATTCGTGGCAACCGACAATTCGCCCAGGCTGAGAGTTATCGTCTGTGGTGTCGCAAACACACCGGCAGTGTCGAACATTATCGTGCTGCCGTCGCAAACTCCACCGAGCGCCTCACGCAAAGAGCAGTCACCGTCACAGACGCCGTCGTTCGTGTCGGCGATCTTGGTAACCACCGGATTGGTTACACATGCCGCAACTATAGCTTTGTGGTTAATTGCCGTGGCAGGGAGGTTCGCGCGTCGGGGGGCCGCGCCAACTGGCGCGAGCTGTCCCATCAGAATCATGAAAGAGAGCCAGCAGGCATTAAACACTCTTAGGTGGCTGGGGGGTTGGGGTCCGTACATTCCTACTCCTTGATAGAGGGCCGTCAAAGCCGGCGTGCTTGTGAAGAACAAATGCTGCCTGGGCTTCCTGATCACTCAAAAGAGTTGTTCAGAAAGAACCACAGGTTGAAAACCGGAAACTCTGGGGTTTTCCCGCTAAGGACCGACAGTTTGCTGTTATGGAATTAGCCGAAATCTTCCTTGTTCCAACCTTCATTTAACAGAAGGTAATGAGGTGATCGGGCGACATTCCGATGTGAGCAGAAAGTAACACAGGGCACCTAAATATAATAGGAGTCTACCTGCGACTAAATCGCGAAAAAGACCGAGCTGAAACCAAGAGTCGTCTTGCCGGAAAACAGGACGCCGGACTTCAAAGCTGACCAAGTGTCCAGTTGATTGTTAAGTTCACTGCGGGCCAGATCGTTAGGAACTTTCACCGAGTTTCTTCATAACTTCCGCAAACTTCTCGACGTCCTGACGCGTGCGTTCCAGCTCACGACGGCTGTCAAGATAGGCGGTCCAGTTAGGCGTTTGCGTGAGGGCTTTCTGGGTGTCTTCGTCCAATGCCTGGGCCATTACGGCAACCAAATCACTTACGACTCTTGTATGCGACAGGAGTGACTCAATGATCGAGTAAGCCAGCCGCGCCTGCTCGTAATCGAGATCGCGCGGGGCCTCGCCGATATTTGAAAGTTCATCAGACATCGCTGTGCTCATCTCGAATGAAAGGTAACTCAGTCACGTGTGCCGGCACTTCGTTTCCATTGTGAATTACTTTCACGGATGTACCTGCGGCAAGATAATCGTACTTCAGGTAACTCAGAGCGATGGTTCGGTTTAGTTGCGGCGAGTATGTGGCGGAAGTAATTCTTCCGATGTCTTTGTCATCCACCGATTTGATTACGTCGGCCGAAGACACCTCCACCTTGTCAGCAAAGCTCAGTCCCGTAAGTTTCTTGGCGACGTGACCGCGATACTTGATACGGGCGATGATCTCCTGACCGATGTAACAGCCCTTAGTGTAACTAACGGCATCGTCAAGGTTCGTTTCGGTCACCACATTGGTTCCATCCATGTCCACGCCGTATCTCGACACCGCACCTTCGATCCGCAATACTTCGTAAACTTCATCACTGACAGGCGTGGCCCCGGCATCGACTAACGTTTGCCAAAGATCGCGCGCGCCAGGTGCTGGAACGGTCAAGTCGAAACCCTTCGCTCCAGTGTGCGTGTCGCGCAGCGCAGTTACTTCCATGCCTTTCCACGAAATAGTGGTGGCACCGTGTTCAGGCAAACTTGTTACAGCATCTCCGAGAACGGCGCGAACAACATCATGGGCTTCGTTTCCCTGCACTGCGAATTGCCGCGTCTCTTCAGTGATGTCAGTGACGCGAAAATCTCCGGCGAGGGTGAAGCTCTGCAGAGTTTTAAATACGTTCTCACGCGTTGCTGCTTCGGTGTCGATCAGATAGTTTGGATTGTCTACCTCGAGAGCTTTCAATCGGGCGACGCGTACACTGGCCAGCAGACGTCCCTGTACGTTGGGAAAGGCTGCCGGCATCCACGCGTCTTCCACCAGCGTCTTCATGTCGTTGGTGATCAAACCGTTCAGAAACAGCACTGCCTCAGAACCACCAACCTTAAACCGGCCGCGTGATGAGAGATCGATAAGGCCTGCGCCTTTTTTGCGAACGGCGGAATACTCCGCCGCCACATCGCCCGCAGTTTGAGCTGCCTCAGTTGTAATTGGGTGTGTCATGCGGCAGAGATTGTCTGGATCTTTCGCAAGCTATCAATCGCTTTAGCAACTACACGGTAATCCTGTAACTGCTGTACTTCACGACGGTGCGAAGCGAGCACTTGAGGACTGGGGTGATAAACCGGAACTAGTAGTCGTCCGTTCCAATGATGAATCTGCGCGGCCGATTCACGCAGCGTCAGCGCGTGTGGCTGTATCGATTTGAGAGCATCGAGAGCAACTGAACCAAGTGTTACAACAACCTCCGGATCGATGATCTCAAACGCTCCTTTTAAGAAATAAGAGCAGTTGGAAATCTCTTTCCTGGTGGGCTTTCGATTAGCTCCGGTGATGCTGCGCGGATTGCAGATCGCGGCACTGGTTATGAATATTTCGCTTCGACTAAGTCCAATTGAAGCGAGGTAACGATCGAAGTTCTTGCCTGACTCGTCTCCGGAAAACGGCACGCGTGTTTGATCCGCACCCTTGCGGCCCGGCGCTTCACCGATGAACATGATGCGCGCGGACAACGGACCATTGCGATCACTCAACACCGCGGCGCGTTCACACATGCCTGGGCACAGAGTACAGGCGGCCGCCTCTGTTACGAGTTGTGCGAAACGTCTCTGGTTGGCTTGCATTGCTAATAGATTTCAACACAAACAAGAGAAGACAACAAAGAGGCAAGTCATTATGAAGGCCCGAACCGCCGGCAGTTAATAGCCGCGGCCGTAAGGCCGTGGTCGGGTGTTCAATCACACATCGAGGTCCGAAGGGCCGGCAGTTTAAGTCGTCTGCCGGTCCTTCGGACCTCTGGAATCGAGCATCTACTTTTCCACGCGCTTACGCACGTGGCTGTTAAATGCCGGCCCTTCGGGCCTCCGCAGCCAAGCAAGCTAAAGCTTGAACTCTGAACATTGTCTATGGCCGCAAACTAATACCGTAGGTTTTGATTTTTGAATTGAGGGTGGTGGCGTTCATTCCCAACAAACGCGCGGCGCGTGATTGATGTCCGCCCGTCTGTTCGAGCGCGCGCCTGATGAGGTCGATTTCGAAGCGGCGCACCTGGTCATAGAAATTTATGCCGCGGCCGAGATCCTGCACTGCGCCCATGCTGGCGCCTGCTTCCGAAGAAGTAATCACAGACTGCGGGTCGCTAATCTCCGGACGTAAACATTGCTTCGTGACTTCATCGCCGGGTGCGATCACAACCGCTCGTTCGATCGTGTTCTCCAGCTCGCGAACATTTCCCGGCCACAAATATCCTTCTAACAGGGCCAACACCTCGGGAGCAATATGTTCGGACACATGCCGCCCGTTTTCTTCGTTGTACTTGGCGATGAAGTGCTGGGCCAACGGCAGGATGTCTTCACGACGATCGCGCAACGGCGGCAACTCGATCGGTACTACTGCTAAACGATAGTAGAGATCCTCGCGAAACGTTCCCTGTTTCACCGCGTCTTTCAGTTCGATGTTAGTCGCGGCCACGATACGCACATCGACTCGCCGAGGAGACGTATCACCGAGCGGGGTGAACTCTCGCTCCTGAATAACTCGCAGCAACCGTACCTGAGTTTCAGGCGGAATGTCCCCGATCTCATCGAGGAAGATCGAGCCCCCGTCGGCAACTTCAAACAGACCCTTTTTCGCCGCTACCGCGCCTGTGAACGCGCCGCGCGTATGTCCGAATAGTTCAGACTCCAGCAGCTCAGAAGGAATATTGGAACTGTTGACTGTGACGAAGGGCTTGCCTGCGCGTGGGCTGGCTTCGTGAATCGCTTTGGCAATCAGTTCTTTTCCGGTACCACTCTCGCCGGTAATCAGAACTGTTGAGCGTGCGGGGGCAACCTGTTCCACCAGGCGAAAAACTTCCTGCATCACGTCCGACCGGCCGACGATCTCGCCTCGATCCACCGCGCGACTCATGGCCCGTCGGAGTGAACGACGCTCCTCTTCTTTGCGGCGTCGTTTGATGCCGGTGGCGACAGTGGCCGTGATCTGTTCGTTTTGGAAAGGCTTGCGGATGCAGCCGAAGGCGCCGTGTTCCCAGGCAGCTATGGCAGTGTCGAAGGTCGCGTAGGCCGTAATCATAATGATCGCGGCTTCCGGATCCATCTTCAAAAACTCTTCGAGCGCGCGCAGCCCGCCAATGCCGGGCATCGAAACATCGAGCAGCACCACGTCATAAGCGCGCCGTCCGTATGCTTCAAGACCCTCTTCACCGGTCTTTGCGAGATCCACACGATAGCCTTCCGCGGAAAGCAACGTTTCCAAAACCTCGCGCATTATCTCTTCGTCATCAACGACGAGAACTGAACCCTTTTTTGCCACGCGTCTTTCCGTCTTAACGGTCAATGGACCTTATCCTTCTGTTTGAAAAGCAAAACAGTGTAGGTGAGATCGAGACAGAAAAAAAGGCAAGAGCCTGACGACTTTCGCCGTGCCCTTGCATCCAAAATTACCAGCCAATACTAATCGCCCACGGCTTGCAGGGGTACGCGCGCCTGGGCCGTCGGCAGTGAAATGCGAAACTTAGTGCCCCGCCCGGGACTGCTCTCCACGCTGATGTGTCCCGAGTGTTCCTGCACAATGCCATATGAGACCGCCAAACCGAGACCGGTGCCGCGACCGACGCCTTTAGTCGTGTAAAAAGGATCGTAAATTTTCGCGACGTTCTCAGGAGCAATGCCCATTCCACTATCTGCTACTTCCACTACCAGCGAGTGGTCTTCAGATGGCTCTGTTGAAATCTTGATCCAACCTCCATCGGTGATCGCGTCGCGGGCATTCAATAAGAGATTGGTAAACACCTGCTGCAGTTTACCCGCGTTACCGAAGACCGTTGGCGCGTCAGGATCGTAGGCGCGAATGATTTCTATCTGGTTACCGCGCAGCTGCGGCTCCAAAAGTTGCAGCGTATCGTCGAGCACGCGTTTGATGTGGACTTCGCCAAACTCGGTGGCGCTTCCCGTACGCGAAAAGTTCAACAGGTTATTGACAATATTGGTAGCGCGCTCAGCCTGACGTCTTACCTTTTGCAGCAGGGCATGCTTTGGATCAGTTTCCTGCAGCATACCCATCAACATCTGCGTATAAGACGAAACACCAGTCAACGGTGTGTTCACTTCATGGGCCACGCCGGCTGCGAGCAAACCAATCGATGAAAGCTTTTCACGTTGTTGCAGTTGTTCTTCGAGCCGGATGCGCGAGGTGACGTCTTCAATAACTACCAGTGCGCCGGTTTGCTCGAAGGTGTCCTGAAGTGGAGCGATAGCGATGTTCAGGACCAGGGTGCGGCCGGTGGTAGTCGCAGTGTGGATTTTGTAGATGTTACGGGTCTCTTTTAGACGCCACCTGTCGTTGCCTAATACTTGCCGCAACGTGTCGGTAAAGTCTTCAGAAAACAAATCCTCAACGCGACTTCCAATGGCCTGGTTGCGACTCAAACCAAGTATTTCTTCGAGCGCCGAGTTGAGACGCGTAACGCGGCCATCGAGGTCGACGGCCAGCAGGCCAACGTTAATCGATTCAATGATCGACTCGTTGAACTCCTTCAGGACTTTTAGTTCCGCCGCTCTTTCCTGCTGTTCCTGGTAAAGCAAACTATTTTCGATTGCGACAGCCACATAGCCTGAAACAGTTAACAGGATGTCGACGTCTTCTGATGACAGCAGCGCGCCGTCGGCGGAGCGTCCGAGACCGATGACAGCCACCATTCGCCCACGCACCACGCAAGGAACGTAATAGTGAAGAGCGCGACGCACGAAGCCGGTCGTCTCCGGAATCAAATCCAGATCGTCGGTACGCACGACGCCCGTTTGTGCCGAACGCACGCGGATCATTTCTCGAAAATCAGGCGGCACCACCATCTCAGCCGAAAGGCCGGCAGCGCGTGCCACGCGATAACCCGAAGGTGCCTGTTTGTCTTCGATGAAGATGGCGACCCGGCCGACGTTCATCACTTCCTGTAGCCGACTGACGAGGGAATCGAGTAGCGGATCCAGCGCAGTTGTTGCTGATAGCGTACGGCCGAAATCGAGCAGGCTGTTGCGCATGTCGTACCGCTCGCCATAGAACAGGCGATCAATCTGTTCCTGTAGAAATGCCTTAACTGGCGCCGCCACCATCACGATTGCGGCCATCGCCACAATTGAGACAACGACGCGCAAGGTAACCTGCTCAGAAGAAAAGCTATCACTACCGAGCGCGTACAGTCCGGCAAGGTAGACCACCGAACCCACCATCAACGCGATCGCCAGAGTTGTCAGCACATAAACAAATACACGGCGAACAACCAGTTCAACGTCCATCAACCGGTAACGAGAAACGGAATACCCAAACGCCAATGGGATCAGAATCAGCGGTAGTACAGCCGCATCGGTTAACCACGGGTCAGTTTCCGCGCCCATCAGATAGGCGATGCCGTAGAGAAGGGTGAAGGGTGCGACGGCCAGTAGTGAGCCCCACAATACCCATTTCATCTGTTGACGTATGACCGCACTCTTCGCCTTTACCCACGTTCGAAGAAGGAAAAACACGCCACCCACTAAGCCCGCCAGAAAATGCGCGAAGCTCAGCCGGTAGAAGAGCGATACCGATGAATCAGACGGCGAGGGCATATTGCCAATCGGCGGAACGATCGGCATCAGGGCGTTACGAAGGAAGATGAAAGTTGCGAAGCCAAACAACAGAACGGCAGGAACGTAAAGCAACGCCGAACGCCAACGCTTCTCCTGAAACAACTGCTGTCGTTCCGGGTACACCAGGCAGAAGTGTAAGAAGAGTGGCGCGAAAACTATGAACGCGACGTTCTTCAGAAACGCGATGGCCAGATCAAGATCTTCGTAAGCGCCGACAGGAGTGTAAGAATGGAAAACGAAGGCCGCTAGACATAGCCCCGCAAAGTGAAGTGCGAATGGGGCGCGACCACCCTGTTTGAAGAGGACGAAGAAACCAACGAACAGGTAAACGATCCCGATCAGGTTAATGTAGAGCTCACGGGGCGACCACTTATGAATCGCATTCAGATTGTCGAGGTCGGCGTAATAGAAACGGTTCTCTACGGGATACGAAGGACGTTCGATCAAGTAATGAATGTTTCCGCCTACCCGCGCCTCATCCAGGTATATCTGAACGTTCTCCGCCCGAGTGACTTCTTCATATATCCGGTTGTCCGTGCTGATCGCGATCAGGCGATCGCCGTCATGGATTTGCGCACGGGCCCCCGACGAACCGGTTTGAACTTTGTCGGCAATAATTCCCTGCTTAGTGTCGGTCCAGGTGACACCGTCCCACGCCGGAGTTTTACGGTCGAGCCGTTGGACAAAGTTCAGGATGCCCGCCGTCAACAGTAGGACCGTGCCGGCCAGCACCAACCATGTTCCCGTTGTAAATACCGATCTCTTCACTTAAACCGTTTTCCCACCATCTTCCAAACACACCTGAAGATCGAAAATAAAAATGCAAGGTATGTTCCCCCGTCCGGCGGCCCTTCGATTCGCTCCCCGGCTTGGTTCCGACGCCGTGACTCTTGCGAAACATGCCAATTCAAGAGCGTTATGTGACTCAAGCTCCCACGTACGTTTTCTCGAAGAAAATAAGGGCATCACTAGCATCCAAGTTTTTGGACATTTCCGAGATTTTGGAGAACCGAGCAGGCGGGTCAAAAGAGGAAAAAATCGAAGCAAAAATCTAAAACAAGGACCGGGCCCGACTGCATCCTTTCGTCTAAAACCTGACGGAGATTCCGCCGCGAACGGATCGTCGACCGGTACTGAGTTGAGTAACTATCTCGCCGTTGTCAGTGTTGGCCTGGAGGTCCAAAAGATTTCTGGCGTCGAGTACAGCTTGAGCGCGCACAGGTAATCCGAAGCTTGGCAGTTCCTGAGTAACCTGGATACTGAGGGACGGGTCGTAAACGGCCAGGCGGCCGGCGAACGGATCGATCGCGAACACCGTCGCATTCGGTGAGAAACGCAGAACCGTTCTGATATTGGTCCCAGTGTCGAATCCGGCGCCTAGCTGCACCGCCGCGCTTTGGAAGAAGCCTTTCTCAAATAAGTCTGTTGGCTGCGTTGGGTCATCTGACAAACGTTGGCCCAGTCCAAGCGAGTATCCAGCTGACGCGGTCCATACATGACTCAATCTTCTGGTGTAAACCAAACGCATGCCACGAGCTGAGCCTTGCTGATTAGCTACGTTGATGTAGGCGTCCCCGGCCTTACCTGAAAAGGCTGTGGATGGAGTGCTCATGAATCCCACGCCGCGACCCGACGTCGTGTCATAGAAAGCCGACGCTTCGAAGCTCGATTCATTATCGACAACGCGTTCTACGCCAAACTCGAGCCGGTGACTACGCTCCATCACAGCGCGGCCATCGACAAAAGCTATCGGTCTCGCATTCGCTTCGTGGAACACCACCTGATGTCCTTCAAATCCTGCTACGCTTTGAATACTGCTTTCGTCTCCACCTGGAGCGTATGCCGCTTTGAGACGGGTCCGCGCATTTACATCAAACTGCAAACCGACACGAGGGCTGATCGAATCTCCACCTCCCGCGCCAATGAAGCGCGAATAGTCGAGACCGAGCACCACAACAATGCCGTCACGAACTATCCATTCATCAATCGCGCGAACTGAAAACTGACCAAATTCACGATCAGCCCCAGCGTGTGACCACGTCGGCGCTCCAAAACGTACGGCGCCCGCGCTCACCGCGATACGATGTCGATCAGTGACACGCAGCGCAGTTGTGGCTTCGAAACGTTCTGGCGCAGTTGCATCTGCGCCGGTTTGGCCGGCGAAAATAAGTTCAACGTCGTCGGTCGGCGAAGTGGCTACAGCGAAATTCAGGCCGGGGTAGCTCGGACCGAAGGAGTTGGCAGCAAAATACGTTTCAACCACGCCACGCATGCGGCGTTGGGAATCCCTGCGGTAACTTTCGTCTGTGTCCGGGGCAACAATGGTAATAACTTCCGGATCCGCTGCCGGTTCGATTCCAAGCACCGCCTGAATCTCGCGGTCGTCACCTTCCTTCACCTGGAAGATTGATCGTCGCGTGTGTGTGGAGCGCAACGTCCATTTAACGTCTGTGCTGTCATTACGACGCTCGGGCAGGGTACGCCCTCCACCGACAGGCTCGAGGTTGAACCGGTAGACAAGTTCCTGTGATGCTCTTACTTCAATCGATTCAAAGACTACGGCATTGAAGCCCTGGGCGATCGCGCGAAGCCCGTAACGTCCGGGCGATATGCGCGTTTTGAACCGGCCGTACGCATCGCTGCGAATATGTTTGATTGCTTTATCAGCGCCCACCTTCATGATGGAAATTAGTGCGCCGGAAACAGGATTGCCGTGGTTATCGAGAACTGCGCCCGTAACGGTGCCAAGGCTGGCTTTGCTTGCGCTGACGCTGGGAGCCTGCAGACAGAGTGATGCGCATAACAAAGTGAGGAGCACACCAAAGGTTCTTGCGCTAAATCTATTTTTCATCGCACGAAACCTCCTTACGTCTCAGACGAAACGTTCGAAGTGGCCGGGGCTTACTGTTGGTCTGCGCAAATGGAAAGCGCCTCCTGCAACCCGCAGCACGGGCGTTGTCGCCTCACCCAAAGGCGAACTGGTTCAGGCCAGGAGACTTACCGGAACCCTTATGAATGGCGGTATTTTCCGCCTTGAGCCAATCGCTGTCAAGGAAGACGCAAGCCTCACGGAGCCTTGCAGTCTTTTATTTGACCAGCACTTTAGCTGCTATCACCTGTCCATAAGACACTCAACCAGACCTCCGGGATGCCTTGACGTTCAAAGTAAGACTCAATTCATTTCCCATTATCATTTCACATTTCTGATTTTGTCATTTAATCCGCGAGCTTCGTGAACTACAGGAGCTAAATGAGAAATTGGAAATGGATAAGGCTGAAATCCATTTCCCATATATGATTTTCACTTTTCTGATTTGTCATTCTAATCCGCCTAATCCGCGAGGGACGTGAACTACAGCACCTAAATGAGAAATGGGAAATGGGAAATGATATATGGAAAATGGAGCTATTTTCCCAGCAAATGTGCCACCCGAGGACCCACCGACACACCTCTGACACGGGTCAAACCGGCCCATTTTGTCCTGGTTTTCCGGCGTGCTAGGATCCCCTTATCCTGAAATAACAAGCCCGTTTTCCGTTGTTCCAATTCATGATCGATCAAGTCAGCTCTACCAAACTCTCGAACGGGCTCACCGTACTGTCTGAACACATGCCTGGCCTTCGGTCGGTAACGGCCGGAATCTGGGTGCGTCGCGGTTCTCGTCACGAGTCACCGGATCTCAACGGCATCTGCCATTTCATCGAACATGCTGTTTTCAAGGGGACGCAGCGTCGAACGGCTCGCGACATAGCTATTGAGTCAGATCGACTCGGCGGAAACCTGGATGCGTTTACTACGCATGAGATGACGGGTTTCGCGATAAAGGTTGCGGACCGCAGTCTGCCGGAAGCCTTTGATTTGCTGGCCGACCTGTTAGTCAATCCACGATTTGAAGAAGACGATCTCAACCGCGAGCAGAAAGTCATCCTGGAAGAGATCAAGATGGTGGAAGACACTCCGGATGAATTACTCGGCGAGTTGTTCAACGCCGCTTATTTCCCCGATCACGCGTTGGGTCGTCCCATCGAAGGCACGAGAGACACAGTTTCTTCGTTTAGCCAATCCACTATCTCCGACTATCACGCCCGCGAATTTACTTCCGCTAACTTCGTAGTCGCGGCGGCCGGCAACGTTCAGCACGATGCGTTAGTTGAGCTGGTAGCCAAATCTTTCAAGGAAGACGGCGCTTCCAAAGCTCAATCAAATGGGCACGGACGAACTCCACTACCCGCGGCCCCGATCCTCATCGAACAAAAGAATGAACTGGAGCAGGCACATCTGGTGATCGCTACTCCCTGGCCAGACGCGCGCAGCACCGACCGTTACGCAGCAAGCCTGCTGGCATCCATTGTGGGTGGGGGAACCTCGAGCCGGCTCTGGCAGCGGGTACGCGAAGAACGAGGTCTGGCTTATTCCGTAGGTGCAGGCGGAAGCACCTTTTCCGACGTTGGTGTTTTTACTATCTATGCCGGTACGTCTCCGGAACACCTGGACGAAGTCCTCGATTTATCGCTCGAAGAAGTGCGTCGTGTCATACGGGAGAGTGTCTCTGAGGACGAGTTAAAGCTGGCCAAGGACCAGGCTATTTCATCAATTCTGCTGGGTTTGGAGTCTTCAAGCGGACGCGTCAGCTCACTAGCGCGTCAGGAAATCATCCACGGTCGCCGCATCTCACCCGAAGAGATCATCAAGCATATCGAAGAGGTTAACGTCGAAGACTTGCAGCGAGTGGCGCGCAGGTTTTTCACCAACGACTCTTTGGCGTTGGGAGCCCTTGGAAACCTGAACGGCTTCAAGGTGGATCGGCAGCGATTGCAGGTAGCGTAGCTTCCGGATTGCGGACTTTTCGATTGCGGATTGCGGATTCCGGATTGGCCGTACACCGTGTGGTTTTCAATCTGACTCAATCTTGCTTAAGTCAGCAATCAACAATCACTACTCGCAAATCACTAATCCGCATTCCGCATTCCGCATTCCTTGTTTGGCCGTTTCTCACTTAAGTGATAAAGTTTGCCTTCGACCTCTTTTAGTTGCGCATTAAATAAATCCAAAAATGAAACTCACCGTTCTGGGCAGCGGATCAACTGGCAATGCGGTTTTGATCGTTGCAGGCGAAACCCGTGTGCTGGTTGATGCAGGACTGAGCGCGAAAGAGATCGCGCGCCGTCTGGCAATCGTAGGCGAAGACGTTCAACGCCTCGACGCCGTCCTCGTAACACACGAACACGGCGATCATGCCGGCGGATTGCGAGTGTTACTTCGCACCGTCGATTGCCCTGTTTATATCTCAGCCAAAACCCACGATGCGTATGTCGGCGAACGATTCAATGTCAGCAACGACGAATGGCGGAAACGCACTCGCGCGCTGGAGAATCGCGTCGAACAAATTGAATCAAGCAAAGATTTTCGTATCGGCGAAATCGACTTCCATCCCTTCACCATCCCACACGACGCGGTCGACAACTTTGGATTCACTGCCACTCATAACGGCGTGAAAATCGCCACATTAATGGACTTTGGACACATCACTACGCTCGTGAGCCAGCAATTGCGCGGGTGTGCTGCCGTCATAATGGAGTCAAATCATAGTCGTGACATGTTGAAGGCGTGTGATTCCTATCCGTGGGAACTGAAACAGCGAATCCTTTCGCGACTCGGCCATCTCTCGAACGAAGATGTAGCTGACTGGATACGCGATGGTTTTGATGGGTGCGCGCGCTTCCTGGTACTGGCGCATCTCTCGCAACGTGCGAACAATCCTTACCTCGCGAAGATTTCGGCTGAGGTCGCTCTGCAGGAGCGTTTTCCCCTGTTTCACACTGACACGCAAGTGAGTCTTTCGTTTCCCAAAGAACCGACACCCTGGATTGAGGTGTAACTGCGTGATGACCGCGGAGAGCGGACCGATCAAACGTTCGTTTGTTGCCGCTAACATTTCCTGGCCCCGGCGAGCAGTTTACTTCTCCATAGTTTTTATTGCGGTTCTTGGTGTTGCCTGCAAGGTCAGCGAACGGCGGACAATGCCGCCGGAAGTTGAGTCTGCCATAACCGGTGTCGGGGACGACATCGCTGCGGAGCGATACGAAAAGATTTATAACGAGTCCTCTGATTTGTGGAAGCAGGCGGCGACGCAGGAAGAATCGGTTAACACTTTCAAGACGCTGCGAACAAAGTTGGGGCCTGTTGAAACCAGAACGTTGCAGTCGGCAACGGAACAGGAAAATTCCGGTGGAGCTTTGAAAGGCCGCGCGTTCATCGTGACTTATCGAACTAAGTTTCAAAATGCGGAAGGTATGGAAACTTTCACGCTGGTTGAACGAAACGGCAAGTGGCTGCTGGCCAGGTATTTTGTAAACTCAACTGCGCTGGGTTAGTAGGACAGACATTCTTGTCTGTCCATGTGCAAAGGAAAAAGCGAACAGGCAGGAATGCCTGTTCTACTGAATTATGATCGATAGGTACACACTTCCTGAAATGGGTGCGCTCTGGAGCGAACAGAGCAAGTTCCAGAAGTGGCTGGACGTCGAGATAGCCGTCTGCGAAGTCCACGCCGAGATGGGCACCATTCCGCAGGACGCTGTCGAAGAAATCAAGTCGCGTGCATCCTTCACCGTCGAACGCATCAACGAAATTGAGAAAACTACTAACCACGACGTCATAGCCTTCACCACGAATCTAGCTGAAAACGTCGGCGAAGCCGCACGCTTCATACACTACGGCCTGACTTCTTCGGATGTGGTAGACACTGCCAACGCTCTCCTGCTAAGGGACGCCTGCGACATCCTTTTAAAGAAGGTGGACGCCTTCCTCGAGGTCTTGAAGGAACGCGCGTACGAATTCAAAGACACGCCGCAGATTGGACGCACCCATGGCATTCACGCGGAACCAACTTCGTTTGGCCTGACCTTCGCTCTTTGGTATTCCGAAATGCGTCGTAATCGAAAGCGTTTGAAGCGGGCCCGTAAAGCAGTAAGCGTCGGCAAGATTAGCGGAGCAGTAGGCGCGTTCGCTCATCTCGATCCGGAAGTTGAAGAAAAAGTTTGCCGCCGCCTCGGCCTCAAAGCCGCGAAAGTTTCAACACAAATAATTCAGCGGGATCGGTATGCGGAATATTTGTGCACGCTGGGAATAATCGCTTCCACCTTAGACAAAATTGGATTGAACGTACGCCACTGGCAGCGCACTGAGGTTCGCGAAGCGCAGGAACGCTTCACGGTCGGTCAAAAAGGATCCAGCGCCATGCCTCACAAACGCAATCCGATCATCTCGGAGCGCATTTGCGGCCTGGCTCGCGTGGTCCGCGCAAACAGCCTTGTCGGTCTGGAGAATGTTGCCCTTTGGCACGAACGCGATATTTCACATTCATCAGCAGAGCGAGTGGTTTTGCCGGACTCCAGCATTACCCTGGATTACATTCTTCAAAAAGCGACATCTTTAATTAAAGGTCTCGTCGTTTACCCGGAGCGCATGCTGGAGAATTTGAACGTCACCCGCGGGTTGGTTTTCAGCGGGCAACTGTTGCTGGCGCTGACACGCAAGGGTGTGTCGCGTGAAACGGCTTACGAATGGGTGCAACGCAACGCGATGAGGGTGTGGGACGACAAACTGGATTTTCAGGAGCTGGTTGTCGCAGACAAGGACATCGCAGAGCATTTAAGTGTCGAAGAGATCAGCAGCGCCTTCTCTACAGACACTTATCTGCGCAACGTTGACACGATCTTTGACAGAGTTTTTGAGAAAGAAACCAGGTCAGAACCGTCAGCCGCCGCCGGAAGTTAAAGCGTTACGGTTTATTGACCATGTTGTCGGCAATGTTTCCAATGATGGGCAGTTTGAATTTCTGGCCCTGATAAGCCTTAACAGCTGCGAAGATCAGACCAGCAAACATCAGGAGTCCGATCAACCAGAACAACAGCCAGATTAGGCCAACCAGCAAGCTGACCAAACTCTCCATCCCGCCGCCAACCATTGCCCCGCCGATGCCGAAAACAAGCGTCAGCACAAAGGCCAGGATCCCAAGCAGGATCATGATGACTGAATTTGCGACGCCAAACAGGATCGATTGCAGTGCGTGAAACCGCACGAACTTGTTCTCTTTTTCGAGAATGAAAAAGATGACTCCCACGATCCAGATGTAGGAGATAGCAGCCGCAATCTTCGGATCCATTCCGCCCAACGGAGAGCTGCTGGTCGGAGGCGGACTACCACCGGGAGTGCCGTAGTTTTGTTGTCCGGGCGGGGGGTTTTGCATAGTTGTTCTCCTGAAGTTGCAAAAGGTAGCGAAGCGTTTCGATTCAAATTGTGGGGCGAGATATTATGCTATCCGCTACACATGTAGCAACGATATGTCTTAGTATGAACACAGCAAAATGAGAATCATATGAAAGCGAAAGTTTACGTCAGCCTCAAACCGGGTGTGCTGGATCCTCAGGGTAAAGCCATTCACCATTCAGTCGAACTGTTGGGCTTTACCGGAATTGCCGATGTCCGGCAGGGCAAATACTTTGAGATAGCTTTGCAGGACTCGGCGGACCAGGAACAAGCGAAAGAATCGGTCGCGCGCATCGCGCGTGAAGTGTTGTCTAACCCAATTATTGAAGATTACCGCGTGGAGATCGAGGCGTGAAATTCGGAATCATTGTGTTTCCCGGCTCCAACTGCGATCACGATGCCTATCACGTGATTTCCAAACAGGTGGGCCAACCTGTCGATTTCATCTGGCACAAGGACACGGACCTCAGGTCGTACGACGCCGTGATCATTCCCGGCGGCTTTTCATATGGAGATTACTTGCGGGCGGGAGCGCTCGCGCGATTTTCTCCGGTAATGGAGTCGGTGAAGAAGTTTGCCGCCAGCGGACGTCTCGTCCTGGGAATTTGCAACGGTTTTCAAATTCTGTGCGAGGCGGGTTTGCTGCCGGGCGCACTGATTCGCAACCGCGATTTGCATTTCATTTGCGAATACGTCCACGTTCGCGTCGAAACCACAGACACTCCGTTCACTAACGAAATGAAAAGCGGGTCTGTACTCCGGTTACCAATTGCGCACGCTGAAGGAAATTACGTTTGCGACGACGCGACTCTGGTGGAGCTGCAGCAGGATGATCGAATTGTGTTTCGCTACTGCGATCCGTCCGGGAACATCACTGACGCCGCCAATCCGAATGGCGCGCGCGACAATATTGCCGGTATCTGCAATAGCACTCGCAACGTGCTGGGGTTGATGCCGCATCCGGAGCGGGCCTGCGAAGAATTGTTAGGATCAACTGACGGCCGCGATGTTTTCAGATCGCTCGCGGCTACCCTCGCTGCCGTTGCCTGAACTCAATTGCTTTCAACAATTTTCACCCTGGAGAAATGATGATGAAACACCACCCCGCATGGCTGGCCGCCGGTCTCTTAGTCTTCGTTCTACTCGCGTGCAATATGGGCCGCCGCGCCAGCAACGAGAACAACGCCAACTCAAATACCAACCGGCCACCCGCAGTTGAGGCCGAAGACGCAGGTCCAGGTAACCACATCGAAAAGATCCATATGGCGAAAGATAATGGACGGAATGCGCCGGGCGATGAAACATCGTCATTCTCTCCGGACGATCGCACTATCCATTGCGTAGTAAAACTGAAGAAAGCCCAGCGCGGAACTACGATGAAGTTTTCCTGGTGGATTGTTGACGCCGACGGCACCCAGAACCAGAAGATCAAGGACATCGACTACACGACACGCACCCTCGAGAACATCGTGCATGGCCACTTGACGTTGCCGCAGGAATGGCCTTCCGGCAAATACAAAGTACAAGTCTTCGTGAATGGCGATCTGGATCGCACGATCAACTACACCATTCAATAATTGCGCGAGATGATCAAAATGAAACGAGCACTTCCCTTCATTATCATTCTCGTCGTGCTGGCGGCGGTGGTGGCAGTAGCCTGGTCGTTAAAAGAGGCAGCTGTTTCGAACCCGCCGGCGCCTTCCCCGACCTCCGTTGCTCCGCCGGGCAATTCAGCATCCCCTGCGGCTACGGTGTCGCGATCTGTGCCGCCGGGAGCGGAACCACCAAATGCGGTAGGCCCTGAGACTGCGGTGGTGACGTTGGAGGAGTTTGGCGACTTCCAATGTCCGCCATGCGGCTTGCTTCATCCGGTTCTGAAAACGATGAAACAGGAATTTGGCGATAAGATACGAGTGATTTTTAGAGAGTATCCGTTGGTGCCGAGTCATCCCCATGCGCTTTCTGCTGCGCGCGCTGCGGAGGCGGCTGGCCTGCAGGGGAAGTTCTTCGAGATGCACGATCAGATTTTCGAAAACCAGAAAGCGTGGGACAAAGCCTTCGACGCCCGTCCTATCTTTGAAGGCTATGCGCAGAAGATCGGTCTGGACATGGAGAAGTATCGCAAAGACCTAACCAGTGAAGTTGTTGAACAGCGGATCTTCCAGGACGGCAAGCGGGCGCATGCGCTGGGTGTGCAGGGCACGCCAACTGTTTTCATGAATGGCCGTGAAATTCCTTTCCAATCACTCGAGCCAGGAAGGTTACGAACTCTCATCACTAATGAAATCGCAGCCGCCGGCCGCTGATGGTATGACCGCCAGTCCCAACCGGCGGCGCGCAATCCTCTACGGGTTAGCCGCTGTTGTCTCGCTAATCGGAGTGGCGGATTCGGTCTATCTCACCATCGAACACATCTCAGGCCGCAGTGTCCGCTGCACAATAGTTCACGGTTGTTCCACCGTACTTAGTAGCGCTTACGCATCGTATGGCGGGATTCCGCTCGCGCTTGTCGGCGCCATTGCCTACTTCACTGTCTTCAGTCTGGCAACCCTCGCAGCTTTTGAATACAAATTCGCCGCGAAGTTATTAGTGCCTTTAGTGGCAGTAATGCTGTTGGTAACGATCTGGCTGCTCTATCTGCAGGCGTTTGTAATCGAAGCGTTTTGCCAGTTCTGTTTGTTGTCCGCACTGGTGACGTTGGCACTGAGCGTACTCATATTCTTCGCCCGGCGAGCCCCATTGGCATGAGGTCATCACCCGCTTGCACCCCCTGAACACACGCTGGTACTCTTTCGTTTCCGGTTTCCCCTTTAATTCTCCGGCGAAAGCTGCTGATATAGGAGTTCGTTGATTATGAAAAAGCTACTCGCACTGTCTTTAACTGTGGCTGCACTTTTTGCCATCGCCACCGCAAATACGCGGCTTACCGCGGATGTACCGGCCCCCATGGCCATCGGTACTGCTGTCGACAATTTCTCGCTGCCTGATGGTGACGGTAAAACCCACTCACTGGATTCATTGAAGGGCAAAAACGGCACTGTCCTGCTCTTCGTCGCTACCAAGTGTCCGGTCTCAAATGCTTACAACGAGCGGATGGAGAAACTCGCCCAGGATTACAAAGCCAAAGGCGTTAACGTTATCGGCATTAATTCAAACGTTGCTGAGCTTGGGCCTGAGATCAAAGCTCACGCCGCTTCAAACAAATTGACCTTCCCGATTTTGAAGGACGGCGGCAACAAGATCGCCGATATCTTTGGCGCGACTGTGACTCCTGAAGCGTACTTCCTCGACGCCGGCAACAAGCTCGTGTATCGCGGACGTATAGACAACGCGCGCGACACATCACAGGTTGTTTCCAACGAGTTGCGAGACGCGATCGACGCAGCCCTGGCCGGCAAGCCGGTTGCTAAAACCACTGCCACCGCGTTCGGATGTTCGATCAAGCGGGCTTAATGACTCATACGCCGCGAAAATTTGTTTTCTTGATTTGTGGCGTGATAGCCCTTTTCCTGTCTGCCTTCTCAGCGCCCGCGCAATCCACAAACGGCGCTGAGAAGGCTCCTAAGGCAGCCGCCGAAACCATCATCGTCAAAGAGGTGGACCACGCAGGCCTGGCCGCTCTGCTCAAACGCGACAATGGACGACCGTTGCTGGTCAACTTCTGGGCCACCTGGTGCGAACCCTGCCGCGACGAGTTTCCCGATCTAATCAAGATTGACTCGGATTACCGATCGCGGGGACTGGACTTCATTACTGTTTCTCTGGACGACTTCAGCGAAATTAAAACTGAGGTCCCGAAATTTCTTCAGCAGATGGGCGCAAATATGCCCGCTTACCTGTTGAACGTCGCCGATCCCGAACCTTCAATCAAAGCCGTCGATCCGGATTGGGGAGGAGCCCTTCCCGCCACGGTTTTGTATGACAAGTTCGGGAAGATTACGTTCAAACACTTCGGACGCATTAAGCCGGCAGAACTACGCGCCGCCGTTGATAAATTAGTAGGCAGAAAGCAGTAGGCAGTAGGCAGAATTTTTCTGCTGCCTTCTGCGTTCTGCCGTCTGCCTTCTTCCTATGGAACAAATCACCCCCGAAGTACTTTCTGCTCATAACCTAACGTCCGAAGAATTTGAACGTATTAAGTCGCTGCTGGGGCGCACTCCCAATCTGGTAGAGCTCGGCATCTTTTCAGTGATGTGGTCCGAGCATTGTTCTTACAAATCCTCTCGTATTCACCTGCGACGACTGCCTACTAAAGGCGACCGCATTATCGTTCCACCGGGAGAGAACGCCGGCGTCGTCGATGTAGGCGACGGATGGGCCGTAGCGTTTAAGATCGAATCACACAATCACCCCTCTTTTATCGAGCCGTTCCAGGGTGCAGCCACAGGCGTCGGTGGCATTCTTCGCGATGTGTTCACCATGGGCGCGCGGCCGATAGCCTCGATGAATAGCTTGCGCTTCGGTTCGTTGGACCATCCCAAGCATGGCCGCCGCAATCGTTCGTTGCTCGCCGGTGTCGTAGGCGGCATTGCGCATTACGGTAATGCCTTTGGCGTCGCGACCGTTGGCGGTGAAGTAGCTTTTGACGATGCGTATTCCCTAAACCCTCTGGTTAATGCGTTCGCGCTGGGGCTGGTGAAACAGAACCAGATCTTCTTTGGCAAAGCGACGGGGGTTGGTAATCCAATCCTGTACGTGGGCGCCAAGACCGGACGCGATGGAATTCATGGCGCCACCATGGCGTCGGCCGAATTTGATGATGAAGCACTGGAAAAACGTCCGACTGTTCAGGTCGGCGATCCGTTCCTCGAAAAACTTCTGCTGGAAGCTTGCCTGGAAGCGATGCGCAGCGGCGCCATCGCCGGTATTCAGGACATGGGCGCAGCGGGTTTGACGTCGTCATCGTGTGAGATGGCCGCGCGCGCGGGTACAGGCGTCGATATCGATCTGTCACTTGTGCCGCAGCGGGAAGAAGGCATGACCGCATACGAGATGCTGTTGTCAGAATCTCAGGAGCGAATGTTGATCGTGGCCCATTCAGGTCGCGAACGTGAAGTGATTGACATCTTTCGCAAGTGGGACCTTGATGCGGTGGTAGTCGGCCGCGTGCGTGACCATCAACACATGCGAGTGATGCATAACGGCGAAACGGTGGCGGACATTCCCGTGTCGTCTCTGACGGATGAGGCGCCGTTATATGAACGGCCAACGCGCGCGTATGGGAATGACGCGGTTCCTTCCGAGACACTGGACACGGACGATTGCAACGACGCACTTTTGAAGTTGATCGCCACACCTAACCTCGCATCCAAGCAGCACGTTTATCGCCAGTATGATCATATGGTACGGACCAACACAGTCGTGCTTCCCGGCGCTGACGCCGCTGTCGTGCGCATTAAGGAAACCCGCCGTGCGCTGGCAATGACACTCGATGGCAACGGCCGCTACTGCGCCGCCAATCCTCGCGAAGGCGCGAAACTGATAGTAGCTGAGGCTGCCCGCAATGTGGTTTGCGTAGGAGCGCGCCCCCTGGCGGTGACCAACTGCCTTAACTTCGCCTCGCCTGAACGTCCGGAAGTAATGTGGTCGTTCTCCGAAGTGGTCGATGGCATGGCTGAAGCCTGCCGTGTATTCAACACGCCGGTAGTTTCCGGAAACGTCTCGTTCTACAACGAGACTGAAGGGAAAGGCATTCTACCGACGCCGGTTATCGGAATGATCGGCTTGGTAGAAGATGTTCGACGCGTGTTGCAACCAGGGTTTAAGCAGGACGGGCACTTGATCGCGCTACTCGGGTCGACGAATGACGACTTATCTATTAGCGAATTTGCGGCAACTGTAGCAGGGAAGACTACTGAGCAAATGATCGCCGGCGGCGCGGTTCCCAAACTGGACCTTGCGTTAGAGGCTGCGGTTCAGAGCGCGTGTCTCGAGGCGGCAGAAGCCGGACTCATTGCGTCAGCCCATGATTGCAGTGACGGAGGCATAGCTGTCGCACTCGCCGAAAACTGTTTCTCTTGTCTCAACCACGCGGTCATCGGCGCCGAAGTGTCACTAGACGAGGGGCTAACTGCTACCAGTTCGCTTTTCAGCGAATCTCCCTCGCGAATCATCGTCAGTTTCCCTGAAGCAAATCTCGCGCAGTTACAAGAAATGTCGGACCGCCTGCACTGTCCCTTTAACGTGATAGGCACAGTCGGGGGCACGCGCTTACGAATTCATCACCGCCGGCGGGAAGCAGTTTCAATTGAAGTTCAACAGCTCGAACAAGCGTGGCGCAGTTCCCTATCCAAACGACTCGAGGCTGAAGTAATGGCCGCGGGTATGGAATAAATGGCCAGATGTCAGAGGTCAGATGTCAGATGCTGGATTTTAGATGCTGGACTTGGTTCGATCCAGAGACGGGTCTCTTTGATACTATTCTCCATCAACTCCAACATCTAGCATCTAGCATCTAGTTCTGACCCCTGACATCTGACCTCCGACATCTAACATCTGACTTCCCAGATGCATCCCGTCATCTACCTCAACAAGGTGATGCTCGAAGCGACGAAGGCGCGTGTGGCGCCGGTGTCGTCGGCAATGCTGTATGGCCGCGGCGTATTCACCACCGTCGCTGTCCATCGCGGCCAGCCTTTTTTGTGGACCAGGCACTGGGCGCGTCTTAAAGATCACGCCAAACGACTCAGCGTAGACCTGACCGGCTGTAACGAAGAGAGCGTCGGCGAGGCCCTCAACAAACTCATCGCAGTCAACCAGGTTAAAGACGGACGCGCGCGGGTTATTCTGCTGGCGCGGAGTGGTCGCGACATTTGGAAAACCAAACAACCCCGCGCGCCCAAAACGGACTTACTGATCATGACGGGCGAACCTCAAAAGATTCCCGCCGCCGGTATGTCTTTGGCTGTCTCACCCTATCGCGTCAACACGGCTTCTCCGCTGATGGGAATCAGAAGCTTGAACTATCTTGAGCAGGTGTTGTCATGGGAAGAGGCGCAGGCTCGAGATTTTCATGAAGCGGTAATGCTAAACGAACGCGGTGAAATTGTTTCCGCGACTATGGCCAACATTTTCTGGGTCAAGGATGGAACGCTGTATACACCCACACTTGCAACCGGGGCGATTGCCGGAGTGACCCGCGGCTCCGTCATTACGCTCGCCGAAAAACAATTCATTCCGGTGATTGAAGGAGCATTCGAGCTGGCCGATCTGGTCGATGCTGAGGAAATCTTTTTGACCTCCGCCAGCCTCGGGGTCGCACTGGTTACGACCTTCGATTTTCGCCAGTATTCCTTCGCCACAGCTAACATTTACGGGCGTTTGGCAGATGCGCTGCGCGACCTGATTTCCGCGAAGGCATCTTAGCGCCGGTCGCAAACTCGTTGCCTTAGTCCTCGCTCAGGGAGTAGAGTACGCCCGATCTCAGTCGACCGATTTCCAACCAGTGCCTCGTAGTGTTCTGCGGCTACCATAAATAGCCGGAATTCATTGAATATTTCTATCAGGCTTTAAGTTCTCCCAGGAGACAATTAATGCCCCCATCGCTTCCGCAGTTTCACAGCCTCACAACTTCCGGGCACCGTTCCCCACCAAAACGAGTACTAATCGTCAATTGTTACTTTGATGATTCGCGGCAACCAATCAGCCGCACCACCAAGGTACCGCAGGCGGTAGGTCCAATTTATCTTGCCGGTGCATTCGATCGCGAGCAATGCGAAGTGCGTTGTTACACCGAATTAGCGAGTGGTCCGCTCGAAAACGAGGCAATGCTGTCGTGGCCCGACATGCTGGTGTTGACTGGACTCACGAACAGCTTCGATCGGATGTTGCACCTGACTGCGTACGCGCGAACCAAGAACCCGAAGGTGATTGTCGTCGCAGGTGGACCACCGGTTCGAGTATTGCCGCTGTTGTCGAAGCGGGTGTTTGACTACAGTTGCCAGGGCGATATTGAAGAGATGGGCGACGTCATCGCGGAAGCGTTCGGACGCGAATACGTCGCGGAGGACATGATGCCGCGTTACGATCTGGCCTATTGGTTGGGTCGCATCGGCTACGTGGAAACCACGCGCTACTGCAACTTCCGCTGTGGATTTTGTTCACTGACCGGCGAAGGCCGCGCCTACAAAACTTACCAGCTCGATTACATTCGCCGTCAGATTGTGGCCTCAGGAAAACGCCGGCGCATGTTCTTCCTCGACAACAATTTTTACGGGAGCGACCGGGGTCACTTTCACGCGCGTCTTGACCTGATTAATGAAATGCGCGCGGCCGGTTACTTCAACGAGTGGGGGGCGCTGGTCACCAACGACTTCTACAGCCGGGAAGAAAACTTAAAGCGCATTCATGAAGCCGGATGCGAGCTCTTGTTTAGCGGGCTCGAATCTTTTGATAACGACTGGTTGCGCAATTTCAACAAGCTGCAAAACACTAAAGCGCCGCAGGTGGAAATGATTAGCAAGTCGCTAAATGCCGGCGTCGTGTTCTCGTATGGTCTGATGCTGGATGTCACCACTCGCAGCATTTCCGACTTGCGACGCGAGCTTCACTTCATTACCGGCACACCTGAGATCACTATTCCATCGTTTGTGACTCTTTCGATACCGCTGCTTGGAACGCCGTATTTTTACGACTGCATACGAGCAGGCACGATGCTGCCGGATACAAAGCTGCGTGACATGGACGGAACGACAATCATGCAGCGGCCGGTTGACGAGATGGGTGAAGTGGTGAAATTTGTGGAAGACCTGCAGAGTCTCCGAGGTTTTCAGAAGCGGGTCATCAAACATTCGGTTGACTTCACCAGGATCTACGGCCGCAAACTTACGAAGATGCAGTTGATCTTCGCTACCGGCGCAGGCTTGCTGGTGTGCGCGCAGCGTCTGACAACATCGCTGACGGGTTTGGGTTGGGCCAGGCGTCCAAAGCGTCCGCGCACTTTTATCAGCACCACCGAACCTCTGGATCACATGTACACCCCGGCTTTTCGCGTCGACTCGCGTTTTGAAAGTTATTTCCGTCCCACGATGGTTACCGATAAGCGCGGCGAGCTACATCAGGACATTCTCGAGTCGGGACTGTTGAAAGAAGGCGCTGCTGTTGCGAAGGCGGTATGAGTTCAAGGTTGGCTGAAAAGAAGATTTGTCATTTGTCATTTCACATTTGTCATTTGTCATTGATGTTCAAGGTTGGATAGTTAGGTCAAGATTGAATGCATCGTACATCAGCAAGCTACGCTTCCCGACGATGAGACATTCAACCCTGGTCTTTAGATCTTAATCTTTGAAAGCAATAGCAAAATGACAAATGATAAATCTTTCTTTAGTTTCTATCCTTAAGTACTCTTCGTAAAATCTTTCCCGCCGGATTCCGCGGGATCTCCGCTACAAATGCAACTTCTCTGATTCGCTTGTACGGCGCTACGCGTTCAGCCACAAACTGAATAATCTCCTCAGCTGTCGCCTCCTTTTTCAAAACGACAAACGCTCTCGGTACTTCGCCCGCGAGTTCATCAGGACGCGCGACCACCGCCGCGTCTGCAATTGCCGGATATGAAAGTAGTAATGATTCAAGTTCGGCAGGAGCCACTTGCCGGCCGTTTGTCTTGATCAATTCCTTGAGACGATCCACCACAAACAGTTGGCCGTCCTCGTCGCAATAGCCAATGTCGCCCGTGCGCAGCCAACCGTTTGGCTTAATCATCTCTTCCGTGGCGTCTGTATCACCGAGATAACCTTTCATCACCTGCGGTCCACGTACCCAGATTTCACCTTCACTTCCCGGTGGCAAATCTTCTCCCGTCGTGTAATCCACAATCTTGCATTCCGTATTCGGCAAACAGAACCCAACCGAGCCCGGTTTGTGTTTCTCAGGGTCAACCAGACTCGCGTGAGACAAAGGACTGACCTCAGTCATTCCGTATCCATACCTGATTTCCAGACCGAGCCGCTCGCGACATGCTGATGCGATTTCGTCCGCTAACGGAGCAGCGCCGCAATGAATCATACGGAGCGCCGACAAGTCATGGCTCTGCACTTGCGGAGCGCGAGTGAGTGCCAGCACCAGCGGCGGTACCAGCGGGGCGATTGTGACGCGATAGCGTTCCAACACATCAAGAAATTGCTCGAGATCGTAACGCGGGACGGTAACAATGGTGGCGCCCTGGCTTAACCCGAGGTTAACAACGATGTGTAGCCCATAGAGATGCGACATCGGGACGACGCACACCAGTGTGTCGGTTTCTGAAAACGGTTCTGTCGATTCCATCTGACGCAACATCGCCACCAGGTTTCTATGCGTCAGCATCACGCCCTTCGGGAAACCGGTGGTCCCACTCGAATATGGCAACGCCACAATGTCTGCGTCCAGGTCGGTTTCAACCTCTGGAGCTTGCGATCCATGATTTAACAATGATTCGAATGGGATTGAGTCTTCAGCTTCACCAATCACAAACAACGTCTTGATGTTGTTGCCGGCCGCAGCGGTTCTTGCTTTCTCCATCAGCGCCGGAACAGTCAGAAGGTATTTGGCGCCGGAGTCGCGAAGCTGTTTGATAGTTTCCTCTTCGGTGAAAAGAGGCGGCACCATGGTGGTCGCAACACCCAACGTCGCCGCCGCATGAAACGCAATCACGTATTCAGGTACGTTCGGGCTGTAGATTGCGAGCACGTCACCTTTCCTTAATCCATGGGAAGCGAATCCTGCGGCGACTTGCTGAATCCGTTGCGCCAGATCTGCGTAGGAGTAGGTGCGGCCGGTGACACCGTCGATCAGCGCTACTTTGTTTTTCAGGCGCGCTGCCTGACGCAAGACGTAATCGGTGATGGAAACGTCCGGAATAATCACTGCAGGGTGAGGACTATGGAAAATCATATTGTTTTCTCAGAAGTTACTTGGCGTCGCCAAACGGTTCGTCCCGTTCTTTGACAGCCTGTTTGAAACCAGCTTCGGCGGCTCGTTGTTGAAACGCGTAACCTTCCCGGGTGTGGCGGGCAACGCCGTCGAATAGTGTGCCCAGTAACTGCGCTGATTGCAGTCCCTGCGCCAAAAGAGTTTGATTAATCAGAAGCTTCATCATTACAAGTTGATTAACCGGCATACGTGCGACGCGTTCCAATAAGCTTTCAAAATGCTGATCGAGTTTGTCGGCGGCGACGGCTTCTGAAGCGAGTCCCCATTCAAATGCCCGTTTGCCCGTAAGCGAGTCGCCGGTAAATAACAAACGCTTGGCTTTCTCCGGTCCAATACGAAACGCCCACAAGGCTGTTGTGGGAACGCCCCACGCCCGCGCGGGCGGATAACCAATCGACGCGGTCTCTTCAATCACAAGTAGATCTGAACAAAGCGCCATGTCAGTCCCACCGGCGATACAGAATCCGTGCACCTTACAAATCACAGGTTTGTCGCTGTAGAACAGGCTCATGAAGCCGCGCACGTTACGGCTCATCATCGAGTAGTCCAGCATCGGGTCCCAGGTCGAAGCAGGATCATGATTAGCGAGCTGAACTTTCGGATCCATCGCTGACCCGGTGGGCCAACGAGGAGTCTCACCGTCGTCACTGACCTTTTGTTCGGCCGACATTACCAGGTCATAACCACCACAAAAGCCTTTTCCGTTGCCGGCCAGGGCAATCACGTGGACTGACGGATCGAGATTGGCGCGTTCCACACATTCCGCCAGTTCGGCAGGCGTGTCGAAAGTAATTCCGTTGCCGCGTTCTGGACGGTTCAACGTGATCCGCGCGATGCGACCGGTTACTTCGTACGTTAATGTTTTTAGAGTTTCCATGGCTCAATCGAATCCAGGCGCCATCATGCGCGTCATCGCCGCAGGGTTTACTATTTGGCGAGTGCGCATCCACGCTTCGGCTTCATCGATATGTCGCTGACCACGCTCATCACCCAATAACTGACCGAGCCGGTATCGAGACACGGCTTCATACAAATCGATATCCGCGAGGTCGAACGTTTCGACGGCCTGCTTCAGTAGCGCAATCGCTTTAGACTGGTCGCCCCCTTGATGCGCAACCGCCGCACGAATTAGAGCTGCAAATGGATTTCCCCACGCTACCTGCTCAGCCGCGATGCGTTTCGCAAGTTTCTCCGCCAGGTGCCGGCGATTGCCGTTGTCACCGTTTGCCGCGGATGCCAGTGCGGCGCGGGCTTTCAGATGAAACGCTTCGATTCGCAACACCTGAATTCGCATCAGCATTGAATCCTCAAGAGCTTTCCACTGACCCTGAATGTGTTTCCAGGCGACTTCAACGTCTCCGGTGTAAAGCTCTATCTGACCCAACGCGTGCATCGCTGTGTAATGCTGGAGGTGGAATCCTTCCTGCGGCCACGCTTTTAGACCTTCGATAACTTCAGCGCGCGCTCTGGTGGGGTCGTCTGCTGCTAACCAAATCACATTAAGACGCGTGCGCAGATCCATCGCGGCAAACCGGTTTCCCTGCTCCAACGCTGATGCGAGCAATCCCGGCACGCGACGCGAGACCTCGCCAATCTCCCCCATGTAAATCATCGCGCTGAGCATGAACCGGTTGGCGGTGGTTAACTCCCACGTGACGCCGGTGCATTGGTCACGCAAGACTTCGGCAGCGCGTTCGCACAGTCGGGCGGCATTCTTCCAATGTCCTACCAGGTACGCAGCCACCCCACTGGCCCAGATCGCTAATCCGATGGCCTGCGGGTGTCCGGTTTTCAGCGCCAGCTCTTCAGCTCGTTGGGCAATCTGCAGGGCTCGTTTCCTGGTTGGCTCTCCACGCGCGGCGGTTTGCGCAGCTTCGAATGCCATTGCACGCGCCACTCGAAATGGTTCGCCCGCGCGCAACGCCAACAACAACTGCCGGCACTGAAAATCAGCGCCGGTAATTAAGTCGACGGCGCCGAGTCCGGCCGCCACGGCCCAACAAATGTCGATGCGAAACAGTTCCTGCTCCGATATCTCACTGGCCTTCCGCTCTTTGAAGTTGAGGCCGCGCAGACGTATCTGAATTTTCTTCAAAACCAGGGAAATCAAGGCGCGGCGGGGACCGGCTGGCAGCGTAATTCCCACGGCAGACAGGACTGAACGAATGACCTCGAGACCTTCCTTGATGTGGCCGCCCATCAGAAGTTGTTGTGCCGCGAGTCGTTTGAAATTGAGACTCTGACTCGCAGTCGTGTCCTCGGCTACTTCAAGGTAAGCTTGCGCAGCTTCCGCGGGCCGACCGCCATTCGTCAGCGCTTCAGCCAAACCCCGTTTCAGGTCAACTAACTCTGCTCCGCGTACGGGCGCCATCTCCAACGCGCGTCTGTAAAAAGCAGCCGCACGATCAAACGCCAGGGCGCTTGCCGCCTTCTTCGCCGCTACTGCCGCGTGACTGGCCGCGCGAACTCGCTCACCCGCACCCATGTAATGTTCGAAGAGTGCTTCGGGATCGTCGATGCCGCGCGTTTCGAGTGCCTGGGCCAGCCGGCGATGGATCTGTATAACTTTCGAGGGATTGAGTTGACTGGCGAGTGTTTCCCGTATCCGATCGTGATACAGCTCGAGTGCATGGCCGGCCCCTCCGGTTCGCAGAAATTGAGCGGCGCGCAGGGTCGTCACCAGCGGCAGTTCATCTCCGGCAAGCTCCGCAGCCTGAAAAACAACTTCAGGATTAATTGGCCGACCAGCTACTGCCAGGGTATCCAAAAACTGCCGCGCTCCCTTGGGTAAATGGCGAAGACGCTCATCAAGCATCACGGCCAAAGTGATGCCGGTGGTGGCGGTCATGGCACTGGTCGAAGCGTAACGAGCGAGCTGTTCAAGGAGAAACGGATTACCACGAGCTTCTCGAATGATAGCGTCGACAAATGGATCTATGAATCCCACCTTTGTCACCAGCAAGTCGCGGACTAGGCGATTCGATTCACTCTTCGAGAGCGCTCCGATATGTACTTCGCCAAAACCTTCGGTCCCCGCTTTGTCGATTAGCGTTTGCAGAAACGGCTTTGACTCAATGTCTTCGCTGCGGAAGCTCAACAACAGCAACAACGGAGGAGCGTCGGGAGGACGTAATAGGTCTTCCAGCAAAGACGTGCTGTCCGCGTCAGACCATTGCAGGTCATCGATGTAGAGGACCAGAGGTTGTCGATCGCTGATGCGGCCCAGCAATTCGCGCAATGCTGCGAAGGCTTTGCGCCGCAGGCTAAATGGATCTGGAATTTCCTGTTCGCGCTGTGGCGCATTGAACACCGCATCAACCTGCAACATCACAGGAAACAGACGCGCCAACGCCAAAACCTCGCGCGGCATGAGTGCTTCCGCTTTCGCCTCCGGCAGGGCATGCAAATACTTGGTGAGACTGTCTACCACACCGTCCAGTGCTTTATACGGAACGGACTCGCGCTCGTAACAGCGTCCTTCAAGTACCACGACGTCGCTTTGCGTGGCCTTCAACTCATCAAGAAAATGGCGCGCCAGCGCGCTTTTCCCCATCCCCGAACTACCGTGCAAATACACGGTCATCGTTTGACCGCGACGCGTAGCTGCAAAAGCGGCCTGCAACTCGCGCAACTGCCGATCACGTCCGACGAACGGCGAGGTCAGCGCAACTGATGGCGCAGGCACCGCTACCACCGGTTGAGGCGGTGGGACAACCTGACCGTGGCCCAACACACGGAGGATGTCGGGGCCATCGGGCCGCTCTTTCGGATTGCGTTTCAATAACGCAATGCAAAGGTCGTTTAGATCCTCAGGAATGTTGCGCACCAACTCTGACGGCGTCGGTGGGTCGAAGTTCTGTTTGTTCATCATCACTTCAAAGAACTTCCCCGAGAACGGCAGGCGGCCGGTCAGCGCCTGATAGAGCATGACTCCGACGCTGTACCAATCGCTCGCCGGAGTGATTGGCAACTGCGCGCCCTGTTCGGGTGACATGTAGTCGGGTGTCCCTGCGAGGGTGATGCTTTCGTAAACTTCTTCACCATGAACTTCGGCTACCAGACCAAAGTCGAGGATGACCACCCGACCGTCTTTCGTAACCAGAACGTTGGAGGGCTTGATGTCGCGGTGAAGCTTTCCTGTCGCATGCAGGCCGTGCAACCCTTCCGCAACTTGTCGCAGCGCGACCGTCAACCGATGTACGTCGAGCTTGGCACGCGCCAACGAAGTCTCAATTGAGATCTGCGTGTTTCGTTCATTGGAACCAGGTTCTGTTTGAAGCGAGTCGAGTTGCCTGGTCTCGGCTTCGTAGGCAGCCAGCATTTCCTCGCCGGTCGGTGGTTGGCTGCCCTTTCGTAGCGTGGGCGTGCGCGATGACTGCGCGCGCTTCGCGTGATAGCCCGGCCGAACGTATTCAAGAAAATTGACGCCCTGCACGAGTTCCATGGTGAAAAACCAGAATTGACCGTCCGCCATGAATTCGTAGAGTGCGACCAGGTTTGGATGTGAAACATCGGCGAGTGAACGAAACTCGTTTTTGAATCGCGAGATGTGCGAGGCCTCTGCACGCGTCAACGTTTTTAACGCTACCAGTTTGTCGGTTTGAACATCGAGCGCTTCATAGACAACACCCATTCCACCCGACCCAAGGCGACGGCGGATGCGATAACGTTCTGTACCCAGAAATTCGTTAGAGTGTTGGCTCATTAGTGACGGGGTCGCGGAGTAAAAGCCGAAGGCGTTCGCCAGATTCAGCCCAGGGCACCGCCCTGGCTTAATCGTGAGTAACTGACCCTACCCTGAAAGGGTTTCCAAATGCTAATCCCACACATAACGTTCATCGTAATCGATTTCATAGGCCTTGAGGAACTCCCGATATTCATCTTCAAATGATTTTATACGGTGATGCTCCTCTTGGTTTTCGATGTAGCGCACGACGTCAGCCAAGTTTGATTGGCTTACTGAGAACGCGCCGTCGATCCTTTAGGAACGGAGTGCGGTCTTTTGTCAAAAAAATCAGATGGATCCAGACTTTTGCTAACGATTGGGCCATAAAACCTCCTGTCGCTCACGGACCCTTTCAGGGTCGTTCAAGATTTATATTGATCGTGACCCAGGGCGGTGCCCTGGGCTGGAACTGGTAGACGCCTTTGGCGTCGTGTCAATTGAACAGGGAAGGCTTTATGCTTGAGGCTTGTTCCGCGTCAATCGGTTGTGTACAACAACCGGATTTCAAATGATGCAAAAACTTCAATAAGGAGACTACATGGACTGGCGCGTGTTTCTAACAACTTTTGGAGTGATTTTTCTTGCTGAGATGGGCGACAAGACGCAACTGGCGGCCATGACGATGTCAGCCCAGACAAAAAAGCCATGGGCGGTGTTCATCGGCTCCGCGTTGGCACTGACTGCTGTTTCTGCAATTGGCGTGGTGGTCGGCGGCTTCGTCGGAAACTATCTTCCGCTCGAATGGATTAAACGCGCCGCCGCCGTAGCGTTCATTGTTATCGGTATTTTGATCTTGCTCGACAAATTCTGACGAACAGGAAAAGGAGTAGCATTAGACAATGTTCAGAGTACAAGCTTCAGCTTGCTGCTATAGCTGCCGAGCAACCTAAAGGTTGTACTCTGAACATTGTCTAATCGCTGATCCTGCAGTGTGCCCCTGCTCCTGCTTTCTGGCTGCTATCATCGCCTCTTCATCAAAACTGATTACGGAGACTAATTCCATGCCACAGACCCCACACCTCGAACGCCACTTCACATCCAGCGAAGTTGTTCGCGATATTGTCATCGGAATGTCGGACGGTTTGACTGTTCCGTTTGCACTCGCCGCCGGGCTTACCGGCGCTGTGTATACCACCCGAATAATCGTCACTGCCGGCCTGGCTGAGATCGCGGCCGGAACGATCGCTATGGGTCTTGGTGGTTACCTGGCAGCGAAGAGTGACGCCGAGCACTACGCCAAGGAGCGCGAACGCGAGAAACGTGAAGTGGCGGAGATACCTCACGAAGAGATGCGCGAAGTCGCCGAAGTATTTGAGGAGTATGGCCTGACTAAAGAAGAAACCAAGCCCATCGTCGAGGCGCTGCGCCGTCAACCGAAAAAGTGGATCGATTTCATGATGCGGTTTGAGTTGGGACTTGAAAGACCTGATCCAAAAAGGGCCCTGACCTCGGCCGTGTCAATCGGTGGGGCCTACGCGGTCGGTGGTTTCATTCCACTAGCTCCCTACATGGCAACCGGCGAACCATCATTGGCCTTGCTGATTTCTATCATCGTCACCCTGTTCGCGTTGCTGGTGTTCGGATTTGTAAAAGGGCGGTTTACAGGAATGAGACCGGTGCGCAGCGCCCTGCAAACAGCATTTATCGGAAGTGCCGCCGCCGGCGCCGCTTTTTTTATTGCGCGGCTCATCTCCGAGTAGGGATTTTGGCTTAACTCTGGTGCTGTTTCGTGTGTTTCGTTTAATTCGTGGATTGTTGTTATGCAGCCTAAAAAAGGATCCACGAATTACACGAAACACACGAAATAACACTAAGTCAGAACCTTCCGTGATGTATCGCGTATAACGTATCCACGTCTGTATTTGATCGTAAACAGGAGAATTCAATGCAATTGTCTTTAGCTCATTACCGTTTTACACGTATTTGGCTATCCGGCTTTCTCGCAATCGTTCTGTTGTCGCCGTCCGTGCTTGCCTTCCAGGGAACTGCGACGGCTCCCGCGAAGACTGCTGCCGCAAAATTAACTTCCACGGAGCGCAAAGCCTCCGAGCGCGTCAAACAGGAAACCATCCGGGAAATCACCACGGCGCTCAGCTCGAAAGAATTTGAAGGCCGCGGCACCGGACAACCGGGCGCAGACAAAGCAGCGCAATACATGGCTGATCGATTTGCGAAGCTGGGCCTCAAGCCCGGTGGCCCTAACGGTAGCTATTTGCAACCGATAAAGTTCAAGTCAACAGAGATGCTGTCTGACTCTTCAGTCAAATTCGGTGACGTGGCGTTGCGACACCGCGACGAGTACATCGTGTTGCCACCGTACAGTTCAGAAAAAGTAGACGTTAGCGGCGGCCTGGTCTTCGCCGGTTATGGAGCCTCGTCAGCGGAATTGAAACGCGACGATTTCGCCGGTTTGGAATTGAAAGACAAGATCGTGATCATCATGGGTGGTAAGCCTGACGGCGTTGATGACGCTGCCTGGGCACGCGCAACAAATCCCCAGGCGCGAGCGATGAACATCTTCGGTCGCGGCGCAGTGGGCATGGTGGTGGCAAACGCGGGCACCCAGGCGCAGCCGTTTTCGACAATCGCCAATTATCTTTCCCGACGTCGCGTGTCGCTCGGTTCCGGTATCACGTCAAACTTTAAAACGCCGCCGGTGTTGATCGTCAGCAACGAGGCAATGGAAAAACTTTTTGCCGGTTCCGACACCACGTTTGCGCAGGCACTCGAAAAATCGAAACGTGGAGAAAACGTATCGCGCGACCTGGCAAAGACAGCAACATTTGCTTTGCGATACAGATTTGCGGAGACACCAAGCAGTAACGTGGTTGCCGTGTTTGAAGGCTCCGACCCGACTCTGAAGGAAGAAGCGGTAGTTTATACGGCCCACTACGATGCCTATGGAATCGAATCAGACGGGACCATCTATCCAGGAGCTGCGGACAATGCGCTGGGCACCGCCACGATCATCGGTATCGCCGAAGCTTTCGCGAAAGCTTTTCCGAAGCCTGAATCTCGCCCAAAGCGTTCAATTATCTTTCTGGCCGTAACCGGCGAGGAATATGGATTACTGGGTGCAGAGTATTGGGTGAGGAATCCAACGTGGCCCTTGTCGAAGGTGGCGGCCAACATCAACTTCGACGGCATCGGCACGGAGGTTTATGCACCGGTCAAACGCGTAGTTGGCTTCGGTGCGGAACATTCGGATCTGGGTACCGTGTTTGAGGAAGTTATGTCGGCGACCGGAAACATTGTTACCGCCGATCCTATGCCCGAAGAGAACGCTTTCGTGCGTTCTGACCATTACTCGTTTGTGAAACAGGGTGTGCCGGCGCTGATGTTAATGGGCGGACCGGCGGACGATCCGGCCCAGTGGATTCCTAAAATGAAGAAGTGGATGGAGACCGATTACCACACTGCTACTGATACCGTGAAACCTGATTGGAATTGGAGCGGACCAACTACCCTCGCCCAGGTAGGTATGATCATCGGGCTGCGTGTCGCAAATGCAGCGGCGATGCCCTCATGGAAAGCTACGTCGCCATTCAACAAGCCACGTTCCGCAGCGAAACCTGCTGCTGCGGCGGCGAAGTAACTCAACGTGTTCCGCGTGGATCGCTTTTTTAGTACACCCGAAAAGCGATCCACGAACTACACGAATCCATCAGAAGCTTCGGCCCCTTTGTCGGCAGCGCGGAACACCTCAAGTAGGGACATCGCCAGCGCCAACACTACCGGGCCCAGCACAATTCCCAACACGCCAAACACCTGCAACCCGCCAAGCACCGCAAAGAAGATCAATAGCTCATGTAAACGAGTGCGACCGCCTACCAATTTCGGCCGTAGGAAGTTGTCGATCATTCCGATGACCAGTGTGCCCCACAGCACCAGGAATGCGGCTTTCATGTAGTGGCCGTTTAGCGCCAGATAAATAGCTGCCGGCATCCACACCAGAAACGAACCCAACATGGGAATCATGGAGAGAAACGTCATGACTACACCCCACACGATTGCCGACGGCACTCCTAAAACCCAAAATGCCAACCCGCCCAACGTCCCCTGAATGACCGCGATTGCCAGCACTCCATAAACGCTCGCGCCGACTACTTCCGTCGCACGTTCCATGATTGCCAGAGACTGTTCATCGTTTAGTGGTAAGGAATTTCTAATAGTCTCAAAAATCCGGTCGCCATCGCGAAATAGGTAGTACATCGTAAAAACGACAAAAAACATTTGCACAATCACCCCGATGACTCCGCCGATAACTCCCAGTGTGCGGCCTGCTAATCCCCCACTGATCCCTCCCAGTTGCTGCGCCAGATATTCGCCCGAAAGCAACTTCTGGACATCAATGAAACGGCTGGCCCAACCCAGCAGCCTTCCGGTCACAGGCGACGTTGGATCGAGCACGTAGTTGATACCGGCTTGTACGTTTTGCACCGCACCTGACAGTTCGCTGACGACAGCGACGGTGACCAGTGATACCGGCACCAGGATAGTTAGTATGACCAGCACGCATGAGAGCAACGCGCTTAGTGCCGGCCTGTTGGTCCTTTTCACCAAACGCCTGTGAACCGGATAGAAAACAATCACGAGTACGGCCGCCCACATGAGCACACCCAGGAAAGGTTTGATCATCAGCCAGCACAGATAAAGCGCGACCGCCGTGACTATTAGTAGTGCCCACCACCTTACTCGCCGCTGGTAACCTGACATTAGACGTCTCCTCGATTGTTGAAGCGAAGTGCCTTATCTACCATCGATTCGGACACCGAATTTAGAACCTCGACGAGTCGTGGTTCTAATTCGTTTTTTCCAGTCCGTCTGTTGTGCAGAGGCAATCGGAGTTCAATACCACAGAATTTATACCGCTGGGAAGCTGCTCCGCGTTTCAAGGTTTCGATCTCCGGTGTATTATTCGTGACGCTGGATACACTATTCCCTCGAGGTAAAACAAGTGGCCCAGGTAATCGAAGCTTCCAAAAAATCCAAAGATCCCAAAACCACTCGCAAGTGGGTCTACCTGTTCAATGAAGGCGACGGTCAGAACAAGACCTTGCTCGGCGGCAAAGGTGCGGGGCTTTGTGAAATGACCCGCGCCGGCTTGCCGGTCCCGCCAGGTTTGATTGTCACTACCGAAGCGTGCAACGCGTTCTTTGAGAACGACAAAAACTTTCCGGAAGGAATGTGGGACCAGGTCAAGGAAGGCCTTCAAAAGATCGAAGAGAAGGTGGGAAAGAAATTTGGAGATCCGCAAAACCCGCTGCTTGTGTCAGTACGCTCCGGCGCCGCCTTCTCAATGCCCGGCATGATGGACACGGTGCTGAACCTTGGTCTCAATGAGGAAACTGTGCAGGGACTGGCTGCACAGACTGGCGACCTGCGTTTCGCGCTGGATGCCTATCGGCGCTTTGCGTCGTTGTTTGGCGAGATCGTGATGGGTGTAGCTCATGAAAAGTTCGAACGCGTCATGGACCGTTTCAAAGCGCAGACTTCCGGCGGACGCGACACTGACCTGAAACCCACTCACCTGCGCGAAATCATCGCCGCCGAAAAACAGATCATTGGCACCGAACAACAACCAATCCCCGAAGATCCTTACGAACAACTCCGCGTAGCCATTGCTGCAGTTTTCAACTCGTGGATGGGCCGGCGAGCAATTGATTACCGGCGCGTGAACCGCATTCCGGATTCACTGGGAACGGCAGTCAACGTACAGGCCATGGTGTTCGGCAACATGGGAACGGGCAGCGGCACCGGCGTCGCGTTTACCCGTAACCCATCGACCGGCAAGAAAGAACTGTATGGCGAGTACCTGCTGAATGCTCAGGGTGAAGATGTCGTGGCCGGCATTCGTACTCCCCATCCCATCACTGAACTTAAGAAAGAACTGCCGAGGGTCTACGACGAGTTTGCTTCTATCACCGGTCTGCTGGAAAAGCATTACCGGGACATGCAGGACTGCGAGTTCACTATCGAACGCGGCAAGCTCTGGATGCTGCAGACCCGCACCGGCAAACGCTCGGGTGCGGCGGCTGTGCGCATGGCGGTGGAAATGGTGAGCGAGAAGTTGATCGATAGGGCCACTGCACTCCAAAGAGTCAGTCCGGCCCAGCTGGATCAGTTGCTACATCCCACCGTCGATCCGAAGACAAAAGCAAAAGTGTTAGCCACAGGATTGCCGGCAAGCCCCGGCGCCGCGCAGGGCCAGGTTGTGTTCAGCCCAGACGAAGCGGAAGAGATGGCTCGTGAGGGAATGAAGGTGGTGCTGGTCAGACAGGAGACTAGTCCGGATGATTTCCATGGCATGGTTGCGGCGCAGGCTATCGTGACAGCGCGTGGTGGCATGACCAGTCACGCAGCGGTAGTGGCGCGTGGCATGGGCAAAACCTGCGTCAGCGGTGCTAACTCGCTTGAAATAGACTACGGCCAACAGCAATTCACGGTGGATGGAACCGTCGTCACTAAAGGCGAGTGGATTACGGTCGACGGCTCCGCCGGTCGAATTTTTCTCGGTCAGGTCCCCACCGTTCAGCCAGAGCTTGGTCCTGAGTTTCATGAGTTGATGTTGTGGGCCGACAAGTTTCGCCGGTTGCGCGTTCGTGCCAATGCCGACACGCCGCGCGATGCAAAGGTGGCGCGGCAGTTCGGGGCCGAAGGCATCGGCCTGTGTCGTACTGAGCACATGTTCTTCGGCGACCAACGCCTGGCGGCGATGCGCGAAATGATTTTGTCTGACGGCGTAGGTGCGCGTGAAAAGGCGTTGGAAAAACTTTTGCCACTCCAACGCGGCGACTTCGTCGGCATCTTTCGCGAGATGGTTGGTCTGCCCGTAACCATACGTTTACTCGATCCGCCGCTCCACGAGTTTCTGCCCAATGCGGAAGAGCTGATGAGTGAGCTGAGCGAATTGAAGATGGCCGTGCGTCTCGCCACCACGTTAGGCGACATGGATAAGCTGCTCGACGAAATCGATGAGAAGCGCCGGTTGTTGAAGCAAGTCATGCGAATTCGCGAAGCAAATCCGATGCTGGGTTTCCGCGGATGCCGCCTGGGTTTAGTGTTTCCTGAAGTTACCCGCATGCAATGTCGCGCGATCTTTGAAGCGGCCTGCCTGGTCCAGGGTGAGAAGCGAAAGACCGAGCTCGAGATAATGGTGCCGCTGGTTTCAGTCAGCGAAGAACTGCACCAGCAGCGGCAGATTATCGATCAGGTGGCCCAGCAGGTAATGGGCGAGAATGGGATGACCATCGAATACAGCGTGGGCACAATGATCGAGTTACCCCGCGCCGCTTTGACGGCTGACACCATCGCCGCTCATGCCGACTTCTTCTCGTTCGGCACAAACGATTTAACCCAAACCACATTTGGATTGAGTCGAGACGACTCCAGCCGGTTCCTGCCAAACTATGTCGAGCGCAAGATTCTGCCGGACGATCCATTTCAAGTGCTTGATCGAGAAGGAGTGGGCCAACTGGTTCGCATTGGCACCGAGCGAGGTCGCGCTGTGAAACCGAACCTCAAGGTGGGAATTTGCGGCGAACATGGCGGCGATCCAAGTTCAATCGCGTTCTGCAACGAGATTGGTTTGAACTACGTGAGCTGTTCGCCCTTTCGTGTTCCCGTGGCCCGGTTGGCAGCGGCCCAGGCCACTCTGGCTGCCGCCGCCGCCCAAGATAAAGCTGCCGACTCACGCTGATCATCGCACCGGCTACCAGGTGCACTTATTAAGGGTTAGGACATTGAGAACAGTTTGACACCCCACTTACGTTGGAGGGCGTGGTGCAAAATGCATCCGCCCCCTGACCGCAATTTAAGTTGCCAGTGATCATCGAAGTTTGCAGAAGGGTTGCTTTGGCGAAGTTACGCAAATTGAATCCTCTAAGCGCGGAAGGAATTGACGGCGGACCACCAGTCGCGGGTGATGCATCTCCAATCCGGAGAAACGCGCTATCGTCAATTGAATTCAGCCCCGAGGTTTGCGTTACACCGAGCAACTGCGCGTTGGCGCCCTGGGTGAAAATCATGTTGCCGCTGACTTGAACTCGGGTCATGGAAACGGCACTCGACCCAAACGCATTCACGCTCAGACCCCCAGGGACGAAGGCCGCGACAGTTGAGTCTGTCATCAGAATCAGGGAGTCGTCACTAACGATCCCACCATTCGTCAAGGTTGACTGAAATAAAAGAACGCGGTTTGCGGTAAAGGCCAATATGTTGTTCCTGAGGTTTCCCAGCGGCCCGGTACCGTCCGGATCTGCGAAAGTGCAACGCGTGCATTGAATCCGCGAACCGGAGAAAATGCCGGCATTGTTATTACCATTCGATGAGAACGTGGTGTCCTCCGCCTCTATCAGAGCATTCTGCAATTGAGCGCCGTAGGCACGGTTGTCATTCAGAAGGCAGTTGATAACACGCAAGTTTGTCAACGTTACGTTGGTCGCGAGTAAGCCACTGAAACCGCCAGTTAGTTTGAGGTTTTCGATCGTGACAAGTTGCGCTTCTCGCACCCAGACGGCCACGTTCGCGATGTCAGCGTTGAGCAGCGCCTCGATGCCGTCGTTTGCCGGATCAGTGCCACGGAGCGTAACCCGGTCGCGCGTGACTACGACATTCTCAACGCACATTCCACTGATTTCGACTACCAGCTCACGGGCCTGGGGATGCTGTGCAAGAGCGCTATTGATGCTGTGGCCTTTGCTACAATCGACCAAAACCGTGGCGGTCGACTGTTGCACTAAACCGCGATAAGAAAATGCGGGCGGTGGATCGGTTGCGGACAATCTTGATGTTGAGTCCCGCGCATTGACGATCATCGCGGTCGTTGAATCGGCCACTGAGTCGGTGATTGAAACTGAGGCTGCGAAACAAAAAGCGCACACCAAGGCTATACAGGCAATGCCTGTCCGGCGACTGTTAGTCATGTTGGATCTCCTTTGGGTTATCGCCAGCTAACTGCCACGGCTATCTAAATTATCCAAGCGCAAAGCCGCGAGGTGTGGACAGAAACCGCTGATGAATCGTTGACGAAAGGCACACAAATGAGTGAGAGGAACGTTCAACGAGATATGCTTGGAATTAGTCGCGGAGCGTATGCGAGAGAGCTACGGTTGTCAACAACCGGGCCAGCGTGTGGAATGCTTTGAACCAGAAATGCGAAAGCAAAAAGTACTAATTGTTTGCACTGGAAACGTCGCCCGCAGTCAGATGGCTGAAGGACTGCTGCGACACGAAGCGGGCGATCGCTTCGAAGTCTTCAGCGCAGGTTTGCATCCCAGCTACGTTCGGCCTCACGCAATCACGGTGATGCGGGAGATCGGTATTGATATCTCAGGACACCGTTCTAAGTCGGTAAATGAGTTTGCCGGCCAGGAAATGGATTACGTGATCACTGTTTGTGATCATGCAGCACAACATTGCCCCTCCTTCCCTGCCAAAACCAAACGTGTTCATTGGAGCATTGAGGATCCGGTGGCGCCCGGTGGCGAAGAAGCACAACTAGCGATGTTTCGCCGGGTCCGCGATGACCTGCGACGCAGGCTGCGAGACTTCGTGCAAGAAGTTCATTAGTGTGACTCTTGCGTTGCTACCTCTCGCAGCATTTTTGCCAGGGTTGTCACGCGGAGCGATCTCATTAATACCGGGCTTCAGCCCGGTGAACCGCCTACGAGGGAAATGAAACCGTTTCAACGGTTTTTCGCGACGCCGTAAACCGTTAAAACGGTTAAGAGAGCGTGGAGCGCTTTATCACCGGCTGAAGCCCGGTGTTAATGAGAGCGCTTCGCGAAAGCAGGCTATCTGACTTCTTGTGCAAAGCCGGTTTCACAATAAGTCAATGCGTGGGCTAGACTTCTCAACCAAACGAATGCTCCCCATAATGCCAACTACCGTTCTCAAAGAAGAGAGGTCCACCAATGCGTAAATACATCGCCCTGATCTCAATATTGATCCTTGCCACACTTGCGGTTAGTGTATCGGCCATGACTTCAGAAGCGCCTGCCGTAGGGACACCGGCCCCTGCATTCAAACTAGTAACCAACGAAGGCAAAGAAGCCAGCCTGTCCGATTTTCAGGGCCAGTGGGTAGTTCTTTACTTCTACCCCAAGGATTTCACCAGCGGCTGCACCCTTCAGGCGAGAAATTTCCAGCGTGATTTGGAAAAGTATAAGAAAGCCGGTGCGGTAATTCTGGGCGTGAGCGTCGATACGGCCGAGTCTCACAAAGACTTCTGCGCGAAAGAAGGCCTCAACTTCAAACTGCTGGCGGACATCGGTGCAAAGGTTTCCGAGCAGTATGGCTCGGTGATGGAGTACAACGGGATGAAGTTGTCACAGCGCAATACTTTTATCATCGACCCGAAAGGAAAGATTGCGAAGGTGTTCTTAAAAGTGGGACCTGCCGGTCACAGTGATGAAGTACTCGCCGCCCTTGCGGAACTACAGTCCAAGGCCTAAGTCTTTTTGTCCGTCAAAAAAGAAGGAGAGGTGATCGCTCACCTCTCCTTTCTTCTTAAACATTAGGTTAGTGGTTTACGGCAGTGCTTCGATATTGACATAAACCCGGAAGCTGCCGGTCTGTTGAATTCCCAGAAAGAACCGCAGGTCCAGACTATCACCGTTCGCCAGTGGCGTCGCCAGGGTGACTGTGCCGGACGACCATGAGCTATTGAACCCGCCGCCGTTTGGTTGCGAGGGTGGCTGTTCGAGGGTGGTACCCTGCACGGTGACATTGCTCGTGCCGACACCACAAGGGGCTCGATCTACAGTCACCACGACTGACGTGGAGGTTCGCGGTCTTAAATCCGCGATTCCTGACGGAGCCGGGAAGGTGGTGACGTCGATGATTCTCCACCTCAATCGCGTAACGTTGCCTCCGGTGTTGTTGGTGACGGTTCTCCGCATATCCAGCGTTCCAAACGTCGAATTATTTGCCGGGTCGGAAGTAAAGTCCCTGACGCGGTTTGGTGGCGAAGCGCCGCTAACGCACGGATCAAGAACAGCAAGTGCAAAACTGGCATTACGCTGAATGGGTGACGATAGGTTCTCCGGACCGGGGGCGCCTAACCTCTGTCCCGCGCCAGCGGAGGTGCCGTTTGTGTCGACGAAAACAAAATCCGCGGCATTGTTGTTTGTGTCTTTCGGCGTACTGATCGGGCACGCCCCAAACGTAGTAATGGAACCACTCTTCCCGCAATCGTCTCGATAAAAAGAATAATCGATCGAGAAAGGAGTTAACGCCGGGTAGCCGGTGCCTTCCTTGTAAGTTGTGTTTGCTTCGGAAGTGGAGCCGACGGCGTCCATCCTATTAGCCAGGGTGAAATTTGCCGCGACACTGGTGTTGAAGATCGCGATACCCGCATTGTCCGGGATATTAGTTGTATAAGTTGCATCGCCCGTGGCTGTTGTTCCATTTCCTGCCGGATAAGATGCGAGGGAATACCCCACGGAGTTAACGCACAAGTAGTGACCGCGATTAGGAATGACGGTTCCATTGGGAACGACACAGCGCGCTGTTCCATCCGATGCTGCTACAGCATAGCCCGTACTAGGACCAGCCGACGTCACCGTGTGGTCAGCGCCGCTATTGTTGTAAAGCTCGATAAACTCGTCGTTGGCGCCATTAGGGCCTCTCACCCGAAATTCGCTAATGATAAGTTGTCCAAACGCGTCCTGCGAGACGACCAGCATAGAAGCCATCAACGTAAACAAGATCAATGCTGGACGAACAAGATTAAACATCTCTTCTCTCCTTTTTCGTGACTGGTTTACACCTGAAGAATCGTTGGTCGCAGATCAGATACTGACTGGGCGCTAGTTCTGATCGATTCTGAAGATGTCGGGAATTTATGTTTCTGTTCGACAGTAAACAAATGCGGTTGCGAATTCTGCGGCCGCGCAGATTCGAACTAGCCAAAGTAAAACCCAAGAACGCGGGAAACAAAATTAACTTGTTAGTTTGAATTGCTGAATGAAATTATCATTGACGTGGCGACACGTCAACGAATTTAGCCGGTGTCCTAATTAGGACACTACCACGGATTTCCGGATGCGGCTGATTTACAAAGCGGGAACAGAATTAAATGGTGCACCCGGCACGACTCCAACGTGCGACCCCTGATTCGTAGTCTTAAAGCACTTGTATTGCTCCGTGTCCATTAGTTCTGTTTAGTGTAGTTTTGTTTGCTATTGCGGGCTAAACGGTAAACGACATACGCCTGAATGCCCGTGTGTTCAGTTGTGTTGGCACACAAATCGGCACACTTTTAAATGAAGTTCGTTGATAACTCGCGCCTCCAAAAATCGTGGCATTCAATCGGGCTTAAGTCCTATACACTCCACCGTCGCGTATGCCTAAAAAGATACTACGTTTTCGCACTTGGGCGGTCCAAGAAACTCTTTGATCTTGCGGCAAGCCTTTTCCGCATCAGCGCGTAACTCGCACTCCCAAACAATCAAGACTCGAAATCCGAGCTTTCGGAGCGAGTCTAAGTTCTTCCGATCTCTTGTGACGTTCCGTTGCATTTTAGGAATCCAATAGCCCTTGTTGGACGCAGGAACGCTGCTAATCGAGCATTGACTGTCTGCATGTTGATGCCAAAAGCAACCGTGAACCAGGACAATCCTTTTGCGCCGCGAGAAAAGCAGATCGGGCTTCCCCAACAGTTGCCAACACTTCGTTTGCGCCTCCATTGTCGATGATGAGTGTGAAAACCGGCTGCCAGTAGCGTGGCCTGAGTTAAGAGTTGAGTCGTTTGCTCAAACACAAGTTCAGCCATTTCTGTTCTGTTGTCGTCCTCATTTCTTGACTTGGCAAATTTCTCAATTACCGAGGAACTCGCCTGAATCTCCGAGATCATTTGGGCGATCTCGCCGCGACCGACGTAGACAGACTTCACTCTTGAGCCATCACGTTCTTTGCGATAGTAGTACTGATACGTCCCTCTTTGTTCCCAGCCCATTTGTGCTACGCGACTGTAGATGCCCCGCTTCTAACTGTTCTTCGCCATGCTGTTTGCTACGCTTTGTCAAGTCAGGTGGGGTGTTTCCATCTCCCAGGGAGGTAGTTAAGCCCATAAACGTGACCTATAGACCACGTCAGGGAATTTGTAAAAATACATCCCATGCCCAACGTCCCGTTCGCCATCCTTTAGTATCGTATACCTTGGCGCGATAGCGGAATCGGTTTCCGTGTTGATCTGTCTTCGGTGAATCCTTATAACCCAAGTCGAAAGCCGTTAAGCCAAGACTTCGTAACGTATTTAGTTCGGTGGATTCAGAAATGCCGTTATGATTTGTGTCTTGCCACAACCGCAGCGCGCTAAATATCGAATCCCTAAGGGCAATCCTGCCGTCGCCATTACCACCGTTAGAAAATTTGTCATATTCAGCTAAGGCAAGAAAACCATGCCGTTCTACACCGGCGGCGGGTATCGACTGTGGCGTAACGTTACCAAATAACTCTGTCCCGTTATCTATAATCCCGTTGCCGTTTCGGTCTAACGTTAACCAAGCATCATCGGAACCACGCTTGGTCCATGACAAGCGACTGCTCTCGCCATCGGCATTCCCATCGAACTCGACGCCGGTAGCTGCATCGGTCAAATCGAATCCGTTTCCTAACACGTCAACGAGAATAGGCGTGTACCCGCACACACCCCGAAGCAAACCATTTCACCGCTGCATGGCGGATAACAATCGTCGTTTTTAATGCAAAACCCGCCGCCACATTTGAGACCGTTACAGCAGTCTGAATGCTCAACACATAGGCCTGATTCGGGCGCACAGGGTATCTGGCACAAGACAGCTCTTTCAGAAGCTTGGACGTAGATATTGCAGTAAACTATTTCGTGGGGAGGCACAATGGAAACGAACCAACAAGGCTCGTCTTGGAATTCAAGCACGTAAGTCCCCATCTCAAAAAAGGCAAGTTGATCCTTGTTCACATAAAAAGGCTGAATTATTTACGCAGGGGTCTTGGGCCGGCTCATCCAAGGCGCGACAATCTGCCCCCTGGCTCGGTCGGGTGAGTCCTAAACCGGCCTTTAGAAAAAAAAACCGTCAGCATCACTGACGGGCGAGCTTCTGTGCGTTCGATTGAAAGCGCCAGGCCGTTCCCGCACTCTAATCTTTTTCGTCGGGTCATTGGGATAAGCCGGGTCCTGTAAGAACCAGGTGCCGCTGTAAAGCATACTGCCATCCTCGAAGCCGACCTCGGTGACAACTAGTTCAACGCGCTTAACGTCCATAAAATCGGTTACTTGTAGAAACCCCAAGAGGCTCTCGTAATGCTCGGCGGTTAGCTCCAAAATCGCAGTTTCTCCCGGCTTGATCACTTTCATCCTGTCGCGGTGCACATACTGAGCACTCCTCGCCCTCGGTCCGAAATGTAGAGGGAAGGCGAACGGCCGTCTAGGATCGCCGGGTTCTCTGCGGAAAACCATTTCTATTGTCATCACAGTCACGGTCTTGCTGTGGCTATTTAATACCGTTGCGGAAAAGCCATCCAACCAATCTTCGCTCGCATTGAATTCCCGACCCATCTCAACGTTCGCTATTCTTTTTGTCTTAACAGCAATAATCTTTACTGGCTCCTGCCGCCACGGTTTCTTTACAAGAATTCGTTGGTGTTGTTGCGGGACAGTAGCCTCAATTGTGTGGGCACAGAACAGAGTGAAGGTTAAACCAGAGACTAAAACAAGAAGCCTTAGGAAGGAGGTCATTGAGGTGTCCTTTCGCATGCGACGTTGAGAATGATCAGAAGCAACTTGGTAAACCGCGAGGAACGTACGGTATATCACAATGTCGTGAAGGGCAAAAAGGTTTCCGCGCTAACTTGATGCTCCCGCATTGCGCGTAAAGCCCTTCTCTCTCTCACAGCGGAAGGGCTTAAATCGTTTAGGCGTTAAAGTCGTAACCCTTACTCTCTACCTCTCACTCCGGCACTGTCTTACGATCTATCTACGACCAACTACGACTTAAGTATCCCGGCCACTGGCACACTATAGGCACACAAAACGCCTCTGAGTGATTATCACAGAGGCGCTAAAGTGTTGATAGATATGGTGCACCCGGCACGACTCGAACGTGCGACCCCCTGATTCGTAGTCAGGTACTCTATCCAGCTGAGCTACGGGTGCCTTTTTGATAAATAGTAAATGGTAAATCGTGAATAGTAAAATGCGGCATTTCCTGTAATTTGTGGATCGTTTTTAATCTGCATAAGAGCGATCCACGAATTACACGAACCACACGAAATAACACGAAGGAGTTTAGCGCGCGAAATAACCTGGCCGCGTTCGCGCAGTTAGCGAAGGCTGCGCTACTTCCACACGGATCTCGTGCCACTTGCCATCTTTGGCGCGCCCGTTTAGCGGCTGATACGCGACTGAATAGAGTGAGCGCAGGTGTGCGGCTACTTCAATGTACAACCGGGCCATTTGATCCAGCCGGTGTATTTCGTTGAGTTGACCTCCGGTCCGATCGGCCAGGCTCTGCAAACGTAAGCGAGCGGCCGTATAGATTCCCATAATGATCGGATCAAGGGGCGACTCCACGCGCGCAGCTGTGGCTATCGAAGGTAATCGTTTTGGATCGCCTGATGGCAGCGCCAGCGGGTAGATGGTAACTCCCTGCCGGTCAGCGGCTGTCAGCACGCGGTTAAACGCCAGGCTCGCTTTCGGGTCAACCGCAACCTTCGCTGCTTCGATGTTTGGCGCAGTCAAAACCGAGGTGCGGTCCGCGTCGCGCTGCTTCGTATCAATTCCATCAGTTAAGACGACGATGGCCTTCCTGCGATTGCCTTCTCTTTCGAGTTCCCTCAACGAGTAACTCAACGCCTCAAATAAATTCGTTTGACCAGCGCCCTCAGCAACCTCAATCGCATACGCAGTGTCTTTACGTTTTACCGAAAAGCCAGCCAACATTTTGTACTTGGCGTTGAACTGAATGACCGCCACCCGATCCTCAGGTGCGAGTGCGTCGAGAAACCGATACGCCGCTGTCTTCAACTGCGGCCTAAAGCTGATCGTAGAACCCGACATGTCCAACAGGAGCACCAGACTAAATGGCGCTTGTGTCGGCTCGAAATGAAGAATCGGCTGCTTCACTCCGTCTTCGTACACCGTGAAGTCGTTGCGCGAAAGCGAGGTTATGGCACGGCCCTGCGGATCGACGACGCCTACATTTAACTGCACCAGAGATGTGTCAGTCCGGACGACGTCTTCCGGGCCCTCATCCTGCCCACCAGCGACGCTCGTTAGTATCAACAGACAAAGCAGGACGCTGGAAAAGCGCCTAAATATCGAGGGGATGCGAGAGAAAAAGGGGTGCGTCATCTAAACTTCTGTACCTTCAAATACAAGTATCAAGGGAAGCAAAAACTTTTGCAATTCGTGAATTTACTGCCTTCAGCGAACGGATAGCCATTTTCGGACGCGCGGAGCATGCTTACGGTTGCTTCGCGGCGGAGCCGCGGTAGCCAGTAGTCAGTAGCCGGTAGGCAGTCGGCAGTCCGTTAAACCTACTGCCTACTGACTACGGCCTACTGGCTACTGACTACTCACTAGAGATGTATAAACCAAACTTCTGTGCGCAATGTGGGCAGAAAGTGCTGCGTCTGAAATCTCACTTTTGGACGAGCCGCAGCTTCTGTGACGCGTGTGCTCGCGTCCTACGCAAAGATAGGATCATGCCCTGGCTGCTCACTGCCTTCTTGCTCACGACTTTTGGATACATCGCAGGCCGATCTAGAACGCCTTCGCCACCGCCGTTGACGATAATCCGACGGACCGATTCGCCATTAAGCAGCCCCGAAGATCCCGGGCCAATGACGGCAACCGCCAGTGATAAGGTCTCGCCAAGTGGGTCGAGTGAAGAAGAAATTTACTTGTGCGGTGCGCAGACCAAGAAAGGCACCGCATGTTCGCGTCGGGTGCACGGTCCGGTTCGTTGCTGGCAACACAAAGGCGCACGCGCGATGATGCCGCTGGAAAAGTTGCGGATTAAAGACGAGTCAACGCAGTAACCAGAACCTAAATCCGCAGATTACGCAGATTTCGCAGATTTCAATTAAGCAATCTGCGTAGTCTGCGCAATCTGCGGATTAAGCTACTGCCCGAGATTATCTTCCGGTCTTAATTGGGCCAGCGGGTTTCGCCGGCAACTTCACCGGCGCCTTGAGTCTCGACATCACCTCAGCGATGCCGCGTTCTAACTGTGGATCGCGTCCTTCGATTTCCGACTTTGGATCGTTATTAACTTCGATGTCAGGATCAACTCCGTAACCTTCGATGATCCACTGGCCATTGACATCAGCCAGACCCGAACCAGGAACAAAGATCGCACCGCCATCGATCAGTGCTCCACGATTCTGAATACCCACGACGCCGCCCCACGATCGCTTTCCGATTAAGGGACCCAAACCCGCCTTGCGGAACATGTGCGGAAAGATGTCGCCATCGGAAGCGGAGTTGTGGTCCAACAACGCCACCATGGGACCGATGAAAACCTGATCCGGATACGTGTTGGCTTCATCGTCAGTGCGAGCGTAATTGACTCCGAGGAGTTTCCGCCTCAGCCGTTCGATCAACATGCGCGAGACGTTACCGCCGCCGTTTGCGCGCACATCGACGACCAAACCTTCCTTGTGGATTTGCGGGTAGTACCACTTGATAAACTCGCGGATACCATTCGCACCCATGTCGGGAATGTGAATATATCCAACGCGTCCGCCGGTGGCTGCTTCAACCTTGCGCCGGTTGTTGTTGATCCAGTTGAGATAGATCAGGTTTCCTTCGTCCGTGATCGGACGATAAGAAACAATGCGCGCGCCTGTCATCGACGGCGAACGATTGACCGTTAGACTGACCGGGTTATCGGATTTATTACGCAACAGCCGGTAGATATCGTCTGTGGCTTTTAGTTCAACGCCATCGATCGCCAGCACGTAGTCGCCGACTTTAACGTCCACGCCGATCTCCGTCAGCGGCGACCGATAAATATCTTCTTCATTCTGCCCTTCGAAGATTCTGGTCACACGATAGCGACCTGATTGACGGTCAACGTCAAATCGCGCTCCCGGCAAGCCCACGCGTGGACGAGGCGGAATCTGAAAATCGCCGCCCTCGATGTAGGCGTGTTGCACCGTCAGCTCAGAAATCATTTCGCTGATCACGTAGTTCAGATCAGAACGATGCGAAACGTATTGCAGCAATGGCTTGTACTGCTCACGCAATGCCGCCCAGTCGTAACCGTGCATGTTTGGCACATAGAAAAAGTCGCGATAGCGTCGCCACACTTCGTGAAAGATCTGGTTCCACTCTTCAGCGGGAACGCGATCGACAAACAGCCCGGCCGTCGAGACTGGTTTTCGGGTTTTGTCACCTTGAGGCGTTGCGTCGTAGAGGTTGTAGCCCGGTCCCTGCGCCACCAGGAGTTTTGACCCATCTTCGGACATCACATACCCGCGGATGTCTTCAGCAATCGTGGTTTCCTTGCGATCCTTGAAAGCAAAGATCTTCAGGTTAGTCGGACGATCGCCGGTGCGTCCGTAATAAAAAGCAGATCCTACCGCGTAGATCAGGTGACCAGTTTTGGCGCTTAGTCCGCCGTAGTTATCCGCGCCCACCGGAACCCGAGCTACCCGAGAGACAATGCCATCAAAATCGATTGTCATCGTGGTCGGAGCTTTGGCTTCAGGTTTTGCCTCGGCTGCCGCAGGACTGGCAGCCGGACTCGGCGTAGGCGACGGCGACGGCGCGGCCATCTCCTCTTCTTTCTTCAATTCCTTTGCTTCTTTGGCCGGAGGCTTCGGTTCCACCCCCGGAGGAGTGCCGACCGGCCTGGCCGGTTCGTCAGCACGGGTGATCGTTACTTCATCGCTTTCCGGCGGAAACGGATGTTTCACGTCCTTTCGCAGCGCCAGCGCGTAGATGTACGACGTGCGGTTGGTCGCGTAGTTGAATTCAATCTGCGAAATCTGCGGCTGAAATTCGCGGTCTGAAAGGAAGAAGAGATAGTTACCCTGCGGATCCCACGCGGGATTTGTGGCGTTGAACATGTAATCAGTCACGCGTGTGACTCTTCCACTGCTGGCGCTCCAGATGTGAACAGCAGAGAAACGATTCGGATGATCGTCAAGGCTGAACGCGAGGAAGTTGCCGCGCGGCGACCACACGTAATCACGAATTTGACCATGAGGTGAGTCGGCAATCTCAACCATCTTTCGATCGGCGAGCGTGACCACATACACCTTTCCGTCTTTATCGCTGAACGCGATACGTTTTCCATCCGGCGACCATTCGGGCTGGTATCGCATCGCGGTTCCGCCACGCGTAATCTGCTCCGCCGGTTTCAATCCGTCTTGCGGAGCTATGTAGAGCTCTTCTTCGCCGCTCGCGTCAGAGATGTAGGCGATGCGCGAACCGTCAGGCGACCATGAGGCCCACTTATCGTGTGCTCCTGACGAATTCGTCAGGTTGCGTGTAGGTCCTTTTTCGATGGGCGCTGTGAAGACATCGCCGCGCGCCACAAACAATGCGCGTTCACCTTTCGGACTAAGTCCCACTGACTCCATGTTCCCCGCCACCGGTATGCGGCTGGGGCGCCGGGCCAGGCCTTCATCCGGCACCGTGATCCAAAGTTTTTCACTACGTCCGCTTCCGGTCTCAAGCAGTTGAATTTCGCCGTTCAACTCGTAAACCACTCGGCTCTGGTTGTCGGAGCTCGGCCACCGCACGTCCCACAGCTTGTTGTTCGTAACCTGGGTGGTCCGCCCGCTCGGCACGTTATATGAGTAAAGATTGAAGTGGCCGTCGCGATCGGAGTTGTAATAAATCGTATCCCCGACCCAGATCGGATCGCGCGCCGCGCGCGGACCTTCTGCAATTTTTTTCGTAGCGTAAGTCTTTACGTCGAAGATATACAGCTCGTTAGCCTGTCCGCCGCCGTATCGTTTCTCGGGACGAAAATCGCGCGACTGCGGCGAATAAACGATCTGATTCGAGTCGGGAGAAAAGTCTCCCGAACCCGCCACGGGCATTGGCAGCGCTTCTGCTGGTCCACCTTCAACATTCACCCAGTACAAACGGGCAATCGGCAGCGACCATGAATCGCGCTGCGACTTGAAGAAGATCCTTTTCCCGTCGCTGGACCACCCATAGACCAGGTTGTCCCATCCCCATCGCGGCGTGAAAGGACCTTTGGCGGGATAGAAAGTTAACTGACGTGGAACCCCTCCACCCGAGGAGACGACATAAACCTGTTCATCGCCATCGTACTGCCCGGTAAACGCAATCCATTTTCCGTCGGGAGAAAATTTCCCAAACACTTCCACGCCTGGATGCGACGTGAGCCGAATAGCGGATCCTCCATTCGACGGCGCAGTCCATAAGTCGCCTCCATAAGTGAAGACTACCCGGTCACCGTGAATGTCAGGGAAGCGAAGCAGCTTGGTCTGCGCGGCAGCTACTTGCACCGTCAGGAAGCACAACGCGATAACGGCCGTTGGGAAAATGACGTGTGAAACCAGTTTACGAGAATGCAAGGCGAGAACCTCCACGAGTTAAGCTCGATGCGAGCGGATGTTTACCGGATTTTGTTGGGGAGTTTTTATCGTCTGTTCTTGAAAGCGTCGTTCAACTCTGTGTGACGGCTGGTCAGCGGCACTTGCCGTCCATCGATGAATAAGTGGCGAACGTGAGTGCGCGTTTCCAGCAAGTCGCCGTCCGTGACCACGATGTTGGCAATCTTGCCGGCCTCGATTGACCCGAGCCGATCAGCCAGATTCATGATCTGCGCGGGATAAATTGTCACCGCTTTTATTGCTTCGTCTCTCGGCAGACCAAAGGCCGCAGCCATACCTGCGTAGAACGGTAGATTACGAACGTTGGGGCCGCTATCTCCGCTGGAGATCGCGAACCGCACGCCGGCTTGCCTGAGTTTGGCAGCGTTTTCGTAAAGCGTGTCGTAGAAGTCGTCTTCACGCGACGGCAGATCCAGTACACCCGTCAGGATCACCGGAACGTTTTTCTCTTTCAGAAAATTGGCAATCTTCCAGGCGTCGTCGCCGCCGAGAATGATCGGTTTGAGTTTCAGCTCCTCTGCAAACCGAATTGCGCCCCTGATGTCTGCTTCGCGATCAGCTCGAAAAACGACGGGACGTTCACCGCGCACATAAGGAACCAACGCCTCCAGCATCAGATTACGATCAGGACGCGGAATGGTTCTGTCTTTTCCATACGCATCAAAGGCGCGGCCATAAGCTTCGGCGTCTCGCAACGTTTGGCGAATGCGATCAACCTGACGGTTCGCCGCCGTTACGAGCTCGGTCAGGTTCGTCGGTTGAGTAACGGCAAAGAAGCCGCCCCCGCCTCCGGTGATAGCGCGGGGATAGTTGATGACCAGAGCAGCATGCGGAACTACAGCCATTTCCGACTGGGTAGTTCCAACCAGGTTGATCACGGCACCTTGACCGGATATCAGACCACCCGACGGAAGACTTAATGTGTTGGTGACACCGTCTACACGCGTCACCCCGATGTGCGCGCTATGGGGATTGATGGCCGCAATTGCTTTAACGTGAGGATTAATATCGCCGACCTCTGAAGTATCGACTGTGCCAGGCGCACCCTGCCCAACTTCAACCAGTCCCAGAGAAGTACCGGCGTCAAACATACCCGGGTAAACCCACAAACCCTGGGCATCGATAACATTCGCGCCGCCGGGAATGGCGACATTCGTCCCGACCGCTTCAATCTTGCCGTCGCGAATGACGACGGTGCCGTTTTCAATAGTTGGACCACTGACTGTAATAACGCGCGCGTTGCGGATGGCATAAACACCGCGGGGAAAATTTACGCCCTGTTGCGTCGTGGGATTACCTGGTTGCTGCGCCACGCTAGCCGTGGTGAACAGCAAACAAAGTGACAATGTGGCCAACGTGATAAAAAGAGTCTTCGTGTTTTTCATATCTGCCTTACGGGTGGTCCACCTCGTCATCCTGCTCTTCCGCTGTCGGTCGCCGGCCACGCGGAGTCTGTCGCGCGGGCCCGCCTTGCGGAGGACGGTTTGGTTCGGCCTGTTCCAGTTGGAACCGCTCACTCATAAAAGTCTGGCGGCGTCCGAGATCGCGTTCACGATCAAACAGAATTTCGCCATCAATTAAGGTTGTGTCCACGCGTGAATAAACGCTCAGCGGATGTCCGTTCCAGATGGCTACGTCCGCGTCCTTGCCTGTCTCAATCGAGCCGACGCGGCCGTGAATCCCAAGTTGAAACGCGGGGTTCCAGGTAATCAACTTCAAGGCTTCTACTTCACTGAGCTCACCGTAGCGCATCGCTTTGGCGGCTTCGATGTTCAAACGACGAGCACGTTCATCCGAGTCTGAATTCATCGAAACGACAACTCCAGCGCGCGTCATGATCGCGGCGTTATACGGAATCGCGTCGTAAGCCTCGATCTTGTAAGCCCAGTTGTCGGCAAAGATTGAAGCGCCGGCGCCGTGCTCGGCAATCTCTTTCGCTACCTTGTATCCTTCGAGTGTGTGCTGAAAAGTTTTAATCTTGAATCCAAATTCATTCGCCACTGCGATCAGCATCAAAATCTCATCAGCGCGGTAGCAGTGGGCGTGGACAAAACGTTTCCCCTCGAGCACCTCAACCAACGGTTCCAACTGCAAATCGCGGCGCGGCGGTATCAGATTTTTTTCACGGCGCGTGACCGCTGCCCGGTGTTCATCCCAGGTCCTCTGGTAGTCGCGTGCGCGTGAGAAGGCTTCGCGAATAACTTCTTCGACCCCCATCCGGGTCGCCGGAAAGCGTCGTTGCTGTCCCGCCGCCGGAGTTGAATTTGATCGCTTAGGATTTTCGCCTAGCGCAAACTTAATTCCCGGCATCGCTCCCGGAAAAATAAAGTCGCGCACCGGGTGTCCGTACTTAACTTTGACCACGGTATTCAAACCGCCAATTGCGTTTGCTGATCCGTGCAAAAGATTAAGCGTCGTCACCCCCCCGGCCAGCGCTCGATAAAGATCTACATCGTGCGGGTTAAGCACGTCTTCGGTGCGTACCATCGAGGTAACAGACAGACTACCTTCGTTGATGGCATCAAGCATCGAATGCGAGTGGCAGTCGACAATGCCCGGCATCACATACTTGTTGGTGCCGTCGATCACGCGCGCGTTCGCAGAGGCCTTGAGATTAGTGCCGACTGCAGCAATTTTTCCGTTGCGGATGAGCACGTCGGAATTCGTTAACGTGCCGCGAGTGATCGTCAGAACGGTTGCGTTGCGTATGAGTGTTTCGGTAGAAGCGGCTGGAGACTGTGCACGCGCTGGCACTGTGCCCCCGATGATTACCGTATATACCAGCAATTGGATGAAAAGCAGTTTTCTCATTCGAGTCCTCACCTATTATTGGCTTTGTCTCAGAAGTCGAAACACAAGATGCTTCATGTTATTTCGTGTGTTTCGTGTGTTTCGTGGATAGCTCTCATGCTGCCTAAAGAGCGATCCACGAATTACACGAATTACACGAAAGCTAACGGAGTTCCGGCGTCGATGCCGGTGACGCCTCAGGCTGCGCCGGTGCGCCTGCTCGCGTTCCGGTAAAACTGCCGGGCGCGCGGCCCACTACGTTGACTGTTCCACGGATTTCGTTTCCGGTTATCCGGCCGGCAAATGCTGCTTCGCCAGTTTGACCTTCAAAAGTGATCGGCACAGTGAACCGCACATCGCCACCCGTACCGATCGATCCGTTGGCAATGTCAGCACTACCCAGCGGCCCCTGCATTGACCCACGCAGTCGGTCACCTTCCTGCTGCAACACCATCGTGACAGCCACAGGCGTTGTGCCAAGATTCACGTTAATGGACCAGCTTCCACTGGCAGTCGCGCCTGACGCGGCGCCGGGCACGGGTCGCAATTGGATCTGCCGCCCGTCAATAAAGACATGGGCCACCCGTGGCGTACGATCGAACAGATCGCCTCGCATGATCGTCAGATTGGCAATCTTCCCAGCTTCTATTGAACCGAGCCGATCGCTGACTCCGAAGATCTCGGCAGGCCACGCAGTCAGCGCGCGCAACGCGTCTTCCCGTGAAAGTCCATTGTCAATTGCCCGAAGCAAGTTGGGATGAAACTCGGTGATGTTAGTCAGGCTGCCGGATTGAAACGCGAAACGCACCCCGGCGGCTGCGAGTCTGCCGGCGACTTTGGGCGCCTCGACACGTTCGCGCAAGACTCTAACGGGTTCGGGATCGGCTTCGGGAAGTGCGGGCGCCGTGCGCCGCGGAAAGTTAAGAGACAGGAGAACGGGAATTTTGCTGGCGCGCAGTCGTGCGGCAACTTTATCGGCTTCCAGGCCACCGGCGATAATCGCGTTAAGCTTGAATTCCTGCGCCAGATCGAGCGCGCGAATAATCTCTCGCTCGCGGTCTGCATACATCACCACTGGCATTCGTCCATCGAGCACCGGCAGCAATGCCGCAAGCGAACGATCGTGCTCGGGCCGGCGTGTGCCACGAGGTGCGCGCTGGTAAACCAGTTGCGCCTCGCGATAACGATCCGCGTCCAGCAACATTTGCCGCAACGCAGAAAACACGCCCAACAACGAATTCGGGTATGTATTCGCCCGCAACGGCGTGAACCCGACATGCATTGCCACTGGAGACTTGACGATCATCTCCTGGGTCGAGTCGCCGGCGAGATTGATCAGCGCAGATTGGCCCATCCAGATGCCGGTGCGCGGGACAGACAACGCTGCCGTAATTCCCAGGTTACGCGCAGATTCGATCTGGTCTCCACCGGGCCGAATAAAGTCTTCGACTAGAACTTCAGGCTGCAAGCCCGGAGGTTGCGCTGAGTTCAAGGCGGTCAGAAATGCCTGCGGCCGCTGTTGTCCAAATCCTCCACCGCCACCGGGCGAAACCTCGGCAGATGCAGCCGGCGTCGGAGGTGGAATCCCGAGCGAGGTATTCGAGTCGATCAGTCCGGGATAGACGGTCATACCGGAGCCGTCGATTACACGCGCGTCGGCCGGAGCGGAAACGTTTGGCCCGACGGCAGCGATCAGTCCGTCACGAATGACGATTGTGCCGCGCTCGATAACCGGTCCGGACGTAGTGACGATGCGCGCGTTGGTGATCGCGTAAGTCTCAATCGCACTGCGCTGCGCGTCGGCAAACGAGCTAATAAAAGCCGCAGACACAAAGAGAGCCAGCGCGAGCAGAAACAGAGGGCGGAGTTTTGGCATAAGCAACCAAATCCCTATCAATTGTTATTTTTGAAGGCCGGCCGAAATGAAAGCCAGGCTCCAGGTTGTGCAGAATGGCGAAAGCTTAACTTACAAGTCGAAAACAGTAAATCGTTTGAGGGCGCGTGGGGAAACTTACTTTGCGGCTAGACAATGTTCAGAGTCCAAGCTTTAGCTTGCCTCTTTCGTATCAGCAACCTAAAGGTTGGACTCTGAACAATGTCTAACCGCAGGTGGTTCGAACTCTCTACCACTTAATCGATCCTTCTTTGGTGGTATCAATCTCAGCAGTCGTCGGTGGTGCTTCGCCGAAAAGAAAGCCTTTTATGTTATCGAATAGAAAATCCTGTGCGTCCGGATTTGTCAGATCAAGACCGTAGTGATTGATGATCTGCGTTTGTTTCTGCAGCCATCCACTCCAACACGTTTGGCAAATCTCCCGAGCGATTTTTTGCCCCAGCTCGTTTGGAAACGGCGCAAAGGCTATCCCCTGACGCTTTTCACCGCAATGTGAACACTTTACTTCTGCCATCATGATCTCCTTGTGTGTGAGCCGGAATTATAGCAGCCGCATGGAAGATCGTATTCTCCCCAAGTGGCAATTACCATCCGCTAGACAATGTTCAGAGTCCAACCTTTAGGTTGCTGCTTACGAAAGAAAGCAACCTAAAGATTGGACTCTGAACATTGTCTATGTCAGTTCGCGCTCTGGCCTTACGTTCGCGCCGCGGTGATCGCCTTCAGAACGTCATCGTCTTTAGGTCGGAACAATCCGAGCGGTCGCACATCTCGATGCCGAATGATTCCGTCACGGTCGATCACAAACACCGAACGCGCTACCTTGCCAGGTATCAACGACTGCGCACCATATAGCTTTGCCACTTCTCCATTCGTGTCAGACAGCAGACGCAACGGCAACTCATGATGTTCGGCAAACTTTTTGTGTGACTCAACTGAGTCGGTTGAAATTCCCACCACTTCTGCTCCACTGCTCGTGTAGTCCTCCCAGCGATCGCGCACCGAACACATCTGTCTCGTGCATATCGGAGTTTCATCACCGGGATAAAAAAGCAGCACGACAACCTTGTCGCGATGATCCGACAAACGCCACTCCTGGCCGGCGCCGTCCTTAAGTCTGAAATCAGGCGCGGGATCGCCTACTTGCACATTGGTGTTTTTGCTCATCGATTATTAGGAAATAACGGTCAGTATTCGTCAGAACCCTGGACCCAGATGAACGATTGGATATCGATCATGTCGCGCGGTTTCAGATCGCGCACGTCGCGACGTACGGTGGCCGCAAACTGCAGCAGACTTTCGTACGTATCCCACGAAGGCCGCGACTTGTACTGAAAGTCATAAGCATACGCACGCGCAGCAACACGCGTCACGTTGGGCTTCAGAAACATATGAATGTCCGGCTGGGCGATAAAGCCGAAGACCGTTACCAGCGGCCACGTCAGCACCCGAGTCTGCTTGCGCGGCAATTCTCCGACTGCCGCAACCCATCTTTCAAATTTTTCAGTCAGATTACCTGGTCCATGCAAAAACTCATAAAGCGCAGTCGCAAAAATGCGCGAACCCGCGACGGGTTTTATGGCATCTCGTAACGCCATTTTTTCAAACGAGAAGAGCAGGTTCGTGCGCGATTCGATCCTGACAGCGCGCGCCGCAATCTCATTAAACTCGCCGGCTCGCAGTAACGATTGAAACTGTGGGCGGTCAAGAGCCTCCTGCCACTGCAGGTGTGCCTTCCACTTGTAGTCGCGCTCCCAGTCAATGAATGTCTCGTCGCGAAAACCTCCCGGAAAGAAACGTAAAAACTTTCGACGGCCACGGAGTGCGGCTGCAGATCGCTTATGGCGTTGTTCGCTTGCGGCTTTTCGTTTCTCCATCGAACCTCTTCCTTGGCCAGCGTCCGCCGCACAAAGCGGTGGTAGTACGCGGCTGCATATTTCGTGTTATTTCGTGTTATTTCGTGTGTTTCGTGAAATTCGTGGATCGTTCTTTGGCCGGGTAAAAAAGCGATCCACGAATTTCACGAAACACACGAAGAAACACGATACATGTTGACCTCGACCTTTAGCGGCAAAGCCGATCAGCTCAGCATTACCTCGTTGCCAGTTTAGCTAACGGGCGTGCAGACGATGAACGAACCCACTCGCGGCCGGCCGGACAAATCCGCAGGAAGTTACACATACGACAATGCATCGCGGGACGCACCGGAAACTCATGCGGCTCAAGCGAAGTCACGATTTCGGTCATCGCGTTGTCAATTGCCTCGGCGCACACGGCGGATGAAAGCAGTGTACCCGGTAATCGAAACTCAATGTCAGGCTCCAGGAAATGCAGGATCACTCTAACGCGGTTGGCGCTCTCGCCTGACGACGGCATCAGCTCAGTCACTGCCAGAGCATAGGCCTGCATCTGCAGTTGATAATCCGAGGCCACCACCTGCACCTGTTGCGCGATCGACATTTGTCGCTCAATTGCTCGTGGAGAAGTCGCACTCTCGGCCAGCGACGCCGATTCAAAATCGAAAGCTATTTGGTTCGCCTTGCCTCTGATTCCGGTTATTGCCGGCGTGGGGGGCGGCGCTTCTTTCCTCGGCTCGCGAAAGCGGTTTGTTTTGAAGTCAATGATCTCAACGTTTAGTCCATCACCATTACCGGCGGGTGTAATCAACAACTTGTCGATCGCGCCTGTCAGAATTCCCAAGGGCCGCCGCAGGCGAAAGCTCAACTCGCTCCATAAGCCAACACCGCCGTCAGGTTTTTTACCATTCTGGTTTACTGACAGGGTCCGCGCCAGTTCGATTCGTTCAAACAATTCACTGGACAAGTAGTTTTGCGCCAGCGGCAATAGTTCGTCGATGGCAGCCTCTTCATTGATCTCGACCAAACGATCCGCGAGGTCGGCCTTTCGTTTACGTACCACCTCAGCAAAGCTTCGTCGCAATACTTTTTCTGCGTCCTCAGTCTTCGCGTAAGTCTCGCAAAATCTATGAATGACCGCGCCTTTCAATGTGGCCGTCAAATTAGCAGGTGGTTCCGGGGCTTCCGCGTCATTCCACACTGCCAGCTGGTCCGCAGTCGGCACATGCAGCACACGGTCGAAGTAATACTGGCGCGGACAGCGACGATAATTAATCAGTTGGGTAACACTGAATCGGTGGACCGCTGAGTTACGTTCAGCTTCGAGGGGCCGAAGAAGTGGAAACACTTCGGAGAAATCTGCGGCCAAATTGATGGTGGCGCTGTCCGTGTCGCGATCTGCATCGAGAGTGGGTTCAGTTTCTTCTGTGATATTGAAGGTAGTCCGTAGTTGAGTATCTTCGGCAAGGTCGATCACTCCTGTTTGAGAACGAAGACCAAGATCCAGCGCCTGCCAAATCAACTGCAGCCAAGTGTCACTTCCATTAGCCAGTTTGCTTACGTCCTTAGTGGCTCCTGAGAGAATCAGACGGTCCTGTGCGCGCGTTGCCGCGACGTAAAGCAAACGCATGCTTTCAAAATTCTCACGCCACTGTGAACGTTCACTAAAAACCGTGAACGTGCGGCCTGAAACCATCTGACCGCGACCATTCGGCACTTTCAGCGTTAGACCACGATGACGGTCGAGCAGGAAATAACCTTCCCACGTGGGCTTGGAGCGGTGCAGATCGGGAATTATCACTACGGGAAACTCAAGTCCCTTGGCCTGATGAATCGTCATCAACTTCACGGCGTTGGCGGAGTCGTCGAGTTGTCCTTCACTTTCACGACTGCCAATCGCTTCGAAGTCGTGAACGTATTTGACGAAGTCGCGAATCAAATGAGCACCGGAGCGTTCGAAACGCTCCGCCAGGCCAAAGAGTTTTTCGATGTTAGCGAGCCGCTGAGCGCCATCGTAGGTCGCTGCAATCACGGTGGTGAACGAAGAAGCATCTACCGCGTATCGCAATAGATCGCCGATCGGATAACGATTTCGACGTTCAAAGAGGGCCGATAGTAGTTCGTAAGCCTTCTTCAACGCGTTGCGTTCGTCATCGTCGATGAAGTCGATTTCGTCCTGTGTGCGCAAAGCACGAAACAGGGGACGCGCATGCCTGCGCGGTTGCGGCGCGCTGTCAGGTAGCGTTTCTCCGACGCGTGGGCCAAGTCGCAACGCCAGTAAAGTGTTGTCCGAAATACCGCAGAGCGGAGAACGCAGCACCGCCGCCAGCGCAAGTTCATCGGTACGGTTATCAAGGAAACGGCACAACTGGATCAGGTCAGTGATCTCTTCGCGCTCATAAAATCCTTTGCCAAGCACCGTTTGAAACGGAATGCCCGCCCGACGAAACTCTGCTTCATAAACCGGAACATTCGTCATCGCGCGAAACAACAAAGCGATGTCGCGATATTCAAAAGCAGCGGAGCCGGCAGGCCCCCTTCCCGACCTCCGAATTTGCTCCCCAGAGGCCTGGCTGGTTAACTCAATAATTCTTTTGACTATCTGCCTGGCGTCACGTTCGCGTGGATCCTGTTTCGCCTTGGGATCGTCTTCAGCTGACAAAGTATCGACCATCAACTCGACCAGCGGCGGTTGATCGCGGGCTTCTCTGCGCGCCTCACTGGGTTCATGCTCAACAAAACCTAACTCGCTCAGCTCCGCCTTATCGACGATCTCTCCCGATTGGAAAAACTTTGCGAAGAGGTAATTGAAGAAATTGATTAGTTGCGGCTGACTGCGAAAGTTGAGCGGCAGCGGCACCGACTCACCGCCAGCGCCCAACATCTCTTCGGTCGTTCTGGCAAACACATCGACGTCCGCACCACGAAAGCCGTAAACGGACTGTTTCCGATCGCCGACGATGAAAAGATTTGCCCGGGCGCCTGTATGCAAGGCAAGCGCCTTAAGCAGATCGCGCTGTAAACCATTCGTGTCCTGAAACTCATCAACCAGAAAATACTTGTAACGTTGATAGGCGCGTTGCAAGACTTCCGGCCGTCGCAGCAATTCGATAGTGCGTAACTGCAGATCGTCGAAATCGAGCGCGGACAATTCCTGTTTCTTTTCATTGAAGCGGCGGTCAATACTCTGCAGCAGACGAACCAATGCGATTGCGTAGTCACGCGCCAGCAGGTCGAATTTCATTTGCGGCAACCGGCCGAAAGACTTTTCCTTGCTTTCTCCCCAGAAGAGCTCGTCGATGCGTTTGATCGTTGGGCCAATCCGGCCGCTGGCGGTGGGTCGTGCGGCCTCTCGAAACTCAACAATGGTCCCGCAGTAGTCAGCCAGCGGGATATCGTCTGTCCGCAACATCTCACTGATCTTCGGCCACGCGCGTTGCGCCTCGCCGCGCTTCTCATTGGCAGCGGGGGTGAGTCCGGGCGCAAAAATCAGATCGTTCATCAAGGAGTCCAGTTCATTACACAGTGCGTCGTAATCCTCAGTTGCTGCGTGGCTCGTCGCCGTTTGTTCGAGGATCCGATCGAAGGAGAGGCCCTGTCCTCGCACTTTCAAATACATTTCCCAGAGAGCCGTGGCCAACAGAGGACGGCCGATGCCTGCCGTTAACCGTGATACGGCTTCGTCGCGCTTGCCGATAAACTCCGATAACGACTCCTCGACCGATGACGCCAACAGTGTCGATGCGCGATGTTCATCGAGCAACATGAACTGCGGATCCAGTCCTGCCTCAACCGGAAACTCTCGCAACAGTCGCATGCATAGCCCATGGATGGTTGTGATGACGGCGCCATCAAGGGTGCGCTTGTAACGCATCCAACGCGCGCGTTCGGGTCCTGTTGCGGTCGCAAGCAAAGTGTCCAATGCTTTGCGCAACCGCTCGCGCATTTCGTTGGCAGCGCGATTGGTAAAAGTGATGGCGACGATTTGATCGATGGAGGATGGTTTCTTCTCGCGGAGGATGTGGAGGTAGCGCTCAACCAAGACCGTGGTCTTGCCGGCGCCCGGCCCTGCGGTCACAGAGATGTGCCGGTCTAACGTGTACGCCGCTTTTGCTTGCGCTGGTTCTAAGGTGCGTTCGGCCATACTTCAACACGTTTCGTGTTATTTCGTGTGTTTCGTGCAATTCGTGGATGGTTTTTTAGGCAGCATAAGAACGATTTACGAACTGCACGAAATACACGAAATAACACGAAATAAGATTTGCTTTTCACTCTTCACGTTTCACTCGTTCTTTCCAACGGATGCGATATTTCTCGTACCGGCACACAGCCTTGTAATCACAAAACCTGCACGTCTCGTAACTAAGTGAAGGCCGCACACGAAAATCACCTGACCGCATACCATCAAAGAATTGCCAGATCTTCTGGACCACCTGGCGGCGCAGCTGCGTCCAGTCGTAATCCGTCAAAATCGAATTCTTCGCCTGCAGGCCGAGATATTCACCGAAGTCTTTGCGATACATGCCGCTGTTTCGTCGACCCGGTTTCGCTTTGAGAATGTAATAACCTCCACCCGCCAGGGCCTGTCCGGGCAGCAACAAGCGTTCAAGCGCCTCGAGATAAATCGGCAACTGCAAACTGCGTCCGGCCTTCATGTCCTCCGCATTGGCGCCGGTAGAAAGTTTGTAGTCGTAAGCGATGAGAGTTCCGTCGGCGGCCTGGTCCACTCGATCAATTTGCCCCTGGATCCTGATCGTGTCTTCTCCGGCGTTAGTCGAGCGTGTTAGCTCCAGTTGCTGAATCGTTGACTGCGGATCGGCTGCCTGCCGCGGCGTCATTCCGAAGGCGACCTCAAAGTAAGTCGATCGAACGTCAGCCTTCGTTTGCCTTTGTACACCCAACTCATAGAGCAACACTTGATCGAGAATAATCTTGCGAATCTCACAATCGATTTTCCAGATGTCAGGATTCAGCGGTGGAACCGCTTGTTCATGCTCCTTGAAAACCTGTTCGGCAACGGCGCGCAATTCAGCCCGCAGCGAATCACGACTGTGATCGGTTAATCGTTCACCACGATGTCTTTCGAAGAACCGTCGCAGGACGTCGTGGAGCAATTTGCCTGCATCGATTGCCTGAAGATCCAGCGCTGCCTCACCGCGGGGCTCCAACCGCAGCACTCGATTGGCGAAGAACCGGTATGAGCAATTGCCGTAGGTGCTGAGTCCACTGGCGCTGTGAACGTGGTCCGCACCAAAACGCTGCTGCAACATCGACAACATCTGCGGGTTAGTTATCTGTCCATCGTAAGCCGTATACCGGTCGCTCGCTCTCTCGCGTTCAATATCAACGCGACGCAGGGTGTCGGCTGAGAGATAACCCGCTTCAGAAGCACGTAAATGCAATTGCTTCACTAAGGGAGCTGCGAACAATCCGGCACGTCCGGCGCGGTGACGCTGGAGCTCATCCTGGCGAATCAGAGAAACAGCCAACTCGCTTTCGGTAGATGCATTGAACATTTCCGCGCCATCGAAGTCACGCCGCACGGACACGTTCTCCAGCGCGAATGGCTGGATAGCGCGAGCCAGTTCGTTGATGTAGTAAGACGCAACGGTTTCCGTCCCATCGTCGAGCAGCAACGGACGCGATAGATAAAGTCGTTCAGTTGCACGGCAGGCGGCTTGATAAAAGTAGTGCTCTTCCTTTAACAACGTTGCCGGTGAAATGTCTTCGAGTGTGAGGTCGTAATCGCGCTTCAGACGCTCACGCTCTTCGTGTGGGTAGATCCAGTCTCGCGAGGCCCGCAAAGGAAAGCCTCCTTCGACGAGGCCGGCGATGAAGATGGCGCGAAAATGCAGACCGCGAACGTCAGTCGCCTCGAGTACCCGCAAGCCTCCGCGCTCGGCGGTGCGCCCAAGTGAGACTTCGACATCAAGGGCGCGCTGAACTTCATTCAGTAAAGTCGTGAGCCGGGTCTCGCGAGTTGTGGTGTAAAGGTGCGCCGCGGCCTCAACGCCCTTCACTGCGGTAACGAGCGCGCGTCGTAATGCTTCAAGCCCACGCAGGTCAAGCATCACGAAAGGCAGCTCGCGGTCCTCCAAACCTTCGCCACGTCGCGACGTTAACGGCTTGCGAATCTGTGTAGACAGCTGCAGCCGTTCAAGCAACCCCATCAAACTCAGACGCAACTGTGCGGGTGTGCCTTCCCGCGGCGCAGCTTTCACGATATTGCTGAGGTGGTCCAGCACCATGGAAGTCCAGGCAAGCGTCGCAGGATGCACATCACGCGACGGCCGGCGCTTTTTCTCGACCCCACGATCGTCAGTGGCAACTTTGTCGGCATCTTCAATCTGATCGGTTTCTTCATCCGCTGCGCCTTCGGCCGGTTCGGCAGCAACCAAATCCGTGGTGGCAGTGACCTGCGACCAGTTGCCGAGTAATTTTCGCGCACGTTCCAACCAGCCGGTCATGCCTAGCGTGCTGCCGACAAAGGCGATCGTGTTTTCCAGACTGTCAGGATTCCAATGCCCTATTCCCAGGCCGCGTTTCAGGTTGGCGCGTCGCACTTCGAGATTGGTATCGCCGTTTGTGTTTTCGTCGGCCGTTAGAAGTGACCCGAAGGTTTGCTCAAACGCTTCGTCCAGTTGTTGCAGTTCCTCATCGTCAATCCGGAAATATTCGGACTTGATCAGGTCGGCGAGATCGCAAACGCGAACGTCCGGCTTCTCCGCTTGCGAGATCGTTTCGAGCATTTCAAACAACTTCCGCGCGGCCCGCACTGACGGAATGTCGCTGACATTAATGCGTCGCTCGAGATCGCAAGGAATGGCTTCGTCGCGCATCACACGGGCAATCGTGTCGGCATAGGACGCGCGCTCACGTACGATCAGCGCGATATCAGCCAACCGGTAATCTTCATTGATGACGAGGCGCTTGATCTCTTTGGCAACTTTGCGAATTTCTGTCTCGCGGTCAGCGCAGGTAAACAATCGGATGTTGTTCTGAGGTTCTGCGCCTTCGGACTCTGCTGCTGATTCAGACGCTTTGAAGAGATTTTCCCGAAGACCATTTAACGCGCCATCTACCGGGGCTCCATCTATGCTTGGTCTCTCGTTAAATTCGGCAATCCCTTTTAGTTGTTCGATGGTAGTAGCGAACGGCTCGAAGATGGTTGGGTTCTTGCCGTCGTAGTTAAGATTAACCAGGACATCCGGAACACGCCGGATCAGTTGGCGCAACATCTCGCCCTGTACCGGCGTGAAGTCAAAAAACCCGTCGAGCACTAATAAATCGACCTTTTCCAGCCACAGCAAACTCACGGGACGGTCATCCAGTTGTCCCTGCAAAACTGCGAGCGCTCGCAGTTGATCCGCATCAGCCTCGGTGAAATTGTTTTGCGCGAGGATGGATGCGTAAGTCGAATAGATCAGTGAAACATCTTTATCAAAACTAATCTGCGGATGCGGTGCCATTCGGTCGTTCGGAGCCGCATCACCGAGCTCATCCACACGTCGGGCCACGATCTCGGAAAATTCCTGCGGCGACTTCGCAGCTCTTTGTATTTCGCCGATCAGTGTGGCCACGGTATTGACGCAGCCTTCACGATTCGCGAGAGGCTTGATGGCAGTGAGTTGTCCGGTTGAGGCGAGCTGTCGGAGTATTTGAGAAATCAAACCACGCTTGAGCGGAAGCTCTTCGCGGTCGATCGGAACACGCGGCGTAATCAGAGCACCGGATTCTTCCTCAACCGCAGACGATAGAATCTTTCTCACGAGCCCGCGAAAGAGATAGACCGGTAGATCGCCCCAGAGACCGGGCGTCTTCGCTTGCGCCAGGATTTGGTCGGTAACAAGTTCGAGGAGCGGATGGGAGGCGGCGATGTAAAGAAACGTTTCCGACTTACCTTCGGAGACCAGCTCACTGCAACGCTTAATCAGAGCTAAGCGGTTGTTGCCAAGCAGCGGACCTAAAAGAATTTCCTTCGCCAAAACTTTTCTCCACAGATTGCGCAGATTACACAGATTCAGAACAACAGAGAGACAGTTGTGTTTGCTATCTGACGCTAAACTTTTTTCTGTCTCTTTTTATTAATCTGCGTAATCTGTGAAATCCGCGGACTAAGTTTCCCCGACCGACGCGCTCCTGGCATTCAGAAGGGGCAGCGAGTTGTCGTCGTCTGCCAGAGTCTCGCTCACACCAGCACCATTTTCTCCGGCAACCAAATCTGGAAAGAGTCCACCTTCGTCCAGGCTGAGCGAACGGGCTGACTTGTCGATCGGTTCCTGTATCTCGATCTCTTCGCCGGCAATCGCGCCGCGTTCCTTAAACTTGCGTGCGGTCACCAGAACGCGCGCTTCAAGTGATCCGACGCCGCGGTTGTACGAGTCCAGCGCGCGATCGAGACCGCGTCCGATGTCCGCGAAGTAGCTCGTAAACGTCCGCAAGCGGTCATAAAGGTCTTTACCGAGCTTGCTGACTTCCTGCGCGTTGGTGGCCATCTGCTCCTGTCGCCAACCATACGAAACTGCTTTCAACAAAGCGATCAGCGTGGTTGGGGTGGCGATAATTACGCCCTGACCGACTCCGTCTTCGATCAGCTTGGGATCGTTTTCCAGGGCCGCGCTGTAGAAGGTTTCGCCGGGCAGAAATAGCAACACAAACTCGGGAGTAGGTTGCACACTTTCCCAGTAAGATTTTCTGCTGAGGGCCCCGATGTGTGTCCGAACGATCTTCGCATGGTCTTTCAACCGGGCGATGCGCACTTCTTCGTCAGTCGTCGAGATTGATTCATAGAACGCGTCGAAGGGAACTTTGGCGTCGACCACGATTGTGCGATTACCCGGGAGGCGCACAATCAAGTCAGGACGTATCCGCCCATCGTCGGTAGTTACCGTTTCCTGTTCACAGAAGTCGCAGTACTGCAGCATGCCGGCGAGCTCCACCACGCGCCGCAACTGGATCTCTCCCCAACGTCCACGAACGTGTGGCGTCCGGAGGGCCTTGACGAGATTTCCGGTTTCCGCCTGCAGTTGCAGTTGAGAAGTGGCGAGCCCTCTGATCTGTTCGCGCAGCTCCGAATAAGCACCGGCACGCTCCTTTTCCAACAAACCGATCTTGCCGTCTACGGTTTCCAGCGCTGCTTTCAGCGGCTGCACCAGTTGATCGATGGCCTTCTGACGCGATTCCAGGTCGCCTTTGGCCGTTTCCTGGAAACGTGCAAGGGCTGTCTGCGCCAAATCGAGAAATGATCGGTTGTTGTCTTTTAGCGCGTCGCGGGAGAGTGCTTTGAACTTCTCGGTCAGGTCGTCGCTCGCTTTGTTGAACGAAGCAAGGCGTTCCTGTGCAGCGCGACGCTCGCCCTGTAGCTCGGCCTGGAGTTGCGTGTTCTCACCACGCATCCGCTCCAGTTCCGATTTATCTTTAGCGAGGGTGGCTTCGAGCTTGTGAACTTCCTGTTCTCTGCCCGCCAGGCGCTCGTGCAAAGTAGCAAGCTTCGCCGCACCGTCAGTCGTCAGTCGTGTTCGAAGCCAAAGCCAACTGAACACTGCACCCGCGATTGCACCCAACACCAGCGCTACGAGTATGAATATAGGACTGTCCATGAATTGTAGTTTATCAGAGCTTGTTTCGAAAATGAAACAACGGCCCGCTAACGAGATGTCAGATTTTAGAGGTCAGATGTCAGAGTCGGCATCTGACATCTGACATCTGATATCTGACATCTGTCGCTCATCTGCCAAAGCAGCCAACCATGCGTTCGTAAACCTTCCGTGTCACGCGCACGTCGTTGAGGTTGTATTCGCGAATCTCGGCTAAACGCCCTGCCTGGTAAAGCTCAAAAACCTTGCTGCCCTCGACCGCTTCCGTTTTGCTCGATTCAATTCCCAGGGCCCAGGCAATGTCGTCGAGACTGACGAAACGTTTAGCGCCCAGCCACCAGTGGTGCATCGTGTCGAAGACGCCGCGCACATTAAACTCGCGCAAGTCAACCAATGGTTTCGCCGAAATGCCGTTCACCAAACAGCGTTGGAAGATAAAAGGCAAATCAAACCCTATGATGTTGTGCCCGACCAGTTCGTCTGTTTCGATATCAAAACCCTTCATGTACTGAATGAATCGCAGCAGCGCTTTGTTTTCTTCTTCTTCGTTGCCGTCTTCATCTATGCCAAACACGTGTTCGCTTTCGGGTTGCTCAACGCCATCGAGATCAAAACCGGGCAGCGGTCCTTCGTGCACGGCGATTGACAGAATCCGTCCGGAAGCGGCGCTGAGTGAACCGAGTTGATAACAACGTTCTTCTTCGGCGGCGATGTCTTCCAGGTAGCGCTGTTGTTGTTCGAAGCGCATGTTTCCGAGTTTCAATAACCGTTCGAGCTGAGGTCCGACGCGCTCACGAAAGTCGGGCAGCGAAAGAGTTTCGATGTCCATGGTGTAGGCGCGCGGAAAAACCGGATCAGCGTTCTGGTGCTCGCGGTATTGTTCGAGCGTAACCCTTCGATACTCAGCCACCACAAACTGCGAGCGATCCTGGAAGGTTTCGAGTTTGCCGGTGATGCCCCACAATCCTGCGGTCAGTTCTTTCCACTGTTCGATTGTTTCACCCCAGATTTTTAAGGGAAGCGAGCCGGTGGCATTGCGGGCGTTGGCATCGACGTAACGGCGGCCCTGTTGAGTGCGACGCTCGCGCACTGAGGTTACTGCCACCATCAGCCAAACTTCTTCGGCGTGAGGGAGTTCTGGGATCGGAATGTTGCCGCGCATTTACAGGAGTTAATCGAACCAACTACGAGTGAAGGAGTATTCTATACTGCGCGAGCTACAAATGAACGTCTTGAAATGTTTTTAGTTGTAGAGGAACAACCGGATCAAGAAGTGTCCACGAATTAAAGGACACGAATAATGAATAACGCTGAAAGCGTTCGCTAATTTCAGCCCAGGGTTTGCTTTGAAACCCTGGGTTACGAGTTATCAAGATATATTCTTCGCAACTCTGACGGAGTTGCGAACGCTTTCGGAGGCGCACCGACGCAACTCCTTCAGAGTTGCGTCTTCGACACATTGGGCATGCATCTACCCAGGGTTGCCAAAGCGCAACCCTGGGCTGAAATTAGCGAACGCTTTCAGCGTTATTCGCCTTTGCGCGTTGCACCTCGGCGCCAATCCTGCCGGTCAACATCATCCAAATCATTTTATAGTCTCCCATGAACGACCATAGTGGATGTTGAAACGTGGCGGGTTTGTTGTTCTCCACGAAGAAGTGGCCGATCCACGCCGCGCCATAACCAGGAATCAACGCCAAAGGAAACAGCCACCACTTTCCTATAGCAATGAAGTACACAACCGTCGCGAGGGCGATGGTGGTGCCAATCAAGTGCAGCAGGCGTGTGCCCGGCCGGCTATGCTCGGAAACATAGTGAGGCCAAAACTCCTCGAACGAGTTGTAATCCTGTTGTGACATTTCCTTCCAGCCGTCGACAGACAGGAACGTCTGTCTTACTCCGAAAACAACTTCATGAACTGATCCATGCCAGCTGGTTCGATCTCAGTCAAGGCGAGGTTTTCTTCGACGTGCGCCGTTCGGCTCATGCCAACCAGTGCCGTGGTTATCCCCGGAGCCGAACGCACAAATTGAATCGCAGTTTGCGCGTCTGTCGCCAATCGCCCCATCGGCTCGCGAACCGTTTCCGGTAAGCCGTGTGCGACCCGTCCTTGAAAGATCGACGCGCTGGACACGACTGTTATTCCCAAACGTTCAGCAGCTTCAAGAAGCGAAACGCGTTCGCCGCCAAGTTCCTGGTTGTCAAACGTCAACGCTTCGGGCATCGCGAGATTGAATGGCAACTGAACAAAGCGGAAGCCATGCTCTTCCCCGCCAACTTCCCGCGCCGCTTCGACTATGTCTGACAGCGGATGAGACTCCTGTTGATGCGCCGGCACTCGAAACCCGTTCCAGGTCGCGACGCCGTAATACTGTATCTTGCCGGCGCTGCGGTTCTCCTCGAGCAGCTTGAACGCCTTTTTCAAACGGGTTTCAAATTCATTGCGCGAAACGGATCCCAGCTGCGACTCCGGGTTGTGAATGTAATAGACGTCCACACATTCGAGATCCATATTGCGCAGCGACTGGTCCAGTTGGTTCTGAAGATAAGACGGCGTCATGCAGTGACTGCCGCCCACGATTTCTTCGAACCCCGCGATGCCCGGCGTGACAAACGTTTCCTGAACATAACTTCGCACGTCGCGCGGTGGCTCGCCGTCAAACGGCAAGTAACCACCTTTAGTGCAGATAAGGATCTCGTCCCGTTTAAATCCTTTCGTGGTTAGCTCCGCCAACGCTCTGCCAATGGCCCGTTCACTTCTTTGAAAACGGTAGTTCGAGGCAGTGTCGATCACGTTGACGCCGTGCTGCACGGCGCTGACTATTGATTCGACATAGCGATCGTCAGTGAGATCGTCAGCATTCCCCAGATAAGTACCTATGCCGACAGACGAGAACAAAAGTTCCTGTGCGCTTCGGAAATGGTTAGGGGCGGCTTTGTCTTTGAAGCGGTCGCGATAACGCGCGGTGCCTTCTGCTGTGGCTGAACCGGTTAGTGTCATAGGTTAGGTATGAAACGAACAAAGTTGATGCGGCAAGCATATACGCGCGCTCACGTGGTCAGCAAGCACTTCAACGTTCGCGAACGCCTGTGTTAGTTTTGGACTAATCAACAACAGGATAACTTGATGACCGATTTCTTGAACTGGCGAGAGCACGTCGGCTCTCAGCCCGAAAAATTCTTTAAAACCACTTTGTGGCAGGGCGCTCATTTTACACTGGGCCTCAATTGCCTCGAGCCCGGACAAATCCAGAAGGTGCACGCGCATGACGGCGCCGACAAGATCTATTACGTGCTTGAAGGAGAAGGTGACTTCATCATCGGCGACGAACAACGAGCTGCAAACGAGGGGATGGTAATCGTCGCGCCGGCAGGCATTCCACACGGTGTAAGCAACAACGGACAGGCGCGCCTCTCACTCCTGGTAACCATCTCGCCGCCTATCAAATGAAATCCCCTGACGAAATTAGAAGCTCGACCCTCGACATCTCGGATGCCGAGATGCGTCAACTGGCAACGAGCGTCAGCCAGCTGGTTAACGAATACTTCTCGCGCGTACCAAGCTTGCCGGTGTTTCCCGAAACGTCAGGAGGTGCAGCCAGCCGGGAGTTGGGTACCGAGCTTCCTATCGAGCCGCAGTCGATTGATAAGTTGCTGCAAGACTGTCGCACTATTCTCGATCATAGCCGCCATAACGGTCACCCACGATTCTTTGGTTATGTCGCGTCGCCTGCTACTGCGCCGGGAGCGTTCGCGGATCTAATTGCCTCAGCGGTAAACGTCAATGTCACTTCATGGCGTTCGGGTCCTGCGGCGACTGAAGTGGAGCGCACCGTCATCCGTTGGCTGGGATCTCTGATTGGTTACTCAGACAACTCGCACGGATTGTTAACCAGCGGCGGTTCGATGGCTAACCTGACGGCCCTGCTCATAGCTCACAGAACAAAATGCCAAACCGATGTCGCAGGAAAGGGCGTAGCAAACACCAGTTCGCCCATGACGATCTACGCGTCGGACCAGATTCACATGTCGATTCCCAAGGCTGCAGACATTCTCGGTCTGGGACGCGACCACGTTCGCATCGTGCCGTCCGACAACAACTTTCGTTTAGATCCGAGAATGTTGCGTGAGCGCATCGTCGCCGATCAGCAGCACGGCTTTAAGCCATTTTGTGTAGTCGCCAGTTCCGGCACAGTCAATACAGGTGCGGTGGATCCACTGAAGGACGTTGCTGACATCGCGAAAGAATTTGATCTTTGGTTTCACGTAGATGGTGCTTACGGGGCCTTGGGTGCGTTAGACCAAACGAAGCGCTCGCTGTTTGAAGGGTTAGCCTGGGCTGATTCAGTTTCGCTCGATCCGCACAAATGGCTCTACGTTCCCCTCGATTCCGGCTGTTTGCTTTTTCGCGATGAAGCCACCGCGCGTGCGGCCTTCTCTTTCGATGAAGCCGATTACATTAAGGTGCACGAACAGGACGAACAGGAGTCGTTCGCGTTTTGGAATTACGGTCCGGAATTATCGCGACGGTTTCGAGCGCTGAAGATTTGGGTGACACTGCGTTATTACGGTTCGCGTCGCATTGCGGCCGCGATTAGCGAAGACATGGCGTTAGCCGCCTACATGGCCGGGTGTGTCGGGCACGCTGAAGACTTCGAACTGCTTGCGCCAGTCGAATTGAGCATCTGTTGTTTTCGTTATGTTCCACCTTCGTCACGGTCGCGAGCAGACTCCGAACTCGACGAACTGAATTCACGAATTATGAATTTAATTCAACGTGCCGGCCGCGCTTACGTGTCGAACGCGACACTCAATGGGAAGTTTGCTTTGCGCGCCTGCATCACCAACTTCCGCACGACGCGCGCGGACATTGAGGCAACTCTGGAAATCATTCGTGAAGCGGGTGAGCAGATCAAAAAGGAATTGGAATTCTAATGTCACTAGAGCGCGAATTGCGCGTTGCGATTGAGCTGGCACGTGAAGCCGGCGCGGCCATACTCGACTATTACGACGGCCCTCTGAAGATCGAGCAGAAGTCTGACGCGGGCGATTCAGAGCCGGTGACGCAGGCAGACAAAGCCGCGAATGAAATTATCGTGCAGCGATTACAGCGAGAGTTTTCTGAGGATGGAATTCTCGCTGAAGAGTCGATTGACACCAGCCGCCGGCTCAGCAAAGAACGCGTTTGGATGATTGATCCTCTGGACGGCACCACCGGTTTTATCGACGGCAACGGCGATTTCGCTGTGCAAATCGGACTGGCGGAAAACGGCAAGCCGGTTATGGGAGTTGTTTATCAACCTTTGACTGGCGTTCTTTATCGGGCTGTTCGCGGCGGCGGGGCATGGATTGAGCGTCCTGAGTTTGAAGTTGAACCCGGGCAGGTTTCGGAACACACAGACGTGTCCACGATGCGGCTTGCGGCCAGCCGGTCTCATCGCAGTCCTCGAATGGACCAGGTGTTCCAGGCGTTTGGATTCAAAGAAGAAGTGCGGCGCGGATCGGTCGGGATCAAGGTTGGATTGATCGTCGAACGGCAATGCGATCTTTACATCCACTTGTCACCTCGCACCAAACAGTGGGACACGTGCGCTCCCGAAATTATTTTGCACGAAGCGGGTGGCGAGCTTACCGATCTCTTTGGACAGCCGCTCACCTATAACAACCTTGATCTGCAAAACCGGAACGGCGTAGTCGCCAGTAATGGAGTTGCCCACGAACATATTATCCAGTCGCTGCAACCACTTCTGATTGAGTTTGGACGCGCACGGGTTTAGGGTCAGCCCATGTTTTCCCCACCTTAACGACGGCGAATGCGGTAATATCTCGACGCTTAATTCGTTAATGGGAGATTGCCTTGCTCTTTCGCCCAAAAGTGTTCTTCAAGTTCCTCGCAGTCTGTATTGTTCCACTTCTCCTGCTGGCTGCTTTTAATTACTGGGACGACGTGCGCGTGGTCGACGGTTTGCTGAACCGAGCACAAGCGGCTGCGCTGGCCGATTTCAAGAAAAGCTTCGCGCGGAACTTGAGCGAAGATCAGGAGGCTCTTAAGCGACTCAGCAGTTGTAGCTTGGTCTCCAGCTTCGCTACCCAGGCAAAAGTTGCGTCGGATGCCGGGGCAACTACTCCAGGTTCGTTTGAGATTCCCAGGGAACTGGGGATGCGAGTGGTTGACGTTGTTAACAGCGACAACAACTTTGCGGCTGTTTCGCTCTTTGGCATGGAACGCAAAGCGATCTTTGTCGCATCGTTACGTGCTGAGGACCGCGAAGCCCCGGTCGTGGTTCAAACCAAAGACTTTCCGTCGGGACTAGCACAACCTGATCATAACTTGTGGGAAATGGAAACGCCGCGGTTGTTGATGTCCCCGGCTTCGCACACAACTTCGGGAACTCACGTATACCTTTCGGCTCCAGTTATCTCTGAAGGCGCAGTGATCGGCGCAGTTGTAGGAGAGCTCAACCTCGATCTGATTTTCTTACGGATTGCTTCAACGGAATCCCACCCGCCGTCGGCGCCGCCGGCAATAATAGTGGTACTTGACCGCGGTGGTGAGATTCTTTACCACACGAACGCAGCACTCAATCATCAGCCCGTCAATGCGTCCATGCCGTATTTCCAATCAGTCGCAGGGCAGATGTTTTCAGCGGAGAGCGGCAACGGAAGATTCACGTCTAGCGACGGCGCTGAATACGAGACGACGTTTGCCAGAATCCCCGACCTTGATCTTGCGGTCGCTGTCGCGTCAAACCGCGATCTGATGATTGCCGATGCCCGGCGGACAGGAATAATCAACCTTATCGCCGCGCTCGTGCTCGCCATCATCGGCGCTTCTCTGTTAACTCGTTACTGGCAACGACGGGTTCGCGGAATAGAACGCGTTACCGAAGGCGTGGGAGCGATAGCCAAGGGACAACTCGATCACAGCTTTGAACTCTCGAGTGACGACTTAAGACCATTGGCGGCGAATGTGGGCCTGGTTACTGAAAAACTGCGGGAACAGATTGCACGTGAAGCAGAGTCACGACAGTTTGATTCGTTCGTTCGTCTTTCCGCCAGTCTTACTCACGATTTAAAGAATGCCATTGAAGCTTTGTCGCTGACCGTTAGCAACATGGAGCGTCACTTTGAAAACGCTGAGTTTCGTGCCGACGCTATGCAAACGTTGCGCGGCGCAACCGAGAATCTTCGTGCGATTGTGACGCGACTAAGTCAACCCATTACCACACTCAGCGGCGAACACAAACGCCCTCGCGCTGTCGACCTCGTCCCCATGTTGCGGCGGGTGATTTCTATGACTGCCGCACAAGCGAGTACGCACAGAACGGTAGTTAAACTTCCGGAGTCGCTCTTCGCACTGGTCGATATCGATCGCATGCAGAAGGTGGTTGAAAATCTGATCATCAATGCACTCGAGGCGATGGCCGGCAGGAGTGGCCAGCTGACTATCGAAGCGGGCGTCAGCAACGGCAGGAAGGTTTTTTTCTCAGTGACTGACACCGGCGACGGCATGACTGAACGCTTCATCGAAGAGAGACTGTTTCATCCATTCGCAACCACGAAAAAGCGGGGCGTCGGGCTGGGGCTCTACACTTGCCGCGAAGTCGTTAGGGCCAATGGGGGCAATATTGAAGTCAGTTCCGAGCAAGGTGCTGGTACAACATTTCGCGTGGTGCTACCATCAGCGCCACTTGAGAGCAAGCGATAATCCTACAATAAAGACCTCCACAATCTGTTACCGCTCTGCGACAGTCGGTTGAAACCTGTCAAGCTTCGATCAACTAGAACTAAAATATGTCTACTATTGTTCACAGTAAGTGTCTACAAATGGGCACTCGCAAGCACCAAGAGATTACTAAATGGGCTATTTTTGCGAGTTTAGGCATGGCATTAAAGTTGAAAAGAAAATCGGCGAGACCTAAGCCCCTTGAAAACGGCTTGGGTTTTTTCCCAAGAGGTGGTAGTAGAACGGTGAAAAGAGATAGTAAGCAAAGTTTAAGAACCCCTCAAGTGCCACTTCCAGAGCACACCGCCATGGTGCAACGACTTTCCTCTGTGATAAGTGAGTTTTTCCGGCCGACGCGTGTAGAAGTTCAGGAAGTTGATATTTCTGAGGAGGTGTTAGCACGAACTGTTGCCGAAGTTTTGGCCTGTCCCCCTACTCAACCCTCTTCCCCTACTCGAAATGAACGCACTAACCACCTCACCCCTCAAGAGCAGGTTTCATCCGAGCCAGAAGAAGAGTTTGCTTTGGTCGGTCCCTAACCTAAATAAGCTATTATCTTTCCATAATCCATAAAGTACTTGCTTAGTTCCTCTTGATTACTCACCAAGAAGTCCGCGCCAGCGTCCGAAAGAGTGTCCAGATTAATCACACCTACCGGTCTCCATTTTGGACTCAACTTCTGCGATGAAATGAACATTGGGATGCTCAAAATGCAACATAGTTCTTTAGTTTTGCTTATCTGGCGCGGCCAAAGATGAAACTGATTGAACGGTAACCACCTTTCGTAGAATCTTAGAATCTGGTTTTTGGATTCTCGAAAATCAACCAACAGAGGCCTACGCCGTCTGAATGTTTCCCCTGCAACCCCTTGCCAGGTGGTTAGAAACAGATTGCCATCTAAGTGCGTTTGAGCAAACCCATCGTTCCAAGTCCAATAAAATATCCTAATTAACGGGAAGAACCATCGCCTACGCGCGTGTAGTACGTTGATTCTAATCTCTTCTCCCAAGAACTCGCGCCACTCCTGCTTTAATTCATCGAGATATAAAGCACGAAAGCTATCAAAATCGCGTTTTGGTAGATAGTGATCCAAGACATCGAGGAGTAATACCAGACAGCAACCCACCAATATCAGTAAGACTCTAATTTTTAGTTCAACTACCTCTTTCGGGCCCGATAACACAATTACAAATAGATCGATACTTACTGGAGCTGTGGTTCCTGTTCCATAACCAAGCCAGTCCAGCAACGACCAATGGAGCGTTAAGACGGGGCTTGCGAGTAATAATAGTTGTGAGAACTGCCTGACAATGATACTGGTCATCAATTCCTCGGGAGGAAAGGGTCGAGCTTCAACTGTGGGAATACGAGTGACTTTTAAGAGTGCGAGTATTCTCCAAAAGTGCGAGTATTCAACGAACGATTCGGCGTGCTTGAGTTTCTAGTAGTAACATTATTTGACACGCCTGAAGTCTGTCAAGGCAACTTCTGCAGTTAACTTGAAATATAAGGTGACAACGGCTTAACCATTTGGAAGAAAAATTGTCCCTCACTTCGAGAAAAGATGAGTCCATCTTAACCTCTCTCTGGAGTCATTGTAATGTGCTACTAAAAGAGGGCTTAACATACGAAGAGTATGCCCGCGAGATCGGGTATCTTTTGTTCCTCAAGATTGCTGACGAACAGACTAAACCGCCGCTTGCCAGACCGCCAATTATTCCCCACGAGCACGCTTGGGATAGTCTAACCTGTCTCCGAGGAAAGGAATTATTAAGCCATTACAGCCGAGTAGTTGAGGCTCTAGCTCAAAGTCCTGGCCTACCCGGAATGCTTTTTAGACAAGGTCCAAGTAAGATCAGGAATCCAAGACAACTCCGTCGACTAATCATTCTCATAAACTCTGCGGTTTGGTATAGAGAAGAGTCACATAAAAAAGATTAGCAGGTGTTTACTATCCGTTGATGGAGTAAATGCGTGAATAGGACAGGATAAAAGGATACAGCCAGTAACTCTCGCAAGATTGGTAACACAGCCACAATTGGCTACGAAAAGGCCCAAATTACATTCTTTGGTTTCGAGGCCCAAAGTGCTCCTCTGGGTACTCTGTTGTTGTCTTCCGGCGCTTGGCTTTGGCGCTCTTAGTTATTTCCAGATCAACCCCAAATTTGCTTTGCTCCTAGTCAGCTTAGGCTCCGCAGTAAACCTGTTGCTGATACTTGAATTTCTCGATCGTAAGAACCTGGAGATCAGGGGTAAGAAGGGGTTACCACAAGTGTCTGACCAATCTCTGGAAGGTTTCCCAGATCCGGACATTCAAATTCTCGCCGACAGTGTTAGCCACATGACAAATCAACTTCGCGATCAGATTGCACGTGAAGCAGAGTCACGACAGTTTGATTCGTTCATTCGTCTATCAGCCAGCCTGACTCACGATTTAAAGAATGCCATTGAAGCTTTGTCGTTGACCGTTAGCAACATGGAGCGTCACTTTGAGAACGCTGAGTTTCGTGCCGACGCTATGCAAACGTTGCGCGGCGCAACCGAGAATCTTCGTGCCATTGTGACGCGGCTGAGTCAACCCATTACCACACTCAGCGGCGAACACAAGCGCCCTCGCGCTGTCGACCTCGTCCCTATGTTGCGGCGTGTGATTTCTATGACTGCTGCACAAGCGAGTACGCACAGAACGGTAGTTAGACTTCCGGAGTCGCTGTTCGCATTGGTCGATATAGATCGCATGCAGAAGGTGGTTGAAAATCTGATCATCAATGCGCTCGAGGCGATGGCCGGCAGGAGCGGCCAGCTGACTATCGAAGCGGGCGTCAGCAACGGCAGGAAGGTTTTTTTCTCAGTGACGGACACCGGCGACGGCATGACTGAACGCTTCATCGAAGAGAGACTGTTTCATCCTTTCGCAACCACCAAAAAGCGGGGCGTCGGGCTGGGACTCTACACTTGCCGCGAAGTGGTTAGGGCCAATGGGGGCAATATTGAAGTCAGTTCCGAGCAAGGTGCTGGTACAACATTTCGCGTGGTGCTACCATCGGCGCCACTTGAAAACATCCGATAACGTCATTCGGGTATCCATCCAATCACTGCAACACGCTGAGCGCACGCCAGTCTGATCTCAAATGAACCAGCACAGCGACGACAAAGAAAGACTACGTGAAACCGTCCTTATCGTCGACGACGATGACTCGGTGCGCACGGCGCTTTTCTGGACGCTTAAGTCGGATTACCGCGTACTGCAATCCGCGTCGCGCGAAGAGGCCGTCAAGCATTTGCACGCCCACAAAGTCGACGTAGTAATCAGCGATCTACACCTGCCGCCTGACACTGAAGATATAACGGAGGGTTTAGCGATTATCGAAGCCGCACGCCGCGGCAACCCTCCAGCGCAGGTCGTTGTGATCACTGCTACCCATGAGAAGCATGCAGCACGCGAGGCAGTGAAGCGCGGCGCGTACGGCTTCTTTGAAAAACCGCTCGATGGTGCCGAGGTTTTGCATATTGTGAACCAGGCAGCACGCATGAGACGGCTGGAAGTTGAAAATCGTAGGCTACGTGATGAACTTGTCGGTTCACTGGGATTTGGCAGGCTAATTGGATCCAGCCAAGCCTTAGAGAAGACGCTTAGACAAGCCCGAGCAGTTGCCAACACAAGCGCAACTGTGCTGCTCGTTGGGGAAAACGGCACAGGTAAGGAAATGCTGGCCCGCGCGATCCACGAAGAGAGCCAGCGTTCCCAAAAGCCGTTTGTGGCGGTGAGCTGTGCGGCACTGCCCGAGTCTCTGATTGAGTCGGAGTTATTCGGGCACGAGAAGGGGGCATTCACAAACGCAACGAACGCGCGACTCGGACGTTTCGAGTTGGCAGATGGCGGCACGTTATTTCTCGACGAGATTGTTGAGTTGACACCGGCTGTGCAGGTGAAGCTGCTGCGTGTACTGCAGGATCGTTCCTTCGAGCGTGTAGGAGGAACAAAAACCCTGACAGTAGACATTCGTTTAATCGCCGCGAGCAATAGGGACCTGGAGACAGAGGTTGAAGCAGGTAAGTTTCGCCGCGATCTTTTCTATCGCTTAAATGTCGTACCCCTAACACTGCCCCCATTGCGCGAACGGCAGGACGACATAGACGGTTTGGCTGCACACTTCGCAGCCAAAGCTGCGGACAAACATGGGTTGAGTACGCCGCAGTTACAGCCAGCTCTAATCGATTCGCTTCACGAGTACGACTGGCCAGGCAATGTTCGAGAATTGGAAAACTTGATGGAACGCTTGGTGTTGTTAGATCGTGGAGCGACGTTGGGTCTGGAATTCCTGCCAGTAAGAATGTTGAAGGCGATACCGAATCCCGATGTCCCAAGCGAGACCACTTTTGAGGGTGCAATTGATGCGCTTAAGAAGCGTTTGATTGAAGACGCACTGGCCGCCGAAGGCGGAAACAAAGTGACGGCAGCACGCCGACTGGGCATCAGTCGATCGTACCTGCATCGCTTGATTAACGAATTCGACGTTTAGGTTCTGCTCCTGCTCATTACTGTCCGGGGTGAGTAGTCGATCCCTTTTCATTCGGCGCGCCGAGTTTCATGATCCAGATGCCACTGTTTACGTCGTTGAAATAGATCAGGCCTTTGTGTGGTTGCGCGCCCCAGGTAAAAGGCAAGTTAACTTTGAACCCGTCCGGGTCACCTGCCCAAAGACGAGCTATCTCCCGACCTTGCCGGTATAAATCGCCGCGCAGCTCACCCGATACATCCACTACGCGCCCGCCACCGTTGTAGTACCCCATGTACATAATGTCGTCCTGCACCCACATGTTATGCGCGCCAGATTCCGGCACCGGGTACTCCGCAACCTTTCGCGGATTGTTGATATCGGACACGTCAACCACGTGAGCAATACCGCGCACCGGCAACCGCTCCTTGACCTGAATATCAAAAATCGGAGGGAACACTTCGTCTCCCACGAATACGTAGTTCTTGTAACGAAACACTGAGTGTGTACCGGCCAACCATCCATTGCCGTAGAGCTCGTGATGATTGAACCGCAACTGGCTAACAAGTTGCGGCTTCTCAGGACTGCCGCCCCTTATTCCATTGCCCACGTCAAGGATCACTAAACCATCACGCCAGTAGGCCAAATACGCAAGTCCATCCTTCACTTGCAGGTCGTGTAGATAGCGGCCACCGATCGTGTCGCCTTCCGGAGTCCGAATCGTAGTTGCCACCTGATTCGGAACTTCCCAACGTGCTACCTCTTTCGGGTTCTTTACGTCTGCAAAACTAATGACACGCATAGAACCCGTCGCATCGTCGGTCAGATACACGTAATGTCCATCAACGAACGCACTATGGACCCCGCCCGTCACTGTAGCCGTGTATTCGGAAATCAGTTTCGGATGCGCCGGATTAGAGGTGTCATAAAAGGCGATGCCGTTTTTGCGGTTTGAGGCGCCTTCGCGTGAAATGACCAGAATCTTTCCATCGGCCGTAGTGGAGATGTCGTTGATGATGCGCGCGTCAACCTTGATCGTATCTGTCAATTTCGGAGCGGCCGGGTTTGAAATGTCGTACACCATGAACTTGTCGGCAATAGTCGAAATATAGGCATGGTTTCCGATTATCCATTCTTCCGCGGTCGCCGTATCTTTGTTTCGCACCCGACCGACAACGTCAAGATTTCGTTCTGCATTGCGCGGCGCTACGACTACAGAAGCCACAGCTTCTTCTGGTCCGCTCGCGGCCGTGATTACGTAAGAACCAGGCAGCTCGGCGACGAAACCACCATCCGGATCGATGGTGGCGGCTGGTCCACTGACGGTCCAACGAACCGCTTCATTGCTCGCCTGTCCGCTTTTTGCACGCACATTGAATCTAACCACGTCTCCGGTGCGAGCACTGATGGTACGGGGCTCAATAGAAAGTCCAGTTAAGTTGCTCTTAACCACGCGCACGCTGACACTGCCATTACCTGTCCCTGATGTGCCGGTTATTTTTGCTTCGCCCGGAGCCACACCCAGTACTACGCCCGCAGCGTCAACGGTCGCTACAGACGAGTTACTTGAAACCCAACTAATCACGACGTCGTTGCGCGGATTGCCTTCGGCGCCTTTGGCGGCGGTGACGAGTTTGCGCGTCGCGCCGACTACCAACGGTGAGTTGACCGGGTCTATCTCAATGCTTGCAACTGGTCCTGTCTTAACCCTGACTGAGGTAAAGGTGGGTTTTCCATTCACAATCGCTCCTACCAACACTTCGCCTGGTGCGAAGAATGACACGGTGCCATCTTCATCAACGGCGGCGAGATCGAACGGTGCAGCAAGCCACGTTGCCGGCTTCACCTCGACAACTTTTCCGCTCGCATCTTTTGACGCCACCGTAAATTTCACTTTCTGTCCGACCGCTATGTCACTCGTCGCCGGTGTGATCGCGAGCGTAGGCGCAGAAGATTGCGCGAGCACTTCCCCTGTCCCTAACGCAACCAAAATCAAACAAAGTGTCACAAGTAAATTGCGGTTCATACGCATCAATGTTCTCCGGCGGTGGATTCTTCTTAACAAGGAAGTTTGTTGGGAAACTGCGGAATCTTAGTCAGTGCCTATGTTGATAAGCAAGTACACGATCCCCTCCTTTGGTAGGAACGTTTTGAAAAAGGCAGATTTCCCCTCTCCTTGGGTGGGTTAAAGGAGGGCCTGCGACGCGTTTCCGTTTTTGGTTTTTGAAGGAAGTGTCAACGTAGACGTCAAACGATTGTTTTCCCGCTCTTCACAACCGATGTTGACGCTACCTACAAAAAGGGATTTTTAGTTCGCCTAAAGCCCTCTTCCCGACCCTCTCCCAAAGATGACATACTTGACTCATCAACTAGATCGTTCGATGCATTAAGCGCCAAAGGCGCGTGATGTAAAAGCCTGGGCCAACGGCCCAGGTTAACGGCGGAATTGTGGTCAAAGCGCTGAAGGCGCGGAATAAGTACTTGAGCGCAGGACGGGCTATGTCGCGCCTTCAGCGCTTGGGGATTTGGCGGCCGGTTACCTGGGGCGTTGCCCCAGGCTGTTGCATTGCGCACCTTTGGTGCTGATTAGAGGTTCGGGAAGAGATCGATGAG
>DATEPE010000020.1:0-410313 GCA_035273385.1 Pyrinomonadaceae bacterium | reverse complement strand
TGCCTAGTGGAGCCGGCGAAGGGACTTGAACCCCCGACCCTCTGATTACAAATCAGATGCTCTACCAACTGAGCTACGCCGGCCCGCTATAGTGTGCAAATAGCGCATTCCGACAAAATGCGGATACTAACAACCCACATTGGAAAACGCAAGTCGCACTCAGGATTGCGGATATCTTAACACTCACGCGACAAATTCCGCGTCTCGAGTACAGCGAAATTCACATAACTCGATGACGAAATGATGGCGTGCGCTGTTTGTTTTGAAGAGAGGATTAATCCCCGGCGTGTGTAATACGGGCTTGGTTTGAGTTGTATTCCAACTGCCGCGCGATTGCCACCGATCTATAGAAGGACCGGAAATAGCCATACATCGAGAGGCATGCAGAAATCACGACCAACCACAGAAGCGCTCGTCCGGCGGTGTAAAGGAGTACTTGCCAATCGCTACCTGTTGTCGATTCTGGACCAAGTAAATGCGTCCAGGCGGTGCGCAGTTCCGGCACTGTCCAAAACTTTATCGCCGGAAAAGGTAGGCCAAAATTGGCGACAGGTGGTTTGCCACCAACGCTCGAGCCGATCAGCAAAGCGACGGTCAATACCTGCAACAGCATCTTCGCCTTTCCCATTCCTGACGCCGAGATCACTACCCCATCAACAGCAGCAATGGACCGCAGCCCGGTCACCGCGAACTCGCGGCCAATAATGATCACCACTGCCCAGGCGGGGGCCAGTTGATTCTCGACCAGCGAAATTAGCGCGGCTGAGATCAATAGCTTGTCCGCAATCGGATCAAGAAGTTGGCCCAACCTTGTCACCTGATCCCGACGCCGGGCCAGATGTCCATCGAGGTAGTCCGTCAACGCCGCGCCGAGAAACAAACCAACGCCGAGAATGTGACGCGGAAAGCCCAACCAGTTTTCAGAAAATGGTGTTAACAACACAACCACGAGTAATGGAACGATGAAGATACGAAGAAGAGTTAAGGCGTTAGGAAGGTTCACAAAGTTCGCCGTTCATGCAGTTAACGTTGGTGACCGCAGTGTAGGGTTGGGTTGAAAATAGTGTCAAGACAACGCAGTTTCCTCAACTTGCTGCGCATCCACCGCTGGGCTAAGATTACCGGTTCGCTGCACCCGGAAATTCGCATCCTTAGCAGCGCACTTTTTTTCCATGGCAATTGACCACATCACAGTCCGAGGCGCTCGCCAACACAATCTTAAGAATATCAACGTAGATATACCGCGTGACCGCTTCACCGTGATCACCGGCCTATCGGGCTCAGGGAAATCTTCGCTCGCTTTCGACACGATTTATGCAGAGGGACAGCGCCGTTATGTCGAGTCGCTGTCCGCGTATGCGCGGCAATTTCTTGATCAGCTCGAAAAGCCTGATGTCGACTCTGTTGACGGACTCTCACCTGCTATCTCAATCGAGCAGAAGACAGTTTCGCGTAGCCCGCGATCGACAGTAGGCACTGTCACCGAGATTTACGATTACATGAGGCTGCTCTTCTCTTCCATCGGCCAACCGCACTGTCACGTATGCGGAGCGGCCATCACGCGACAGAGCGTCGATCAGATCGTTCAAAACGTGCTCGCTTTGCCTGAAGGTGAACGCGTAATGATCCTCGCCCCGATCGTTCGTGGTCGAAAGGGAGAGTTTAAGAAGGAGCTTGAGAAACTCGCGAAAGATGGGTTTCTCCGAGCACGCGTTGACGGCGAATTGCTGTCCCTCGATGAAGAAATCCGTTTAGACAAGCGTCGCAATCACACCATCGAAGCCGTCGTGGATCGACTGCTTATTAAACCCGGCATTCGCGAACGGCTGTCACAATCAGTGCAAACAGCTTTGAAACTGACTGGCGGCGCGGTGCTGGTGTCTGTAGTAGATGGCGAGGAGAAACTTTATTCGGAACGCATGGCCTGCGTGATTTGCGGAATCAACGTTCCTCCGCTCGAGCCGCGTTCGTTTTCTTTCAACTCGGCGTATGGCGCATGTAAACGGTGTCACGGTCTCGGCACCGTGCTCGAAGTCGATCCTTCCAAGTTGATTCCGGAAACTGACGAAGCGCTCGACAAGTTGGCGTTCATGGGTCCACTCGATCGCCAGGGCTCCGCGTATCTGAAGAGTGCGCTACTCGCTGTCGTCAAACAACACAACGCCGATCCGAAAGTGCCGTTCTGTCATCAGCCCAAAGAAGTCACTGAAGGTTTTCTGCACGGCGTAACCGGGCAGATAACGTTTCGCCAGGGACTTTATTCCTATCAAGGTCCATGGAAAGGTGCGTTGCGTTGGTTACGTGATCGACTTAACGAAGCGCCATCTGAAAAAGTCGAAAAGGCGTTGGAAGAATTGGTGTCGCCGACGACTTGTCCTGATTGCAAAGGCCGGCGCCTGCGTCCGGATTCGCTATCAGTGCGGCTCGGCAGCAAGGGAATCTCCGAATACACGGCCTTGCCAATTGAAGACGCCGTGCAGGCTTTCGAAGCCATCAAACTGAACGCACGCGAAGAACAGATAGCGGGACAGATACTGCGTGAGATTAGGAACCGGCTGCAGTTTCTTGAAAGGGTCGGACTGGGGTATCTAACCCTCGACCGTTCATCTGCAACACTGTCCGGCGGCGAAGGACAAAGAATTCGTTTGGCTACCCAGATCGGATCACAACTTCGCGGCGTGTTGTATGTGCTGGACGAGCCGTCAATTGGTCTTCACCCGCGCGACAATCAAAGACTACTGGACACGCTGACAGCTTTGCGCGATTTGGGTAATACGGTGCTGGTCGTTGAGCACGACGAAGAAACCATTCGACGCGCCGACTATGTAGTTGACCTGGGGCCTGGCGCAGGAGCACATGGTGGAGAAGTCGTCGCGATCGGAACTCCGGAAGACGTTGCCAACAATCCGGATTCGATTACAGGGTTATATGTTCGCGGCTTACGAAAGATTGAAATTCCTGAGCAGCGTCGTGCCGCCAATGGAAAGTACCTGACAGTTCGCGGCGCGCGTGCCAACAATTTGCGCGACATTGATGTTTCGATCCCGCTTGGGTTGTTGACAGTCGTTACCGGGGTGTCAGGCTCAGGCAAGTCAACTTTAGTCGCCGACATTCTTTACCCAGCTCTAGCGCGACACCTTTACGGGTCTTCAACTGAACCCGGCGCGTGCGCCAGTATCGAGGGTCTTGAACACATCGATAAGGTTATTGAAATCGATCAGTCTCCGATTGGCAGAACGCCGCGTTCCAATCCAGCTACCTACACGGGCCTGTTCACTCCTCTGCGTGAGTTGTATGCAATGCTGCCGGAATCGCGTGAACGCGGTTATAAGCCGGGACGGTTTTCGTTCAACGTAAAAGGCGGACGATGCGAAGGGTGTGAAGGCGACGGCATGAAACGCATTGAGATGAACTTCCTGCCGGACGTCTATGTATTGTGCGACGTCTGTCGCGGAGCTCGTTACAATCGCGAGACGCTTTCAGTTAAGTACAAAGGAAAGTCGATCGCCGAGTTGCTGGACACGACAGTCGAGGAAGCACTGGAATTGCTCGAAAACGTTCCCCAGATCAAACAGAAGTTGCAGACACTGGCGGATGTTGGTCTGGGATATTTAAAGCTCGGCCAATCTGCTACCACCCTTTCCGGAGGCGAAGCACAGCGCATCAAGCTCGCCAAGGAGTTATCTAAACGGGCCACGGGACGAACGGTCTACATGCTCGATGAGCCAACCACGGGCTTACACTTCGCGGACGTTCACAAACTACTCGACGTTCTTCAAAGATTAGTCTCCCTGGGAAACACGGTCGTGGTAATCGAACACAACCTCGACGTGATCAAATCTGCCGATCACATCATTGATCTTGGACCAGAAGGCGGCGAGCATGGCGGCCGCGTCGTTGTGGCAGGAACTCCCGAAGACGTGGCACGTTCACGTCGTTCACATACCGGACAAGTCTTGCGCCCATTGCTGAATGGACGTTTAACTCGAAATGGAAACGGAAACGGACGTAGGGAAGACAAGCGAATTGCGTGATAGAATCCTTCTGAAAATGAGCGAAGCATCAGAATCAATCAATGAATTTGAGACAGGCCAACCCAGTTTAGACCGGTCAGTCGTTTCGATTTTCCACTCCTTCGCAGAGGCTGATGCTGCCGATAGGGCATACTGGTTATCTCGCACTCCACACGAGCGCCTGCGCTACATGGAGATACTTCGTCGAATGAATCATGGGCCTAGAGCTGCCGCAAGACTTCAAAGAGTTCTTGAGTTTGCTACGCGTGAATCGCGTTGAATATCTTCTGATCGGCGCTTACGCGGTTGGCTATCACGGGTACCCTCGGGCTACCAACGATCTCGATATCTGGATTGCATCGACAGCTGAGAACGCAACTCGTATCATAACCACCCTCAAAGAATTTGGGTGTGGTACACCTGAACTTACGACCGAACTTCTGCTCCGACCAAATAACATCGTACGCATGGGGGAAGAGCCCATGCGAATTGAAATCTTGAATTGGGCGTCCGGGGTGGTTTTCGACGATTGTTATCGAGAGCGAGTAGTTGACTTATTGGATGGAGTGGAAGTGAGCTTGATCGGTTTGGATCATTTAAAGATCAACAAACGAGCAAGCGGACGATTAAAGGACCTGGCTGATCTGGAAGAACTCCCCTGAATGACTCCCAAACATATGCCAACGTCGATCTACGGAAATGAGTTACGACCGTTGGAGTTGTATCAGGTTCAGACATTCCCACTTTCATCGCGCGCCAGCAAAGTTTCTCTCAACGATTTCGCGTCACCAATTAAAGAGGACTCGTCTTTAAAGGATTACCTCGCCAGCCTCCCAAACATCCTCGCCGTCCAAAACTTAAGAGAACTCACCGCGCGGATTCATCGTGCCCGGCAAGCGCAAAAACCAATTATCTGGGGAATCGGCGGACACGTGATTAAAACCGGTCTTGCGCCCGTCATCATTGATCTGATGAAACGTGGTTTTGTAACGGCGATTGCTGGAAATGGTTCAGTCCTGGTCCATGATTCGGAAATCGCGATGGTTGGTTCTACGTCAGAAGACGTCGATGCGACCTTAGGAGAAGGAATCTTTGGCGGCGCGAATGAAACAGGCAAGCTGCTTAATCGGGCCGCGCAGGAAGGCGCGAACGAGGGGATCGGTTTGGGGGAAGCAACCAGCCGCGCGCTGGCCGCACTTAATCCGCCTCACGCACATCAGTCACTATTGTGCGCGGCTTTCGAAGCGCGCATGCCATTTACAGCGCACATCACAATTGGCGGAGACATCTGCCATTTCCATCCCGAGGCTGACGGCGCCGCCATCGGTTCGGCTACGCACACAGACTTCCGTTTGCTGGGAGAACTGGTGCGACGAATGAACGGCGGCGGTGTCTACTTAAATATAGGTTCGGCAGTGGCGCTTCCAGAGGTGTTTCTCAAAGCCGTCACTCTCGTCCGCAACCTCGGACATGAATTAACCGATATCACCACTGCGAATTTCGATTTTATTCAATCGTATCGCCCTCTAACCAATGTTGTCCGTCGACCCACGGCAAACGGAGCTGGCCGCGGCTATTCAATCACCGGACATCATGAGCTCACTGTTCCGTTGCTCGCCGCCCAACTAATAGCGTCTCAAACCTGAGTCTGGCGCTTACAACTCAGTGCGCCGGTTTCTTGATTTCAGGGCGTCAGTTGCAAGTCTAATCGTGCGAGACGCGATCCAGGGTCAGCCTCTTGACTTCTATACATCCCCTCCGCTAACCTACCGCTAGTTGAAAACGGATTTCAATTTCAGCTCTTCAAAAAGTTATCTGGAAAGGTTCCTTTCACCATGTCAGCCATCATGGGCCGTGCGCTTTTCGCGTTTGGTCTTCTCCTATTGCTAGTCCTTTTACCCGCACTTCCCGTTCAAGCCGGTGAACCCGCAGTCCAAACTGAGCTCCGCGGTCGCGCCCTCGACACCAATCGCGCCGCCGTCGTGGGAGCCCGCGTCGTCGCCTTACGAAACGGCACTGAAGTAACTTCAGTGGTCACGAACGCACAGGGCGATTTTTCTCTATTACTCGAACCCGGTGAATATGTTCTTAGAATTTCAGCACCCGGTTTCTCGGACGTAGAGCAGACGATCAAATCAAAACCAACTAACTTCGAACCGCTCGAGGTGGTGCTGCAGGTCGAAGGCTTCACGGGCACGGTTACCGTAACCGACATGGCCGGGTACAACGCGTTGCCTGTGAGCAGTGCCACGCGGACACTGACTCCTTTGCGAGACGTTCCGCAATCTGTAAGTGTGATCACACGCGACTCAATCAAAGAGCTCAGCATGCAAAGCATTGCAGACGTCGTTCGGTATGTGCCCGGCGTTACCGCCGTTCAGGGAGAAAGCAATCGGGACCAGATCGTCATCCGCGGGACTAACACGACAGCCGACTTCTTTGTCGATGGCGTGCGAGACGACGCTCAGTACTTTCGAGATCTGTATAACGTCGATCGGTTTGAAGCGTTGAAGGGTCCAAACGCGATGGTTTTTGGTCGAGGTGGCGGCGGTGGCGTTCTAAACCGCGTAACCAAGCAGGCCGCCTTCGCCTCATTCGGTGACATTACATTGCAAGGTGGCTCGGAGAACCACAAACGTGCATTGGGAGACTTCGGCCAAGTGCTCAACGATCGCCTGGCTTTTCGTTTTAATGGCGTTTACGAAAACTCCGGCAGCTTTCGCGATGGTGTGGATCTGGAAAGATTTGGACTGAACCCTACGGCGACTGTGCTCGCCGGAAAAGATACAACCTTCAGATTTGGTTACGAACATTTCCAGGATAAGCGGGTCGCCGATAGAGGCATTCCGTCATTCAGCGGAGCGCCCTTGGACATCGACAATTCGACCTTCTTTGGCAACCCAAATGAAAGCCCGTCGCGTGCCACAGTTAATCTCCTATCGGGCTCTTTTGAACATCAAATCGGACGAGTAAATATTCGCAACAGGACCTTGTTGGGTGATTACGATAAGTTCTACCAAAACTTTGTGCCTGGCACCGTCAATGCCGACGCTACGCGAGTAAGCATCTCGGCTTACAACAACGCGACTCATCGTAGGAATCTTTTTAACCAAACGGATATTTCCTTCACCGCCAAGACCGGATCGGTCCGGCATACGTTTTTGACCGGTGCTGAGCTCGGACGTCAGGTATCGCGTAATTTCCGACGGACGGGCTTCTTTAATAACACCACGAGCACCTTCTCTGCCGATCTTGCGAATCCAACTATCGACATCCCTGTCACGTTTCGACAGAACGCCACCGACGCTGACAACCGCGTACGAGCGATAGTCGCAGCAGGTTATGTTCAGGATCAGATAGAGCTCAGCCGCAAAGTTCAGGTCCTGCTAGGCGTTCGCTTCGATCGCTTTGACCTGGACTTTCATAACAACAGAAACGGTGAGGACCTGGGTCGCCTCGATAATCTTGTCTCTCCGCGCGCTGGTTTGGTATTCAAACCGGTAGCTCAATTGTCGTTGTATACGAGCTACAGCGTGTCTTATCTGCCAAGCTCTGGCGATCAATTCTCTTCACTCACAACGGTGACTCAAACTCTAAAACCTGAGAAATTCAATAATTACGAAGTAGGCGCGAAGTGGGACATTCGCGATTCACTCTCTCTGACCGCCGCCGCTTACCGGTTAGACCTTCGCAACACGCGGGCGACCGATCCAAACGATCCCACACGCATAGTTCAAACTGGCAGCCAACGAACGAACGGCTTCGAATTGAGCTTAAACGGCTCAATCACCCGCGACTGGAAGGTTCTGGGCGGGTATACCTACCAGGACGCCTACGTATCCAGCGCAACAATATCCGCACCTCGAGGCGCACGTGTGGCTCAGGTCCCCAAGAACACGTTTTCGTTGTGGAATAATTATCGTTTCTCTTCGAAGTTTGGCGGCGGACTCGGGATCGTTCATCGCTCCGACATGTTTGCCGGCATAGATAACCGAGTGGTACTCCCCGGCTACACGCGCGCGGACGCGGCCTTCTACTTCAATGCCACCGAAAGCGTTTCACTCCAGGCGAACTTTGAAAACCTTTTCGACACGGACTACTTCGTGAACGCTCACAGCAACGACAACATTTCGCCCGGCGCACCCCGTGCAATTCGAGTCGCGTTGAACTGGCGTTTCTGAAAAATTCTACCGAGAGGACGACTACAGTAATACTTGCCGGGTGAGCTATAATTCCCTTCCCTATACAACACGCGATAACGAGGGATAATGCAGAGGGAAAAACTAGCTCACTTCGAAGCAATTCTTCTCGCGCAATTGCGCGAACACTCGGACCATGTGCGCGATGGCCAGGCAGCCGCGCTCGAGCTGTCCGATGATGGCGTCATGGATCCTGCCGACCTCTCCTTGATGGACCACAACAAGGAACTTGCGTTACAACTCGGCGGTCGCGAATCTCAGATGGTTGCCGACATCGATCAGGCGCTGTTGCGAATTAAAGAAGGTTCGTACGGAACCTGTGCGAAATGCGGTAAGTTGATCGACGAACGCCGGCTGGAAGCGGTTCCTACGGCGCGCTACGACGCCGCTTGCCAGGCAGAAATCGAACGAGCGAACGGTGAGGGCGAGGCGCCGACGCTTTAGACAAAGGTTCAGAGTTCAACCTTTAGGTTGCTCAGACGGTAGCAGCAAGCTAAAGCTTGGACTCTGAACTTCTCCGCTCTTCAAGGTTCACTTTTCACGCCTTTGGATGCGCTTTATCGTAAACCTGAATTAGCTTCTCCATAGAAACGTGCGTGTAGATTTGCGTGCTCGACAAACGCGCGTGCCCCAGCAGTTCCTGAATATCCCGAAGGTCAGCCCCGCTATCCAGTAAGTGCGTTGCGAAGGAATGTCTCAGCGCGTGCGGACTGATGTCATGGTTACCGGCACATACGCGAATGTACTTATCCACCATCCGCCCAACTGATCTCGTCGTGATTCTCGTCCCCTGATAATTCAGGAACAACGCTTCCGGTTCCCTCTCAGAAATTGGTGCGTTGTTAAGAAACCCATCGCGGACATCCAGATACGCCTTTAAAGCGTCCAGCGCAGGCTCTCCAAAAGGAACTATTCGCTCCTTTCGCCGCTTTCCGGTCACCCGAATCAAACGATTCCTGAAATCAATATGGCCGATGTTCATCTTGGTCAACTCCGCCACGCGCACCCCGGTCGCGTACATCAGCTCCAACATTGCGCGATCTCGTTTTCCCAGTTCCGTATCGGTGTCAGGTGTTTCAATAAACTTGATGGCGTCTTCAATGGAGAGATGTTTGGGTAACTTCTTTTCCAGCCGGGGCGTGGCGACCAGCTTGGCCGGATTCTGTTCCACGAGGCCCTCACGCACCAGGAACTGAAAGAAGGTGCGCAGTGCAGCAAGTTTTCGCGCGATTGAACTTTTCTTTTTCTGTGCAGTATGCAGGGTCGCCAACCACTCGCGGATGGTTATGTGATCAATGTCCGCAAGGTTCGGAAATTGTCTTTTACCGTTCTTCGGGTTAGCAGGAGCGAGGTTATCTACAAACTGTTCGAGGTCACTCTGGTAGTTGCGTAAGGTGTGTTCGCTGACGTTGCGCTCGTAGCGCAGGTGTTCGAGAAACTGAGTAAGCAGTTGCTCCATCAAGAAGATTACCAATCACTGGCTGCCACGCTCGTCGATCTCGGCGAATAATAACCTTTGCGTGCCCTAACGCGTAGATCTTTTCTCGCCTTGATTCGCAGATCAATTATGTGAAAGGTTCCGTCTCGCCGCTCTTTGCCCGGGTAGTAGCTCAACACATACTGTTGCGCGAGATCTGCGGCGATGTTTTGAAAGGCGGACTCCAGTTCCGCGGTGGTTTTCGGAATGTAAACTGCGCCACCGGTTTGACTGGTCAATTGTTCCATGCGCCGCTCCGCAGCCAAAGCTCGTAAGTTAGCGTCGTCATACAAACCCGTTTGGACCACAAAAATCTGGCAGTCATCGGCAAGCACTTGTTTTAAGGTACTGTGGAAGTCGTTGCGGCTGGTGGTTTCAATTCCATCCGAAACGATGACCAGGATCCGACGCCCGGAGTGAGGTCGGAGATACGCAGCCGCGCCAACTATCGCGTCAAATAATGAGGTCGCGCCGCGAGGCTGACCAAAGCTATCGATCGTATATTCAAGCCGTAGCAGGTCCCTGGTCAGCGGCTGGACCAAATAACTGTCTGACTCGATTGAATAAATTGCAGCTTCGTCCGACGGGCGGAGTACTTTCCTGAAAAACCCCTTGGCAGCATGTTTCTCAAACTCTCGCGATAGCGACACGCTGCCGCTGTTATCGAACAACATTACCAACTTAACGCTCGTGTCGGCCCGCGTCATCTCGCTGATGGGCCGAACGTGACCGTCAACGCGCAGCTCAAAGTCTTCCAGCTTCAAGCCAGTAATCGCATTTCCGCCAACATCTACAACAGACGCAGGAATCGGAACCAGTGTTGAACTGATGCGTACGATGTCCTCGTCTTCCACCTCTTCATCAGTCTTTGGTTTCTGTGACTGTGTTGGCGACGGCTGCGGTTTGCTTGAAGTCGTTGATCCCTGTCGGTCCTGTCCAGACCTGGAGGCAGATGGCTTGGCAGTCTTTTCTTTAAGGCGACCCGATTGGACCAGGGCCGTAGGGACTGGAACTAGGGCGAGCGCGCAAAACAACGCGAAGAGGAAGCGCATGTGGTTTACGCGCCGGCGGTTGCGGCCGGTTCTGCAGCGAATGTTTGGTGAAGCCAAGTGTCCCATTCCTTGAGAGCTAATTCTATTTGAAGTAAATGCCGGTCGCGCTTTCCTCGCACTCGCTTACGATCTGACTCGCTCAGTGGTTCCAGCAATGCAAAAGTGATGTTAACCGGTTGGAAGTTCTTCGTTTCTGTTTGGGCGACATATCGCGCTAATGAGCCGGTGGCACTCGATGACGGCGGTGTTACCAACTCGCGTCGCGTGGCCAACCGGGCTGCGTTGTGGCCGGCCAACCAACCCATCGCGACAGACTCGATGTAACCCTCAACGCCCGTGATCTGTCCCGCAAAAAAAATATTTGGCCGGTCCCGCATCTGCATCGTCGCAGACAACACGCGTGGTGAGCAGATGTAGGTATTGCGGTGTATCTGTCCAAACTGCAAAAACTCCGCCTGCTCCAACCCCGGAATCAATCGCAGCACGCGCGCTTGTTCGCCATAACGTAGATGATTCTGAAAGCCCACAAGGCTGTACGCGTCAGCCATTAAATTTTCCTGACGCAACTGGACGGCGGCATAAGGCTGCCGGCCGGTTCGGGGATCCACAAGTCCCACAGGCTTCATCGGCCCGAAACGCAGTGTATCTACTCCGCGACGTGCCAGTTCTTCAATCGGCAAACAAGCTTCAAACCATCGCGTCTCTTCAAAACGCTGAAGCGGAACACTCCTGGCTTCGATCAGGGCGTTGTAAAACCGTGCGTACTCTTCTTCGTTAAAAGGACAATTCAGGTAGTCGTCGCCACCCTTACCGTAGCGCGCGGCCGGAAACGCAATTGAACGGTCGATGGAATCAGCGGCAACAATAGGAGCAATAGCGTCATAGAAGTAGAGTTGATCGCTACCGGTCATCTTCATTACTTCCATTGTCAACGCCTCGGATGACAACGGCCCGGTAGCGATGATTGCGATTTCATCCTCCGGGATCGTTCGCACCTCTTCGCGCACTAGCTGGATTCGTGGATGACTTTCGATACGCGTGGTAACCAACTCAGCAAACTTGTGGCGGTCAACTGCCAACGCCGCTCCGGCCGGCACGCGCGTGGCAGCCGCGACTTCCATAACCAGCGATTGCCCGCGTCGCAGTTCTTCTTTCAACAGATGCGAAGCGCTTCCCGGCTCGTCTGACTTCAGCGAGTTTGAACAGACGATCTCCGCCAGCTTGTCCGTGCGATGTGCCGGCGTGTTGGTCACCGGACGCATCTCAAACAAGCGAACGTGCTCGCCGGCCTCAGCTGCTTGCCACGCAGCTTCAACGCCGGCGAGACCGCCACCAATCACGTTGATTATCTTCATCGATCTTCATTACCGGTTTGCGACTTACTCCCCACAGGGCGCGGTCGCTCAAAAAGCCATTTCGGAATTCCAGTGTTATAAGTCGCTGATTTGAGAATAAAGATGAGATCACTGACGCCGCCGTTGTTAATCACAACCCGGTGCGGCTCGAGGATTAGTTTCCCCGTTCGATAGTTTTCCATTTTGGTGATGGTGCGGGGATCTTCATCATCAATCCTCATTAGCAACTTGCTGACGGAGTGGAACCAATACTTCCGCCGGGCCCCAGTCCGGAGATAAAACTCAACGACGTAGGCCGGACCGAAAGATTCAGTGTCCTGGTAGGAGATAACGCGAGCCATGACATTTCTCTTTTTGAAATCAAGTAAATGGTTCGCATCAAGGACCGCCTGGAGTCCGGCGGCATTTAGTTCCGCGTCGGATAAGGTCTGAAACTTTCCGTCCCGCCCCAGCGTCCAGGCAGATCTATCATTTACTACGAACAACAACCGGCCGTCTTCGAGAGCAAGGTCGACGCGAGCCGAAGACGGAACAAGTACCCGAGTTGTCGCAGATCCTGCCTGTTTATTGTTGGCCCAAACAGTCCATTCATAAGTCGCATCTCTAATGGACCGGACGCGCTTCTTGCCCCCAATGGCTTTCAAATAACCATTCACAATTTCTTCTGCTGAAGGTAACTTCCTGGGCGCGACTTTAGCCTGCGCACAAACAATTGCCGGCGCACTTCCGAAGACCAATAGACACAGAAGTAGAAGCATTATTCTTGACGACCGAATCCGACACTTGAGCTCGTGCCGCTCATCAGCGTCCTGGTCTCTAAAGAGCTGCGGCACTCTCATTTCTTTGCGCTGCGCTTGGATGTTGAACCTTTCTTCGCGCGGCGCGTAGGTTTGGCCTTCGGGCTAATAGATTTCTTTGCCGCAGACTTCCTGGCTGTTGTTGCGGATTTCTTAACGGCCTTTTTGGTCGCCTTCTTCATGGCCTTCGCGGGCTGTTTTTTAGTTGAAGCAGTCGCTGGTTTCGCCTCTTTTCCACCAGTTCTTTTGCCGGATTTGCGTTCGGGTTTCACGGTTGGTTCAGGTGTTTTCGCATTAGGGTCGAAGTTTTGCTTTTCCCAGGGCCGGTCTTTCTGCTCCGTAACATCGCCCTGATTTTGTTGAAACTCAAACTCGTTTAAGTGCCCACCACGTATCTTGTACTGGAAAATATTCTTGGTCGGATCCTTTGGCATCACCCTGTCCTTTCTGTTCGTACCTCTGCTGGATAATCTCTTAAGAATCGCAGCTTGACACTGCAAAGTTTGCGTCCGTATATTGCAACTTCTCCGAATGACTCTTTGAAGGCCGGCTTAGCTCAGTTGGTAGAGCGTCTGATTCGTAATTAGAAGGTCGCCGGTTCAATTCCGGCAGCCGGCTCCACGATACCTCGTCTTATACACTTCATCTGTCGTTGCATGTCCTAACGCTGCCAATGCGACCGCTAGTTCACGTACGCAGTCGTTAATTACGGCTTTTTAATTGACTTCGCGAAGTGCAATTATTATAAAGGCGCCGCTCAATCTCAAACGTGGCCGTACAAATTAACTCACGCACTTCATCATGAATTTCGTTGAGTTTCAACTAAGAGCATGGGTGGCCAGCGATGACGAACTGGAAGTGCTCGTCCATAGCTCACCTGTCGGAGCTATGCGACAGCCTTTGAAAGTCCCATTCAATCTCCACGAATACAATTCGATTTGCGAAATGATACGAAGGGCCTGGTTAAGCGAGCCAGGTCTGCTGCCTCAGATAGTTAAAGCTGGAAAACAGCTATCCAGGTTTCTCCTGCCAACCGAAGTCTACTCTTACCTGATTCGTAGTCTGGCAAAGATCGGAGACGATGGTTTGCGTCTGCGGCTCTGTTTGGATCAAGCACTGGTAGACGGCCCTTGGGAATTCCTCCACCGACCGGACGCCCTCGAGGATGAGTTGATGGATGGTTTTCTGGTCCTGAATCCCCAGCTCTCACTCGTGCGAGAAGCGCCGGTTGACTCACTAAAGCTCGAGCCTTCCGATAAACAGGAGCGAATGGTGATCGTGGGCGCTTACAAATTTGATGGTGAAGACGTGTGGCAAGTGGAACAGGAACGGCAGCAATTAATTAGTGCTTTAGAGCCCGTAAAGACGTTCCTGAAAATCGATGACAAGTTTGTGACGGCAGCCGGCGATAACATTGAGGAGGCGTTGAAAACGCCTGTCTCTGTTTTTCACTATTCCGGTCATGTGCAAATCGAGGGTTCTCGCGGGTTCCTCGTATGCTCGATAACGTCAAACGACTTCCAGAATAGCGTTTGCGATTCCAACCATTTCGATCAGCTCTATAGCGATCGGAAATTGGATGTATTACTGCGGCGGTCCGGCGCGAGGATAGGTGTTTTCAGCGCGTGTAATAGCGGTCAATGGCCGTTTGTCGAACCACTTCTAAAAGCTGGTCTTCCAGCATTGATAGGAGCTCAGGGAAACACTATGTGCGATGCGGCGATCGTATTCTGCCAGAAGCTTTATGAATCGCTCGCTATCGGCCTTTCACTGGATGAGGCAGTTATCTACGCTCGTCTTCGGCTGCAGCAAGACAAAGTTGTCTATGGTGCTGACAGTTGCGAGTGGGGATCGTACATGGTTTACATGCCGACCACGGAGGCCGTCTTACTGCCAAAGGCCACCCAGGCAACGCAAGTTCAGGCACAACAAGAAGAGGTTCACCGTAACGTCAGCCAGATGATTAGCAAGCGATCTCTTCGCTTGGCATTAATGAAAGAGTTCGACGAGGCCGAATTGCAGGTGCTTTGCGCAGACATTGAAGAGGACCTGAAACGCGAAGGAGTTGAGTTGGAAATCGATCTTGAGGTTGCCGGCGGAACAAGCAAGGAGGGGAAGATCCTTAACCTGATTGAATACCTGGAACGCCGCGACTCGCTCGGGTATTTGGTCACCGCCGCTCAACGAGAGCGACCCAGCTTTAGTATCTGATCCCGTCCTCATCGTCGCGTTTTCCAATGTGACGTCATCGCTTATTCGAGCGTGGCCCACTTATGCAGTCCAGGAGATCACCTCATGACAACATCCGGGTATTTAAGCGCTGCTCAAAATTATGCCGATGGCGTGCATCTTTTGTTTGCGCCTACAGCTAAGACCAGGGCTGAACGTGGTGGAGTGCCAGCAACGCCGGACAGTGAGTTGGGCGCGCGCGCAGAAAAACTGTTGCACGCTTCGGAAGAACTGACCGCCCAAGCTCAAAGCCGGCTCACTACCACTGATGATGCTGATGAAATGACTGAAGCTTCCACTCAACTCCTGGCAAAGGCCGTAACGGACCTAACGATAAGCGCCCACTTATTTCAGGCTGCGGCAGAAGAAGGAGAAAAAACTCCGCAGGCCGAACGCAGAGGACCTGAAAGAAGTTTGAGCGGTTCCGCAGACGTGGAAGAAATGCTCCAGATCCTGGTCGGGCAGGCGCGAGCTACCCGTGCCGTCCGTAGCGCTAAGGTGCCCGGAAGTATTGCCGAAGCTCGCACGGGATTGGTACTTACGATCGATGATTCTTTGACACTTATTTCCGATCGGACTGGGACGACCGGTAAAGCTGCGTTGAGTGGAATGCTGGGGATTGGCCTGGGACAAGTTGGTCAAGCCGCAGGTCTACTTGGTCAAAACCTCGCACAAGCATTAGGACAGGCTGACAAGTTGTCCTACCTCTATGGTCTCTTTCGAGACTTTGCATTCAAGGCTTATGAATCAGTGATAGCTCTGCTTGGACCAACTGTGGCCGGTATTGTCGGTCAACAGGTGGTCAACTGGGTCTCTGAAATTAAGGAGTTGAATTTCTTCAACGGTTTTCTGGAAAGGATCTACGGAACACAGCAAACCCGCGCGTTGCTGCTGCCACTGGTTAACGAAAGTAAATCTGATACACCGCAATATGCAGCGGCGATTCAGGAGATTGAAAAGCTGGGTGAGATTCATTTACGCCAAACAACTTTGGTCGACAAGCTCTTAAAAGGCCTCAAATACCTGGGAGCAGTTCCCATTGCAGTCTTACCGTACGGCAGCTTACTAATGGCAGCCGTCTATGTCGCAATTTCTGGCTATGTGGTTTTAAACGGCGCGGACTACGTCGATGCGGATCGCGTCAAGGTGTTCAATCGCGTTCGGGGAGTACGTCAAATAGTGACAGCGAATCTGTCAGTCGCGTAAGGATGTAAGAATGAAGTATCTCAATCTTAATCTTGAGCTGTTTAGTTATAGCAAGGACGACAAGGGCGAGCAGTTTCGGGTGCGCGTGGCAAACTCGCCGGCCGGCGAACAAAACCTATCGGAGGCGGAAACCGTTTCCCTGTCTGACGGTCTGCGCGCCCGGTTACGATCACTTGAGCGTCGGCGGCTTACGCTACCGGAAATGATCGCCGTGGGAGAAGAACTAGGTGATGCCCTGTTTCCTCCGCGGGTCCGTTCCATATTGGCAAGAAGCCAGGCACGGCTGGCTGACCAGGAAGGCTTACGTATCCGGCTCATGCTGGACACCTATGCACTCGCCGATTTGCCATGGGAGTTTTCTTATCTTGCCGACCCTGACACGCCGGCCGAACAAAAAAACGTTGAGGGCTTCGTAGTACTCAATCGACGTTTATCGTTAGTTCGTTATCAGGTACTCGAGCAGTCAGTTGGAAAGCTGGATCCCGTCGCTGAAGGCAAGCTGCGACTCGTGGCGCTCTTGTCTAACCCGGACAATACTGAGGGACTGGACCTCGAAACCGAACGGGCAAACATTGAAAAAGCCGTCGCAGAAGTACCGGCTATCCAGGCCGAATTCTATCCGAACGCAACGATCGATGATTTGCAGGAACAAATACTAAAAGGTATCCACATTTTCCATTTCTCCGGTCACGGAAAGTTCGAAGGTGAGATGTCGGGCACCTACGGGACCCAGGAAGGCAAGGGGTTCTTATCTCTTACTGGAGCAGGTGGACACGAAGTGGATTTCTCCGCTCAGAAGCTCGCGCTCAGTTTGGCGGGTCGCGGCGTAAGGTTCGCGATGCTGGGAGCTTGTGATAGCAGCAAGGTTGATCAGATCAACGCATGGACCGGGATAGCTTCAGCCCTGACCCGCGCGGGCATTCCGGCGGTGGTCGGTATGCAGTTTTCGGTTTTTGATCACAACGCGATCATCTTCAGCAAAATATTTTATCGCGCACTTGCTGCCGGTTTAACAGTCGATGAAGCTGTTACCGAGGGACGTATCGCGGTGGTGACACGAGGTGATGACGAGGATCGAGATTTCGGTGTGCCGGTTCTATATCTGCGCGCTGAAGAAGGAGTGCTCTTTCCTCAAGCCAGCAGGGTTGACGCTCCAGTTCCTCAGCCTTCGGTTATGCCCTCCGGCCCATCTACTCCGAGACCTGGTGACGGAGGAACTCCTAAGCCTCCACGCCCTGAGTCAACGGGAGACAGTGTTGACCTGCGTGCCTTGCGCGAAGCTATTGTTCAATTTTTTAGTAATTCCGAACTGGCAGACCTTTGCTTCGACGTGCAGGAGAGCCTTCGAGCGGACAAAATAAATCTTGAAGTGAACCTGGATGTTCTCGGCGGTGATGGTAAGCGAGCAAAAGTGCTCAACCTAATCCAATACCTGGAACGGCGAAAATATCTTCCCTATCTGATTGACGCTGTGCGCAAAGCGCGGCCAGAAATCATTTAGCAATTTCACCCATTAATCCTGGGAACTTCCATCTCAGGATTCGGAGAAACTATCCCCGGAGATAGTGAGATACAAACAGCTGCCGCAGGTGCTGATGGCTAACTTCGATCTGGAAGAACTTCGCCTACTCGCCTTTGATTACCTGGGACTATCCTTGGAGGACTTGGTTGGGCCTACGGCAGGTAAAGGTGAGGCTGTGGACGCCTTGATTTCCTTTTGCGAACAAGCGGAGCGTTTGCCAGACCTCGTCACAGGCGTGGTTAAGGAGCGAAAAAGTCTGGTCGAGCTCCTGGCCACCTAATCAAATGCCATACAACAGAGCGACCCTGAGAGAATTAGTTACGGCTTGCTTCGACAGCGGTGATTTGAATGTTTTCTGCAGCGATCACTTCGCCGAGGTCTACAACAATTTCACTGAAGGACAAGATAAAGTTGAACGAGTATTAAAACTTCTGGACTACGTCGAGCGCCGCAGCAATTTTCAGCAACTTGCCGAACTTGTAAAAGTAGCGAATCCTGAAAGGTACAAGGATTTTGAAGCTCAACTCACCGCGGACCAGGATACCGACCCAGAGATCACCGATGCGCTCCGTTTAATCCAGGAAGAGTTAAATCGCAATCCGGACTACGCCAATCTCAAAAGCAGATTCGAAGTTATCCTCGAACAGATCTCGCTATTGAGTGACTACAAAGCACTACATGATGGACTTCACACCATACAATACAGCGTCTTCCAGAATATTCTCGCCAGCGTAAAAATCGTCATGGATGACAAGTACGCGCGCGATGATCTGTCCAAATACCTGCGCGATTACAGACGCGAGGTATCCGAAATGAGCGATGCTGCCGCACGCAAGAAAGTAGATGCGGGGGAAAGTTTATGGATCACTCAGCTCGATGAGTCAGGCAATGAACTCGAGGATGGGATTGAAAAGGGCGACCAGGCCCAGATGAGCAAGGCAACGGAGGCCATCAATCAGGTGATTGGGAGAGAACCGGGCAGGATCAATCTACGGCTCTATCAAGCGGTTTATGCCTACAACCAAACCTTACCTGAACCTACTGACCTGATGAATAAAGTTCGGGAAAGAATTAATGCTATTGCTCCCGGAGCTGAGAAGGTGATGCGTTTTCAGAAAGGAATTGATGCTCTAAAAGAGATCAACGCCAACCTGAAAGCCTTAATTGCCGAGCATAATAGTTGGCAGGAAGTGGAAAGAGACCTGCGTGTGCTTCCGGAGTTTCTAGCGGATGCCGGGATCCCCGCATTCAACAAGAAGTGGTTGAAAGTCAGAGCGCAAATTGAGCAGTACTATTCTTCCGGCACAGATAAATCATCTGTCCGCCTAAAGAAGGCTGACGAACGGGTGGGTTCAGCTATTGCCGACAATGACGCCGAGGCCGTGCAAAAAACATTCGAAACTTATTGGTCGGAGGCTTCGGACCGGTTCTTCTATGTAGACAAGTCCGTTTTGGCGCTTTGTGAGAGGCTAAAATCAATTCGCAGCGAACTCGATTGATGGACCACGACTATGGACGACAATAACACTCAGGTAATGGCTGACGACGGACAGTCGTTTCCCTCTTTTATTGCTCTTCGCGCGAGGCATAGCGAACTACTCCAGCGCGAGCCGGAAACTGATGAAGCCAAATTCGAGTGCCTCCAGGAGATAGAGGATTTCATCGCGCGAGTCCAGGCTACCGGGAAAATCTTGTCGGACAGCGAAGCGCGACGCGGCGCTCAGAACATCCTTAACTACTGGCTCTCTACTCTGTACCGCCAGGACCAGGTAGCGCGTCTGGTTACGCTTGCCGATTACGAACCCAACCTGACATATGAGCTCCTCGACGTTTCATGTCCTTATCCGGGCGTGAATCCTTTCACGGAGAAACAATCCCAATTCTTCTTCGGCCGGCAACGTCAGATTGACTATATGGTGGGCCGCTTGAAAGAAGATCGTTTGTTGGTAATTGTCGGACCTTCAGGCAGCGGCAAGACTTCTCTCGTCCAGGCCGGGCTTATACCTCAGCTCAAAAGAGAAAAACCCGACGGGCTCGAGCACTATTTCTTTCCTACATTCTCACCAGGAACCGATCCTCTGAAAAGCCTCGCGTTGATGATCAAAGAAGCTCAGGGCCCCAAAGTCGATGATCCACATTGGGTAAACCAACAGGTTCAAAAGTTTCGGGAGGATAAGAATCACCTGGTTAAGCTGATTAAAGAAATCACAGACCGGCCCATCGTGATTTTCATTGACGAAGGTGAAGAACTCTATGAACGCAGCGTACCTATGCTGCTTCGGCCTTTTGAGAACATCGTCGATCTTGACAACAGTAAGGCAACAATAGAACCGTTCCTGGACAATTTGTTGGGTGTAATTCAAGGCTCCGAAAAAAGAAATATCGTAATCATCGCCAGGAGAGCGGGCGATTTTGAACCATACGTCAAGCGCCTTCCCGGCAGAGTCAAAGAGGTCTTTGAACCGGCGAGAGTGATCTTGCCTCCTCTCTCTGCGAACGAGCTCCGTGATGCTATCGAGAAGCCCGCCGAACTTCTCGGCGTCAACTTTGAAGAGATCGTGGCAGGGGTATCGGAAGGCTCTGAACCAGTTTCAGTGCAACAAACAATGGTTCAGTCGTTGATTAAGGACATAAGTAGCGAACCGGTGGGGTTGCCGCTCTTGCAATTTGTTTTGCCGCGGCTTTGGGAGGCACGAGAGGGCAAGGTTATTCCCGACCGCGCCTACAGTGAGATGCAAAGCTGCCAGGCTTACCTCGCTAAAACTGCCGAAGCCTTTTATGCTTCGCTAAATACCTCTGAACAAAGAGACTGTGGATATCTGATAAGGCACCTGGTCAAGCTGGATCGCGACCTTAAACCTCACATTTACCCCATACGGCGCCGGGTTTTGTGTCCAGGTGGAAGAAGGCAATCACAGATTGAAAGCCTCATAAAACGCCTGGAAGAGAAACAACTGCTGCGGATTACTAAAGGCCGGACGCCTTCCGACGATCTGATCGAGCTGGTACACGACTCCTTATTTCGAAATTGGCCCAAGCTAAATTCGTGGATTGAGGAAAAGCGGGCGGACCGAATGTTTAGGCGGGTCCGCCTGGGCATTTTAACGGCAGCGGTTATCGCCCTTGCCGTATCGGCGGCAATTTTCTTCTATGGGCGGGCCCAACACAAAGAAAAGGCACGGGAGCTGGCGCGACTCAGCGGCAAGCAGTTTAACTATGACCGTTTCGACCTCGCACTTCTCCTGGGGCGCAAAGCGTATGAGTTGAACAGTCAGGATCCTGCGACGCGTAGCAACCTTTTGCGACTACTCCACGCGCTTCAATCAACCGCACGTCCGCAGTCGTTCTTATTTGAGAAAGGCTTCGAAGCTGACGACATCATCTTCAGCTCAGAACACGGCAACCCTCAAAAACTAGCGGCAGTTGATACCAACGGGAATATAGTGATCTGGACACTAGGTAGTGAACCAGCTAAGACGACTTTGCCGGCGGGTGCGACTTACCCGCTTAGCTTTAGTACCGATGGAAAGCTTCTGGCCGCCGCGTCCCAAAATAATGACGATGCTTTGATAGTTTGGAATCTGGAGACCAACAATCGCAAGAGTCTCACGGTTGACTACAAGTATAGGTTTACAAGTTTGGCTTTCAAGCCTGATAGCTACAACCTTGTGGCAGGTAACAACGCCGGCCACGTTATCGAATGGGATCTGTCTCAAGATGAACCTGAGTATAGAACCCTTTACCAACATGCGGGCTCCGTCAATAGTGTCGTTTTCAATTCGGATGGGAGCTTACTGGCAACCGGAGGCGACGATGGTTGGGTAGTGCTGTCCGATCCAACGATCAAGACGATCGCGCGTCGCCGGTTTTTTGCCGCAGGCGGAGAGCGCAAGCCTTCGCAGCCCGGGCTTAACCCTCGCATTATCAGCCTCGCGTTCAAGCAATCTGAAACCGGCAACTGGTTGGCAGCCGGAGGCGATGACCACGTATTCATTTGGGATGTAGAAACGGGCAGCGAAGATCGAACCTTCAGTACAGGCCCCCACCCTGCGGGGGTCCTTGTTGCTTTCCGGGACGATGAAAACCTATTAACGGCATTTAGTTTTGACGGCACTCTTGTTCAATGGGACCTGGGAGCAGACGGTCCCGTAGGTAAGCAGTTTTATCATTCGGGTGCGAGTAGTAGCGCTGCCTTCAGTAGTAACGGAAAGCTTCTGGCAATGCCCACAGACGACGGTGTGGTTTTGTGGGAACTAGCCGATCTGGGACGAATCGAACCCGGAAGTATCGTTCAGGCGGGTGCGGTTCAAAGCATTGCGTTTGCTCCGAGTCGTTCTGAGCGGCTTATGGCCTCGCTGGCCACTGACGGCACTCTGAAGGTTTGGCCTGCGGACGCCGAAAACAAGGCGATCGGTTCCACCATCGAGGCCAACGTGTCTGGCTTTTCAATCAATTGGAACGGGTCGGTACTGGCAATCGCATTTGATGACGCAACGATAAGTCTGCGCGATATCAAAGACAATCGAGAGATCAAAACTCTTGACGTGAAGACCGGCAAGGTAGTCCCCGAACCCACGCCCAACGCCAATCCAACACCTGTCGCTGAAGCCGGCGCTAACGCTGTTCCGGAATCCCCTTCCGCCCTTGCTTCTTTAAGTCCTTACTCAATCTCAAAAGTAATCTTCCCGCGGGAAAACAGCCCATGGATCGCGGCGCTGGTAAAAATCAAATCGTCAGACTCCGAACAAACCAAGATTCTCCGCTGGGATACGTCTCAGGAAAATTCCACAGAAATTGCGAGTGCTCCCGGTACCGTGTTAACGAGTTTGGCCATCAGTCCCGACGGCAAAGCACTCGCATGGGCCAGCTATAATAGTTCCACGAAAAAATCCACTGTCTTCGTAAAGCGGGAGGAACAGCAAGAGGAACCGCTTTCTTGCCGGGATAAAACCAACTGTCTAAGTAAGGTGACCAGCCTGGCATTCAGCGCAGACCGTTTGGCCGCGGGTTTGGAAGACGGCGAGATTATCTTTTGGGACTCAAACTCCGATCAGAGAATCGACAAACGTTTAATGCAAGTAGCGGGAGGCGTCGTAACTGATTTGGCGTTCGGGGTTGACGGCACCGTTCTGGCGGCAGTTTCGAACAAAAAGTCGGGTGATGACGATCTCCTGGTGGATCCCAATAATCCGACGCCCCGGCCTACTAATCAAAGGCTGAAGCCCGGCGAAATTACTTTGTGGGACGTTAAAACTCAGGAACCGATCGGGAATGCCCTTCGCGGCCATCAAGGACATGTTTCCACTATCGCATTCGATGCCGACGGCACGATGCTGGCTTCGGGGAGCGATGCCGAACGCGACCAGAACATTATTCTATGGGACCTGAATATTAATACGGCTAACCAACGCTTTTGTGATATCGCCGGCTGCGGTCAGGAGAGGTCGGAGATTGCCACCCAGTTGAAAGAAGAATCCTGGGCCCAGACGTTTTACATAAAAGCTAATCAAAAACTCAGGGATCTATACTCGTGGGTGTCTGGATTTTTTCGCTACGGTTGAAGCCTTGTAGGCGGGCCTCGAAACAGATAAGTCATTAAGGGTTTTTGCCAACCGCATGCCAGCCCGAACGAACTGCATTTCGGCTATCTTCAGGTTCTTATCGTAGTAAAACTGATTCAGAACCCAAGCCCTTTGATCAGCCACCATGAAATGATCATAGGGACTGTAGTATGCGGTCCAGGCCTGTTCGTGTGCCTCAAGCGCCCACGAGGTTATCGTTCCCCTTGTCAAAGCAGAACTATTACTGCCGTAAGTCTTGCTGAGCAAACTCGCGTAGTCGCCTACTGACTTGTTCGATCGTTTCAGTCCATAGTCTACCAAGTCGCTGTCCCAGACTTCGTGAAGGTTAGTAACCCGGCCGGACAGAGAGGTCAATTTTACCCTGTTGGCGTTGAGGTCGGGCGGATTCGTGTTCGTCGTCACGTGGAAAGGCTGGTGCAAATCGCCGATTAGATGGACCACATATTTAAGCGCTACTGCTCGGGTCTGCGGATCATTTTCGGTATTCTTAAGGGCCTTTATTTGCTCCTCGAGTGCTTGAATAATACAGAGCTCGGTTCTCGCGCAGTGCTGGTTTACAGAGTAAACCTTGTCGGTAAGTGGAATTGGCACGAAGTGCCAACTCCTGGTGTCCGGGCCCTCTTTTCTTATCTGGTCGGCCCACCCGGCGACATTTTCCAGGGTCTCTCCTGGTTCGAGAAGTTCAGCTACCATTTGCCGGGCGTTGACCGAAAGTCGGGGCATCGCAATACGCGCAATTATTTGGTGGCCTTTATTTCCCCAAGCTTGAGCAGGCGCGGGAGATCCCATCATGATCGAAATTATGAAAACAGGAGTTAAGTATTTGGACAGCTTGTTTCCGATCATTTCCGCTCCTTGAAAGGTGTCGTGAGATAATACGAGAGACTGGGTCGGTTTCTATACCAAAATCGCATGCTTCGTCAATGATTGCCCGCTTCGACTTCGGTATCAAGTCGAAACGCCATCAAAGCATTCATCGCTATCTCCAACTTGCAAATGTCTCTTACGCCTAAGCAGCTTGAAAGCTACCAAAAGGACGGCTTCCTGGTGATCGATGATTTTGTCTCTGCGGGAGACTGTGATCGACTGCGAGCCCGTGCAGAACAACTTGTTCAAGAATTCGATCCGAGCGGAATCACCTCAATCTTTTCAACTCGCGAGCAAAACCGTTTGACTGACCAATACTTTCTCGAGTCAGCGAACGATATAAGATTCTTCTTTGAGGAAGACGCGTTTGGACCAGATGGAACACTGAAGCAATGCAAGGAACGATCGATAAATAAGATAGGCCATGCGCTTCATGAGCTCGATCCTGAGTTCAGCTCGTTCTCACGTTCCCAGCCTGTTCGAGAACTAATTAATGACCTGGAAATCAGCAACCCGTTACTGCTCCAGTCAATGTACATATTCAAGCAGCCGAGAATCGGTGGTGAAGTCACTTGTCATCAGGACAGCACTTTCCTCTACACCGAGCCATTCGATATTGCCGGCTTATGGTTTGCGCTGGAAGAATCGACTCTGGAAAACGGTTGCCTGTGGGCCATACCGGGCGGACACAAACTCGGCTTGAAGTCTCGCTGGGTGCGCGACGGCAACGGTGGGATGAAGTTTGATGTCTTCGACTCAAAACCCTGGGATGAGGATCAACTTGTCCCGCTCGAGGTGAACAAAGGTAGCTTGATACTCCTTCATGGTCTCTTGCCACACAAGAGCCTCGCCAACCGATCTGCGCGCTCGCGTCACGCCTATACTCTCCACGTAATCAGCGCCGACAGTACTTACCCTCAAACAAACTGGCTTCAGCGTCCGTCTGACTATCCTCCACGTGGTTTTGATTAGACTCTCATAGGTCAACGAGTTAGAACCCCGACGAGTCGGGGTAGCGACTGGGTTCTGCGTAATTTAGACTCCCCGAAATAGAACGGGGAGCGGTAGCGACCTGGTTCGTCGTAACTTGAGACCAGGTCGCTACCGCTCCCCGTTCTAATCCGTAACTAAAGAAATATAAGAACTTAGACGGTTCCGCGAAGGAGGCCACGAAATATTCCCTGGATGGCTACCTGATGGGCAGGGACAGTAAGCGGTTCATGCGAGGAGTTAGCGGGCCGCAGCTCCACGTTTGGCCCACGTCGATAAAGTTTCTTCAACGTAGCGCGGTCCTCTTCGATTAGACGGGCAACAACTATTTCGCCGTCGTGAGCCTCGGTACGGTTCTCGATCAACGCGATGTCACCATCGCAGATGTGCTCGTCGATCATCGATTCACCCTTCACCCGCAACGCATACACCCGGCTGGGATTCACGCGACCGAGTAAGAAGCGGGGAACGGCGATGCTCTCATCGCATTCAACCACGTCGAGCGGTGCGCCAGCGGCGATGCGACCGAGGAGTTTCACTTCACACAGCGCATCGGGATCAGAAGTAACCGGCTGAGGTTTGACTCTTAGATTAAACGAGCCACCATCCCGAACTCGTTCTATCAGACCGAGTCGTTCAAGCGCGGCAATATGTTTGGCAATTGTGGCCCGTGACTTAACTCCGAAGTGTCTCGCGATCTGAGCGTACGACGCCGAGTGACCATGTCGCTCCGAAAAGCGGATGATGTAATCAAGAACGTCTTTCTGTCGTTGAGTACGCGGGAGCATAAGTTCGAACGAATAAGAAGAAAGCGGGGCTATGAACCTTGAGTGACGACGCATTTTATGGCGCACTCATCCAAGCGTCAAGCGTTATTGCAGAGACGCGATCGATCTCATTGCAAGAAGTCTCTGTTATTTAGCTGAATAACGAGCGAGTGTGCGAGGGAAGATGCGAACTCCCGCCGGCATCTCGCCAAGTGGTATCGGCGCATTAAGCAGAACGTCTTTGCCCTTGCGGCTGTAGATAGCTTCGTTGAGATCGTTGTCAGGGCTGATCACTACACCCTTGAGCGCAGCTCCGATGAAAGCGCCTTTGCTACGTGAGTATGAAAGGATTCCTGCGTCGAGTGTTGTATTCGTTGACGCGGCAATCTCGCGGCCCACTGGACCAGCAACGACACCGGCTTCACCGCCGAGCTCGAACTTGTCTTCCAGTAAACCTTTTACGCCTGCCTCATTCATGATGAGAAAAATGTAATCGTTCTTCTGCGCGCCGATCTGCGCACCGAAGCTTCCGCCACCCAGGCTGAAAAATGCCGGCGCGGTCCAACCACCTTTAACACGCCTGCTAATCACACCCTTGCCTCCGCGGCCACCGAAGATGAATGCTGCCTTGATGACACCCGGAAAGACCGCAATCGCCTCGGCCTTATCGAGCAATTCTTGTGGAATAGCTTTGTCCTTCACATTCATGATTTCAGTGAAGGTTTGGGCCGCCTCGCCGGACCGTCTGGTGGCGTCCTGCAAACGTGATTTTTTCTGGGCGGCTACAGGGGAAATGAACGCCAGGGACAGCAAAGAAATGGCCAAAAACCCGGTAATAACGCGGCGAAGAGACGTGCTCATCAAAATCCTCCGAACAAGTAGATGTGCGTGAAGCAATACTGGAAAACGACTCCGAACGCAACTGGCGTTAGCGAATCACTGCAAACCGATACGCGCGCGGTTGTCCGATATTCGGCACGCGTGCACGTCTGCTCCCGGCCGCCGGGATACCTGTGCGCCCTGTTTGGATGCCATATGCACCCACTTCAGCATCCTGTAACTGCACTGCTTCTTTTTCCGGCTCAACTACTAACGCCTGATCAGTTGGTTCCGGCGCTGACGTGTTTTGTCCGACTAACGAGAGACCGATTAGTCCTCCGGTAAGTAATCCCAGAATAACTATCAAGGCTAGTGATCTTGAGCTATCGGCAAAGAATTCTTCGAACAAATGTGTGATTCGATTCTTCTTAATCAGCCTTACCGGCTGCGCTTTCAGATGAGCATGTTCATCAAACCGTGGCGGCGGGAGTTCCCACTGATTTGGTACGTCTTTGTTACTACTCGTCATTATTGTTATCCGCCCTGTTATGAATTGAGACACGTTGGTGCCCACACTTGCTGAAACGCAAGCAAGACTCCACAACACGCTTATTCATAGGCCGCAAGGAATTCGTTACAAAGACGCAACGCTTCGTGTTATTTCGTGTAGTTCGTGCAATTCCTGGAATCGTTCCTATGCTTCCGAAAAACGATCCACGAACTTGCACCAAGCACACGAATAACACGAAATAAGACGAGTCAGTCCCCGGGCTCGAGTTGTGAGGCAAGCTAGATCTTCACGCGATTCAATCGCAGCGCATTCCCAATTACAGACACAGAGCTGAAACTCATTGCTGCTGCCGCAATCATTGGGCTCAACAGCACACCGAGAAATGGGTACAACACTCCAGCTGCGATAGGCACACCGAGCACGTTGTAGACAAATGCGAAGAAGAGATTTTGTTTGATGTTGCTCATCGTTGCTCGACTCAAACGGATCGCGCGCACGATGCCTCGCAGATCGCCTCTAACCAATGTTACCGACGCACTCTCCATCGCCACGTCCGTGCCTGTGCCCATGGCTATGCCTACATCTGCCTGGGCCAACGCCGGCGCATCATTGATTCCATCTCCGGCCATCGCCACCTTATGGCCCTCGCGCTGCAGCCGCTTCACTATCTCCGCCTTCTCGCCCGGCAGTACTTCCGCGATCACCTCGTCAATTCCGAGTGCACGACCGACGGCGGTTGCTGTTGTCGCGCTGTCGCCGGTAACCATTACGATTCGCAGGCCAAGTTGGTGTAGTTGACGAATAGCATCCGGCGATGATTCCTTTATGGGATCCGCAACTCCCAACAGCCCGGCAAATTGATCGTCAATACTTACAAACATTACTGTTTGCCCCTGAATCCTCAACTCTTCAGCTTTCTGAGAGGCGGAACTCAGGTCGAGTTCCATCTCTTCAAACATCGCCTTATTCCCCACCTTTACCAGGTGACCATTCACCTTTCCGCTAACTCCCTTGCCCGTTTCGGAGATGAATTCTTTGGCGTTTTGCAGATGTAATCCGCGCTCCCTGGCACCCTCAACGATCGCCGAAGCCAGAGGATGTTCGCTGTTGAGTTCAAGACTGGCGGCGAGGTTCAACAGGTCGGTGTCAGATCTGCCGTCCAAGGGAAGCAGAGTACGTAACTTAGGTTTGCCTTCGGTTAGGGTCCCGGTCTTATCAACAACCAAAGTGTTAATTTGGCCCAGAACTTCTATCGACTGTGCGTCTTTGAACAACACGCCCGATTGGGCGCCTTTGCCGGTTGCCACCATAATCGACATCGGCGTCGCCAGTCCCAGGGCACATGGACAAGCGATTATCAGTACCGCCACTGCGTTGATAAGCGCGTATGCCAACCTCGGCTCTGGTCCGATCAATGCCCACACCATGAACGTAACGATGGCGACGCCGATTACGGCCGGAACGAAGTACGCCGCCACAGTGTCAGCCAATCTTTGAATCGGAGCGCGACTGCGTTGCGCCTCGGCAACCATCTGAACGATCTGGGCAAGCAAGGTTTCCGAACCAACGCGTTCGGCCTTCATCACGAGCACACCGGTGCCGTTCACAGTTGCGCCTATCAGCCGATCATTCGCCCGCTTTACGACGGGTATCGGCTCTCCACTAATCATCGATTCATCAACCGCGCTCGAGCCCTCAACTACCACACCGTCAACGGGAACTTTTTCACCGGGTCGCACCCGCAACAGATCTCCCGGCATCACGTCGTCCAACGGCACGTCTTCTTCGTGCCCATCACGTATGCGGCGCGCTGTTTTTGGCGCCAGACCTAACAACGCCTTAATCGCTGCGCCAGTGCGGCCACGTGCCTTCAATTCCAGCACCTGGCCCAACAGCACCAGAGTAGTAATGACAGAAGCTGCTTCGAAGTAGACGGGCACGGCATCACCGTGTCCGCGAAACGAATGTGGAAAGATGTCCGGGAATAATGTAGCGACGACACTGAACACGTATGACACGGCGACGCCCAGGGCGATTAGCGTGAACATGTTCAGACTACGGTTGACGACCGACTGCCAGCCGCGCACAAAAAATGGCCAGCCGCCCCAAAGCACCACCGGTGAAGCAAGCAGCATTTGTGTCCAGGCCAGTGTCGGGCCTGAAAATCTTTGCTGAACAGGTTGTCCAGGAATCAGATCACTCATCCCGAGAACAAACACCGGGAGTGTCAGGATTGCACTCACGACCAGGCGCCGACGCATGTCGACGAGCTCAGGATTTTCTTCGTCTTCAAGCGAAACAGTGCGCGGCTCCAATGCCATTCCGCAGATCGGACAACTGCCTGGCGCATCCCTCACTATCTCCGGGTGCATTGGGCATGTGTATTCTGTTTTCGAGCTGGGTAGGGCTGCGTGCAGCGGTTCGAGGGCCATTCCACACTTAGGGCAAGCACCAGGCGTGGCCTGACGCACTTCCGGATGCATCGGGCAAGTAAAGAGTGACTGATCCCGTTTGCTGGTGGCAGAACTCCTGGCAGCCCGTCCGATCCCCACTGGCTGGACCAATTTAGGCGTTGACTTTTGAAGGAAACGCTCCGGTTCTTGCTGAAATTTTTGCAAGCAGCCCTTGCTGCAAAAGTAATAGGTTGTCCCGCGGTACTCGAACGAACCTGCGGCAGAATGCGGCTCGACAGTCATCCCGCAGATCGGATCAATGGATTTCATCTCGGCATTGTTTGAGGTTTCATCCGGCATAATTTACTGAGTCTCGATTCTAACTTAGCTTAGGCCACGAACTAGAACCCACACGGACCACGCGAAAACATTCAAGTCCTTTCGTGGGTTTGTGAATCGCTTTCTGTTTCCGAAGTAAGGCGACATGTCGTATAGTCCCGCCTCAGCCAAAAAAATTCCCGCGACGAGGGAGGTCAGAAAGAATGGTTAGAGGAATTGTCGGTGTCATTGTGGGCTACGTGGTTATGGCCCTGCTTATTTTCTTAACCTTCTCGTTGGCCTACCTGGGCATGGGCAGTAACCGGGCCTTCAATCCTGGATCATTTGATCCGTCACTGTTCTGGATCGTGATCAGCTTCTTTCTGGGTTTCGTTGCTGCACTCGTTGGCGGCTACACATGCGCGACGATTGCAAAATCAAGACGCGCAGTCCACGTATTGGCCGGACTGGTGTTCGTCATCGGGATAATCGTAGCCATTCCGGTCTTGACTTCTGGCGACCCCAGGACAAACGTCAGGACGGGTGACGTGCCGAACATGGAAGCGATGACCAAGGCGCGCACGCCAGGCTGGGTTGCACTAATGAATCCGTTAATCGGTGCAGTGGGTGTTATCGTCGGAGCGGGAATCCGCCTGGCACGAACAACGCGCGACTAAATTTACGGCTGACGCTTGAAATGATTTTCTGAGTAGACAGAAAACTCCTTGCCCGGCGGCGCCAACTCAAATGTCTCAACAAACTCGTTCTCATTAAGAATCTTGTAAGTCTCTCTCGCTCTGAATCCCGCCGGTACGTTCTCAATATTCTCGGAGAGAAACACTATTGTCTTTCCATCAGGCGTGAGCGTTTGCGCGTAGTACTGCGTAACAAATCCCTCGACGTGAAATTGGCGCAGCACGTACACCTTCCGAGCGCGATCGAAACTGATATATCCCCAGTCTTCATGCGTTTCACCTTTCGGGTTCCGCGCCTGCGGTTGATAACTCGATTTGTGTTTGACGCTAATGAATTTGTTGCTTAGGACCAGTTCGTACACTCGTTCCAGATCAGAATTGCCCGGCTCGCCTTTGCCGGTTCCTTTCCATGTACCGATGAAATATCTGAAATGCTGCCAGGTGTCGTTCTTCACAACTGTTTGCGCAGACGTCACGAGAGGAAGAAGAAGCAGGACTAACAGCAGGATTGGTTTCATTGCACCCTCCGCGGTGATTAGAACGCAATGCTGTAACTCATGCCTGGGTCACGGCCCTTTACCATGATCAGCGACAGCGCATGTCGTCCATGCGTGAAGTTTAAGAGTGGATGAACGTTCACGCCATTGAAGGTTGCGAGCAGCGAAAACTTTTCGCTCAGCGTAATACTCAACCCACCGATTGGTCTCAGGCGATCGTCATAAGTTCCATAGGTCAAACCGATGTACGGCGCAATGGGCAGGTTCGTTTCCCGGTGCAGGTTTTTGCTGAGCGTCGCATAAAACGACTGACCTGAAGGCGTTCCAATGCGATCCGTGCTGGTGCCAATCATCAGCGCCGGACGTGTTTCCGTTTCAGTCAGCAAGAGAATGTTTGCCAGAGGCGCCAACTCGCCGGCGCGCGGGTTGTATTCGATGCCAGCCTGAATTCGCGGATGAAATTTGTAGGTGAGCGTGGTGCGGACGGCGGCTCGAGGGATCTGGTTGGTGAGCAGCCGAACCCCGAGCGTCCATCTGTGTCTTATGTCATGTCCTGCCCCGCTCACGGCGCGGCCCTCGCCAGGTCAAAGCGGTCAACTGGGAACAGATGAAGCGGCGACTTTTGAACGTCGGGATGATGCGATCTCCTCCTTGACTGCTTTTGCGTCGGACGCAAGGAGGGTATCAATCTGTTTCTTCAGGTAGGCCGAGGTGATTACGCCATTTTTAACCGCGAGAAGTTTACCGCCGCGTCCGATGACCACGGTTCCCGGAAGAGCGGGTCCAAGCCCGAACCGCTTCATCTCTTCGGTTGTCGCGCCCACCCAAACCGGAAAATTGATTCCCGTCTCCTTAATGAAGGCCACCACTTTCTGACGATCAGTTAGGGCATCAGCGGAAGCACCAACCACCTGGATACCGAGAGCGGCGTATTCATTTTGTATCGCAGCCAGATCCGGCATTTCCTTGCGGCAGGGAATACACCACGTGGCCCAAAAGTTAAGCACTACTACTTTCCCGCGGTAGGCGCTCAGCTTCTGTTCCACTCCAAAAAGATCTTTGAGAGTGAGATCTGGTTGCGTCCCGATAGCAGCCGACTCCTGCGCCAGGATACCGTCACCCGTAACCGTCAGTTCATCCAAAGCGATGAACTGTTTGCCATCCGCAGAACGCAGGCGGCCTGCCACTCGAACCTGCTTACCGATGTACTGCAGCCATGACTCAGGCGGTTTTTTCAGCTTCCCTTCCTCGACTAACACTAAGCGATAGTCATCATTTTCTTTGACTGCGATCGCCGGCGGAATATTGTTCTCAGCACAGTCGCGCGCGCAATCCATGTCCGCGGTTGTGCCGTACGCGGTGGTTTTACGGTCGGCTTCAAACCAACAAACCGAACAAACAAATTGCCCTTCAAGCTTTGCTGATTTCGCGGCAACTTCCTGGGCTGAAATGCTGGCGGACGTCAGCATTAACACCACCAATCCCGCCAATAACGTTAGCTGGAAATTTGGCCTGGTCATAAGAGTAAACTTCACGAACTACTCCGCGCGGCGCCAGTTAAAGGTAACCGGTAGCGTCTGAGTCTGGTTGAGTGCGTTTCGAATTAATTGTCTGCCGAGTATTTCTCGATGATGATCTGGCGGACCTGTTCCGGTGTCTTCTTTTCTTCTTTTTGCAGGCGATAAGCCAGCAGCGCTTCATCTACGCACACGGCACATTGCGCAGCGTGATCGTCTACGAAACACGTCTGGAGACTTTTATGTCCAAACGCTTTGTCGCAGTGGCAATAACACGGTAGCTGCGCCAGCGTGCCGGGAATTTCTTTTGCTGCAGCATAGGCTTCGCGAGTTTTGCCAGTAAAATTTGTCGCCGGCAGTGTGGGTGGAAGATCTCCAACTTGCGATGCATCCATAAACGCAGGCACTGGCGGGCGTTGGCGTGACGCCGCAGGTGAACTTTCGTCGTGAGCAACGTTCGCCTGGTGACTATCCGCCCCCTGGCGATTTGCAGGTGAGTACATCATTAACAACAATCCGGCGCCCAGCGCCAGCACTCCAATGAGACCGAATAACAATCTGGTTTTCATGTATTCAAGTTTACCTCAATGCTTCACGTTTCCATGCCCGCCCCCGTGCGCATCATGCGACATCTTACCGGGCCTAACCCTTAAAAATAGACGATACGATACTGGATTGTTTCCGTAAATCGGATCCAGAGTCGCGGGCTTAGAGTAAAAAGTAATGTCACTACCGACTGCGACACGCACTTTGTCGTTAGTATAAAAATCTCGCGCGCCGCCGAAAGTATAAGCCCCAATCCTGAAAGAGGGATGATGATCTGTTATGCCTAACAACAACCGATCGGCATCCCGCAGCAGTGAGTTCTTATCGACTAATTCCAGCCGGGTATACAAGTAGTTCTTGTCGAGAAAGTTTACTGTTGATTCTGCGACGTAACCGTTTAGATTAAAAACGTCCGCGCCGTGGTTTTCGTGATTACGTCCCCAGATAAAACTTGTGGCCCAGTACCCTTCCGGTAAGGGTTTGTTGTAGCTGATCGATGCCGTCGTACGACGAACGTCGCCCGGCTCCAGAGCCTCCGGATTCTTCAACAGTCCGTGACTAACCTGCATCGACCAGTTGTTGTTCGGGGCAAACGACAACCGCACCGAGCGTGATGTCCACGGATTCGCTTCAAGATCGTAGCGATTCTCATCGGGTTCACGACCATTAAAAACCGAGCCTTCCAACTTGAACCATCGATACGTGACTCCCGTAGTAAAAACTCCGAATGTGATGTGTGACGAGTCTTGCAAGTGATGCGACAGGGCTGCGGAAGGATTCTCCGAAGCCGACGCGCGGTGCATGAAGGCTGTCGGACCTAAGGCGGGCTCGCCGGGATAACCGAAGTATGCGAACCAGGTAGCGCGATCGCCGAGTGGCACTGTGTAAGTTGCTGACAGTTCCATGAACAGATCATGTGGATGTTGCGCATCAATGATGGGTCGCCCTTTGTACGTTTCACCAGTTTGGAACAGCAAAGGAGATCCACCCGGAGGAAAAGTGAACGGCTCGAAACTAAACATGCCGCGCAGTTCCAATGTTCCTGGTCCAACCTTCCGGAACGCCATCGGCATAAACCAGTTTGCCGATTCAAATTTGGTTACACCTCTGGGCCCCCCCTGCGCGTTCACCCCGACGATGGCGTTGTAATGAAACATCAACAACCAATCGCCTGACATCTTGTGAAGCATATTCATCCGCGTCGAAGCAGGTTGCCACGAGGTTCCCGAAGCAAGTTGGCCCATCGGCAGTAGGTTGTTTTTGCTATCACCAACCCGGATTCCCATCTCACCATCAGTCATGACCAATAGCGATTTTTCTTCGGGAGAAGCTGCGTCGTGAGCATGACCGGGCGCAGCAGCCGGCGTCGTTGCAGGCGCCGCATGTTCCCCATGCCCTTGTTGGGGCGTCGCCACAGGCGATGGCTGCGGCTTTGGTACGGCGGGAGGCGCGGGATGTCCACCGTGTTCCTCGCGCGGAACTGCAGCGGGCGTGGGCTTTGGCCTCGGTGGAACCGGAGTTGCCGCCGGTTTTGCCGGTGCCGGTGTGTGTACTTCATGTTGGCCAAAGACACCAGGTGCGTTGAACAACGCCAGCATCAGCCAAAAAGCGAATATTACTTTCTTCATTTCTGTTCTGCGGGAGCGCTTTTTGAACGCTCCCGCAACCTCCCCTACTCGTTAACCTTGTTTCTGTTTCTCTTTTGCTTTCATCTGACAGGAATCACCACTACAGCAGCAGCATCCATCTTTGTGTGAATGCTCCTTCGATTCCTGCTTCTGAGCGTGCTTCTCGCCGTGCTTCATCGAGCATGAGCCACCCTTGCAGCAACATGACTCCATCGCACAACATGACTCGGACTTCTTGCTTTCATTCTGCGTTGTACTTTGGGCGAAGCTTGCACCTGAGAAAGCCAGGGCCGCCGCCAGCATGAAACCCAGCGCAAAAGATTTTGCGTTTTTCATAATTACTCTCCTGTAGAAATAAGGTCGTAGACACCGGCGAATACACGGGTGCCCTGAAATGCTGGAGCTAAGTCCAACACTAAATTTGCGGATCTACTGGCGGAGAGTTAAATCAGAAAGGAACAACAGTGGAGGTAGGTGTGCCCACGATTCGGGAGCGGAGATATCGCCGACAAAACCAGCTTCTGCTCCGTTACCGCTTGTAAGGGCGGCATAGGAGACAACTCAATCGCATTGATCTGACCGTCTCGCAGCTTCGCAACTGAGAGCGCTCGCGAGATCGCAAACGGGCATGCTTTCACGCCGCTCGTTGAAGACTCATTTAACTTCGTCGAAGTTAAGTTCAGTTCGGCCCTTTGCGAAACTTCGGCGGCGGAAACTCCCGTCGGTTGTTTCCCGGCAGCACGCGACTTCTTTCTGCAACAGCTATGACCCTCTGTTGAGGCGCACGCGTCGCCTTCAACAACCAGGGTGGAATTGTTATTTGAACCTGAAGTTAGATTGCTTTGTTCGGCATGAGCGGCCGCGGCCATACCTTCACAGCCTAACAAACATCCGGCACCGGCAAGCCAGAACGCAAGTGTGACTACCGCTAACTTGCGCGCCAGTCTAGTGGGAGAAAATAGCTTCATCTGCGCAGAGTTTAGCGAGTTTGTGTTTGTTTTGTCGAGTAGCATTGAAAGTCTCAGGAGTGAACTCAAGATCTAATGTCTCAGTGTCAGGGGAATCTTATTTCGTGTTTTTTGTAATTCGTGGACAGCTTTTGATTGCAGCACCAGAACGATCTACGAATTTGCACGAAACACGCGAGGTAACACGAAATTTGTTGAGTTCGACTCTTCAGAAAAGCCCCGATGTGTCTAAAAGGACAAGGATTAGTTGAATCTAAATCGTTACTTTTTTCTTGCGCTTCGAAGCCATGCGGCCTTGCCCCGCCAGATGGTGTAACCTAATCCAAACGCATTTTGTAATTAGACCAACAGGGATCAGGAGACAGGCATGGATCTGGATAAAGATAAAATTGTTACCCAAGACGAATTGAATGAACCGGCGCCTATCGATCAAGTAGAAGAGCGCGTCGATGCAGAGATGAAGAAGCTGGAAGGCGAAGCAAAACGGCAGGTCGCCGACGGTTTAGGAGATAAGGAATTACGACGTGAAGGGGAACGGTTAAAAGAAGAAGGTCAACGCGAGTTGGATGCCGCAAAAGGCGAGTAGGCCCTAATCGGCAGGCGCCTTTCCATTGAGCGCCTCCTCGATTGCAGCTTTCAGGAGTGGCGGCGTCGATGAAGGATTGAAACCTACAAACCTTTTTATGACGCGCCCATCGCGGCCAATCACGAAGCTTTGAGGTATCGCATCACGTCCTTGCATCAAGGTTAGCGCGACTTCAGGAGTCGCCCAGCCAATGCGGTAATTGACTTCGAAGTCCTGGACAAACTGCCTCACCTTTTCGGCGGAATCCTCTGGATTCTCTGTTGATAGTCCAACTATCTCCAAACCACGCGCACGATTCTCCTTATACAGGTTAACGAGTTCGGGCGTTTCAACGCGGCACGGTGTACACCACGTGGCCCAAAGGTTTACCAGCAACACTTTGCCGTCGTAATTCGAAAGCTTGATCGGGGCACCAGTCAGTGCTTTCAATTCACTCTCGAGAACATTGGCTGGAAGCGTCGTCAGCACTGGCTGGGGCGCGGGTGCGTTGCGAACAGGAGCAGCGGGTGTGTTAGCTGGAGTCGGGACCGATGACCGTGTCTCGTCGTTGGAATTACAACTCGACACGCCGACCATCGCAAACAGTGAAAGCACTACAATCGTGAAGGCTAACCGGGCTGGCGTCCACAGCGGTTTCCGTGACTCTGCTTTTATGTCGGGCATCTAGTTGTCCTTACCAAACCTAAACGATTCCAGGATGACCGGCATTTGACCTTTTACACCCACATCTTCAACACCGGAAACTTCCGGCGCTAACGAAGTTGCCAACATCAGCAGCGTTGCACCGGTTGACGGGCCCTCTACGCCAGGTGGCAGAAAGATCACTCGTCCCCAAACTTTAACGTCGCCTTTTTCGGTGCCCTTGGCCTCACTCTCAAATCGAAACTCATACGCATCGAGTGAATTGATCCTCGTTGGCCCTTCCGAAACTTTGCGATAACCCGGGAAGCTCTTCGATAGACTCGCGCCAATCTTTTCAGCTAAGTCCGGGAAGGTAGACTCATCAGCCGCGAATGTGCCTTTGCTGGTATACCAGCCTACCGCGAAGTTTTCCTGCGTAAAGTCCGGCTCTATTCTCCGCTCGACCTTCGCATAATTAACAGCGCCCGGGACTCCAGCCTCAGGATCCTTTTTCCACGTGTTGGGATAATAGAAAGAGAAATCGAAGTAATGTTCGGCCAGTCTTCCATCCAGGTTTCCGGACGAATTGACGAACTGAACCGTGCCTGGCGGGGGGACATACGCATTCTCCGCTACCGGTTGCGTAGCGACATTGGCGTTGTCGTTGGTCGGCGGGTTCGTGTCATTGTTGTTAACCACCACTTCGCGCTGCGGTTCTGCCGCTTCCAAACGAGGACGAATAACTAAAAAATAAGCCGCGGCAATTGCACCGACACCCAAAACCAGTAAGACCAGCAATACACCTAGTATTAGCGGCAGCTTTGACTTCTTCGCTGGAACACTCGCGGGGGCTGTGTGCGGGGGCGGTTGCGGCAGACGCGCACTCTGAGCTGAAGGTTGAGAAGCCGGAGCAGGACGATCAACAACTGTCGCACCGCCCATTGGACCGGTGTTCGACTTCAGAAGTTCGGTCGCGTTCGAACCCGAAGATGCAGCAGTGCGGCCCGGATCTGCGGGCGGCGCTGTTGAAGCAACTGTTCGATTCAGATCAACGGTAGGAGTCTGCGGCGTTGGCTGATTCGCGAGATTCGATGTCGAAAGAATTGTCGCGTTTGGATCGAAACCCTGATCCGCAGATACCAGAGAAGAGCCATCAAGAGTGCAAAACTTCTGGTTATGGTCAGGATAAGTCCGGTTACATTTAGGACAACGTTTCATTCAGACATCGCTCCTTAGTTCTTATTGTTAACGAGCCTGGGCGAGCTTTCTTTCCAGACCCTGATTGGCCGGATCGAGTTGCAGCGCTCGTTGATAAGCCCGGGCCGCCCCTGCTTTATTCTTCCGTTTCATGAATCCATCACCCACACCTTCAAAACCAAACTCACCAGCCAGTTGCTTACGATCTGCCGTCGTCGCAACTCCGGCGGCTCGTTCATAGGTGACTTCCGCTTCTTCGAAACGGTCCAAAGCCAAATAAGTACGACCAAGCAGATTCAAGGGCTCGAAAGCCTTCTGGTTCACTTCGTGCGCCAGCTTCAAATGCGGTTCGGCTTCCTGAAATCTCTTAAACACCACCAACATTCGGCCCAACATGTATAGAGCTGGAGCACCGCGCGGATCCAGTTCAAGAGATCGCTTCAGGATTGGTTCCGAGTTTTGCCACTGCTGCTCTCCCTGCATTGATTCGGCAATCAGGTTGAGTGTGGCCGGATCCTTCGCCAACGTGGCAGACTGCTGATACAACGAGGTTGCCTCGTCTCTCCTGCCTAATTTGTTAAGTGCCCGGGCGAGGTGAGCGTATGCGGCAGCAAACTGCGGGTCGAGTTCGACTGCGCGACGATAAGCATGTTCTGTTTCGTTATTAACTAACCCGCGGGCCTGTAGCGCCACACCGAGGCGATCCCAGGCCACTGCGTTCTTAGGGTCAATTTGTACTGCTCGGCGAGCAAATGCCTCCGCGTCGGCGAGACGTTTAGCATTACCGGCGCCGGTACGCGGTTGGACCAGTACCACACTTAACGCGACGAGTGATTCAACATCAGAGGGTGACCATGAAACGGCATTGCGGTATTCCGTTTCAGCCGCGTCCCAGCGTTGCTGATCCGAATAGACGTTGCCGAGCCCGTAGGCGGCTCGACCATCACGCGGCTTAAGTTTTAAAACTTCCTGATAAGAACTCTCCGCCTCGGCAAACCGGCGCGCGTCGCGAAACTCGTTTCCCTTTTCCAACAGATCCTCAATTCGCTCTTCGACCGCTGCATTATTCGCAGCCGTGCGAGACGGGTCGCGACGCACAACTGGCGTCCCAGTCCTGCTGGTGCGCTTCCTGGTTACTGGATTTCGGGGCCTAAAGATACCTGCGCCACCACCCACGCCCACGTCCTGAGCGTTCACAGTGGGAGCTGGAATGACTGCTGTGGCGATCAGGGCGGCGACAATGGAAACCAACCGAAAAATCGAAGAACCTCTCATTCGATCCTCCTCAGTTACTTTTTATGGCAGTCGAACACACCTATGGCTGGTAAAAAAACACTGAATCACGTAAAACGAATTGTAGCCCAGTTTACGAGATATGAGCTAATGAAGGGATGTTGTGATGAATTATTCGGAGCGCACTAAACGGAAGCCGAAATTCGGATGCTTTAAGGTAGGGTCAAACCAATCGCGATAAGTCGCTGAAATCGGGATCTGTCGGTCAGCCGGATCGCTTGCGTACGAGCCGCCCCTTACTACCCCCCACTCTTTGTATGCGTCAGGAATCTCCGCGGCGCCTGTGTAGACAGAGGCCTTCGAAGAAGTCCACTCCCACGCATTACCGATCAGATCCACCACGCCCCACTTGTTCTTTCCGTCCGGATAGGTTCCGACCGGGCGCGGACTCGCTTCCTTAACGACCGCCCGACGATCCTGCCAGGTATTGCCCCAAGGGTAAGAAAGGAATTCTCCTCCATTACGTGCGGCAAATTCCCATTCTTCTTCCGTCGGCAAACGGTAGGTCACACCATCGCGCTTCGATCGCCAGCTCGCGAACGCTAGGGCGTCTTTTTGAGAAACGTTAACAACAGGCCACTTCTCCTGTCCCGGGAGTGGTTGCCCGCGGACCCAATGACTGGGAACTTCGTGGCTGGTGCTGCGAACAAACTCAGCATACTCCGCATTAGTAACTTCGGTGCGGTCCATAAAAAACTTTTGGACGGTCACGGCATGAGCTGGTTGCTCTTGAGGTGGTCCAGTGTTACGGCCCATTTGAAAAGTGCCGCCCGGGATCTCGACGAGGTCCGCTTTGATTGAGTCATTCCCTGCCGGTGGTTGATTTGTTACCACAGCCGGTGGCGTATCCGTCGTTAAACTGGGACGGGTCAACAGATAAGCCGTGATCGCACCCGCAATCAACAGCACTAAAACCACGGCGCCACCAATCAACAATAGCGAATTGTTTTTTGCTTTACCTGGGATGGAGATTTCCATTCGCTCAGGCGTAACACCGGGAAAACTATTGTTTCCGGTAACCTCGGTGCGAATGTTTTGACTGACCTGCGTGGCCTCAGGATCCAATACACCAACAGACGGCGGCATACTGGTCGAAAGGCGAGCGAGTCTTTCCTCCAGTTCCCTTGCCTGCCGTTCAACGCGTTCCATCTGTTCTCGCTGCTGCCGCTCGCGTTCTTCCTTTTCTCTTTGTTGGCGCGCGACTTCTTCCTGACGCTGGCGTTCTCTCTCCTCGAGTTGCTGCTGCTCTTCCCGCAGACGTTCCTGTTCTGCGTTTTGCTTCTTTTCTTTTTCTTCAGCCGCCAGACGGCGCGCTTCCGCTTCCCGCGCCAACTCCTCACGCGCGAAACGCTCCTTGTGCTCCTGCTCGCGATCATAGTCCGCTTGGGAGATAGCGAGCTTCTTTTGCTCGCTCGGACTTAAGGCGGCAGAGCTGATACTACCCATCGAAGAATCACTGCGACCCTCCACCTGCGTCTGATCGGCTTTCGCGCTACCAGTTGATAATTTCGATAATGTCGAGGGTGACAATAATGTTTCGTGGGCTTCGAGTAAGCCCGTGCTTCGGCCGGCTGAGGCTGACGCTTCGACTGCGTCTTTGAGTTCCGAAAGAAACTGATCAACCGATTCCATTCGGGCCGAAACCTCTTTTTCGAGTGCCGCCTGGACGACTGCTTCGATCCGTGGAGAGATCTCAACGCCGAACGACTTGAAACTCGGCACCGGCAGAGTGAGGTGTTTCTTCATGATCGACGGAATGGAAGATCCTTTGAATGGCACATCACCGGCCAACATCTGGTACATGATTATTCCCAGACTATAAATATCGGCACGTGAATCGGGTTCATCATCCGACCATTGCTCTGGCGCCATATAAAACGGCGAGCCCATCATTCCGCTCGTCTTGGCTTGAACGAACGACCCGAGGAGTTCGCCTGACTTTATTTTGGCCAGGCCGAAATCGAGAATCTTCAGTCCTTCGGCGATCGGTATATCGGTCTGGGCCATGATGTTCAATGGCTTCAGATCGCGGTGCACAATATTTTGACGATGGGCTGCTGCCACTCCGGCGCCGATCGCGCTGATGAACTCAAGAGCGCGTTGCGGCGACATAATCTTTTCCTCAGCCAGAATGTCCTGGAGCGAGCTGCCTTTGACAAACTCCATCACCAGGAATGGCATGGTTCCCCGGACTACACCGAAATCGGTGACGGCGATAATGTTCTGGTGACGTATGGCGGCAGCGGCCAGCGCTTCCTGACGGAAACGCGTGACCAGCATCGGATCGTTTCCGACGAGATCCGGCAGGATGATTTTGATCGCGTGGGCGGTCTTGAGAAAGATGTGGCGCGCCTGAAAGACGACACCCATTCCACCCTGGCCCAGTCGTTTTTCTAATTGATAACGCGCATCAAGAATCGGTTCACCGACGAGCGATGGAATAGTCGCATCGCCGTCCTGGGGGCAGTGGATAATGTCGTCGGGGAAACAGCGCCTACAGGCTGGGCATTCTTTCATTTATTGCTCGTCAACTGGGGACGGTTAAGTTGGCGTCTCTAGGCCGATTCTAATGGCTAGTTTGGCGGCAAGCAACCACCAAAAGCGAAGCGCGCCAACAGTTTGGGGTTGACGCGCTCACGGACTGTCACCGAATCACTACATTCACCAGCCGCTGAGGCACCACAATAACCTTAACAATTTGGTGACCCGCAACGATCGACTGAACCTTCTCATCGGACAGCGCGGCCGTACGGAGTTCTTCCTCGGTTACTTGCGGCGATGCCATAACGCGCGACCGCAGTTTGCCGTTTACCTGGATCGGTATCTCGAGTTCTTCACTACGCGCCAGCTCGGTATCCGCCTGAGGCCAACCAGCCGACGTCAGCAACCCACCTTGATGTCCCATGGATTCCCACATCTCCTCCGACACGTGCGGCGAGAATGGGGCCAACATGATCACCAGCGATTCCAATGCTTCTCGCACAGCAAAGACATCTGCTTCCGATGCCCCCGCAGGATCTGCGTTAAAGGCCATTAACTCATTGAACAGTTCCATTAACGCAGCAACGTTGGTATTCAAATGCAGATCGTCAAAGTCTTTGGTTACCTTGGCGATTGTCTGGTGCGTCTTTCTGCGTAATTGCCTGGCCTCGGGACTAAACTCGAATCCTTCGGCGGCTGTCGCTGTTGAGTTTGACAGGCGTTCCTGCCAACGCCACACCAATGTGTACACCCGGCGTAAAAACCGGACGGCGCCTTCGATTCCCGTTTCGGACCAACGCAGTTCGTTCTCAACAGGGGCGGCGAACAGTATGAATAACCGCGCGGCATCGGCGCCGAATGCGGCAATCATCTCGTCCGGATCGACGCCGTTGCCCAAACTCTTAGACATCGCTTTCCATTCGTCGGTGCCTTCAACGCGATTTGTCACCATGCCCTGCGTCAACAGACGCTTAACCGGCTCGTCATGAGATACGAGTCCAATATCGCGCATGAACTTGTTCCAGAAGCGCGTGTAGATCAAGTGCATGACGGCGTGTGAATCGCCGCCGATGTACTGGTCTACCGGTGTCCATTCTTTTGCGAGCGCCGGATCGAAAGGCATGGATTCATTCCTGGGATCGAGATAACGAAAGAAATACCAGGACGAATCGACAAACGTATCCATCGTGTCCGTCTCGCGCCGGGCAGGTCCACCACAACGAGGACAGGTTGTGTTTACGAATTCGGCCACACCCGCTAAAGGCGACTCACCGGAACCCGTGAACTCAGCATGATCCGGCAACTGCACCGGTAAATCTTTTTCCGGCACCGGCACAGTTCCACACTTCTCACAGTAAATGATTGGCACTGGCGCGCCCCAGAATCGTTGGCGAGAGATACCCCAGTCACGAATTCGGTATGTAACCGCCGGTTCACCAAACGATTTCTGTTGCGCGTGAGCGGCCATCTCCGTCATGGCGTCTTCCGAAAGCTTGCCGCTCCAAGTTCCTGAATTGACCAGGATGCCGTAGTCGGTGAAAGCGTGCGGCATCGCCCGCGACTGATCCTCTTGCTCAGGGTCATGGGGAATTTCTTCCTGGTCGAGCGAGATACGCTCGATCACGCGCCTTATCGGCAGCGAATATTTTTGCGCGAACTCGTAATCGCGTTCGTCATGGGCCGGCACACTCATAACCGCACCGGTGCCGTATTCCATCAACACGTAATTACCCACCCACACGGGGACCGTCTCTTCATTGAAAGGATTTATCGCCAGAATACCAGTGTTCATTCCTTCCTTTTCTTCCTCTTCAGATGTGTTGGCACGCTCGGCTCGTTGCGCACGAGCACGTGCGGCAAACGCATCAATCTCATCTTTAAGAACGGATCCGTGCATCAGCTCTTGCACCAGCGGATGCTCGGGCGAGATCACCACAGCGGTCGCTCCGTAAATGGTGTCGATGCGCGTAGTGAAGACACGAATTTTTTGCTTGCCGCCTTTCACCGCAAAGTCGACAAATGCGCCTTCACTGCGACCGACCCAATCGCTCTGCCTTTTCAAAACTTTTTCCGGCCACGTCGATTCGATCTGCTTAATATGCTCGACGAGCTCTTCAGCGTAATCAGTGATTCGCAAAAACCATTGTTCGAGATCGCGTTTCTCTACTGCAGTGCCACAACGCCAACACACGCCTCCTGACGATTGTTCGTTCGAGAGCACGGTTCCTTCTTTCGGACACCAGTTGACCGGCGACAATTTCTTGTAGGCCAAACCCCGCTCGTACATCCTCAGGAAAAACCACTGGTCCCAACGGTAATAGTCGGGACGGTGCGCCGCGATTTCGCGTGACCAGTCGTAGCTGGTTCCGAGGCGCTGCAGCTGGCCGCGCATGTGAGCGATATTCTCTTCGGTCCAGTCACGCGGATTCACGCCACGCTTGATCGCAGCCTGTTCCGCCGGCTGGCCGAAGCTGTCCCAACCAATCGGATGCAACACGTTGAATCCCTGCAGCCGTTTAAACCATGCGAGCGCATCGCCAATTGAATAGTTCCGCACATGGCCCATGTGCAGAAAGCCCGATGGATACGGCAGCATCTCCAGTGCGTAAAACTTTGGCCGCGGGTCATCAGAGTTCACCTCAAACGCCCGCGATTCATTCCAACGCTGTTGCCACTTCTTCTCTATGTTTTCGGGAAAGTATTTTTCGTCCATGATCGTCTTGTCCTAACGGTAATTACAGTTAACACGAAGTAACAGGATATCGATAACGCGCACAGGATGTTTTGCGCTTGAAGACAAACATCTGCGCGGTATGACTTGAACCTGTCGTTGTTTTAGCTGGTGCTTCGCCGTCCCGCGAAAACGCGCTAACACGCGCGGCGCAGAAACGGCACCGTTAGGACGAGTTTGGTGAGTGGTCTAAAGCGCAATCTCACAATGGGCGCAGTTTAAGAAATGATCGCGGGATTGTCCAGAGGCTAAAACGAGCAACGAATTAGAACCCCGACGAGTCGGGGTTCTAATCCGTGGTCGATCTTGATTTTTGAGCGCAGTCGCCATTTAGATGGTGTTATCGATAAACGATCTGAGCTTGTTCAGGTTCTCGAGGTCGGCTCGCGGGTCGTCGTAGGGAGTTTCAAGTATGAACGCGGCATGGGCCAGCTTTGGATGACGCGCCACCCGCCGCAACGCGTCGAGCCCGATGTGACCCTCGCCAATGTGCCAGTGACGATCGACTCGGGAGTTATAAGGCGCACGAGAATCGTTGAAGTGAATCGCCCGGACGTTCTTAGTCTTCACGGTCTTTTGCAGCTTCACGATTAACGCTTCCAGACCGTCTTCTTCACGTATGTCATAACCGGCCGTGAAAGCGTGGGCGGTGTCAAAACACACTCCGATTGGAAGTTTCGGACAAGCATCCATGATCACCCGCAGGTGTTCGAAGCGGTGGCCTATGCACTCGCCCTGGCCGGCCGTGTTTTCCAACAGTATTTGCAACTTGCCGAGCCTCAGTCCCCGACAGGAAAACTTCAGACTCTCAATGGCCGTGAGAATACCGTCAGCTTCGCACGCACCCTTGGAGCTGCCCGGATGGACCACCAGATAGTCGGCGCCAAGCAACAAAGCGCGCTCCACTTCTTCACGAAATGAAAGGCGCGACTTCTCCAGCATCAAGTCATCCGCGGCAGCGAGGTTAACCAGGTAGTTACAATGAATAGCCACCGGCGTGAGTTTGGTGGCACGGCGGACCTTGCGAAATAAAGAGACGTCGGCGGTGGTGAGTGGCTTGGCCGCCCAGCCTCGTGGATTGCGTGAAAAGATCTGCACGGTGTCGCAGCCGGTTTCGTGGGCCACGATTAAAGCATTGTGCAGTCCTCCTTTTATTGGTGCGTGGAACCCGATGCGAGGTCTTTTCGACGCGCGTGCTGCTGATCCGTTTTTATCCGTGTTCATCTGTGGCTGCTACGGCTTTTGCACTTGTTCCATCACGCGAAGCATGTTGCCGCCCAGAATCTTCTGCACGTCGTCTTCAGAATAGCCGCGCCGCAACAACTCCCGCGTAAGGTTCGGCAACTGCGAGACGTCTTTAAGATCACTTAGCGTCGCCTGCACGCCGTCGAAGTCAGAACCAATTCCGACGTGTTCAATGCCCACCAGCTTCACGATATGATCAACATGATCCACCAGCCGCGAGACGCTCACCGGCGGCAGACGTTTCGCATACTCTTCCTGCCGAACTCGATCGCGCGCCATCTTCTTGCGGACGACGCTTCCCGTTTCCGCGTTCGAAGCTTGTTGGACCAGCGGCGCAATCTCGGCATCGACTTTTTGCTTACGAGCGCTCCAGCCAGGTTCAATGTGTTCGGGATAGAAAATGACGTTAACCACTCCACCCGTTTTGGCGAGGGCCTGGATCATTTCATCCGTCAGATTGCGCGGAACGTTTGCAATTGCCCGGCATCCTGAGTGGGTCGCGATGATCGGCTTCGTCGAAGTACTAACGATGTCCCAAAACGTTTGGTCGGAAACGTGAGAGACGTCAATCATCATTCCCAAACGATTCATCTCCCGCACCACGTCGCGCCCGAAATCATTTAACCCACGCGTCTCGCCGGCGGCGTCTCCTGATGAGCCCGCCCAACTTGTGCTGACACTCCATGCCGGCGACATGTATCGCACGCCCATTTTGTAATAGCGCTCGACGTTTTCCAGCTTCTCATCGATTGCGTATCCGCCCTCGAGCCCAGTTAAGGCGGCGAGTTTTCCCCGCGACACGATCCGCCGAACATCATCGGCTGAGTTAGCAAACTCCCAGAGATCGGGATGTTTGCGCGTCAGTTCATGGACAGCGGCGATCTGATCATCAGCTCGTTTAACTGCCCCGGGGCCACCTCCGCCGAACAATTGCGGTTCCACCCAGATGGAAAAAAACTGGGCGTCCAGTCCGCCTTCACGTGCTCGCAAGGAGTCGAAATGGCCGTTAGTCAGTCTTTGACTGATGTCGACATCTTCATCTACGAGACGTTGCGTTGTGTCGGCGTGCATGTCGACAGCAAAAGCACGGAAATGAACATCGGCAGACGGCGCTGCATTGCCGTCAGGTTGAATGGAAGGAGTATTAGTTTGATTTTGTTGGCTCATGCTGCATTGGACTAAGAGCGTCGAACAAAGAAACAATAACGGGACGAACGAAAGCCGCTTTAGCTGCGGGCAATACTTCACCGGAAAGCGTTGTGAATTAACAATCTTTGCTATTTTAAGAAGCAATTCGATGGTACTTTCCCAACGCGATCCGAATCAAGCGCGCCTTGCAAAGCCAAGTAAAATTACGGTATCGTTCGCCGTACAGTTAACCATTGTTCATCATTCCGAACGGACCAAACTTCGTGCAGCAACCATAACATGCATAGGTTCCACGTTGGGTTGAAGTTGGATCCTCGCCACCCGGTTTCGAAGATTGATTTTAAGGAGTAGCAAAGCATGTTCTCAAAAGATGGCAAAGCCAAAGATATCGTGACGCCGCGCATTTGTGACGTCGTCTGGCACGACGGCAAATTCATTGCTTGGAACGACGCGCGCGTTCACGTGATGTCTCACGTTCTTCATTACGGTTCGAGCATTTTCGAAGGTATTCGTTGTTATTCAACGCAGCGAGGTCCGGCGATCTTCCGTTTGAAAGAACACATGCAACGCCTTCTGAATTCAGCCAAGATTTACCGGATGGACCATCAATGGACGCTCGATCAATTGTGTGACGCGTCAGTTGAATTAGTAGAACGCAGCGGACTGGAGCAGTGTTATATCCGTCCCATTCTTTTCCGCAGTCTCGATGAAGCCAAACCTGCATTCGGAGTGAACCCTTTTCCGAATCCGCTTGCCTGCTACATCGGAGCGTGGGACTGGGGTAAGTATCTTGGGGACGAAGCAATAGAAAAAGGGGTCGACGTCTGTGTTTCAACCTGGAACCGCCTGACGCCAAACTCGATGCCTGCGATGGCTAAGAGCGGCGCCAACTACATGAACTCCCAGTTGATCAAGATGGAGGCGCTGCTAAACGGTTTTGCTGAAGGGATCGCGCTCGATGATCGCGGTTATGTTTCCGAAGGATCGGGCGAGAACATTTTCATGGTAAGCGGGGACACGGTTCTGACTCCGCCGCTTTCGTCATCGATTCTTCCTGGCATCACTCGAGACAGCGTGATCCAGATTTGCCACGAGCTCGGCATCACTGTGAAAGAACGAACGGTACAACGCGCGGCACTTTACGTGGCAGACGAATTGTTCTTTTCCGGCACGGCTGCTGAAATCACACCCATACGCTCCGTCGATCGAATTACTGTGGGCGCGGGTGGGCGTGGTCCAATTACGGAAAAGATACAAAAGGCGTTCTTCGAAGTAACTAAAGGCGAACGTAAGGCGCCGGGCGATTGGCTTACTTATGTGCGCGAACATCGCGATGCGTCGACGCGCAATAACGGTCAACCAAAAAAGGGCCACTCGGACGTTCCGAGTTCCACCAGCGAACCCGCCGAGGCTTTGCAATACCAAACCGCGGCGATCGCAACAGACTGATTGGACGGACCAGTTTAGAGACAAAAGGCGGGGACTTGCGCCCCGCTTTTTATTTACCGAACGCCGACCCTGTTTTTTGTGATCACAGACACTAATTAGGCCCTTTTATTGCCTAATATTTGACGCTTATCGCTCCTACACGATATATTCAAAACGACCTCGATTGAGGTCAGCGCCCAGACGACCCTACTCACCGCGCCAGTCCGCGCACCCAGAAAATCCCCAGCTCGCCCAGTTCTTCAGTTCGAAAGGCCACTTCTTGTTATGTCCGTAAAAATTGACGATTTATTGCGAGTCGCCTGCAGCCATGGCGCGTCCGATCTCCACCTGAAAGTTGGAGCCTTCCCGGTCATGCGCATTGGCGGTGAACTGCATCCGATAGCAGACGCGCCAAAGTTGAAACAGGAAGACACTCTCGACATGGCATTCGCCATCATGTCCAACCGGCAGAAACAGCGCTTCAAGGAAGTGTCTGAAGTTGATATCGGCTACGGCGTAAATGGTTTGGGACGCTTCCGTGCAAATATCTTTCAGCAACGCGGAACCGTAAGTCTGGTGCTTCGCGTTATTCCAGACCAAACTCGTAATACAACTCAACTCGGTTTGCCGCCGGTTATCGATCGGATCGCCGAAGAACGTCGCGGCCTGATTCTGGTAACGGGGGCCACTGGCTCCGGTAAATCAACCACCCTCGCGGCAATGATCGATTTGATCAATGCGAAGCGCAGCGGCCACATCGTAACGATCGAGGATCCAATCGAGTTCTTGCACCGCGACAAAATGTCGTTTGTCACCCAACGGGAAGTTGACGTCGACACCCGATCGTTTTCGGAAGCATTGCGAGGAGCTCTGCGCCAGGATCCCGATGTAATCCTGGTTGGTGAAATGCGCGACTACGAGACTATTGAAACTGCATTGACGGCAGCGGAGACGGGCCACCTGGTTCTTTCAACACTCCACACGCTTGATGCGACTGAAACGGTCATGCGTATCGTTTCGAGCTTTCCTTCGCATCAACAAAAGTCGGTGCGCATTCAGCTTGCCGGAATTTTGAAGGCAGTTGTTTCGATGAGATTGGTTCGTGCGGCAAAAGGTGCCGGTCGCGTGCCGGCGGTCGAAGTTATGGTTTCTACTGCATTGATTCGCGATTACGTGATCAATGAAGAGAAGACGTCGCTGATTCGAGAAGCAATAGCTGCGGGCGCGTCGCAATACGGGATGCAGACATTCGATCAATCATTGTTCAGCCTCTTCCAGTCTGGACGGATTTCATTGGAAGAAGCGATTCACAACGCCAGCAACGCCGATGAATTCAGAATGCGTGTTTCCGGTATTCTGTCGGCGGAACAGGCGATGAACACAATGCGGCCAAATACTCCGGCCATGCCCGCGGTTTCCAGCAAGTCAGAAATGGAGTTTGTCAAACACTAGGCGTCTCTGTGCTACTTAAACAAACGGGATGCGCTCGCCAGGTCGGCAAGTGCATCCCGTTATTATTTTGTTCAACTATCTGGGGCCCGAGCGCTCTCATTCGCTAAAGTCGAAAGTGGCGGCCCTGGCAGACCAAAACTTTCGGGGTTCTCTCCAATGATTGCAACCGCGAAAAACGCCGGCACGTAGCCCACACTTTCGTTGCGGAATGTTTCGTCAAGCCTGTGTCTGTTAGCAAAGAGAGTCCAGAAATTTCGTTGGTAATTTTGAGAGCCTCGCAATTCACGCAACGATGTGCGGACAGACTCGGCGCCGCGGTTATAGCTGACCAACACCAAAGTCAGACTTTGAGAATCTTCACCCAGCTCGGCCATTAAATCCGCAATGTAGTGTGCTGCCGCAGGCGTCATTTTTTCTACGTCGCACATCTCGTCTTGATTAACGCCATATATTTTTGCGGTCGACGGCAGGAATTGATAAAGACCTTTGGCGCCCAAACTGTTCTCAAAACAGTTTCGATAACCCGACTCAATCACCGGTAGGTAGATGCCGATAATCACCGGGACTTTACGCTCGCTAAATGAACGCGCGATCCGAGGTACATGACTCTTGGCCCTTGAGTAAATAGCCTCAATGGTTGCTTCTCCGGATGCCCCTGGCTCCCTTCCCATTGCAACATAACGATCGACGTACCGCTGAATATAGCGAACGGCTTCGTCGTTAAGTTGAACCGGGTGCTCACCCATCATCGCCGCAACTCGCTGTTCCTGTTCACGGATGAAGGCAATCTTCTCGGTGTCGCTCATTTGCATGTAAGTCTTTGAGGCAGCAGGCTGCGAAGCCGGAGCCGGATCCACGCCCGGTCTCCAAGCGCGATAAACGAACGCAGCCGCCGCTACAGCTACCAACAACCACGCAGCGGCGAGCAGCACTAAATTGCGAGTTCGATGCGGCCGCACATCCAACAGCTGTGACTGCGAAGCAGGCAACTCTCGCGCGGCTCTGAGATCAGCCAGCAATTCATCGATGGACTGATAACGCTTATCGCGGTCCTTTTGCAGGCATGTTTCCACGACAGTTCGCAGCGCCTCGTTTATCGACTCCTCTAACAACAATGGCTCGCGTTCAAGAATCGCCACCATCGAATCCATTCGCGTAGCACCGGCAAACGGCAATCGTCGCGCCAGCATTTCATACAAGACGACTCCCAAACTCCAGATGTCCGTCCGTTCATCCACCGGAAGCCCGCGAGCCTGTTCGGGCGACATGTAATCCACGGTACCCATCACAACCCCCAACTCAGTGTGGACGCTGCGTTGAGTGGCATCTGAATCCTGACGTTCGAGCAACTTGGCGATGCCAAAGTCAAGAATCTTCACCAGGCCATCCGTGCGCCGCATGATGTTTTCAGGTTTGATGTCCCGATGAACTATTCCGGCGCGGTGCGCCGCAGCCAGACCTGTCGCCACCTGTTCTACGATGTCCATGACCTCGTCGGTGGTCAGTCGCTCACTGTTGGTTATTTCGCGGATAGTTTGACCGTCGATAAATTCAGTCGCGATAAAGTAGGTGCCATCACTCTCGCCAACTTCGTGAATCGTCAGGATGTTCGGGTGATTCAACGCGGATGCTGCGCGAGCCTCTCGCTGAAAACGGCGCAATCGTTGATCGTCCGCGGCAAAGTAAGAGGGCAAAATCTTCAACGCCACCAGTCGATCAAGGCGACGGTCCTGGGCCAGATAAACCTCACCCATTCCTCCAGAGCCTAATGCTCGAATAATCGAGTATTGGCCCACCTCACGGACGGCAGTGTCACCAAGCAGGATGTGCGCGTCCTGGGCCAGCGCTGGAGTTTCAATGAAATTTCCCGCGTCCTCATGAGCGTCGAGCAGTGACGAGGCTTCGTCTTTCAACTCCCGATCATTTCCGCAACGTTCAGCGATAAACGTGGCACGCTCGGCCCAGGGTAGATCCAGGGCGTTTTGCAGTACCTCTTCGACTTGTTGCCAGCGTTCTGGAGTCATCGTTTCGTTTTACGTACCACTCGTGCGAACTGCTTTGAACAGCCATGCTTTCGCCGCACGCCAATCACGCCTCACCGTCATTAGTGACACATCCAAAGCCTCCGCCGTTTCTTCCAGACTCAGGCCACCGAAGTAGCGCATTTCCACTACGCGGGCTTTGCGTGGATCGAGGTTCGCCAGGTCATTTAACGCTTCATCCAAAGCGATCAGTTCATCAGCCCGTTGCTCTGTCATTTCAGATTCTGCATCCGTCAACGGAACGCGCTGGGCGCCACCGCCGCGTTTTGCATAAAGCCGACGGCGTGCGTGATCGATTAACACGTGTCGCATCACCTGCGCAGTGGCAGCAAAGAAGTGCGAACGACTTTCCCACGCGATGTTCTTCGCGCCAGCCAGCCGCACGTATGCTTCGTTTACCAGCGCAGTGGTTTCCAGGGTCTGCCCGTTGCGCTCTCGGCGAACATAGCGATGGGCGATCCGGCGAAGCTCGTCATAGACCAACGGTGTTAGTCTGTCGAGCGCCGTCTTATCGCCCTCCTGCCACTCGATGAGCAATGAGGTCAGATTATCGGATGGTGCCAGCGCCATCATGAGGCGCGATTCTAGCATTGCAACCGAGGTGAGTTGCGCCGATCCTACCGAACACGATAAAGAAATTTTTGATGAACACTTTTGTCTGTTTTTCTCGCTAGCAGATTGAATGAACATTCTTCCGCGTAGTTCTCGCTTAACTAAGTGAGGGCATAATTATTTAAGGGAGAAACACTACGATGAGATTGCAACGATTCCTGATTTTACTGGCGGCGATATTTCTTACCGGAATAACTACAACCGCACAAAACGATTCTTATCAGAAAATGTCAGGCCCGGAACGCTCGGCGTTTGTCGCTGCGCAGGCCCGACGGATCGCTCGTGAACTTTCGGGGCGCGATTATGAATTCACGGCCGCTTTTGAGGAGGATATTCAACAAGCGCTAAACGCCTACGCCCGCCGGCTAAACCCGTCGGCCAAACGAGAGATTCGCGAAGTGCTCGAGCGTGGCCGTACTGTTGCACCAACAATATCTGCAGCTTTCAAGGCCCGCAATTTATCGACGCTGTACGGACTGTACATTCCTTTTGTCGAATCGGAGTTCGTCAACATCGAGTCACCGAACCAGATGGGTTCAATCGGAATGTTTCAATTTCTACCTACTACGGGACAGAACTATGGACTGAACGTTCAGGATCTGCTGGACGTGTCGAAGTCCGCTGACGCAGCCGCAAGATACATCACGGACAGTCTCGAATACTTCAAAGACGACCCGATGAAGGAAGCGCTGGCGATACTGTCGTACAACCGCGGCACTCAGAAGACGCGTCGAGACCTGAAGTCTCTGACAAACGATCAGAACCGAGCCTGCAGTGTCTGCACGCTGAACGCCGATCGAGACAAACTAGACGAAACGTTTCGGAACGAAAGTGTGTTCTACGTTCCGCGATTCTTTGCGGCGGCAATCATCGGCGAGAACCCGCAGGCGTTTGGGCTGCCTGGTCAACCGCTGTCGTCATACTGACGATCGAGTTACTGGATCTTGGGGCTCTGCCCACTGATGTGCGGTAGGGCTCTGCCCTACCGGCCGACTTCTTTTAAATTTTGGGGCTGCGCCCTGGAGGGCGTAGCCCACATTCTTTTGGGTTCTGAGCTTCGGAAGGTCAGAGACCTTCCTCACATCAGGGGGCAAGCCCGATAATCACGGTCCTCGCAGAAGTTCGCGTCGCATCACGCGGACGCCGGCGCGCCAATCTTCATTAATATCGAAACGATAAATTTCCAGGTCGGGAGCGATTGCGTGGGCCATGGTTGTTAGCGATGGGTGGACACGTAGCGTGGGAGCAACGAGGTAAATTAGCGGTGGCTCATTCTTGATCTTGCGGTCGCCAAATAATCGAGTTCGCGCGATGCTGCCGCGACGCCGATGCGATTCGACCCGCTGCCAGTAGTCGACTCCCTGCAGAACGTGCTCGCGAGACTCAAAAATCTTCAGTTCGATCACTGTTAGTCGCCCATCGCGCCGCAACGCCAGGAGATCAATGGGACGAACTCCGGGGACACCCGCGCGCGAAATCCTGAATTGCGCGTACAGCGGCGCGATAATCAGGCCTGGATCCAGACGCGTGATATCACGGCGCAGCAAAGACTCGAGCCACGCCTCTCCGGCGTTTCGATACAGCGCGTGGTAACGATCAACTGCACTCGCCGAACGGTGATCTTTCAGCGTTTGTATCAACTGCTGCCATTCGTTTTCAGAACTCTCTTCCAGCAATCGGCGTCGCCCACCTTCGAGCCCGAACCAGGCGCGCTCACAGCCGAGTACCTGCCGGATGCGTGCGAACGGCAAGCCGTGATACCGCAGCGTCTTGCCGTGACGCGCATGGACCACATCAATCGCGTCCGGCACCATCGATACAATTCGGTTCGTTAGCTCGCCCAGCTCGTCTGGAGTGACCGGTGGAAATCTCGCCAACCGCTTTTTCCATAAATCTTCGCGTGGTGGAATTTCAATTGGGGAGGCTTCGATCAATTCCCTGTCAACTTCGTAAACCTTGATCGCGTCTCGCAGGTTTTGCCGCAACAACGCAATTCGTTGAATCAACGGTTTTAAGATCGGCCCTTCAAGCATGAGCCAGAGACAATCGATGTAGGGTGCGCGCGACCGTTCAGAAGTACGCTTAAACCACAGGAGCGCTGAGGCAAGAAATGTATCTGCATCACTCGCCTTGGCGGGAACGACATTGCCGGTTACGGCGATGCGATGATTCTTTTGCCAGAGAACTATGCGCGCGTATGGCCCGGGTTGACCGCGGCGCGGTCCTGGACTTAACGACGAGCGTTCCACTTTCAGCCGCGGTCCAACTGAACACGCAAGCTCAGCCAATCGGTCACATCGTGCGTGGCGCGCGGCCCTAACCGTTAACGCGAGGGCTGCTGCTGACGCGCGCGGCACCAGTTCAATCAAAGGCCTCTCGGCTCCCATGCGTCGCGACGCGTGCAACAAAAGTTTTTCGCCGGACCACTCCCAGGAATAGATTTTCCAGACGCGACTTCCCTTTTCCGTCCAACTATTCAGCACCAACCGGCTATTCGCGATCGACAGTTCCAACTCGTCGCGGCCCACCGAGTACGTGTTTTCGTCCCCCGCCGTGCAAAACCATTCGGGATAAGTAGCTATCAATTCCGAAATAGTAGAACGTGCGGCTTCGACTGCAGTCGTATTGTTGAGGCGTTGAGGCACAGTTTGGGTTCGCAGTTTCTATCTGTGTATTTTAGGTGAGGAAACCGAGATGCGAGCACGCTGGGCAAGTTCAACGCATTTCTAGGAAATGCAAGAACTATGGCTACTCAGCTGAGGGTGTTCGGTAAACTCCAGTTTGTCGCGACGCCTCGACAAGCTAAAGCTTATCGGACGCATAATTACCGCCATTCGGCTTCGCTTCTTCCCTGTGCTACCCTTTTTTGTTATCCAAATCTCGTAAAAAACGTTGCTAACAAACCGAACATGAAGAACGTCTACTTAACAGCTTCTGTCAGGACGCCGATTGGACGCTTCGGCGGGACTCTGGCTTCCTGGACGGCCGCGGATTTGGGCGTCGCAGCGGCGAAGGCCGCCCTTGAGCGAGCGAACCTGAAGCCCGAACAGATCCAAAATTCGATCTGGGGTTGTGCCCGTCAGGCAGGAGGTGGCCCAAACGTCGCGCGTCAGATTACATATCGCGCTGGCGTGCCGGAATCAGTGCCGGCGTTCACGGTCAATCAGGCATGCGGTTCGGGTCTGCAGGCGATTATTTCGGCCGCGAAGGAAATCATGTTGGGGAATGCTGACATCGTGCTCGCAGGCGGAACTGAGAGCATGTCGCGTGTGCCCTATTTTGCCGAGGGCGCGAGATGGGGTATGCGAATGGGGAACACTGAACTGGTGGACGGTATGTACCGCGATGGGTTCAACGACCCGTTATCTGGTTTGGTGATGGGCGAAACCGCTGAAAATCTCGCCCGCAACTATGGAATCTCACGCGCAGAGCAAGATGAATATGCGCTGAGATCGCAACAACGCGCTCAGGCTGCGATCGAATCGGGCCGGTTAGATTCCGAAACGCTGACGCTGGAAATCAAGGGACGCAAAGGCGAAACGAAAGAGTTTTCGCGTGATGAACATCCGCGCGCCGGAACTACCCCACGTGACCTGGAAAAACTCCGACCCGTGTTTTCGAAAGACGGCACGGTCACCGCCGGTAACTCATCAGGAATTACCGATGGCGCAGCAGCCGTGGTCGTAATGAGCGAAGATGCGTTGAAGAATTCAGGAGCTGCGGCCGAGGCACGAATTGTCGATTACGAAGTTACCGGTGTCGCACCTGAAATCATGGGCATTGGTCCAGTGCCGGCCATACGTTCCCTATTGGCGAGACAAAAGCTTTCGCTGATAGACGTCGATCTCGTTGAGTTGAACGAAGCGTTCGCAGCGCAAGTGATCGCATGCGACCGTGAACTTGGCTTCGACGCTGATCGGCTCAACGTCAACGGTGGTGCGATTGCGCTGGGTCATCCAATCGGGTGCACCGGCGTGAGGATTACCACAACGCTGTTACATGAAATGCGCAAAAGAGAAGCCAGGTTGGGTCTCTCAACGCTCTGCATCAGCGGCGGGATGGGCATCGCGTTACTGCTTGAACGCGTGTAATGGGCAGGGCGCAAAGTGGGAAAAGCCAACCAGTCATTACGCTTCGCGCATCGGAGCAACGACACTTATGACGAACCCGGGTTATTGATGAAGAAAGGTAGTAACCGTGAATAATAGTTTTCTCAAATCTCTTGCACTTATAGCGATCTTCGCACTTACAACCGTTGTATCGTTCGCGCAGACGAATCAGAGCCGATCGCAGCCCGCCTCAGCGCTCTTATCCTCGCTGCCGCCTTCGGACGGCGTCGCCTTTATCAAAGTTCGCAGAGTGTTGGATGAAGCGATACCAAAATTGCTGGCTGATAATCCAACTCAAATTGCCGAGCTCAACACCGAACTGGCCGAGTTCAAAACTAAAACCGGACTTGATCCGCGTTCGTTCGAAGAGGTTGCGCTCGGTTTTCAGTTTAGTTACCCCAGCCCGGCGGTAACTAAGATCCGGACGGTGGCGCTTGCCCGTGGCACCTTTAACTCCAGTGCATTAGTGGCAGCGGGACGGGTGGCCGCTAACGGCAAGTACGTCGAACACAAATACCAGGGAAAAACGATTTACGTCTTCACACTGGATCGCCAAATACGTCTGCTTGGTCTCTGGAATTTGAAGGTGCGCGATCTTGCCGTGACTTCAATCAATGGAAACGTGCTCGCGCTGGGAGACCTCGACGCCGTGAAGGGGGCGTTGGATGCGACTCGCAACCGAAAGTATGCGAACCCAGATTTGATCGCGCTCGCCAGTCACGATCCGGGCGCCATAGTAGGGTTCGGCGGAAACATCTCCGAGTCGCTAATGGAGACGCTCAGAGTTCAGCACAGCGGAATAGCACGCGAGATGACCGCGGTGAGAAAAGTCTATGGCTCGTTCGGGATGACTAATTCAGATCTTGAGTTGATGGTAGCAGCGCGAACAGTGGACACTCACTCTGCCAAAAATCTCGGTGACACCGTAGAAGGGTTGAAGGCACTCGCCGCAATGTTCATTGGCAGACTGCCGGCCGCGAAAGAGACCTTAGCGCGTGCCGCGCTGAACAACCTGAAAGTGACACACCAGGGAAACGATCTTCAAATCCGGACGGCGGTGGCCCAGGCACAGGTGGCACCACTAATTAGGGGAAACTAATTAAGGGTTGGAAAGAAGGTTGGGCGCAGACCACCGGTCCAGTGGTCTGCGCTTTCTTTTTACTGAGGTAATGGAATCTGTGGCCGAGGCGCGATCTGTGCCTGGGCCTCTTCAATTTTGAGCAGAACATCGTCGTAAATCTTAATCTTTCCCTCCTGCTTCATCCGCTGCTGCACCGCGTTAATGTAGTCGTCAAACACCTGGCTTTGTCGCGCCGTTAACATGGTATTCGTCAGCGACGATCTCTCACTCGCGAATGCCGCCAGATCCGCGTTTTTCCGGTTCGTCACTCCAACCACGATCCAGTTCTCTCCAACGCGTATCGGCGCTTTAGCAACCTCTCCTGATTTGAGCCCCAAAATCGCTTCGTCCAATGCAGGGCTTGTGCCTGCGTCAGCCAGTGTGCCGCCAAGTTTATAGCCTTCTTCGGTATCACTCTCGAGACCAGCTTTTTGTGCGGCACCGCTGATATCGCCTGGGGCGTTGGAGGAACTGGCGATTTGTTTGGCCACCTGTTCAAGCTGCTCGCGAGCGCGTTGCTGCTTCAGTGCATTCGCAACACTAGTTTTGACTTCCTCGAAATCCGGAATGCGAGGTTCCTTTTTGTCGATGAGCATAGGAATCGCGAATCCGCCTTTGATACCAGTCTTGTCGCCGACATCGTTCGCATTGTTCAGCGGTTCGATAACGGCTTCAAACTGCTGGCTGCTGCCGATGTTTGGTACGTCGTCGCCCGGCTTCACATAAGGAGTCTCCTTGACCATCTCCGCCGGAGTCATGTTTGCTTCAGCCGCTAATTCCTGAGCCACCTTTCCCGGATCTTTGGTTTCCTTCAGACGCGCCTGAGCGCGTTCAGCCAAAGCCTGCGCCACCTGGTATCCCCTGGTGTTGCGTTGGGAAACTAACAGTTCTGGCTTTGCTTCCTCAAAGGTCTTCGGCACCGCATCGCCGCGTCTCAGCAAGTACCAGTTATTGGAATACTTGATTGGAATATCGAAGACTTGACCCGTTTGCATGTCCAAAGCGCGATCGTAGAGGCCATGCACGCTGTTTGGATTCTTCTTATAAGGACGTAAGAGGAACCCACCATTTTTTGCAGTGGCCGGATCTTCCGAATTACCGCGGGCGAGGTCAGAGAAAACCTGTTCCTGCTTTTCGGGAGGCGCCGCCATTACTTTTGCCAGCAGGTCTTTAGCTTTTTGTTCGACCTGACTATCCAGATCCGGTCGCGCGACCTTCAGTACAATCTGTTGAACCTTTACGCCCGCCTGTTTCTGTTGTGGACCAAGCGCGTCAAATGCTTTACGCAGATCGTCATCACTGATCGCAAGCTTGCTCCCGGCCTTAGACTGATCAATGTATACGTACTTAATTTTTTTCTGCGGCTCGTGGTAGCGGTAGTCGGTCTTGTGCTCTTCGTAGTAACTCTTTAACTCATCGTCGGATGGCTGGAGTTTTTCTGCAACTTTTTCCGCCGTGACCACTGTGTAAACCAGGTCGAAACTGGAGTTCTTTTTTTCGTACTCCGCTTGCACCTCCTGATCGGAGACTGAAACGGAAGAGGTCACAAAGGCCTGGAGTTTTTCGCGGGCGATATCGTTTCTGAGCTCTTGTTCAAAAGTCCCCAAATCACCGTAGCGCGCAGCAACGAGTTCCTTGTAACGATCGAGTCCGACAAAATGACCTGAAGCGTCGGTGAACTGCTTCACAATTCTGTCTCTCACTTCACCATCGCTTGCTCCCAGGTTGAGTCGTTCGGCTTCCTGGTTAATAATCCGCGACCGAATCAACCCGTCGAGTAACATTTTATTACCGCCAAGTTGAGCGATGCTGACACGACCGCCGAACATCTGTTGATAGTTCTGCGCTACCTGAGCCAAGTCTCCGGCCGTAATTTCATCACTTCCGACCTTTGCGACTACATCAGTGTTTTGAGTGGCGGCGACATTGCCCGAGCGTCCTGGTCCGTAAAAGACAATCAAACTGACGACCATCAAAAAGACGAATCCAATAATTATGTAACGTCGGGTCCGATCCATCCGGCCCAGTTGTTTAAGCATTTTATTCTTACCTTTCTAACAAAAGGCGGATTGTAGAGTAGACGCAGAGACAGGTGCAACCGCAGAAAACCTTCGACTTTCTCTTGTTTCAACCTGAGATCACTAAACGATGCTGGGAGACTACGGACGGCCTTTCCAGATGGGTTCTTAGACCTCGAGGTAGTTATTCACATCTGCACTCAGGAGTGATCATAGGCCCTCGTTGCCGCATAACCATCTCAGTGCTAAATTACTTCCCATAAATGGACAGTAACACGGGACTCTGGCTCGGCTTCTCAATTTTCATCCTTTTGATGCTGAGCCTCGATTTGGGGCTCTTCAACCGCAAGGCTCACCACATAACCTATCGCGAAGCGTCGATCTGGAGCGCTGTCTGGATCACTCTGGCTGGCGTGTTCGCTGGAATTGTCTTCTGGTATCAGGGCACCGACCGTGGATTCGAGTTTGTCCTGGGTTACGTGATCGAGCTCTCGCTTTCGGTCGATAACCTGTTTGTCTTCCTGCTCATTTTTTCTTATTTCAAAGTTCCAGCGCTGTACCAGCACCGCGTTTTGTTTTGGGGGGTGCTGGGCGCGCTCGTTATGCGACTGACGATGATTTTTATCGGCGGCGAGCTAATCGATAGGTTCCACTGGATCATCTACATCTTCGGCGGCTTCCTCGTGTACACCGGAATCCGGATGTTCACCCAGAAGGAAACCGAGTTGGAGCCCGAGGACAATCCGGTCGTAAGGTTGGTTACTCGCTTTGTTCCGATGGTCCGCCGCTACGATCAACAGAAATTCTTCACCCGTGTCAACGGGAAGTTGACCGGAACATTGTTGTTGCTGGTTCTGGTGGTTGTAGAGTTTACCGATCTGGTATTTGCCGTTGATTCGATTCCAGCGATCTTTGCAGTCACAACAAATAAGTTCATCGTCTATACGTCTAACGTCTTCGCCATCCTCGGACTGCGATCCATGTATTTCCTTTTAGCGGGAGTGGTTGAAAAGTTTCACTACTTGAAGATGGGTCTGGCTACGGTCCTTACCTTTATCGGCCTGAAGATGCTGGTAACCGCAGTCGGCTTTCACATCCCAATCTACGTATCGTTGATTTTTGTGGTAGTGATATTAGCTGCTTCTGTTGTCGCCTCCGTGCTGTGGCCCAAGGAAGCCGAAATCGAAATCGACATTGACCTGCCGCCAGACTTCGATCCCCCGTTTCATCATGATGAGCATTCCGAAGGCATTCCAGGATCATCAGTGGATACGTTTGGAAACAACGGTCAACCCTCCGGCCAAAGAGCTAAGGAAGAAGAGCCTGAAAACATTGCCCGCCGGTCGTAATAGAAACGCGTAAGTCACGTAGATTCTGAAGATAAACACGCTTGAACGCGGGTCAACGGTATGTTAGATTCGGCGTGGCTTGGGACTTATAAGCTACCGGAATCGCCGTTGAAACTGGATTATTTGTTCTCACCGTTGAACTTGCTCGAACGCCCCTCGTTTTAATCGCCCTTAAAAAGAATGACCACCAGGACCAGTCGTTTCGTTTTTGATTGGTGGGTAGTACAAAAACGCTTTGTCTACCTGGCCGTTTTTGTCGTTGTGTTGGGCGCAATGGCAGGCGGAGCAGCTCTCTATGTCTGGAAGTTTGGCAACCCGTTAGCGAAAGTCGGAAGTAAGGTCGGATTGGCATCGGGCGCGCGATTCATTTCGTTCGAAGGCGATGTACGCGTAATCCGCGCGGCTACTCGCGAAACGATACATCCCAGCAGCGATACAGAGCTATATCCCGGCGACACTGTACAAACCCAGGCGACGGGACGCGCCCGCATAAGTATGGCCGATGGTTCGACGCTGGTAGTTCGTCCTAACAGCACCATCATCGTTCGCGACAATGCGAGCGCCGGCGACGGCAAGAAAACAAACGTTCACGTAGTCGTTGATAGTGGTCAACTGTCTGTCCGCACCGAACAGCAACCCGAAGGCACCAACAACGTAGTAGAAACTCCGAAAACGACAAACAAAATCGGCGAGCAGTCGGGTGCAAGCTTCGGGGTTAACCCTGAGGGCACTGAAGAGATTCGCGTTAACACAGGTGCGGTTGAGACGAGCAATCGCAGCGGCGAAAAACTTATGTTGACCGGCGGCCAGTATGTCTCAGTCAATCCGTCAGGCACGCTCTCGCGGCCACAAAGATTGCTGGAGATGCCTGCTCCATCTGAGCCACGTGACCTCGAGAGAGTCTTTGTTTCCAATAGCGGCTCCGCCAATGTTGCTCTGAAATGGTTACGGCCACAGTCGGGCTCACCGGCTTTCTATCGCGTGGAGGTTGCAACGTCTCCTTTCTTCGTGACGGACGGCAAAGTTATAGAACGCGATCAATTGGCTTCAACGGAATTCACAGCAAGCGATCTGCGCCCCGGCGTCTATTTCTGGCGCGTGCGCGCTACGGCTACTACTGGTCAGACTAGCGACTGGAGCGATCCCAAAAAGTTTGTGGTTGCGCATCGCGGCACCGGTTCCCGAGTAGCTGTTTCAAATCTCAGCGCCGAGTTGCTCGGTGGAAATGTTTATTTGGTGAAAGGCCGGGCCGCGCCCGGAACAACAATTCGAATTGCCGGCCGGGAAACGTTGGTGCCAACGGACGGTTCTTTCCAACTTCAAATTTCTGCGCCTGCGGGAACGCAGGACTTAAACGTCGACGCCGAAGATCCCAACGGAAACAGCAGCCAGTATCGTCTCGAGTTGTCGCGCCGAGCAGGCAGGACCTAATCGAGTTTTACGGAGTATCACAGGTTCCATGTCAAGGCACGTAATCTTACTTACCGACGCACACGAGGCTCCCGCTTACGAGTTAATCGAAGCGTTAAGGCTGGCAGGCGTCAAAACACTCATCGAAGGAATCCGTGACGCAGGTCCTCGGGTGCAGCCGGCTCGCCACGGTCGTACCGAGCCGGCTACAGAAATCGAAGGACAACCAATAGCGGTTCTTTACGAGGTGGTTCCGGGCGCGGACATTGTTGAACTGCACACAGCAGTTGAACATGCGACCCGGTCGTGGCCGGGAACACCCCTGGTTGCTTGCCGAAGACAATCTGACGTGTTTCGTGGAGTTACTTTTCGCAACATCGACGGCATGACGTTGAAGCGGCTGGGTTTCCGTGCGATTGCTGACAAGGCCGCGCAGTTGCCGGCCATCCTGCACGAAGTTGAAGGACATGGAGTAACCGGTGAGTTAAGACTTCCCCCAGTGGTTCGATCGCCGGTTGAAGCCAACTCGTTGTCATTACCTTTGCGATTGAAGACCGGCGCATTGCGCGCGGCGTTCGACCTCGTTTCGTCTCTACACTTCATTGGCGATCAAAACAGCGCGGCACAGACAGCGCTCACCGGATTGCAGGCCCTGGTAACTTCCGACCGTTGGACCATCTATCTGCTATCCGAAGCAAAACAAAATGTGTTGGAAGCGATTGCGGTTTGTAGCCAGGACGAGCAAGACACCGACCGCGAAGACTGGCGACGATTGTTGTTGGCCGCCGATGAGATTCCCACTGGCTCGGAATCAAAGGCGGCCCGTCTCGCGGCTACGGGAATCGGCACATTAAGAAAAAAGGAACGCGGGCGTCACATCGTTGCGGTTCCTCTTGTTTGCGGCGAGAGAATTTTAGGAGTGCTCGAAGGTGTTCGTGAAGAACGAACATTCACCAAGGCCGACGTAGAGTTACTTGATGCACTGTCACGGCCCATTGCTTCCGCCTTGGCGAACGCTGTTCGCATTAGTGAAGCAGAGCGACTGTCTCAGACCGACGACCTTACCAAGCTGCACAATGCACGTTACTTGCGCCAGTTTCTGCTGAACGAGATTCGCCGGGCGCGCCGCTATGGTTCCTCGGTCTCCGCATTGTTTCTCGACCTGGACGACTTCAAGCAGGTAAACGATGCACATGGCCACTTGGCTGGTTCGCACGTGCTGATGGAAATGGCAGCAGTGATCCTGTCGTCAATTCGCGATACGGACGCTGTTGCCCGTTACGGCGGCGACGAGTTTGTGATCGTGTTGCCGGATACCGGAATGGAGTTAGCAGGCACAGTAGCCGAACGCATCCGCGAGAAGATTTCCCGGCATTCCTTCCATGCAGGTCGCAATCTATCACTGTCCCTGACGGCGAGTTTCGGAGTGGCGGCTTTTCCGGAACACGCTTCTTCTCCGCAGCAGCTAATTGCATGTGCTGATACGGCCATGTACGAGGCCAAGGCTGCTAACAAAAACTGTATTCGTTTCTCCCGCGCGATGGGTCGAACTTCCCAGATGCATCCGGACGTAACAGTTCACACCGACGTGTTCGAAAGTGACGAGGAAAACGCCTTTTCGTGATAGCGCAAAGGTTGTAGATCAGTTATCTTTATGCCGCGTATGCTTGGAACTGTGCTTGACGAGTAGTTAGTGAATGGTAAGTTGCTTTGGTGAACTGTCCGTTTTTGAGATTTGAACTGTCTTCACCTCGGATTTTTGTCCTTACCATTAGCAATCTGTTAGTGGCCCACCCCGGCGGCGCTCTCATTCATACATATACGGGAAGAGACATTTAAATGGCTTTTAAATCAATTTTTAGCCTGTTCTCCAGTGATCTGGCGATCGATCTGGGAACAGCGAATACTCTGGTCTATGCCAAGGGTCGAGGCATTGTAGTCTCAGAGCCTTCCATCGTAGCCATTAACAAGATCACCAATCAGGTCGAAGCAGTGGGTCGTGATGCTAAGGAGATGTTAGGCCGCACTCCCGGAAACATCGTCGCCATCCGTCCCATGAAAGACGGAGTGATTGCGAACTTTGAAGTGACTGAAAAAATGCTTCAGCACTTCATTCGAAAAGCACACAACGGTAAGACGTGGGTCAGCCCACGAGTCGTCATTGGGATTCCGTCCGAGATAACGCAGGTGGAGCGGCGCGCAGTCGAGGACTCGGCTTACCGGGCCAAGGCATCGGAAGTTTACCTGGTTGAAGAGGCAATGGCCGCCGCAATTGGCGCCGGTCTTCCGATCACTGAACCGCACGGAAACATGGTGGTCGACATCGGTGGCGGTACGACCGACATCGCCGTGATCAGCTTGAGTGGCATCGTCTACTCGCGCGCCGTTCGGGTCGCCGGTAATGAGATGGACGAAGCCATCATCTCCTACATCAAACGAAAATATAACCTGCTAATCGGCGAACGAACTGCCGAAGCGATCAAGATTGAACTTGGTTCCGCATACCCGCTCGATGAACCATTGTCGTATGAGGTTCGCGGCCGGAACCTGATTGAAGGAATTCCGAAGACGATCACGATGACCGACGAGGAAGTTCGAGAAGCTTTGGCTGATTCCATTTCAACGATCATCAACGCCGTGCGCGTCGCGTTAGAACGAACGCCGCCTGAACTATCCGCCGACATAGTCGAGCGAGGCATTGTGTTGACCGGTGGTGGTGCTCTCCTGAAGAACCTCGACAAGCGTCTCTCAATCGAAACCGGGCTGCCGGTCTCGTTAGCGGAAGATCCACTGGCTTCAGTGGTGTTAGGAACAGGCAAAATGCTTTCCGACTTTGATCTACTCAAACGGGTTAAGTGGGAAAACACCATGACCGGAATGTAGGCACGCGGGTGAATAGTAAATAGAACCCGATTTATGGCAGCCACGCGCACACAAAGAGAGATTCGACAGAAGGCCCCGATTTGGTTGGTGGTGCTCCTGTTTGCGAATCTCGGGATTATGACTTTTTATGCGCGAGACACCTCAACTAATCAACGCTTGTTGAGAGTCTGGATGCAAGCTGCTGTTTCACCGGTGCAGAGTGCTTCTTCAAAAGCTGGTGGCGCAGGTTCCAGTTTAATCAGCCAAATCATTAACTTCCGTCAAACGGCTGTTGAAAACGAACAACTCAAACAGCAGTTGTCGAAAACTGAACTGGAGTTGCTAAACGCCCGCCAGGCGGCGGAAGAAAACGAACGGCTGAAAGCCTTACTGAACCTCAAGGAAGAGTCGTCTTACCAGTCAGTCGTTGGTCGTGTCATTGCTCGCGATTCGTCGGTCTGGTTCAACACCATCACTATCAATCGTGGCAGCGCCTCAGGTATTGGCCTCAACATGCCGGTTGTGACTGGTGGTGGAATCGTCGGTCGGGTTGTAGCGATCAGTCCATGGACAGCGCAGGTAATGATGATTACCGACGAGAAGGCGGCTGCAGGAGCCATCGTGGGACAGCTCAGCGGATCAAGCGCGCTCGGTTCCGTGAGAGGTCTCGGTGAAAGCGACCTGATTGAGATGAAATATGTTTCCGGTTTACAGACGGTTCAGGTCGGTGATGCAGTCCTCACTACAGGTCAGGATGGTATTTATCCTCCCGGACTGAATGTGGGAAACGTAGTAGAAGTGAAGCCTGGAACTGCGACCCAGGCGCATCAGATCCTGATCAAGCCCAGCGCGCGATTAGATCAACTGGAAGAAGTGGCGGTCTTGCTCTACCATGCGCCTGACCGGCCTGCACCCGAACAGACTCTGCCAAACGTAGATAAAGTAACCAAGAGTGAACGGTGACACGCAACAAGTCCGGGAACTTGTTACTTGTAACTCGTCGCTGTTTTAATAAATGCCTCTTAAGATTGCGGCAGTTCTTGTCGTAGCCATAATCCTGCAGTTATCACTCAGGGCTGTTTGGTCTCCCCTTTCTTATATCGACTTTCCGTTGGTCGTAGTTGTTTACATTGCGCTCCAGCGACATGCCTGGCATGCATTGCTGGTTGGCACAGTCGCTGGCCTCGCGGTTGACGCAGCCAGTGGGGGACTAATTGGGGCCGGTGGATTTTCCAAGACCCTAACGGCCTATTTGATTTACTTTGGGGCCACCCGGGTGAACCTGGAAAACGCGCTGTTGAGAATTCCGGTTCTCGCCGCCGCGACCATCCTGGATTCAGCAATTTATGTTTTCTGGCATCGATCGTTGGGTTATCCTCCCACCGTGCCGTTGGTTCAGACGATGTCATACAGATTGATCGGTACGACCATCGTTGGCACCTTTGTTCTTTATTTGCTCGATACGATTTTTACCGATCGTGCTCGCCAGAGCCGGGCATTTGCTTCACGCCGCCGCGGCGCACGTCGCGGTCGGGGCGCGTTAAGGCGTTAACAAGTTTTTTTTGTTCTAGTAATGAAATTTGAAGATTCATCTCAGAACCTTCGCGGCAGACTCTGGATCGTTCAGATACTCGTCATTTTCCTGCTCGCGATCCTGGGCGTCAGGCTCTATTACCTGCAACTCGTTCGCGGCGCCCACTACGCCGAAATCGCTCAAAACCAGCGCATCCGGCTTCTACCAATTCCGGCACCCCGCGGCGTAATCTTCGATCGCGAGGGACGGCCGTTGGTAACGTCACGTCCGATCTACAACGTCATCCTTTCGCGCGAAGATTTGAAGGGGCGGCAGTTGGCATCGTTTACAGAACCCCTATCTGTTGCGCTCGGCGTCGACAAAGAGATTCTTCAAGACCGTTTTAACCAAATCAGCACACAGCCAGCATTCGAATCCATTCTCGTGAAACAGGATGCAACTCCGGGAGACATCGCGTGGGTTGAAGCACACGAGCTGGAATTTCCCGAGCTGCGCGTCGAGCAACAACCACAGCGTAACTATCCGCCTGATGGTCTGTTGGCACATGTTCTTGGTTACGTCGGAGAAATTGGACCGGAACAACTTAAGCAGCAAATCTACAAAGACAAAGGATTCAAAGCAGGCGACATCATCGGACAAAGTGGGTTAGAACAAACGTACGATGAGTACCTGCGTGGCACCGATGGCTATCGAAAAGTTCTAGTCGATAGCCGAGGCCGAATTCAGGACGAGATTGAAACCGTTTCTCCGATCTCGGGCCAGGATTTGTACACTACCATCGATCTCGATCTGCAGCTTGCGGCTGAAGAACAGCTTCGTACGTCGGCGACTAAGCGAGGCGTGATTGTGGTGGTTGACCCAAACAATGGCGAGGTATTGGCGCTAGCTTCAGCTCCGACATTCGATCCTAATCTCTTCTCCAGTCGAATCAGTACTCGTGAAGGACGTGCCGAATACGCTGCGTTGCTCAACGATCCGGACACCCCTTTGATCAATCGGGCCGTTCAGAGTCGTTATCCACCGGGTTCAACCTGGAAGATTCCGATGGCAATCGCCGGGCTTCAACAGGGCGCGATTACCCTGGAAGATTCCAACATCATGTGCGGCGGTGGCATAACGGTAGGCAATAAATTTACGCGCTGCATGGGTAACCACGGATCACCGGACGTTAAGACTGCAATCACGCATTCGTGCGACGGATATTTCTACCGGCTGGGTCTGAAAATGGGAATTGATGGAATTGTAGCAATGGTCGATGAGTTTGATCTAAACAAGCGAACGGGCATTGATATTCCGAATGAAGTACTGAGTTTGACTCCGTCTCGAGAGCTCAAACGGCGGATGCAACCAAGGAGTCCCGACTGGAATGACATCGATACGGTTTATGCATCGTTCGGCCAGGTCTATGACGTGATAACACCGATTGCACTGATTCGTGCGATTGCTGCGATCAGCGTTGGTGGAAAGCTGTACACGCCGCACCTCGTTAAGGAGTTCAAACCGGTAGGCCAACCCAATGATCCGCATTATCGTCCGGGTCGTGGGTTTCAACCGCTCGATCCAGCCCGACCTCATCCGAAAGTGGTTGATATTCCACACGACATAACTAATATCGTTGGCGAAGGCATGTGGAGCGTGGTCAATGCAGGTGGCACGGCAGGAGCCATCAGGATGGCTGGCTTTGATATCGCCGGTAAAACCGGAACGGCGCAGGTCGTCGGATTGGGTAAGGACGTCGGTAAAAACAAGGACCACTCCTGGTTCGTGTCTTACGCTCCTTCACAAAAGCCTGAGATTGCGCTGGTAGCCTTGATTGAGAACTCCGGTTTTGGTGGTCATCATGCTGCGCCGGCTGTGCGACGCGTTTACGACGCCTACTATCGCAAGACGCGTCATGCTGAACCTCCCGGCGCCTTGCCCGTGGCGAAGAAATCTCCGACTCAAGTCTCACCGGACGCTAAAAAAGCTAACGGCGAGATAGCCCGCATCAATTAAGGATTAATAATTTCTACATGGTCGCATTAATTCAAAAAAGGGGGCTGCGAGATTTCGATTGGCTGCTCGCTTTCATGGCCATCGGAATTGTTGTTTTTGGAACTATTCAGATCCGCCACGCACAACCCACCGAAGGATACTGGGTAAAGCAACTCATTGGATTAGGCATCGCGATCGTTGCCATGTTGGCTGTCGCCTTTAACGACTACCGCAAACTGCTTAACCTCGCACCCGCGTTCTACATCTTCGGTCTAATCCTTCTGGTTATTGTTTTAATCCCGGGCGTGGGCTTGAAAATTAATGGTCAGCAAGCTTGGATCCGCGTGCCAGGAATCGGACAGTTTCAGCCTTCCGAGTTTGTGAAAGTCACGACGGCAATGATGCTGGCTCGATATTTTGGCCGGCCTCGTAGCGGCCCGCTCACCTTGAAAGAGATGGCAATCGGTGGAGTGATCCTGGGACTGCCCTGTGCGCTGATCCTTTTGGAGCACGACGTTGGTTCCGTCATTACGTACATTCCAATACTGCTCGTCGTGTTGTTCCTGTCGGCGATAAAGATGCGGTACGTAGTAGCCGCGCTTGTGATGGGTGTGGTTTTACTGCCCTTCGCCTATTGGGTCGGAGTAAAAACCAAACTGGTTAAAAATTACCAGCAGGAGAGAATCAACGTAATTTTGGACCCGGAGAAAGCCGATCGTCGTGGCTTTGGATACAACACCTGGCAGTCGATTCTCACGATCGGGGAAGGTGGACTGCTTGGCGCCGCCAGTCAATCTGGCCACTCTCAGAGCAGTTTGAAATTTTTGCCGGAGCCTCATACAGACTTTATTTTTGCGGTCACCGCGGGTAACGCGGGATTCGTAGGGTGCATCCTGGTTTTGTTTGCATACGGCTTGTTGTTATCGCGAATGATCGTCGGCGCCAAACGAGCACCAGACCGAATGGGCATGCTGGTAATTATGGCGATTGTTGGCGGAATGGCCTTTCAGATCTTTATTAACGTCGGAATGGAGCTGGGGATACTTCCGGTCATCGGGGTGCCGTTGCCGCTGATGAGCGCTGGTTTGGCGTCTTTAATCGCCACTTTCATCGCGATCGGATTTGCAATCAGCGTTCAGTTACGCCGTTTCGTTAATTAAGATACGTTTCCTATTTTATGGCCTCCGGTTTATACTCTTCCCGCTCGCCACTGCGGAATTCTTATTTTCGGCAACAAATTGCCTAAAACAAGCGTGCAGCACGAAGGCAGCTCGACTGAGCACCGTGCTCCGGCAAGCGAGCTTTGAATTTTTGCAGTCGTCCAACTGACGACACATCATCAACTTTTTTTGAAGCCGCTCAACTGGTTGTAAGCCAGACAAAGCGCGCGCCGGGATGAAAATCCCGATTGATAACTAAGCCGGCGGCACAAGTCGCGAGCACATCCAACATGGATGTTGTAATGCCCTTCAGTTCAATGATAGGCGCTCCTTGTGAAGTCGAGCCGTATGCGCAAAGCGGCTAGTTAGGTTTCTTTTGAACAGTTTCATCCTGTGTCGCGTGCGAAACGCGATCGGTCTAAGCTCTCTTACACCAGAGCACGACTCAACAACTTATCATCACCGGCGCCAGGGCAGATCAGTCTCTGTTTTGCTCCCACCTGCGCTTCAAACTTCAATCGAGTACAGCCACATCACGAACCAACGTTCCTATAAGAACGAGTCGCTGGTCTCAGCAGCGTATCGTGTGGCAGTCACGTGTCAGGAGACATCGAGTAAACAAAATGGCTAAAGAATTAATCGTAAGCGTCAACGGACGCGAGAAAAAGATCGCCATCATCGAGAACGAAAAAGTAACCGAGTTCTACATTGAGCGCGGCGAAGGCAACCAGGGCATCGTAGGGAATATTTACAAAGGACGGGTTATGCGCGTTCTTCCCGGTATGCAGTCGGCATTCGTCGATATCGGATTGGAGCGCGACGCGTTTCTTTACGTGTCAGACTTCTTCGACGAAGAAGAAGAATTTGAGCGCATCGTCATCGACAAAGCGAAGAAGGGCGACATTGCTGAAGCTCAACGCGAGGCGAGTGAACAGATTGAAATGGGCCGCGTCGAACGCGAGTACCGCATCGAGGCGACACAGGAACGCGCCGAACCCCTTCGCGAAGCACCTGAAATTATAGATACTCCGCCGCCGGCTGAAAGTGAAACTCCGGCTGAAGCTGCAGATGGGGGGAAACGACGAAGCCGTCGTGGCCGCCGCCGCGGGCGCTCGGCAGAATTTTCCGAAGAGGCTGAAGACACTTCGACAGCGCAGCCCCGCGTTAAAGCTGAAGATATTGACACTCCATTCGTGGCCAGCGATCCGTCGATTCACCGTATCGTCGATGAAGAAGAGACGGCACTTGTTAATGGCGAGATGTTCAAAGATGCACGGTTACAGGAACGTCTATTGGATCAGATTCACGCCGGCGAGTTCAATTTGGAAGACGACTTTCGTACCGCCGAAGTGGGTTCCCTACTGGGTAGTGTTGATTACCGTGACGAGTCGTTTCAACGCATCGATGATGGCGAAGCGGTTGCAGAGAGCACCCCTCCTCGAACGCGCGAACTGGTCGCTGCGCACGTGGAGACTTTTATAGACGAAGTCGATCAACAGCCATCGCAATCCGCTCGTTTCCAACGCATTAGTGATGACGAAGACACCCAACCGGATTCCGAAACCTTAACGGGGTCCGAGCCCGTTGAAGAGGCTAAGCCGGCGCGGGGTCGAGCAGCACCCAAAAAATCGCGACTCGGCAAACTGCTTAATAGCGTTAGCGGAAAGAAAAAGACTGCGACCAAGCGCGCCAGCAGCAAGAAATCCCCGAAGGAGAAAGCGGATCTGGATGCGGATGCAGACGGGAGCGAAAGCCAGTCTGCACCGGGTTACGGTGACTCGGAAGCAAGTATTGAAGACAGCCCATCTCGGGCAGAGTTCGCTACACGTCGGGGTGGGCGGCGAAGACGACGTCCTACTAAGGGTTCTGCAGAAACATCAGACGCCGCTGTGGAAACTGCGCCGTCTGACGGCGAGAGTGAGCCAGACTCTGCACCTGAAATAGCACCAATTGAGAAAAGTGCTCCGCCTGCGCCAGCCGCAGCTCCGCAGCGTGAGCGTGGACGAAACGGCCGTGATAAGCGCGGCTTCTCTCGCCGCGATCGGCATCAGCCGACAATCACCGACCTCCTGCGTGAAGGTCAGGAGATATTGGTTCAAATCGCAAAAGAGCCCATCGCCAAGAAGGGCGCTCGTATCACTTCACACATCGCCTTGCCCGGACGGTTCCTGGTTTATATGCCGACCGTTGAACACGTCGGTGTGTCTCGAAAAATCGAGTCGGATAGCGAACGTCAACGCCTGCGCAAATTGATTCAGGTTCTCCGCGCTGAAGAAGATATTCCGTCCGGTGGTTTTATTGTCCGTACGGCCGGCGTCGGCATTAGCGAAAAAGATCTCCGGGAGGATGTGCGTTATCTGGTGCGCACCTGGCTCGATATCAGGGCGGCTGCCGAAAAATCAAAGCCGGCCAGTTTAGTCCACAAAGACCTCGACCTGGTGCAACGAATACTGCGTGACCAATTGTCCGATGACTTTACGGCGATTCGAGTCGATTCGGAGGAGGAATACGAAAGCATTGTTGAGTTTGTAAAACGAATTCAACCACGCATGCTGAACAAGGTGCGCCTGTATACGCGCGAGGAACCGATTCTTGAGAAGTACGGCGTTCAGGCTGAGATCGATAAAGCCATTAAGCCGCGAGTCTGGCTCAAGTCAGGCGGTTATCTGGTCATCAATCAAACCGAAGCTCTGGTCGCCATTGACGTAAACACGGGCAAGTTTGTCGGCCGCGGTAGTGGCCGTTTGGAGGACACGATCACTCGGACCAACCTCGAGGCAGTGGATGAAATCGTCCGTCAAATCAGGTTGCGAGACCTTGGCGGGATCATTGTGCTCGACCTGATCGATATGGAAGAGCGCCGCAATCGCCAAAAAGTGATGCAGGCACTGCAGGATGCATTGCGCGGCGATAAATCGCCTACCAAGGTGCTTTCATTTAACGATTTCGGACTCGTTATCATGACGCGCAAACGAGTGAAACAATCGTTAGAGCGAACCTTATGCGCTCCTTGTCAGTACTGCCAGGGCGCCGGTCTCGTAAAGTCTCCGCAGACAATTTGTTATGAATTGCTCGAACACGCACGAACGCTTAGCAAAACGATGGACGACCGGAGAAACCAACAAGCCACCCTTCGTATCAATCCTGAAGTGGCTAAGGCGTTGCGAAGTACTGAACGCGATGTGCTGAACGAGATTGAAGATTATATTGGTCCGGTGGACATCACTAGTGATCCCGCTGTGCATCAGGAACAGTTTGATTTCGCTTTTGTGTAGGACGAGGGCGCATGGGAAAGTTCGGCAATCTCTGGAAAACCATGTTGGCGGGCGGTGCAGGAGTGGCCGCCCTCGCAGCTCTCAACGCGAGTATCCAACGCAACGCTTCTGAACCTGACAACAGTGCGCTTGGCGGGCAAGCGCACTTCTTCCCTTGGAAGCATGGCCGCGTGTTTTACAAAACCGCTGGATTGGAGAACCCGGGACCTCCATTGGTTTTCATTCACGGAGTCGGCGCCGGCGCGTCGAGTTTCATGTGGCGAAAAAACTTCGATGATCTATCCAGCGATTTTCAGGTCTTCGCTCTCGACTTACTGGGCTTCGGCTTCTCAGACAAACCACCAACGGCAGCTTATTCAGCAGATCTCTACGTCGAACTCATTACCGACTTCATTCGTGAAGTCACCGGCCAGCCCGCGAATGTGGTCGCCAGCTCGATGGGTGCAGCGTATGCGATACGCGTCGCTGATGAACACCCCGAACTAATTAACGCACTGGTTCTAAATGGTCCTACCGGTTCCGACAGTCTTAACCGCCGGCCCGGCATGGCTGGTGCTGCCTTCTATGGACTACTGCAGTCGCCTGTGCTCGGCACCTCGTTCTACAACGTTATGGCCAGCGAGCGAAGTATTCGAGACTTTGCTCGCGACAATCTTTTTTACGATCACCGGCGAGTAACCGATCGGCTCGTGGCCAACATGTACGCAACCAGCCATCAGCAGGGGGCACAACATGCCATCGCAGCTTTCTTGTCTGGATATCTGAACACTGACACACGAGCGCCCTTTGCGCGGCTTAGCCAACCGACGCTTCTGGTTTGGGGAAAACAAGACAACACTACGCCGGTTGAGACCGCTGTTTCTTTACTCCAATTGAACCCGAAGGCCGCCCTCGAAGTCTTTGATTATTGCCGGATGATGCCCGAGCAGGAGCACCCGGAACGGTTTAATGAGCTGGTACGCCAGACCTTCCTTGCCAGGTCCGCTGCCGCTCGCGTTTAAGTGCCAGGATCTTTTCGTAAGGAATCCCACCGTCTGTAGCCCTCTGAAATGTCCCCAAAACTGGGCGTTTTTGTAAACTCATTGACAGTTCTTAGCAAAATCAACGAGAATTTAAAGGACCTGAGCTTCTCCAGGAATCTCGGGGTCGGAATTCCAGGAACTATCCGCTCAGATTCCTCAAACTAGTTTTCACTTCTTCCAAAGCATTTCGGACCTTCATCGGTTCCATTCGTAAGTCGGCCCACTAGCTCATTTCTTCGGTCCAGTCGCTTCCCAATTCAGCGTAAGGATTAATCATGGAGCAATTCCCTACCCTATCCTCTTCACGCCCCGATAGCTTTATTAAATCGGAGCTCACATCCTCACCACAGACGTTCATGTCAGACTTTGCTGACGCGACGCACAACTTGTTGATGGACGAGTCCCCGTCCCGTCGAGCCGCCGCCGCGGCGAAACTCGCGGAGCTGGGCAGGCCCGCGGCCACTCCCTACCTGGTCGCTGCCCTCACTGATCGCGCAATTGAGGTACGTCTTGCCGCGGCAGCATCGTTGGGTCAGTTAGGTGACGCTGCGTCAATTTCATCACTTCAGGAAATGCTGGTCCGTGAGCAGGACAATGCCACCGCATTACAAGTTGTTTCGCAGGCGATGCGTTCAATCGCCACGCGGGCCGGAGTGCTGGCGCCACCCTCAAAGCTACCCGCCGCACCTGTCGTGGAAAATGAAAACATAAGCCGAGTTGCTGAATCAGCACATCAACGGATGACGGCGATAGAGGCCAACCGAAAGAAGGCACAGGAAGAAGCTCGTCAACGAACCGAACGGGAACAAAGGCTTGCAGCGGAAATTGAAGAGCTGCGCAAAGTCAAAGCTCAACAGTTACAGCGCATCGACGAAGCGAACGAAACGGCGCGCCGCATTGCCGAACAACAGGCGCTTGAACAAGCAACCGCCGAGGAGCAGGAACGAACCAGGAACGAAGCCCGGCGCGTTGCTGAAACCGAGCGAGAAGTTAACCGGAAAGAAGCTTCGCTCATCGAGATGCAGGAGCGAGAACGTCAGCTCCACGCTAAGCTTGAAACTATCCGGAAGGCGGAGGAAGCGTTACGCCACCGAATGCGCGATGCTGAAGCTCTGTTTAGGGCTCAGGAAGATGCGCAAAAACAGGCGGAGGAACAAGCGCGGGCGCAAACCGAACAACATAAGCGAAAGCTGGCTGAGTTGCGGGCTATCCGTAGCGCCGCTCAGGCTGAGGCTCAACAAAATGCGCAGACGGTAAAGCACCTCACAGCCGAAGTTGAAGAGCTGAGAAAGGACGAAGCCGAGCAACTAAAGAGAATCGAGGCGGCGAAGGCTGCTTATCACGCGCAGGAGGAAGCGCGGAAAAAAGTCGCAGCTGAAGTGCGCCGTCGCAAAGAAGAAGAAACTGCGCAATTGCAGGAGCTGCAGAACGCACGTAACGCAGCCACCGCCGAAGCAGAATCACGTCTGGCGGAGAAGAACCGATTAGCCGCCGAGATTAAGAAGCTCGCCACGGCAGCAACCAAAGAGATCGATTTGATGGAGAAGGCCAACGCCCGCCTGGCCGTCCTTGAAGAGACTCGTTTGCGCGCCGAAACCAAGGTTCAGCAGCGAGCGGACCGTGAAGCCAAGTTGTCTGCGGAAGTTCAGCGGCTAGTCAAACTTGATAAAGAACAATCGATGCGAGTGTCTGAGTTAACAGCGGAAGCATCACGTCTCGCCAATGAGACCTCGCAAAGACAAGCAACGCTGGAGGCTGAAATAAAGGCTCTCGCCGAAACCCGTGCCCGCGCGATGGCACAGGAGACCCTGACGCGCGAAGCTGAGGCCGCCCGTCTCGCAAAAGAAGAAGAAAAGCACATCGCCCGGTTGGAGGCGATTCGAGCCAAAGCGGAAAGCGCGGCGCAGGCACGAAAAGAAAAGGAACAAAAACTTACCTCGGCGCTCGAAGCCCTCTCGAAGGTTGCTGCTGAACAGGTTAACCGTATTGCGAAACTGGAAGACGATCTTCGCGATGCTGAATTTAATGCACGGCAGCTCGTCGAACAGGAAGAGCGTTTGAGTGCGGAGCGGGAGTCAATTCGTCAGGCTGAACTCAAGGCCCGGCATGAGGCTGCCCAAAAAGAACGCAAACAGGCCGAGGCGGATGCTGCTTCTCGAGCCGCCCTGGAAGAAGAGCATCTGGCCAAATTAGAAGAGATGCGCGAAAAGGCTGAAGAAGATGTTCAGCGACGAGCTCAATTGGAACAGGAACTAAGCTCGGGTATCGAAGTGCTCCGCAAGACAGAGGCCCGGCAACTAAAACAGATCGAACAAGCACAGGCCGAACAAGTGCGGCGCGCCGCCGAAGAAAAGCAGCGACTGGCCGAGTTGGAGTCAATCCTTTCGCAACGGGAGTCCGAAGCCACGGAGCACTCAGCGCGTGAGCAACAACTGAGATCGCAGATTGACGTCCTGAGTAAGGCAGCACTCCAACAGATCGATCGCCTTAGGGACGCCGAAACGCGTCTCACAGCATTGGAAGAGGCACGTCTCAAAGCAGGAACCAGAGCGCGCCAACGAAATGAAAGAGAAAAAAGGCTAACAGATGAACTCGAAGCCGCTCGCCAGTCAAAAGCCGTTCAGGTCCAACGCATCGTAGAGGCACGAGCGGAAGCACGACGTCTCGCAAAACAAGAAGCGCACTTAAAGCTCGAGGAGGAAGCCAGGCAGGAGTCGGAACGTGAAACTTTAAGACGCTCTGCGCAGGAACGGCGCGAGCGCGCTGAAGCGGAAATCCAAAAACGCGCACAAGACGAGGCAAAGCACTTAGCGGAGCTGGAAACACTGCGTGCCAAAGCGGAACAAGATAGGCAACTTAGAACTGAGAAAACGGAGCTCGTCAGTAGCGAAATCGAAACCCTGAGGAAGGCGGAGCCCGATCAGATTGCGCGGTTGATTGAAGCCGAGAACCTGCTCCGCGCGGTTCAGGCGGAAGCGCAACGCCAGGCTGAAGAAGAACTCCGTATGCGACAGGAAGCTGAAACACTTCGTCAGCAAGTGAGCGAGGAACGAGCTCTCGCGGCGGCTGAAGCAAAAGCCGCTGAGGAGGCTGAGATTAGACGCCGGGCTGAGGAAGACGCAGCACGAATGGCCGAACTGGAAGTAATCCGCAATGAAGCGGAAGCAGCAACACAGCAGCGAGCAGTGGCGGAGCAGGAGCTGAACGCAGGTATCGCAGCATTGCGTAAAGCGGAAGCACTACAACGCAAACGAATCGAGGACGCTCAGGCAGAGTTACAGCACTTAACGGAAGAAGAAGCCCGCCTGCGTAAAGAAGTGATAGTGCAAACAAAGGCCGCCGCGGAGGCACGCGACCATGCCGCTCAATCAGCACGTGCGCTCGCAGAGGAAGAGGCTAATCGGATTGTTGAGTTTCAAAAGCGGCAAGCCAACGAGATCGAGGCACTGCGTGAGGCAGCAACTCTGGAAGCCCAGCGACAGGCTGAAAGAATCGAGCAGCTTAACCTCGAGATAGAGCAGATGCAGCAAACTGCCGCGGCAAGAGAGGAGTGCATCGCCGAAACGGAAAAGAGTCTGGCAAAACTTAAAGCCGAAGCTAAAAAGCGTGGCTCGAAGGAAACGCGACTACTCACTTCGTTAGAAAAAGCTCGTAGTGAGGCCAACCTAACGGTCGAGCAACTGCGCTCAAGACACGCACAGCTCGAGGCTGATATCGACCAGTTAAAGAAACTAGATGAAGAACAGCGGGAGCGAATCCGCCAAAGTGAGGCCCAGCTTTGTGAGCTTGAAGAAGCCCGTCAGCAGTCAGAGGCTGAAGCATTCCGCTTGAGAGCCGAAGTCGACGCAGCAGCTGCACATGCAGAACAGTCAAAACGCGACTTGGAAGAGGCGCTAAATCAGAAGACAGAACAATCGGCCCAATTAAAGAAGCAGATCGAAGTCGCCCGAAAAGCGCAGGCGAAGAAAAATAAGGAACTTGAAAAGCTGAAAACACGGCTTGCGCAAGTTGAGAACAAAGGTAAAAAGACTTCGAAGAGCCGACCTAAGGTCAGCAAGGATGAGGCGGCCGATGACGCCACTACTTCTGTTCAGCCGGCCGAATCCGAAATGGAGGCAATTGTCGTCGCCGAGGTCGAACCCGATCCGGGTGTAATCATACTCGAGACCTATTCTTCCGAACCCGAAGTCATGTCGAAGGCTCTGGATGTGGTTGAGCCCGACAAAAGCGTGGAACTCGTTGAGCCGGAAAAAGGTATTGAAACTACATCAGAGCAAAGCCCTGCGTTGTGGAAAACACGATTCAAAACAGGCGACGCGACCACACGTGCTGCTGCCGTTGCTGAATTAGCTGAGACAGACGAGAGTCAGGCTTTTTCAATACTCACGGATTTATTTGATGATGAATCGGAAGAAGTAAGAAACAACGCCGCTCGCGCGCTCTTCGATTTCAAATCCAATCGCGCAGATTCGTTTACCAGAGCACTGCGTGAGGCCTCCCCTGAGCGCAGGAAGCGAATCGCAAAAGCAATGGATCGTTCGGGACTCGCAGCAGAGGCAGTCAACGGTCTAGCGGGCGAGAGTCGCGAACGTACTTACGATTCGTTTTCACTGCTCTTCCTGATGGCGAAAGCCGGAGAGACCGCAATGCTACTTAAGACGATCGAGCAGCATTCAAATATGTCTGTTCAATTGTCCGTGATCAAGCTGCTAACGTTCAGCAACCAACCAGATATCGTTGCAAAGTTTCGCAGCCTGGCAGTCAAAGGTGCATTGCCACCTGAAGTCCGCTCAGCCGTAATGGAATCCATCTACCAAATGAGCAGCAACGCTCGCGAAAACAATTCGAGAGCGTGAATTAGCTTCTGCCTCAAAAGTTGCCGCCGAACGTATTTCCCTGCCGGATGTCGCCTGATTCGAAACCTCTGCGGAACCATTCAACTCGCTGTGTTGAAGTTCCGTGTGTGAAAGAATCGGGAACGACATAACCCTGCGTCTCGCGCTGCAAACGATCGTCTCCGACGGCGCTGGCTGCGCCGAGCGCTTCTTCGTAATCCCCGGGTTCCACAACGCCTTTGCGTTGTGCGTAATGAGCCCATACGCCCGCATAAAAGTCCGCCTGGAGTTCAAGACGTACAGACAACTCGTTATTAACGCGCTCGCTATTTCGGGCTCTGGCGGAGTGGACCTGGTCCATTGTCCCCAGCAGGTTCTGTACGTGATGCCCGACTTCGTGCGCGATCACGTAAGCCTGGGCGAAATCACCGGGAGCTCGAAACCGCGTGCTGAGCTCCCTGAAGAAAGTGAGATCGATGTAGATCTTTTGATCCGCAGGACAGTAGAACGGACCGACTGAAGCACCCGCCACGCCGCAAGCAGATTCAGCACGATCGCTAAACAACTGCAGGGTTGGTTCTCGATACTGCCGCCCGATCAGACGAAACTGTTCGTGCCAAACGTCTTCGGTACTAGCCAGGACGGTCGCAACAAATTGTTTGAGCTCTTCTTCCTCCGGATTGATTGGACGCGAAGACTGCTGTCCCGGAGCCTGACCGCTACTCGGGACTTGCTCGAGAACGTCACGAGGGTCAGCGCCAAATAACAAGGCGAGTGCGATCAATACAATCCCGCCCAGTCCTCCACCGACTGCCATTCCGCCTCGAGACATACCTCGACGGTCTTCTATGTTGCTGCTCTGTCGCTCGCCTCTCCAACGCATAGGTCGGCCCTCCCTGCAATGCGGTTCGAACAAGTGTTCGGGGGATTGAAGATATTTGAAGCACTTAGTATCAATTGTCAATCGCAAATAACGGTTCAGCGACGAGTTGGAACTGCAACTTTTTTAACAAAACGAAATCGTTGACACTATTTACTCTTTCCAACTAAGATCACGCACCTCGTAAGTCACATCAGTAAGACGCAAAAACGTCGATTTTCCGTTCAAGCCTGGGTCGCCCGACGCGCTAAGTTCAGAACAGCGATAAAACCATGTCAGTCACCCCCCGATAGGAGAAAAACTATGCGGACCGCGTTACTTCGCTCGCTTCCCATCCCAATTGTTTGTTTATTGATATTAACGTTCTGGTTCAGCAATGCCGTAGCACAAACGCAGATAACCAGCGGCACGATTCAAGGAACGGTCGTCGACGCAAACGGCGCGTATGTTCCCGGCGCCGACGTCGAAATCAGAGAAACGCAAACTAACTTCACGCGTAACGCGACCACCGATGAGGATGGACGCTTTGTAGCGCTGCTCTTACCGTCAGGGAAGTACACGATCACGATCAGTAAGTCAGGTTTTGCAACGGTGGTTGTTGAGCAGGCAGATCTGTCTGTAGGTCAAACATTAAATCTGCAAACCGTGTCCCTGAAAGTGTCCGGAGTTGAGGAGCGAGTGACCATCACGGCCGCTCCCACCATTGACACCACGAAAACGGAATCCAGCACGAATATAGACGAAACGGTGGTAACCCAAACCCCGATCCTCGGCCGAAAGTTTGAAGACTTGCTTACGTTGACTCCTAATGTGAGCATCGTCCAGGGCCCGGACGGTGACGAAATAAATTTTGCGGGGCAACGTGGAATTTTCAACAACGTCAGCCTCGATGGCGGCGACTACAACAACGGCTTCTTTGGTGAACAAGCAGGAGGTCAACGCGCCGCGATCGATATTCCACTGGATGCGGTAAAGGAGTTTCAGGTGGTAGCCACTGGTGCGACGGCCGAATTTGGCAGAACGGCGGGCGGTATAATTAATGTCATCACCAAGTCAGGCACAAATGAATTCCACGGGAGCCTTTTCCATTTTCAACGGCTTGAAGCGTTGACTGCGAATGCTTCTGATGGCACTCCGCTGACCGACTTCCGCCGCGAGCAGTTTGGCGGCACTGTGGGTGGGCCAATCAAAAAGGACAAAGCGTTTTTCTTTTTCTCGAGCGAGAATATTTGGGAGAGACTGACGCGTTCCAACCTGAGCATTCAAGTTGGCGGCACTCCTTGTCCAATTCAAAGCCCCACGATCGTGGCAAACGAAGCACTCATCAACGGCAACGCTGACTGCCAACGCCTCGCTCTGATTAACTTCATGAGGACAACTCGCAATCAGGAAGAAGGTCTTCCGGTGAGTCATCGGATCCGCAACAACGCGCTGCTGGGCAAGATTGATGTGGATCTCACCCAAAACCACCGCCTGACGCTTTCACATAATTTCGATTACTCGCGAAACACAAATCAAACTTTCGATGTGTCCACTTACGGTAATTCCTCCAACGGCATCGAGGGTCCATCTAAAATCAATGCCTTCAATGCCAATCTGTTTTCCAGTGTGTCGCCCACGAAGGTCAACGAATTACACTTTACTTACGGTCGGGAAGAGAGACCGCGTTCCGCTGTGCAATCAAACATTCCCGCCGACACAGCGATGGGCTTCGCTACCACGTTCCGTTTTGGACACCCGTTCTTTCTTCAACCAAACGTCGACGAAACCTTCTGGCGCACACAGATAAAAGACAACTTCTCGGTCATCACCGGCCGTCACAATATCAAAGTGGGCGGCGAGTGGATGCATAGCGTCAACTCGCAGGTCTTCCGTGGGTTCTTTGAAAGTCGCTATATCTTTGACAGTGTCACAGGATTTCTTCGCTATGCCTCACCGGCAGCAGCGGGCGGCTTTGGTCCAAATACAGTGGCCTGTTCGAATGGAACCTATGTGACTGCGCCCACAGCTTGTCCAGTTGGGACTACAACTACAGGTGGTCCACTGCTGCTCTTCCTGCAGGGCGCGGGTCGAAACGGACCGGCAACAGACGCTGCGGGCTTTTCCGATATAAAAAATGAGGACTACGCGCTCTTCGCTCAGGACAAATGGCAGGTTCGTTCAAATTTCACTCTTAGCTTTGGCCTCCGCTGGGAAGCCCAGATATTTCCTGATCCTGTAGTTCCACCATCCCAAACTGCATACGGGATTTTCCTTAACGATCCCAGATTCCCATCGGATGGTACGTTGCCTAACCAGACTAAGATGTTTCAGCCTCGATTCGGGTTAGCGTGGGATGTTGGAGGTGATGGCAAGTCTGTATTGCGAGCAAGCGCGGGCATTTACAACGCTCGACAGAATATGCTTACTCAGGTCGGATCGATCACTACCAACGGCGTCCAGCAGCAAACGATTTTTCTTAATACAGATTTAATCCGACAGTTTGGCGGGGGGCCAACCTGGCCCGGACTAGTGACCCCAACCGCTGGATCATGCTCAACTGTTAACAACTTCAGCGCGGCCGGTCCCTTCAACAACCCCTTCCCATGTTTTTCCGGAGTTCGCGTGTTCAGTCGGGACTACGCAAATCCCAGAATCTACTCGTTCAATTTCGGCTACGAACAGCAGCTGGCATCCGACCTGGTCATCTATTTCGATAGCACCTACGCGAAGGGTGTCCACTTAACCCGGTTCCTTGATTACGCCCGAACCGGTTTTTTTGATGACTATCTCGGCGAGACTATGGTGGCCAGCGCTGTCGGAAAATCCCTCTACCGCGCGTTCAGCGTAGGCATGCGCAAGCGTTTCAGTAAGGGATACCAATTTGAATGGAACTATACTTTCGCCCGGGACGAGGATGACGACTCTAACGAACGAGATCCATTTACCGATCGGGCCTTCAACTTCAACAATCTGCAATTGGATTACGCGCTCTCCGATAGGGACGTTCGCCACCGCTTTAATTTCTTCGCCGTGCTTGACCTACCCTGGGCCCTGGAGTTTAGTCCCCGCGTTCAAGCGCGTACGGCGCAACCTATAACCCCGGCATGCCCGACAGCTCCGCGGTGCCCAAATCGCAACACGTTGCGTAAAAACAATGAGTACTTCTCCTTCGATTGGCGGCTACAACGACCGTTCAAGTTTGGCGAACGGTATGCGCTGATCCCGATTGTGGAGATGTTCAATACTTTTAATACCGAAAACAACGTCAACCCGTTGGTCACGCCGGGCTTGTTTAACTTCGACGGCTTTCTGAGACAGGGAGTTGGCGATCCGCGACAGTTACAGTTGGCAATTAAGTTCACCTTCTAATGCCGCGGGATTGATCAAAGACCTCGCGCTGGATGAAACCTTCCGGCGCGAGGTTTTTATTTTGCAGTAGGATGTAGATTCAGTTCTGTTGCAATTCTTTTTGCAGCTTCGAAGGGCGTGATACTGGTTGTATCAATTGTCAGGCGATTCCGAATGTTCCCGGGAGTGTCGAAGTTGCCGTTGCTGTTCAATTGTCGAAACAGCTCAAGCGAAGTTAACTTGCCAAATTTTTCGCGTGCCGGATCAATAAGACGTCTTTCGAGTTCGGCGGAGTCGCAGTAAAGATTCACAAAAACAACCTCACCACCATGCGACTCGACGAGCCTAACGACGTTTGGCACAAACTCTTCTCGCACGGTTTTCTCAAAGGCAAATGTGAAGATTAGACCCTCGAGTTTCGCGTCGCAGGCCTGTGCGAAGGTGTCCAGCCAGACTCGTTCACGCAGCTCAACAAACGGTTGGCTGCCGAATTCGAATAACGAAAGAACCAGGTCGACAGTCAGGTGATTATGAAACAGTCGAAACCCGGTCAAATTTGCGAGCTCGCCGGCGACGGTCAATTTTCCTACGCCAGGCGTGCCATGCAAAAAAATCAGTCTCATGGGATTGTCTTTATTAGATCCGCGCTTCTCTCACGCCCCGAAAAAAGTCTGCCAGTTTCTTTTGATCGAGTTGTCCATCAGTGCGCACCCCACTGCAAACATCTACGCCGAAGGGTTTGACTTGCTGAATCGCTGCGGACACATTCGATGAATTCAAGCCGCCTGCCAAAAACACCGGGACCTTCACTTCTTGTCTGATCAGTTTGCTAAGACTCCAATCGTGAACGCGTCCGGTGCCTCCCAACTCTTTTATCGCCGCAGTCTTGCTCCCCGAGTCAAGGAGTAGCGCATCAACGAAGGGCGCAGCAAACAGTGCCTCTTCAACTGATTCCGGTCCATTTACGTGAATCACCTGCACAATTGAAACGCCGGGCAACGAACCGCGAAGTTCGCGATGATCTCCGTCTTTAAGAACATCGCATAGTTGAATCGTGTTCACGCCCAGACGCGTCTGCTGTTCGACGATATCGGCCACCCTTTGATGACAAGTTAGCAAGAAGGAACTGACGCCTGGCGGAATCGTCGTAGCGATCTCTTCGATTAGTTCCTCAGAGATTACACCCGGGCCACTCGGCATTGCCGACACGAGTCCCACGGCGCTCGCGCCAAAATCAATTGCCATCCATGCTTCTTCAATGCTTGCGATACAGCAGATCTTTACCCGGGGGTTTATTGTGGGCTTCATCGCGTGGAGAAGTGATTGATTAGATCACGAAATGATTCGAGGTAAAGGTCTGGTTTGTTCTCTTTCAAACGCCAACTTGTTGGATACGTACTCCGAACTCCGACGGTTAGCGTGCCGGCCCGCTTCCCCATTTCGATGTCCTCGGGGCTGTCGCCTACATAACAAGATTCACAAGCTTGACGGCCCAGAGCGTCAATTGCCGTCTCAAGCCCTTCAGGATGCGGTTTCTTATTCTGCATTTGCTCGTTGCACACTACGACGTCGAAATAGTCCGCTAACCCCAACTCGCTGACTTCACGATTAACACGACAGTCACTGCCGCTGCTGACCACACCAAGCAAGTAACCATAATCATGCAGCGCTTTAATCGTATCTGCGGCACCGGCAATCGGCTGCGCAGTCTGATGCCCGTAATGCTGGATCCATAGCTCGTCCGCGCGGTCCCATTTTTCATTCGGGAGTCCCATCGCTTCGTAAACTGAATACCAGTTTGGAGAATAGACGCGTCGGTACGTCTCGTAATCAAAAGTGACCCCGAGATCAGCGAATGATCTTTCAAAAGCAGTCAGGCCAAGCTGATGAGAATCGACAATCGTGCCGTCCCAATCGAACAGAAGGGTGGTGATGGATTGCGTCTGAAAACTCATGTTGACGCGGCGGAGAAACCGGTTAGTCGGCGATGGCTACCGACAGTTCCTTTAGCGGTGTTGATAACTGAAGATCTTCCGTCGCCGTTGCAGTGCGGTTAACGTGCTGATAAAGGATGTCGCGCTGTTGTGGAATAAAACCGGCCTCTCGTATCAAATAACGAAGCATCGGTTCGTCCGCACGATTATGCGCGCCCGCAGCCGACACGACGTTCTCTTCAATCATGATTGAACCCATATCGTTGGCGCCAAACCGCAACGCGACCTGTCCTAGTTTTAGTCCCTGGGTTAACCACGATGACTGGAAGTTTTCAATGTTATCGAGGAACAAGCGCGACACCGCTAACATCTTCAAGTAGTCCACACCGGTCGGCTCTTCATGAATGCGCCGGCCAAGTGCGGTGTTCTCGCGCTGAAACGTCCACGGGATAAAAGCCGTGAACCCGCCCGTTTCATCCTGCAGATCTCGCACTCTTTGCAAATGCCTCACCCGGTGTTCAACTGTGTCGCCGATCCCAAACATCATCGTTGCCGTCGACCGCAGACCGACACGATGTACCGCCCGCATTACGTCAAGCCATTCATCTGTGGTGCATTTCGTGGAGACGCGCTTGCGCACCTCGTCGTCAAGTATTTCGCCACCACCACCGGGCAGGCTGTACAAACCTGCGTCCTTCAGCCGCGCCATGATTGTTTCGTAGTCCAGACCTGAAATCAGGTGAATGTTATGAATCTCAGGTGGCGAAAAGCAGTGGAGTTGGAACGTCGGATACTTAGCGTGCAGCTTCCGTAGTAAGTCTTCGTACCACTCGATACCAAAGTCAGGATGCAGTCCACCTTGCATCAAAACTCCGGTGCCGCCCAGGGCTATCGTTTCGTCGATCTTGGAACATATCTCCTCGAATGTTCGCACATATGTATCCGGAGCTCCGGGACGACGATAAAAAGCACAGAATGTGCAGACAACGTTACAGACGTTTGTATAGTTGATGTTCCGGTCAATGATGTAGGTGACGACGTTGCTCGGGTGCCGGCGTTGGCGGATTTCGTCCGCGGCGGCCCCAATCGCGGCAATGTCATGCGACTGCAGTAGGTCGGTGCAATCCGCGGCCGACAGTCGTTCACCGGACAAGGCACGGTCTAAAATTAGTCTCACTTGCGACGGCATGTTCATAGTCTATTAGTTGGGCAAGGCATAATCAATTAACCGCTGACGTCGTGTGACGAGTCAGGCGTTTCCAAAAACTCAAGCGGCCGCTGTTGTTCTATCAGGCCTTGCCGCGCGGCGTGCTGAAAGTAAAGCTGCATCCCGGTTTGCAGGTGATTGTCCATGTCATACGTAACGCTGTTGGTCAGATAGTCACGCAGGGCATCACCGGGAAGGCGCAATCGATTCTTGTAGTCTTCGACGATCTGATCGATTGCTTCCACGCCTTCATCTCTGGCCGCGGCAAAGTCCAAAGAAAGCGTTGCTGGGGGCAGGTCTGCTCTTGCCATCCACATTGCAAACACAAATCCCGTCCCGGTAAAGTCATGCCACAAGCTCGCAAGGTCCCAAACATTTAGCCCTTTACGAGAAAATGTCATTGCTGGGTCACCGATCATCAGTGCCGCATCGCTCTCACGCAGCATGCTGGTCAGGTCTGGGCTAGACGTCTTCCAACTAATTTCGGTTCGCAGAAACTCCTTGAAAATTATTTTCGTAAGCGTCGCAGACGTTCGAGACGATTCATCCAGCGCGACGCTGCGGATTTTCTTCAGATTGTTAAGTCGTGAAACCAGCAGCACGCTTTTAACGTTTTTTCGTGAGCCTACGCATACGCTCCGAACAAGTTTTACTCCAGGTATTCGTTGATATTCGATGACGGGAACGAGACCATAATCAGCTTCGTCGCTGGCCAGCAAATCGGCACAGCGAGCAGGCACCGCGTCGAGATACCGCACCGCCTGGCGCCGCGAGCCGTGAGTAAAACTCCAAATCAGCGGTGCGGAATTCAAATAACTTGAAGCCGCAACTCGTGGTTTTTTTTCAGTAGTGTGAGTTTTAATGATGGTCCTCGCCAAGAAACTTATTGAAGGTCGCGATGCTAACGAAGCAAGCATGCCCGCGCAAGTAAGGCTGGCCGTTGACATGCTTCAAAATACGCAATTACTATGCGAACGCTAATCGCACAACGACATCGCACGCATCCGATCGACCCAAGTCACAACATCTCGATGCAGATTTACGACGTAAGTGTTCCGCTTTCCGCAGAGACACCAACCTATCCTGGTGATCCAAAAATCGAAATTAAAGAGTGGGCTGCGTTGGCAAACGGAGACGCCGCCAATGTGTCGGTGTTGCATATGGGTGCCCATTCTGGCACTCACGTTGACGCGCCAGTTCACTTCATTGCCGGGGCTCCCAATGTAGCGTCGCTGCCACTTTCGGCGCTTATCGGTATGGCTGACGTTGTTGAGGTTCCACCAGAGATCCGTGTGATTGAAGAAGCGTTCGTTTCAACCAACTGCAATGGGCCATCAGAACGAATTCTTTTTAAAACGCGCAACTCGGAGTTTTGGGCGCGTCCCCAGGACGGCTTCCGCGTTGATTACACTTACATTGATTCAGCAGCTGCAGCACGGTTGGTGTCGCTGGGTAAGAAGTTAATCGGTATGGACTACTTGTCGATTGAAGCTTTTCAATCTGCTGATTTTGCGACGCACCTGGCGCTGCTTTCAAACGGCGTAGTAATTCTCGAAGGACTCGACTTACGCGGTGTGCCCCCAGGAACTTACGAACTGATCTGCTTGCCACTAAAGATTGCGGAGGGCAGCGGTGACGGCGCGCCGGCGCGAGCCGTGCTACGAAGTCTCAAATAGTGTTTCCAATGCGAAAGCAATGACCAGGACACCCGACCCCAATTATCGTGAGCGTGTGTACCGGATAGTCCGCAAGATTCCCAGCGGCAGAGTGATGACGTACGGACAACTTGCGGAAATTTTAGGCGACGGTTATACGCCTCGAACTATCGGCTTCGTTATGCACGGATCCGATGACATTACTCCCTGGCATCGCGTCGTGAACGCGCAGGGTGGCTGCTCCACCGGACGTATAGTTATCCCATACGACAAGCAACAGCGAATGCTTGAGCACGAAGGAGTCAAGTTCAACGACCGGGCACGCTGCGAACTGAAAAATTATCTTTGGATTCCTCCTGAAAAGCACACTCGCCCGAAGCGAGAAAGAGGAAAGAAAACATCGAAAAGGAAGAGGTAAGCCAAAACATGGAACCACGGCCTCCTTACGACATCAGCCCGCCCCGTTATTCAGTTTCGCATCAGATGGTGACCACGGCTTTCGAGCTACCGAATTATGACGTCATGCAAAACCTTGGGATCGTCCGCGGCATCGTGGTGCGGTCAAGGAATATATTTGTGACGATCGGAGCGTCCCTGCAAACCATCGTGGGAGGAAATATCACCGCATGGACAAAACTATGCGAGCAGACGCGTGCCGATGCATTTGAGATCATGATTCAACACGCAACTGAGATTGGCGCCAATGCGGTTATCGGTGCACGCTATGACACGACGGAAATATCGACGGGTGTGACCGAAGTCTTAGCGTATGGCACCGCCGTCGTGGTTCAACCCAGCAATTCAGAAGTTAGTTATCGTTCATGACGAAATCAAAGCTAACTGCTGCCCAGGTAGAGCGGATTTCAAACGCACTCGATAGTGTTCCCTACGCCAAGTTACTCGGAATTAGGCTGGCACACATCGATTCGGGTACCGCCACGCTGAAAATGCCAGTGCGAAAGCAGCTTACTCAGAATCATGGGGTCGTTCATGGTGGTGCTATGGCTTCACTGATCGACTCCGCTACTGCGTTCGCAATCATTAGCCTGCTAGAGCCGCAAGAAAAAGTTACTACCGTCGACCTGACGATTAGCTATTTGCGCCCTGTAACCAAGGGAACCCTTAACTGCGCGGCTACAGTGGTGCGCTCGGGCAGGAGACTTCTAGTGGTCTCGGCAGAAGTCTTTGATGACTCACAAAAGCTTGTAGCTACAGCACTTAGCACCTATATCAAGATCTAGGTGGAGCCGGAAAAAGCTGCAGGATTTTAGATAGACACTCACTGTTGATCTATGTAAAATGTGTTTGGCCTTCCGTTGCGGTATTTCCCGCTCTGAACACGCCCAGACAATCCAACCTTTCAAAGTCGTTTAGGTGAACCCGTCACCCATGTACTCCCTCTACCACTCCCTCCTAGCCCAACATCCGAAGCAATTAATCCCAGTCCCCTGCGCAGCTGCGACTATTGCTCAACTGCACCGTTATTTCGAGGACGTCGTTCTCGAAAACAGTCTCGGCGCGCTGGTGGTTGAAAGTTTGCCCGCCGCGCGTGGACGAGCCAGTCGCGACATTGCTCGCATAAAGGAACTGGAGATAGCTGCGAAAAACCTCTTCTTGTGGGTTAGTCCAGAAGATGCTCTTTCCAGCCTCGTTCTCAGCCGAGGCAAAGGGACTACCAAGTCAGTAGTACTGGAACGCGGACAACAAGATACGGAACGTTTTGTCGTTATCGCCGACGCCCGGTTCTCGGCGCTGCTCGCAACGGTTAACAATCCGGAAAGCCAGGATTCCTCTCGCGAGTTGGTCATCTGGACATTCGAACCCGATATCGTTTATTCAGCACTTGAATACCTCATGGCTCGTGTAACGGCTGAACACTCGTTTTACTCAGACGCGTTTACAAGATCAGTTAGGGCATCAATGCCAAAGGCGGCATCGTTGCAACTAACGCTCGGTGTGACCACCAAGCTAGCTCGTCTGTTGCAAGAACAAGCCGAACGAGAGATCGCCGTTAACCGCATTGCTACCGCGATTCGAAATTCACTGGAGTTGGATAGCGTGTTGCAGACGGCCGCCGATGAAGTTGGTCGAGCGTTGAACGTACATTCGGCAGCTGTTCGGGTTGAAGGCGCACTGGTAGGGAAAGAGACCACTAAGTTGTACCTTCGAGGGGATGCGGCCATGGACGGTCAATCTCGTGGCGCATTACTGGGTGACATCGATTCGATCAGCGACAAGTTATCTCACACGCCGCAGGCTTATGTTGTCGACTCCGATCCCACCAGCGACGCTCTGGCGCCGGTGGATGCCGTTGTGCCTTTGATCTTCCAGGGAAGTTTTCTTGGGTTACTGATGGTCCGGTCGGACGTCGCATCACGCGAGTGGGCCGACAACGAATTACTGCTGTTGCATACTGTTGCCGATCAGCTTGCGGTCGCGGTCAATCAGGCTCACCTGTTTGCCCAGATGCAGCAACAAGCGCTGACTGATAGTTTGACTGGTTGTTACAATCGTCGCTCTTTCGAACTACAACTTGAACGCGATCTCCATCTGGCGACTCGTATGCGTCAACCGTTGTCACTGATCATGTTGGATCTGGATAATTTCAAACACATCAACGATCAGGCCGGTCATGACGCAGGTGATGCTGCGCTTTGCATGTTGGCAGATAACGTGCGCGCTGAACTCCGCGCAGTCGACACGGCTGCCCGATTCGGCGGAGACGAATTCGTTATTATTCTTCCTCAGGCCAGTCAGGAGGGCGCGATGCTGGTTGCGGAGCGTCTGCGAAAACGCATTTCCCAGATGGAAGTGCCGGAGTTTGGTCAGGTAACTGCTTCATTTGGTGTTGCCACTTTCCCAGCTCACGCCTCATCCCGCGATACGCTACTTGTGGCGGCCGACCGCGCTTTGTACAACTCTAAAGACGCCGGGCGCAATCGAGTGAGCTTGCCTGCCGAAGAAAACGAATTTCCACCGACGGCTCCCGCGCATCCTGAAATCGACCTGGTCGACACAATGCATCGCCTTTAAAGCTCCCTTCCCTTTACCTTTCTCTCGTCTGGCGTCCGAACACAAAATCGCGCATCATACCTTTCTACTTCACAAGAGGGGTAACGAGTCGCGGTTTAGTCGTGCATGGACGATTTACGAAAATTCTGGCTTTACTTCCGTCCCTATAAAACCAATCTCATTCTCGGCGTCGCCTGCATCTTCGCCAGCGTCGTCGCCAATCTTTACATCCCGCAAATTGTCGGTCAGACAATTGACGTTAACTGGAACGGAGTTAGCTGGTCACGGTTGACTATCTCCGCGCTAATGGTCCTCGGCGCGAGTGTGGTCAGTGGCATATTTCTGTTTCTTCAACGGCGGATACTGATCGGGATTTCAAGAAAGATCGAGTACGACCTGCGTCAGGACTTTTACCAGCATCTCGTTCACCAGCCTCAGTCATTTTTTCAAGAACATAGAGTGGGCGATTTAATGTCCCGCGCGACGAATGATCTGGCAGCGGTCCGGCAATTGGCGGGACCGATGATCATGTACTCGCTGCAGACTCTCTTTGTCGTCGTTCTCATTTTGCCGTTGATGTTTTTGATTAGTTGGAAGCTGACATTATTGTTGTTTGTAACGATGCCGCTGGTTTCTTTGACTGTGAAGTTCTTCGGTCAGCAAGTTCACGTACGATTTGAAAAGATTCAGGAGTTCTTTGCGCAAATAACTGCCCGAGCACAGGAAAACTTTACAGGCGTACGTGTAGTTCGCGCCTATGCCCAGGAAGGCGCTGAAATTGCAGCGTTCAATGAACTCAACCGTCAATATGCCGAGAGGAATCTCGCGCTCGTAAGAGTCGACGCACTAATGCGTCCTCTGATGCAGTTCTTGATCGGTCTCGGATTTGTATTGATTCTATGGGCGGGTGTGCCTCTGGCAGTTCGTGGTGAAATTACGGTAGGTGAATTCACTGTCTTCAACATGTACTTGTTCCGCCTGATTTGGCCCCTGATTGCGCTGGGTTACGTAGTCAACCTATATCAACGCGGCACCGCGAGCTTAAAGCGGATGAATGCTGTGTTCGCCATCGAGCCCGCCATCAGAGACCTCCCGAGCATGCAGCCGTTGCCTCCAATTGAAGGTGAAGTCGAATTCAGGAACCTAACCTTCCGCTATAACCGTAACGACGAACCAATGTTGCGCGATGTAAGTCTATCGATCCCCGCCGGGAAAACTGTTGCTTTTGTAGGACGGACCGGCAGCGGAAAGTCAACGCTCGTGCACCTGATTCCACGCGTGTCGGAACCGCCGCCCGACAGTGTTTTAGTTGATGGATTCCCGGTAGCCGATTATCCGCTTGAGCAATTGAGGCGAAGTATTGGTTACGTCCCGCAGGAGACTTTTCTTTTTAGCGACACACTCGCGGAGAACATCGCATTCGGGCTTGATGGAATTAACCGAACACAAATTGAGTTGGCTGCCGACATCGCCGGCTTAAGCGACGACATCAAGAACTTTCCGGATGGATTAGATACTTTAGTTGGTGAACGAGGTCTCACTCTTTCGGGCGGACAGAAACAGCGCACCGCTATTGCAAGAGCGATCCTGCGCGAACCGCGCATTCTGATACTCGACGACGCGCTTTCTTCGGTCGACACCTATACCGAAGAAAAGATCCTGAGCAAACTCCGAGGCGTGATGCGCGACCGGACGAGCCTTATTGTTTCGCACCGCGTCTCAACAGTACGCGATGCCGATCTGATCTATGTCCTCGACGAGGGTCGCGTCATTGAACGAGGCACCCATGATCAACTACTTGCTCTCCGCGGCGAGTACGCTGATCTACATGAACGCCAATTGTTGGAGGAAGAACTGGCTGCTACCTAATCGATGGAAAGGGGCCCACAAATATGGCCGCTGATTTGGATACCAGATATCGCACCATGCTTATCCTGTGGTTTGCGCTCTTGATGAGTGTAGTGATGTTTTTCGTGATGACCATTGTGGCCACACCAGCGCCCTTTAATGAGGACCGCGACGCGCCGACAAGCGTCGTACTTTTCGTGCTGGCCGCAGTTGGCACTTTTCTAGTGGTGCTCTCGTTCGCAGTAAAGCGGAAAATGCTGCAACGCTCAGTTGAAAAGCAGGAAGTAATGCTGGTTCAGCAGGCGTTGGTCACGGCTTGCGCAATGTGTGAAGTAAGCGCCCTGTTTGGAGTCGCGGAACGATTTATGATCGGAAGTGGCGATCATTATCTTTTGTTTCTTGTGTCGGCAGCCGGAATTGCGCTGCATTTTCCCAAGCGCAATCACCTGCTGGAAGCTTCGTGGAAGGAAGAAACTCGTCGTCAGCTTTAAGGAAAAATGTCAACGGCCGTAAAACAGTTTCATGAAGAGGAAGCGATCGGCAAGACATACGACTTCCGTGTCGCGCGCCGGCTGTTAAGGTACCTACTGCCGTACCTGCGTCTGCTGGTACCGGCACTCTTCCTGACATTCATCCTCAACCTGCTTGGCACCCTTCAGCCGAAGTTCACGCAGTATGCGATCGATTGGTACATCCTTCCCGGCCAGTTTGCCGGGTTCGAAGTACTGATTGCTTTGTACGCTCTTGTGCATTTTCTGCGGTTGGCGTTTGCGTACTTCCAGGCTCTGTTGCTGAACACGGTGGGCCAATACGTAATGTTCGACTTGCGACGGGAACTCTACGACAAACTACAGCACCAGGAGGTGTCTTATTACGATCGCAATCCTGTCGGACGCATCATGACGCGTCTGACCAGCGACGTCGACGCGCTTAACGAACTATTCACGGCGGGTATCACCGATCTATTGGGAGACCTCGTCATGATCTTTGCGATCATTGGCATGATGTTGTGGATGGACGTCAAACTGACGCTGGTCACCCTGCTCACAGTTCCTCTCCTGTTCGCTGCGACGTCGTGGTTCCGTAAAGGAGCTCGAACTGGTTACGACATGGTCCGCACACGGCTAGCTCGAATCAATGCGTTCTTGCAGGAGCATTTCGCCGGAGCGCAAACAGTGCAGATTTTCAACGCTGAGACCAAATCGGTGGAAAAGTTTCGCGCAATCAACGCTGAATACCGCAAAGCAAATATCGACACTATCTTTTATTACGCACTCTTTTTCCCGTTGGTAGATCTAATTGGAGCTTTCGGTATCGCGTTGATTATCTGGTACGGCGGCTACCGGGTTATGCAAAACACGTCGGAATATACCGTGCTGTCCCTCGGGGCGCTGGTCGCGTTTATCCAATACTCCGGTTTTCTTTTTCAGCCGATTCGCGACCTGTCAGACAAGTACAACGTGTTACAAGCGGCCATTGTCGCTTCGCATCGAATATTCAAGACGCTCGACTTGCCGGTAGCTATAACCAGCCCTGCACAGCCCCTGAGAACCGGACGTGCGGAGGGTCGAATTGAGTTTCAAAATGTTTGGTTTGCTTATAAAGACGAGGACTGGGTACTCAAGGACGTCTCGTTTGTAGTGGAACCTGGCCAGTCCTTTGCCCTGGTTGGTCACACTGGTTCCGGCAAGTCCACTATTACCAATCTGTTGATGCGTTTCTACGACATCCAGCACGGGCGAATTCTGCTCGACGGTGTAGATCTGCGTGACTGGGACTTACAAGCGCTACGGCAAAATTTCGCTGTAGTACTTCAGGAGATTTTTCTCTTTAGTGGGACAGTAGAAGGCAACATTCGGCTGGGGCGTCAGGACATTTCAGGTGAGCGTGTCGAATGGGCGGCGAATGAAGTGCATGCCGATAAGTTCATCAGGCGACTCAAAGGTGCGTATGGCGCCGATGTCCGCGAACGCGGCGCCGGTCTTTCAGTGGGTCAAAAGCAGTTAATCTCATTTGCTCGCGCACTCGCTTTTGATCCAGCGATACTAATTCTGGATGAAGCTACCAGCTCAATCGATACCGAAACAGAGCAGCTCATTCAACAAGCCATCGAACGCGTCATGCGCAACCGCACCTCGATCGTAGTTGCCCACCGGCTCTCGACTATTCAACGCGCCGATCAAATAATAGTGCTGCATCACGGAGAAATTCGGGAACAGGGAACACATCAGGAATTGCTTGCCGAACGTGGTCTATACTGGCGTTTGTTCAAGCTTCAATATGCTGACGGTGCCCGCGTAGAGACCCCTTTGGCTCTCGTCGAAGAGGAACCGTCAACCGTTCGTTTTGCCGAGTAAGTCAGCGGCCATTTTCTATCCAATCACTTCAGGAGCCATCTACGTCAATGAGAAACATCCAACGTCTTCTCGTCTTGTCATTGTTCTTGGCGTTCGCCGCATTCCTTTCGCCGGTTGCACAACTCCAATCGGACCCCAGTAATCTTAAGTTCGCAATCTCTTTTCCGGCGGCATCCAGCAAAGACCCACTCGACGGCCGTATGCTCCTGCTGATCTCGAAGAACAACTCTCGAGAACCGCGATTTCAGATCAACGAAGACTTAGCGACTCAACAGGTCTTCGGTGTAAATGTCGATGGGTTAAGGCCGGGCGCCGAAACTATTATCGACGCGAACGCGTTCGGATACCCGATCAAAAGCCTCTCAGAACTGAAGCCGGGAGACTATTGGGTGCAGGGATTGCTGCATCGCTATGAAACGTTCAAGCGATCGGATGGGCACACAGTCAAGTTGCCGATGGATCGTGGCGAAGGACAGCAATGGAACCGGGCTCCTGGAAATCTTTATAGCGCGCCACAAAAAGTCACCATCACCGCAACCGATGCCAGAACGATCAAAGTCGTTCTCGACAAAGTGATCCCGCCGATCGAGGCGCCTAAAGACACCAAGTACATCAAGCATGTGAAGATGGAAAGTAAGTTGTTGTCGAAGTTCTGGGGCCGCCCGATGCACCTAGGCGCGAATGTGCTATTACCCGAAGGTTTTGACAGTCATCCGAACGCGCGTTATCCCCTGGTGATATTTCATGGGCACTTCCCTGCCACGTTTGGTGGCTTTCGTGAGACGCCTCCTGATCCAAACCTGAAACCGGAGTACAGCGAGAGATTCAAACTGGAAGGGTACAACCGTATCGTCCAGGAAGAAGCGCACAAGTTTTACAAGGAGTGGACTGGTCCAAACTTCCCGCGAATGATCATCATCGAGATTCAACATGCTAATCCCTACTACGACGATTCATATGCCGTAAACTCCGCCAATCTTGGGCCATACGGCGACGCCATTACGTATGAGCTTGTCCCGTTTATCGAACAGAAATTTCGTGGCATTGGCAAAGGCTGGGCCCGATTCATGTATGGAGGGTCCACGGGTGGTTGGGAAGCGCTGGCGGCGCAGATTTTTTACCCAGACGAATACAACGGAGCCTGGGGTGCCTGTCCTGATCCAATCGACTTCCGAGCTTACACAGTAGTTAACATCTACGAACACGATAATGCGTACTACGCTGACGCGCCGTGGAAGCGAATTGCACGCCCTGGAAAACGCAACTATTTGGGTGAGCTAAGTGCAACCGTGGAAGACATGAATCACATGGAACTTGCGCTCGGTGACCACAGCCGGTCAGGTGGGCAGTTTGATATCTGGGAAGCGGTGTATTCGCCAGTTGGAAAAGATGGATACCCGAAGCCAATCTGGGACAAACTTACTGGAAAGATCGATCGGGCAGTCGCAGAGCACTGGCGAGAGAATTTTGACTTAGGTCACATCCTGCGTCGTGATTGGCAAAAGCTTGGACCAAAACTCGAAGGGAAGATTCATATCTACGTCGGCGAAGCCGATAACTATTTCCTTAACAACGCAGTCTATCTTGTCGAAGATTTTCTGAAGACTACGAAGAATCCGCATTACGCTGGCGAAGTGGACTACGAGCCGCGTGCGGAACATTGTTGGAATGGCGACCACACGCGGCCCAATGCAATTTCGCGCTTACGATATCACCAGTTTTACGCACCCAAGATTGTCGCACGAATTGAGAAGAGCGCTCCCAAGGGCGCGGATCTCACGAGTTGGCGATATTAATCGGCTAGGTTAACGGCTCCCGCCTTTACGGCCGCCTTTTCTCGCGGGCGCTTTGTTTTCCGGTTTGCCGTAGCCACCGCCTCCAGGCTTCTCGCCACCGTGATGCATCGCGTTTACAGTGGCCCAAGCGCGTCGTTCGGCCTCCTCTTCCGACACGCCGCGTTCGCGGTAGCCTTCCTCAATGTGTTCTGCTTTTCGTTTCTGCTTATCGGTATATCTGTCCTTATCTCCCCTCGGCATAACTGCCCCTCCTTTCTATTCACGTCTCAATTCTGCGAATAACGTACCGGACAAGCAGTCAGTCAGAGGCCGGACAAAGACATCTGGTAAACACTGGCTGTTGCGTTAAATGTATAGAAAGCGTTCTACCCCGGCGAAAAAGATCAGAACAGTGCTCCTCAGCGCTCTCGCAGAAAACGGCGCGACCATATAATCTAGTGGCCGCATCCCCGCGCAAACCTTTTGAAAGGACTCTCGTGATGAAAATCTACGAATCTTTCTCTATCCGCAATCCTCGATGGCAGTCAATCAGTCTCTGGCTCCTGGTCGCCGCCGCAATCAGCGCAGTTGTTTGGGCACTCGCGGTCCAGCCAAGTTCAGCCCAAGCAGTACCAACGCGGATCGGTGTCATTGATGTTCAAAGAGTGTTAGGTCAATCGACTGCCGGAAGAGCAGCAACGGCGAAGATTAAACAGCTACAGGACAGCCGCATTAGTAGAGCGAAAGTTATGGACGAAGAGCTTCGAAAGCTGAATGCCGACCTGTCTGCGGCAGGTGTTACGCCAGCCAGACGTGCTCAAATTGAGGGACAAATTGCTGATAAGCGGATAGCGATGCAACGCTTCGCCGAAGACGCTGACAAAGAAATCGGAACCACGCGAGATCGTGAGCTGCTGGCACTCGAGACGCGAATCAAGCCGATTGTTGACGGCGTTGGTAAGGAGATGCAACTGGCCGTTATTTTTAACAAATTCGAGTCGGGCTTAGTCTACGTAAACCCCAGTCTGGATATTACTGATACTGTAATCACACGGTTTAACGCCGCTGCGCCTGCGGCACCAGCGCGCCCTTAGTGCAACTGATGAATCAATCGTTGTGTAATGGGTCAAAGTATTGTTTGACGGTCATCGTTTTCTAAGCTAGAAGTAGCTTCTCGTTCGTCAACTTAAAAACTCTCAGCCACTCATGGAAAGGACCCTCTCATGTCGACCAAAAGGTCTAACGGTATCGTTACTGTCAGCGATTGGAGTGCCTGCTATAACATTCCCGATAACGTGCTGGTAGTTTCCTGCACAGTCTCATCGGCCGATGCGAGTCATTTAATCACCGGCATCGGGCTGATAGTTAATAATGCCGAAGGTGCATCGCTCGCTTCTTTCTACAACGGTATGTCTGCGGGTAGTGAGAATGTAAATCCCTCTTTTAATCTTGAACCGGGACCCTTGCACGTTGGTGACGTAATTTGGGCCGTGGCGCAAGGCGAGTGCGGAGGCCAGCATTTCTTTGTCGAGGAAGAATTGACCATCGGGCAATGTTGAGGCCTTAACCGAATTCTCATCGTCGGTATGAAGCTATTCCAAAGACCACGCAAGCGAATTTTCTGTTTGGGCGCTTTTGTATGTAGCGTCGTCCTTTTTTCTGCTTCCAACTACCTCTCCCAGACCCCCGCTAAAAGCAACTCGGCTTCGATTTCGGGTCGCGTGACCGTCGCGGAAAAAGGAGTTGCCGATGTCACGGTGGTAGCTATCAGCGCGACAGCTTTCGATGGCCGCACAATCGGACGAGCAAAAACAGATCAGGAAGGTAACTACCGGATTGATGGATTGCCAGCGGGATCCTTCAGACTCTCTCCCGTTACTCTACCTTACGCACTAGAGGGCTCCCATGGTGTACCCGAGATGCGCGGTCAGACGATAAATGTTGTTGACGGTGAAGCCGTCGACCGCGTCGATTTCAAATTGGTACGAGGTGGTGTAATCACTGGCCGCATCACCGACGTAGACGGGAACCCGGTAATCGGTGAACAAGTTGGCGTACATGGAAGTAATGTAAGAAGCGAATCATGGTCTTTTGAAAACCCGCGCAATCGTACCGACGACCGCGGCATCTACCGAATTTTTGGCCTGGCAGCCGGCGAATACAGGGTTAGCGTTGGGCAGGACAATCCTTCCGCAATTGGTAGCGCTATAGGCAGGTCCGGTGGTTTCTACATCAAAACCTATTTCCCAGGCACTACCAAGCAATCTGAAGCGAAAGTTCTCGAGTTGAAGGAGGGCGCCGAGCTTTCAAACGTCGATTTTGTGGTCGGAAGGCTTTCTGACGGGTTTGCCATATCCGGACGGGTGGTCGATAACACGGGTAAACCGCAACCAACTGTTAGTGTCGGATACTCTCGAGTAGTGGAAGGAAAGCAGGACTTCGGTGGCCTGAACTTTATGTCGCTAACGGATGCCGACGGTAAGTTTCGCGCTGAGGGCATTCAGCCAGGCAAATACAGAGTGTTTACTCTCGGAGGACCAACTCAGCCGCGCACCTTATACAGTGAGGTGAGCCAATTTGAAGTCGTTGACGCTGATGTTACTGGAATCGTTATCACACTTCGCCCCGGAGCAACTATCAGCGGCGTCGCAGTCATTGAAAACAACCCGGATCCAGGACTAATCGCCGGACTTCAAACCATTCAACTCTACGCCGCCAGCTCCCAGAACGATCGCGCCCCTTCTGTCGCGATAACGCAGATCAACGCGGACGGAACCTTTACCCTTTCCGGCTTAAGTCCCGGCAAAGTCAGAATCGGAATCCAGCATTATCCGACGCCACCAAAGGGATTCCATTTATTGCGAGTCGAGCTTGAGGGTGTTGCTAAGGAGGAAATCGAGGTTACTGCCGGCGCTGACATTCAGGGCGTCCGGTTAGTTTTCAACCATGGCGCTGGCTCGCTAAGGGGGCGGGTGAAGACTGAGGGAGGGAATTTGCCGGAGGGTGCCAGGTTTTATGTCACGCTGGTCCAGCCGGGCCAGGCAATCCAAGCCTTCCCTCAACACATCGAGGTAGATGCGCGCGGCCAATTCTTCGCGGACAACATTTCTCCCGGAACTTACGAACTTAAAGCGCGCGTCAGGCTAGCGAGCGGGGACTCTCCCAGAGTCCCAACGGCGACGCGATCAGTCACCATCGCCCACGACGTCGAAACTGACGTGACTATCGTGCTGAATCTCACACCCGAAACCGGACGGCCATGAACCTTATTGATCGAGTAGAGGCGACACAAATGAATCGTTGCATCTCGCGATCAACGATCTCCCTGCTAGTCTTATTACTGCTGATCTCAAACGAGAATATAGTTGGTCAGGAACCGTCGACAAACATTGCGCCCAACTCTGCCTTAAACCAGTCCACGCCCCCCAGTGATAAAGCCGCGCCGTCAGGAATCATCAAGGGTAGGATCGTCGTCTCCGGTGCGCGCGCTCCAAAAAACACCGTGGTGTCAATTCGCTCTTTGAATTCCACTTCTGGCGGCGCACGTATGACACGGGTTGATTCAGAAGGACGTTTTACCTTCGACGGCCTCCGCCCCGGAGTCTACAACATCCTGGCGATGGCCCCCGGCTTTATAGACGAAAGCCTTGCGACAACCGACATGTCAGACTGGCCACGTCATTTTCCTGGCGCACAAGTGACGGTCCGAATGGTCAAAGGCGGAGTTATCACGGGGACAATTAAAGACCAAAAAGGCGATCCGGTTGTGGGCGTCAATGTGCGCGCTTTGCAGATTGGCGACCAACAGAATCTGATGGCGCGATTTTCCGGAGAGAGTCAGCAGGTGGAAACTGACGATCGTGGTATCTACCGCATCTATGGTTTACCTGCGGGAGAGTATTTGGTCGCGGCTGGAGGCCGCAGAGCGTTTGGACAATTTTTTTCCACCAATTTCGATCTCGATGCCCCAACGTATTATCCCTCGTCGAATCGGGACACAGCTGTGCCGGTTTCCGTTCGGAGTGCAGAAGAAGCGGCGGGCATCGACATTCGATACAGAAGCGCGCTGGGTTATTCCATTTCAGGCACGCTGAGGCACACGATAGACAGCAGTAGTCGAGTGAACATCTCCTCCATCAGCTTGTTCGATTTAAAGACCAATGCCATGGTCTCCGTCTCGAGTAACAACATGAATAGTTCCACCCATTCGTTTAAGTTCGATGGGTTGGCTGATGGTGAGTACGAGTTGCTTGCGACCTTTTTTTCACGTGCGGACGCCAACTGGGCAGCCGGAATGAAAAGAATCACCGTAAGCGGAGCGGATGTTACCGGTGTAGAAATTTCGATAACGACCCTCTCATCAATAGAAGGTTCTATCAAACTCGAGCCGACAGCAGAGAAATGCGATAAGCGTGGCTCGCAAATTGTCGAGATGTTGCTGTACGCAACCGGCGAGTCAACTGGTAGAACCGACGGATCGCGATTGCGGTCGATGTACACCATGAACGGCGCAGTAGACGCTAACGGCACTTTCAGGACCCGGAATTTGGAACCCGGCCGGTTTCGATTTGTATTTCACTTGCCGACGGACGCCTGGTATTTGCACGACATCCAGTTACCTGCCCCACAGCCGTCGAAAACAACAGCTCAGGCATCTGCGCCGCGCAAGACGATACCGTGGCAAGGGACCGGGTTAATCAAATCCGGAGAAGACTTACGAGATGTTGCTATTACGATCGGTCAGGACGCAGCTGGGTTAAGCGGCAGCGTTACCTTGCCAAAAGGCCTGCCATCCGTACCGGAAGGCCTGCAAGTGCATCTCGTTCCGGTTGATCGTGAACAGGCGAACAACGTTCTGCGGTATTACGAAACCATGGTCCAAAGCGACGGTCTCTTCAAGCTTTCACATATCGCGCCCGGTCGCTATTTCAGTGTGACGCGTATACGCCCACCGGGACAAAAGGAACCGCAACGTCCGGAAGCCTGGGATCGGAATAGACGAGCTGAGTTGCGGCGTGCCGCAGAGATCTCAAAGAACGAGATTGAATTGAAGAGCTGCCAGAAACTGAATGATCATGTTTTAAACGTTGCCGCTCCAGTGAATTAAGCACGCACGATGAAACCAAAGTTCTTTAAAACTCCTGACGAGTTTCGCAACTGGTTGTCGAAAAATCACGACAAAGATTCTGAACTGCTGGTTGGTTTCTATAAAAAGGATTCCGGCAAACAAAGTATTACCTGGCCAGAGTCTGTGGACCAGGCACTTTGCTTCGGATGGATTGACGGTATCCGCAGACGTATCGACGACTCCAGTTACAGCATCCGCTTCACTCCACGGAGGCAACCCAGCACGTGGAGTAATGTAAACATTAAGAGAGTCGGTGAGCTCAAAGAGCAGGGATTGATGCAGCCCACCGGCTTGAAGGCATTTGAAGCACGTCGGGAATATCGCTCCGGAATCTACGCATACGAACAGCGCAGCCCGGAGCTTCCACCGGAGTATCAAAAGCTATTGAGCAAAAACATGGCGGCGCAAAAGTTCTTCGCTGCGCAACCGCCCTCGTATCGGAAAGCCGTCCACTGGTATGTGGTCGGTGCTAAGAGAGAAGAAACGCGATTGAAACGTCTGAACGAAGTAATCAAGTATTCTGCCCTTGGTCAACGCCTCCCCGGCTACGACCGCACGAAGAATTGACTGTTCAAATTAAGTGAATGGCAATTCGAGTTGTACAACTCGGCACTCCGCGACATCCGTCTGAAGGACTGCGGCTAGGAACCGTGCGTCGTCCACCGCGTGGAGTTCGCAAAGAAGACTACGGTCATCTTAACTATTACGATCTTTGGTTGCCTGAACTGGCCCCAAGCGCGCCATTGGTTTCGTGGGCACTCTCCAAACCATGGGATTCAGGCCGCTGGGCCACATATAAACGTAAATATTTAGCGGAAATGCGAAAGCCTTCTCCGCAGCGATTAATGGCCTTGCTCGCCGCGATGTCGCGGGAGTCCGACTTCTCAATCGGATGCTATTGCGACAACGAACCGCGTTGTCATCGTTCCCTTCTGCGAGAACTACTGCTCGAGCATGGCGCGAAGTTCGAGTAGCGCCCCGCTTAGTCCTTCGCCACGTTTTGAGGTAAATTGCAGTATTCTTTTCAATGAACATTCACAGGAGGCAACATGAAACGCAACGCATCGGCAGAATGGAAGGGCGGACTCAAGGACGGTAAGGGGACGATATCTACAGACAGCGGCGTCCTTTCAAATACGCAATACTCTTTCAGCACGAGATTCGAAGACGGTGTAGGAACTAATCCCGAAGAATTAATTGCGGCTGCTCATGCCGGTTGTTTTTCAATGGCGTTGTCGGGACAGTTGGCCCAGGCAGGCCTGACCGCTGAAAGCATTCGTACAACTGCGTCCGTGAGTCTTGAGAAAACAGACGCTGGCTTTGCAATCACGTCGGTCCATCTTAATGTCAAAGCTCGAGTGCCCGGCGCCGACCAAGCCGCTTTTACGACAGCCACCAACAACGCGAAAACGGGTTGTCCGGTTTCTAAAGTCTTGAAAGCCGAAATCACGATGGACGCTACTCTGGAGCAGTAGCCTCTAATTCCATGAGCACCATTTCGTCGCCAGGCTCGACACTGACAGAGCCCGCATATCCCGCCGCCAGGGCTGTTGCGTTGGCAGTCGAAGAGATCTTTGCTCGCCAGATAGCGTCTGCACGCCAGCAGGTACGCGATGTCGCGCCCACGCCCAACGCAACAGCGATGGAAGCGATTATCGATGCAGCTTTCTGGGCCAGTCTTCGTCGCGAGGAAGCTTACCGCCCAAAAATCTCACTGGCATTTCTACCACCCGAGCACGCACAACATCCCCTGGTTTTTGAGCATGAGTTGGCTTTAACCCCAGCAATACTCGCTCGGCTGGCGCCGGCAGTGGAGCGTCCCGGGATACACCTCGGCGTTTGGCGTAAATCAAACGAACTAAGAATCTGGGGGACAACGCGGACCATTCCACGGTTCTGTTTTGTGCTTGAAGTGATCGAGCCGGGGCTGTTGGTTGTGAAGTATCGTCGCGGCCGGGAAAGCGGAAAGTATACTAACGTGGTTGTTCTTAAGGGTGATCAGATCAAGATCGTCGACGAACGAGGCACCAGTTTGCCGGACTGTCCGGAACTGGTGACTGCACTACTTGGTTTTGGGGCCACTGCTGTTACCGGCGATGCGGTAAACGTACTCGTTCAGTTAGCAGCCTCGATGCGTGCACATGGCCGTGGCGGATCGCTGCTGGTTGTTCCGCAAACTTGTGACGAATGGCGCGCCTCGATTCTCGAACACGTGCCGTACTCGGTTTCACCTCCGTATTCCGAACTGGCTGGACTGCTGAGGCAATCGCCGGAAGAGAAGAGCGAACAGATCTGGCAGGAAGCGTTTATCGATGCGGTAGATGCTATCGCCGGTCTGACTGCCGTCGATGGTGCCGCGATAATGACTGATCAGTACGATGTGCTCGCATTCGGCGCCAAGATCGGGCAGCGCGGTACGACTCGTGTCGATCAAGCAGTGGTAACTGAGCCGGTGGTGGGCGATGTGGCTACCGTAGTTCAGCCGTTGGAACTCGGCGGGACAAGACATCTCTCCGCGGCGCAGTTTGTTCACGATCAGCGCAACTCAATCGCTCTGGTTGCTTCGCAGGATGGACGCTTCACCATCTTTGCGTGGTCACCTTGTGAACAGATGGTCCATGCGCATCGCGTAGAGTCGTTGCTGATGTAGTTACTGCCACGTGCAAGAATCAGACATATGAATCCTGCGAGCGTTCCCCCAAACGAGATGGTGCGTCCGAGGATGGCCAGTATCCCACGCCTCCTCGCGATGGCGTCATATTCACTAGGGGCGCTGGGCGCGTCGTTGAGTGCTTTCCTTTTGTACGGCGTCCTCGAGGCTATGCGTGCTGCAGAGAACGCAGGTATCAGCGCCGTTACGGGCGGATTGGCGGAAGCAAATGTGCCTATCCTTGTCGGTTTGTACGCCGCAATTGCCGTTGGGTTTATCACGATTATTGTGGCCGCTGTTCGCACTGCTATTACAACCACCACCGTCTCACCGCCGGCGTGGTTCTACTTCGTTGCTGCCGCAATGTGCTTTGTTCCGGTCGGTCTCTACTGGTTGACAGAATCGATGTTCATCCAGGCGTTGTATCCCGGCAGCGAAGGTATTTCGTTTGTAGCGACAAACATTCGCACGTTGCTCATACTAACGATGCTCGTCGGGCCCATCGCCGTCTTCTTGTTGTTCATACTGTCCGTCATACCGTTTAAGTCGAATCCCACTGGCCAATGGCTGGGGATTGTGATCCTGGTGTTCGCCCAGATTGTCCTGATTATCCTGACGGTAGCATTCCAGATGCGCACGTCGTGGCTTTGGCGCGCGATGGAAACCGAATCATTGGGATAAAGTGCGAAGCCATGCCGCTTGACGTCGACGCTTATCTAAGACGAATTGGCTACGAAGGCACGCACGATCCTTCGGCTCAAACTTTGCGCGACCTGCAGGTCGCTCACCTGCGGACCGTTCCATTTGAGAATCTCAGCATTCATTCCAACGAGCCGATCGTGCTTGACGATGAAGCGTTGTTTGAGAAGGTAGTGCAACGACGTCGTGGAGGCTTCTGTTATGAACTGAATGGCCTTTTCGCGGCACTGCTGCGCGCGCTTGGGTTTGAAGTTGAGATGTTGTCGGCAGCCGTCGCGCGTTCAACAGGTGAGTTTGGTCATGACTTCGATCACATGACATTACTCGTTAGGTTGGATCAACGTTGGATTGCGGACGTTGGTTTCGGTGATTCATTCATAGAGCCACTGTTGTTGGATGAGCCCGGCGAACAAACGCAAGGCGCTCGCGCTTACAAGTTTGTTTTGCAGGGTGATCACCGGGTGTTGATGCAACGACATTACGACGGCACGTGGGCTCCGCAATATCGATTTACATTAAAACCACATGTCTACGCTGACTACGAAGAGATGTGTGAATATCAGCAGACGTCACCAGAGTCACACTTCACCAAAGGGCGCATCTGCACGCGAGCCACAGCAACCGGCCGCGTGACTTTGAGTGGACTGCGCCTAATAACTACGCGGAATGCCGGCGAGCGTGCTGAGGAAGAGCTCGCTGGAGAAGACGATTACGTGAACGCGTTACGTGAACACTTCGGAATTGTGATGCCTGAATTGTAATTCGTGTTATTTCGTGTGTCCGTGGATAGTTTTTTTAGGCACCAATAGAACGATCCACGAATTGCACGAAACACGAAGTAACACGAAATAAGATAGATACTCCGGGAGAGGGGCAATAAACTGAACGCCTTTAAGTTGCCTATGCTTCTGAGGACAATCGTTCTTCTGATCATCGCCGCATCAGCACCCGTCGCAGTTGGGCAGCTGTCGCCCAAACTCACTCCTCAAAACGTCACGGTGGGCAAACGTTCATTCGCTTTAAGCCTGCCGCGCGAATTTTCGATCAGCGTGGCGGCGCAAGGACTGAAGCGGGTGCGTTTTATGGCGAAGAGTCCAGACGGCAGGATCTTTGTAACCGACATGTATAACCTCACCGACAACACCAAAGGCGTGGTGTACATCCTCGATGAGTTTGATGCGGCCACGAAGACCTTTAAGAAGGTCACGCCGTATCTCACCGCCTTACGAAATCCGAACAGCGTCGCTTTTTACACAGACCAGACCGGTACCGAGTGGTTTTATCTGGCATTGACCGATCGTCTGTTGCGGTACAAGTTCACACGCGGTGAAACCAGTCCCACATCTGAGCCGGAAGTGCTTGCCACTTTCCCGGATTATGGACTGAGTTACAAATATGGAGGCTGGCACCTGACGCGCACGGTCGCGTTTGGTAACGGGAAGCTTTATGTTTCAGTCGGAAGTAGCTGTAACGCGTGCGAAGAAAAAGAGCAGGTACGCGCCAGCGTCATTGAAATGGATCCCGACGGAAAGAACCAGCGACAATTTGTCAGTGGATTACGAAATGCAGTCGGCCTTAAGTGGATCGACAACCAACTTTACGCCACCAATATGGGAGCCGATCATCTAGGCGTACATAAGCCAGCCGACACACTGTACGCATTAGCTGACAAGATGCATTACGGCTGGCCCTACTGTTATCAATCAGGGTCAGCGCGAGTCATTGACCCGCGATTCAACCGGGCGGGGAAGAAAATGAACTGCCGCAAGATGCCGTTGGCCGTAGCGGCCTTCGATGCGCATAGCTCTCCGCTGGGTCTCGAGTACTTCGATCAAACTAACACGGTATTGAAAGGCTCAATCCTTGTCGGCCTGCACGGGTCAACCAAGGAGTCCTTAAATCGCGGTTACAAAGTCGTACGCGTCCGCGAAAACAAATCTACGCCCGAGGATTTCATCACCGGTTTCCTCGACGGCGTGAAGGTAAACGGCAGGCCGGTAGACATCATGAACACAGGCAACGACGAGTTTTTGCTAACTGACGACCGCGCCGGCGCAATCTACTACGTCTATCGCAAACAATGAGCGACGTCATTCTTCAAACAGATCGCCTGCAACTGCGACGACTCACGCCCGCCGACGCGACATTTATCTTTGAACTAGTAAACGAACCGTCGTTCATTGAGAACATTGGCGACAGGAATGTTCGGAGTGAAGAAGATGCGGTTCGATACATTCAAAACGGGCCTATGGCCAGTTACGAGCGATATGGCTACGGACTTTATAAAGTTGAACTTAGACAAACATCGACGCCAATTGGTATTTGTGGTCCTCTGAAAAGGGAGACGCTGGAATATCCCGACATTGGTTTTGCGTTTCTGCCGCTATTCTGGGGACAGGGCTACGCTCTTGAATCTTCGGCGGCGGTAATGAATTACTCGCGAAAAGTTCTCGGCTTGGATGAAATTGCCGCGATTACCACTCCCACCAACGAGCGTTCCATTAAACTTTTGGAGAAGCTGGGTTTCAAGTTTCAATGCCTGAAAAGCCTTGGAGACGATACATCGCCCATAAAACTGTTTCTGTCAGAACCAGGAACCGAACGCGGAAACGAGAACTCAGAACCGTTCATCGACTAATTACTTCGAAAGAACGAGGACCCGGTCCCAGTGAGACAGAGGCTTAATCCTTTTGAAAGTAATAAGGCAATTAAAGGCATGCAAGCAACCAAAAAGTCTTGACGGTCCGATCACTTTGTTCTACAAGAACGACTCGTCATGAATGTAGACGTAGAGTTTGACCACTTCCATCCATTGCCCCAAAAATGAACCCAAATAAATTTCGCCGGCTTTGGCCGTTGTTGCTTTGTGTCGCCATTGGATTCAGTTGCAACTTGTCGGACCGCGGTTCCGGTAACGAGGGCGGCTCCGATAACTCCGGTTCATCCGGTTCCGATTCAGGAACGGCCGACTCGGGAGAAGGCTCGTGGAAAGGCACAGTAAGCTGCGACAACGGCAACACGATGGACGCGAGTTACAAGATCGCCTCATCCGGTAATCCTGTTTACGAGTACCAAAGCAAGAGTGGTCCGCGTGAAGTGGAGCTCAGCGAGCCAGGCCAGGTGGTGCGATTTGTGCCACCGGGCGGCGGTGTTACCACCGTTACCGTTGATTCCATCTCAACCTCACCCGAGAGGATCACCTATTCACTAAACATCTCGGAGGAAAGCTCAGGTGGAGGCACTCTTAGCCAAAGCCGTGCGACCATGGAAACCGATGCCACCATCGACGGCTCGAACCTGGAGGTTGAGTTTACGCTCCGCAGCCAAAATGTATTGAGTCAGCCCGGAATCGTTGTTCCAGGTGACGAATCGAAAGTTGTTTGCCGAGGTAGACTCAGGAAATAAAAAGTATGGCTGAAGAATTGGTGAACTCGACTTGGAGGCGAAGCCGAGCAATCGTAACGGAGTCCGTTAAGAGGATGGCCGGCCAACGGATTAAAGAGCTGAGTGCTTGACAGCAGAGTGCCTTTCGTAGATTTTAGCGCCCACGTTAATTGGAGCCGTCCTAATTTCTCGAGGAGACAAAGAATGAAACTTACGAAACCCCTTATTGTCTTCGTGTGCTGCGTCGCGTTGTCGCCCGTTTCATTGTGGGCACAAACGGAACGCCCGCGCGCGTTTGTCGGCGCGCAAATCATTACCATTAGCGGAGCGCCGATTCAGGACGGTGTGTTAGTTGTCTCGGGCGGCAAGATCACCGAAGTCGGCTCGCGCAGCTCGGTTACCGTTCCCGCGGGTGCTGAAGTAATCGATGTAAAAGGCAAAGTAATCATGCCGGGGCTGGTAGACACTCACAGCCACGTCGGCGGCGGCTCCGGCGCTGATGGTTCGGGTCCCATTCAACCTGAAACCCGAATCCTCGATTCAATTAACGTCAGAGACAACAGCCTCATGCGTGCGCGCGCGGGCGGAATTACGACCGTGAACGTGATGCCCGGCTCGGGTCATTTATCGAGCGGGCAAACGCTTTATTTAAAGTTAAGAAGAGGCAAGATCGTTGACGATCTCTTGATCAAGGATACGCAGGGCAACATTGCGGGCGGTTTGAAAATGGCCAACGGCACTAATCCGATCCGCCCCGGCTCAACTGGTCCATTCCCCGGAACCCGCGCTAAATCGGCTTCACTGGTCCGCGAGCAATTCGTGAAGGCTCAGGAATATCGCAACAAGATTACACGCGCGAAGGGCGACGCTACCAAGTTGCCGGCACGTGATCTGGCTCTTGAAATCCTCGTCGAAGCAATGGAAGGCAAGCGTACGGTCCATTTCCACACGCATCGCCACGACGACATTCTGACTGCGCTAAGACTCTCAAAAGAATTTGGTTTTCGCATAGTCCTGCAGCACGTCTCCGAAGGCTGGAAAGTGGCTGATGAAATCGCAGCCGCTAAGGCCCCGGCGTCCATAATCGTGATTGATGCACCCGGCGGAAAGTTAGAGACGGTTGACCTGCTGGCAGACAACGGCGCGCTTCTTGAACGGGCAGGCGCCCTCGTAGGTTTTCATACCGACGACTACATTACTGATTCGCGTTGGTTCCTGCGTTCGGCAGGAATGGCGGTGCGCGCCGGTATGACGCGAGACAAAGCCCTCTACGGTATGACCATGGCCGGAGCGCGGATGCTCGACCTGCAGGATCGTGTCGGCACGCTTGAACGTGGGAAGGACGCAGACTTCATTATTCTGTCCGGTGATCCCCTGGGTGTTCAGTCGAAGGTTTTAGAAACGTGGGTCGAAGGAATGAAAGTTTTTGATCGTAGTCTTCCGGAAGATCGGTTGTTCGCCGTCGGAGGTTACGGCGCCGGACGCGATGAGTTTTTTGATTTCAGTTGCTTCGACCACGGGAGGGACAGCCAATGAAAACGAACCGCATAATCAAGGGAATAACCCTCTCGCTGTTTCTACTCATCACCGCCGCTTCAACAACGGCGCTTGCGCAACAGATTGCCGTGCGCGGGGAAACTGTTTATACGATGGCAGGACAACCAATCAGCGACGGCGTCGTGCTCATTCGTAACGGCAAGATTGAACGAGTCGGCAGCGCGCGACAGGTAAACATTCCTTCGGGATATCAGACGTTGCGAGCCAAAGTTGTGACTCCAGGTCTGATCGACGCGCGCACCGTGGTCGGACTTTCCGGATATCTAAATCAACCGCACGACCAGATGCAACTCGAGTTGTCGGCATCGATTCAGCCGGAGCTGCGCGCGATCGATGCATACAATGCACAGGAGAAACTGGTTGAGTGGCTGCGCCAGTACGGCATCACTACGGTACAAACCGGTCATGCGCCCGGCGCACTGATGTCCGGTCAAACGATGATCGTCAAGACAATTGGCGATAACGTCGACGAAGCGGTTGTTAATCCATCAGCCGCAGTGGCAACCACCCTCGGCATGGCGGGTATGGCCCAGGGCGGGCGTTCACCAGGAACCCGTGCGAAACAAATCTCCATGTTGCGTGCTGAATTCCTGAAAGCCAGGGACTACGACACTAAACAAACCACCGCCAAGGAAGATCAAAAACCTGCGCGCGACCTGCGTCAGGAAACGCTCGCCCGTGTCCTGCGTCGCGAAATTCCTTTGCTAATCAACGCAAACCGGGCCCAGGACATAATGAACGCGCTGCGACTCGCGAAGGAGTTTAACCTGCGCATCATCCTTGACGGAGCATCTGAAAGTTATTTGGTGGTTGATCAAATAAAAGCTGCGAACGTGCCGGTGATTATTCATCCGACCATGTTTCGTGCTGGCGGTGAACAGGAAAATCTGAGCATGGAGACTGCAGCGACTCTGCGGAAAGCAGGTATACAGGTTGCACTCCAAAGTGGCTATGAGACGTATGTGCCGAAGACGCGTATCGTGCTGTTCGAGGCGGCAGCCGCAAGGGCCAATGGTCTGAGTCAGGAAGAAGCGCTGGCGATAGTCACCACCGACGCCGCAAAGATCCTCGGCGTGGATAATCGCGTAGGCTCACTCGAGAGCGGCAAAGACGCTGATGTGGTTTTGTTTGACGGGGATCCGTTCGAGTATACATCTCACGTGACCGGTGTCATCATCAACGGTAAGGTTGTCAGCCAGCAGGTGAAGTAAACGGCGAAGGCTTTTGTCGTCGCCGGGGAAGTTAATGAGTAGTCCGGCTCAAAAAAAACGCGGCTATCTGAATCCAGAGAAAGTCAGGAGTCTGTCGTTCTGGATAACGAGCGCCTGCATTCTCGTAGCGGTGCTCGCTTCCCTGCTGGCAATCTGGCGCTTCGCGGGCACGGATATTTTATGGCGCACAGTGGCGACGTGCCTCGTGATCGGCAGTGGCACTGTCGCGTTCTATTGGGTCAACGTACTGTTCGGGAAGAACATTGATTAAGAGGCTACCTAACAGTCAATAATTCATCGGCTTTGCCTAAGAAGCCCGATTCGTCTTATTTCGTGGGCTCAACTATTAGAGCCAAGCCAATCACAATTCAGTGTCGCAGGGAATTGGTTCCGGTCTTACTCGGCGTGTCATCGAAAAAGAGCAAATAAACTGCGAACATCTCGAGCGCAAAAATACTCAACGACAAGCGGCTCGAATCCAACGCAGCAATGATGAACGTGTGGAAGAGCACGCCTGCGATAACTGCTCCCGGTCGCAAACGCCGTGACCATAAGCCAAGCCCGACAAAGAGTTCCATTACTATCGCGACGATTGCGAGCAGCTTCATCGCCACCGGCATTCGCCACGTCATGGGAACAGTAAAGAACCCGTATTGCTTGAGACTCTCGTTCAATACTTCACCAGACAAGTACTGAGGCGTCAGCTTCGCAATCGCCGAAAAAATGTAAACGATTGAGACCTGAACCTTCAGCAACCAAACCGGCCATCCTGGCATAGTCGCTCGTTCGCCTCGCCTGGCATCAATCGAAATCGCCGCGCCGCTATCTGCGATCGTCAGCAACACAACTATCAGAAAAAGAAGGTAGAGATGATTACTGTAAAGCTGTTGGTCCAACAGCAAGCTGTAACCGATCACGCACACTAAAGCAGCGCCCGCGATGCGCGTCTTCCAACCCACTGCGAACGCAATCGCAGCCAATACCCACAACAGAATGAAAGCCCATACGCTACGGTTAGACAGCAATGGTACCCAGTCAAAATATGGCAGCTTGATTACTGTGGAAGTGAGGAAATGCGGCAGCAACCTCCATATCTCGAATGCGGCAAGCGTCGAGGCGACACCGATCATGATCCGCGCAACGGCCACTAAGCGTGCCTTCGCGCGCAAGCTGAGAATACATGAGAGCAGTTTGTTCAGGGGCACGGGTGTGTCTGGGTAGTTGCCGTGCTACGGGAGCGATAACGCACGGCTGCCACCTCGGGGATCATGCGACAGAGATGTGGTGGCAAGACATTGTCCAAATCGAGTTCGCCGCGCCCTTGAGCAAGATAAGGCCGCAGGTCAGCAGGTCGCGTTGTTCCATCGCGCATCAGTAGAGACACCTGGCGCCGCGGCGGCGTGACGGTCCACATGTGCCAACCAAAACGAGCCGGCCGTGAAGACGTCAGCTTCACGGCCGGTACTAATACTTGAATCGATAGAAATAAGACTACAAACACCAGCGCGAGCGCTGGCCCGAGGTTGTACTGAGGTAAATCAGGAGTGGCGTTTTGTCTTTGCACTCGGTGCCTGCGTCACAGGAGTTGTATGCGGCTTCTGCGGGATCAGCCCTTCTACCGATTTGTAGATCTGTAAGTACATCTGTGTTTCGCGCGGAATCAGGTAACGCCATGAAGCACCACCGCGTCGAATATAAAGAGGCAAGCGCGCAGCATTTGAGTTATAACCCGCCGCCAGCAATTCTGTTTGAGTCGCTAACTTGGCTCGCAACGCATATTGCACATCTTCGTTTGCTGATAAATCATTCCAGGTGTCCTGCATGTACAACAGCATCGCCTGCAATGCATTTGAGTGCGTTCGCATGCCAACCACAAAATCAGGAATCAAACCAACGCCCGGATGTCGCGACTTCATCAGGTTGTAAGCCCAGGGAATCATTTGCACCATGCCACCGGCGCCGGCTGAACTAACTGAATAGCGATAAGTCTCCAACTGATTAAGGGCAAACAGTGAATACACTTCCTGGTATAACGCCAAACGGTTTTCATTGCGAAAACGGTCATGGTCAACGTGCTCAACTAAACAAAGACGTTCGGCAACGTCAACTATTTGGGGCGAAATAAATTTTCCCTTTTCGCGCAAACGCTTCACCGCCAGATCCAACATCGTCCTCACGTAAACCTGACCTGATCGAGCGAGTTCGGGCGAGAACAATGCCGGGTGAACGGACGTGTAGTAGGCCATCTCGCGAAACACACCGCCTCGTTCGATCGGATACTGCACCACCAACGGCACCAACGCACGACCCTGGGGATCGAATATGGCGAGTGCGGTGTTAACGCCGTTAGCTCGAATGACTCGAACGTTAAGCTGCACGCCCAACGAGCTCGTCATCGTCGCCTCCGATCCTTTCTTCAGGAAAGTAGGCTTATACATTGGGACGAGGTGAATTCTGGATGTAGAGCGGTCAAGGGCAGCAACTGTCACTACATCAATAGCCGGCGATCCGAACGACGTCGGCATTGGCCGGGAGCGGAGTAACCGCACGGCTTCTGTAATCCGTGAATGAATCACTGAAGGAGCCATCACGGTGGTTGCCGTTGCGGTCGCCTCGTGACGTTCAGTCGCAGTCGGTCCGGCCACGGGCGGTCCTGGCTCCGGTTTTATTCCGACGGCCGGTGCGACAGTTTGCGGAGTCGCCGGCGAGCTTTCCGGATTTGTCACCGTTCGCGGTGTCTGCACTCTAACCGGTGGATAGTATGTCCGCGGACGGTCGTCGGGCGCCGGCGAAGGCATTGGGGTTTGAGCTTGCAGATTTTGAGAGCTAATAAGAACCAGCAGAAATATATAGACGAGGGAAATTCTTTTCATATTTTGAAATGCAACCAACGGTTTTTAGGAGCACTGGGGCGAGCGCTGGGCTTAGATTCGCTGATGAAGTTCTACGTTGTCAACAATTGCGCGGAAAATTTGGCGGGTAAAAAAGCGAACGCTCCCCGGACCGTAGCCCTGGGAGCGCAGCTCAAAATCTTTTGTCAGGCTTGCGTGTACTGTCGGCCTGATTATTTGCTCGCGGCGGCGCTGTTGATCACGATGTTCTGCTCAGAGCCAGAGAACGTAACGTGGGTCAATTCAGCAGTGGAACCTTCGCCGGAATATCTCCATTCGAAGCGACGAGCCTTGCTCGGTCGGCTTTCCATCGTGCTGTTGGCACGGGCAACGACTTTGCCATTCTTCAAGATAGTGACTTCGCCCGTCTTGTCGTCAAACTTCAGATCGTAAGCACCTTTCTTGACGAGTGTACCGTTCACCTTAATGTCATCAACGAAAGTTACTTTCTCTCTATGAGTCTTGGCGAAAGCTGCAACACTGGCGAGTGATGCGATGAGCAGAGCGACTGCAACGCGATTAATAAATTTCATGTCAATACTCCTTGGTTTATCGGATCAATTCCTCCTCGGGGGGAGTAGACCTAAATACGTCGTGAGAATGCGTAAGTTCCAAAAACTATTTTTTATGATCAGAAAAACTTTGTGTGGGATCGAAATCGGGATGGATGAGGAGGGATTAATACGAAACCACGGATCGTTATCCGTCTAACCAGTCACGCGTCATGTCACACCAGAGCACGAGGCCACGCCATTCCCCAAACCGTGAATAGAAGCGCGCGATCTTTTTGTCTGTGGCTTTGCGTCCATTGTTTCGCACCGTGAAGAATTTTGCGCGCGTCCAGGAGTCAAGCGCCAGGCCGTCGTAACGCCCGATGAGCTTTAACACATTCTCTGCGGCATATGGTCCAACTCCCTTAACGTCGCGCATCTCTTTCATCAGCTCCGCAGTCGGCACTGAACTACTGAGCCAGGCTTCCACATCGAGTTCGCCTGACGCAACGCGATCGGCGAGTTCCTTGAAATACGGAGCGCGATAACCTGCGCGCACTTCGTCTGCATAAAATTTCAACGGCATCTGGGCCATGGCTTCAGCCGTGGGAAACGCGCGCCGGCCATCGTCAGATTCTCGTCCCAGCTTCTCAACCAGGCCCGTCACCATCTTTACGGTCAGCGCCCACGAACAGTTGGTAGTGCAAATCATCTTCACCAGGTCTTCGTAGACAGTTGGTGAGCGGAGCAACCGGCCTGCGCCCTGACGAGGAATCCAGTTAAAGTCCGGATCTATCTCCACTAGCCCGTAGAAGCTACCCAGCTCGTCGTCGAGCCGAAGCATATGTCGAACATCCTTAATGATCTGGTCGACCGCCCTCTTCCCGACCGTCCGCGAGGGCGTCACGAGGACGGCATTCCTCGCGCTACGCATTGAAACCGTTACCGGCCTCCCATTCTTGAGCTCCAGGACACGCGACAATTCCTCCCGCGTCTCATTAATATGAAACGGTTGCAACCCGTACCAGCCGTGGCTAAAGATGGTGCGCCGAAAGCTAAAATCTGGCGCGGTTTTGATGGATATTTTCACAGTTTCTGGACCAAGCCGTGGGGTTGATTTCGCCTTGTATGTTTCGGCTACAGTCAAGGTGAATCTTGACACAAAATTGCCTCGTGCCTAGACTGATGCCACTTGAAAATAGAATCTGGAAGGCTGTACTCGCACTCCCAAATACTAGGGAGTTTAAGTGAGCGTAGAGTCCAAACACTGCGGCTCTCTACAGTAATAGGTGAACGTAAGCACCGCTTCCAAACGATAATTCGAACCTGGAGCTTTCCAGGCTTCTCGCCCCACTCGGCCCTACAATCAACCCTGTGGGGCGTTGTCGTGTTTGTATGACAGACATTCCTGTCTGTCCCCTGTAAAAAATTCCTGTCTGTACCCTGTAAAAAACTCCTGTCTGTCCACTTTTAGACAGGCAAGAATGCCTGTCTTACCTACCACTTTAGACAGGCAGGAATGCCTGTCTTACCACTTTAGACAGGCAAGAATGCCTGTCTTACCACTTTAGACAGGCAGGATGCCTGTCCTACCTACCGCACATAGATCGGGTTTGAAATGATCCACGGCTGGTCGCCAACCGGTTTGCCCAGTTGCGGCAGATATGCCTCCACACGGTAGCTTCCCCGCTCTTTCGCCACATACTCCATCGTGCGCGTGTTCCCCGTTTCGTAAATCACAACCCCATCTCTCAGTAAGACTATTCGTCCCGCCACCGGTAGCGTTGCTCTGAGATGAACCTCGTCTTCCAGCGTAATCTCATCGCCTAATATCTTTGACTCGTTTCCGTCGCGGGCGCTGTAACGAAACCCGGTCGTGTCTCCGAAAATATCGAAACCAATAAAACAATTGCCGGCGGAGATGGCCGCCAACAATCGATTCGGCTCAAATACGTAATCATGAACCGGCGGCATCACAATATGCATACGAACTAAACGGAAACTTCGTTCATACGGATCCAGTTGCATTCCCAACAATCTCTTTCCCGTTGAGTCCGTAAGTTCGAAGCCGATGTTGGCATGTGCGTCATTGCCGGCTAAGGCCACCAGCCTTCTGCCGCTGTTTGCAATGGATTGGTCCCATAGTTTCAGATTCGCTGATGGACGACTGTAAAAATTTGCAAACAGCAGATCCGGATAACTGCGATAGGACCAGAGACTATCGAAGAACATTTTGACCGGGTTGATCTCACGAGCGTTCGTGTAAACGTTATAGACCTCAACGCCTTCATACGTGTGGCTGTCCCATCGTTTAAACTCATCCGGATAGGCGACAACCTGCAGCAGGTTCCTTTCGGGCGTGCGTTCAATCTGTTCAAGTGTAAGAGAGCCGACCATCTCCCGCTCATCTCCGGGGATGATCAGCAAGCGACCGGAACCGGTGGTTACTTCATTTCCGTTAATGAACACGACACCGCCATGCAGACCTTTAAGCGTCATGTTTGCGGTGTCGAATTCCGACAACGCATGCTCAGTCATGACCACGAAATCGAGTTTGTTTGCCTGCGCCGCCGAAATGATTTCCCGAAAGCCGCCCTTGCTGTGACCGCCGAGGAAGGAGTGGACATGGACCACCCCCTGGTATTCAACCAATGAGTCATCCAAGGTCGCCTCTGTGCGTTGAGAATTTACTTGTTGGATCGCGGCGTTAAGTTGTCCAAGCTTGTAACGCCGGTAGGCGAATGGAATTTGTGAAACCAGCAGCAGCACACCGAGAACCAGCAGGAGTTTTTTCCAGCGACTCATAAGTCGGAAAATCAACTCTCGAAATCTACTGAGGCAACGTGCTCGCTGATATTGCGACCGAAGTCGGCGACTTTGATGTGATCAGGATGGACCGTATAGGTTTCCAAAGCGGCTCGATCGTCAAAAGTGGCAACTAGTCCAGTGTCGTAAGAACGCGGCAAACGCAGAACATCCGGGCCGACGGCCAGAGTCTTGATCGAGTCAGTCGAGGCGGGAAGACGTCTGAGCATAGCGATGTGTTCGTCGCGCAGCTTCTGCTCGATATCGGCACGATACTTCCAGATAACAATGTGCGTAATCATAATTTCGAATGCTGGCCGGTCGTTTCACACCAACGACGCGTAACCTCATGACGATAGTCGAAAACTTTCCGTAGGCGGCGCTCAACTAAAAAGGGTGCGACTAGACGACCTATAAAACCGAGAGGTGGTTCATAACTGATCTGGTCGCGTAAAACAGCACCGTCCGGATGGGGCTCTACGATGTGACGGTGACGCCAACTCTTAAACGGCCCTTCGACTTGAATGTCTTCGAACAGGTTTGGCGGGTCGTAGACTGTGTGCTCCGCAATCCACTTCTTCTTAAGCAGACCCAGCAGGTCGATTTGAACAATGGCGCGCGAGCCTACGTCAGAAATGTTCGCCGATTGGATTACTTCTGCCCGTTCCCACGGAGGTGTCAATAAACTAAGTGCCTCAGGCTGTTGATGAAACTGAAAAACGCGTTCGGGTGTCGCCCGAATAACACTCTCCTTCACGAATTCCATCCGGCGCTTCTACGTTATCTCACACCAGGCTTCGGCGTTGCCGTGGGCGTTGCCGTTGGTGTCGCCGCCGGCGCCGGCCGTGGGGCCGGTGTTGGATCTGCGATCGCGATCGAATTGCGAATAGCATCCCAGGCCGATGACACCTGCTTTAGTGCGCGGTCTGGACCAAGCTGTGTCAGAACCACCAGCCGGTTACCAACAACGCCCCAGTAAATTTCAGCGGCCCCCGGCACTCCTTCAAGCGAAGCGGCGATTCTTACGCCCTCGGAAGCAACTGTCGCGATTTCCGTCGAGGCCGGCGATTTCTGGGGTTTCGCCCCCATTTGCTCAAACTGCCGCACGGTCGAAGCCACATACGGATCGATCAAAACTTTTTTGGCTTCGGCGAACCGCTCGGGAGTAGTTACGGGCGTGCGGAAAACAAAGACTCGTATTTGCGCGTCGCTGTCGGCGCGGCCGAGATTGAAGTTCTGCGCGTCAGCGTTGCTTTCGTCCACCATGGTCCAGCCATTCGGATAAGTAAAACTCAAGCCGTCTTTGGATAACTGCTTGCCCTCCGCAGGAGTTTGGGCGAGTGCGGGCATGGACCACATGGCCAACAACGCGATTGTGGCTAAAGAGTAAGATAAAGATTTCATAACGCCTCCCGACTATTAATAGAGTCAAAGGTTCAGGGTAAGACGATGTTCAGAGTTCAACCTTTGGTTGCTGCCGCCGAACGAACTCAAGCTAAAGCTTGTACTCTAAACATTGTCTAGTTCGAAGTTCGCCCTTTCGTTGCTGCCTGCGAACGAACTCAAGCTAAAGCTCGGACTCTAAACACCTTCTCAATTGCGCAGCAACTTTAACTGTTCATTTAATAATTCCCAAACCTGTCGCACGTGCTTTTCGGTGGTACGTATGTTTCCAATCGAGAGACGGAGTACCAGCTTATCGTTGAGTTTTGTGTGTGACAGCAGGGCCTTTCCCGTCCCCGCGACGCCGTGCATGATTGCTTCATTCAACACCTCGAGCCTGGCCCCGGCCGCAGCTTCGTCGCTGATGCCCAGGTCGGGTCGCGCGCGGAAACAGACCAATGCCAGCGTAACCGGCGCCATGATCTCCCAGTCATCGGATTCTTCCACCCAGGATGCAAACAGACGCGCGAGCCGGCGGTGCTCACGAATACGCGCGGCCAATCCTTCGACACCAAAGTAGCGAATCACCATCCAAAGCTTGAGTGCGCGAAATCGCCGGCCAAGTTGTATCCCGTAGTCTGATCCGTTGCGCACCTGCTCCTGCTCGGGTGTGCGCAAGTACTCCGGCACTAAAGAGAATGCGCGGCGCAGCAAATCGAGATGTCGGCAATACAAGACCGAAAGATCAAACGGCGTAAACAACCACTTGTGCGGATTGACGACCACTGAGTCAGCGCGCTCGCATCCCTTTAATATGTCCTTAAACTCGGGCACGATGGCGGCAGAACCGGCGTAAGCAGCGTCGACGTGTAACCACAACGCTTCTCGCTCACCAAGCGGAATCATGTCAGCGACCGGATCGATACTCGATGTGGACGTAGTACCGACAGTGGCCACGATGCAGAACGGCACCACGCCGTTTCGCTTGTCCTCATCAATCGCTGCCTCAAGTGCGCGCACGTCCATTCGAAACTCGCTGTCGGTCGGGATCTTACGCAGGCCGCGCTGGCCGAGCCCCAGTGTGATCACCGCTTTCTCGATCGATGAGTGGGCCTGTTCCGAGACGTAAACTCGCAGTAGCGGTAGATCGGGACGGCCACTCATTCCCTCTTCGCGGATGCGCTTTTCAACACCCTCGCGCGCTGCAGCGATCGCGTGCATGCTGGAAACTGAAGCAGTGTCGTAGATGATCCCGTGGTAGCCCTTATCCAATCCCATCATCTGGCGCAACCAATCGAGAACTACCTCTTCCAGTTCGGTTGACGCGGGCGACGTTCGCCAAAGCATTGCTTTGTTGTCGAAGGCGGCTGCCAACAATTCACCAAAGATGCCGGGCGCGGACGTGGACGTCGCGAAGTAAGCGAAAAATGAAGGATGGATCCAATGCGTCAACGCGGGCACCACCAGCTTATCGACGTCCGCGAGGATTGCGTCCATCGATTCACCTTGCGCGGGTGGGGTAGCTGGAAGTTGTGCCTTCAGGTCTCCGGGTTCGATCTGGGCCAACACCGGCAAGTCTTCAATGTGATCGAAATAGTCGGCAACCCAGTCGATTAACTCATGACCATAGCGGCGAAACTCTTCAGTACTCATGTCGCCGAGTTGAGGCGCAGTCTGTGGCGCAGGCTCTGTCATGGCGGGAGAGTCTAGTTTAGAAAGGGATCGTAATTCCAGCTTTTGGTGCGGGCTAATCAACAGCCACCCGCGGTATTGCTTCGTGTGTTTCGTGTATTTCGTGTTATTAGTGGATCGTTTTCTGGGCGCACACAAAACGATCCACTAAACACACGAATACACGAAATAATACTAAGGCGCTGAGTCCACCCTGAGGGTGCCTTACGGTTTAATATTTGCGCATAAACGCGGTCGAAGCTATTATTCAGCCTCGTTTTTCAGACTTTCAATAAAGACAATCCCTGACGGAAGCGGCTGACGCGTCTCTCGCGCAGTTTTACGCTACGAATCAGACGTTCAAAACCCATTCGCCTGTGAGGATCCTATGAAACGAATTCTGCTTTCTCTCGGACTAATCGCCACATTCCTTTTTTCGTTCGCCTGCCAACCGACGACCGGTGGAGACAAGGTCCGAATCGGCGTCTTCATGTCGCTGACGGGTTCGACCGCTAACTTCGGCATTTCATCCGTCAACGGTATCAAGATGGCGGCTGACGAAGTGAACAAAGCCGGTGGTATTAATGGCAAGCAGATCGAACTGCTGGTCGAAGACGATCGCTCTGACGCTTCTGAAGCTGCCACGATCGTCACCAAGTTTGTGACGCAGGACCAGGTTCATGCCGTCCTCGGAGAAGTCGCCAGCTCGCGCTCAATCGCGGCCGCGCCAATTGCGCAGAACGCGAAGATCCCGATGTTGACACCTTCATCGACCAATCCGGAAGTGACCCGCAAAGGCGATTATATTTTCCGCAGTTGTTTTATAGATCCGGTCCAGGGCGCCGCGATCGGGCAGTTTGCCGCCAAGGGATTAAATGCCAAACGCGCGGCCATCATGGTTGACCGCAAAAACGACTACTCCACAGGCCTGGCCACTAACATCACAGAAACGTTTACCAAACTTGGCGGCCAGATGGTGGCGACTACTTCCTACCAGGAAGGCGATCAGGATTTCAACGCCCAGTTAACTTCTATTAAGGGCGCGAACCCGGAAGTAATCTTTGTTCCCGGTTATTACAACGACGTCGGTCTGATCGCGAAGCAGGCGCGCGATCGCGGCATCACTGTGCCGCTGCTCGGCGGCGATGGCTGGGATTCTGCGCAACTCTACGCAATTGGCGGTACCGCATTAAACGGGAGCTTCTTCTCTAATCACTATTCACCCTTCGACACAGATCCCAAGGTGCAGAAGTTTGTGAATGACTACAAAGCGCTCTATAACACCACTCCCGACGCGCTCGCGGCGACGGCCTACGATGCGGCCCACATCATGTTCGACGCTATCAAACGTGCCAATTCGACGGATGGTACTGCGATTCGCAACGCGCTGGCTGCCACCAACGCCTTCCCTGGCGTGACCGGCACAGTGACGTTTAATGAGAACCGGGACGCCGTCAAACCGATCATCATGATCGAAATCAAAGATGGCGGAACCTACGCAGTGCGCGAGCGCGTGGAAGTTGAAGGAGCAGCAGCTCCGACGACCGCGACTCCATCTCCATCGACGAGCGCTTCACCTGCAACAGCAGCTTCGCCGGCGGCAGGTTCTTCTCCGGCAACTACAGCGTCACCAGCGGCTACTCGTTCTCCGGCAACTGCTGCATCACCCGCGAAGCCGGCAACTTCAGCCACGCCGTAGTTACTGTTTGGAAATCTGATTAACTCTTAGGATCGCGGCTCACAAGTATGAGTACGTTTCTGCAACAGCTAATCAATGGTGTCTCTTTGGGCGCCATCTATTCTTTGATCGCGCTCGGTTACACCATGGTCTATGGCGTGTTGAAGTTAATTAACTTTGCACACGGCGACGTCTACATGGTCGGAGCGTTCATGGGTTACTACCTGGCCAACGGCCTGGGCGTGCGTGGTGCGCAAATGCTGGGTGCGGGTCCCGACAGTTTTCTAGCACGCGGGCTGCTCGGCAGTGGGGCAATGGAGCCGTCGTTAATTACGGCGCTGGTAGTGATGTTGCTGGCGATGGCCATTTGCGCAGCACTCGGTGTCATCATTGAACGCTTCGCATACCGCCCGGTGCGCAAATATTCCCGCTTGACGGCGTTGATCACCGCCATCGGTGTTTCGTTGTTGCTGGAAAACGGCGGTCAGGTAGTGTTTGGCGCGGATCCAAAGTTCTTCCCGGAACTGTTTACCAAACAAAACTTCAACATCTTCGGCGGCGCCAGCATCAATAGTGCGGACATTGTGGTGTTGATTATCGCGCTCGGTCTAATGGTCGCGTTGCAGTTGATCGTTTATCGCACCAAGACCGGCCGGGCCATGCGTGCTGTGTCGTTCAATCTGCAGTCGGCGAAGTTAATGGGAATTAACACCGACCGCATCATCATGTTTACGTTTGCTCTCGGTTCGGCGCTGGCGGCGGCTGCTGGAGTTTTGGTCGCCATCAGAATCCCGCGCATCGATCCTTTGATGGGCATACTTGTCGGTCTGAAGGCATTCGTGGCCGCGGTCCTGGGAGGTATCGGTAACATTCCCGGCGCCATGCTGGGAGGACTGTTGATTGGGATCACCGAGACAATGGTCGTAGGCTATCTCTCGCCAACTTACAAGGACGCAGTAGCCTTTGCGATATTGATCTTGATACTTCTATTCCGGCCGTCCGGGCTTCTGGGTGCGGTCGCGCAGGAGAAAGTCTGACGGGATTGCAGAATGCTGAATGCGGAATGCGGATTGATGAATTAAGAGTCGGTCTCTTTTTCCTCCATTCCGCATTCCGCATTCCGCATTCCGCATTTGATACATATGCCGCGCTACCTGCGTAACCTGATCATCGCTCTGATCATTCTCGCCGTACTGTATGTGGTGGACATCGTCTTCCAGGGACGAATGCTCAGTCCATATATTGCACGGATCATTATGCTTTCGGGCATCGCCATCACTCTCGCCGTTTCGCTAAATCTAATCAACGGTTTTACGGGCCAGTTTTCCATTGGTCACGCCGGCTTCATGGCCGTCGGGGCCTACTCGGCAGCGTATTTCTCAGTTAGCTACGGCGCGGGACTGGCAGCTACTTTGGGGGACGGCAAAATTGGCTGGGCCGTCGCCCTCACAGTTGCGACGCTAATCGGAGCCGCGTTTGCCGGTCTGGCAGGTTTAATTGTCGGTGTTCCCTCATTGAGGTTGAAGGGCGATTATCTGGCCATTGTCACCCTCGGGTTCGGCCAGATCATCGTGGTGTTTCTCAATAACATCGAGGCGATTGGCGGCGCCCGCGGATACTCCGGAATTCCCATCGTAAAGAGTTTCTTCTGGATCTTCCTGATTGCCATCCTGACGGTCGTGATTGTTTACAACATCGTCAACTCCGCTTTTGGCCGCGCGTTGATCTCGATCCGCGAGGACGAGTTGGCTGCGGAAGCGATGGGCATCAACACGACGCGCTACAAGGTAATGGCGTTCGTGATTTCTTCCGCACTTGCGGGAGCGGGCGGTGTGCTGCTGGCACACTTCGATGGTTATCTGAATCCCAAGTCTTTTGAGTTTATTAAGTCGTTTGAAATTCTGATCATGATCATCCTGGGCGGACTCGGCTCGATCGTTGGATCGGTGCTGGGCGCCATCCTGCTGACGGTGCTGCCCGAAGCGCTACGCGGTTTCGCTGAATACCGGATGGTCATATATTCATTGTTATTGATCATCCTTATGATTACGCGCCCGCAGGGACTGCTGGGTTCCACCGCAGCCTTCAAGGGATGGCGTGGTCGCAAGCGCGGCAAATCAAGAACGCAGGCCGAAGAGGTCACCGCTGAAGATACGCGGACCACCAAGTCGGTTGAAAAAGCGACGCTCGGCGAACGGCCGCGAGAATCATCCTTGGATAAGGGAGACAAGGAGTGAGTTCCAAAATAAGTACGACTGGGGCTGAGCCTCTTGGTAACGGCGACGCTATCCTGAGAACTGATAAAGCGACCATCCGTTTCGGCGGGTTGGTAGCAGTCAGTGAGTTAGACATGGCCGTTCGCCGCGGTGAGATCTTCGGACTGATTGGTCCAAACGGCGCCGGCAAGACGACTATTTTCAACCTGCTTACCGGTGTCTACGAACCCACATCAGGCGAGATTTATTTTGAAGGCAAGGCTCTGCACGGGAAACGTCCCTATGAAATTGCTGCTCACGGCGTTTCGCGCACGTTCCAAAACATCAGATTGTTTCCCAGCATGACGGTACTGGATAACGTGTTGACCGCTTCGCACATCCATACAAGCCAGACGTTGCTCGATGCCATATTGCGCACGCCGCGTTATCGACGGTGTGAAAAGGAATCACTTGATTACTGTATGGACCTGCTGGCGATTTTCGGTCTCGATTCATACAGGGACGAAGGCGGAACCAGTTTGCCGTATGGACAACAGCGCCGGCTGGAGATCGTGCGAGCACTGGCGACCAAACCAAAATTGTTACTGCTTGATGAACCGGCTGCGGGCATGAACCCTTCCGAACAGGAAGACTTAATGCACCTGATCAAGCAGATACGCGATCGCTTTAACCTGACAATCCTGCTCGTGGAACACAACATGAAAGTGGTCATGGGTGTTTGCGAACGGATCCAGGTTGTCGATTATGGAAAATCCATCGCGCTCGGTTTGCCGGAAGAAATTAGAAACGACCCCAAGGTGATCGAAGCTTATTTGGGCGACTGAAGCCGATTTCCGATTGCCAATTGCCAATTGCCGATCGGTATGAAATTCAATCGACAATTGGAAATTGGCAATCGGCAATGAACATATGCTGACTCTGGAAAACGTCTCCGTTAACTATGGCGCCATCGAAGCGCTCACGGATATTTCTATGACCGTGGGCAAGGGCGAAGTAGTGACGTTGATTGGCGCAAACGGCGCAGGTAAATCAACCACCTTAAGGACTATCACCGGTTTGCTCGAGCCGCGACGCGGCCGCGTACTGTTCGAAGGCGAAGACATCAGCGGCACGCCAACTCATAAGCTGGTGGCCCGCGGGATCTCAATGGCTCCAGAAGGTCGCGGCGTGTTTGCCAATCTTTCGGTGCGCGAAAACCTGCAGATGGGCGCCTATTTGAATAGAAACAAGAAAGCAGTGGCCTCTGACATGGAGCGAGCTTTCACGATGTTTTCCAGGTTGAAAGAACGTGAGTCCCAAAAAGCGGGAACCCTTTCCGGTGGTGAACAACAAATGCTGGCGATTGGCCGTGCATTAATGTCACGCCCACGCCTGCTGTTGCTCGATGAACCGTCGCTTGGACTGGCGCCGCTCGTGGTTCATACCATCTTCGAAGCAATCGATGAAATCAGTAACGAAGGAACCACGATCCTGTTGGTCGAACAAAATGCACATGCGGCGCTGGGCCACTCGGATCGAGCGTACGTGCTGGAAACCGGACGGATCGTGATGGAAGGCCCGTCAGCCGATCTCGCTGCCGATCCACGCATCAAAGAAGCTTACTTAGGAGAGTAGCAACCAGACCGGATGGCGGAGAAGTTCACAGGGCATTTCGTGTTATTTCGTGTGTTCCGTGAATTTCGTGGATAGTTTTTTTCAGCGGCACAAAAACTGATCCACGAAATACACGAAGTAATATGAAAAGTGGCTTTTGAGGCAAGCCGAACTTCGTCTTAAACGTTGAGGAAACAACCCATTCAACCCGTCTCGTTTCGATCACCAACCAACTCGCCTTTACGCCGTTCGCTTTTGTTCCTAATCTTAATAGCGCTCGTCCCTCCACTCGCATGCACTCCACCAGATGACAACAAAGATGCTTCAACCATAGCAATAGGCTTCTTCGGAGATCTCTCTGGTCCAACTTTCAATTTCGGCCAGTCCGCTCTAAACGGCACACTCATGGCCGCTGATGAAATTAATCAAGCCGGCGGGATTAATGGGCGGAAACTGGACGTGGTGTTCCAGGACGACAAGGGCAGCCCTGAGATTGCCGCCCAAAGTGCGAGCAAACTCATTCAACAGTACAAGGTCGTGGCCATCATCGGTGCAGGCGCGTCAGGCAACAGTCTTGCCGCGGCACCCAACGCACAATCAGCGAAAATCCCTCTGATCGCTCCGTCGTCCACGCATCCGGCAGTCACCCAGGCCGGTGATTACATTTTCCGCGCGTGTTACATAGATGCATTTCAAGGTGAGGTCATGGCCCGGTTTGCCGCCAATACGCTCAAAGCGAAGAAGGCAGCCATCATGGTTGACTACAACTCACCGTACAGCCGCGGACTAACTGAATTCTTTGAATTGAGTTTTGCCAAACTGGGCGGGACGATTGTCGCGAAACAATCATACTCACAGAGCGATTCGGATTTTAGAGGTCAACTGAGCGCCATCAAGACTGCCGAGCCCGATGTGGTTTACATCCCCGGTTACTATGGAGACGTTGCCATCATCGCGAAGCAAGCGCGCCAGTTAGGTATTGAGCAACCGCTGCTCGGCGCTGACGGGTGGGACGCTCCGGAACTTTGGGAGCTGGCGAGAGACGCGGTCAACGGTTCTTACATTTCGAACCATTACTCTGCTGAGGATCCATCCGAGAACATTCAAAAATTCGTGACAAACTATAGGCAGCGTTATCAAAACCTCACGCCTGATGCGCATGCCGCCCTGGCTTATGACGCAATGCGATTTCTTGCCGATGCGATGCAGCGTGCCGGATCAACCGAAGGTCCGAAGCTACGCGACATGCTGGCGGCCACCAAAAACTTTCCGGGCGTTACCGGTGTGATCAGCATGGACGCCAATCGAAATGCCGTAAAGCCCGCCGTAGTTCTCAAGCTCCAGGACCGTTCCTACGTCTACCAGGAAACAATTCAACCGACGAAATAGCGTTAGGGCAAAGAGCTAAGCGCGAAGAGCTAAGGGCGAAGAGCGAAGGGCGAAGAGCGAAGAAAAAGAGTTCTTTACCCTTGGCTCTTCGCGCTTAGCTCTTCGCCCTAGCTCTTTGCCCTTAGCTCTTCGCTCTTCGCCCTTCGCCCTTCGCTCTTCGCCCTTTGCCCTTCGCTCTTCGCCCTTTGCCCTTAAACAGCCTCTGATTGAGAGGTGAAGGTAAACTCTTTGACCTTCAAGGCCGGCAGCATTGCTGAGGTGTTTCCCTGTCCTTCTGAGCTGCCGACACGCTCGGGCGCGCCAATCAGTTCTACGTTGCCGGGCGCCAGCAACTGCACCAGACTTTGGTTGAATCGGAAGTTGTTGACCGGGTATTGAATCTTCCCGTCCTCAACGTACCAGACCCCGTCACGCGTTAATCCAGTTTGCAGTGCGGGGCGCGGATCGACGCCGCGGATGTACCAGAACCGCCCGATTAGAAGGCCGCGTTTGGTGGACTTGATCATCTCTTCGACGGTCGAGGGCGCGGTCGAGCTTGCCATGATGTTGTTGACCGGTCCGGGAGTCGGTTGCTTATCTTTTTGTTTGGCCCAGAAGCGAGAATAAATAAGGTTTTCCAAAACGCCGTTTCGCACCAGGTGAATTCGTTGTGCCGGTATTCCACCCTGCGCGGCGGGTGAACCCGGTAACTGCGGGTGCCAGGGATCACTATAGATGTTGATACGTGGATCAAAGATTTGCTGGCCCACCTTCGTCTTCCCACCGGGCGCCGAAAACAGACTGCGCCCTTCATCAGCACTGCGCGCGTCGAAACCAAAAACAAATCCCGACAACAAATCAGCGACTGCCTGCGGTTCGAGGATGGCTGTGTACACACCCGGCTCCAGCGTTCGCGGACTGCGGGATTCCAGCGCTTTGCGAATGGCTTCGCGAGCGACGCGTTTGGTATCGAGTTGCGCTACGTCGTAATGATTACGCAGGAAATAGCCCGAGCTGCCGCCGTCGGCCGTGCGCGCGGTCGTCGATAAACTCACCAGACTTGACTGGAAATAATTGAAGTTTCCATTTTTGGTGGCTGAAGCGTTAGTTAAGCCGCGAGCCTGGTGAAAGCCGGCGCCAATCACGCGCGACTTCTCGCATTGTGCAATTACATCGTTAACGGTGCGCGCGCGGTCTCGTAATGAAATATTTGAAGTTGCCTCAGCGTAAGCATTGATCGGTTGGTAGGTTTGCGGACCCAGAGTGGGCAGATACTCTCGATCGACCGGAGAGATGCGCGCGAGCGTTTCGGCCTGGGCCACGGCTGCTCGAAGAGAAGCCTCGTCCATCTCATTGGTTGTGGCAGCGCCGCGTTTCTTGTCGATCCAAACGGTGACGCCGACAGTGGTGTTTTCGCGAGCGCCGCTGGTAGTAAAAGAGTTTGCGGCAAAACGCAGGTGCGAATAGTTTTCACTGCTTACATTAACGGCTGCATCGTCCGCTTTCACATAGCCGAGCAATTTTTGTGTCAATTGCCGTGCTTGCTCCTCAGTTAGCATTTAATCCTCTCTTGGTAGGACAGACATTCTTGTCTGTCATTTCTTCTCACATTTCGCTGGACAGGCAGGAATGCCTGTCCTACTTTGCCGCTGTGTTTAGGACGTTGATCTGTCGAAAACGGGCTACCGGACAACCGTGACTGACTGCATTTGATTGCCCCGGTTCGCCTTTGCCGTCGTTGAAACTCCCGCCCAGCTCGTATGTAGACTTACCACCCAAGGCGTCACACGAATTCCAGAAGTCAGTGGTGCGGGATTGATACGCCACGTCGCGCACCATCCCACCCACTTTCCCATTTCTGATCTCCCAGAAAGTCTGACCTCCAAACTGAAAGTTGTAACGCTGCTGATCGATCGAATAGCTGCCGTCGCCGTAAATCAGAATTCCCTTCTCGACGCCCGCCACCAGATCATTCAGCGTCTGGTTCCCCGCCGACGGTTGCAACGAGACGTTTGGCATACGCGGGAATGAAACGCTACCCCAACTATCAGCGTGCAGGCAGCCGTAAGATTTTTTCTTCGGAGACACGGATGCGAGATCGCGCGTCGTTTGCCAGTCAACAAAGAGGCCGTCTTTGATCAAATGCCACTCCTGCCCCGGCACGCCTTCGTCGTCGTAACCAACCGTCGCGAGTGCGCCTCGTTGCGTTCGATCTGCCACGAAATTGACGATCTTTGAACCAAACTGGAGTTTGCCAATCTTGTCGCGCGTGAGGAAGCTCGTGCCTGCATAGTTAGCTTCCCACCAGAGCGAGCGATCCAGCTCGGTCGGGTGGCCCACTGATTCGTGAATAGTTAGCCAGAGATGCGAGGGATGAAGCACCAGGTCGTACTTGCCCGGTTCGATCGGTTTGGCTTTTAGCTTCGCGACCGCATTCTCCCCGGCCTCCTCGGCTTCCTTCAGCCAGGGATATTTTTCCATGTACTCGTAGCCGAGGCCTTGTGGTCCAGCGTAAGAGCTACGCGATTGAAAGTCGCCGGTCCCGCGATTGATGGCGGTGACGTTAAAGCCCGGATTGCCACGAATGAGGTATTGCTCGATGCGCGAGCCGTCGGTCGAAGCGTAGTATTTCTGTTCGTTTACCCAGCCCATCGCCGAGTTAACAAAACTGACGCCATCCGTTTTCATCGAGCGCTCGTTCAGTTTCAAAAGAAACTGGATCTTGTCGTCGATCGAAACCTCAAACGGATCCTTCTCAAAGCCGCTCTTCCAGTTAGCCACTACGCTGCGTGCAGGAGCGAGAGTGACTCGCTTTCGTTGGTAGACTGAGTTTGCCCGCGCAATGTCCATTGCCTGTCTGGTAATTCGACGCACTTCATCAGGTGTGACTTCCCGACTCGAAGCGAATCCCCACGTGCCTCTGAACAACACCCGCACGCCAAAACCGAAGCTCTGGTTGCGCGAAACGTTCTGCACCTGCTTCTCGCGAGTCGAAATATTTTCGGTGCGATAGCGATTTATTCTTATGTCGGCATAAGTCGCGCCCAGCCTTCGCGCTGTCGCGAGCGCGACATCGGCCAGGGCGTTCTTGTTTACGGCATCGGCAGCTGCTGCTTCAGCAGCTTCTACGTCACTGATCCAGGTAGGAAGAGATGACGGAAGGGTAACTGCGCCCGCAGCTATGCCGGCGGTTTTGATGAAATCGCGACGAGAGGTTGTCATTGAAGAACCTCAAAAATGAATTTGGAAGGCGGGGAGATTTAACGCGGCGAGACAGCAATTGTCAATAATTCATCGACGCAGCAGTGGCGAGCCCTCTCTAATATCTGAATGATTGAAAGTGAATCCGACAGACTTGGATTCGCCTGGCAATACGGTTAGCTGCATTTTCTTCTCACCCATCTCTTCGTGCCACGCCACCAGTTCATACTGTCCCGGAGGTAATCCCTCGATCTTGAATTCGCCGTTGGCATCGGTGATTGAAAAGTATGGGTGTTTGAAAACCGCTATGTATGCTTTTTCCCACGGGTGCTGATTATCTCTGACTGGAAATGGAACTTCGGACCGGGAAAATGTCAGTGTTATCGGTGGGGCTCCGGGCGGTTGCGTCTGATTCCATTCTTGATTAACCCTCGGCGTCGGGTGTGTATTGTGATGTGTAGCATCAGCGTTCACGACGCTCAACGTTTGACCTGCCTGAACTCCTAACACATGAGGTTGATAGCGACAGCCCCTATGTGCGAGTTCAACCGCCGAGTCGGGGGCCTTCCAGGAATACATGTCCAGTACTGAGCTGTTAGTAACATAGACCAGGACATTCGCAACTCGGCCATCATTCACAATCAACCAATCGGTTGATAGTTTTGGAAATTCGTCCAAGCAAACAGAATCTGAGGAGGTATCGATCGTCCGTGGGCCTGGAGCCTTGCCTGTAAAAGCGATTGAGCCGCTGAGCGTAATTTCCTGGCCTGTGCGCAGGTAAGCGGGTTTAGCATCACTATCCTGAGAGTGCGCTGATACTAGAAGGATGAATATGAGGCTTACTGCTGTAGCACACGCCAGGAATCGAGGACGAGAATTCATAGCGGACCTTTCGGGTGAGAAGATGCCTGGGGGCCGTTAGCCTATCAGATTATTGCGGGCCGCCAACAGGGCCAGTCTCACGCGTTCAGGCGCGGTGCCCCCAGTCTGTGATTTCGTCGCCAGAGTATTTTGTAACGACAACGCTTCAAAAACGTCAGGACCAAATCGGTTTGAGACCGACTTCAAATCTTCCAAAGGCAAATCTTGCAACTCGACTCCGCGTTCAATTGCTAGCCGCACTGCGCGACCGGCCGTCTCGTGCGCTTCACGAAACGGTACGGACTTGCGCACGAGGTAATCCGCCAGTTCAGTCGCGTTCATCAAACCCTTCGACGCCGCGGCGCGCATTTGGTCCTCTTTGACTTCCACGTTTCGCAAAACCAGCGCTGATACCTCCAGACACACTCGCGTTGTGTCAAAAGCATCGAAGACGGCTTCTTTGTCTTCCTGCATGTCTTTGTTGTAAGCCAGCGGTAATCCCTTGAGCACGGTGAGCAGCGTTGTAAGGTCGCCGAAGACACGCCCTGCTTTCCCGCGCACCAGTTCCATCGAATCAGGATTCTTCTTCTGCGGCATCAGGCTCGAACCTGTCGCAACCGCGTCGCCAAGTTCAAGGAACCCGAACTCGGTGGTCGAGTAAAGAATGATCTCCTCTGCGAGTCGCGAGAGGTGGACCATGATCAAAGAGCAGGACGCTACAAACTCCACGCAGAAGTCGCGGTCACTGACGGCATCAATGCTGTTTTGCGATACCGAATCGAATCCCAGTTCGCGGGCTACGGCTTCTCGATCGATCGGGAATGAAGCTCCGGCGACTGCCGCCGAACCCAGGGGAAGTACATTCACCCGCTTGCGCGTGTCTGCCAGGCGCTCGCGGTCGCGTAGGAGCATTTCAAAATACGCGAGACACCAGTGGGCGAATAGCACCGGTTGCGCTCGCTGCAGATGCGTGTAACCAGGAAGCACCGCGTGGCGATGCTTTTCCGCCAGATCCAGCAACGCTTCCTGCACGCCGCGGACTTGCGACTGCACTGAATCGATCGCGTCTCTCAACCACAAATGAAGATCCGTTGCGACCTGATCATTGCGGCTGCGACTGGTGTGAAGTTTCCGGCCGGTGTCCCCGATCGACTCAATCAACTTCGATTCGACAAATGAGTGCACGTCTTCCGATTGAAGACTTTCGAAATATTCAGGCTGTGTCTGAGACTGGTCCAGGATGGCCTGCAATCCTTGGCGTATGCTCGAAGCTTCCTGCTCGCTGAGCACACTTGCGGCGGCCAGCGCATTACAGTGGGCGACGCTCCCGCGTATGTCTGCCTGGAAGAGCCTGCGGTCGAATGCGAACGAGCTGTTGAAGTCGCCAAACGACTTGTCGGTCGCGCCCGCGAACCGTCCACCCCACATATTTTTCTGTTGATCCATAAAATCTCCTGAACCGTGTACTTCGAATTAGAACCGGAAGCGGTAGCGACTGGAACGAATGACTGCGTGTCACCCGGTCGCTACCGCTCCCGGTTCTAATTCGCCCGGCCGACAGGGCAAACCAAAATTGACGCCAACCAACTGAACTGGTAGTTTATGCATCTATGCATTAGTTATGCAACCAAATTGCATAATTCATGCTGCTTATGCGGAAGAGTTTACGGCAAAAGAAGCTTTTGAGTTTGATAAATGCGAAGCCTTTCGCGACGCAGGCAGAGCTGCGCGATTCACTGGAAGCCGCGGGTGTGCCGACTACGCAGTCGAGTTTGTCGCGGGATCTCGAAGAGCTGGGAATCGTAAAGCACCACGGTCATTACGCTGTGCCCAGGTCAGCAGGTCCTGCAACACACGGCTTGCTGAGTTTGGACGGAGCCGGCGAAAACCTGGTGGTAGCTAAAACGGAACCTGGACGAGCCTCCGCCGTTGCCGTCGATATAGACGGCGCTGCAATAGGAGAGATCGTGGGCACACTGGCCGGTGAGGACACGATATTCATCGCCGTGCGCGACTTGAAAGAACAACGCGCGGCCATCAAGAAAATCTGGGAACTGTTCTCGTAAAGCAAACTGTTAGTTTGCTTAGTGGTTGCCGAACGGTGAACTGGTACCAGGAATATTAGATAAAAGCCGCAAACTAACAGTTTGCGGTACAAGGATAAATGGAAAAGAAACCAAACAAGATTGTACTCGCCTACTCCGGCGGTCTCGACACGTCTGTGATGCTCCACTGGTTGAAAGAGCGTTACAACTGTGAAGTTGTCTGCTACTGCGCGGACGTCGGCCAGGGCGAAGAACTGACGGGGCTCGAAGAGAAAGCTTTGAGCAGTGGTGCGTCAAAACTTTACGTCGAAGATTTGCGCGAAGAGTTTGTACGCGAATACGTTTGGACGGCCGTCAAAGCAAACGCAGTTTATGAAGGTGTCTACTTACTCGGGACTTCCCTTGCCCGTCCGGTGATTGCGAAGAAGCAGATTGAGATCGCCCGTCAGGAAGGCGCTGACGCTGTCGCGCACGGCTCCACCGGCAAAGGTAACGATCAAGTTCGATTTGAGCTGACGTATTACGCGCTCCAACCGGACATCAAGGTGATCGCTCCATGGCGCGAATGGGAATACAAGGGACGGATGGATCTAATCGCCTACGCGAAGAAACATAACATTGCAGTCACGGCGACACACGAGAAACCGTATTCAACTGATCGCAACCTAATGCATATTTCGTATGAGGGCGGAATACTCGAAGACCCATGGACCGAGCCTCCCCCGGAGATATTCCAACTTACAAAATCGCCGGAGACCGCGAAAGCTGAGCCTGAATACGTTGAGATTACCTTTGAGAAAGGCGAGCCTGTGGCCGTCAACAACCAGCAGCTTGGCCCAGTCGCTTTGTTAGAGCGATTGAATGAGCTGGGCGGTGTGCACGGTATCGGACGCGTTGACCTGGTCGAGAATCGTTTCGTGGGGATGAAGTCACGTGGAGTTTACGAAACGCCCGGCGTGACAATTCTGCAGGCGGCTCATCGAGCGCTCGAGTCAATCACCGTCGATCGCGAAGTTATCCATTTGCGTGATTCATTAGGCGTGAAGTTTTCCGAAAGCATTTACTACGGGTTCTGGTTTGCTCCGGAGTTTGAGTTGATGCGCAAAATTATCGACGAGACACAACAGAACGTTTCGGGCGATGTGCGACTGACACTTTATCGCGGCAACACGACGGTAGTCGGCAGGCGGTCTCCGAAGTCCCTTTACGACGAGAAGGTCGCCACTTTCGAGGCAGACACGGTTTACAACCAACGCGACGCGGAGGGTTTTATCAAGCTGAATGCGTTGCGACTTAGGATGGGAAGCAGAGGTAACTAAGAATTGAAAACAAACACACACTACTCCGTGGTGAAAATCGTTGACGCCGACAAGATCGGTTCCGCTACTTCTCCGCTCGGCTTGTCAAAAACTGTGGCCGTGACTGACACAGTTTTCCAGCCGAGAGCCGGAGATGTAGTTGCCGTGCGCGCGCTGACTGATAGTGCGACGTACAACATGCTCGAGTTGCCAACCGGCCGCCTGGCGAAGATTAATCCGGGTGATGTGCTGCTTGGCGTTCTGGGACGCCGGCGAGCGCTGAAGGGCTTTGTCGGTGATGTACCTCCGACACTGAACGCCGGCGATCAATTACACCTGCTGAACATGGGCGGCGTGATTGGTCTTTGCACCGGACACCATTCGAGTCTCGGCGATGCCATCAGGCTAGAAGTCATCGGTGTGGTCTGCGACGAAGAAGGACGTGCTTTGAACATTTCCGATGCTGCCTTGCCTTTGCGATCAACGCTTGGAGCGACCGCTCCACTGGTAATGATTGCCGGCACGTGCATGAACAGTGGCAAGACGTACGCCGCGACTGAGCTCATCAAACAAGCGACCCGGGCCGGCTTGCGGATCGCCGCCGCAAAGTTGTCGGGTGTCGCTTGTCTGCGAGACACACTCAACATGGCCGATCACGGCGCGCTCGCAACCGCAAGTTTTCTTGACTGCGGATTGCCGTCGACGGTCGGCGCAGACGATCTTGCTCCCGTCGCGAAGGCAATCATCGCTCAGCTGAACCAGAGTGCGCCGGATCTGATCGTGCTCGAGTTGGGCGATGGAATTCTTGGCGGTTATTCCGTCGAATCAATCTTCGCGGACGAGGAACTGCGTGCGGCCACTGCTGCAATTGTGTTCTGTGCTTCAGACTATGTGGGCGCCTGGGGCGGCATCGAATTGTTCCGCCGGCGAGGCTTGGAAGTTAGCGTGGTTGCCGGTTCAGTGACAGATTCACAAATGGGGCAGGATTACATCGAAAGCGAGTTTGGAGTCCCGGCTGCCAACGCACGACGCGATGGAAAACTTTTGTTCGAGCGCGTTAACGCACTGCTCCCAGTTTTGGAGAACGCTGCTTAACGTCGTCGACTTCGGGCCAACAAGGCGATGCCGATGAGGAGAAAGACGACCCCGACGTACAGAAATGTTCGTTGGCCACTAATGCCGAGTGCGACGAAAGCTATGGCGATAACCAGGAACGGGTAGCCGATCTTGTTCATGCAACACCTCGAGAATTTGAATTACGAAGATATATACACGAAAACCATGAGCACGAAAAAGATTCGCATCGGCATACTCGGTGGCTCCGGTTACGGCGGCTCGGAACTGCTGCGTATCCTGTTGTTTCATCCGAACGCTGAGGTCGTGCTCGTCACGGCGAACGAACAGGCGGGGAAACCTGTCGGCGAGGTTCATCGAAATCTCTATGGACTAACTGATCTCACCTTTACCGCACTTTCAGAAAATCTTGATGAGCTGAATGGTTTGGATTGCGTCTTCCTCGCATTGCCGCACGGTCAGGCGATGTCGGTTGTCCCCGGACTTCCGGCCCTGGTAAAAGCGATCGATTTGTCCGGTGATTTTCGACTTGGAAACAGAGAAGAGTTTGAGCGCCATTACGGGCAAGCGCATACGGCAATGGATTCGCAATCCGCGTTTGTGTACGGGTTGACGGAAACCAATCGAGAGGCAATTCCGGGTGCGGATTTAATCGCCAATCCCGGTTGCTTTGCCACCGCCACACTGCTGGGGCTGGCGCCCCTGGTCGCTGGTGATTACATCACGGGTCGTGTAGTTGTTGATGCGAAGACGGGTTCGTCGGGCTCAGGCGCCAAGGCCGCCGCCAACACCCACCATCCGCAGCGCATGAATTCGTTTTACGCCTACAAACCTTTTACGCATCAGCACGTGCCGGAGATTGAACAGGAACTGGGGCGGGTCGGCGATTGGACCAATGAGTTGGTGTTCATGACACACTCGTTACCGGTTGCGCGTGGCATCTTCGCTTCGATTTACGTTGAGACGCACGAACCCTTGAGTGAAGAACAACTGCGCGACATATTTGCAGGCTATTACGAAGGCTCGTTTTTCGTCCGTTTAGTGAAGGGATCGCCGGACATCAACGCCGTTAAGACAACGAATTTTTGTGACTTGGGATTTGCAGTGCGAGGACGACAGGTGGTGGTCTTCTCCGCGATTGATAACCTGGTTAAAGGCGCTGCCGGACAGGCAGTGCAAAACATGAATCTGATGTTTGGTTTGGATGAAAAGACTGGGTTGATGCTGGTGGGGACCAATCCATAATTTCGTGAATTTCGTGAACACCACTAAAAAAGGCGATGGCTATCACAGAATCAGAGATATCAGACACTGTCGCGATTGAGGATCGCTACCAGCTTGCGACGTACAAGAAGATGTCGATCGTCGCCAAACGTGGCGAGGGCGTTTGGATCTACGCGGAAGATGGTCGCAAGTATTTGGATCTGTATGGTGGGCACGCTGTAGCTGCGACCGGCCATTCGCATCCACATGTGGTCCAGTCGATCAAGAATCAGGCCGAGAAGATACTCTTCTATTCAAACCTCGTGTATTCCGATGCGCGTGCTCGCGCAGCTTCCAAATTAGTTTCCATTGCGCCCGCCCAACTGACAAAAGTCTTCTTTTGCAATTCGGGCACCGAGGCCAACGAAAACGCGATGCGGATGGCACGGATGGCTACGGGCCGCGAAAATGTCATCAGTTTCACGGGTGGCTTTCACGGACGCACTGCCGATGCGATCAGTGCCACGTTTCTCGGCAAGTATCGCGACATAGGAAAACCAAATGTGCCCGGCCATTTGCAGGCTGAGTTTGGAAATATCGAATCGGTAAGCGCCCTCGCTGACGAGACAGTCGCTGCGATTCTGCTCGAACCTATTCAATCGATGGCGGGCGTAAAAACTGCAGCTCCGGAATTCTTCCAATCGTTGCGCGAATTGTGTGACGCGCGCGGAATCAATTTGATTTTTGACGAAGTGCAAACTGGCGTCGGCCGCACGGGTGAATGGTTTTTTGCCGGGAGCGCCGCGTCTAACGGCGTCATACCGGACATTGTTACCCTGGCCAAAGCGCTTGGTAGTGGCATTCCCGTCGGCGCATGTCTGGTTAACGACAAGGTTGCGTCACATATTAAGGAGAACGATCTCGGCACAACCTTTGGCGGCGGCATGATTGCTATGGCGGCGACCACTGCGACGCTCGAAGCAATCGAAAAAGATCGCATGTTGGAGAATGTCAGGACAGTGAGCGTTTATCTCGGTGAACGTTTGACGGAGGTCCCTGAAGTTGTTTCGGTTGATGGCGCCGGCTTTCTGTTGGGAATACGGTTTGGTTGCAAGGCCTCAGAGATTCATAAGGGTTTGTTGGAGCGTGGTGTTATAACTGGCACGTCCAGCGATCCAAACGTACTGCGATTGTTGCCGCCGCTTTGTCTACAGTCAGAAGAGGTGGATGTGTTTATTGAGGCTCTGCGTTCGTGGTTCGAGAGCGAGGGCAGTAGAGACGTTGAATGAGTGGGTTATCAGGTGAATCTTTCCTGGTTTGATTATGCAGGGTTCGTGGGCGTGGTAGTGATCGTCGCTGCTTATTTGCTGTTGCAGCTTAATCGCCTACCCAGCACGGCGCCCGCTTATTCACTGCTCAACGCAGTCGGCGCGTTCCTGGTGATGTTGTCACTTCTGTTCGACTTCAACCTGGCGGCCTTTCTGATGGAGGCGTTTTGGTTTCTGATTAGTTTGTTTGGACTGCTGCGACCAATGGTGACGAAGCGAGTTATGTGACTCTTTTCGTGTAATTCGTGAGTTTCGTGTAATTCGTGGATCGTGTTTATTACGAAGCGAACAAAGCGATCCACGAATTACACGAAACACACGAACTACACGAAGTAACATGAAGCATTTTTTAACCACAGAAGGTCTGTCGCTTGATTCGCTGAACAACCTGATCGATTCGGCATTGGAGTTGAAGCGTGCCCGGGGTGAGCAAAACGGAAGCCTCGGCGGGAATTCCATTGCGTTGGTCTTTTTCAATCCCAGTCTACGCACGCGTGCATCAATGCAGATTGGAATTCAGGAGCTTGGCGGCAACGCGGTCGTTTTGGAACCTGGTGGCACGAGTTGGACCATCGAGCACCGGGACGGAGAGGTGATGGATGGCGACAAGACAGAGCACGTCGCCGAGTTTGTACGCGTACTGGGCCGCTATTGTGTCGGGATCGGGGTGCGCACGTTCGCTGCCATGAAAGATTGGAACGAAGAACGCACCGATCCAATTCTTAGCGCCTTCGCGAAACATTCGACTGTGCCGATTGTGAACCTGGAGTCGGCAATGCACCATCCATGTCAATCGATGGCGGACATGATGACCATCCGCGAAAAGTTAGGCCAGGGGCGCAGGCGAGTCTTAATGACCTGGGCGTGGCATCCCAAGCCTCTGCCAATGGCGGTGCCAAATAGTTTCGCACTGGCGGCGGCACAAATGGGCCATGACCTCGTCATTGCACATCCGCCCGGCTACGAACTCGACGACGAACTAGTGACTACCATACGACAGCAGGCGCGCGTCACCGGCGGAAACGTACAGTTCTCGAATGATGTTGGTGCCTCATTTGACGGTGCTGAAGTTGTGTATGCCAAAAGCTGGGGCGGCAAACAGTTTTACGGCGACGGAGAAAAGGACATTTCGCATCGAGCGCAGTTTAGAAAAGAGTGGATTGTTGACGAGCAGAAAATGGCGCGAACGAACCAGGCGGTCTTCATGCACTGTTTGCCAGTGCGACGCAATGTGATTGTCGCTGATGGCGTAATCGATTCATCGGCGTCAGTTGTAATAGACGAGGCCGAGAACCGTCTCCATGTCCAGAAGGCGATCCTGCTTCAATTGTTGAACCATTGAGGACCATCAACAGATTACTCAGATTACGCAGATTTCTCTAAGACAACAGGTCCAGTTGACTGATTAATTTGTAAATTGCGTGACCTGTGTAATCTGCGGATAAGAACAGATGAGCCAATCAACCAACCACATCGGCGATCAGTTACGACTAGACTTGCTGCGTGAGGCGCTGCCTTATATCCAGCGGTTTAAAGGTCAAACCTTCGTCATCAAACTCTCCGGTAAGGCCACTGAACAACCTGACAACCTCAGCTCGCTAGCCGAAGAACTCGCCCTGCTCCACCAAGTGGGCATACGGATCTGCGTGGTCCATGGTGGCGGCAAACAGTTGAGTGAGCTGGCTTCGAGGATGGGTATCGACCAAACCATCATCGAAGGCCGTCGCGTCACTGACGACGAGACTCTGGAAATGGCCAAGATGATTTTTGCCGGGAAGATCAATATAGACATCCTGGCAGCTCTGCGTAACCGAGGTATTGAAGCAGTCGGTCTTTCAGGAGTTGACGGCAACATTGTGCACGCTGAAAGGCGGCCGCCGAAAGAAGTCTTAAATCGAGAGACGGGCGAACGTTCGCAGGTCGATTACGGTCACGTAGGTGACATCGTTCAGATTAACTCGCGACTGTTGATGGTATTGCTGGATCAGGGTTATCTGCCTGTCATCTCCTCACTGGCCGCCGACGATATGGGAACGGTGTTTAATATCAACGCCGATACGATCGCCGGAGAAATCGCAGCGCAACTGAAAGCCGAGAAGTTGATCCTTCTTTCTGACGTTGACGGTCTGTATCTGCGTCAAGGCGAACCTGATACGAAGGTGTCCCGGTTAACAATTACTGAAGCTCAGGCGATGATTGAAAACGGCACCGCCACCGGTGGGATGATTCCTAAACTACAAAGTCTTGCCAGCTTGCTGAAACGCGGTGTTCACAGTGCGCACATTCTCAACGGCACCACCCGTAACGCCCTGCTGTCTGAAATTTTCACCGACCAGGGCACTGGCACGATGCTGGTGGGCTAAGTTTTTCATCCGGCCTCTTGCTTGTTTGCGTCTCTTAGCAAAAAATAGGCTTGCCTCAAAGTCGGATTCAACACGTTCGTGTATTTCGTGTGATTCGTGGATCCGTTTTTAGGTCTGCATTAGAACGATCCACGAATCACACGAAACACACGAAATACACGAATTGTCTATAGCTCGACTTGTGAGGCAAAGCCCTAAAACTTAATGCTCTCCTAATACTTTCCGATTTTGTCGATCCTCTTTATGGATAACGAACAACTTGCGCGTCGTTTGTATCGCCTTTCGGCCTTGATGGAGATTCGGGGCGATGATCCGTTCCGCCTGCGTTCCTACCGCAACGCCGCGGAGGCGATCGAAACCTGGCCCACACCATTATCTAAAATCGTCAAGGAAGAAGGTGTAGAAGGCTTGCAATCAATCCCGGGGGTGGGCAAAGCGATCGCCGGTAAGATTGTGGACCTTTTGGAACGCGGTTCCTTCGACGCATGGGAACGAATCACTGCTGAAACGCCGGAGTCCGTACTCGACCTGCTGGAAATTCCAGGCATTGGACCAAAGACGGCCGCCATGCTTCACCAGAAGTTTAAGGTTTCATCGCGGAAAGACTTGAAAAAGTTTGTTGAGGGCGGCGGCCTCGAAATGGTAGACGGTATTGGCCCCAAAACCGCCGAACGAATCAAAGATAGTTTGGGCTAGACAATGTTCAGAGTCCAAGCTTTAGCTTGCGGCCTCTCGCCACACATAACTTCAAATGCAAGAAATTCGGCAGAGAGCATTTTTACAGGAGATTCCACTCCCCCTTGAGTTATCACGCACAGTGTCTTAATCCTGCAGCGTGTACAACTGGAGAAAACTAACTGAAAGACAACGGAATGAAGCTCTCGCTCTGCGAAAGGGGAGAAAGTTTCCGTGGCATTCGCCTCCGCACTTAGGTTTAGAAAACTTTAGGCGATACCTTATCTCCGCTTCATGCTTCAATCATGCTCTTGTTATCGGTGCAACGCCACAGCGAATGACACAGTGTGAAGGTGACCTCCTTGAGATCTGTAATAAATTTTCGACGGCTATTTACGCCTGGTGCATATTACCTAATCACTATCATGTCGTTGTTCGGACTGAACAGATAGAACAACTTGTGAAAGAGATAGGCTTATTCCATGGGCGATCATCTTTCCAATGGAATGGTGAGGATAATCAACGGGGGCGGCAGGTTTGGTATAACTGCTTCGAAAGACCTATTAAATCAGATCGCCATTTTTGGGCTACGCTGAACTATGTGCATAACAACCCCGTACATCATGGATACGTGCGGCGCTGGCAAGACTGGCCGTGGTCAAGCGCGACGCGTTTCCTTGAAGAGCTTGGTAGGGATCGTGTAAAGGAGATCTGGGAAAAGTTCCCAGTGCTTGATTACGGAAAAAAGTGGGATCCTTAACGTCGAATGCTAACGAGTCTTCGCAAACTAAAGTTTGTACTCTGAACATCGTCTAGCCCAAGAGGACCAGAATGACCAAACAGATCAAACGACGCGACTTTATTCGTAACACTACTGTTGCTGGAATCACGCTCGCCGCCGGTAAATCCGCCGTAGCGGGGTTCCCTACTATCTGGAATCAATCCAGTGTGAAGCCACTAGTAATCGCTTCGGCTAACGGCAACCGCTTCAAGCACGGTGGCAACCTGACGGCAGTGCATAAGGCGTTCACCATGATGACGCAGGGCGCGGACGTGCTCGACGCTTTAATCGCCGGGGTAAACATCTGCGAGATGGATCCACTCGACGACAGCGTCGGTTATGGTGGTTTACCTAATGCGGATGGAGTTGTGCAGCTCGATGCGTCGTGCATGCATGGACCACGAAAACGCGCCGGAGCCGTGGCTTCTCTCGAAGGTGTTCGTACTCCGTCGAACGTCGCGCAGGCCGTGATGGATAACACTGACCACCATCTGCTGGTCGGGAAAGGCGCTCAAGAGTTTGCGCGCAACATGGGATTTAAGATTGAAGAGGATCTGAATACGGAACACTCGCGCAAACTTTGGCTCGAATGGAAGCGCCGCACCGATCCTTCCCATTACCCTGATCCGAAAACGCGCGCGGAGGCCGGTTATCGCGAAGGCTTAAAAATGGTGGAAGAGGGGTTGATCAATCGCGAACACTATTACGGCACCATCAACTGCAACGGCATTAATTCAAAACGTGAGATTTGTGGTGTCACGACAACAAGCGGCCTGGCGTGGAAGATACCGGGCCGGGTCGGTGATTCGCCCATCCTCGGCGCAGGTCTGTATGTCGATGGCGCCGTCGGTGCGGCAGGCTCGACTGGTCGCGGTGAGGCGAACCTCTATAACCTGTGCTCGTTTCTAATCGTGGAAGAGCTCCGGCGAGGCAAACACCCGAAAGACGCAGGCCTCGAAGCTTTGCGACGTATCAAGGCAAACACCGTCGAGAAGCGCCTGCTCAACAGTAGAGGAAATCCAAACTTCGGAATCAACTTTTACATACTCGATGCGAAAGGCCAGCATGCGGGCGTCACAATGTATGAAGGACCTTCGTACGCGTTGTGCACCGAAGCCGGTCCGCAAACTCTGAAGAGCGACTTCCTGTTACCGGGCAAAGCGAACGAATAGTATTCCATAACAAAAGTGCCCTCACGTTCACATCGTTATCGGCTCGCAGCGCTGTCCCTTGCCGCCCTGATGCTTGCCGGCTGCGGCAAACAGATCGCGCAGTTCGGAGAGCTGAACAAGCTGCGAAGCGAGTTGTTGAAAAAGTATGGTGAAGAGCTGACGGTTAATTTGATGAACGACACGGTGTTGAGTGTTACGTTCGTAAACTCCCGTTTGAATTCGGACACCTGGAACGCTCGGCAAGTGCGTGCGCAGGAAACCGCGTTGTACGTTAAGGACCACTATCCTGCGGTTGGAGGGCTGGAGGAGATTTGGGTGGGCTTTATGCGGCAGGAGACGCACTACATTTTTGTCACCTGGTCAGAATCAATTGATTTCTTCGGTTTCGATAATAAAGGAATTCAAACTTTTGAGGTGAACGACCCTTCGGAAACCCTCGATCAGGTGGTGGTCCCACGCGCCGCCTATTCCGCGCCCAAAAACGAAACGGACATATCCCTTCCCGGCTTACAACTGGAAGGTGATCTGAAGAGAGGGGTCCTTCTCGTACCTCATTTTGCCGTAGGAGGCGATGTTACCGGCGTCAGACTCTCCGCTCCACCACCAGGGACCGTAAGCTTTGACTTTGCTTCGTATTCAGAAATGTCGATGTTTCCAGGTGAAACGACGATTGCGTTTGTGGTCGACGGTGAGGTTATCTACGAGAAGAAAGACTCGTTTTCGACTTCTAAGACTCCAGACGGCGGATACTCGGAATTCCTGCTGGTACAGATTCCATACAGCGTATTCGATCGCGTAACACGGGGAAAGAAAGTCGCAATCACGGCAGGAGACCGGGAATTTCTCCTGACTAATGCACAGCTTAACGGGTTACGCGCGATGACAGAGTATGTGAAGGATCCATCCGGCCGGTGGTCGGACAAGAAGAAATAGGCCCATGGTATCGACTCGCATAGATCTGAAACTCAGGTTTAAAGCGGCAACACCAGATCGTTGGGCTGACGTCGAGGAGTTGTTTGGTGAACGCGGCGCATGTGGCGGTTGTTGGTGCATGTACTGGCGCCTCCCGCGCAGCGAGTGGACGGCGGCGAAGGGGTTGAAGAACAAAGCGTCGTTCAGGAAGTTAGTCACTTCTGATCAGCAGCCGGGTCTTATTGCTTACAACGGCTCAGAACCGATTGGCTGGTGCGCGATTGCGCCGCGCGAGGTGTTTTCAGGTCTGAGCCGGTCTCGCGTTCTCAAACCAGTCGACGATCGACCCGTATGGTCCATCACCTGTTTATTTGTAAAGAAGACTTACCGGCGACGCCGCGTTTCAGTCAAACTCATCGAGGCGGCCGTGGAATTCGCCCGCAAGCGCGGTGCGCAGATTGTTGAGGGTTATCCGACTGCGCCCACGATGGAGAAGACTCCAGATCCTTTTGTTTACATGGGAGTGCCTTCAGCATTCACCGCTGCGGGTTTCACCGAAGTCGCGCGGCGGTCGTCCTCGCGGCCGGTTATGCGATTTGAAATGAACAGATAGTCATTATTCGTGTGTTTGTGTTGTTTCGTGTATTTCGTGTAATTCGTGGGTCGCTTTTGTCGCTGGATTAAACGCGATCCACGAATTACACGAAATACACGAATTGTCAGGAATCGGAGGAATCGAGCATGAGCAGTAGGCGTTTCAAGTGTGTGATCTTGATGCTGTGGTTTCTGTTTGTGAGTGCCCCGGCAACTGCGCAGGGCCCGCGCCCTCAGGTTTTCAAGGACGACTTACTCGATAATCTCGTTGGCGAGTGGAAACTAGTTCGGAGAATGCAAAGCAGGATCACGGAGAACGTGGTTAAAGCCGAATGGGTGTTGAACCACCAGTTTTTCAGAATTCAAATGCGCGACGTGGAAAACCCACCAGCATATGAAGCCACCGTTTTTATTGGCTGGGACGCAATGCAGGAGCGTTACGTCGTCCACTGGCTTGATGTCTTTGGTGGCAGGTCTTCACAAACGCTCGGATACGGGACGCGTAACGGTAACACCATAAAATTCGCCTTCGCCTATCCGGAGCATCCTTTTGTTAATACTTTCTCTTGGAACCCGGAAGACAAGACGTGGAATTTTCTGATGCAGCAGAAGAATCCAAACAAGTCCTGGAGTGTGTTTGCAGAGGATAATTTGTCGCGGATTGCGCCGGTGAAGTGAGATGTCAGATGTCAGATGTCAGATGTCAGAACGCAAGATTCGGCACCGAAGATCCTTTAGTCTCACATCTCGCATCTCACATCTCACATCTCACATCTCACATCTCAGATGTCAGAACGCAAGATTTGGTTTGGCACAGATCCTTTAGTCTCACATCTCGCATCTCGCATCTCACATCTCACATCTCGCATCTCACATCTCACATCTCGCATCTCTCTCACATCTCATAGCCGTCGCGTTTCAGCCTGACGCTTAACGATCACGAGCGTAATGTCGTCTGCGGCCTGAGTGCCTTGCGAGAATTTCGTCAGGGCGGATTCAATGCGGTCCCGTATTCCCGCTGCGGACGCGTCCACGTTTCGCGACACGACCTCATACAGACGCGTTGGTCCAAATTCTTCCCCACTTGGACTTGCTGCTTCCGTAACACCGTCAGAATAAATAACCAAAACATCGCCGTGCTTCAGGTGGGTGCGGCCCTCGCGATACTCTGCATCACCCTTGATTCCCAGGGGCAATCCACCCGATGACAGCTGCTCCACGGTGCCAGCTGCGTGCACTATCAATGGCGGATTGTGACCGGCGTTCAGGAAAGACAACGCACCCGATTCGGGATCGAGCTCTGCGAAGAACAAAGTGACAAAACGATTCGGTGGAATGTTCTCAGCTAAGTATTTGTTAACTGCGGTGACTGTATCAACCAGGGTATCGTGCGAACCTGTTTGCGCATGGATCGCTGCATGCAGCGAAGACATTAGCAAAGCCGCGGCAGTTCCCTTTCCAGATACGTCGCCCAGCGCAATCACCAGTCGCCCATCCGCGCGTCGAATGAAATCGTAGTAGTCGCCGCCGATCTCGTAACACGGGAAACTGATTCCCTGTAACTCATAACCGGCGACTTGAGGCGGCGCCGCAGGTTGGAAACGCTGTTGAATTTCACTGGCCAGTTGCAGTTCCCGCTCGAGCCGTTCCTGTTGAAAACGTGCCTCCACAAGCTTGGCGTTTTCCACGCGGATTGCGGCCACCGACGCGAGTGTGGTCAGCAATTTTAAATGGTCCTCTGTAAACCGGCCCTCAGCAATTGGCGAATCGGCATAAATAATGCCAAACACTTTGTCGGAAACGCCGAGAGGCACCGCGAGGACGGAACGTACGCCCTGGAGCACCATGGTGCCGCTGGCAAAACGCGGATCGTGTTGAGCGTCAGACGTCAGCACGGAGTTGCCGCGCATAACCACTTCATCCATCACGTTGCGGCTAACGCGGATTTCGCCTACTTCGCCGACGCGGTCGCGCAACCTCGCCACGGCGACGCGCATTTCTTCATTCTCGCCGTCGCGCATCATCAACAAGCAACGATCGGCAGGGACGGCTTCAAACACCAGCGACACAATTTGTTCCAGTGTTTCATTCAACGTGGATGAAGCAAGGAGCGTGATTCCCACCTTACTGATCAGCGCCAGCAGATCGCCTTCCCGCGCCACACGGGCAGCCACACTTTGTTCGGGTTTGGTGCGCGCGCCTTCAATCGCTTCCAACAAGCCTGACGTAGTGCGATCGCCGGAAGCTAAGGCGATGGTGGCTTCGGGTAACGAAGTGGAGGAATTGTCGGTGATCATGGTGGCGCCCATGCTTGAATGATAGGAGCCATCATCGAAGACGATCTCGGTTTCACCGATCTGTATGCGTCCACCGGGTGTGAGCGGCACGGTGCCTTCGACGGTACCGCCGTTGTAGAGCGTGCCGTTGGCTGACCCCAGGTCTTGCAGGAAGTATTCTTCGCCTTCACGGCGCACCTCCGCGTGCACACGAGAAGCAAATGGATCGGGAATGCAGAGATCGTTACGCGCTGAGCGTCCGAGGGTTATGCGGAGCCGGCCGAGCGGAAACCGGTCAGGCGCGCGGTCGGGATATTTGACTATGAGCTCAGGCATCTTTCGATTTCGGATTTCAGATTGCGGATTTCAGATTGGTCTTGTGCGAATGTAGACTCAAGTTCTATCAAGCGCTCTCGGTTCTCAGAACAGGCTTTAACGACTAACGTCTCACATCTCACATCGCAAATCTGAGATCTGAAATCTCAAAATCCGCGATCTGAAATCCGCAATCCGCATTCTGTTTACCTTCTTATTCCAACGTCCCTCACCACCACTGTATCGGCAATCCAATCATGCAGTGCACGATTGCCGGGAGTGAAAGCAGCCATCAGGAAACCCACACCAAAAAGAAGAAAGGACACGGGATAACCTACAAAGTGACGCAGAAATGCCCGCGCCATTCCGATATCGCGACCGTCTGCGCGACAAACTCTTAAGCCCGTGGCCCACTTTCCGATCGTCAACCCGGTCAACCCTGCGAGCACCCCAAGGTTCAACACAGCCAATACCAGCACCAGGAAGAATCCCATCGTTTCGGAAGAAGTGCCTGCGGTACGCGCTCCTCCGCCGAGCAAACGACTAATCAGCGTGCTGGAGGCGAGAATGGCAGCCAGAATAATGTAATCAACCAGAATTGCGCCACACCGAAGTGCAAATGGAGCACGGAGCCTGGCGAGTGCTTGTTGCGGTGCGCGCGACTTCAGTTGTGCGGGTATGGGTGCCGTGGACATGAAAAAGTAGTCAGTAGTCAGTATTCCGCAATCTGTATTTCATGGCTAGCGTTTGGAGTGTATTCAAATGTTTTCACAAGGGATGATCTGTCACGCAAGTAGAATAATAGTGTGGTACTAAGTAGGTTAAAGAAATCCTCCAACGATCTACGTCTACTGGCTACCGACTACTGGCTACTGACTACTGTTTCGTCATCCTAAAAGAAAATGCAGCGTAGTTTCGCCCAGACGCAACTTGTCTCCGCTATCAAGCACTCTCGGACGGCGGGGCGCCAACCGGATCGAGTCGTTGACGACGGTTCCGTTCACTGAACCCAGGTCCTCGACCAGGAACGTTTCACCTTCGCGCCAGATGCGCGCATGCCGTCGTGAAACTTTTGTTTCCGGATCGAATCGCGATAAGTCGACTTCAGGAAAAACATTCGAATGCGGATCAGTGCGGCCCAACAAGTTGTTGTCCTTCTGCAACACAAACGACGCGTCCAGCTCGGTCGTGCCGGCTACCACTAATTTTGCAGTCGGGCGAGCCGCTCGCAATGTCGCACTCGAGCCAACCCCCGCCAGCGGCTGACGAGCGCCGCAGTGTGCGCAGAAAATATCGTCTGCCGCAATTCTTCCACCGCAAAAGCCGCAGAAAACGGTATGCACCTGCACCGTTTCCCCGCCGACCTGGCCGGAAGGAACGCCATAATTCACCTGTCCTGACATCAACTTCTCGATGTGAGCCGCGAGCGCATCGCGCATCGCTCCGGCAGTAACAAACCGGTCCTCCGGCTTGTACTCCACCGAACGCATCAGGATCTGTTCCATCTCAGTTGAGATCGAAGGCGCAATCTGGCGAGGCCGCGGGTTCTTCGCGAAATCAAAAATCAGCAGTGGATTGTCCTGCGGATCAGAACCGGTCAACAGGTGAAACATGGTGGCGCCTAAACTGTAAACATCTGAACGGGGTTCAACGCGTCCGCCGAATAACTCGGGCGGAGCGTAGCCCATGGTGCCCACCGCAGTGACGCCCTTCTCCTCCTGTTTCACCCAGCGCGCGATGCCAAAGTCAATCAGCATTATTCGCCCGGTGTTACCGTCAATCATCAGGTTCGCCGGTTTCAGGTCCCGATAGATGATTGGCTTGGGCCGGTTGTGAAGATAATGAAGAACATCCGCCGCCTGCATTCCCCAGTCTGCAACTGTCTTTTCATCGATACGGCCGCCGGGAGCATTGCGGAGTCGGGCCGCCAGGTCGCCGCCCGAAATAAACCTCATTACCAGATAGAAACGCCCAAGTGGTTCGTCGTAGAAGTAGTCGTAGATGGTGGGAATGGAAGGGTGTTCCAGCGCTGTCAGCAAAAGCGATTCGCGTTTGAAGTCACCAATCGCCTTTTCATGCATTGCAGGATCGAGATGGGCTTCAACCATCTCCTTCACCGCGCGCGGCGCATCACCCAGATTGCGATCCTTGGCCAGGTAGACGGCGCCCATCCCACCTCCGCCGATGCGGCGCACGATTTCATAGCGACCAGTTAATACACTTCCGGGGTCAAGTTGTTTGATGGTGGGTTGACGCCCGCCGGTGGTTCCTTTGTGAGTGTGTTTGAACTCGGCGGAGAATTCTTCCGCGGTCCTGGACCGAGCCTCAGACTTATCCTCGACCTCATCAGGGGCAGGCGCTACCGCGGCGGCCTGCTTATCCGCATCAGATTTATCGGCCGTTTCGTCAATCCCGGCCGCTGCCGCAGCAGCTTGAGGTTCGGCGGCTTGAAGAGGCACGGACGGGTGTTGCGTTCCGCAGTTGCTGCAGAATGGTTCGCCCGGCACCGTCGTGGTACCACATTCAAGACAAGTACTCATTACTCGTTAGATGTCGCTCAACTGAAACGTCCCAACCGAGGCTACTTAACCAGTTGGAAACGAAGAAAGGTTTTTCCCACGATTATTTCATCCCCGTCGTTTAGCTGCTGACGTGTTCCCGGGGGCAATCTCTTACCTCGATTAACAAATGTTCCGTTCGTGGAACCCAGGTCCTCCAAATAGTAGTTACCCTCGTTCATGGTGATCCGCGCATGCCGTCGCGATACCTTCGCCTCAGGATCGTCAGAATCCAAATCAACGTCGGGGAAGATTCCGCCATCCGCGTCCCAGCGTCCGATTTGAGAATCGGCTGAGCTGAGCATGAAGACCTTGCCGACAGATTTGCCCCGTTCAATAACCAATTTTGCGTGCGCCCTTTGGTTCGCACTAATTGGGGAAAGATTTACGTTTGCAGCCGCCTTGCCGGAAGCCAGTTCAGGCTGGGGAGCGGCCAAAGGGGAATGCGAACCATTCTGTCCATCCCCATCCACTCGAATCATTTTTCCACCGGCAACGCGCGGTCGCGAGTTCGGCCTAAGTGGTGCGCCACATTCATCGCAATACTGGGCTCCGTCCAGATTTTCAGTTTTACATCGTTCACACGTAATCATGATTTTCGGGGGGTTTGCGGCGCGCACCCTATCCGCGTTAAATTCTCAAGTTGCACGCTGGAACTGAGTAAAGAACGGCGAGTAATTCTAACGCGAAAGCTTTGGAGTCGCCAACGCAGGCTTGGTAAAGCCACGAGGTTAGTGTGAATCGTCGTGGGGCGACAAATAGAGAACCGCGAGCGGTTGCGAGCGGATAATAGCTCTGAACGTGAAGAATTTCTCTGTTGGAACCGAGAGGGTTGAGTGTAGCATCCGGTCGGTACCGCTCGCGGTTCTGTCTTTGTCGCCCCACGAAGCACGAACTAGAGCCAGAATCTTGTTGTTCGACTGCCGGATTTTGGGCGGAGTCGCCAACGCAGAGCGTCTTTTACAAGGCTTCTGTTTCGCGCGTTGGCGCATCTAACGTCAGATTCTTGGAATCTCCTTACCGCGTCTTTTTACCCCGACGGATCGACTCATAAATGAAACTGTTGTTGGGTTTTTGGCGTAAGAGTTAAGCGAATCGCGAGGACATCGACTTGCTCGCCTTTTTGTGCAAAATGGTCGTGTTCCGTGGCTTGTTGGCAAAAATCCCCTGAACGAAGGAAGAAGTGATGGCTTTAACCCGGAAGAAGAAGATCATAATTGGAGTATCGGCCGTGGCAGCGTTAGCGCTGATCGTTATCATCAGTGTTTTCGCCAGCCGCAAAGAAGAACCTGAAGTAACCACGGTCAAGCTGGAGGTCAAACCAGAACTCCGGCAAACAGTGACCGCCTCCGGCGAAGTCAGACCTATTCGTTACATTAAGCTCACCAGCGAAGTGCCGGGGCGTATCGAAGAGATCTACGTCAACCCCGGCGATCAGGTAACTCAGGGTACGCCGCTCGTGCGCGTTGATCCTACCCAGCTCCAATCGAGTCAGGAAGCACAATGGGCCATGGCCCAGGCGGCAATCAACGACGTGCAGAATGCGCGTACTGCCGTATCCTCCGCTCAGCAAGGGTTGGTTGTGGCGGAATCTTCCGTGGCTTCGGCCCGTCAACAACTCGTCGCACTGCAAACTGCTGTCGATCGTGCCCAGGTAGACCTAAACACTGCCCAGCGCGAGCTGAAAAGAAACAGCGACCTGATCGAGGCCGGTGTTGCGTCGCGAGCCGAATACGATGCCGCACGCGATCGGTTTGACCAGGCAAAGCTGGCCTTGCAAACAGCAAAGGCGAATCTTGAATCGCAGCGCATTGCCGTCAGAGAAGCAATGGAGCGAGCGAATCAGCAAAAGATCGCAATCAAAGAAGCTCAAACTGGAATCAGGTCATCGGAAATGCGTGCCAGCCAGCAACAGGCGTTGCTGCGCGGGCAAACCAGCCAGCGTTCGAAAGCGACCCAACTGTCTCCGCTGAACGGCGTGGTAGCCGACATTCCCACGCGTGTGGGCGAATACGCGGTTTCACAGTTGTCGAGTACTCCTCTGATGACTATCGCCGACATGTCTACTATCAACGTGGAAGTGAACGTCGATGAGACCGAAATTTCCAACGTCGAAGTGGGCCAGCAGGCGAAGGTGAAGGTTGATGCACTGGGCGACAAGGAAATCACTGCAGTGGTAACTCAAAAAAATCCGCTGGCTGTTTCCAAGTCGGACGTTCAGGGCGGATTATCCAATCGCGTGAACGTGCAGGAAGCCAAAGAATTTAAGGTTACTGTCGAACTACGCGACTTGCCGGACGAAGTGCGTAGTGGTCTACGTCCTGGCATGAGCGCGACTGCCACCATTACAACTAAGACGAAGACCAACGTAATCGCGGTTCCACTTGAAGCGATTGTCGAAAAAGCAGCTCCCGCGCCGTCACCCGGTGCGACACCCGCAGGCGGCACGCCAGTCGCCGGCGCTGAAAACAGGCCGAAGAGCCTGAAGGGCGTCTACCTGATCGAAGGCAACAAAGTCAGATTCATCGAAGTTACCACCGGCATAACCGGGGAAGCTGACATCGAAATTACCAGCGGCGTTCAGTCCGGACAGGAAATCGTGAGGGGACCGAGCCGTGTGCTTAAGACATTGAAAGATGGCACGAGCGTGAAACGGCAAACGAAACCACCGGGCGGAAACGCAAACGCAAACGAGGGCAGTTGATGAGCGACGCGACTTTAGTATCCCCGGAAGAGTCAGTCATTCAACCGGAACCGGTCACACCGCATGATGTCAATTCGTTGATCTCGATGCGTGACCTCTGGAAGACGTACCAGATGGGCGCGGAGCAAGTACACGCGCTGCACGGCGTCTCGTTTGACGTGATGAAAGGTGAGTACATTGCCATCATTGGTCCATCAGGTTCCGGCAAGTCAACGTTGATGAACCTGATTGGATGTCTCGACACGCCGACCAAAGGTGAGTACTGGCTGAACGGTAAGAACGTTTCCGAAATGGACGACGACGAGTTGGCGCGGATTCGCAACCAGGAAGTCGGGTTTGTGTTTCAGACCTTCAATCTCCTGGCGCGCGCGACAGCGCTTCACAATGTTGAATTGCCACTGATTTACGGGGGGATCGGATCGTCTCAGCGGCATGAAATGGCAAAGGAAGCGTTGAGAGCTGTTGATCTGTCTGACCGCATAATGCACCGGCCAAATGAGTTGTCCGGCGGGCAACGCCAGCGCGTGGCAATTGCGCGTGCACTGGTTAACCATCCTTCTATTCTGCTTGCTGACGAACCCACGGGCGCGCTTGATACGGCGACCAGCATGGAAATTATGGATCTCTTCGAGCGGCTGCACGGCGAAGGCAACACCATTATTGTTGTCACGCACGAGCACGACATCGCAGCGCGCGCACACCGCATCATCTCCATTCGCGACGGGCTAATCGAAAAAGACGAGAAAATAAGATAGCAAGGCCGCGGGCGTTGGTTGCGATTTGCCGTTTTCTTCAGCAGGCCTTTTCATATGTCACAGACCAGGGTTCAGGCAGGAAATGATTCTGCCGGTGAAGACTCCTTGGGACGACTTCTGCCTAACCAGCCTCAAGTATCTCTGTTCAAAAAAATACTTTCCTTTCTTCGCCTCGCTGCGCTTTGGGAATCGTTCCTTGTCGCTCTTGGGAGCCTCAGAGCAAACAAGTTAAGAACGGCACTTACCCTCGTAGGAATCGTGGTCGGCGTGGCTGCGGTTATCGCAGTCGTTACGATCATCCAGGGACTGGATAACAAGGTTGCCACGACTTTCTCTTCGCAAGGCTCGACGGTGTTTACCGTTTCCAAGCGGCCGCAGATCATCACTTCGCGTGAAGATTTCATTAAGTTCAGCAAACGAAAAGACGTCACCCATGAAGACGCCGATGCGATCGCGCGACTTTGTTCGACCTGTACCCGCGTGGGGGTTGCTGCCACTTCTCGCGACACAGCCAAGCAAGGCAATCAGAAGTTTGAAAACCTGGGTATTCGTGGCGTAACCCCCACCACGATGTTTGACATTGATGGTCGATCGATCGAAGCGGGGCGCATTTGGACTGAGACGGAGGGGGCTTCGGGAAAAGAGATCTGCGTGGTTGGCGCCGATGTGGTCACCAATCTTTTCGGTGGCGCCTCGTCAGATCGTGTTTTGGGCCAGGAAATAAGGATCGCTGGCCGGCCGTTTCAGATCATTGGCGTGCTTGATCCGCTGGGTTCAATCTTTGGCGCCTCACGGGATAGCGTTGCTTACGTTCCGTACTCCACCTACCAGAAGCTCTACGGCGCGCGCGATTCCATCGTGGTTTTCGTGCAGGTGCCTTCGGCTGAGCAACTCGAAGTCGCGGAGGATCAGGTTCGCACAATCATGCGTAACCGCCGCGGTCGAACATTTGACAGTAACGAAGATGAGGGCTTTTCAATCGAGACTCAGGACGTCTTTCTTGATCTCTACGGTAAGGCGACCTCCAACATCTATCTGGTGACTATCGGTGTTGCTGCCATCTCCCTCGTCGTTGGTGGAATTGTAGTGATGAACATCATGCTGGTTTCGGTTACCGAAAGAACAAAAGAGATCGGGATTCGCAAAGCCATTGGCGCTCGCCGAAAAGACATCCTGACTCAATTCCTGATAGAGGCTGTTACGGTAGCGGCGATAGGCGGCGCTTTCGGCGTCTTAACCGGTTTCGGTCTCGCTTACGTGATCGCAGCGTTGATTGGATTTCCGCTGCTGATGAATGTGGGTTCGGCGGTACTGGGGGTGGGCGTTTCGTCCGTAGTCGGTATCATCAGCGGACTATGGCCCGCCTGGCGTGCGGCACGGCTCGATCCGATCGAAGCATTGCGAGCTGAGTAAGAGAGAGTTCGGGGGTGAACACTTTTCATTAGCACCGGGCTTCAGCCCGGTGATCTGATAATCCTGAGATAGGAAACCGTTTAAACGGTTTCTATCCCTATGGGTAGCTCGCACGGGGCTGAAGCCCGGTGTTAATGAGAGCGAGAAATTGACGTGGGTGGCCTGCTCTTACTATTTGCCATTCACCATTTACCACCTGATGAGACTTGATGACGTAAAAGAATCTGCGCTGATGGCCTTTGATACCTTGCGGGCCAACAAGCTGCGTTCGGCGCTCACGATTTTAGGCGTTAGCGTCGGCGTCATTACTGTCATCTTCATGGTGTCGATCATTCAGGGTCTGAACAAAGCGTTTGCCGAACAGGTTGAGAGCCTCGGTTCAAACACTATTTTTATTTCGAAGTTTGATCCAGGGTTTGGACGTCCTCCCGGCCCCGATGAAATTCATCGGAAAGATCTGACAGTGGAAGACGCGGAGGCTTTACGCACGGAAGCGCCTTCGGTTGCCGGTGCGTCGCCGGTCAAGAGAATGATCGCGGTAACCGCTCGGTTTCAGGATAAGCAGACCGATACACCAATTTTGTTTGGGGTGACGCCATATTACGAGTTTGTTCATACGCAATATGTAGCTCGCGGCCGGTTTATCAAAGACCTGGACATGGACAACCGCGATAACGTCGTAATTATTGGAGTCGATGTTGCCCGCGCACTCTTCCCATACGAGGATCCGCTCGAGAAGGACATAAGAATCGCCGGCAATCCCTACCATGTGATTGGTGTCATGGAGCCACTGGGAAATTTCTTTGGCCAGTCGCGCGACAATTCTTTGTTCATACCCATCACTACTTTCGAAAAATACTATCCGGACCGGCCCTTCCCTGAGACCGTCTTTTTTATAGTAGTGCGACCGCATTCCCGAGCCGTTGTTAAATCAGCGATGGATGAAATGACGGACATCTTGCGCCGCCGCCGTCGTGTTCCTTTGAATGCTCCGAACAACTTTGGAATGTCTTCACAGGATTCCTTGTTGGACATCTATAACCAACTGACGGGTGCCACTGCGTTAGTGCTGACTGCGATATCCTTCGTGGCATTAATGATTGGCGGCATAGGTGTGATGAATATCATGTTGGTTTCTGTCACCGAACGGACGAAAGAGATTGGGGTCCGGAAAGCGGTGGGGGCCACGCGCGCCAATATCCTTTCGCAGTTTCTAATTGAAGCCGTAGTCCTGACTGCGATCGGCGGACTTGCAGGCCTGGCTATTGGCGAACTTTTGGCCGTCATAATAAATAAATACTCTCCCTTACCGGCACACGTCCCGTTATGGGCCATCGGCGTCGGTGTGGGTATTTCTGCGGCTGTGGGAATAGTGTTTGGATTATGGCCTGCCTGGAAAGCGGCGCGCCTTGATCCCATCGAGGCGTTGAGATGGGAGTAACGCGCCTTCAAGCTCTGCAATTGAACGGATTTGCTAAAGCAGCCGGTCTGGGTGCAACCTTAGGTCTCGGTGCCCGTATTAACTAGCTAACAGTGAAATTAATCGAGACCTTAAAACTAGCGATAGCCGCAATTTGGGCTCACAAGCTTCGATCTACGCTGACCCTGATCGGAATGATTATTGGCGTCACCGCTTTTGTGGTGGTCGTCTCGCTCATTCAAGGTTTCAATAAATACATCGACGAAAAAATCGCGGGGATCGGTTCGAAGTCGTTCACCGTGCAGCGTTTCAACTTCGAAGACTTTAAAGACCTCGATTCAATTGCGGCAGCCCAGCGCAGAAACAAAGAGCTTACGCTTGACGATCTCGAGTACCTGCAGGCACGCGCCAGCTTGATCGAAAAGATTGGAGCGAAGGCGCGCCCGCAGCGGTCGATGGTAAAACGTGAAGCTAAATTGGTTGAGGACGTGCCGGTTGATGGAGCCATGCCCATTGTCAGTGAAATCGAGAACGTCGAGCCCGAGCATGGCCGTTACTTCACTCAACCGGAAAACGATGGCGCCATGCGGGTCGCCTACGTCGGGATGGACGTAGCCACGGCACTCTTTCCGGCGGGGCCCGAAACGTCGTTGAACCAGGAGATCAATGTTGCGGGTTTGCCGTATCGCGTGATTGGAGTGGCGACAGCCAAGGGTACAGTTTTCGGCATCCCTCAGGATAATTTCATCACTTTGCCGCTCAAAACGTATGGCAACAACTTCGGAGGATTCACACGTAACCGCTTGCTTTACTTCGTGGCCACTTCGCGCACTGATGATTCGTTTAGTGATGCGGTGGAAGAGGCCCGTTTCCTTTTGCGCACGCGACGGAAGCTACGGCCGGAAGAGAAAGACAACTTTGGTATTGTCACGCCTGACGCAATTACCGGTTTTCGCGATCGCCTGTTAGGCCCGACCTACCTGGTGGCCATTGCAGTTCCGGCGATTGCACTACTCGTCGGCGCCATCGTAATCATGAACATCATGCTGGTGTCCGTGACTGAGCGAACTAAGGAGATTGGCGTACGCAAGTCTTTGGGCGCGCGCAAGACAGATATTCTTAAACAGTTCCTGGTCGAGGCACTTACCCTGGCTGCGATCGGTGGGGCCATCGGGGTAATCCTGGCCTGGCTAATCGGGACGATTATGACTTCTTTCTTCTTTCCCACTTATCTGTCGGTGGGGGCAGTTATAATTACGATCTGCGTCTCGGGAACAATTGGAATTCTGGCCGGCGTTTTTCCGGCGTGGAAGGCCGCGCGTTTGGATCCAATTGAGGCATTGAGGTCTGATTGAGCAACACATGAAATTAATCCGCAGCGACATTCTGGAAAACCTGAAGATGGCTTTGTCCACCTTGCGCGCTAATAAACTGCGCTCATTCCTCACCGTTGTCGGCGTGATGATCGGCGTGATCACCGTGATGTTGATATCTTCAATCATCAGCGGCGTGGATACGGCAGTAAAACAAGAACTCGAGTCTTACGGCACGAATTCGATCTTTATCACCAAGTTTAATCCCGGAATCCACATAGGTAGGCTTTCGCGTGAAGAACGAATGCGCAAAGATCTCACTTATGACGACGCAGTCGCATTGCAACAACTTCCCGCTGTTGAGTTGTCGGTTCCCTTCCTCGACATCACCAACAATTTTTTTGGCCAGAAGTTAATGGTTAGTAGTCCCGGTAAGACTTCTGCGAACGTCGCGCTCCAGGGCACCCTTCCGGATTTCGAACGCGCCGGAACACAAATAATCAAAGAAGGGCGCTTCTTCACTCAGTTTGAAAATGACAACAATGAAGAAGTATGCGTAGTGGGTTCGGCGATCGCCGAGGACTTTTTCCCGGTCGGGTCGGCGGTCGGTCAAACACTGAGCATCGGCGGAAATGATTTCAGGGTCGCCGGCGTGCTGGAGAAACGCGAGCAGTTTTTGCTGGGTGGCGGTGGAGACGATCAGAATGCGGTCATCTACATGCCCTTCAACGTGGCCCGCAAACTTAAGCCGACTGCTGACGATGTTTATATTCTTGCTGTCGCGCGCGCGGGGATGATGGATGAAGCGCAGGACCAGATTACAGACTTGCTTCGTGTGCGGCGGCAAGTTCCGTTTGGAAAGTCTAATAATTTTGGTCTGCAAACGGCTGAACTATTTCTCAGCAACTTTCGCTCGATTCTCAGCGGCGTGGCGATCGCAATGGTGGTCATCTCATCCGTCGGTTTAATGGTGGGCGGAATTGGTGTGATGAACATCATGCTGGTTTCAGTGACGGAGCGAACTCGCGAGATTGGAGTTCGCAAGGCGATTGGTGCACGGCGCAGCGACATCCTCTGGCAGTTTTTAATCGAGGCAGCAACCCTCACCGGCTTTGGCGGGTTAGTGGGGCTGACCATCGGATGGTTGCTTACGTTCCTGCTGCGGTTAGTTTTGCCTTCCTACGTTCCTCTGTGGGCGCCCATCGGCGGTTTCGTCGCCAGTGTGGGGATTGGTTTGATATTTGGAATCTGGCCCGCATGGAAAGCGGCCCGGCTGGATCCGATCGAATCGCTTCGATACGAGTAGCTGCAGAAGTTGCGAAATGATTAACAGGATTTACAGTTTCAAAACCCATACAGTCCGTGAAATCATCCTGTGAATCGTGTGAATCCTGTTCAGAAATCGTTTCTGATTACATTCGTCTTATTTCGTGTGTTTCGTGTGTTTCGTGGATCGTTTTCTTCTGAATGAAAAAACGATCCACGAATTACACGACCAACACGAATCAGCCACTAAGAAATGAATCCTGGGAACAGAGCTGCGAAAACGACTCCAATAAGCACACCGAGGAACCAAACAGTGAGCGCCGCTCCCCACGCGGCCGAGCTACTCACCTTCGTGCCACCGTTTTGCAGTCCCTTTGCCCGCAACCACAGACCGTAAAGTGAAAGCGCGCCAATAGCGCTCGCGATCACAAACAGCACCGGATTCGACGCGGGAGAAAACAGGATGCCCAAATTGTCCTGGACCAGAGTCTCCTGCCCCAGAATCGGATGTAGATCCTCCGGTGCCTTCACAAACAGAATGATCAGACTGAGCAGTTTATTAATGATCACTACGGGCAGACTGGCCCAGAACACTACTGCCAGCGATTGCCAGAAGTTTATGCGACCACCAAAGATCGTCACCACCAGCAGATAAAGCGCGGCCACGAAACACGTCAACGCAAACACACCGACAAACTGTTGGAACCCACTGACGACCCGGTTGACCGGGTTTTTGGCTTTTGTAATTTCATCCTGGCGCTGACGTTCGATGGCCTCAGCAGGTGCGAAGCCTGCTTCGACCACCTTGTCCATCGTGTGATTCACGATTCGTTCCGGCGTCGCTCGCTGCACGAATGCAGCCGTGTAGACTGCAGTCAAAACTGAAATGATCAGGAACGGCGCCAGCCACCTGGGATGAAATCGCAAGTTACGAAACACGCGCGAAGGTTCATAGAAAATTGAACCTAACATCTGGCCTACACCCATCGGTGATTCAGCGCCGGACGTCACGTCGGGCAGCGGCACAAAACTGAGTGCAAACAACAACACGCCGAAGAAACAGAAGGCCCCGCCGGCGCCCATCGACATCGGCACAATTTTGATGGCCGCAATTATCACCAGCAACACCCCAAGCACGAACAAAACGATCGCAGGTATTCGAAGCCATGTAGGGCGTTCACGTTTCGGTGCGGCTGGTTGCGTGGGAGGCGGGGGTGGCGCCTGGAAGTCTGCGTTGGGGTCGCTCATTTTAATCCTCCTGTTAATAAGAGGACGGGGAGACAGCTTCCGTCCGGTGACAGGGTGTTAACCCGTTTCTTTGATGGACTGATACGCGTGCTGCGCAGTAGATGTTTCACTCTGCAGACGTAACATGGCCGCTACCTTTAGACGCAGTGGTCACGGCTTCCGGAATATGTTCCGCCGGCGGTGCACTTTCCCAACCGGGCACGCGGATGCAAGCGGCAGTGTGACCAGGAGCGACTTCCCGCAACTCAGGATCTATACGTGCACACTCTTCGATGGCGATGGGACAACGCGTACGAAAGCGGCAGCCTGAAGGTGGATTGATTGGCGTCGGCACATCTCCCTGCAAAACAATCCGGTCGCGCTTTTGCTGTGGATCAGGAACTGGAATCGCGGAGAGCAGGGCCTGCGTGTAAGGGTGCAAAGGGTTGGCATAAAGATCGATTGCGGTGGCCACTTCGACAATGCGTCCAAGATACATAACAGCGACGCGCGTGGAAATGTGTTCCACCACTGCCAGGCCGTGCGAGATGAACAGATAAGCCAGCCGGAATTCCTGCTGTAATTCCTGAAGCAGGTTTACGACCTGCGCTTGTACTGAAACATCGAGCGCGGATACTGGTTCATCGGCCACGATCAGTTTCGGATTGAGAGCTAGTGTGCGGGCGACACCAATCCGCTGTCGTTGTCCTCCCGAAAATTCGTGGGCATAACGTTTACTATAATCAGGGTCCAATCCCACCTTTTTGAGCAACTCAGCAACACGTTCCTGACGTTCAGCGCGTGTTCCAATTTTGTGAATGACTAACGGCTCTCCAACGATAGCGCCTACCTTCATGCGCGGATTCAGTGACGCGTACGGATCCTGAAACACAATCTGCATCTGTCTGCGGAGGTCGCGCATTTCGGTCTTGCCCAACGAGAGAACATCGCGTCCATCAAAGTCGATCTTTCCAGAGGTGGGTTCGATGAGGCGCAGCAGGCAACGGCCCACAGTTGATTTTCCGCAGCCTGACTCACCCACTAGTCCAAGCGTCTCACCGGGAAAAATATCAAATGAAACCCCGTCGACCGCGCGCACCACATCATCACTTCCCTCAACAGGAAAGTGCTTCACTAGACCGCGTACCTTTACGAGTGGCTCCATACTTTATCCGCAGATTACACAGATTACGCAGATTTCAGAACTCATCAGTTTCGTGTGCTTCGTGTATTTCGTGTATTTCGTGGATCGTCTTTATCCGCCCTTCGCCCTTTGTATCTCCTAATCTGCGGAATCTGCGGATTGTGCTGTCTTGTGATCGGCGGTAACGGCGGCAGCCAGATCAAAGAGTACGCATCTCACCTGCGCACCACTTTCGAGTTGATACAGGGGTATTTCTTCCTCCGTACAACGCGGCATGCGATAAGGACAACGCGGCGCGAAGTGACAACCAGGCGGCAAATTGGTTGGACTGGGTACCACGCCTTCGATCGTTTCCAGTCTTTCCTTCTTCACTACGTCAGCGGCGGTGAGCTTCGGCACTGAGCGAAGCAGGCCTTCCGTGTACGGATGCTTCGGCCGCTTAAACAATTCTTCGACCGTAGACTCTTCAACAATGCGGCCGGTGTACATCACCGCCACCCGATCCGCCACTTCGGCGACGACGCCCAGATCGTGCGTGATTAATAGCACCGATAAACCGCGTTTTCTTTGCAACTCCTCCATAAGCTCGAGGATCTGCGCCTGAATGGTTACATCGAGCGCCGTTGTCGGCTCATCCGCAATTAACAACTTCGGATCACAGGCTAACGCCATCGCAATCATGACGCGTTGGCGCATGCCGCCTGAAAGTTGATGGGGATAATCGTTAATTCGCCGTGCGGGATCGGGAATCGCTACTTCGCGCATTGCCGCGATTGCTGCGTCACGCGCCGCGTTGCGCGAAAGCTTTCGGTGCAGTCGCAGCGCTTCAGCGATCTGTTCGCCCACCGTGAACACGGGATTCAGCGAGGTCATCGGATCCTGGAAGATCATCGCGATATCGTCACCGCGAATGCGACGCATCTCCGCGTCCGAAAACTTTAAGAGGTCTTTGCCGTCAAAGATGATTTCTCCACTAACGATCTTGCCCGGCGGTGCAATCAGTCGCATGATCGAAAGCGCCGTAATTGACTTACCGCAACCCGACTCGCCGACGACCCCCAGCACTTCACCCGGGTCAATATGAAAACTGACACCATCAACCGCACGCACCAGTCCGTTGCGCGTGGGAAACTGTGTCCTTAGGTTGTTGACTTCGAGCAGGTGAGTCATGTTAAGGAACTCCGCCAGTGTTTCGGGTGTTTAGTGTTATTTCGTTGATCGCTTTCCCCTCCCTTTGGGAGGGGCAGGGGAGGGCTTACGAAGGCCTCCGCTCTTTTGTTTTGAAGGAGGCGTCAAGCAAAGCTCCTCCAAAGCTCGCCCTGTCATTCAAAGAAGCTGCAATCGAACTGCCCGATGGTGAAGGCTATCCTTGACGCTTCCTTTCAAGATCAAAAAACGATTGGACGTCAAACCCTCCCCTAACCCCTCCCAAAGGGAGGGGAAAAAGCGTCCATGAAACACACGAATTCAACCTACAACCCCATCTTGTCCATTTTGGCACTCTCATACCCGGCATCTTCGCCGGGATAACGCAGCAACGAATCGAACCGGCCGCTCTGTTTTGCCAGTGCCCAAATGACGCTCTCACCGGCAGGCACGTTCATAGGCTCACTGGAAAACACGGGATCTTTGAACGCATCAACGGCATCAATCAGTTTCCAACCTTTCCTCTTGAACATGTCGAGTAGATCACCAAGGAACAGGGCGTTCAAAAGATTAAAGTGCACCAGCATGGTGTGTTTCACACTGCGACCTAAAACTTTTCGCGACAGGTCGTCATAAAAGACCGAGCGCTCCCACATGTGATCGAGATAGAAGTCGCGGTAAGGGCGCAGGTCAGCGGCGGGCTCCTTCTTCAGTCGCTTGGTTAAACGACCATCGACGGCCCAGTCGGAAGCATCGATTGTGACATGACCGTTTCTGTATCCATGCTGTTTGAGAAACGCACGAACTTCATCCCTTTCCGCGGCGCTCTCCCCTTCCTTTAGAAATGGAAACCGAAAACTCTTTTTGAATCGCGGGAAATCTTTGAGGACCTCTTCGCTTCTTTGGATGTCGGCGGTAAAAGCGCTGGCGGTAACCTTGGCGCTGTTCAGCTCCGAATGAGAATAAGAATGATTTCCTATCATGTGGCCGGCGCGGTCCCACTCGCGCAACAAGGCCTTGCCTGTCTCGTTGTCAGCATTCTTACCGGCGACAAAGAGAGCAGCCTTCAGGTTACCGTGCGACTTCAAAGCATTGAGGATGGCTCGGTTGCGCTCCTGCGGTGTCAACTTCAACGAGCTGTTCCAGTGGAAGTCGTCCATGGTGACCGCCACGCTGGGTCCATCTGACTTCGCAGACACCCTTGGCCACGCATACGTCGCGAGACTCAGGCCCGCACCGCCTAAGGCTATGTTGAATTCTCGTCTGTTCATAGTTTTATTAACACCGGGCTTCAGCCGGTGATCAACTGGCTCATTTCCATAAACCGTTTTAACGGTTTGCGACTTGGAAACGGTTGAAACCGTTTCCTATTCATTAGCCCGTTTGGGCACCGGGCTAAAGCCCGGTGTTAATGAAAACTTCTCCCGACTACACCGTCAGCGCTTCGCGGTATTCACCCCAAACTTTACGCAAGCGATTACTGATCTCGCCAACAGTTACATAAGCCTCAACAGCCTCCAGTATTCGAGGCAACAGATTCTCTGTGCCGCCAGCCGCCTCTTCAAGTCGAGCCAGCGCAGCCTCAGCTTTAGCGGTATCGCGTTTTTGGCGGATAGCACGCACGCGTTCAACTTGCGATTGCTCAATCGCCGGATCGATGCGCAGCGTTTGAACATTTGACGACGCGTCGCTCTGAAAACGATTAACACCAACTACGATTGATTCCTGCGCTTCAATCGCACGCTGGTAACGGTAGGCTGACTCCTGGATCTCGCGCTGCACATAACCGGTCTCAATGGCCCGCAACATGCCGCCCATCGCATCGATTCGTCCGATGTAGTGGGAAGCCTGGTCCTCGATCTCCCTGGTAAGTTGCTCGATGGCATAGGAACCGGCAAGTGGGTCGGCCGTGTCAGCCACTCCCGATTCATGTGCGATCACCTGTTGAGTACGAAGGGCCAGACGCGCAGACTCTTCGGTCGGCAACGCCAACGCCTCGTCCATCGCATTCGTATGTAGCGACTGGGTCCCACCCAAAACCGCAGCCAGCGCTTGAATCGTGGTACGGACCACGTTGACTTCGGGCTGTTGGGCGGTCAGAGACGAACCCGCCGTTTGCGTGTGAAAACGCAGCATGCGCGAACGCGGATCACGCGCCTTGAAACGATCGCGCATGATGCGCGCCCACAACCGCCGCGCCGCACGATACTTCGCTACCTCCTCCAGGAGATTGTTATGCGCGTTGAAGAAGAACGAAATGCGCGGAGCAAACTCATCCACGTCGAGACCGGCGCTGATGGCTGCTTCGACATAGGTGATCCCGTCCGCGAGGGTGAATGCAACTTCCTGCACGGCCGTGGAACCAGCCTCGCGAATGTGGTAACCGCTAATCGATATTGTGTTCCAGTTACGAACCTCGCGCGCGCAATAAGCGAACGTATCCGTAACCAATCTCAACGACGGAGCGGGCGGGTAGATGTAGGTGCCGCGCGCTATGTACTCCTTCAGTATGTCGTTCTGAAGTGTGCCTTTTAGTTTTTCGGTCGATACGTTCTGTCGACGCGCGACGCCGATGTACAGCGCCAACAGCGTGGCGGCCGTGGCGTTAATGGTCATTGACGTGGAGACTTGATCGAGCGGGATGTCAGCGAACAACCGCGACATGTCCTCGATAGAGTCAATCGCGACACCAACTTTGCCGACTTCACCGGCGGCCAGCGGATCATCCGAGTCCAAACCGATCTGAGTCGGCAGGTCGAAAGCTACAGATAGTCCGGTGGTTCCCTGGGCCAGCAGATATTTGTAACGCGCGTTGGACTCTTCGGCTGTCGCGTAACCCGCGTACTGCCGCATGGTCCAAAGCCGGCCGCGATACATATTCGGGTAGATGCCGCGGGTATAGGGGAAATCGCCGGGCGAGTTAAGATCTTTCTCGTAATCGATTGGCTCTGTGTTGGCGGGATTGAAGTCAGCGGGAAGATCGATTCCCGAAGAAGTCTCAAAGCGCGTGCGGTGTTCGGCCTGTGACTTGGTGGTCATGGTCTGCGTGCAATCGTCGGTTGAAAAATTCGGTCGAAGCCTAACATAGTTGAGCTTTACCGTTGAACTGTAAAGAACCGCCGCTGATTTGTTCGTGTTATTTCGTGTATTTCGTGGATCGCTTTTTGCGACCTTCGATGCCTAACTGGCCGTGTGGTAGATTCATGGGCTTCATGAACACCGTAATCGTAAACAAGCGGGGCGCTGATCGCATTCGCGGCGGACACCTGTGGATCTATCGCAGTGACGTAGTCAAAGCGGACGATACCACAGGCGGCTCGATCGTCATGGTCCGTGACCAGAGCCGAAATTTCATCGGACAAGCCTTTTATAGCGACTCGTCGCAAATAGCGCTGCGTTTCCTCACCCAATCGGAAGACGTTATCGACCGGGATTGGTGGCTGCGAAGAATTCGAGAGGCTGCCGCGCGCCGCAACCAGATAACGCCTGATACCAATGCCTACCGGCTCATCTACTCAGAAGGCGACCTACTTCCGTCAATTATTCTCGATCGCTACGACGACGTACTGGTCCTGCAAACTTTGTCGCAAGGTTCTGAAGCAATCAAGCAGCTGTTAACCGAGTCGTTGGCGGAGGAATTTGAACCGCGGGCGATTGTAGAAAGAAACGATGTGCGCGTGCGTCAACATGAGGGGCTGGAGTTAACGAACAGCGTACTGTTCGGCACAGCGCCCGATGAGATTGAAATCCTTCAGCATGGCATCCGATTCATCGTCTCACCATTAGCGGGACAAAAGACGGGTTCATTCCTGGACCAACGAGAAAACAGGTTGGCTGCTCGGGCCCTCGCACATGGACGCGGACTTGATTGCTTCACCTTCAACGGCGCGTTCGCACTCCATCTCGCGAATGTTTGCGAAGAAGTGACCGGCATCGACATTTCTGCGGACGCGATACAGTCCGCTCAGCGAAACGCTGTTATTAACGGGGCGGCTAATGTGAACTTCCTTGAGGCGAATGTGTTCGATGCGTTGCGTGAAATGGAGGCGGCGGGTGAGCGCTTCGACACGATCGTGCTGGATCCACCGGCGTTCGCAAAGAATCGTGCCAGCGTTGGCGCCGCTGCGCGCGGTTACAAAGAGATCAATTTGCGGGCACTAAAACTGCTCAACCCTGGGGGTGTGCTAATCACCTGCACCTGTTCGTATCACATGCCTGAAGATCTGTTTTTGAAACTGATTGCGGAAGCTGCCAACGATGCTCATCGAAGATTGCAGTTGGTGGAGAAACGCACACAATCAAGCGACCATCCGATCCTGTTCGGTGTGCCGGAGACGTATTATTTGAAGTGTGTCGTCGCGCGGGTTGTAGAGTGATAATAAGGCCAGGCCGACTCAGAACATTTACCATATATCATTTCACATTTTTCATTTGTCATTAGTGTTCAAGCTTACGCTACAGTCAAGACTGAATGTCTGTCGGTCAGAGTGGCGGGCTTGCTTACGGTCTTGCAACGACAATGACAAATGAGAAATGTGAAATAATGTGAAATGATATTGTAAATGGTTTTGATTAACGCGCTGCCGAATGGCTACCTTCCCTACCCCGCCGACGTGCCGCTGCGTACCAGCTCCGCCAGCCGCTTGGCATCAGGCAGCGCTTCCAGCGCGCGTAACACCTGCGGGTCGCTATCCAACAAAACGCGGGAACCGGCGTCATTGGAAAATGCCGCGGTGACGATCTCTTCTCGCAGACGCAGCCTGACAAAGTCCAGGTCCGCATCAAGGTGTGCCGCTGTTAATTGCGATTCCACGTCGGTGCGGACGAAATTCCGGAACGCTTCCATCACCCGATCGTTGATTGGATAGTCTGCCGCTTTCGGGTTCCTTCCGTACTGCACCTGCTTAACCTCGTAGCCTTCCAAACCTGGGACCAATCCCGCAGCAAGTTTTCTCGTGAATTGAAACGCCGCTTCCGCGATGCGATTGCGAACCGGCGTGTAAGTCATCGGCTTAACGTCGATATCGGGGGTGATGCCACCACCGCCATAAAAGACGCGACCTGCAGCTGTCGTTATAGCAGGACCCATGGGCAACTGCGGCGAAGGCGACGTCTGAGCTGAAGGCGTGCCGTTGTTCCGTGGTGCAGGCGAGGGCGAAGCAGTGGCCTCTTCGTGACGCGTGTAATAGTCGTAAAGCGAACCGCTCGAGTAATCCCGCTGCAAAGAGCGTCCGTACGGCGTGTAATAACGCGCCGTTGTTAATGTAAGTCCAGTGTTAAAGGGCAACTGAAAAACGTGTTGAACCAAACCCTTTCCAAAACTCGTTTCACCTACGATCAAGCCACGACCGTGATCCTGGATCGCGCCGGCAACGATCTCGGAAGCTGATGCGGAACCACGATTGATCAGAATGACTAAAGGAACGTCTTCCGGATTAGCTCCGCTCGATTTGTAAACGATTGGTTCGCTGTAATCCGTCCGGCCCTTAACTGACACCACAACTTTTCCGCGAGGTAAAAACTCACTGGCCACATCGATCGCCTGGTTTAATAGTCCACCAGGATTGCCACGCATATCGAGGATCAGCTGACGCATGCCATCGCCTTTTAGTTTTTTGATGGCCTCCCGCAACTCTTCGTCACTCGTACTTTGAAACCCGCCGGTCAGTCCAACGTAACCAGTCCCGGGACGCAGCATGTAGGCGTTTCGTATTGAAGGCAGCGGCACAGAATCTCTGATGATGGTGAAAGTCAGGACCGCCTCTGCTCCGGCCCGATCCACCTTGATCGTTACAGGTTCGCCCTGTGGACCCCGCACTTTTTTCGAAACTTGCTCGCTGGTCCAATCCCGCGCGTCCTGCCCATCGACCTCGACTATCCGATCGCCGTAACGCAGGCCAAGACGACCCGCCGGTGCGCCTTCAACCGCAGATTGCACATACACGCCGTCTCGATGCTGGACGATGGTTACGCCGATCCCGTAAAAGCGTGAGCCCTGATCCTCCTGCAGCTTCTTAAACTCGCGGTAGGGGAAATACATCGAGTGCGGATCGAGCGTGGAGAGCATTCCCTGAATCGCCGCTTGCGTGGCCTTCTCGTAATCAATGTCTCCGGCATACCCGTCCGAGATGGTATGGATCGCCTCGTCATAGTCCTTCTCGATATCGTCGACCAGGGTATTGGCGGGAACATTCCGGCGCGTACGCCGGGAACTTCCTATCGTGCCTCCTACGAGGGCGGCTATAAGGATGATGGCGGAAGCAATGATCAGAAATCGCTTGGACATGACAGGAACTAACAACTCCAGAAACGACAAAAATTCTGAGCAATTCTAACACAGCGCCATCCTTTGTTCGTAAGAGCAGGCTTTGTCGCTATGCTATATTCGACACTCACGTTTGATGCCATTTTCCCTGTCGATTGTTGTTCCGGCATACAACGAAGGCGCGCGCCTTCGTAAGTCTTTGCGCGCCATCTGTACATATCTAAACGAGAACCATCCGGGCGCTGAACTGATTGTGGTTGATGACGGTTCGACCGACGATACCGCCGCCGCGGCGCGCGCTGAGTTAGCTAACACAGGCTCAGTCAGAGCGTCGGTAATCAGTTACCAGTCGAATCTGGGCAAGGGTCGCGCGGTTAGATTGGGCCTGCTGGCGTCGCGCGGCGACATTGCTCTATTTATGGACGCCGATCTTTCAACGCCGGTTACTGAAACTCCAAAACTGGTGGACCCGATTGTCGGCGACGAATGTGATGTGGCTTTCGGTTCTCGAGCGCTCGACCGCAGTCTAATCGGAGTCCATCAACCGTGGCGGCGCGAACAGGGGGGCCGCGTCTTTAACCTGGCGGTGCGCCTCGCGACGGGTCTGCCCTTCTGGGACACGCAGTGCGGGTTCAAAGCGTTTCGGATGCGAGCGTGCCGTCCAATCATTGAAGGCGCCACGATTGACCGCTTCGGCTTCGATGTCGAGTTGCTGTATGTTGCGTATCGCGCCGGCCTACGGCTAAAGGAAATTCCGGTTCGCTGGAACCACGCGGAAGGCAGTAAGGTAAACGTGATGAGCGACAGTGTTGCTATGCTGGCTGAAGTGGGCCGAATACGCCAGCAAGCGCGGCGCGGAGTTTACGATAGGGCTATCAAATCCGTTCACGACACTGCGGTGTAGGTGGGACAGGCATTCCTGCCTGTCCACTGTTCTTTGGACTTAAAAAATGACAGACAGACAGGAAGGTCTGTCCTACTAAACAGACAGGAATGTCTGTCCTACTAATATGACTGCCAGACTAAATGTAAACATCGATCATGTGGCTACCGTGCGTCAGGCGCGACGCGCGCCCGAGCCAAGCGTTGTCGCCGCGGCTATGGCTGCCGAGCAGGCAGGCGCTGATGGCATCACGATTCATCTGCGTGGCGACCGCCGTCACATTCAGGATTCTGATGTGCGCATACTCCGCCAAACAGTCACCACGTACTTGAATCTGGAAATGGCCGCGACGGAAGAGATGTTGGGCATTGCTCTGGAAGTGCGCCCCGATGCCGTGTCGCTGGTTCCAGAGACAGCCAACGAGATCACCACCGAAGGCGGGCTGGATGTAAAGACAAACATCGCGATCGTGAGAGCGACGGTTAGCCGTTTGCGACAAGCAGGCATACTCGCCAGTTTGTTTATCGATCCTGACCCGAAACAGATCGAAGCAGCGCATGAAGTAAACGCTCAACAGATAGAGTTATGCACCGCTGCGTACGCTGAGGCTACGCTGGGCGCTCACGGGATCCATGGCGAAGGCGCCTTGCAGGTCGGGCAAGAACTGCGCCGCCTTCGGGAAGGCGCGACCTTGGGGAAGCAATATGGATTATTGATCGCGGCCGGACACGGGCTGACCTGCCGCAACGTTGGCGCGGTGGCGAGGATTGCAGAAGTGTCCGAATTCAACATCGGACATAACATCATCTCGCGTTCAGTGTTTGTGGGATTGGAAAATGCCGTGCGTGAGATGCGCGAAGCGATCAGTAGAGTTTGAGTGTAGACAATGTTCAGAGTACAAGCTTTAGCTTGAGATGATTCGGAAGCAGCAAGCTAAAGCTTGTACTCTAAACTATGTCCTCGCGGGGCCAGCGAGTTGTAAACGAACTACCGAACGCTCCAGTTTGGCGCGCGCCACCTCAAAATCTTCTTCAGTTCCAGTCCAGGCATTTAGCTGCTTTTCGACGTGCTCTCGCGCAAGTCGCGCGCGCGCAGCATCGATCTCTTCCGGCCGCTCCGCAACCTCAGCCAACACCGAGACGTGATCATCCCTGACTTCAAGGAAGCCGCCGGACACGTGTAATTGGAGCGTCCTGCCGCCCGTAGTGTAGGAAAGGACGCCGGTCTGTAGTTGCGAGATCAGCGGAGTGTGGCCCGGCAGGATACCGAGTTCTCCGCCCGCGCCTGGAACAGTGACCATGTCGACGGATTCCGAAAGGACGCGACGTTCGGGAGTAACAACTTCTAATTCGAGTTGAGCCATAACGACTGTAACGATGAACGATGAATTATGAACTATGAATTCTGAACGGGTCGTTCATCATTCATCGTTCATTGTTCATCATTTATTTTACTGCGCGAAGGTTTTGCCTTTTTCTACCGCCTCTTCGATCGTGCCGACCATATAGAACGCTTGCTCAGGCAGATCGTCGTGCTTGCCGTCCACAATTTCACGGAAGCCACGAATCGTGTCTTCGAGCTTCACATACTTACCTTCCAGGCCCGTGAACTGTGCCGCTACGAAGAACGGTTGCGAGAAGAACCGCTGTAGCTTACGCGCACGGGAAACGATCAACTTGTCTTCGTCAGACAATTCATCCAGACCCAGAATCGCGATGATGTCCTGAAGATCTTTGTAACGCTGAAGCACGCGTTTCACGTCCTGCGCGGTGTTGTAGTGTTCTTCACCGATTATGCGCGGGTCGAGAATGCGCGACGACGACGCCAACGGATCTACCGCCGGATAAATTCCCAACTCAACGATCTGTCGCGAAAGAGCTGTAACCGCGTCAAGGTGAGCGAACGTTGTCGCAGGTGCCGGATCGGTGTAGTCGTCTGCGGGCACGTATACCGCCTGAATCGAGGTAATCGATCCTGTCTTAGTCGAGGTAATGCGTTCCTGCATCTCGCCCATTTCCGACGCGAGGTTTGGTTGATAACCCACCGCGGACGGCATACGTCCGAGCAGGGCGGAAACTTCAGAACCGGCCTGCGTGAACCGGAAGATGTTATCGATGAACAACAACACGTCGAGGCCTTTGTCGCGGAAGTATTCAGCGACCGTCAAACCTGAAAGCGCTACGCGCAGGCGGGCGCCGGGAGGCTCCGTCATCTGCCCGTAAATGAGTGCCACTTTTGAACTGCCAAGCGCACTCTTGTCGACCTTCGTCATGTCAAATTCGCCGGTATCGTGGAAGTGCTTATTAAACGCTTCACCAAACTGGATAACCTGCGACTCCACCATCTCGCGCAGCAGGTCATTACCTTCACGCGTTCGTTCGCCAACGCCGGCAAACACTGAGAAGCCTGACCGGGCTTTCGCGATGTTGTTAATCAACTCCATCACGATAACCGTCTTCCCTACACCAGCGCCGCCGAACAAGCCGATCTTTCCGCCGCGGACGAAAGGTTGGATCAGATCAATAACCTTGATCCCCGTCTCAAACATCTGCAGCTCAGTCGACTGCTCTTCAAACGAAGGCGCGTGACGGTGAATCGGATATCGTTCCGTGTGCTGCACCTCGCCCAGGTTGTCCACGGGCTGGCCGACGACGTTTAGCACTCGGCCCAGCGTTCCTTCGCCAACAGGCATGGTAATTGGACCACCAGTGTCGATGGCTTTCATGCCACGCACCATGCCGTCAGTCGGTAACATGGAGACCGTGCGCACACGACCCTCGCCGAGGTGCTGCTGAACTTCCGCAATCACGTCGACCGGTGTTGGCACGTCGAAGCCTTCGGAAACAATGCGCAGCGCCTGGTAGATCGGCGGCAGATACTTCTCTTCAAATTCGACGTCGACGACCGGACCGATGATTTGCACCACGCGGCCCGCGTGTTGGCCGTTGGTGTTGCCATTAGGACTGCTGGACGTAGCCATACTTCTTCTGTACTCCTCTTTCTTGAGCCTGTTGACGGCAGCTAAAACTGGGTGGATTAAAAGCCAGAAAAGATAACATACCGGTTAAAGGTGAGCCAAGCGCATGTAAGGCGGAAATTTTGATTTCCCATATATCATTTCACACTTCTGATTTGTCATCTTGAGATCCGGCCTATACCGCTCGAAGCTCTGGTGCGAACTGACGTCACACCTCGACTAGACGATCGGGATTGACATCAGACCCCGGCTAGATCAATGACAAATGAGAAATCTGAAATGTGAAATAATGTGAAATGACAAATGATCTTTTTTAACTGCAGGGGAGGGCCAACTCACGCGTCGGGATCGATGCGGATCTTCATTCGCTGGAGGACCTGCACATCTTCATCGGTGAGGTCGAGGGTGGTGTCGCGCGCTTCGCCATCCTCTTCGCCGGCGTGGGGACGTAAACCTATCTCGAGCCGTAAGGTCAACTCCATCTCGTAGCCCGCATCGCGGAGACGTTCAATCGCCTCAGCAACCTTGGAGGAGTTTTCCACCGACTCGTTTATGGCGGTGCCTATCTCGCGAACTATCTCTTTTGCGTCGTCGTCGATTTCCACGGTTAAAAAGCCCTTGTTTCCAGTCGGGAAATAACTTTGGGGGCGTTATTTTCGATACGAAACATGCTACGCGAGCGGCATCTGAGGGTCAACACTGATATTTCGCACCTTTCAGGGTGCCGAACCAATTTCATGAAAGCGTTAACCATTGAGTCACCTCTGAATCTGCTACTTGAAGTCGTGATAACTCTTAAATTGACGCTTCCTCCAATAATTACACCGTGGCTCGCCTCAAGCCCTCTCCCCAACCCTCTTCCAAAGGAAGAGGGAGAATTCCCCTCCCATTGGGAGGGGTCAGGGGAGGGCTTGACGCACAACCCATTCGATGTGTTTTGGAAGGAAGCGTCAACGTTTGACATGATCACTCCGTCGCTCGTTTGCAACCCCTGTAGAGGCTCTCTACAAATTACAAGTGGGCTCCCCGCAAACTCTGACGCGTTCCCTCGGAGCAGAGGTTGAACTATCAATCACTATTCATTACTCTAGAAACGTTCAACCCCCACATTTTTCATAAGTCGAATGTAAAAAGGAGGAGTTCTCTATGCCTGAAGTTGGAGAGCAAGCCCCGGATTTCGAGCTGCCTAGTCATCTTGAAAAGGGAAAGAAAGTGAAGCTCTCGGATTTCCGCGGTAAGAATAACGTGGTGCTGGCGTTTTATCCGCTGGCTTGGACCCCTGTCTGAACGGCGCAAATGCCTGCGTACGAGGCCGACCTCGAGCGCTTCAAAGGCTATGACGCCCAGGTCCTGGGCATCTCAGTTGATAGCGTGCCGTGCAACACAGCGTGGGCCAAGAGTCTTGGAAATTTGTCTTACGATCTCTTGAGCGATTTTGAACCTAAAGGCGAAGTGGCCAGAAGATACGGCGCGTATCGCCACAGTGATGGCATCAGTGAGCGAGCGCTTTTTGTTATCGATAAAGAAGGCAAGCTCGCTTACAAAGACATCCACAACATTGCGGACCAACCGGACAACGAAGACTTGTTTGAAGTTTTGAGAAAACTGTGAGCGGAAGAGGTCAGATGTCAGATGTCAGACGGTACCGGGCAATCCATACGCTGACTTCCGAAGAATCTGGCATCTGACCTCTGACATCTGACCTCTGCTAAATGACCTTCTCCAGAAAATGCGTTCCGTTCACGCCGTTTGAAGGCGAGTTGGCAAAGAGCACGATCGCGATCGTTACTGCGGCCGGTGTTCATCTGCGTGAACAAGAGCCTTTCAACATTGCCGACGAACTGGGCGATCTCGGGTATCGCGTTATTCCCGAAGATGTTGACTCATCGCAGTTGATGGTTACACATCATCACTACGATCACAGTGATGCTGACAAAGACATCAATGTGGTCTTTCCCATCGATGCGCTGCGCGATTTGCAGGAAGAAGGGTTCATTCGCGGCATTGCGAAAAAACACGTGGGCTACATGGGTTACACCATGCAGCTCAAAGCGATGTACGAAGGGACAGCGCGGGAAATAGCAAACGAAATCGACAAAGGGTCGCGGGCGGATCTGGTTGTCTTGACCGGAGGTTGACCAAGCGTTTGTCACCGCACGGTCGTGGCGGTTCAACGAGAGATTGAAATGAGGGGCATTCCGACGGTACTGATAACCGTTAGCCCTGAGGTTTCCGCGCAGATGAGGCCCCCGCGCGCTCTCTACCCCAACGGATTCAAGATTGGTAACAGCCTGGGGAAACCCGGTGCGCGCGAACTGCAGAAACAGATTCTGAAAGACGCGCTGACACTTTTCACAGAAAACACACGCCCCGGCGAATTCGTCACGAGAGAGTATGCGGAGTATGGTGAGTATCACGAACCCCCGCGAGTAAAAACAAAGGCTTGAAGTTTGGGGTTTCTGGTTTCTAGTTTCTGTCTCCGTTTTGAGTTTGAACTCTGAACCTTTGGGGTCCGAACTCGAAACTCGGAACCACAAACTCGAAACTCTTTATTAGACATGCATAAGACAATCGGAATATTAACCGGGGGTGGTGACGCGCCCGGGCTAAACGCAGTTATTCGTTCGGTTGTGACTACAGCCGCCGGGCAGTATGGAATGAAGGTAATCGGGATCGAGGACGGGTTTGAAGGACTATTGGGCGAAACACAAACCCGCGAACTTACTACCGCCGATGTCCGCGGCCTGCTGCCGCGGGGCGGCACCATCCTCGGCACGCGCAATCGTGGACGTTTTGTCGAGATCACGCGCGAGGGGATTCAGATCAAGCCCGAAGCCGTCTACCGCGAGGCCGTCGACAACATCAACCGTTTAGGCATCGAGTGCCTCATAGTACTCGGTGGCGAAGGCACGCTGGGAATTGCGATGGAGTTTGATAAGCGTGGTGTTCCCGTCGTCGGTGTGCCCAAAACAATTGATAACGATCTGGCGTGCACGGAACTTACGTTCGGTTTCATCACCGCGCTCGACATTGCCACCGACGCTCTCGATCGACTACACACCACGGCGGAATCGCACGAGCGCGTCATGATTCTGGAAGTGATGGGCCGCCACACCGGCTGGATCGCACTGCATTCCGGCATCGCGGGCGGAGCCGATGTGATATTGATTCCGGAGATTCCCTTCACGATGGAGTCAGTAGCCGAACGCATTCGAGAACGGGACCGGGCGGGCAGTAATTTCAGTATCATCGTGGCTGCCGAAGGATCGATGGAAGCGGGACACGAGTTGATTTACCAGGACAAGGGCGATCGGCACCACGCTCCGCGACTCGGCGGAATCGGCGCTTACTGCCAGAAGTGTCTTGAAGAACTAACCGGTAAAGAAACACGTTGTGTAGTTCTGGGCCACCTGCAACGCGGTGGCCGGCCCAACGCTTTTGACCGAATGCTGGCAACAAACTATGGTTCGTGTGCGGTTCGCGCCTGTGTGGAAGGAAAGCGCGGAGTGATGGTGGCTCTCCAGGCCGGCGACGTGATTACTGTCCCGATTAGTCAGGCAGTCGCCAACGTGAAGACAGTTCCGCCGGATGGACAGTTAGTGCGCACAGCGCGCGACACTGGCATTTCATTCGGCGCTAAGGACGAAGCGAGATATCATCGCGCCGCTTAATGCTGTTAAGGTATCCGCAGATTACAGATTACGCAGATTTTTGATCAAACATTCAAATGCCAAAGAATCTTGTCAGAACCTTATTTTGAATCTGTGTAATCGATGTAATCTGCGGATATGAAAGTGAGTCCACTAATTGTCAGCCGACATAAAAACAAAACTGCAGAGCGAGCTTGATGAGCTTGAATCGGAATTGCGCGTGCACCTTCCGAAAGAGATCAAGCGCGCGCTCGAGTTCGGAGACCTGCGCGAAAACTCCGAATACCGTGCCGCTCTGGATCGACAAAACGTCGTTAAGGCACGCATCGTCGAGCTGCGTCAAAGGATCAGCGAAATTGCCTCGATCGACTTGTCAAAAATTTCACGAGACAAGGCGGGCTACGGCTCGACACTGGTTCTGTACGACGGAGAAAAAGACGAAGAAATTACCTATCGTTTGGTAACACCTGAAGAGAGCGATCCTCAACAGGGCTTAATCTCAACCACTTCGCCCGTCGGCCGCAGCCTGATGGGTAAAGAAGAAGGCGATGAAGTCGTGGTTCGGACGCCCGCCGGCGCGCGAAACTTCGAGATTCGGCGTTTGCTCACAATCCACGACGACACGCGATAACCGTCGCCGCAAGTCGGACGCTCGTTACGACCTGACTCCTAGTCGACGTCTAAAGAAACTCGGGTTGTCCAAGGTATTCCAGCCAGTATGTGCCCTTATCATGTCGATATTTCTCGGAAGGCGGAATACAGTCGGGCTATCGGAAAGGGAAATTGATTACTGCCTGCGGGCTTGGGAGGTTCTTTGCGGTGAACTGCCTCGGACTCTAATCCTTGACGAGGCAGGAACAGACCACTCTAGGACCCGCTTCGTTGAAGACTCCGATGTTGTATACCTAGGTGCCGACGCCTATCCTGGTGAGGGTTTTAGTGCAAACTCTCGCATGTCGGTGCTAGCATGTTTAGCCCATGAATTATCCCATGCGGAAAGATACAAACAGGGTTTCAGGCGACCAGCCGAAATGCCTGAAAGTCTTATCGATGAAGCAGAGACCAGCTTGAATGCGTCTTATCATCAATCACTAAGTACCAAGGATCGTGAAGACTTGAGAGAGGATGCTCGGGATAGACTTACAGATTGGCTCGCCGCACAATCACTTCTTGGAGAAGTTTTATGAGAATCGAACCTACCGGAATCCTTTTGTCGGGGATATGTGAAATCCAAACTGAGAAGTGCACCGCGAGAACACCTGCATCAATTACGGTTGTCTGGACGCTCCCCGCCCGTCGTCAGATCAGCGTTTGTAGCCCCTGTATTGAGGAGATGGTGCGTAGCGGAGAGTGGGAAATTGAAAGTGCCAAACTTAGGCGGCGCGCCGATGTCGCGGTGTTTGATCGGTCTGGAAACCTACAGTTGGTCGTCGAAGCTAAGTACGTCAGGCCAGATGAAGAATCGTTGAGTCGAGCCGTTCAAATACGAAGAAACCTGCTTGCGCATTCAGGGATCCCGTCTAGTCCATACTTTTTAATTGTTTTTCCGTCCCACTTCTACTTATGGAAAGCGGGTAGACTAGATAAATTGGATAGGAACGCCGATTATTCTGCAGATACGGAGATAATGCATACGCATCCTGATCACTGGACAACACATTTGCAGAGTACGCAAGCTCTCGAATTTGAAAGGCGAGTGTCTGAATGGATCAAAGGTCTGAGCGCATCCCACGAGCCTTCCGATGTTCCAGACTGGGTGCGAACGTCGGGTCTATATGACGCGATAAAGGATGGTTCTGTAGTGACTGAGGCGACTATTTAAGAAGAGTTTTCCGCGTCAAAGCAGCGTAACGATCTTCCGCTCAGCGGAGGTAAACCATGTTTGTGGGTGGCATAGGCCGGGCCGGCCAGCGAATCATTGACGCGATGGTCCGTTGGCTCGCACACGGCCACATCAATCCAAATATCCTGACGGTCATCGGTGTAGCCATCAATGTCGGCTCCGGTGTTCTGTTCGGCCTTGGCTACTTCTTCTGGGCCGGAATCGTCCTCATCGTCGCGAACCTCTTCGACATGTTGGACGGCCAGGTGGCCCGTCTTTCCGGACGCGTCACGCGCTTCGGCGGGTTTCTCGATTCCTCGCTTGATCGGCTTTCGGACATGGTGGTTTTCGTGGGTTTAATGGTCTTTTATGCCCGCGATACCGAGTTTCATTCCACCCTGAACGTTTTTCTCGCGGGCGCAGGACTAATGGGGTCGGTTATGGTAAGCTACGCCAGCGCCCGGGCCGAAAGTCTCATTCCTAAGTGCGATGTTGGCTTCCTACGCCGTCCCGAGCGAGTGGTTCTTTTCATAATTGGCGCTTTAAGTACTCATCCGGGTTCGACAAACTTCTTCGCTAACCGAATGCCGGCCGTCCTGTGGGTGCTTGCGGTTGGGTCTTATTGGACCTTTGCGCACCGCATGTATCACACCTGGCGCGAGTTAAATAAAATTAAAGCCGAGACCAATAAAGACGACACGCAAACCGCACTTTCCGCATCTAATGCCGGGCCTGAACGACGAGCTGAGCAGCAGTTGGTACACAAAGCTGGTTAGGCAGCACCCCGAAAGAGTTCAAATTTTGAGATTTGCTATTTATCCGAGGTACTGAGACGTGACGATCTGCCCTTGCTGTGGCTCTAAAACCAATGGCGACTGGAGTAATGGCTGTGCCTGTGGCGCACGGTCCGTCGGTGAACCCCTTCCCCGCCCCGATCATGAACTGCCTTCGTATTCACGAGCGTTGATTCTCACCGTGAGTGGATCGCTGATGGTGCTGGTTTTGATCGTTCAAACTATCAACGCGTTCTTACAGAAACTTCCAACCTCCAAAACCTATACCGAAGCGTTTGGCGTTGTTCGCGGATCTGTCGCTGACTTTTGGATGTGGGCCGCCGCGGCTGAGACTGCCGCATGGCAACTAAAGTGGGTCGCCATTCCCGCGACGCTGTTTGTGTTGCTTGCCGGCCGCAAGATGTATCGGTCTGTCAAAGAATCACCAGCCAGGTTTTGCGGATTGGGCTACGCGCGTTGTGGTTTCATCGCTTCATCGGCAGTTCCAGTTCTCATTGCAGTTCTGATTGGTGCAACCGTCCCTGAACGTATAAGACAACGCAATGATGGAATCCTGGCCGGGGAAAGAGCCATTGGTCTTGCTGTTGACCGCGTGATGTTTCAATACAAGCAGGAGTTTGGAAGCTACCCCGCAAGCACAGACGACCTTAAACGGCTGCCGGATCCTGATGGTTCAATCGCGGCGCTGCTGAGAGACATTGAAGGAGCGGAATATAAAGCCAGTGCCGAAGTTGCGGCAGTTCCGACTAAGCAGCCGAAACGTCTGCGAGGCGCAGTTATCCGCAACGCATCTTTAGACACCGAGGAATCAATTAACGAAAGCCTGTCGTTTACAGAATTCGAGTTGCGTCTGCCTGGCTACGACAAACAACTAGGCACCGAGGACGATATAGTTGTTGAGGAAATGGTGGTCAGTAATGCGACGACCGAAACACCGCAACGGCCGGGGGCAACCACCGCTGGGCCACGAGCAGCAAAACCTTAGTCTGAATTAACGCATTGTAACCAAAACCCTCTTCGTATCTCGAAGAGGGTTTTTTCTTGCGGCAGAAGTTAATGGAGTGTTTTGATTGCAGCTTCACAAAAAGCGAGTTACAAGGATTAACTTGCGTTTGACGCTTTACGTTTCACTTTTCACTGCTTTCAAATGTTCAAGAAAATTCTAATCGCCAATCGAGGTGAGATCGCAGTGCGCATCATACGCGCGTGCCGTGACCTGCAAATCTCGCCGGTCGCCGTTTACTCCGAACCGGATGCTGCCTCAGTACACGTGGCTCTTTCGGACGAAGCGGTTTGCATTGGCCCTGCCCCTTCAGTTGAAAGCTATCTGAGCATTCCGAAAGTTATTGACGCGGCGAGAAAAACAGGAGCCCAGGCGATTCATCCTGGTTACGGTTTCCTCGCTGAGAACGCAGATTTCGCAGCCGCCGTAAAAGAAGCGGGTCTGGTTTTTATTGGACCACCTGCTGAAGCAATGCGGATCATGGGTTCTAAAACAACCGCACGTCGCGCGGCGGTCGAGGCCGGTGTCCCTATCGTTCCCGGAACCGTCGAACCCATAAGCACCATTGGCGAAGCGGAACGGGTCGCCGAACAATTTGGATATCCGGTGATGCTTAAAGCGTCCGCCGGTGGCGGCGGCAAAGGCATGCGTCTCGTCACTACCGCAAAAGAGCTCCGATCTGCATTCGACAATGCTAAATCGGAGGCGGCCTCAGCTTTTGGTGATGATTCACTCTATCTGGAGAAGGCGATCGAACGACCGCGCCATATCGAGATACAGGTATTTGCAGACACGCACGGTAACGTCGTGCATCTCGGCGAGCGCGAATGTTCTATTCAACGACGTCATCAAAAAGTGGTCGAAGAATGTCCCTCTCCAATCAACGACTCGACACTGCGTGAAAAGATGGGGGCGGCTGCAGTCCAACTCGCGCGGGCCGTTAACTACTCGGGTGCGGGGACAGTTGAGTTTCTAGTGGCTGACGCAACGCGTGAGTTTTATTTCCTTGAGATGAACACGCGTTTGCAGGTTGAGCACCCTGTCACGGAGCTGGTCACTGGATACGACCTCGTGCGTGAACAAATTTCGGTTGCTGATGGCGCGCCGCTTTCATTCACTCAGGAAGACGTCCGGTGGAGGGGACATGCAATCGAAGTTCGTGTTTATGCCGAAGATCCGGAGAACAACTTCTTCCCGTCGCCGGGCACCATCAGTTATTTGCACGTTCCCTTCGGACCGGGTGTGCGTGACGACAGCGGCGTCGAAATGGGTTCTGACGTTTCAATTCATTACGACCCGATGATTTCCAAACTGGCCGCATGGGGAAATACACGCGAAGAGTCAATTGATCGTCTGCGGCGCGCCCTCGACGAGTATGAGATCTCCGGTATCAAAACCACTCTGCCGTTTTTCCGCGAGATCGTCCGCGATGAGGAGTTCATCAAGGGCCACTTAGATACCGGTTTCATTTCACGTTTTTACGCGCGTCGTGATGAGAGGGCCACTGAAGTCGACAATGCGATTGACGGTGATATCGCGAGCATTGCTGCGGCGATTCATTACTCGAGACAACAACGAGCTTCTGCGAACCGTCCTTCGGTGAAAGAAGCAGAGAGTCGTTGGAAGATGTCCGGTCGCGTTTTAGGCCAGCAAATTCGTGATCGCCAATGATTCAAAGTCACATGTTTCGTGTTCTTCGTGTGTTTCGTGGATTTCGTGGATCGTTTTTTAGGGCACGGTTTAAAAGCGATCCACGAATTACACGAAGCACACTAAACACTTGAATGCCACATGAAACTGAAAGCTCAAATTTCGGATACGACACACGAAATCTCGCTGACTACCGTCGAGCACGGCGTGACAGCCGAGATCGACGGGCGTAATTACGATTTGGAAGTACGCGAGAGTACCGGCGGAGTGTTGTTGATTAAGAACGGCACTTCTGTTTATCGATGTCGGGTCGAATCAAAGCGCGAGACAGGAAAATACGAGGTCGGTCTGCGCGGGCGGTCTTACCCAATCAGCATCATTGATCCGAAACGTCTGCGCAGCAGCGAGAATGCCGCCGGTCACGGACATGGCACTGCGGAAATAGTTTCCCCTATGCCTGGCAAAGTAGTGCGCATCCTAGTTGAACAAGGAAACACCGTCGAGGCGGGTGCGGGAATCATCGTGGTTGAAGCGATGAAAATGCAGAACGAAATGAAAGCACCGAAGGCTGGAGTAGTCGTTTCCATCAACGTCGCAGCCGGCGCAACCGTGAATGCGGGCGATGTGCTGGCAGTTATCGAGTGAACCCTATCCGCAGATTACGCAGATGACACAGATTTAAAGCCGGCCATTATACAGCTAAGCGGATTCTTCCAAACTCCGGGAGAACGTTCTAGGCTCTTAACTGGTTTCCCCTTGAAATCTGCGTAATCTGTGTAATCTGCGGATGAACTACCAGGGCTGACGCGGGCTATAAGTCACATACGCATCTCCATCCAGCACCAGCATGGGATCGCCCGTCTTTGGGTGGTTCCGCTTCTCCAGAGGAAATACCAACGTCCCGCGCGAACGCGAGTGCGCGGTAATCGTTCCGCCGGACACACTCCAAGTCCCGCTGTCGGATTCCTGTGACGCAGATGAGGCAATTGGACCAGAGGAAGTAGTTTCCGCGTAGAATTCATAAGTGCCGTTTTCATAAAGCGTAAAGCAGCGATTAGATATGCGGCCACCGCCAGTCGCGTTTACGTTCGACATGTAACACCACTTGCCGACCAACTCCTGAGGATTCGATCCCGAACTTGCAGAACTCTGCGCCTGATCCTCACTCAATCGTCGATATACAACCGTTCTTCCATCAACCTGCACGTTGAGCGTGTCACCTGAAAGCTCAAACGGAAATTGCATCACTCCTTCGTCATTGCCAATGATGATGTTGTTTCCCTTGACCTCATATCGAAAAGGCGATCCATTAAGAATTAGAGTTCCGTCATCCTTTATTTGCACCGTTGCCTCGCTGCTCTTCCAGTGCCCCACCAATCCTCCGCTTTTTGGCTTGGGTTCAGAAGCTGCCGTCCCCGCTTTGGGTCTGACAAATCCACCTGGACTGGTTATCCGAACGAAGGCCAGGGGCGATTCGAGATTGCCACCCGAGACAACTAATCTATTTCCGTCGACCTTGAAAGAGTAGTTATTTACTGTTCCGCCTTCGTTAACGATGAGGCTCGAACCGCTCACTTTGTATGTAATCGGTGCTCCATCAAGCGTACCTGTCCCGTCAGCGTTCAACGTGACGCGCAAATCCATTGACGAATCCCTGGCTTGCCACGAACCGATGATGTCCGCTTGCTGAGCCATAACACTACTGAATGCCCCGAGGAACAGGACAAGGAGAAGCGTGAAGGAAAGAAGGACCTTGGTCATACCTTTAACCTCATCAAGAAAGTTGCAACTTTTTTAGGCCAACTTATCTGCTCTGTCAACAAATGCCCTCATTCGCGTTCATTTGACCGTTCACCCTTTCACAATAAAGAATGGTCAACATATATGGATTCTTCAATTAGAGATTTACGCATTCTACTGTGGGACATCGATGGGACACTGATTCGTTCAACCAAGGTTGGATCATTCAAAGACTATACAATCCCCATGTTGGAAGAAGTGTTTGGAACTGCCGGTCGGCTGCCCGAAATGAGAGTTTCGGGGATGACCGATTTGCAGATTGTCGGCGAGGCACTGAAGCACGAAGGCTTCACACACGATCATATTCGCGAACGCGTCCATGACTTGCGCGAGAGCTATATGAAAGCAATGCACAAATTTACCGGTAACGGTGAACCTGTGTTTGAAGTGCTGCCCGGTGTGCGCGAAGTGTTGGAAGCAGTTAATGAACATCCGCGTTACCGGTCAGCTTTACTTACCGGCAACATCGAACCAGCTGCCTGGTTGAAAATGGAGTTGATGGGTCTCGCTGAATTCTTTCCACTTCCCGGCGCGTTTGGCGATGAGTCACACGACCGTCGCGACCTGCCCACTTTGGCGGCCGAACGGATTCGACGTCACCTCCAATTAGATCTCGTGCCGGAACAGTTTATCGTGATCGGTGACACGCCTAACGACATCGGATGTGCGCAGCATTTCGGCGCCCGCTCTCTCGCCGTTCATACCGGACGCTTCTACAGCCTGGAAGAACTTATCCAATGCAAGCCTGACGCACTGCTGCCGGATTTGTCCGACCTTGGAGCAGTGATGAAGACTTTGGCGAGCCTGTAGCGCTCGACCAAACGAAAGCACTAGGCTCAATGTCGCACCCATTTCGGATCGTTTTCCCCTCCCTTTGGGAGGGGTTAGGGGAGGGCCTGCGGAGCGTTTAAGTTTTGGTGTTTGGAGGCAGCGTCAACATTGAGATCAATTGCTCGAGCATTATCTTGTACGGAGCTGCAAAGTTCTTGATTGAATGCGACGTTGACGCCTCCCACAAAATCAAAAATATTTGTTCGCCTCAAGCCCTCCCCTAACCCCTCCCAAAGGGAGGGGAAAACGACCTGAAATTATGGGCGACGTTGTCTCTTGTTTTCAGTGTTCTCTACTGGGCAAAGGTAAGCGACCCGAGGTATATTGCGCGCAATCTTCTCACTGGAATTCCTGTTAACGTTTGCGACTTCTAAAGCGTCCTTCAATCGTCTACTACCAATCTATTCGTATCCTGGCCCTGGAGGTTTCCGCCATGAAGAAACTTGCTCAGCTCCTGACGCTCGCACTGCTGCTGAACACATCTCTATTCCTTCCCTCGACGCTTGGGCAGAAAGCAAGATCAGCCAAGTCGCGCACCAGCGTTAAAACAGCCGCCCAATACGCAAAGGCGATCGCGCAGTTCGACGAATTCGCGCGCAAGCAAATGGCGATAGACAAGACAGTCGGGCTGACTATCGGCTTCATGAAGGATGACTTCGTCTGGGCGAAGGGGTACGGCTACGCGGATTTGGAGAACAAGTCGCCGGCGAAAGCCGAGTCGGCATACCGTCTCGCATCGGTTTCCAAACCTATGACTGCGCTCGCGGTTCTTCAACTGGTTGATAAAGGCAAGATCGATCTCGACGCAGAAGTGCAAACGTATGTTCCTTACTTTCCGAAAAAGCAGTGGCCCGTGACGGTGCGCCAGGTTCTGGGCCACATCGGCGGCATCAGCCATTACAAGAACCCTGAAAACGAGCTTCACATCAAGACTCACAAGAACACGCGCGAGGCGATCGCGATCTTTGAAGGTTTTGACCTGGTCGCCGAACCCGGCACTCGCTATAGCTATTCCAGTTATGGTTACAACCTGCTCGGCGCGATTGTGGAAGCCGCCAGCGGCATGTCGTTTGGCGATTACATGCGACAGAACGTCTGGCAACCGCTGGGCATGAACGATACGCGAATGGACGATCCACTTGATGTTATCCCCAATCGCGTTCGCGGTTACCAACTCGTCAACGGACAAGTAAAAAACTCAGAGTTCATAGATATCAGCAGCCGTTTTGGGGGTGGCGGCACGCGTTCGACAGTGCCGGACATGTTGAAGTTTGCCAAAGGCGTGATGGATCAAAAGCTCCTCAGGCCCGAAACATGGAACGCAATGTCGACTTCCATGAGCACAAGAGCCGGACGACTGACTAACTACGGCATGGGCTGGGAAACAACTCCGTACAACGGCCGCTACATGCTGGTCCATTCCGGGGGTCAACAAGAAACGCGCACATTGCTTTACATTATTCCGGCTCAACGTATGGCAATAGCCGTCGGATTAAATTTTGAAGGTTCAAATCCAGGGACCTACGTTGAGCGTTTGTTTCAACTGCTGACCGGCGCGCCGGTTGAAATGAATCTCTACTCTCCCGACAAACTCAAAAACGCCACTCTCCAAGCGGTAAAGGTAACGTTCGATCACGGTATGTCGGCTTTTGAGCGCAGTCCGAAACTATCTGCCAGCGATCAAGAAATTGCGGATGCGTTTGCAGAATTCAATTCCGCCGTCGATCCGGAAACCGTTAAAGCGAACCCGCAAGCAGCGATGGCCAAAATAAGTCAGGGCGTCCATCCGGTGTCAAAGTATGCCTTCACGAAGGTGGGTGCTTACATGGCCCAACGCCTGGCGGCGAAGGCTGCGCTTGACTCATACCCGGTCAAGGGCGGTCTTGCCTTTTTTGCCGACTACATTGCGTTAATTAAAACCGATGCCGCCATTCCCAAAGAGATGCGCTTCAAGGAGAGTTTCGAAAGCCTCGTGACGGGCATGTCGGGAGACTGGAATCGTTCGAACACGGAGTACATGCGACAGCTTTGGCTCCTGCCGGACGCTGACCTTGACGCTCTGGCCAAAACGATGAGGCAAACCTTCACCGGTACTACCGTATACCCGAATCTTGTCGATGATCTTTTCAGTGTGACGCGGCAATTCGTATTGCGAGGAGAAAATGCTGGGGCCCTAAAGGCGGGCAGGTTAGCGGTGGAGTTCTATCCGGAACACCCTCTGGCCCAATTCATGACAGGCTTCGGCGCACTGCTGAATAATGATCAGGCCGGCGCCATCGCCGCTTTGAAAAAGTCCGCTTCAATAAATCCAAATGGGCCGGCAAGTGCGGGAAGTTTGAACGGCTTGGCCTACCAACTGGCCGGTGTCGGGAAGGTCGATAACGCCCTCGCCATTCTTCAGGTCGCCATTCAACTCTATCCAAAGGAAGCTAACTTGTATGACAGCACTGGAGAGTTTCAGCTGAGAAAGGGTGAGAAAGCGAAGGCGCTCGAGTCTTACAAGAAAGCATTGGAGATCAACCCCGACTTTCCCAATGCTGCAGCGGCTAAGGAAATCGTTACAAAACTTTCGAACGAGTTGACGGCGAAGGGGAGCAAGTAAAAGACAGCCCTTAATGTTCGACATGCTTCAGCTTGTCGGGTGAGATTAGTGCCACTCGCGAACATATCAGCGAGTGCCGGCACAGATTGATTTTCAAGTAGCAGGATGCGATTTATCCAAATTCGGCGACAAGCTGAAGCATGTCGGACATTAGATCCGGTGGAAGCCTTTGAGGATGTCGCGAGTTGAAAGTCTAAGTATCACCGGGCGGCCGTGTGGACACGTTGTTGGTGAAGAAGTTTTGAGTAGCCGATCGATTAGCCAGCGCATCTTCTCCGGAGTCAGAGGCATGTTTACTTTGATCGCCGCATGACACGCTAACGAGGCGGCGATCTCATCGCGCAGTGTCTCGCGTGCGCTTCCCTTCTTCTCTGCATCCACAGCGTCGAGCAATTCAGACAACATGTTGCGCGCTTCGCCGGCTGGTAAGTCAGCGGGGGTTGCTTTGATCGCAACAGTGCGTCCTGACAAACGCATCGTTTCAAATCCATAAAGCTCCAGCTCGGCAGCGAGTTCGTCGAAGACAGTCGCCTGGGCTGGCGTCAGATCAAACGTTTCCGGAATCAGCAGCTGCTGTGATTCTGTCAGCCGTGCAGCTTCGAGTGCGCGGTACTTATCGAACAAAACTCGCTCGTGCGCGACGTGCTGATCGATCAGCAAAAGTCCGTCGTTGTCTGTGGCGATGATGAAACTCTCGTCGAGCTGGCCGAGCGGACGGATGTTGTTAGTGAGTGACTCGACTGCGACTTCTTTCGCAAGCCTTGCGGCAGAGTTGAGTGGCGGCAGCGCGACTCCCGTCGATTGCGGATTGCGGATTGCGGATTGCGGTTCGGCCTCACCAGATTCATTAGGGAGAGTTTCGCTCGCAAGTGCTTCACGCAGGATCGCATCGAGGTCGCGCGCGGTGTCTGTCTTTGCCGAGATGGCATCCTGACGTTCCGCCGTCAGTCGAGTGCTCTCTGCATATTCTTCTTTGTCCGATCCACAACTAAATTCGATTTTCGACTGACTAGGCTCGTTGTCTAATGAAACTCCTGTCTCCGGTGAAGCAACGGTCGCGGGGATCGGGAAAGCTGTGACTCGAGATGCTTCACTAGCGGCGGCCGACATAGTTGCAGGCTGGCTGACAGAGTCACCAACTTCAACCTGCGTCTCGCGAACGTCTGGTGCATCCTTGATTTCAGTACGCGCATAACCAGCGCTCGCGAGGGCGGTACGCACTGAGTCGCGCACGGCGTCGGCAACGGCGGGCGCGCGCCGGAATCTCACCTCTGTCTTCGCGGGATGAACGTTTACGTCAACTTCTTCCAGCGGGATGTCGATGAACAGCAGTGCTGCGGGATAAACGCCGTGCGGCAGAATTGAGCGATAGCCTTCCGATAACGCGCGACCGATCAAACGATCGCGTACGAAGCGGCCATTAACAAACAGGTATTGGGCATCGCGAGAGGTGCGGCGGTCGCGAGGCGCTGACACGAAACCAGTAACGCGCGCCACAGGGTTCCGGCTTCCATCAACCGCGATCAGGTTGTCGAGAAACTCAGCGCCAAAAATCTGGTACGCACGTTCACCCAGGTCCTTCGCGGGCGACACCCGCAACACCTCGCGTCCGTAGTTAGTTAGCGTAAATGCTATCTCAGGATGTGCCAGCGCGTAGTGTGTGACCAGATTGGTCAAGTGAAAGCTCTCGGTAGCTTCTGATCGTAAGAACTTGCGGCGCGCGGGAACATTGAAGAACAGATCGCGCACCACGATCGTCGTGCCGCGCGGATGCGCCGCGTCTTTAACGTCGCGCATCTTGCCGCCTTCGATAACGACGCGCGTGCCGGCCGTCGCGTCTTCTGTGTGCGTCGTTAGATCAACTCGCGCCACCGACGCAATGGAAGCTAATGCTTCACCGCGAAAGCCCAGCGTGGCAATGCCGGCAAGGTCTTCTGATTTACTAATCTTGGAAGTGGCGTGGCGTTCAAAGGCGAGTATGGCATCGTCACGGACCATCCCATGACCATCATCCGATACCTTTAAGAGTCTGCGACCCCCCGCCTCGATGTCGATCGTGATGCGCGTTGCACCAGCGTCAATCGCATTCTCGACCAGTTCTTTAGCGACAGACGCGGGACGCTCAACGACTTCGCCTGCAGCAATCTGGTTGGCAACGTGATCGGGAAGAACTCTTATGCGGGACATAGATGTGAGATGGGAGATGTCAGATGTCAGTTATCTGGTATCGATGCAAATTATTAAGTAAAAACAGGTTCTGCATACCCGGTCGGTAGAGCGATGGCTGCCCACTTATCAATGCTAGGATCCATCTTCAGTCGAGAGAGGCAAAGTGTCTGAACCTGTCCCGTCACACACCGTATCAATCAAAAGTCACCGCGACTTAATCGTTTGGCAAAAGGCCATGAATTTCGTTTCAGCCGTTTATGTCGCCACCGAACAGTTTCCAAAGACAGAGCGTTATGGTCTGACGAGTCAAGTCCGTCGTTCGGCGACGTCGGTCCCAGCCAATATCGCTGAAGGGCAGGGGCGACGGCTGAAAGGCGAATTTCTGCAATTTCTTGGGAACGCCAGAGGCTCGCTGTTGGAGTTAGACACCCACCTCGAAATTGCGCTACGTCTCGGTTTTATTGGACAAGAATCCCACGCCACTCTCGCCGATCAGCTTATCGAAATCAGGAAGCTCTTGAACGGGTTGATCCCTCCATTTCTAGATCCTGACAACTCATGGCGTGTCCGTTCTGACATCTGACATCTCACATCTCATATCTACAAATAAACAACGTGGTGTTCCACCGATCCGATATTGATTGCGTTGTAGATCCACTCGACCACGTAGCGGCCGTGGCGCGCCAGCAACGAGGTGATGTTGATGTGGCGCTCCTGCAAATTCTTGTGCGGATAAAGTTGTTCGAAAGCTCTCTGCAACTGGCGATGTGCAGCCTCATCGCGCGACATCTGGGCGCGATGAAACCGCGTCCGCAGTCCTTCGAGCTGGTAATTGATTTTGCGTCGTCCGGTTTCGAGAGCATCTGCAAGTGTCGGATCGACAGTGCGCAAGTCTTCGCGCAACTCGTCGAGTCTCCGGTTCACTGCCTCTTCGGTCGCCTCAAACGTTTTAGCAGTTCCCGCGCCCAGATGCTCTTCGACTACGCGCGCCAGCACGCTATCTAACCCACCAAACATGTCCGGAAGACGCAACCCGTATTTTTCAAGTAACCGTCCGGTGTGTCTTTCAACCACCGTCAAACTCGAACGAGGCAGAATCGGTGTGACCGGCCGTTCGAGTAGGCGGTAAACCTCGGTGGTCTGCGCAAAATAGGCGATCTCCGCCGCGCCTCCGTAGTAAGCAATGGTTGGCAACAGGTAATCCTGGACCACCGCGCGAAGGGTAACGTTCGGACTAAATTTCTCAGGATGCGCCAGGGCCATCTCTGATAATTCCTGCGACGAGTAAACCGCCCCGGTGGTCTTCGTTTCGTATTTGCCGTCGGCCCGTCGAACCATCGCGTGACGCGCGCCATGGTCATCATGGATGAACAGCGGGAACGCATTCTCCGAAGGCGTCACCTGCGCGTGATAACCCGCTTCTTCCAGGCGGCGGCTGCGGGATTCGATGGCGGTGGCAATGTCATGAGCGTGCAGCGCGGCCTTCGCATATAGCGGCGCGGCTTGCATCTTCATGCGCGGATCCAGTGGATCCAGCAAAACCAACCCGTACCTGCCAAGCAACGCCGTCATCATGCGCGCGAATGCTTCGCCGTAAGCACGCCCCGGCCGGTAAGCATCACGCAACAACATCTCGAGATCTGGAGTGAATTCAGAAGCGGGCAGCAGCTCAAGAATTCGATCGACAACTGCATTCACACTTTCATCAATCATCACGCGGCCGACGGGTTGTCCATCCTTGTGAATGTCTGAAGGGACCTCAACTTCGGCGAGCAAACAATCCCGACCAATGAACTCTGCTTTAGCCACTTCCGGGAAATCGTGGTCTTCGGTTGCTATCCAGAAGACAGGGACCGCCTTGGTATTGCGTTGGTTGAGACAGCCGGCGAGTTTCACAGCCGACAGTGCCTTGTAGATTGTGTAAAGCGGACCCGAAAACAGACCGGCCTGCTGTCCTGAAACAACAGCGATGCTGTCGGACTGGCGAAGCAACTCTATGTTATTAAGCGTTTCGGCCCCTGCGCCCCACGATGCATTCATGTCGCGCAGCGCATCGCACAAGGCCGCTCGATCATTCTGGTAAGCCGCCAGCACTTCAGGTACGCGCGTTGGGAGTTCGTGATGAAACTTAACAGCAGTGGGATAGAACTCACGTAAGGTCGTCGGGTCTTTGAGGTAGTCCAGAAACAGCCGTGATTGACTGGGAACTTGATCGAAAGGAATGCTCTCGACGCGTAATCCAAACTCTTCCGGAGTACTGTAACAGGCAGTTTCTGCGGTGCTCAATTTATGATTGCTCCTGGACAGAGCATTTTACGCGCGCGCAGCGGGTTGTGCTAGCAAGCCGGCTAAAAACCTCGGAATGCCTAAACACTTCTAAGGTACCAAGCCTCGCTCTCACTGGGACCGCGGGCGTCTCGCCCGCACTGAGCGCAGCGAACAGTTGTGCTGCATTACCTAACACTTACAAGAAAACAAAGCTGGCCTATTGTTCACTGAGGGTTTTAGGCATTCCCAGCGAAGTTTTCGCTTCGCTCAGTGCGGGCGAGACGCCCGCGGTCCCAGTAATTAGCCGACGCGTTCACATGATGTTATTAGGCTGGGGTACCAAGTTGATCCATCGCAGCTTTCAATAGTTCCTCGATTTCGTCGCGTGCTTGTGCATCAGGCATCTTCAAAGGCGCACGAACGTAGCCGCCTTCGTAGCCCGCGAGATCCAACCCCAATTTCAATCCGCCAATTCCGTAAGTCGTCGTCACCGCAGTTGCGAGTGGCGTCAATTTCACCTGCAGCTTCGCGGCTTCCTCGAAATCACCCGCCTTTGTTGCTTCAATGATGGCCGACGCGAGATGCGGCGCGACGCAGCCAACTGCCAGTATTGCTCCACAAGCGCCGGCGCGCAGGGCCTGATCGAGTATGGTTCCATTCCCAGTCAGCACAGCAAATTCGTCCTCAACTTCATCGACAGTTTGTTTCAAACCCGCGACATCGGCGGAACTGTCTTTGATCCCAATGATGTTTTCATGCGAACTGAGACGGCCAACTGTGGACGGCTCGATCTTTACTCCGGTAAACGGCGGCATGCTGTACAGAATCACCGGCAGTGGCGAAGCGTCCGCAACCGCTCGGTAGTGATCCTCCAGAAGTTGTTGCGTAATGCCAGGGCGATAGAAGTGTGGCGTTAGCACCAGGACACCGTCGACTCCGCCTATCGAACTAACGCGCGATATTTCGTTGATGGTGAGCCTGGTGCTGTGTTGTCCTGCACCTGCGATCAACAGCAACTCTTCAGGTATGGCTGTGCGCGCGGTAGTGATTACCTGCTCGTATTCTCTTTCGTCGAGATGAACACGTTCGCCGGTTGAGCCCAGCATCACGTAGCCCCGGATACCGGTTTTATTCCACTTAGAAATGTTTCGTTGTAGCGCAGATAGATCGAGTTCACCCTCGGCGGTAAAGGGCGTGGTGATGGGCAACAAGAGACCGCTCAACTCTGTTTTGGAGAGTCGAGTTGTTCGCGCGTTGTTTGATGATTGTTGCAAGATGCGCGGGATTATAACAGGCAAGAGAGTCAGTACCACCTGCGATAGACAATGTTCAGAGTCCAGCTTCAGCTTGCTTTGTTTCGTAGATCAGCAACCTAAAGGTTGAACTCTGAATATTGTCTACCGCAGGTTTAACCCTTCGAATATTTGGCATGGGCGGCGGCCAGTTTCTTGTCATACTTGTTCTCTGCATACGCCGGGCCGTTGTAACCACGCGCGAAGCTCGCCCATCTATGTTTGCGCAAATGAGTGTCGAGATTATTTGCCTTAATGAAACAGCAGAAAGCTTTCAATTGCGCCCCCTCGCTCGCTTGCATGGCCGCATAGAACTCCTCGACATTATCAAAGTCGCACGACGAAAAGTTGAAGCCCATGATTTGAAACTTACCGTAGCTGGCTGACTTAATTGCTGCTTCACGATCCAAACTCATCGCCTGCTCCAAACGCGCAAGTTCTCCCGCGCCACGCACATCCGCATTTGGACCTTTGGTGTAATACTTCTTGGTCCACTTCTCGTAACAAATAGTCGGATAAGACTCCGCGTATGCGCCTTTGGTGTGTTTGTAAAACTGATGACCCTCAAACAGAACCTTCACGCGACCATCAGACAGAAAACCGTTGCCGCTGCTCTCTACTTCCGCCACTGCCTTGATCGCGGCGATATCGCAGTTCAGCAACCTTGCCGCTTCTTTGAAGTCACTCTCTGTCAGCAGATTGAGTGGCGCTGTGGAGGTTGGGTCAGTCGGGACATCGCCTTTGTTGTCGGCGGCTTTTTTGATGGCGCTGCTGAGCGCTTTCAACGTAGCAGGACCGGCGACTCCATCCGCTTTTAACCCTTTGCTCTTCTGGAAAGCCATCACGGCTTTCTTCGTGCCTGGTCCAAACTTTCCATCGACGATACCAGCAGTAAAACCCAGTTGTTTGAGTTTGCTTTGTAGTTCAACTACCTGTGGCCCGCTGGAACCCTGTTTGAGGACACTCATTTTACGCTCCGATGTGAATCGTGAAGTCAGTCTAGCGATAGATGGATTATAGGAGAGGTTTGGGAAACCGCGAAAAGGATAGCCTGCCTAAAAGCATTAACACCGGGCTGGCACCCGGTGTTAATGAAGCAACTTATGCCGCGTCCAACGCGCGCCACGTCTTTGGGCCAACAATTCCATCAGGCACGAGTCCGTGATCACGTTGAAACATACGCACCGCAGCCTCCGTGCGTGGTCCAAACTTCCCGTCAGCAGTCACTCCCACTTTGTTCTGAACCGCCTTTACCAACTCGCTGTGAACCGGACGGCGAAGTGTGGGACGAGGCGCCTCGCCGGCCGGAGGCGACGGCTCAACCGCAGGAATCGGTGGCGGCGAGGGAGTAGCACCGCTCATAAAAGCGGCCACCGCGTCACGGAAATCTTTCATGTTAAGACTGGGATCGGGTTTTCCTGTGGAGGAGTATTCTTTATGCCCAACGCAAAAGGAAGAATCTTTTCCGAGGTGCTTCAAAATGGCGGCCACGCCACGATGGTAAGCTTCCAATTGAATCGCCGGCCAAGGGTCACTTGCCGTTCCTGCATTCTCAGCCTCGATACCAATGTATCTTAAATTTCCGCTTACCCCCCTAAAACTCCCTTTGCCGGCATGGGCCGCGCGGCCAGCAGCAACCACGAAATAGGTACCATCACGCCCCAGGCCTAGCTGAGCGAGAGGGCCGGGCAAGGCGGAAAGCCCCGGTTCGGCCTTACGCCCGTTTCGAAGCGACTTGAGGGTTGGCATATTGAGCTTTTCCGGATTCCTAACTCCGGTGTGATGGCAAATAACACCGAAGATATTTCCCACGTCACCTAAGCCGCGGTTCTCCCAGCCGGGATCCAAAGCGACCTTGAGACCAGCGGCTTTCAAAACGTCGGGGAGCCATATTAATGAGAACGCCATTTTACTCAACACCTCCCTCGGTTATTGGTAGCTCTTCATCCGCCGTACCTGGTGTGATGGCACCGTCGTGGCCATCAAGCTGATCACCCATTGCACTTGCTTCGTCTCCTGCGCCTGTTTCGCCAGCACCAGTGGCTCCCGTTGCACCAGTGGCTCCCGTAGCCCCTGTTGCTCCCGTCGCGCCCGTTGCCCCAGTTGCTCCCGTAGCCCCTGCTGCTCCTGTTGCTCCTGTTGCACCAGTGCCACCCGCGTCCGAGTCTGCGGAATCAACGTATTCATACCCTTCCGGGATTAAGAATTTCTGGTCGTCCTCATTTGTAATTACTAAGTCAACTTTGCCTTTAGCGTGAGGAGGTGTTGTCACGGTTATAGAAGTCCCAGTGGCCGCCGTGATAGTAGCTTCGACGCCCCCAAACGTGACTTTGACTCCACTTGTAAAGTGTGCACCCGTAATGGTGACGGTATCGCCGCCCGTAATCGATCCTTGTTTCGGCGAAATCTCCGAAACGTTAGGAGCTGGACCTACATGATCCTTCCCTTTCTCGGGCGGCTCAAGAATCGTAATAGCTACCTTTTTAAGCTTGAGAACGGCCGGCTCGGTGAACATACCAATCAAGGCTGCCAGGGCCGCAAAACCGAAGGGGCTGGTATCGACAACGCTGGAAGTCGGGGAGAAGAACCCGCCGCGTATTACCAGGTAAAAAATAGCGGCAATTCCGGACCCCAGAAACGGAAGCATGATGTACATTGCACACCAACTCCAAATCGCCTCCCGGTTTCCGATATACCAGGAGAGCGATCGTAAAGCATGGACCAGCGCGCCTAGTGCTCCGGCCAGCAAGACTATAAAAAGCAGCCGATCCTCGTCATAAATGCAGTAACACCTTCCAAAATATTTGAGTGCGCCGACTCCCTCTCTGGGAATGCCCCTCTCATCAAGGCAAAATCCTTCTTTAATGCCGGCGGACATTTCGCAATCAGGCTCAGTGACTGTACTTCCAGTCGGCGTTGGTGTGGGTGTCGCAGTAGGCGACGGTGTCGGCGTAGGAGTTGGCGTTGGAGTTGCCGCGGCCGCCGCCTGCCCTTGGGGAGGCGTGGCAGTAGGAGTAGGCGTAGGCGTAGCCGCCTCGGCCACGAGCCGCTCGCGCAACTCTTTGGATCGGACTGGAGGCCATATAGCTACCAGCGTCCAGATGACAAGAATCATAAAGGCAAGCGTGTATCCGCAGATAAAAACTATTCCCGGCACTCCCATGGCACGTCCGCCGGGTCCCTTACCCTCGTCTCTTTCTTTGGTGTCATCTGTGGCCATGCGCTCGCTCCTTATCCAAGAGTTTCGATTTGATCCGTGCGGTTCCCCGGGCGTTATCGCTATCGTCGTTATAAATCACTTTGGTTCTAGAAAGGCTTAAGCTTTGAGAAAAGCGTGTCCCAGTTGAAAGTGAAGCCGAAGTTACCCCTGACCTCTTTTTCTTTTACTAACTCAGTGCGGTTGGCAACCGTGAATGAGACGGGAAACTTGATGCCGAGACTTTTAATCGGGATATTGAATCCGAATTGACCTATCGCGATGTCACCCTTCGTATCAGGGACCGTCGCACCACCGAATGTCGTTGCATCTTCGAGCAATCTCTCGTACCGGCCACTAAACCAGAAATCGACTTGAGTCTCGCCTATCCTCAACGGAGCTGTAAGTTGTCCCGCGAACTGAAAATCCCGAAATCTGCCGGGGCGTGGTCCAGCAGGAGTTAACGCAGCCGGACGCTGATGGAAGAATGTGAAGGAACCGTTCGCCGTGAGGTCGACGCGACCACTTGTGCCGGTCGCTCCGATAAAAGTGAAGCTGGAAGTGTCCGGTGCGTTTACTTCTCGTTTGTTCAGATAATCAAGAGAAAAGACTTTGCCTTTGGCGATACGATCCAAAAGGCTTCTCTTCTTTTCGGTGTAAGCCTGAAACTGTTTAGCGAAGCTGGTTATCGCTGCGACTGTTTCATCGTCAACCAGATTGACGGGTATCAAGTCGGCCTGCTTCCTGATAATCGCAGCAATGCGGTTTATCCGCTCTACGCCTACGATACTCCGATCGAGATCACCTATGAGCCCATTAGTCTGTTCTAACCAAGCTTGCAGAGCTAGATCTTTGAATGTACCGGGCTTGTTTTCAGCAAAGTTGAAGGTTTCGATTGTCGATGCCCAAACTCGACGGCCCAGTGCCACTCCCTCATTGGCAACAAATTCTTCCCACTCTCGCTCGTAACGTTTGTGCCGTGGGTCTCGTTCGTTAAGGAATTCAATCTGGGCGGAAACTGCAGAGAGCTGTTGACGATTGCCCGTGAAGACCCCGGCGGTGTCACCGCGACTGGTATCAAAAGATAGACCGATGGCAGTCTTCCTCAGGAACTTCATGGCAGCGTCGTCTTCGGTTTCCTGAAACCCCGTTATGAATCCTTTCTTCTCGAATAATTTGATCACCCCCGCAGGATTAAACCGAAACGTAACAGTGGTATCTTTTTCTGTTCGTTGCGCGGCGCCGTTTTCTACCGCAAAGCCAAACAGGTAAGGGATGCCTCCCTTAGACACTATCGAGGTGGCACCGTCGGTGGTGGGAGCGGCGCCAATTTGTTGATCGAGTCGCGCTTCTTGCGCTTCCGTTATAAAAGCTGCGTAAGACTCGCCGCCGCGCGTCTTCAGAAGTTTCGCAATCAGAATCGAAAACAAATTAGCCTCGTCGCGACTAAATAGAATCTCCTGCCGTGTACGCGCATTGCTGACGTTGCTAGCGAGACGGCAAATTGATCGGTCGTATTCGGACGGATTTGTCGAGGTGGGCAGTCCCCGGTCATTGCACTCTGAAGCGGGAAGTTCGCTTTCAGCAATTTCTGGCGGAGCCGCCGCTTCACGTAACGCTTCGGGCGTGAAGTTGCTCGCCGCGGCCCTTACAGCGTTGATGGCCTCCGACGTTTCCATCGCTTCCGGTTCCGGAGCAGGCGAGGGCTTCGCGACAGGGCTGCGTGGCAGCGAAGCAACTATAGGAGAAGCAGTCAGATCGCTGTTCAACCCTCCCGCTTCCGTCTCCACCTCGCCCAGAATTTTTTCCAGTCGTCGCACATAGTCAGCCGATGCAGTAGAGGAAGTTGACGTTCTCAGATCATGGATGTCTTTTTTAAGTGCGCCGATTTTCTGCTGCAGCAATGTATGCAGTTCCCAACGCAGTTTCCAAACTGCACGTCCGTGATCATCCACTGCCTCGGCCGGCGGCGTTCGTGCTACTAGAGCCTTAATTTCGTTCCGATACTGTTTGATCTGCTCTTCTGGATTCGAAGAGCCCTGTTGAGCTTGTGCGTTTATGACCGGCGCCAAAAGAATTGTGGCCGCGAGGAGGATGCACAGAAATCTTTTTTTCATGAGGCCACCCTTTCCTTAGTCAACGAAGATTCTGAACGTTCTTATGGCGAACGGTGGTCCATCAACGAAATAGACGCATTCCTCGTCGGGCTCTCCCTGGACAACTCTGAGCCCCACGCGATACCGGCCGCCATCGTCGTCCGTAAAATCGAACGTCATTTGTAATACGGTGTCTCCCTCGAGGGTGAACCTAATAATCTCGCCTTCCGGCAGCGGACGCGTTTCACCATTGAGTGTGAAGGTGACGATGTGGACCGTGTTTTCTGCTTCCACGGTCACCGTAACTTCCTCGCCAATAGCTCCCCGGAATCGCATGTCGTCGAAATCGATGAGTTGCACAGTTGGATTACCTTTCGGTTAAGTTTTGAAAACTCTCAGCACCCGGTTGAGATGCTAACGTGACGGGTGGTCCAGAGAAGCTCATGCCCTTCTCGATCAAAGATAGAGGGCTACCACACGCGCGCAAGTGGTTCCGCATTTTTTTTGATTGCTGCGATCAACACATGCGAAAGTTACAATTGAGAAGTCGACGGAAATACTTGCAACCTTGAGGACGCCACAAGAACCATTGGTTAGAGAGAAGGCGCGTGGACACGCCCGATCAATAGTTGCGAATCGATGAGAAAACGCGCGCACGATAGTTGACCACTACTCGCTTGTCAAGAAATTTATGCCAGAGTTTTTGCAGCGGTTTGAACGCTGGGGAAACCCCCAAAAACCGCATCAAAACAGTCGTTTTCGTCGATTTCAAATTCCTGACTTCACTTACTAATGAGTCCCCGTGCCAAAACATTTCATAAAGAAAATGTCCAGGCTTTCTTAACGCTTGTCTGGAGTGACTGGATTGGCAAACTCAATGTTAGGATTGCGGTACCAATCCCTGCACGGAGAACATCATGGAAACCTATCGGTTTGTTCAACTCGATGTGTTTACTCAGGAAGCTTTCGCGGGAAATTCGTTGGCCGTGTTTCCAGAAGCTGAAGGACTCACTGACGAAGAGATGATGAAAATTGCTCGCGAGATGAACTTGTCGGAAACGGTTTTTGTCTTGCCTGCTCGCGACGAGAACACACTGCGGCGACTACGCATCTTTACGCCCGCACGTGAGATCCCATTCGCTGGTCATCCGATAGTTGGCACCTGGAATGCACTGGCGCGAGAGGGCGTAGTGCCTTTGCCAGAGGGCGGTAATGGATGGACGACTATTCAACACGAAGTTGGGATCGGAGTTCTTCCGGTTGATATTGAGTTCGCAGAGGGATTGCCGTCACAGGTGGTTATGACTCAGGGGCAATTTCAGATCCTGGATGAAGTTGATGATGGGAACGAACAAGCGGAAATCTCGAGGGCGTTGGGTTTGGCCAGAGAAGATCTGGACGAAACACTGCCCATCCAGATCATCTCCACCGGAATGTCTTTTCTTGCTGTACCGGTTAGAGCGATAGCCGACTTGCGCCGGTGTAAGGTGAATGCCGGTTTGCTCGCGGAGATTTACTCACGGTCAGGGTCCACCGGCTGTCTGGCGTTTAGCCGTGAAACCCTCGAGATTGGAGAGTCTCGCGCACACGCGCGTATGTTTGCTCCGGCTGACAACATTCCGGAGGATCCGGCGACTGGGAGTGCCTGTGGAGCGCTGGGTGGTTATCTGGTCCATCACGGAGTCTCAGGCGTTGAGCCTGAAGACGGAAAGTTCAGGTTTGTGATCGAACAGGGCGACTTCATTCATCGGCCAAGCCGTCTGAATTTGGAGGTTAAAGGCGAGGCTGGTGCGGTTGAACAGGTTCGTGTAGGCGGCCCATCGGTTGTGGTGGCAAAGGGCGAAGTGATGTTCGAAAGAGAATAGTCCAATGTCCAATGTCTGGTTTATGGGAAATAAGTCGTCCCCTTTTCACTTGGTCTAATGGCAAAAAGTAAGGATCACAATCTGACATTGGACTTTGGACATTGGACATTGGACATTTTTGATTCATGACTGAAATGCTCGATCTCTTAATTATCGGTGCCGGGCCGGCGGGCTTGTCAGCTGCTGAAGCCGCGGCGCGCGAGGGTTTGAGTTATGTGGTTATCGAGAAGGGCACCATCGCTGACACCATCCGCACTTACCCTGTCGGCCGGACCTTGTTTTCAACTCCGAACGAATTAGAAATGGAACCGGGAACCTTAAAACCGTGCCGTGAGAAACCTACGCGCGAGGAACTGCTGTCGCACTACATTCAGTTTGTTCTCGAGAACGACTTGCGAATCAATACGGACGAGACGGTCGTAAATGTCGAGCAAACCAACGCGAGCGGGTTTCTCGTTGAGACAACTCGGCAAACCTATCTCACGGCCCGAATTTTATTTGCAATAGGTGCGATGGCCCACCCGCGCCGGCTCAACATTCCCGGCGAGGACTTACCCAAGGTTCATCATCTTTTTGTCGAGCCCTATGCCTACGTCCGCAAAGACGCGCTTGTCGTCGGCGGCGGAAACAGCGCTGCGGAAGCGGCCTTGTTTCTTTCGGAAGAAGGCGCGCGAACAACACTCGCTATTTGGCGTGAAGATTGGGAAAACCGCGATCCCAAGGCGGGAGCCATGAAGCACTGGGTGCGTTCTCCACTCGAAAAAGAAGTGGCTGCCGGCCGCTTGCGGGTGGTGCTTTACAAGGAAGTCATCAAGATCACAGAAGACAGGGTCACTTTAACCACAGAAGACGGCGAAGATCTCACGATTCCCAACGACGTCGTTTTTGTTTTGATTGGAAGTGATGCTGATCTGACGTTGCTTAAAAAACTTGGCGTGAAGAGTGAACCCGGGAAATTGACGGAAGTACCGGTCTACGATCCCGAAACTTTTGAAACGAATGTCCGCGGAGTCTATGTCGCCGGACATTTCACTCACCAGCGACATATCAAAGCCGCCATCGATGTTCCAAGGAAAATCGTCCCGCTAGTCGCGGCATCACTTAAGGAGAGTCCGACTACGAAGGCTTAGACAATGTTCAGAGTCCAACCTTTAGGTTGCGTGGCTTGGAAAGCAACAAGCTAAAGCTTGGACTCTGAAACTTTTGTCTCGTCGTCGATTACTACTTCACTCCCACGACCATCGAATCCGGTCCCGCCAAGTGCTCCACGCGTGTGGAACTGAAACCTGTTTCACTCATCCACTGGGAGCAGTCGCGACCCGTGTAGTCGAAACCGCCCGGAGTTTCGATCAACATATTGAGACTCATCAGCAACCCAAACGGGTTGTTTCGGCGCTCATCATCGATTAACGCTTCAAATATCAGCAGCGATCCGCCAGTGGGAAGCGCATCGTAAGCTTTCTTCAACAGCATGCGCTTCTGGTCCATGTCCCAGTCATGGAGGATGTGACCCATGACAATGACATCTGACTCCGGCAAGGGCTCCTCGAAAAAGTTGCCGGGATAAAACGTCAGTCGATCGCTCAAATTGTTGTCAGCTACATATTCATCAAAAATTGGCTGCACAACCGGCAGATCAAAATTTCGTCCACGTAAATGTGGATGGGCCAACGCAACCTGCACCAGCAGACCGCCCTGTGCGCCGCCGACATCCAGTACGGTTTTATAATCCTGCCACGGAAACTTCTCGGCAATTGCCTTCGCCGCGCCTGCGCTAAGTCCGGTCATCGCTCCGAGAAAAAGATGCAGCCGTTCAGGATCGCTGTAGAGCGCTTCAAACAATCCGGCGCCGCCAGTTTTCACTTCATTCTGCGGCAAACCAGTTCGCAAACCTTCAGTCAACGATCCCCAGAACGGGTAAAGCCGCTCGTTCGCCATCTCAAGCATGCCACCGAGGTAGCTGAGTTTGCCTCGCACCAGAAACTCGGCCGTCTGAGGTGTGTTCTGATAAAGGCCGTTTTCGCGGTCAAGCATTCGGAGTGAGACCAAGGCGTCCAGGAAATCGCGTGCAGAACGTTCGTGCAAACCGAGGCTTGCCATCAACTCCTCGGCGCTGCGTGGTCCATCCGATAATTGGGTGAATACTCCTAATTCAATGGCACTCAACAGCGTCTTGGACGCCATAAAGCCCAAACCAAGCTGCATGATGTTTGCCGGAGTCATGTCTGGCTTTGATGACATTGGATTGTCCTTTGCAGTTAATTTTGAAAGGCGCAGAATTTATTACGGCCGGGCTCGTGCGGTCAAACAAAAAGGGCTGCGACGCTAGCCGCAGCCCTCGGTTCCGCACAACCGGTGCCATCAATCGACGCTAATTCCAAGTCGATCGGCGCATTTGTAAAGGGAGAGTCCCAACAAGCAGGCTATCACCAAATTGAAATAGAACGTCACCGTACCGTTGATAAACATGGCCGGAAGATTGCCGATGAACGGCAAAGACAGCGGTGATGTAACTACTGCCACCACGGCGCCCACGAGGAATCCACCAACCTGAATCAAGAGAACCATCCCAAAGGCTTTGAAGTAAGTCGCGCCCATTCGTTTGATGGTATCCAAACCGACGAGTGGGTTTATTACCGACCCAAAGCTCTGGGTATAACCTGCGACTGCCAGGGCCATCGGATAATAGAAGATGGCCCAGACCAAACACACCAGTAACAACAGCACGAATGCTATCCCGGCCCCCAGGTAGGGCAACAACATGCGCAGCCCTCCGGCGGGATCGTTCAGCTCGTCCTGCGATCGTTCAGCTTCGCGACTAATCTGCGCGCCCGGTCGGGTTTGATTGAGTTTCCGGTTTGCTTCTTCCAACGCTTTGGGGTCGGCGTTGGGATCGGTAAGCACCGCAAGGTCATCGGCAGTTGGAACGTCCGAAGATTGCGAAGCTTCCGTTGCGGTGGGCGCGAATGACGCGGCATCGGGCGCAGCTTGCATGACTCCAAACAGCAATGCCAGCAAGAGCACGATGGTCGGTCCCCACGTAACGATGGTAATTCCAAGTCCGAGACAGATCGGTTGGACCAGGTCATCGACGACGGAGAATTCACTGAAGTCCGGCATGAAGCTACGATTTAGTCGACCCCACGCGACCTGGCTGATCACGTGTGACATGCAGCCAAACATGATCACGTAAGCAATGACTCCCGCCCGCCATCCGAGTAGTAATAGTGAAGCGTAGAGAAGCGCTCCAAAGGCGAGTGCGACTTTGTGCTGAAACGGATAGCTTATGGCTCGACCAAAATCTGCCATGCCAAAACCGGACGCCTGGAATTGCCGGTTCTCCGTTCGGGTTTTTACTTCTTCATACGACTTACATAACTCGCCGCAGAGAGGACACAACGGAATGCGGCTCACCACTCGCGGACACTCGGTACACAGCAACGCTCCACAACCAGTGCAAAGGTGGCTCGGCGCATTGTCCGGATGAACCTGGCAGGCGTTGGCTGAATAAGCAGGCGGAGCTTCGACAACAGGAGACTGTACTGACTCCGTTGGTTGAATGACCTCCGGAGCCAGTGGCTCTGGAGTTTTAAAAGGCTCAGCGACAACGGCAACCGGCACTGGACGTTCACCGCTGAATGCTGCCCTCAACATCGGGGCGCGTCCGGCGTCAATCCAATTCAAGCTGCCTTTGGTTACTTTGTCGGTGGGTAAGACCGCACCTTCAACGATCCACTGTTTGAGGGTTTCCAGGTCGGCTTCAAAAACACCTTCGGCGGTCTGGACACGCCATAGTTCAACTTGTGCGCTCATGATATTAATCTCGATTTGGGAGTATGCGCCGCAGGAGACGGGGACGTTTTGCGGCGTGTTACGCGGGATGGGGCCAGGAAGGAGTGGCCCAAAGGACGGCAAAAATACTACTAGCCGTTTCGGCTAAGGTCAATAGTTTCGATGTACGGGGCAGTTGCAGCGGCTCTTGGTTTGAGTTACAAACAGAACATCGGAAACCAGTAAGCCAGGAGGAATTTATGAGCTGGAACCAACCGTCTTTTAACCAACCGGCCAACCGGGATTCATTTGTGCCTGTGGATGCGCGGGATGAACGAGTAGGCGCATTCCTGAGCAAGGTCTACGGATGGATGTTCCTGGGGCTGCTGATCACAGCCGGAACGGCTTACTTTGTAGCCTCTTCTCCCGCGCTGATAGAAACATTCATAGTGAATCGCCTGGTGTTCTGGGGCCTGATCATCGCCCAGCTCGGTTTGGTGTTCTACCTCTCAGCCAGAGTGGAACACATAGCGCCGGTAACGGCTTCGCTGCTGTTCATCGTCTATTCAGGTCTAACCGGTGTTACTTCGTCGGTAATCCTGCTGGCCTACACCGGAGCATCGATTGCGCAAACATTCATTATTGCCGGAACTATGTTTGGCGCGATGGCGTTTTTCGGCACAGTCACCAAGAGGAGCCTGGCCGGCGTCGGGCAGTTCTTTTTCATGGGACTGATCGGCATCGTCATTGCCATGGTGGTAAACATCTTCCTGCAGAGCAATGCGTTGCAATTTGTGATTTCAGTGATTGGCGTCCTGGTGTTTACCGGATTGACTGCGTGGGACGCACAGCGCCTGAAACAGCTGGCGGTGGCGTTGCCGGAGGGCAAGGTTGGATCCTTCGCGATCGTTGGCGCGCTTTCGCTCTACCTCGACTTCATCAACCTGTTCTTCTTCTTGCTTCACCTGACAGGCGGCAGACGGAATTAGTTCGTAATCCAAAGTCTGCTTTTCTCTGAAAAGACGATTCGTCTATTCGTGTTATTCGTGTGTTTCGTGCAATTCGTGGATCGTTTTTAGGCAGTGTAAGGGAGATCCACCAAGTGCACGAAACACACGAAGTAACACGAAGGTGTTGAACTCAACTTTGAGGGTAAAGCCGTAATTACAGTAGGGACTAAAATATGAAATATTTCTCGTCATATTTTCATAAGGAATAGTTAGGCACCAAATGCTGAAAATCTCTAATTTCAGTTTTCGCAACGGAAGGAGAGGACATGCCAGCGATTCCCTCGAATATAAACGGTGTAACCGTCAACTTTGCGCCGGCAGTAAACAACAATGTTCAGCAGTTAGTGATTGATGCGTTGCGTCACTGCATCAAGCCAAACATAGCTAGTAGTCCGCTTGACAGTATCTGGGTTTCCTCAGCCCGACGTAACAACGCAAACACTAGCCGGCATAACACAGGTCGCGCGGTAGATATCTCGAGAATTAATGGTGTGAAGATGTTAGGAGGATTCAATACGAATCCTCATGTGAAAGCTATAACTACGGCGATTCAGGAAAAATTTGAAAGCTTCCCTGAGCGTCGAGAGAATTTCGGTCCGGCCTTGAAGAAGAAACTAGGTCAGCCATTCCAGATTTCCGGACACAAAGATCATATCCATTTCTCGGTCAATGGTTAGGAATTAGTAGGACCCGTTTTAGGCTTTTCATAAAACTCCAGAATGACCACGGATCAGAACCGGGAGCGATAGCGACCGGGTCATCTTCCACGTCCAGACCCGGTCGCTACCGCTCCCGGTTCTAATTCGTTCTTACTAATTCAAATTCTTGATGAAGTTCGCGGGATTCCATTCCAGCTCTGAACTTCGATTTATCTTCCCTGGTTTTGGAGCTCGATCATCCATTGCGGGTAAATCGGTCGCGGCGCAGTGGTAGCAGACAGCATCTCAATCTCTGCAGCAGTCAACGCCAGGTCAGCCGCTTTCAAGTTGTCTTCCAACTGCGACATTTTGTTTGCGCCGATAATTACTGACGTGACGCCCGGTTGAGCCAGCAGCCACGCCAGGGCGACCTGCGGGACGGAACTCTTTCGCTCTTTCGCAATGCGGTCCAACACTTCGATCGCATCGAAGCCGCGTTCTACGTCGACAGGCGGAAAGTCGAAACTACTTCTGCGCGCACCTTCGGGAGTCGGGTTATCACGCCGGTACTTGCCGGACAGAAATCCGCCGGAAAGAGGCGACCAGGGCAGAACGCCGATGTTCTCTTCCCGGCATAGCGGCAGTAATTCATATTCAAGATCTCGCCCGACCAGCGAATAGTAGGCCTGCAGTGAAACAAAACTCGCCCACTCGCGCGCCTCACTCATCATCATTGCTTTCATCAGGTGACGAGCCGCCCAGTTTGAACAACCGACGTAGCGCACCTTGCCCCAGCGAACCAGGTCGTCAAGCGCGCGCATGGTTTCCTCGATCGGCGTAAGTTTGTCCCAACCGTGCACCTGGTAAAGGTCGATGTAGTCAGTACCCAGGCGTCTCAGACTGTCATCGACCGCTGCGAGGATGTGTTGCCGAGTTAGTCCGACGTTGTTCACGTCGCCAGTTCCTGCGGAAGCAGCCTCGCTCATGGGGCTGCGCACTTTGGTCGCGACAATTATCTGCGCACGATTGATGCCCAGTCGTTTAATCGACTCGCCAAGTACTTCTTCTGAGCGGCCATAGGAGTAGACGTCGGCGGTATCGAAGAAGTTAATGCCGACGTCGATTGCGCGAGCGACCATGTCGTTCGCGTTCGCCTGATCTACTACAGCGATGTTGTAGAAATTTTCGCCAAACGTCATCGTGCCGAGACAGAGCTCGGAAACTTTCAGACCGGTCCGGCCCAGGATTCTATATTTCATGATTACGCTGTGGGCTGGGGAGAACCAAAACGCTCCGCGGATCGCATCTTCGCCTTCGCCGCTTCGATCTCGCGGTCCCGCGGAGGTGCGCTGGTGACGAGCGAATCAAGCAGTTCGGTAGCCGCAGCCGCGACTTTTTCTACGGCGAGATTGAACGCTTCTTCATTCGCTTTTGAAGGCTTATTCATGCCGCTCAGTTTGCGAACAAACTGAATTGACGAAGCGCGAATCTCGGCTTCGGTGGCGGGCGGTTTGAAATTGTGCAGGGTCTTAATATTTCGGCACATGGTTCTTGTCTTCCTTGTGTTCTGCCGGATTGATCTTCAAGATACACTTAACAATCACAGAAGCGAAACGCTTGGCCATACTTTGTAAACGAGAATGACCGACGACCACCTTCAACCTCATATGCACAGAACTGGGCTTGCCTTAGAAAAACAATTGGGACGAGACCTTTCCAGCAGATCTCACGACATGAACAGACTGACGCCTCTACAAGACTCCTTGGGCTTTTCGTGCAAAGAAGCGGCCATATCTTTCAGGCTTCTCTCGAACCGAAGTCCGCTGTTAAACGTGATTCATAAGACATTGTTGGTTCCTTACTTCGCTGAAGACGACCGCGATAACAAGGGGGCTCTTCACACTTACTTGGCCCAAAACCATGAAAATTATGGGAACAGGGTTCAGTTCTATGTGGTTGCGGCCGTCAAAAGGCGTCGCGTGGTCGGAACTACAATATTCGCGTTTTTCGGATGGAAAGACTTCTGTATCATGAGCGGCCATTATACCGCCGTCCTTCCTGAGGAGCGTGGAAAACACCTGTCGAGTCAACTGGACGATTTGAGGCAGAGAATAGCATCGCAAACAGCAAAGCGTTTCGGCTATGCGGGTCTTGATCTTTCAGTAATAAGTATCCCAATAGCGCGTCCTGTCGCTGCGTCCCCCCCCGTTCAGCCCTTCCCAGCGAAGCTCTGGCTCAATTTAGGTTACAGGCGTCTCGACTTCACTTTTCTTCAATTACCACTCTCCCAAGACAAGCGCTTAACCTTTCAGACACTATGGGTGAAAAGGCACTCGGCGCGCTTTGAAGAACGCTGCACTCTATCCTCTCAGGAAGTCGAACGGATCGTTGAAGCGGCAAACCATTTTCGAAATTCTCATACACCTCCGAGGGGATACTCAGCTTATAAAAAGATGCTGCGCCGATTGAGAGAGGTCTCACACGTGAGGATTATTGAATGAGTAACTCAGTCTTGAGGAAACTTATTAACGTGGTCCGGACTGCTAGGTCAGAGGTTCCAGTTTATCGAGACTTGTACGAGCGATGTGAGAATATTTATTCTCTTGAGGACTTTTCAGGACTTCCAATCGTCGCGAAGTCAGTGCTCGCAAAAGTGGGACTTATTCAGTCGATATCAAGCAAACAAACGTTGTGCATCACTCGAACGTATGGAAGCGAGCCTCAACTCGAGCACCATATGCCAAAGCTGCTCAGCTTGGAAGATGTTAATAGCGATTTTGATCTTCTTCGCTTCTTCATGGACCCGGTGATCCAACGCGCCGTGCAACCGCAGAGGATCATGATTATCACAGATGACCTTCATCTTTACGCTGCAGCCGAACTTGGTAATCAGCTAACTTATTATGAGTGGCCACTGACATTGTTCACAGCAAGTAACGAAAGCCGATCCGAATTGAGTTCATATCTTCGTTGGTTCGAGCCAACTGTAATGTTCTTGGATGCCGATAAAACCCTTCTCGAAGGAATGGGTCACCCTTCATTGAAATATATATTTACGTTTAACCAGATCGGCCGTGGACCTGAAATTCGCCATATCAATCACATATACGATATCCTTCGGGACGAATTAGCTGGTCCAATTGCTATAGCCTGCGACCGTAGCTACCAATACATATTTGATTCAAGCTTGTTTTATTTCGAAACTGGTCAAGACGGGAGACTTCTCGTCACCTCTCTGTTCAATCAATTGCAACCATTAATCCGTTATGCTCTCCCGTATACGGCAACTCTTTTATCAAGCTCCACATTTAGAATCGATCCAAATTCCTTAGATAATGTATGAACCGTCGCTTGAGCGAGCATCTCTCGAGCAGATAAGAAAGATTCAGGCAAACGCACTCAGGCGGTATCTCGTTGCTGTCAGTGCGCGAATTCCGAATTACGCGGATAAGATCGTTGCAGCTGGTTTGAGCGATCCTTACACGGTTGAAGATGCCGAATTGTTCGCGATTTTTTCTTCCCTTCCCTTAATGGACGGTAAGGACTATGTTGCGATCGACTACGCCGCATTAGTGGCTACAGATAGAGCCCTTTATTACTTAGAGTCGACGTCAGGTACGACATCTGCACCGAAGTCTAGGTATGTCACGGTGGCCGACGATTCTCTGGATCAGCAACTTATGGCTCGATCCTTGTCAGCATTTGGCCTTAAGGTGTCGGACCGGCTGTTGACCGTAGATCTTGGTGACCTGAACTTCCACAGCCTTGTGGTCAAGGGTCTGTCAAAACTCGGAATTCGAGACTCAATTTTTTATAGCCTCCGTAAGCCATTCGCACGCGCTTTCGCAGATGCGCTTTCCTGCAACCCTTCGGTCCTAATGACAATTCCCAGCATCCTCATGCGCTCGATGCCTGACTTGGAGCTTAGCCTGCGAAAGACGCCGTCCCTTAATAAACTGGTTTACTACTGTGAGCCTTTAGACATTTCGTTCGAAAGATACTTGTACCGGGAGTTCGGAATTGAGTCATTCTCCTTATACTCCTCAATCGAGACAGGGTTAATCGGAGCGGAGTGTTCCGCGCACGATGGCTTGCATGTCTGGTTAGACGCGCTGTTTATTGATCTCGCTGAAAAGGTAACTCCTGCGAAGCATGATTTCACCCAACACGATGGGGTCACCGAAGGTTCCTTGGCGATAACAACGTTATCACATTTAGGAAAACCGACATTGCGTTATCTACTGGGTGATCGAGTCCAATATACTCAAGCGCCATGTTTATGTGGTCGCACCTTACCGCGTTTGCGCTTTGTTGAGCGCGATACTGATAACTTTAGTATATATGGCACTAAATTCAGTTTTCGCCAGGTTTATCAATATATCTACAACGAGGAAGACGTCTCGAACTTCTTACAGATTGTCGTGAGCGAGAATCAGGACAGCACTACCCTAACGTTTGTTCTCCCGGAAACCATAAACTCCTCAAAGAACCGTAAAAAAGAACGGCTGTATAAACAGTTGGGTTCTCAACCGGGATTTGCCTTTTTATTGGATCACAATGTCCTTAATATTGACTTGCGTTTTGTCGAGTCCGAATACTTTACTAGGCGTAAAATCAAACGGGTTACGGATAAACGAAATCCACTTAACACTTGAAGACCTAAGTGATCACCTTTATCTGATAAAACGAAGTGAAACGGTCTCACCAGGGAGGACGTTTATCCAGCGAGCTGAAAGAGTGGTGGCTTCGTCAGCTTCCGTTGAAAACGCAGAGAGTGTAGATTCTTGAATGGAGCCATCAACACGATAGCGTGTTGGGGGTGTACCGCTGGCATCGAGTTTCGAGGAGGATTCGACGATAATATTTACTTCGCAAACGGCGTCGCTATCGTTCGGATAGAAGACTGCATCCTCTTTTGAACTTTCTGTATCTACCACAGTCTGTGGGGAAATAATCGTTGCCCCTGTAACTATGGTACGATTTTCACCTCTCTCTGCAGCGAACAAAACATGAAAAATTTTATTGGTCGGAGAATCCACTATTAATTTCTGATTATTTGATCCACTCCAGTAAACCACTTTCTCTCCAGCGTCTGCCGTGTACTGCTCCGTAAAGACTATAGTGTCGGTTGATATTTGTTTGAGAGCCCGCAATGTATAGACTGTCCGAAGAACAGTTTGCCGCTCTAATCCTCTATTAGTTTTCACGTTCTCAATCCGAGCGTGGATCGTAACGGCTTCGACAACAAAATCTCGGTTCCTCGCGATCCCGTCAGTAATTCCCTGAATCAGAAAACCTGATTGCATGCTTTGGTTCCAAGTTGGGACTAACAGCCACAGTGGATCATATCCAATTATTCTTGAGCCAAAGGTCACGGTAAACGAAAGAGCAATCACAAACACCCAAGCTACGGCGAAGGATCGTGGCATCTTGTTGGGTTTGGATGTCTGGGCTTTTTTGCGCGATCTAGATCGTCGGACGGGACCAATAAAGTAGTTGTAAAGAATAAGAAGCACGCCAACCATTAAACTGCCGGCGGAAGTGCCGAACACACTTAACTGTTTGGTTGCGGTATAGGGCGGTAGTCCGACGATAATAATAGAGCCGAGAATAATCCCGAATGACGCGTAAACTACTATTCTTTGCCAAGGATCCGCTCCTTCCATTGCAAGACTAGCAATCGCCTTATTGGCTTGTATGGCGGATCTAAGACTTCGGGTCTTTACTGTTTTGCGTCCACTGTCTTCCGTGTCCGTTTGCGATTCGGGGTCGGAGGAGTTGCTTTTCATCGATGTGTCTCAGTCAGTGATTAAGTTCGCGTCAGATAGACTTTTGTGAGATTCAGACTCAGCTGGGACGCGAGCAAAGTAAGGTTTCCGGTGCCTTATACACCCCCCGCTTCCGGTTTTCAACAGTTAACAGAACCTATTAGTTAGACAGGCTACGTGATTCACTCGTAACCGGTAGCGCCTGGCTTTGTCCGATCTCCGCGACCCGAGGGCGGGCTAAGAACGGCAGATCTGGTTTCATCGATGTCGTTCCGATACTAGGGGTGCGCCTATTTCCTTTATTAAATTGTCGATTCTCGTATTACGATGCGCCTTTGTCTCAAAAGTCTACTCGGTGTCTACGCGACAGCCATCTCATTAGCACAGTGGCTTTAGCCCGGTGACCCAAGGGACGTCATTCCCCACAAACCGTTTCATAGAACGGTTTTCCGCACCCGCTAAACCGTTAAAACGGTTAGGCGCAGTTGAGACTCGTCTGGATCACCGGGCTGAAGCCACGGTGTTAATGAGACGCTCCGCAAGTTTTTAACCCCTTAAAGCTGCTGGGGACTTTTCGGGCAAAGCCAATTCTTTTTTCTTTATTAATTGCCGATACGCGTATTACGATGCGCCATTTGAAAGGAGCCCCGATATGCCCCATCGGAAAATCGCGATTGTGTTGTTATGTCTGTTGTTCGTCAGCCAAATTCCATGTGCGGTTCACGGTCAACAAGATCGACAGGAAAGCCAGCCCAACCAGGAAATCATTCTGCCTGAAGGAACCCCTCTTCACGTGGTAACAACTCAGGAAACCACGAGCAAGGATGCCAAGCCCAACGATCCGGTTCAATTCACGGTTGATGAAGACGTATCGATTGACGGCCAGGTCCTGATTCGAAAAGGGACCACTGCTACCGGAAGCGTCATCAATGCCATGAAGCAAGGGTACCTGGGCAAGTCGGGCAAACTCGCCATCCAGGTCGAATCAACTCAGACGGTCGACGGCCAGCCATTGAAGCTGCGCGCGTCTAAAGGCTCTGAAGGGAAGGACAAAACAAATACGACCGCCGCCCTCTCGATGATCAGCGGCTTTTTCCTGTTGAAAAAAGGCGGCGAGGCAAAGATTGCCGCAGGAACTCCGGTCACACTCTTCGTCGCTGAGGAGAAGCGATTTCGTTTAGACGGTTCAACGTTGGTCGCCGTCGTTCTTCCTAATGAGGCTGGCGCGATTGAGACGAAGGGCGCCACGGAGCCCGCGACTGTTTTTATTTACCGGCCCAGTAAGCTGATAGGGAAGGCGCTGGAACCTTCCGTGTTCGTCGACGGTACCGAACTCGCGCGCATGGACAATGGCCGTTACTTCGCCTTGAAACTTCCACCCGGCAAACACTTGATTCACATGACGAGTGACAAGAAAGGCTACGCACTCGACATGGGCCCGGGGCAAAGTTACTTCTTCCGGATAGGGATCGAGATGGGGATGTTGAAAGGCCGCGGCAAGATCACACTCGACGACTCCGAACGAGCGGTCGAGGAAATCAAGAAACTGAAATTCATTGACCAGGACAAGATCAAGGCGCAGACGTTGGTGGTGGAAATTAAGCCTTATTAAATCCTAACAGACTTTTACATCCCGTCCTGGGCAGCTCGATCGCGGCGGGCGACGCGGGTTGCGTATGCCGCCTCTTCCACATCTCTCGCCACAGCTTCGGCAACTCGTTTGTCGAACACTGACGGGACGATGTATTCGGGATGCAATTCGGCGGGTGTGATGATGCCGGCGATTGCATGCGCCGCGGCGAGTTTCATTTCTTCATTGATGCGAGCAGCGCGGCAGTTCAAGGCGCCGCGAAAGATACCGGGGAAACAAAGCACGTTATTGATCTGGTTGGGATAGTCAGAACGTCCCGTGGCCATCACTGCGACGTAAGGCGCTGCATCCTCCGGCATGATCTCAGGCGTCGGGTTTGCCATCGCAAACACGATCGGCTTCTCGGCCATCGCTTTCACGTCCTCAACATTAATCACGCCGGGCACTGACAATCCCATGAACACATCCGCTCCTTTGATTGCGTCGTGCACGGTCCCCTTCTCTTCGTTGGGATTCGTGTTCTGTGCGTACCAGTCTTTCACCCAGTTCATGCGTGCTTTTCGACCCCTATAGATCGTGCCTTCCTGATCACAACCAATAATATTTTTAACTCCGGCGGCCATAATGATCTTTGTGCAAGCAACGCCGGCTGCACCGACTCCGTTGACCACGACTTTAATCTGGTCCATCTGCTTACCGACTATTTTGAGCGCATTGATAAGTGCGGCCAGCACGACAACCGCCGTACCGTGCTGGTCATCATGAAACACAGGTATGTCCAGTTCTTCCTTCAGGCGATCTTCAATTTCGAAACACCTGGGGGCGGAGATGTCTTCGAGGTTAATGCCGCCAAAGGCAGTCGCAATGGCTTTCACCGATCGAACGATCTCGTCAGGGTCCTTGGTGCTCAGGCAAATAGGAAAGGCATCGACGCCCGCAAATTCCTTGAACAGCATCGCTTTCCCTTCCATGACCGGCATGGCCGCCGCTGGTCCAATGTCACCGAGGCCGAGTACGGCCGTGCCATCAGTTACGACAGCTACCGTGTTTTTCTTGATCGTTAACGTGAATGCCTTATCCGGCTCTTTATGAATCGCCTCGCAGACGCGAGCGACACCAGGCGTGTAAGCCATGGATAGATCTGCGCGCGTCTTCAGTGGCATTTTGGGAACGACTTCGATCTTACCGCCGAGGTGCATCAGGAAAGTCAGATCGGAAACGTTGATTACTTCAACGCCATCGATGTCTTTGACGGCATCGACGATCTTTTCGCCGTGCTCACTGGAAATACCGCTGACGGTGATATCGCGAACTATGTAGTCCTGGCCGGAGCTGACAATGTCTATCGCGCCAATATCGCCGCCCGCCTTACCGATCGCAGTAGCGACAGCGCCAAAGCTTCCGGCGCGAGAAGGAATCTTGACGCGCAGAGTCAGGCTGTAACTAGCGCTGGGTGCTCTTTCCATAATTTGAATTGGGAATGGAATGTAACGCTGGGGTGTAAGAGGGGGCAAGTTCTTAGTAGTGTTCGTGTTATTTCGTGTAGTTCGTGTATTTCGTGGATCTTTCTATTGCCAACACTGAAAAACGATCCACGAATTACACGAATTACACGAATTACACGAAAAGAACTTACGCCAGAAGCGTCTTAATTGCTTTGAGTGATTTCTGATCGAGGCCACTAGTTTCAGCTAACTCAAGTGCGTGAAGTCCCAGAAGTTTGTAGATCTTTAGGGTCTGTTGATGTTCCTTGCCCGACAGCGCTTTCAAATGTCGTTTCACCGTGGCGATGTCGCCCCGAGCAAACGTGCCTGTCAACGCTGTGGCTGTATCAGAAGTTTGAAGGTTCCGTACAGTGCTTTCTAATAGCGGCACCAGCGCCTGCCTGGCGTTCTTGCGATTCAGTCCCGCTGCTACCAGCGTTTCCACAGCGACATCAAAGAGTGCCGTTGCATGAGGCGATGCGATGACGGCTGCGGCGTGATAGAGCGCCTTGTTTTTGGAAGGTATCGAAAATGAAGTTCCCTTGAAGTCGGCAACCATGCGCCGTGCAACGCGCACTGCCTTAGTGTCTCCTTCGATGCAGAAGAAGGCGCCGCGCAAAGCCGCCGCTCCGGATTTGGGGTCGCTTACTGAAACCAGCGGATGGATCGACCCGGTGTGCAGACCCGCGTGTGCCAGTGGGGACAGCACGTCGGACGAAAGCGCACCACTGGTATGTAAGACGGTCGCGACTTTCGCACAACCTACCAGGCTTCGGGCGACTCCCTCAATTTCGTCGTCGGGAGTACAAATCAGAATAACGTCGCTGGCGGGCAGTCGCTTCAGATCTCTAGCCGCTAATGACACCGGTGTTGTGCGGATATTCTCGCCCCGCAGAAGCTGCGCAACTTTTTCGGCTTTTTGCTGGTGTCGAGCGACCAAACCCACAACCGGATAGCCGCTCCGGAGCAGCCCAAGCGCCAGGGCGGTTCCCAAACGACCGGTGCCGATAATGGCGATTGAAGGTTTACGAGATCCGGACATAGGGTTCGGGGTCGGCATTAAAAGTAGGACAGACGATCAGCCATAGTGGACAGACAGGAATGTCTGCCCACAGGCGCGTTTTCTTAGGTCTTTCGAGGGTGGTGCATTATAATGCCCGCAATCCCTCAAACGGTTATCGCGGCTTTGGTTTTCCAGGCTATGGGCTGAAATTCTTGCTGAATCAGTAGGTCACACGGCGCAACCAAGCGGCTGATTTCGGGCATCATAGACTGCGCGCTTTGAAAACAACGAAACTGTTTTGGCAGCTCCCGTAGCCGCCAGCCTGGTTTGGAGTTTTCCGCCGCGCAAAACCCTCAATTTCGTAAATCCTGAAGAGTGTCACCCAGAAGCTTTTCAGTTATACATGTATCGTACTTTCTGGAGGTTTTCCAAATGAACAGCTTCTCCCGCGTCGTCACGGCACTTTTGCTGGTCTCTTCCTTGATGGCGGGCTCAATTGCGAGCCTTGCCCAGTCGACTCAGACTGCGACCACGCCTAAAGCGCCGGCTCAGGTCAAAGAGCAGACCACTACCGCCAAGGAACAAACACCAGCTTCCAAAGACGCGACCAACAAAGAGACTCCCAAGACTACAACACAGACGACTGTGGCCAAGAATAAGAAGCCACTGTCTGTGAATGAAGATCCGACGCTTATCGGTAAGCGGAACATTAATAAGGGCATCATCTCGAAGATGAGCGGTTCCACCGAGAAGGAAGTGCGGATTGGGCGTGAGCTGGCCGCGGAAATAGATCGCCAAGCCAAGTTTATTGACGACCCGGTGATCACGGAATATGTGAACCGTGTGGGTCAGAACATCGTGTTGCACTCCGATGCCAAGATTCCCTTCACTATCAAAGTTATCGACTCCGACGAAGTAAATGCCTTTGCTTTGCCGGGTGGGTTCTTTTATGTGAACAAGGGCTTACTGCTCGTGGCGGACAACGAAGCGGAAGTGGCAGGCGTTATGGCGCACGAAATTGCGCACGTGGCCGCACGTCACGCTGTTGAAAACCAAACCAAGGCGGGTTTGCTCGAGTATTTGGCAATTGGCACCTCAATCTTCCTGGGTGGTATTCCGGGAATGATTTTCCAGAACACGGCCGGCCTGGGTTTGCTGGGCGCGTTCATGAAGTTTAGCCGTGGCGCAGAAGAGGAAGCTGACAAACTGGGCGTCCAGTACATGTGGGCAGCCGGTTACGATCCGGGCGCAATGGCCACGATGTTTGAAAAACTCGAAGCCAAGAACAAGAAGAAACCCGGACTTATCTCTCGCGCTTTCGCATCGCATCCGGCGCCGCCCGATCGACGTGCCGCTTCGTTGGCATTGGCTGCGCGGTTCCCTGAGAACGATGAATACGTGATCAGCACCTCGGAGTTTCAACGCGTTAAGTCACGTTTGATGAGACTTTCGAACGCCAGAGCAACCAGTGCTGGAGCACTGCCGGGACCGGAAGAAGGCCCGCCGGGACGTCCAACGCTCAAGCGACGGCAACCGACTCCGGATGAACCGTCAACAAATCCCGACGGTACTCCGATCGAGAAGCAAGACGCACCGAAGTTGAAGAAGCAGGGCGAGGCCGCCAAGCCGAACCCGTAACAAACGGCGGTTTGAGGTGAAGTATCCAGGGCTCCCTGGCAGAAATGTCAGGGAGCTTTTTCGCGCTGTAAAGCAAACTGTTAGTTTGCTTTCCCTGTCGTAGCAAGCCTGTGCAATCAGATTGAGCTTGCCGCTAAGTACGCAAACTAACAGTTTGCGTTACGGCTGCCCCCTCAGCTTGACACCCTTTTTGCCCGCGAGTATTCTAACCGTTCGCGTTTTACTCGCTGAAAACAGAGATAGTTAACCATGTCTACATACTTCCCCAGCGGCAAAGATCTCGCTGGAAAACGAAAATGGTACGTTGTCGATGCCGCCGGGAAAACCGTCGGCCATCTGGCTTCTGAAGTGGCTTCAATTCTGACCGGGAAACGTAACCCGGCGTGGACTCCGTTCATGGATATGGGTGACCACGTAATCGTGATCAACGCGCGTAAAGCGGTGCTTAAAGGCGCGAAGATGGACCAGAAGATGTATCGCCATCACACGCTTTATCCCGGCGGCCTTCGTGAAGTGTCGGCCACTGAGATGTTTGCCAAGCGCCCGGAAAAGGTGATCTCGCTTGCTGTCCAGGGCATGTTACCCAAAAACAAACTGGGCAAAGCAATGGCGAAAAAGTTAAAGGTTTACGCCGACAGTGAACATCCACACTCCGCCCAACGCCCTCAGGATTACCAAATCACCGCCAGAACAAATCAATCTTAAATAACGCAGAGTTAATAAAGAGGAAGAGATAGCTGTGGCTGAAATTCAATATTACGGAACGGGACGACGCAAAACCTCCACCGCCCGCGTCTACTTAAGATCCGGTGGTGGCGACGTTTTGATCAATCGCAAACCGTTCGATCAGTACTTCCCGAATGAAACGTTGCGCATGATTATTCGTCAGCCGTTACAACTGACGGAGACGACGGCGAAGTTTGATGTTCTGATTAACGTTCGTGGTGGCGGTCCCGCCGGACAGGCAGGCGCTATTCGTCACGGCATCACCCGCGCGTTGCTTGAGTACAACGCCGATTTGAGACCGGCCTTGAAGCAGGCGGGATTGATTACGCGCGATCCGCGAATCAAAGAACGAAAGAAATACGGACAGAAGGGTGCGCGCAAGCGCTTCCAGTTCTCAAAACGATAATGATGAAGGATGAACGAGGAATGATGAATAGAGCGATTCTTATTCATCATTCAGCGCTCCTCATTCATAGTTTTCCCAAGTCCATTGTCGCAATTCGAGTTGGTTGCTCTGCTAATCAGGGCCCGAGGAGTTGCGGCGAGTACATTAAACCAATTCACTGCAAAGGAGACTTAGTTTGGTTTCGGTTACGATGAAAGAATTGCTGGAGGCCGGCGTGCATTTCGGTCACCAGGTACGGCGCTGGAACCCGAAGATGAAGGAATACATCTTCGGTGAGCGCAACGGCATTTACATCATTGATCTGCAAAAAACGCAGCGTATGTTTCGCGACGCGATCGCCTTTGTGACGAACGCCATTTCTGAAGATCGCGGGAAGACGGTGCTGTTTGTCGGCACCAAGCGACAGGCGCAGGACGCTGTACGCGAAGAAGCTGAGCGGTGCGGTCAATACTACGTTAATCAGCGCTGGCTCGGCGGACTGCTAACAAACTTCCAGACGGTGCAAAAGTCTATCAAGCGATTGAAAGATCTGGAGGCCATGCAGACAGATGGTCGCTACGAGAAGCTGACTAAGAAAGAGCGGATCAAGCTCGATCGCGAACGCGAAGGCTTGAACAAGAACCTTTCGGGTATTAAGTCGATGGGACGATTACCGGATATGGTTTTCATCATCGACGTCAGAAAAGAAGAGATTGCGGTTGCGGAAGCGAATCGTCTGGGCATTCCCATCGTTGCGGTAGTTGATACCAATTGCTCGCCCGAAGGAATCGATTACGTTATCCCAGGAAACGATGACGCGCTTCGTGCGGTGCGGCTGTTCGCGTCAAGAATCTCGGACGCGATACTCGAGGGTCAGCAGATCGCTACCGAAGGCGGCGTGGTTGCACAGGCCGAAGAAGGTGTGGAGACAGCTGAAGGTGCGCCGGCTTCTGAAGCGGGCACGGCACCAATGGCTGAAGAACCTTCACAAGCCGCGCAGCCCGTCGATGCCGGCGCTAACGTGGAGCCGGCCGTCGAGCCAACCACGGCACCGGCACCTGCCGAATCGGTTGAGCCCAGTTCCGGCGAATCTGAAAACGCTGACAAGAGCGCTGAATCGGTTGTAGCAGCCAGCTGATCCCCCAGCATTTCGAAGATACTTATTTATCGGCGAGCGCAGCCTATGAAGCGGGAGTTCCGCCGAGGCTGCGTTTTTCATTAACGCGGATCCGCAGATTGCACAGATTACGCAGATTTCAAATAGAGCGGGCCACAGGCCCAGTTCTCTTCTGGTTGGAAATCTGTGTAATCCGCGAAATCTGTAGATAGGACAATCGGAGAAAGTTGAACAATGGCAGAAATAACAGCAGCTGCAGTTAAGCAGCTTCGTGAAAAGACCGGCGCGGGCATGATGGAATGCAAGAATGCGTTGGTTGAGGCTGAAGGCAGTGAAGAACGTGCGATCGAGATTCTGCGCAAACGCGGATTGGCTTCGGCCAAGAAACGCGAAGGGCGTATCGCGGCGGAAGGAATCGTGGGTTCCTATATACACATGGGCGGGAAAGTCGGTGTGTTGTTGGAAGTAAACTGCGAAACAGACTTCGTGGCGCGCGGTGACGAGTTTCAACAACTCGTCAAGGACATTGCCATGCACGTGGCAGCCGCAGAACCCAAATACGTTAACCGTGAGGATGTCGCCGCGACCGACCTCGACAAAGAACGAGAGATCGCGCGGGCACAGGCTAAGAACGATCCCAAGAACGCTAACAAACCGGATCAGGTAATTGACAAGATCGTGGAAGGCCGCCTGAACAAGTACTACGAAGAGACGGTTTTGATGGATCAGCCGTTCGTGAAAGATCCGGCAAAGACCGTAGCCGAACTGGTAACTGAGAAAGTGGCGAAGACGGGCGAGAAGATTACGATCCGCCGCTTCACGCGTTACAAAATGGGCGAAGGTTTGGAAAAACGCGAGGAAGATTTCGGCAGCGAAGTCGCTTCGATGGTTTCGTAAAGCGTTTAGTTCTGAATTCTCATTAACACCGCACTTCAGTGCGGTGACCACATACCTCGGTAGTCCGAAACCGTTTCAACGGTTTTGGCGGAAACCGTTGAAACGGTTTCACCTTTTCAATGCACTCTCATACCCCTGGCTGAAGCCAGGGGTTAATGAGAAGATCTGGTTCAAACTGCTTTCCTATGACAGAGCCGCAAACACAGTCCACGCCTGCACTCGCCTACCGGCGCGTTCTTCTGAAAATTTCCGGCGAAGCCCTGATGGGCGAACAGAGCTACGGCATCGACACCGAGGTTGCCCGCCAGGTCGCCGACGAGCTGAAAGATGTACATGAACTGGGCGTCGAAGTTGCCGTGGTCGTAGGCGGTGGGAACATCTTTCGTGGAGTTTCCAAGAGCGCCGGCAATATGGACCGGTCGTCTGCTGACTACATCGGCATGCTGGCCACAGTAATGAACGCAGTTGTACTGCAGGACGCGCTGGAGAAACTGAACGTACACACGCGTGTGATGTCCGCGTTGAACATTCCTCAGCTTGCTGAACCATTCATTAGAAGACGTGCGGTTCGCCACCTTGAAAAGGGCCGGGTAGTGCTTTTTGCTGCCGGCACCGGAAATCCATATTTCACGACTGACTCGGCGGCCGCGCTCCGCGCCCTGGAAATCAAGGCGGACATTATTCTCAAGGCCACCAAAGTCGAAGGCGTCTATTCCGCTGATCCAATGAAGGACTCGATGGCCACGCGCTTCGACTGCATCACTTATCAGGAAGTCCTGGAGAAACAGTTAAAGGTGATGGATGCATCTGCAATCTCCCTTTGCATGGACAACAACCTGCCCATCATCGTCTTCAACATGCGCAGGCATGGAAATATCATGCGAGTTGTTAAGGGTGAAGACGGCGTGGGAACTAAAGTCTGTCTCGAGAAATAAGTGAGACAGGCATTCTTGCCTGTCGTTCTTTTAACTCTACGAGGAAGAAAAAGATGACCGAGAAGGACGTAATCAAAGAGACTCGACCGCGGATGGAGACGGTCATTGACGATTTTCGCCGCAAGCTTTCGACGATTCGTACCGGCCGCGCAGCCGTGAGTCTGCTGGACGCAGTGATGGTTGATTATTACGGCACGATGACACCGCTCAGCCAAATGGCATCCGTCCACGCGCCCGAGCCGCAGATGCTGACGGTTCAGCCGTGGGATCAAACGCAGGTAGCGGCGATTGAAAAAGCGATTCGTTCCTCGGACCTCGGCTTGAACCCGGCCAACGATGGCAAGCTGGTGCGTATTCCGATTCCTCCGCTCACCGAAGAACGCCGAAAACAATTGGCCAAGCAGGTGCATGAGATTGCGGAAGACCATCGCACCGCCGCGCGCAACATTCGACGCGACGCAAACGAGCGCTTGAAGAAGATGCTGAAAGACAAACAGATTTCCGAAGACGCGGAGCGAGAAGGATTGGACGAAGTGCAGAAACTCACCAACACCTATGTCGGCAAAATCGACGAGCTCTCGAAGTCAAAAGAAACCGAGATCATGAGCGTGTGACCGTGTTATTCGTGGAACGATTTCCACCACAAACTACAGTAAAAGGGCTGCCAAGTTGGCAGCCCTTTTACTTCAACGAGAGCTTTTTGAACCTTAGTTTGGAATCTCGAAGACATCATCCCCGAGCGGGTTGTTCAGTTTGATGTCTTTCACTTTGTATTCTGCAAAGAAGGCTCCCTGCGGCATCTCGAGGCGCTGCGTGAACTCCGTGGGCACCAGCACACCGTCGACGTCCTTGAATTTCTTATTCTCGGTGCCAAAGGTGTAACCGCCATACGGGATTAGAAATGACATCACCCGTCCCGTAGTCGCATCGATATGAAAATCCGTAACGTTACCTTCCGGGCCGGTAATGCGAAAGGCACGCAGTTTCTTTTTGTCAGGTAACGCGGTCACCGCGTAGCCCGCCTGGTCGTACTTTGCCAACACCGGCAAGCCAAACTTGCTGGCAGGTGGCAGATCCACACCGGGCAGGGAACTGTATGCTCGCTGACCATTGTAGATTTGTTTAAAACTCACTGCCGGTCGTGCATCAACCTCCAGCCGTACTTTGTCGCCAGCCACCACCCAGATGAACCCGCCGGGAATAGACTGCGTCGAGTTAGGCGCGTAGAGATCAACGGAGCCACGAAGGACCATACTCTTCAAGGTTCTGAACTTCTCGCCACCCTGGGCTGCCAGAGCAATGCGAGCCAACTCCATTGGAGCCGTAGTTGTCGTGATGACTACAGCCTCCTTTACCTCAATTGGTTTGGCAGACTGCGCAAGGCCGCTGACCGTCATCGTCAGAGTAATCGCGATCAATAGAAGAATTACTTTCATAAAAAACTCCGTGAGTGACTAAAAGCGAAAGACCCGCGATGAGCGGGTCTTCCGGACAACTAGAAACTGAAACGAACTTGGGCAGTAACTCTGCGGTTGCCGACTCCCGAGCCGCCGAAACCACCGCCACCGCCGCCGGGACCGAATCCCCCAAAGAACGGCGCCAGTCCGGTGCTCTCACCAAAGAATGGCGACGAGAGGTTACCCTGCGGACTACCGAGGTTGACGTTGTTGAATAGGTTCTGGAAGTTTACTGAAAACTGCATGCTGTAACGCTTAGCTTCCGAACCTCCTCCGCTCACGGGGCCGCCGATCGAAGCGAGTCCACCGCCACCGCTACGCTGGCCACCGCCGCCGCCGCCACCTGGTCCACCACCAGCACCCGGCACTCGCGGAGCTCCTTGTGCTCCGCCACCGCCACCGGTTCTTGCCGCCTGCTGGCCTTGACCTTGTTGCTGATTAGCAGCCGAAGAATTGATGTTGCCAAAGTTCCAGGTCTTGCTAATGCGCATGTTGACTGAGAAGAAAGCTGGACCTTGACCAAAGTTTCGAGGAATCAACGTGTCGCTGGCAGTTGGCCGGGTGTTAAAGTTACCAAACGCGGTACATACAATGTTTGGTCCCGGGTTCGCGCAATCGACGCCGTCCGGCGCGAAGGATGGACGTTCGGTGAACAGCCGGTCCCCGTTTATGTCCTGGCCAATCGTTATATTGAACGGCCGGCCACTCGCCGCGATGATGAACGGGTTCAGGCTCACCTGCCACGGCAAGTTGATGGTACCGGCAAAAGTGAAACGATGCCGGACGTCGAATCCGGCGCGGCCAAACTCACCGGACATGTCATATGAATTGGCCGGAAACATCCCGCCGCCCTGTCCGTCGGTGTCGTTTGTGGTCTTGCTCAGAACATAGTTGGAGAAGAACGAAATCGTGCGGCTAAACCGGTTGTTGAATCCGATGAACAACTGGTTCATGTTGAAATGTCCGGTCGATTCGTACTGATAGATTTCGCCGACGTTGCCGAAGGGTCGTTGGCCATTCGTGCCCGGTATCGGTGCGTTGATGTCACGGGCTCGAATCACGTGCTGAATGCGCATCATGAACAATCCCATAAACATGGTGAACTTGTACGGAAGCTGGCGTTCCACTTGAGTTCCACCCATGTAGACCACCGGCGCCTGGAGATCGTCTGCGACGCGGTAGGTGATTGCCTGGTTCTGTGCCACCAAAGAGCTCAGAGCGGGACGGTTGGGAAATGCGTCGAGTGGCGAGCCGTTTGGATTAGGCTCGACAAAGTTACCGTTCGCGTCATAAAGCGGAACTTCGCTAATGAAAAACTGTTGCTGGTTTTCACCGTTGAACCGATTCGCTTGTAGGGTGTTGAATTCATTGAATCGATTGTAGAAGACACCGCCACCCGCACGAATCACCATCTTGGGTGGTTTGGTGCTGTTGGCAGCGCCGGGAGACCACGCCACCGCGAGACGAGGCGCGAAATTCATCACGCTGCCGATATTGGTTTGACCTTCGTAACGCAGTCCGTAGCTCAGCGTTAGGTTAGGTCTAATTCGCCAATCGTCCTGCGCGTAAAAGCCATAATCCGTTTGGGAAACGGTCGCGAGCGGGTTACCTCCAGACATATTAAACTGTGAAGCACCACCACCACGCCGGCGAATCTCAAGGTCCGAAAGGTTGGCAAATAGCAAAGTTCTGCGATACCGCTCCAAACTGTCAGCAAACACTGGCTGGTTAAAGATGGGGTTGTTGTTCGCATCCAGCGACGGGACGTTGCCGCCGGAGAATGTATACGAACCACCAAAGTTGTTTGGATTGCTGTCGCTGATGCTCACACGACGTAAACGACCGCCAAACTTGAAGGCATGAGTGCCCTTCTGCCAGGCCGTGAAGTTCTGCAGGTCCATTCGCTTGTTGCTGTTCTCGACCTTGCCAACTTGCGATCCACCCGAAATGAACGAGCTGGAAACATTAAGCGTCGGTACCAGAATATTGCCCAGGCTTGACGATCCGTTGTGGGAAAACTGGAAACGCGTTTCATTGATCATCGTAGCGGTGAGTATCGCCGTTTCCGTGAACTGAACTTCCTGTTGGGTAAAGTCGGAAACATAAGCCCGTTCGGGTAGCGAAAAGCCGCCGACGCCGTTGTTGTCAGTAGTGGAACGGTTGAAGCTGTAACGAGCAATCAACGTGTTGCTCGAATTGAGCTGAAGGTCAAACCGCGGACTGAATGTCAGCGTGCGTCGAGGGACCACGACGCCGAATCCCAGCTCGAGTGGGTTCAAGAAGTCGTCGAGAATTGTAGCTCTCACCAACTCGCTATCGTCAATTTCGCGACGTTCGAAGTCGATGAAAAACGATGCTCGCTTCGCTACGATTGGCCCACCGAGGTTGCCGCCATACTGCCGGACCTGGAAAGGCGAACGTTTGTCCGAACTGGTGGCAAACGGGTTGCGGGAGTTGAAGCTTTCGTCCTGGAAGTTGAAGAAAGTGCTACCGCGTAGTTTGTCCGTTCCTGGACGAGTCAAAACATCAATGCGTCCAGACGGCTGATCGTTCTCGGCGGCAAACGGATTTTGATTGATACGGATTTCGCGGATCGATTCCTTCGGCGGCAAACGTCCACCGGTGAAACCATCTACGAAAATCTGGCCACCATTTGGCCCGGCCGACGGGCCCGCTAATGCCTGGAGCGCGGCTGCCAACTCATCCGGGTCATCCGGTAGTGCGTCCAGATCTTTTCCGCTAATCAATGTCTGATTGGCATTGGCATTCGAGTCTGTACTGATCGGTGTCTCTGACTCGATCGTTACCTTCTGCTCTTCGATCGTGACTTTGAGCGTCATATCGAACGTAGCGCGTTGACCCGCATTGACGTCCACTTCAGAGACTTCAGACGAAGCAAAACCAGTCGCTTCGGCACGCAGCAGGTACTTGCCTGGGGCGAGTCCGGTAAACGAATACACACCATCGTTGTTAGTGACCGCTGTCTTATCCACACCATCGGGTCCGGTGAGAGTCACGGTAGCGCCAACAATGGTCGCGCCTAGTTCATCGCTAATTACTCCGCGCAGCGTTCCGCGCGATTGCTGTGAAAAAGCAACAACAACGGATAGGAGGAGGATCAGGGCAGTACCCATGACTTGCCGCAAAACATTCTTGGAGACGTTCATAATTGAGAGACCTTAGTTTTCTGTACCTTTCAGAGCCGTTAGCCGGCGTTGATTACGGCAAGCCTATGCCAAATTGAATTCCACCCAGACCACCAGCCGGATTAGGTGCACCCGGTGTCGCTTGCTGCTGCCGGGCAGCCAGCATGTTCAGCAGTGTGTCTGCTCCTGAGATAAGGCTAATTGCTGTCAGGCGCGTCGGGTCAGCACCCTGGGTGCTGGAAACGATGATCGTGTCGCCCACTTTTACGTCGGCTAAGGCAATCGTCGGAAGACGCTCCATCATGTCCTGAATATTCATGCCGCCGCCTGCTCCGGGGCCCATGCCCGCCGGACGTGGACCTTGGCCGCTCGGGGTTGGCCCACCGGGAGCCGCACCCGCACCGCCGGGACGCAGAACCATCATTCCGCCGCCCGCGCCCATCGCCGGAAACTTACGCAACACGGAATCCTGCTTGACCACCACCGTCAGAGGCTGCTTGGTCTGCATGTCGTTAATCTTCACTTCACCTGTGGCCGCATCAATCGCAGTCACCACTCCCGCCACACTCTTGAATGAACCCGTCACAACTTTCTCGGCTGCGAAGGAAGTACCGTCCGTATTGCGCTGGCCCAGTGCGCGCACCTGATCGCCAACTTTCAATTCGTCAAACTTTGATGGCATCGCGTCCGCAAACTTGATTGAATCCGGCGCGTACCGCCGCATCTCGACTTTTTCAGATACCGGGATACTAAGCGGTTGCTGACCCGCCATGGAGCGAGTGCTGATTACGATCTCTTTAGTGTCTGGCTTGAGCGCTGTGATCACGCCGAGAATGCCGCGTTTCTGCCATTCCGCCCTGTCGGCTTCCTGTTTCTTAGCGATGTCCGCCTTGCTCATCACCACTATGACGCGTGCATTTGCCGTCTTACGGTCATCGGCGACCCGGCCCATCGCCATCACACGATCGCCTTCGGCAACGTCCGTAACGGCGATCTTGGTGGCTCCGTCGAGGGTGGTCGCGTTTGGAGCGACCCGCATGTAAGACGTGTTGTCGGCGAAAAGGACGGTTACCAGCGAGCCGGCATCGGTTTTCAGGATCAGTTGTTTGCCAGCCAAATCGATGACTTTGACTTCGCCCAGGGCGCGGTTAGGCGTGATTGACTTGTCTTCGGCCTGCGTCGCGGGACTTGAGGTTGCCGGTTGGGCACAAACGCCCATGCCGGCGCATAACAGAATAAACGCCGGCGCAATCGCGGAAAAAAGCGCTTTCATACTCCTCCTGACTATTAACAAAACCGGATCTGAGTCGATTAGATAATTACCTGGTAGCAGACGTCACTTTCCTACCCGACTGTTACGCATAAAACACGGCGGATGTTCGACTTAAGTTGTTAAATCTCCGGCTGGGACCAACCACATTTCGTAGTCACGCGTGGTGTTCGAAAAAGTTGCACAAATACGGGTGCAAGTCGTCGAATGCATAAGATGCATGACCACGCCGTTTCGTCTTAAATTTTTTTGGCTATTTTTGGAGTGCGGTAGCTTCCTGAGGCGAAGACCACCCTACTCGATATCGGGCGGTCAGAGCCAGGCCGAGGCTGGTCACGAGCACGACCGCCACAACAAATGGCCAGATATACGGGAGTGAGGACAGTGCCATCCAGAACGTCGTACCAAGTAACAACGCCATCGCCTCTGAATTCTTTCCCATGCCGAACAATTTTCGTTGGAGCCAACGCCCGGTGGCCGCGTAGATGATGACCCGGCCGAATAAACCCGCCACCAGGATGAGCAGTAAGGCCATCAGGCCGACCAGCACACTAATCGGCGTCGGCAGGTAATGAAGGGCGAAAGGCACGCCGATCGCGATGACCAGGGCGCCGACGAAACCAATCACAGCGACCCGCAAACTACTCAACTGCAGGCGCTCAATCCCACGACTGATCGCACCGGGCATGGCGGCCGTAATCGCCAGCGACACTATGAACCAAAAAAGGATCGCCAGCAGTCGAAATCCTATGTAGGCGGCGGACCAATGCGGGGCCAGCAAATCCTGCGGGTTCCGCATAATGTTTCGGAGTTGCTGTTCGTATCCGGCATACATGACAGTCATCGCTCCCGGATTACGGTTCGGCGTTGAATCCGCGTGACGATATGCCCCGCCTAACACCATGACGTCGCCGCCGATGCGCGAGCCTTCGAGTTGAATCACCGAGCCGCCAATTGCAGCGACATCGCCCTCCACGGTGCCCACGACGATCACGTCTCCGCCCAGCGCGATCGCGCCATTCCTGACTGTGCCCGTTATTTTCAAACTATGACCAACAGCGTACGCCATAGTATCGGTGGTCCCGTCGACAATGTGAGGAGATTCAGTTGGCTGCGGTGATGGGATGTTCTGCGCCTGGATCGTGCCGAGCATGAGGACGATCGAAATCAACAGCAGCGATGCCCTGCCCAAAATACTGGTCCAGGACAGATCAAACTCTTGTTGAAGAACCGATTCATTCGACATTGTCACATTAACTGGGTACTGCGACCGCGCGGCTTACTCAGCCAACCCGGCGCGGTGGTAACGAGAAATCAGGAAGGAGAGCAGACCGATAGCGCACACGACCACGATCAGTGCGCTCAATTTTGATAGGCCGGTATCTGAAAAAAGACCGCCGCTGAGTACTCGCACGACTACCGTGAAACTTAGTGCAGCATCGTAGGCTGTCTTCAACAATAACTCGCCAATGCTGATTGCCTTAATCGCAAATAATTCGCCGCGAACCAACAGAGCCTGACTGGCAGTGACGCCGAGCAAAGCAAAAGCTGAGAGGCCCAACAGTACGCAATAATAAAATGCCCGTTTGTGTTCGGCGGCGGCCCGAACACCTCTCATGTCGCTCTCGGCGCGCACCGAAACCACGCGGGCGAAGTTATGTGGAACGTCCAGATCGAAGGGACCAGCCAACGCTGAGTCGAGCTCACACATGAATTGTTTCTGCGCCAGCAGTTCTGAACTGCAGCCGTCACATTCATCCACGTGAGCTTCAAAGGCCGTGCGCTCCTTCACGTCGAGCTCGCCATCGATGAAGGCGGCTATCTTTTCAGTAGCACAAATCTGTTCGTGAACTGGCATCAAACTAGATCCCCGTGATTCCCCTGTTGATAAATTGTTGGCGCATCATCTCGCGCGCGCGGAACAGCCGGTTCTTCACCGTGCCCAGCGGCAGACCCGTGACCTCGACGATCTCTTCGTAAGTCAAGTCTTGAGAATGACGCAAAACGATCAGCTCCCGGTACGCGGTTGGTAAAGAGCGCACGACGTTTTCAATTTCGCCACGACGTTCTTCACGTTCACTCTGTTGCTCGGGAGTAAGCCCTTCGGATTCGAGCGGCAGGTCGTAGTTGTCGGTTTCAGTTCCAACGCTCAACGAACGTTCGCGGCTGGAGGTGCGCCGTAAATGATCTATCGCAGCGTTGTGGGCAATTCTGTAGATCCAGGTCGAGAATTTGAACTCCGGCCGGTAACGCGAAAGTGAAGCGTAAACTTTGATGAAGATTTCCTGAGTCAGATCCAGCGCGGCATCGTAGTCTCCCACCATTCGATAAACGAAAGCGGAGATGGGGCGTTGGTAGCGATTCACCAGCTCCTCAAAACTGCCTTCCAGACCTCGTGCCGCACCGACCACGAGCTCCGGGTCGGAAGTCGTGGTGAACGGCACAACGACCTGATTAACGGAAGTCCTCATCTTGGTGTTTACTTACGCTTAAGAAATCGAGGATGTTTCAGAACTTAGACCGGAACCAGGGCTGCAGAAACCTATCGCCAGGCTAATGTGGCCAAACCGGCGGGCGCCGCAATCGCGTCGAAACTCAGTTCCCGGGAGGCTAACTGTAAGCCCAGGTCAGAGGCGTCCAGCGGCCGGAGATCGGTGCCCAAAGTTTCGTTGACGATCTCGCCGACACGCTGCTTGTTCAGCATCTCCCCAACCACCAGGACACGAAACAACGATTGACCGGACTCCATCATGTCGCCCGCACGGCGATCGCGGTAGTACAACAACAGCCTGTACAGCTCATCTTCACACTCTTCGGCTCCGCAGTTAATCGTTCGAATGATCAGTGGCTGCCTTCCTCTAAATACGACTGCGGTAAATCCACTATCGGAGGAGCTGAGCAGCAACGAGTCTCCTTGCGCTCCATTCATTGTTAGCCACTGCGATTCAGCCATATGTCGCGGCAGGATCAGTCCAGCCCGCCAACCTAGTGACTTCAACACCGCTTCAAACTCCGCGACCGTTGAGCTCCGCGTAGCAATCGCCAGGTATCGTTCGCGTCCTTGCGCGTCAGCCGGTAGTCGGTCGCGAGAGATGGCAAGCTCATCCAGGTCCTCGCCGAAACCTCTTTCCATTTTCCACTTTAGAACTTCTTCGAGCTCGGAACTTGAAGACGGACGCGTCTCCAACGTCAGGATCATGCTGCGGCTGGCGGCCTCCGGTAACGCCACGGACCAACGCTTTTGACGAAGCATTCCGGCGCTGGTGGCAAGGTCGGACAATGCGGCGCTCAGCTCAGACAAATCTGAAACGTTCTGGGATTCAAAACTCGGGTTGATTAAAGAGTTGGGTAAAGCGAGTGTGGCCGCACGCTTCAACGTTGATGCCCCATTGCGGCCCTTCTCGAGTTGGACCATCGACGCCAGGCCCCGCTCAAACCCCAGCGCATTCGGTGGGTACCAGGGATTGATTAGTTTTGAGAGCACAGTAGGCACGGTTCGATTTTAGTTTGCGGATTTCGGGTTTTGGACGTCTCGATTTCAGATCTCGGATTGCGGATTTCGGATTACGAAAAACCTTCTTTGCTAACCCTTGCTTGCTCGCGGAGACCACAACCGTTGAGCCGAACCAATCCGCATTCCGCAATCAGCAATCAGCAATCAGCAATCGTTTCACCACTCGTTGTACGGCGTGCCTTCGGACGAGATATCCGGTGATGCGCTCTTCACGTCAATCACGCCCTGCTGACCGGTGGTTGAATTCGGATCGTCACCAGTAACCACCGTCCAGTCTGTCTGGTTGGTCATCGGATCGACGGGCAAACTGCGCATGTATCCGGCGCTGACGAGATCTTCCAACGACTGCGGCAGCGATTGTTTGTCAGCGGCATACTGGTCGATCAACGTGCGCATCTTGTACAGGTTGTCACGCAACACTGCCTCGCGCGTGTGCATGATCGTCTTTTGATACTGTGGCAGTGCGATCGCAGCCAGGATGATGATGATCGAAATAACGATCATCAACTCAAGCAACGTAAAACCAGGCTGCAGACGGCTGACGCCAGGTGGCAGGCGCCAGACGGCAGGCCGCAGGACAACACTTGGTTTTCCCGCCTCCTGCTTCCTGCTCCTGCCCCCTGCTTCCTGTCTTTTACCAGTCACTATATTTCTCGCCATTGAGCGCTGTAGCCTTTGACTTGGAACGAACATCGAAAACGTTCTCGCCGCCCCACGAACCCGAATCGGGTGAGTCGTAACACGAGCGCAGGTCCCAATCAGCTTCCCCGGTCATCGGGTCAATTGGAATGCTGCGCAGGTAAACTTTCTTCTTCGTCGCCAATTCTGATCCAACTTCGGTGGCGTTAACACCGGCCACTCCGCGGCCCCCTGCACCAGTGCGTGGAATGACGTTCACCCCGTTTACCAGGGTTTCCAGATCGGGTGGATAACGGTCCGGATTATCAACACCGAAGATGGTGCAATCTGAAACAACCACTTTGCTTCGCGGATCCAGATACTGACTGGGAACTGCCGCCGGCTGGCCTCCGCCGGTACTGGCGCACTGCATCCCGACAGTGTCCCGCCGAAACTCATCAATCGCGGTCCTCATCTGTCGCAAGTAGGCGCGAAGCTGTTGTTCCTTCTGCCGCTTTACCGAAATCTTCAGCAGCGGAACAACACTGAACGTCAGAATGGTTAACACGCTGATGGTGATCACCAGTTCGATTAAACTGAAACCGCTGGTCTGCTGCGCTCGTCGGGCCCTGGACAGAGTTACGCGGCGACCGGGAACCCATAACGCTTTCGCCTCATCGCCGCGTTTGTTCAAAACCAACTCTCGCAGTTTGATCACCTTCTTACTGCTTTGTCACTACCGTGACTGGTAACACTTCCAACACCATCTCGCCGGCATCCGTCGCCACGATATTCATGGCTTCTTTGTCAAAGGTGAATCCGGGCGCACCGTCGGCCACTGCTTCCACTTCGATAAGTAACATAGTGCCTGCACCCTGAAGTGCTCCCGAGCCGGCGCGGCCGGACACGGAAATCAAACAGAGACCATTCGGATCGATGGATGGAATGATGCTGGGCTTGGTTGCGCCGAAAAGTGAACCGGCGGTAACGGAGCGAACCTTTACTACCTTCGGGTCAAACTTCAATGCGACTACGGCCAGGGCCAGCGGCACATGTGATTTCAACTCGATGGCAAACTGTTTCGTCTCGCCCGCCTTCATCGCGGTGGTTTCGCCCATCAGAATTTGGGCGGTTCGCGAACGCGGCGTAACTGGGGAAATAGACGTTTCGATTGGCTTCGGAACGCTTGTGGCCGGTTGCGACGCGGTGGTTATGCCATTGTTGACTGCAGCCACTTCTGTAGCAGCAGCATTACTAACCAGCGACTTGGGAGCGGGCACGAATGATGGCAACTCCTCCACCGGAGCGGTCGCCGTAGAAGTGTCCCTGGCTACCGTTGTGTTAGGTGCAGCGGGCACCGTTGCGGTCGTCGTAGTTGCCGGCGCGAAACTATGCGTCGTCACCGGAGTCGCATTTGCTGGCGCCACCTGTGGACTTGCATTCGCGGGCGCGGCCTGCTTCGCGACTGCATTTTGTTTTGCCAGTTGAGCGGCCGCTAACTGGTCCTCTCGTTCGGCTTCGCGCAATAACGCTTCGAGGGAACCGGTGGTGGGCGACTGCAGTGTACCGCTCTGCCTCATCTCCAGGTCACGCGGCATGATGGCCGGCGCGCGCAGCACGCGTGGAGTGACTGCGATAACGATATCGATGCGGCGATTGTCTTTTGTAGGTGCGGTGAATAACCGGCCCAGCACGGGAATCAAGCCCAAAATAGCAATTCCCTGTCGCCCGTTTGCCTGGACATCAGTGGCGACACTGGCCAGCATCATCGTGCGATTATTTTGCACACGCGCCGTGCCGGTGATGGTGCGTTCGGTAAATGTCGGTGTCAGGGTGCTGGCGCCGAGTACGTCTTTTGACTCAATCGACATCTTCACCTGCACATCGTGGTTTGGAAAAACCTGCGGCGTAAACTTCAACGTTAAACCGGTCGGCTCATAATTGATTACGGGAAAGCCGCCGCTGGGAAAGGCTGTCCCTGGATTGGGTGTTCCGGTTTGAATACCGAACGGATAAGCCTGAGCTGTTTGTACGGGAACGCGTTGGCCAATGCGGGCGGTTGATTCCTCGCCGTTAAATGCGTGAACCTGAGTCGAAGCGATCAGCTTGGTATGGTTCTTACTATTGAAAGCATGCAAGACAGAGGGTGGTATTACCAGGGCGGCGGCGAGTGCAGTCGGAATTCCGCCCACTATGCCCGCGACATTTACACCCCGCCCGGCTCCAATCACCGCATTGTCGGTCAACAAAGAGAACCCAGGACTGCCACCAATATTAAACGCACCCGGCCCGCCAACCTGATTACCAAACTGCAGGAAGTTTGAGTTGGAAACCTCGTAGATGTCGACGTCCATCACAACTTCGGCGCGATGTTTGTCGATACTTTCGATCAACTCACCGATGAGACGGACATTTTCCGCTGTATCGCGGACGGTCAAACTGTTTGTGTCCTTGTCTGCCACAACAATAGTTTGCGGCCGGCCCACTGATGGCGGGATTGCCTGGCCCACGAGCTGTTTAACTTTCTCCGGCTCGCTGTTAGACAGATAGAACGTTCGCAGGACCAACTGTTGATACTGTGGCCGCCGGGTTTGATCGGCAACCAGGATTGTGCGGCGGCTCAACTTCTGGAAGAACAAACCTTCCTGAAGAAAGATGTGATCGAGTGCCTGCGAAGTGGTTACTTCTTTCAGATTAATTTCCGTGTTGCGAGGCTGCACGAACGACTGACGATCAAATACCACATTCAGATTTAACTGCTCGGCCAAACTGCGGATGAAAGATTTAAGATCGCCGCTGTAGCTGATGACTCGCATCTGTTCAACGCGCGGCGTGGGCAGCGGCTCCTGCGCCGCCGGTTCCGTGTGCGTGTTTCCGTTGGTTCCGTTTGTGCCATTGCCTGGCTTCACGCCCTGAAGAAGTAACATGCGCTCCATCTCAGAGACCGCTAGCTCATTGGCCGGATCGTATCCGTACGCGTGGCGGTAGGCGTTATATGCCCCGACATAGTCTCTCTGGTCGGCCAGTGAACGGCCCTGCTTCATAAAAGCCTGCGAGGCGTTGAAACTCGCGCGGCGGAAATGCAGTTGATACTCCAGGTTGGAAGGATCGGCAGCGACTGCGAGGGTAAATTCCTGAGCCGCGCGCTCCCACTGCTGGGCCTGTTCGTATTTCATTCCGGCTTTGAAGTTTCTCTCACCCTTCTTTGCGAGCGCCGTAATCGGAGCTATCAACAAGCAAAAGGTGAGCAAACACGAAACCAGGATGCGACTCTCGATCTTATTTCTCATGGTAGTTCTCTCGGGTGGAGGTGCAGTTAACGTGGGCTAATAATGCCGCCAAGCAGGAGTAAGATGCAACTCCCGGCGGATTCTTTTGCTTACACGCCATTCAAAAAAATTCGTTCCCCAAAGGCCCGGATCAGATGTCGGAGGTCAGATGTCAGATGTCAGAGACCCGAGTCAGTTTTCGGAGGCCAAATGAAGATTTCGGAGGACCAGATGTCAGTTTCAGGTCCAATGTCGACCTCACGTCTCACATCTCACATCTCACATCTGCTCAAGTGCTCACGCTGAAGTCTTCCACAAACGTGACCCGATTGATCTCATGAAGCGTGGAAACTCCAGCAAAAACCTTCTTTAACGCTGACTCACGCAGGCTGGTCAACCCTTCTGCTTCAGCCGCCCGGCGGACTTCCGAACCCGGCCGGCGCTCGACGATCATCTCGCGAATGTTGTCCGACAGATCGAGCAGCTCGTGGATTGCGGTTCTCCCTCGATACCCGGTGTGATTACAGGCGTCGCATCCGGCCACAGCGAAAAACGCCGTGTCGCGGTGTTCTTCAGGCCTTAGTCCGGATTCAATCAATTCCTCGTCCTTGGCGCGATACTGTCGCTTGCAATAAGGACACAACATTCGAATCAGTCGTTGCGCCAGAACGCAGTTAAGACTTGAAACAAAGTTGTAAGGCTCGACACCCATATTCAGGAAACGGCCGATTACGTCAATCACGTTATTCGCGTGCACGGTAGTAAATACCAGGTGACCTGTTAACGCAGACTGAATCGCAATCTGAGCGGTTTCGGTGTCGCGAATTTCACCGACCATGATTTTGTCCGGGTCGTGACGAAGAATGGAACGCAACCCGCGATCAAACGTCAGTCCCTTTTTCTCGTTGACTGGGATCTGCGTGATGCCGTGCAACTGATATTCGACGGGGTCTTCGATAGTGACGATCTTGTCTTCTTCGTTCCGGATCTCGTTAAGTGCCGCGTAGAGCGTGGTGGTCTTTCCGGAGCCGGTTGGACCAGTTACCAACACCATCCCGTAGGGCTCGGCAATGTAGTGACGAAACTTTCTCAAGTCCTCTTCGGCAAACCCAACCACGTCGAGATTCAGGTTGCGAAATGATTCGTTAATCTGTTCCTTGTCGAGAATACGAATAACCGCGTCCTCGCCATGGATGGTGGGCATGATGGAAACGCGGAAGTCGACATTGCGTCCTTTGTAACGTACTCGGAAGCGCCCGTCCTGCGGCACCCTTCGCTCGGCGATATCCAACTCGGACATGACTTTGATACGGGAAATCAACGTTTGGTGATAAGCCAGATCGATCGGATCAACTTTGGCGTAAAGCGCGCCGTCGATTCTGTACTTTACCTGCACCTCCGTATCACGCGTCTCGATATGAATGTCAGATGCTCGCGACTCCATCGCGTTGTAGATGATCGTGTCGACCAGCTTGATGATGGGCGACATCTCGGAGTCGGTCGCCAGGCGATCAAGATCCAGTACTTCCTCGCCGTGCTCTGTTTCTCTGACCAGCGAAATGCGGAAACCGGAAGCCGCTTCCTGCAGTACGCGCTGGGTCGCATCGCCCCGGCGGAGGACAACCTCGATAGCGCCGGCGGTGGCGACAGAAGGCACGATACGCGACCGAAGTGCGCTCGAGAGCTCGTCGAGCCGTTCGAGATCAGTCGGATCGGCCATCGCCAGGTGCAGGCCTTTTTCATCCCGTCCCAGGGGAAGAAACTGGTAGCGCACCATCATGTCCACGGGAATCTCCTGGAAGATGTCGTAATCGATCGGCGAGTCCTGGTCCACCGGCAGCAGCTCAACAAAAGGAAGCCGGTAGCGTCGCGCGAGATCCTTCGCAGCGCGGACTTCCGGCGGCTCATGACTGTCAAGCGCAGCCGTACTTGAGACGTCTAATGGCCCAGACGGGGAGCTCGCGGAGGATGGCGAGGGAGTTTCAGTAAACTGTTTCATCGCATAACACTAAACAGAGACTGGACGAGTGAATTAGCGAGGACCGGCAACGCCGGCTCCGCTGGAAATTGATTGAATTATCGGGAGATAAATGGCCAGCAGAATAGTAACTACGACACCGCCCATGACGACAAGAATCGCAGGCTCCAGCGTGGTCGTCAACTGCTCCAGCCGCACTTCGGACTCTGCGTCGTAGAAGACCGCAACTTCGTCGAGCATCTCACGCAAACTTCCCGAACGCTCACCAATACCGATCATGTCGACAGCAAGTAGCGGCATCCAACCGGCAGCCTCGAGACTCTCCGTAAACGAGCGCCCTTCGCGAATCATCGGAAGTATGGCAGAGCTGCGGCGCCGCAGCTCCCGGTTGGTAATTGATTCGGCTGCGATCTCCCACGATTCAACGAGCGTAATACCTCCGGCGAGAAGCGTGGCAAGTGAACGCGTGGCCTGGGCCACCGAAAGCTGGACTGCCAAATTACCGGCCAGCGGAAGTCGCAAAATAAAAGCGTCTATCTTCATGCGGCCGCCCTGAGTACGCGACCAGAGAAAGAAAGCAATGGCGCCGCCGATCAATAGAGGTCCAAACCAGAAGACGTTGGAAGAAAGCCAGTTCGAAAGTCCCACAACGATTTGTGTGACCGTGGGAAGTTCCGTCGTAAAGCCGGTAAATAGATCGGACATACGAGGTACGACGTACACCGTCAGAAAAACAACCATGCAGCCCGAGGCAAACAAAAGAAACAAGGGATAGGCCAGTGCGCCACGGATCTTTCTTCGCAGGGCGACGTTGCGTCGCATGTAGGTGACGTAACGATTGAGAACGTCATCGAGTGCGCCAGATCGTTCGCCCGCCAGGATCGAGGCTGTGTAGATTCGTGGGAAGATCCGGCCCTGTGAGGCGAAAGCTTGAGACAGCGCAGCGCCGCCGCGAATCTGTTCTTCAACGTCTGCCAACACCATTCGCAAGCGTGGCGCGGTCGCACGCTTTCGCAGCATGGATATCGCCTGGAGGATTGGGATGCCCGCCCGCACCAGCGCTGCCAACTGTTGGTTAAAGAGCAGAAAGTCGTTAGCTTTGACTTTGGCCTGAGCGCCGCGGCCGCCCAGACGGGTGAAATTCGTTACACCGGTAGTCTTGGGCGGCGTGACGTTGAAGACTTTAAAGCCCTCGCGTTCAAGCCGCGTTCGTGCTTCATGCACACCGGTCGCCTCGATCGTACGAGTCACAACTTCGCCGGCGGGGGTACCTAATCGACAAACAAATTCAGCCATAATTGTCGGAAAACCATCAAAAGAGCGCAAAAGTATAGCATGCGGCTACTTATTCGAACCGGTTAGTAAACGCGCGAACCCTTAGGGAGTTGCGTTTGCTATCTGTAGCCGATTCAAAACAATTCAGCGTATACTCCGGTTGAACTCCGCGAAAACCATCCTTACAAACATGTATCTCGAATTCGAATTCTCTCAAGAGGATGTATTAGATACGAGCCGGCGACTGTTTGTTGATCGACGTCTGGACTCGGAGATGCTTAAGAACAGCGTGAGTTATGGTTTGGTCACAGCTGCCATCGTAATTCTAGTTTACTGGCGAACCGCTTGGGGACTCTGGATCGGACTAGCCGCAGGCGCGATCATCGCTGTTGTTATTCAAATGTGGCAAAAGCACGTAATCTCTCGACGATTTAACGAACTGGGCAACGAAATGATGAACGGCGCTGAACGGCAACTCTGCCAGGTCGAGGTTAAATCTGAGGGTGTATGGAGTCGGGCGTTTCAAAGACAAATAGTGTTCGAGTGGGACGCGATCCAGCGAATCGATGACGATCCTGACGCTGTTGTGATATCGGCAGGTCGATCCCTCGGCGGCTTGGTCGTGCGTAATAGAGCTTTTGCGACGCCGGCAGACCGTGAACGGTTTTTGGAGCTTTTGCGTAACGGGGTTGCGCATGGACGAGGGCCAACGTCCGTGACCTAAGGTGACGTACGATCGAACTGCAATTTATTGTAACCTTGGCAGAAATAACCATTCCGCTTTACTGCCATAGCCTTGTGTCCTAGAATGCAACCACGTTGACACTGACTGGAATAAGAAGTTGCGACGGCCATGTCTCCCGCGTCAGCCACTCCTGAAATTTTTGAACTCCTAATTGCAGGTTCGGGCATCAGTTTTGCCCGTTTTTGGCATCTGTGTTGACACAGCCCCTTCAAGAGGTCGACTCAACACAATACGCTTCGGAGAACGCGAGGGTCACATGCAATTACTGCCTGGGCGCACCATCGAGATAGCTCCCCTTACTTGTCTGGTAATTCTCTTTCTGGTTTCCGCGTCGTTTCAGACCGTCCACGGCCAACCTAAGGAACAGAAACCGAGCACTTCAGACGCATTACTGCCGAAAATCGAGCCTGTATCGTCCGGGGCGACAGTCAAGACAACGGGGCCCGTCGTTGCCAGCGACGACGACCCGGCCACCGGTCAACAAAAACCCGGCCAGGAGCTGACCGGGCCACTCATTGTCAACACCGACCTCATTACCTTCACCGTTACAGTCACCGATACCTACGGCCGCTTCGTTTCCGGACTGAACAAAAGCGCGTTCACTGTTTTGGATGAAAAGAAGCCGCAGGAGATAACTTACTTCAGCGACGACGATTCACCGGTTTCGGTAGGCGTTATCTTTGACGTATCCGGATCAATGAGCGGTGACAAGGTAAAGCGCGCCCGTGATGCCCTGTCGAAGTTTATTCAAACCAGCCACAACTCGGACGAGTACTTCTTAATAGCCTTTAACTCCCGCGCGCAGTTGTTGCTCGACAAGACTCGAGATGGTAATTCGGTACTCGATAAGCTCACCTTCGTTAACACTCGAAATAACACCGCACTTTATGATGCCTGTTATCTCGGCGTTGAGAAGGTGCAACGTGGCGCTCACCCAAAACGCGCGCTACTGCTGATTAGCGACGGGCAAGACAACAACTCTCGATACACTTTCAACGAGCTCCGCAGGCTTTTGAAGGAGTCTGACGTTGTTTTGTACGGCATCGGAATTCTGAGCGGTAGCGATGCCGGCAGCGCTCTCGGCATGGAGGGTCAGGGCATCCTCGATGAACTGGCCAACGTTTCGGGCGGCAAGGCCTTCTTCCCGCGCAGCGCCGCCGAAATGGACGACATCTTCGAGCAAATCGCGCTCGAGCTGCGGCACCAGTATTCCATAGGATACAAGCCTTCTAACTTCACTAACGATGGCAAGTGGCGGAAGGTCAAGGTCAAGGTAACGCCGCCGCGCGGTTTGCCACGCTTGTTTGTGCGTTCAAAAGAAGGCTATTACGCGATTCCGCCAACCTCACGTAATTAGCTCGGATCGGCAACGCAATCCTTCTCCCAATCATCTTCTAAAGGTCTCTGCGCTTAACGAACCCGCGCAGAGACCTGGTTTGCAAACGCTAAAACCCATTCGAGGCGCCGCTTCAGGGCTTCGCAGGCCCGCGATTAAAGGGTTAAACTGACGCCTCGACACGATTCTTTTGGCTTTGCAGGTTCATTGCATTTTTAGTTATAGAGGATCACGTAATCAAGATGCGCTCTTATAAAGGCGAAATGACGGTTCGACGGCGGCACCGGTTCTCAATCGTGATGGCATTGGCGCTCACTGTTGCCGGTGTAATCGGTTCCACATTTGTCTCGGCCGCACGAACCCAGGACTCGCGGCCGCGCCGGAATGGCACGTTAACGCCCCCGCAACAGAGGGCGACGCCAACTCCGACGCCGAGCAGGGCACAGACACCCGCGCAGGCAAGCCGGCCCGCGAACCCAACGCCAACCCCGACACCTGTTCCGCGAGGAACCCCTGCGGATCGGATCGCACCCTCTTTGGGCGAACCCCCACCGCCTCCGGTGTTGAAACCAAAGCCGACCCCGACGCCACCCGAAGAAGTAATTGACGAAGACAGCATCGTGCGCGTCAACACTGAGTTGGTCACACTCAACGTTCGCGTAATCGATCGCAATAACCGGCCAATTAACAACCTCAACCAGAACGACTTTCACGTTTACGAAGATGGTGTTCCTCAACCGCTTGAGGATTTCACTCGTGAGGAAGTGCCCATCAGTTACGGAATGGCCGTCGATACTTCCCAATCGCTGCGGTCACAGATTCAGGCAGTGATTGACGCGGGCAAAACTATCGTCAATAGCAACAAGCCGGGTGACGAAACGTTCCTGGTGAGGTTCATCAGCAGTGACAAGATTGAAACGCTGCAGGACTTTACTCCCACCAAGGATCTGTTAATCGACGCTTTGGACAATCTATATGTGGAAGGCGGTCAAACGGCAGTCATCGACGCGGTTTATCTGACTGCCGAACACGTTGCCGAATACAAGAAAGGCGATGACAGCGACCGGCGGCGGCGTGCTTTGATAGTAATCACGGACGGCGAAGACCGCGCCAGTCACTATACGCAGGAAAGGTTGTTTGCGCGGTTGCGTGAAGCTGATGTGCAGATTTACGTGATTGGTTTCGTCAACGAGTTGGACCGCGAGCGGGGTTTAATTAGAAAGAGTGTTCGCGACAAGGCTGTTAACTTGATTAACAAGCTGGCCTCGGAAACCGGCGGCCGGGCGTTCTTTCCGGAGTCACTGTCCGAACTGCCTCAGATTGCAAACGAGATTGTGCGAGACATGCGGACGCAATACGTCCTCGCTTACAACCCAACAAACAAAGCTCGCGATGGTTCATTCCGTTCCATAAAGGTTGTGGTCGACGAGGGCGCCAGTCGCGACAAGCGAATTGCGTTAACACGTAACGGACGCGTCGCGCCGAAGGGCGAGCCGATTCCGCCCAAGACAACCACGCCGCCACGACCAAAACCGACTACCGGCGCCAACCGAACACCTTGATCACTTACTGTTTTGCGGCGCGGACGCCATTTTCAGGGCTGCGATACTAAATCGCAGCCTTTCTGCCTTCTGCCTTCTGCTTTCTGCCTTCTGCTTTATAATGCCGCCGCTCTGACATCCACTGGCCGGTGAAAGGTACGCTGCATGCCCTGCGACCCCCAATTCCTAACCCAGATCAGAATGTTCGATCACCTCGACGAGGATGATCGCCGCGCGCTAGCTGATGTTATCGATGAAACTACGTTTTCAGGCGGGAGTATCGTTTTTCACGCCGGTGATCCGGGTGATTCGCTTTACATCGTGCGCGACGGGGAGGTCGAACTTTATATAAAGGACACGGTGGGCCAGAAAATTGTGCTGGCGACGGCTGGCCCGGGCGACATGTTTGGTGAGCTCGCCATGCTCGACGAAGGGGCGCGCACGGCCACAGCTCTGGCTCTCAGAGACAGCGAAGTTCTCGTGCTGGATCGCAGCGATCTGATCCTGTTGTTTCAGAGGAAGCCGGAAGCTGCGCTGCACATGCTGGCATCATTAAGCGGCCTGACACGAAAAGCTGATGAGTTGCTGCGCACGCGCGTCTCACGTAATGCGAACGAAGAGATCGAAGTGCATTCGACGCCTTTGCAAAAAATCGCAGACTGGATCGCCTGGTTCAGCGGCAGCATGGCGTTTCTAATTCTGAACGCCACCTGGTTCATCATCTGGATTAGCTTGAACACACTGCCGCTCGGAATTGAACCGTTTGATCCGTTCCCGTTCGGGCTGTTGACCATGATTGTTTCGCTGGAGGCGATTTTCCTGTCGTGCTTCGTGCTGGTGAGTCAAAACCGTCAGGCTGAAAAGGACCGCGTGCGGGCAGACATTGAGTATGACGTGAACATCAAAGCCGAGATGGAAATCGGGCACCTGCACGAAAAGACCGATCGACTCTACGAGAACATGATGGCGCGCTTTGAACGGATCGAGAAAGGCCTCCAGCCCCGCGCCAGTGGCGCGTGATTCAATAAAAGCCCGTATTTCGTGTTCTTCGTGTAATTCGTGGATTTCGTGGATCGTCTTTTCCTCGCATCAAAAACGATCCACGAAACGAAACACACGAAACAACACGAATCGGTTGACGCTCCACCGAATTGGTGTGAATTCAGCACCTGGGTTTTCCCCCGATTCCTGATTTACCTAACATTTCAGTACTTTCATCACGGCACGTCAGTTGATAAACGGAAAGGGTCGGATTTCGCCCGGTTCAGAACGAGGGAATTAAGATGTTAAGAACCCACAAAAGCTTTGGAATGTTGTCGATGGTTTTGTTTGCCCTGATCTCTTTTGCGTCCGCTCCGGAAGTTGCCGCGCAGTTTCCCGACCTTGGCCGCATCGGTGACCTGGGACGCATAGGCGACGCGGTGAACGTCCAGGTCAAACTCGGCGAGATCACTCTCGAGTCGATTGACTTCCGCAATCAGACCGCCAGCCTGAATCTCGGATTGGATGTGGCGAATGGACTAATTCCCGTAAGCCTCAAGGACTTTGACTACAGTCTGCGGCTTGCTGATCGAGACGTCATTGAGGGCCGTCACCAGGGTTCGCTGAAGATTGGTGGACGACGCGCGTCTCGTGTAAATCTCCCGGTGACGGTGCATTTGCGTTCGATCCCAAATGTTGTTTGGTCTGCCTTTACTAACCGCGGGCGATTACGTTACGACCTTGAATCGGCCTTCACGCTGCCGCTATTTGTGACGGAGAAGCGCTTTGATCAGAGTTTCTCGGGCGAGGTGCCGTTGCGTTCGGTGGTGGATGCGGCTTCGATTCTTCGCGCACAACGGAGTAGTGGTGGTGGATCCGGATCGACGGCCGGACGAATCTGGGATTCTCTACCCTGGTGAAGATAAAAACAGCCGCCTCGCTTAGCGAGGCGGCTGCAAGGTTCGGACGTTTCGGCAAATCCGAACCGGCAAATTAGACACCGGCAACCATAGTTTCAACTTCCGGTTCCTCAAGTTCCTCCTCATCAAATCCTAAGGCGTTCATAAGTACGTCCTGATTGCCAAACACAAAAGCATCCCTTTCCTCCAACAGCCTAACCAGGACCTGTTCACGCTGTGCTTCCACTTCTTCCCTGCTCCACTTATTAGGCGCGTTGTCTGAATATACGTATGACAAGTCTTCCACGACTTGAAGCAGCAGCTCGTTGCTGGACTTAGTGATCTCTCGCAGCGCGTCTTTGTATTCCGTCATACCCGGCAACTCTGGAAAGAGCCGCTCCATTGTCGCCACTTCATGCCATGCGCACGACAGCTGGATGGTGACGGCTTCAAGCCCGTGTATCCAACCTCTCACGTTCACTACACTGGTCAGGCCTTCGTAAAATTCTTCAAGACGCGGATCCAGGAAATCGTAATCCGGATTGCAGATGTCTCCTCGGATTCGACCGGTTCTAACCAGCTCGTCTTTAATGGGAGTGCCATCGTACGGCAACATCCGGCAGAAGGTTACGGGCAAACATCCATCACCAATGATCGTCCTGAGGAAATTCAGATTCTCACGAACAGACTCAAAGGTGCTGGATGGATCGAGAAGCATGAATCCATATTCCCACATCAATCCAATGCTCTTGAGCGTGTTTACCGCCTTAATGTTCTGCTCGACAGTGATCTGTTTGTGTAACGTCTCGAGGCCCTGCTCGCTGCCTGATTCAAGACCCATGTAGACCAGATACAGACCCGCATCGCGCATTCGGATGAACAAGTCGCGATCAACCGCATCGGCGCGGCAATTCATTTTCCAGATTACTTTTCCGGGCAACTCGTTGCGATGTAGCTCGTCGACAAACTCGTTGGCCCAGCGCCGCCAGACCGTTCCGAACAACGGAAAATCGTCATCCTGAAAAAGGAAGATGGTGATGCCACGCTCTTCGTACAGCATGCGCATCTCGCGCACCACTTCGGCCGGCTTGCGCGTCCGCACAATGCGGCCGGGCGCGGCGCGGTAGAACGTATGAATCGAACAGAAAGAACACGTGCGCGCGCAACCGCGACTGGCGAGGATGGGCATGATGCTTCGGCCCAACACCGCTTCAGGTTCATAGTCACGATCCGGGTATGGGAGTTGGTCCAGGTCGTCCAACAGCGCACGCGCGGTGGTAGCAACGATCTTCTCGTCACGGCGATAGGCGATACCGTGGATTTCGCGCCAGTCAGCTCCCGTGCTGACAGCGTCTACCAGCTCAACCAGCGTAGTCTCGCCCTCAAAGCGCACAACGCTATCCAGTTCCGGAATCAAATCCAGCGTTTGCTCATAACTCAAGCTGGGAAAATGACCGCCCATGGTGAAATGACAATCAATTCCGGCAGCCCTCAAACAGTCGAGTAGCACCGCATAACGATCAATATAGAACTGGAAGATCAAAGAAAAGCCAATAAGAATTGGGTTCGTTTCTTTGGCGATCTCCAGGATTTTGATGGGGTCCTGTTCAATATCAACGACGTGGGCGGTATAGCCATATTGACGCAGAACGGCCGTCAGGTAGCCGAGTCCCAGGTTTCCCTGATTTTGAAAACCTACAAGCATGACGGGACGCGAGGTATTACGCTCGCGTCCGACGTCAGCAGGGCCCTGGAAAACACGTAACGGTATAGGCTGGCGCATAAGTCCTCCCGAGCCAGTACTGTCCGAGCACCATTTCCGCTTAGAGAATTGGTGACAAAAAAGAAGTAAGAGTTAGTTGTGGTTACTGCTGGCCCGTCTTGATGACCTCGTTAACGCGTTTCGCGAAGTCTTCTTTCAGTTGATTAATTCTGGTAAGCGCCGCGCGGTTGAGCCTGAGCCACTCTGGTCCCGGATCAAAGATCCATTCCTTTTTAAACCTGAGGATAGTAGAGGCTGGTCCCCTTTTCTTAGCGGCTTTCTTGGTTGCCATTTTTGATCTCCTTCGTGGGATTGGAGGTGTGAAAAGTCTACGGGGGAAGTGTGCGACCTTTACAAGAAGATTGAGTTTAGCAGTGCGAACTATACACCGACATGCAATGCTGTCAACAATATTTTGCGAAGTGGTTAGACCGCTCGGTTCAGAAGTCCACCGACACTCCGATCTGAACTCCAGCGCGCGGACTTCCATCATACTTTCCTGCGACCAGCCCAAAATCAAACGAAGCATTTCTCAGCCATTGATAGTTGCCTCCGATCATTCCCTGCAACTGCCCCTTTCCCAATTGAACATTCCGCGCGAATGCTCCAGCAAGTTCGCCACCCAGTTGCAAACGAGGCGAGAACTGCCTGACAACCGATCCACTCGAAGTAAAGACAGTGCCGCGTGATCGAATGCCAATTACACCTGTAGTCGTGTTTCCGGAAAAAAGTATTCCCGAATTGAGTCTGAGTTTGGTTTTGGTCGTTACTGATCTTTGGACAATGCCGTTAATGAAGACATCGGTTAATCCGGATCCAAGTTGACGACTAACATCACCCGTTGGTAATTCCAGGTTTACCGTGACCGCCATTGCCGGGCGGCGCGACTTCTCGCTTTCTTTGAGGAAGTTGTATTTGACGGAGGTGCTCATGTCGCCAATCCCGGTGAGGCGTCGTGGCGCAGTCCCCCGCGCACTGAAAATCGTCAATATCGGCGCTGCCACGCTTATCTCGACGTCTTCAAAGAGGCCGTAAGCGATTTCGAAGTCAGCGGTGTTTTGTCTTAGGGCCGGGGACGCCGAACGCTGCAACCAGTCAAACTCGTTGCTGAACTCGAAGTGAAACTTTCTTTTAGGCGTGGTATCGGCATCGTCTGTTACGAAGGGTTGTTGGGCGGTAACGACACCGGAGTAAGAGAAACACAGAAGTACTGCGAGAAAGGCTACTAACGGAAGTTTGATACCAGGCGACATGCTGGTAACTGGCCCGGGTTAACTGCGACGCCCAACCGAGCCACTAATTTTCTTTCGTGTGGTTGCGCCTGTCTTCAACACCGGGATTCCGGTATCTACGTCGTCATGAGGCTGAGGAATAACATGGGTGGAGACTACTTCACCGACCTTGCGTCCGGCAGCGGCCCCGGCATCAACCGCACTGCGAACTGCAGCGACATCACCGCGCACAATCGCCGTCACTAATCCGGCGTCAATCTTTTCCCAGCCGACCAAACGAACGTTCGCTGCTTTAACCATAGCGTCGGCAGCTTCAATCATCGCCACCAACCCGCGACATTCAACCATTCCAAGTGCTTCTGCCATATAGGTGTCTCCAAGGGGGCGTCAATATAGCATGAAACTTTATCCGCAGATTACGCAGATTACACAGATTCAAAGACAATATTAGATCTTGATGGACAGTAGACCCTTAACCCTTCAGGCACTTACTGAGTTGTTAACCGAGTTGAATCAAATCTGTGTAATCTGCGTAATCTGTGGATGATTAATTTCGCAGCGAATGGATCGGCGCAGGAATGCGTCCTCCGCGCCGGATGAATTCTGCAGACGAAAATCTATTGACCGCCATGATTGGCGCGCTTCCCAGAAGTCCACCGAATTCAACCATGTCTCCCACATCGCGTCCCGGAACAGGGATAATTCGCACCGCCGTCGTCTTGTTGTTCATGACGCCGACTGCCATTTCGTCGGCGATGATGGCAGCGATTGTGTCGGCGGATGTCGAACCGGGCACCGCCACCATGTCAATACCGACCGAACACACGCTGGTCCATGCCTCGAGTTTATCCAATGACAGCGCGCCCAGTTGTGCTGCTTCGATCATGCCGGCATCTTCTGATACTGGAATGAACGCACCGCTCATCCCTCCCACCGACGTGCTCGCCATCGCCCCGCCCTTCTTTACTGCATCGGTCAACAGCGCGAGCGCCGCCGTGGTTCCATGAGTACCAGCACGTTCAAAGCCCATGGCCTCGATGATGTTGGCCACCGAGTCTCCCGGGACCGGCGTCGGCGCCAATGACAAATCAATGATGCCAAACGGAATTCCCAACCGTCTCGCCGCCTCCCGGCCCACCAACTCTCCGGCGCGCGAAAGTTTGAACGACAGTTTCTTGATGATCTCAGCTATTTCCTGCAACGGCAGATCGCTCGCTGCGTGTCTGACGGCGTAGTTAACAACGCCTGGACCGGAGACACCCACATTAATCACTGCTTCTGGTTCTCCTGGTCCATGAAACGCACCGGCCATAAACGGATTGTCTTCGACCGCATTGGCAAAGCAAACGAATTTAGCGCAAGCTAGGCCGCCGCGATCACTCGTGCGTTCCGCAGCTTCCTTGATAATCAATCCAACCTGCCGCACGGCGTCCATATTGATGCCCGCTCGTGTGGTGGCCACGTTGACAGAAGAACAAAGCCGCTCAGTTGTAGCCAGCGCTTCGGGAATAGAATTCAAAAACTCGTGTTCTGAGCTGGTGGCGCCCTTATGGACCAGGGCCGAATACCCACCGATGAAGTCGACGCCTACGGCCGCTGCTGTTTCATCAATCGCTCGCGCAAGTTCGACCGGATTACCCCTGGCGGCCTCGACGATCATCGAAACAGGCGAGATTGAAATCCGCTTATTGGCCACCCGTATGCCGAATTCGTCGCCTATCTGATCGACCGTCTCCACCAGGCGATCGGCATAGCGATGAATTTTTTCCACAACTCGATCGGCCGTGCCGGACATCGAGTCAGTAGCGCAATCGCGCAAGCTGAGCCCAAGCGTCACGGTGCGGACGTCGAGATGTTCCATCTCGGTCATCGCTACTGTCTGCAGGATTTCAGCTTGTGAATATTCCATCTTAGTTAGATGTGAGATATGAGATGTCAGATTTCAGATGCTAGATAGTAGATACTAGACTTGGACTGCTTGGACCGATCTAGATATTGGCCCAGCATCTCGTATCCCACATCCCACATCCCACATCTGACATCTCTCTAGGCAATAAACTTGTTCAATATCACTATCAGTACAGATGTGAGATATGAGATGTCAGATTTCAGATGCTAGATAATAGATACTAGACTTGGACTGCTTGGACCGATCCAGATATTGGCCCAGCATCTCGTATCCCACATCCCACATCTGACATCTCACATCTCTCTAGGCAATAAACTTGTTCAATATCACTATCAGTACGAACAAGACGAAAAGAATCGCCGCGACCAACACGAACCGCAGGCTTGGATCGTAGCCCGCTTCGTCGATTACCACGCTGGAAATCTCTCGAAACTTTTGCACTCGCTGTGCAACGTTTTCTTCCACTCCACGCGCTTTGTCCGTCGCTCGCTGAATGCGAGCATCCACTTCCCCCTTTGCTCGTTGAGCATGCTGCTTCTTTGGCTTGACGGGTAAAGGTGGCTGGGGCGGCGGCGCAACTACTACTGGTGGAGTCTTGGGTTGAGGCTGAGCCTGAAAATCCGCCTCGGTTAACGTAATGTCACGAGCGATGTCGTGCGTGTCGTGAAGCGCAGCGGTTTCGTTTTCGCTTCCGTCCTGCAGCGGACGGCCGCATTGGGGACAAAAGAACGCTTTGTCACGAATTGAAGCTCCGCAGGAAGTACAACGTCGGGAGATTTCGGGTTCAGGCATTCTGGTAAATGGTAAATGGTAAATAGTGAATAGTCACTTGATTAATCAGCGCGATACTGTCCGTTCCTTAGCTGAGGCTTGCCCCCAAAAAGTCGGATTCAGCCTTTCGTGTTATTTCGTGTAATTCGCGGATCGTTTTTAGTCTGCGTAAGAACATCCACGAAATGCACGAATTAACACGAAACTTTGGTAGCTCAACTTCGAAGGCAAAGCCGTTAATTTCTATTCACCATTTACCATTCACCATTTACTAAATCCGGTGCATCGCGTTGAACAGGTCCTCGCGCTGCGCGTAAATCTTCACACCGAGTTTTTCTCCCTCATGCCGCAGCCGCTCCTTGAGATCGGCGGCGCTCTCCTTGGCCCGAGCGATGTTAGCGATGATTATCATGGCAAACTTGCTTTGCACCACGGTCTGATTGATGTCAACGATGCTGCAATTCGCCTCGGCCAGAATCTGCGACACCGCCGCCACAATACCGGGATGATCAACACCGAAGACGGAAATGATCATTCGCTCCGAAGATCCTTCCGAGGTTGCTGGAGCCGCGCCAGAAGAATAAGGCGATGCTGAATACGAACTGCCGTTGTTGTTGCTGACGTAAGGCTGAACCTCACGGTAGATTTCGGTCACCAACTGTTCCACCGTTTGTTCATCAGCGTCGGAGCCAAGCCGGTTGTAAACAGCTTTGGTGATTCGATAGATCAGGTCTTCGTTTGACACAGAAATTGGAAGTTTCGATTTTGGAGTTTCGCGTTTAGATGTAAATGAGGTCAGTACCACCTGCGGCGGATTTATCATTTGTCATTTCACATTTTTCATTTGTCATTACTGTTGAAGATTGAATCTGACCTTCAAGATCGAATGTCTCAGGGTTGGGAAGGGCAGCTTGCTCCCGCTCTTTCTTTTCAATGACAAATGACCAATGTGAAATGACAAATGATAAATCCACCGCAAGTGGTACTAACCTCATGTTCACTCAACAAGCCTTAACCCTAAATCCGAACATCTAAACTGAAGTTTAGGGGCGGCCATTGTCGCGGGCGAGTTTCACGGCAGCCTCACGCATCTCCTCTGAGGTTGTGTCGGTGATATCAACGCGATCGACGATACCTACCACCGCTGCTTCGATCGACATGTCCTGGTTACCGAGGGCCGTGCGAGCTGCCTTGCCGAACGCACACATCACCATTTCACCTGTGCCGGCGCCAAGCCGGTCGGCGACAATAACGATGTTGCGCGTCGGCTCCTTTTCCAGATCGTAGGGATGGACAACCAGAAATCGCACGCCCTCGAGGTCCGGCGTCTTCTTCGTCGACCAAACAGTGCCTACAACTTTTCCTAAGAACATACTGTAGTTTCTGGTTCCGAGTTCAAGGTTTCGGGTTGTGTTCGTGTATTTCGTGTTATTTCGTGGATCGTTTTTGGATGAACACTGAAAGCGATCCACGAAATAACACGAACTAAAAACTCGGATCTATGAACTCGAAACTACCTTACCCTTTTGCGAACACTTCCGCCGGCTCGCCAATATCACGCGCTGCCGGAGTGATTATCGTCTTGGCGTTGATGTAGATCTTCTCGCCTTTTTGAATCGCGCGCTTCACGTCGTCCTCACTCACGAAGTCAACCGTTTTATTCCCGTTGGCACTGGCAGCGGCAGGGGGCGGTGTCGGACGCGCGGGCGCTTTTTCACCATTCGCTGCCGGCGTGCTAGCCGGACCTGAGTACATGCTTCCCGCCTCGGATTCAACAGCCGGGCTATTTTCCTTTCGGGGCGCGGGTAAGTCTTCAGGACGTCTGTTCGCGAGAAACTTGTCGACGATGGCCGCAATCTCTTCGCGGTTGATCTTTCCTGATTGAGCAGCCGCAGGCTGGGGCTGCCTTGATGGTTGCCGTGATGGCGAAGGTGCACTGACGCTTGCCGTCGAGGTGACCGCCGGCCGCACGCTTTTCACCGGTCTGGTTTCAAATGCAACTCGCTTGATGTCCAACAGGTGAAGCGGCGACACGTTGTCCGACGTTACATTGCCGCCCCAGGAACCGCATCCCAGGGTCATCGATGGCGGCAGTGCCGTTGAAAAACCAATCGCGCCGTGCGTGGTTGGCGTGTTCACGGTTATTCGCGACGCAGGCATTTCGGCGCCAAACTTTACCGCAGCCTCGCGTGATCGGGTGTGCGTTCCGGCGGTATGGCCCATGCCGCCATAACGCAGGATTTCGTAACTTCGTTTCGCGCCTTCCACCAATCCGTCGACAACATAGAACGCAAGGATCGGCGATAGCTTTTCCATTGATAGCGGATACTCACGCCCCACGCCGGCAACATCCGCCATCAGGCAACGCGTTCCCGGCGGCACAGTCAAACCAGCCATCTTCGCGATGACTTCAACTGACTTTCCGACGATCGCAGGATTCAACGAACGCTGCGGTGTGGCCACTACCTTGCCCAATTGATCAGCTTCAGATTGCGAAAGAAAATGCGCGCCCTGCAGCTTGAATTGTTCTCTTACCGCTTTCTCAATCGGCGCATCACAAACGACCGCTTGTTCAGAGGCACAGATAGTTCCGTTGTCAAAACACTTGCCGGTGAGAATGTTCTGCACAGCTCTCGGCACGTCTGCCGTTCTTTCGATAAACACCGGTACGTTTCCAGGACCAACACCGAACGCAGGTTTACCCGAAGAATAAGCAGCACGAACCAGGCCGATGCCTCCGGTTGCCAGGATTACCGCAGTCTGCTTGTGCTTCATCAAAGCTTCGGTGCCTTCAATTGTCGCGAGCGTCATGCAGGCGATCGCGTCGCCGGGAAGACCTTCCTTGATGGCAGCTTCACGCATTACCCGGGTCGTCTCATTGATACATTTTGCGGCAGACGGATGCGGCGATAGAACAATGACATTACGCGACTTGATTGCGATCAGGATTTTGAAGATTGCGGTAGAGGTAGGATTAGTGGACGGAACGATGCCGGCCACCACGCCACGAGGACTGGCGATCTCTACGACGTCTTTAGTTTCAGAAACAATTCCAACCGTTCGTAGACCTTTAAAGTAGTTCCAAACATCTTCAGCGGCAAAGCGGTTCTTCTCGCGCTTGTCGTCGGGAACACCGAAGCCGGTTTCTTCGACAGCCATCGCGCCCAGCCGCGCCGCCTCACGCAACGCCGCCCGGGCCATCGCTTCACAGATCCGGTCAATCTTCGCTTGATCGAAAGTGACTAATTCTGCGTGGGCCTTGTGAGCACTATCAACCAGGTCGCGCGCCTGCTGCACTGAAATGAGATCTTTGTCTGCGGACATAACACAACCTCACTCCCGATTTTGGATTGGCGAATGCGGATTGCAGATTGGCCTGGCCGTCGGTCTAATCCGCATTCCGAAATCAGCAATCCGCCATCGAGTTATCTGGCTCGTTCCTTACTTCCTTCGCGGGCGCCTGCCTGCAAAGAGCGGCCTTCGCCCTGACCAAGCTGGCCACGCGCTCCGCCGCCCTGCAACGAACGCTCATCCGGACTTAACCCGGTGTTGCCGTCAACGGGCAGGACGCGTTCAACTTCGGCATGCGGACGTGGTATCACATGGACGCTAATCAACTCGCCAACACGTCTGGCAGCAGCTGCGCCGGCATCGGTGGCAGCTTTCACTGCTCCGACGTCACCGCGCACAAATATCGTCACGTAACCTGCGCCGATGTATTCCTTACCCAGGAGCTGTACGTTCGCCGCTTTTACCATCGCGTCAGCTGCTTCCACCGCGCCAACGAAACCTTTGGTTTCAACCATGCCGAGTGCTTCTAAGGGCATCTGTGTGTCCTCACTTTTTTCTCGTTGTAGAAATTAAAATCGGAGTTTGTTTTCTGGCGTCAACCTATCACCGCGCGAGTTAAGAATCAAGAGAACGCCCATCTTTTTCGGGCGAAAGTTTGACAGCATGTGTCACGCAAGATATATTCGCGCAAACAGTTAGGGTGATCTTATACAAGGGGTTGGTTGGCCTCTGAGTCGCTCAACTACACGCGTCTGAGAGGCTACATTCAGCAGACATTCACCAGGCAGCAAACGCGAAGGCTGACAGAATTTGGTGATGGCGGCAACGATCGGAGAGAGGTTGCGAAGCGCACGCGAGGAGCGCGGCATACCTTTGCGTGAAATCTCCGATCAAACCAGAATCTCCGTTCATTTTCTCGAAGCAATCGAGTCAAACGATTACAAGCGCCTTCCGGGCGGAATATTCAACCGCAGCTTCGTAAAAGCTTACGCACGTTACGTCGGCTACGACGAAAAAGAGGCGGTCGAGGCCTACGCTCGCTACGTGAGGGACCAGGGCGAAGCCAACGAAGATTCGTCGCATGCCCTGTATAACTCAAAAGTTTATACTGACACGCCGGCAACGCGTTCACCCTATCTGACGGTAGTTTTAGCGGTAGTTATTCTGGCGATACTGACGGCCGCTGCCTTGTTCTTGCTGAACTGGTACCAGCAACGCTCCGGCGCATCGGCTACAGAGTCGATCCGGGAAATGAACGCGCTGGCAGTAGTGAAAGACGATTCGGGTAATTGCAAAGCTGATTACGAAACGGTCCTGCAATAAGTTTTTTCAATTGGCGGCGTGTCTAAATTCACGCACCGGTTACGAGCGTGCGCTCGGCCCCGAAGGATTTCGCGACACCAAGCCTGCTGCAATATCAATAGGAATGAAACTGCCCGCTACTAGAATGGCGGGCAGTTGTGTTAAGGAAGTCGAATGTCCAATGTCCAATGTCTGTCTAATTAATCGGATGCAGTTTCTTTCACCTAGACCGAACCTATTCAACTTAACCCGAACAGACCTTGGACTTTGGACATTGGACTTTTTAAGGAGCCGATACAGTGATCTCAGAAGATATCAACGAAGGTCTAACTTTTGACGACGTGCTCTTGCTACCGGCGCGCTCCGATGTGCTGCCGGCCGAAACCGATACGTCAACACAGTTCACACGAAACATTCGTTTGCAGATTCCACTCTGTTCCGCGGCGATGGATACCGTGACTGAAGCAGCGCTTGCCATCGCCCTGGCCCAACAGGGCGGCATCGGCGTTATCCACAAGAACCTGAGCATCGAGCGGCAAGCGGAAGAGGTCGACAAAGTTAAGCGTTCAGAGTCGGGAATGATTGTAGACCCGGTAACGATACTTCCCACGAAGCCGGTGCGCGAGGCCTTGGCTGTGATGGAGCGCTTCCACATCAGCGGAGTACCGGTCGTGGATGAAGATGGGCATCTCGTCGGCATCATCACCAATCGCGACCTGCGATTTGAAACGCGTTTCGATATTCCGGTTTCCGAAGTGATGACTGCGCAGCCACTCGTCACTGTGCCGGTCGGTACAACACTCGAACAAGCGAAGGCAGTTCTTCAAAAACATCGCATTGAAAAACTTCTGGTGGTGGATGACGACAAACGCATTAAGGGTCTGATCACCGTCAAAGACATTCAGAAAGCGATCAAGTATCCGAATGCCGCCAAGGACGGTCTGGGACGGTTGCGCGTGGCGGCTGCGATTGGCGCCACCGGCGATTTCCGTGAACGGGCCGACGAGCTGGTGAAGGCGCGAGTGGATTGCCTCGTAGTAGATACAGCCCACGGACATTCATCGCGAGTGATCGAGGCAGTGCGTGAAATCAAGAAGCGCCATAACGGGACCGACGTGGTGGCGGGAAACGTCGGGACCTACGAAGGCGCGCGCGAGTTGATTGATGCAGGCGTGGATGCGGTTAAAGTTGGTATCGGACCAGGCTCGATCTGCACCACGCGCGTGGTTACCGGCGCTGGTGTGCCGCAAATAACTGCCATCCAGTCGTGCGTACGGGCGGCAACGAAAATGAATGTGCCCGTTATCTCTGATGGCGGCGTGAAGTTTTCCGGCGACGTAGCGAAAGCGCTGGCTACCGGTGCTGACGTCGTAATGATTGGTTCGTTGTTCGCGGGCACTGAAGAAGCGCCCGGCGAAGTGATCTTGTTCCAGGGTCGTTCTTTCAAAACGTATCGCGGTATGGGTTCGATCGGCGCGATGCGCGAAGGGTCGCGCGACAGGTATGCTCAGGAAACAACTTTGATTGAATCGAAGTTGGTGCCGGAAGGTATCGAAGGACGCGTGGCTTACAAAGGAACGATCGCCGAGATGACTACTCAGTTGGTTGGCGGCCTGCGCTCCGGCATGGGATATACAGGTTGTCGCACGATTAAAGAATTTCAGGAGAAGAGCCAGTTCATCCGGATCACTTCAGCGGGCCTGAGAGAGTCGCACGTGCACGACGTCATCATCACCAAAGAAGCGCCGAACTACCGGCTCGAATAAAGCTAAGCTTTCCAAAGAGCAATTCGTAAGTAGGGATGGTTTGGAGGTAGGTGGTCACCAATCAATTCGAAATCTCTCTTATTTCCTGTCGCTATACCATGGCTATGCGCCAGTGCCGTGGCCGCTGCAAAAACGTCTCGCCAATGCCGGCTTTGGTCACTCTTAGACAGGCGAGGAAGTATGTAGCCGGCGATATTGGCTGCTCGTTGCTCAAAGGGTAAAAGAATACATGCATTGCTCAGTTCCCTTAGGCGCTGCAGGTACCTGATAGCGCCTTCGTCAGAGAGCTTGCCTTTGTTTCGGCTATTTTCAATTCCGTAAATTGTCTCAAACAGCGTTGTGCATGCTATTGCCGGAGGACGCTTTAGTCTCTTGATGTATGCGGCTATCTCTGTCTTCGCGTAAGCCTGCTCGTTCCTCCAGTGAGTAAAGATGTCGTTATCGAGAATCAAGGAAGTTTCGGGGAAGGCGGGCGCAGTAGGCATATGTCTATTGGTAAGAGTCCTCAATCTCCCAATCAAATCCCTCATCACTTAGTTCTAGAGGAGCCGCTGTCTCTACTCCCTCCGCGTCACTCAAACCCAAGACGCTAGTTGAGGCTAACTTGTTGTAATGTTCGATAATCTCATTGTCCATTTTGTCTTCCGCATCAACCAAAGTCTTAAGAAACGCTCCCCACGGTTCTTTTGAAAGACTGGGAGGTTTCAAAAAATTATATCGAGCGCGGCCGGTCCGAGATCGAAGCTGTACTTCAACATGGTGACCGTCATCGACGGAGATCTCATCTAAGACTGCGTTATCCAGGATTACGGCATCCTCAATTACTACGTCCGCTGGTCCAAGTTGAACCGGCTCATCGAAAACTGAGCGAGTTATGGGCACTGATTTAAATGTCAGAGAAGTTGGCCGAGCAAATTCGGATCCTGCCTTTTGGTTAGCGGGAACCGAGCCAGTGAACGTTTCTCTGTTAGGCCAGACAAAGCTTTTATCGACTATCGCATGGTATGCGAAGCCGATCTCGCCTAAGTCAGAGCCTGTACAATTCTTGGGAATAATGAAGTCTTGATGCGTCGCTGCTTCTATCACCATAGCTCGGTAGGCTAGCTGGCGCTCTTCCAGACGCGCACAAATGATAGGGAGGTTGATAGGAAAGTCTACTACGCTGGCTAGCCCGACAGCTGGTATATTCAGGTGCACCCGACCAGAGATCCCGAGCATAGCCATAATGGTGGACGAAATAAAGAGCGCTCGAGGTCGTCGTGGTGAAGCCTCTATCACTAGACTAAATCGTTCAGTTTGAAACCTTGTGCCAGATTGGTTTGGTTTGCCTGTCAGCGTTAAGACCGCTGAGACATCAGTTTCTACGGCCGCCTTCAATACGACTTCGCCAACACTAAATAAAGGGAAGAGCTCCATCAGCGGAGCGCTGATCTCTAGACAGAATTTGGGAATCCCAATCTCTAAAGAAACATCGGGTGACGGCAGGGCCAACGTGGTGGGCCAATTACCCTCAAAAGCGAAATCCGTTGAAATCGAGTGGCTTACTTCGGCGGATATCATGCCCAGCGATTCTAAAGTAGGTAAGCCCCGGACTCAATACGGCGGAAAGGCCGATAGTGGAAATGAAGTTGCTGAACCTCTTGCACCAAATACGATTCCATGAACCGTCGAAGTAGATCGTATGTGGCGCATGTTTACACGGCCCTTACACTGCTTAGCTTCGGCTCCATCAAATCCCTCGGGCTCGCCGGCCGGAAATAATAAGGTCCGGTCGGTTTCCAGGTCTTCTGGTCAAACATTCTTCGGGCTCCGCAGTTTATACAGACACGATAGGTTTCGCCTTGTCTTGAAAAAGGACGGCTCATTTCCTTGTGTGGGCAACCGAATACATTACCCAGCCAATTCCAGGTCGCGAATGCTAACTCGTGAACCTTGCCATGATCGTGGTTCGCATAGTGGTCAAAGGTTTCAAATACAGCCGACATATTTCCTCCCGACGCAATATCACTAACAATTATTGGACACGGGGGATGCCAAGGTTGATTCAACTACGTTCACTTTTCTACTTGGCGTAAGGGAGTAGCAAACGAGATGCCGAAGGGGGGGTTGTGAACGGTCAGTTTGCGCGATGCGGAAATCGGGCATTACAAGGCCCAAAGGGCCGACAGTTAATAGCCACGCGCGTAAGCGCGTGGATAAGCGTCCAGAAAAAAATGAGGTCCCAAGGACCACCAGTCGTTCAGACAAAACCTTGACTGCCGGCCATTCGGGCCTCCTTCGTTTTCTGGCAATGACGCCACGCGCTCACGCGCGTGGCTATCAACTGCCGGCCTTTCGGCCTCAATGAATTATCTACGACCCTTTCAACCACGCCTCACGCAACGCGCGCTGCTGGGCCGTCGCGTTACTCAACTCTTCGATTCGAAACTCGTATCGGTCCGGTGGTCCAAGCACCAGCGCAGTGCGAATTGTTCGCCGGTTACGCTTAACAACTATCGGGATACGATCGCCTTCCTTGTACCGGCTCAACGCCAGCAGCCAGTTTTCTCGTTTGATATTTTTGCCACCAAGCGACAGCACTTCGTCGCCTGCCTGCAACCCCGCATCTTCCGCGGGAGAGTAGTGGCGCACATTTCCAATTCGAAGACTTTCCTCGTCTTCCCAGTCCAGCGTGATGCCGGCCGAATAAGGTTCACGCGCGACAGTTCGCACTACTTTCAACCCGACATAACCAAAGGCCTCGTCATAGGGCAGCGTTTCCGTGTTTCTCACGTGGCGTGCAAAGAAATCACTCAGGTCGGCTCCTGCAACTTCCGATGCCACTCGCTGAAGATCCTGCGGCGTATACCCACGGCCGCGTAGATAGTAGGTGGCGTTTGGACTATTCAAATAAAACTGCTGGTACATGCGGCGCATTACCTCATCCAGCGAGCCTTTTCCATTAGTTTTCCCCCTAATAATCAAATCCAGCACCATTCCGACCAACTCCCCTTTCGGGTAATAGCTGATCGCCGTGTTATGCAGATTGGTCTGTTGCGCATGCGGCGCATCGTCGATGAACGGTGCCGCCTGTGATGAAGCTTCCGCGCTCATCAAGGCGGTGCCCGGCGCGTTTTCAATTCCGGTGATTGTCTGGCTTTGACGACGAAGGAATTGGGTCGCGTCCCAAATACCGGCCCGATGCATCATCACGTGACCAAAATAATTCGTGAACCCTTCGGCGATCCAAAGGCTGCGAGTGTTTGCCGGACGGGTAAAGTCCCATGGTCCAAACTCTACCGGGCGAAGTCGCTTCACGTTCCAGACATGAAAGAATTCGTGTGCGACTGTTCCGAGTATGCTGGCGTAAACACCGCTTTCGCCTAACGCTCCCGGCTCGATGATCTGAGTCGAGTTAAGGTGTTCCATTCCATCGCCGGAGTGATCATCAGCCGCGAAGTGAATCAGAAAAGTGTACGTGTCGAATTCCGGCGTGCCCCACATGGCAACTTCCGCACGCACGATCTTTTCGATGTCGCGAACCAACGCAGGCCGCTTCCCTCCTTCGTCGCCAAATGAATGAACGACTACGCGATAACGTTTGCCGTCAACCTGAAACTCATCGACAGTCCAATCAGGAGCGATCTCAGTCGGCGTATCGACAAACTCATCCCAGTTTGGAAACTGCCACGAGCGTTGGTCCATGCGCTCGGTGTGACCGTTGATGATTCGCCAACCGGCGGGTGGATCGATCTCGAGTTTCACCGGATCAGCCTTGTGGCCCACTATGTACATGAACACTGAATGGCCGTTGTAATTTGCGTGGCGGGTGTCTAGCTGCGAGAACGTCCCCGACAAGTCGTTGCCAAACACCTTGTAACGGACGGTGAGATTTCGTGTATTTGCAGTAGAGACGCGCCATGTCTGGTCATCAACTTTGTCGGATGGAATAACAGACATTTTGCATTGAGCTGGACGAGGGCAAATGCCGCCAAGTGCCTGAAACTCCTGGACGTTTTTGGCGAAATCAAAAACTGCGTAGCGCCCCGGCGACCATTTCGGCATTTGAAAATCTAGTGATGATGGCGCGCCTTCCGGTAGCTCGACTTCAATCGCAACTTCGAAGAGATGCGACACCGGACGCGTCATAGACAGACGATAGGTAACGGATTTCAGCGGCGCAGCAGTCTGTGCGGAAGCGACTCCGCACAGGAACACCAACACGAAACCGACAGCTAAACGCGAACGAATAGCCTTAGTTATTGAATTCATTTAATGACTCCAGAACACGATTTGGTTCGGATTATCGAGGCCGGGCAAATTGCTGTCAAAAGTCACGACCAAGTTTGAAAAGCCTAATCGCCTAATGAGAACAAGTCATCAGAAGTCTCAGGGTCAGGAAGGGTAGCTTGCTCCCGCTAAGGTTGGATGCCACTCAACCCAGGCGGGAGCAAGCTACCCTTCCTCACCCTGAGATTACCTAACAGGTTTCCCACTTCCAAACTTGCATGCTCTTCTATCATTAGATTATTAAACTCACATGCCTGCGACTGAACGTCTCTATTACAACGACTCGCATCTGATCGAGTTTGAAGCACGCGTGATCGATAAGACCGAACGCGTCAGCGGTTGGACTGCGGTCACACTCGATCGAACAGCTTTCTATCCAACCGGAGGTGGACAGCCGAGTGATACAGGCACGTTGAACGGTCTGCGAGTTGTCGAGTGCATCGATAACGAAGACGATGGCGTATTGCATGTTATTCAGGGTCGTGCTCCGGATCTCGGGGCGACGGTCCAGGGCAGAGTTGATTGGTCACGCCGTCTGGACCATATGCAGCAACACACCGGGCAGCACATCCTCTCGCAGGCATTCGTCACACTCTTCAACGCGCCAACCCGCAGCTTCCGCGTGCTGGAACAATCGTGTGAGATCGATGTCGACCTCGCGAACCCGGCGACTGAGATCATCGAACGGGCCGTGGAACTGGCGAACAACGTTATTTGGGAAGATCGCCCCATCACAATTCACAACGTCACTCCGGAAGAAGCCGCTGCGCTGCCGTTGCGGAAAGATCCGTCACGCGAAGGTGAGCTGCGTCTGATCGAAATTGAGGGATTTGATTTGACTCCATGTGGTGGCACGCACGCTCATCGTAGTGGCGAAGTGGGCATGATTGCGGTCCGCAATTGGGAACGCGCGAAAGGTTTGACAAGAATTGAGTTCGTCGCGGGCGTACGAGCATTATCGGACTACCGGCGTGCAAACAAGACAGCCCGGGACGTGGCAGCACTGTACAGCGCCGCTCGCGACGACGCTGCGAAACTTACTTCGCGTGTGCTTGAAGAAAACAAAGAGCTTCATCGAAGAGTTCGGGAGTTGGAGGAGATCGCATCCCGCACCGAAGCAGAAGAGCTCCTGAAAGAGTCAGCGTCAGCGAGTGGGTCATCGGACAGTAAGATCATCACCAGGGTTTTCGACAGCCGCGATGCCGAGTCACTCAAACACCTCGCCCAGGCACTCATTGCACACGACGGTGTCATCGCGTTGTTAGGCTCACGAGATCAAGGCACCGCTCGCCTCGTATTCGCCCGTTCAGCAGATGCGACGGGCGATATGAACCAATTGATAAAGCAGGCGTGCGAGATATTGGACGGACGCGGCGGCGGGAGGCCGGATATGGCGCAGGGCGGCGGTAAGAAGGTTTCGGAATTGGAGGAGGCGATTATTACTATTCGGCAAAAGCTTTAAGGAGATTTGTCATTTGTCATTTCACATATTTCACATTTGTCATTTTCTATTTGCTGATTGGGCGTTACGCATTCCGTGCAAGAACCGAGTGCCGTGGCAGATTAATAGAAAATTACAAATGTGAAGTATGTGAAGTGACAAATGATAAATCTGCCGCCTCATTCCAATCATTCAATGACTCATGAAATTTGACAGTAAAGGTGCCACTACCTAAACTTGGCCAATCTAGTGGGGCAGTAGCTCAGTTTGGCAGAGCGCCGCGTTCGCAATGCGGAGGTCAGGGGTTCGATCCCCCTCTGCTCCACCAATAACTTCTCACCTCTTACTTCACTTTTTTCAGTTCCGTTTTCAAGCCCTCGGAGATAAGGGAAACTTGTATTGACCGCATTAGCGGCAAAAACGAATTCAATCTGCCTGTCGCTACGTCGCTATAGAAGACTTTGCTTTGCGACTCCAGCTTTAATTCCTTTGGATCTGACCCACACTACGAAAATCCTGGACAAGTTACCCCGGAAACAATCCTGCTCGCCCCTATGCTAGAAGGATAACCGGCGGCCAGCGGCGATATATTGATCGAGGTTGTCTCTGAACTGCGGTATTGAGCGGAGCCACTGAATCAGAGTTTGCTGGTCGTTCGTCAACGCGTTCCCCATATTTGCGAACAACAGCAGCGCCATCCCAAGTCGGGCCAGCGGGTTTGGTTGATTTCCCTGGGAAGCGAAAAGATACAAAGCGTGATTGCCCATAAGGGCGACTACCTGGGCATTGCTTGCATTTATCTGTGCGTGTGGTCCGAACGTATCAAACGTAGTAACCAGACCAATACCTAGATTAATGAGTCGCGGTATTTCCGTATTCAGCAGTGTCAGCCTGGCTGTGTCGGTCGCAGCACTTTGGAGAGACTGAGACAGTTGATCAAGTTGTTGGCCTAAATTATGAGAGCCTCGGTCGAAGTTATTAAGGTCTTGATAGTAGCGACGGTAAATCGCCACCGACCGTTCATCTTCAGTACGGGTGTCTGCGGGTCCGGTGGGCAGCTCCGGACGCAATCCCCATTGCGTTGAGACCCTATACCTCTGCCAGGCAAGTTGGCGAAAAGATGCGTTGGGAACCTGGGTCGAAGCAATGTCCACACGCACAGCGGGTGTCACCGTGTATCTTCGTGAGAAAGTTGTGGCATACCCTCTTGAAACGCCTTCAAGCACGTCACCCGTTCTCGGTCCTTCAATGCGGTCATTATTAACGACGTAATAGTTGTCTTCAGCCCGGTCAAGAATCACAAGCGTAACGTGTTCCGGCATAGCGTAAAGGCGGAAATCTAAATCAAGACGCGGAGTAGCGCCGCGGGCCGTGCGATACACCTCGTACGCTACCGTGAGAGCGTAGACTCCGCAGTCGCGCACGGCGCGGCCCGCCAAATCTTCCGGAAATTCCGTGCTCAAATAGCTAACCCCGAAATCGCGGATGTTGTATTCAGTGTGCCGGGTGAAATGGTTGAGATACCTCTCCATCAATCTCAGCAGCGAATGGAGAGGGTTCAGACTCTCGCGTTGGAAGATGCGGTACATAATGCGCCACACTCGCAAGCGTTCATCCACATCACTCATGTTAATGCGACGAGTTCCGAACGCCGCGCGAATCTCCGGATGAGCATTGAGTGCGGTAACAAACTCTTCCTGACCGGAAATGCTCGCCAGCAACTCCTCCATCGTCGAGGTATAGGAAGGGAAGACCCCGATTTCCTGCGGAGTGCGGGTGCCTGGGAGGGGCGTAACCACTTCTTGGCTGCCCTGCCTGCCATGAATCGTGTAACCAATGCCGCCGCTGGACGTGAGTGTCTGCGTGCTTTCCATCGTGATGCCCCGAGCTCCGGCCAACGTATAGTGATCCCGGAGTTCGGTGCGGAGCAGCAAGCCGAGGCTACTGTACTGAGCGGCGAGAGTTTGGTTCCCTGCCCGCTGCGCATCGCGTTCCAAGCTCGGGTAAAACCCTAGAATCTCTCTCATCGACTCGATCAGGGAACTGATATCCCCGTAATTGAACATTCTTCCCCACACGGTCAACATCTCTGCCATCCTAAAGCGCTCCGCGCCAAATCTATCCAGGCCACTCTCCGTACGTGTCAGCGCTTCCTCGCGTTTGTTGGAAAGCTCTTGAAACTGCATTTGACTAAAGAGAAAGGCCAGCCCGAAGAGTAGGAACGCTTGTTCGTGATTGCCGCCTCTGGCTTCCGCCATCCCACGTTCCGTCAGCGTGTGAGGGTCATCCGTGATGGATCTGGTGGGAACGCCCGGTCCGTTCGCCCCTACATAGCGCAGCCACCAGGCTGATTCCAATCGCCTGAGCGCCATTTCCGCCAGGGTTCGCTCGCCCCGATCCATGAGCCAAATAGCGAGACCCCGAGCATGACTTAATGCATCCTCGGTGGACATGCGGGAGAGCAGGTCGGGAACGAGTGCTTGCGCCTGGTCATCGCGGGAAAGCGCGCGATGTTGACTGAATTGTTGCCAGACTTGGTCAAATGTCCGTACTACAATTGGGACCGCAAGGATGTCGGCAGTTGTGACCGGCCTGTTGCTGGTAAGCCCGCCACTACCTGATGAGGGGGCGGTCGTGTCGGCGGAAGTTGGAACCGTCTCGGCTTGAGCTTCAACCGGTGAGCGTTCCACCGGCACTTCTCGAGGTCTTCCCTCGTCGTCGTAACTCGGGATGGCGTAGGCGTCACGATCAGGACGGTCACGCTCGCTCGAGAAAAGCTCGACCGAATCTTCCCGCTCCTCGGCCTCGGTGATAATTGCACTGGCCGAGCTGGCTGAAGCGGCAACCGCGCGGCGGATAGCTTCCGTTACAACATTTTGCAGTCGCGCAGCCTCGTCGGAACTTAGCTCATTGCGCAAAATAAAACTCGCGGGAATGTGGTAGCGCACCGTCATAGAGACTCCAACACTAGTCGGCCCAGTGAACCGCGGCACTTGCAGCCCTTTGCTTCAATGCCAATCGTAGGCCGCGCCCAATTCGTCAATCTTGTTTCTCAGAGTCTTAAACCCTCGATTTGACCCAACCATTTTCGACACTGGAAACTGGACTGCGTCAGGTAGAAGCTGCGCGATTTGGATGGCCCCTTTCGGATTCATAGAGTGAATGACCACCCGCGTATTCTGGTTGCGGGAAGAAGCGATCGCTTGAGCCACCTCCGCACCTGTCAGTGGACCGCGCAGATTGTAATCAAGTGAAATAATGTCAAAGTCGTAAGCATTGAGGAGCGTGACCGCGCGGCGCCCAGTGGCTGCAAGGATCCACGCGTGAGCGCGGTAAAGCGACATCAGTACGTTCTGACGTTCCTCGGTATCCTCGACGATAAGCACTCGAAGTGCCGCTGCCGTCTGATCACTTTGGCTCAATGATTCCTCCCTGCGCGAGTGAAATGCAATGCTTCACGCGTGTGCGAGAAACATCTGCGCCGGTCAACAGATAATCACTATCGAGATCATCATGCAGATAAATGCAATAGAACAATTCAAGGTCGCTATCAAACACGTAAGAGATGGCGACCTCCTTTGCTTCTTCCGAGTCAAACTCCTCCTTTAGAATCCAAATGCGGACATCCTGGCACACACGCCCCAGACAGGCCTTCAACTCCGGCCGGGCATCAGCGCTGACGCTGAGACGGTAAATTCTTTCGTCCGGTAGTCCAGATAACGGGTCGGGCAAAAGAACAATCGAGAGTTGCGAAGGCCACACGGCGAGTGTGTGCATAAGTCCGTCATCGAACTGCAGTTGCACCGGGCCAGAGTTAAGGCTGAAAAAGTCGGTCGCGGTGAAACGTTCATCCGTCAGGAAACTCGACAGGTCACGGAAGAACTGGCGCGTCACCTCAGTGAGCCGCTGACCGATCGCGGCCGCAAGAGCATCTTTCTGGCGGCTTGGCAAGAGCTGAAGAAGTTCCGCGTCGGTCACGTTCTTTTACCCTCCACCCGGCGACTGATTGGTTCGTAAAATCCGTCTGAAGCGATCAATGATCCCGCGGACGTTTCCACTTGGGCCGCTGCCCACGGTCACACTAACCGGATCGTTGACGAACACGGCGCCATCCGATCGACGCACGATGAACTGAAAGTCGCCGATGTTAGTTCGGTTCTGCTGAAGAGTAGTGTAGATTCTTTCAAGATCATCTATGGTTCTTTGAGTAACTATCTCAATGTGTCGCGGCGACCGCAAGGGACTGCTCAGGCGGCCGATGATGTCTTTGCTACTAACGCCATCGACGCGCCGCACGACGATATTAGTACGTCCTGCGATGCGCCGCGTGGCGGCATACACAGTATCAATTCCCATCATTTCTAACTCAACCAAACCCTGAGCCTCGACGGGAAGTCGGCCGCCGCCCTGTTTGACGAGCAAATCCGGCCGGCCGGCAACCTCAAAAACCTCGCTGGTGCCGCCGCGTGCAAAAAACTGACCTGGCGCAATCGTCTCCGGTACTGCCGGCAGCCCTTGGGCGACGGACAGAATCCGCTGAACGCGACCGGACACTGCGGCCGACGGCGCGGCAGATGTATTCAGGATGAGTTGAGAAAGGACTGGGTCATTGCGAATAACTCCGGCCAGCTGAGGCGCGCTGGCCAATCTTTCGATCTGGCCCACACGTGACAGCGCTGAGATCATCGGACTGTCGAGTAAGTTAAGCGCTTCCAAAAAGCCGCGTAGTTCCGTCGGACCCAGCCGATTAAGCAGAGCCAACGCAGTTTCATTGGTAATGCTTGGCGCGGCCAGAAATTTTTCGAGACCTTCAACGGCAGGTCGTGACATTGCGCCGGGAGAGAGTTCTAACACACGACGAAATACTCCCAGACGATATTGACCAGCCAGCCCTTCCGCCACTTGCGTCAAGCGTTCGCCCATTGCGCGAACGAATCCTTGTGCAGCCACGTCGCCGATGACCGTACGAAGTCTGACGTTGAGGTTCCCCAACGCCTCGGCAGTTAAGGCTGTCCACTGAGAACCTGTGAAGCCAGCGGCCCGCGCTCGGTCGACGACCTGCCCGAGAGTTTGGAGGGCGTTCTCGCCGCCGGCCCGCAGGAGTGGTTGAAGGATTCCGACGCCAAACTCGAACACCGTGCCGAGCAGTGCCCCCCATGCCATGTTTCTGACGTAAGTGCCAATTCCGGACCAGCTTCCGCGGCCGGTGGCTACATTGATTAGATCATGACTAAACGTCGTCAAGGCTGCGGTCCCTGCGCCTCCGACAGTTCCCACAATCAGACGTTCAACGGCCCATCCACCGATAATCCGCTTAAGAGAAGCGGTACCAATGGCTCTCGCCGCTGCCCTTCCGAGTACGCCGGCGGCGCCGAAACCCAAGGCCATCAAGTAACCATCAACCGCCGCCCACAAGAAGCCACTCAACGATAACCTGGCGTCGCCAAAGACCACGCGCAACACATAGATCAGCTCGGAGATAGCGATTGAGACCAGTACTGCGGTCACGCCGCCGGCAGCTTGGATCAATGCGGCGATGAGGCCAGCCTCCCAGGCAACGACGACGATGATGGCGACCCCAGCTACCGTCATGGCGATCAACATCGCCTCGTAAACCTCACCGGCCCGACCCAGCTTCCAATAGATCAATCCAGCGCTGAATTCATCCTCTATTTTGGTGATCGGCCCGGACGCACTCTGCCATCCTTCACCTTCAACTCGTTCGACGAACTCGAAGGTTATGTAGTGACGTTGCAAAGCCGCTTCCATGCGCGCCTCGACGCGCAACAGACGCATGCTGCGTTGTATGGTGATCTCCTCGAAGTCGTCTTCGCTGAGATTTATGCGCTGGACTGCGGCGCCAATTGTGGCGCGAGCAAAATCGTCTTCGCTGTAAACCGTACTGTCCTCGCCACGCAGGATTCTCCCCACCAGCGCCTCGCGCTCGGCCATGAGGGCTTCGCGGAAAGCCGGGACGCGCGCGGGCTTAAGGCGCTGGGCGTCGCGTTCCATGATGTAAATTGAGTCTACTTCGCCGAAAACCTGATTTCTGTGAACAATGTCGTCAGGGTCACGTTCGAGCCAGATCTCACACTCGTCCGCGCGATAGATATGCGTGCCTCTCCTGAGGACGGCAGCGATTAGCAGTTGGTGGGAACGCAACACGCGCGCATGCGTGGCGTAGCGCGTCACTAGTGATAACTGGATCAGCAGCTGGTGCAGGCCGTTATTGCCCGCGCGCTCGACTTTATTGAACAGTACGTCGAACTGATTGCGCTTCTCCAACTCAACCAATACTTGCTCGAACACATTTCCGCCGGGCCTGCGAGTCAACAGCGAGTCGTCGCCGAAGTGGCGTCGAAGAAACTGAAGTAGGTTTCGGTCCCAGCCGTACTCCTCGGGATCCCCCATCAACAGATTCAGCAGGGACGGCAAAAGTCGGCGCGCTGTGGGTCCGTAGTAAGCAGTTCCTACTTTATCTTCAGAAATAGTTGTCACTGCCAGAAAGTACGCACCCTTCCAATCAGCATCCCAGTGGCCCAGAGCCTGAACATCACTTACCGATCTGGTGATCGAGTTGGTTACGCCTTCGGCTCGAGCTCGAACGTTAGGTGGCAGTTGACCAAGCGAGGAGTCGTTCAAGATCTGAAGACGACCAAAATCAATCGCGGCGGGATTGGTTAACAGAGGCCGAACCCTTTGTTCGATGAAACGTTCGACTAAGAACTCGAGCGCTTGAAAATTAATGCGGCGCCGGACTGTCAACGGCTGAAGGTGCAAGGTTAACTCTTCATCGCCAAACTCCTGATTATAGGCTTCCCATGAAATCCCAAATCTGGCCTCGAACGCGCGGGATGGCACCAGGAATGTGAGATCGCGCAGCCGGACTGGTATCGGGATCTCGTCTATGAGAGCAACCATGTCCGCCAGCTCAATCTTCGGCAGCGTCATGGTAGTCACCAGCAACAGGGCGCCAGGATTCAGACGGACATTATCTCCTGCCATCTCGAGAAACCGCCGATTGCCGGTCATTTGCGGTATCTCGCGATTGACTACGCCGTCTTCGTCGATGGCAATCAATTGCTGACGATTCGTTTCCAGATAAGCCTGGCCATAAGCGAAAATTTGATTGGGCCGAAGGTGACTAAGCTGCGCGGCTCGCCGGTATAGAATCGGCACCAATTCCCCGCTATCAAATGCGCGGTTGACTTGTACCAGCCACGCAGAAACCCATCTCAGCTCATCGAATAGATCTGAATACAGAACGCTTTCAGGAAATGTCCTATCCACACGGAGATTCGTGATGTACTCCAGGTAGTCTCCAACGTAAGCGTGAAAGTTGATGGCCCTGCGGATGATCCATGGCCGGCGAGCACGCGATCCAGGCCGCACCGGAACGGCGGTGGGGTGGCCCCCATGTTGGTATGACGGGACGGTGTACGCTCCGGCCGCATCGTCGCGTGCCGGGTCGTAGCCCTCCCTCACGATTTCAACGTTGCCCGCCCAAAGATTTCCCCCATTCGCTGACACGATGGTCCGCTCCGCAAACGAAATGCGCGCCGAGATGGCGCGCACCAACGTATCTGAAAGATGTTCGAGCTGCGGGTCGTCGAGCCGGCCGGTAATGCAGAGTTTGATCGGCAGATAACAGTTGATTTGAGGCACGGAATTACACCAGCCTCTCCAAGGCGTCGTTTAGCCTCTCCCAGATACGGGCTTCAATGGCTTCGCGCTCCGCTTCCGGCAAGCTGCCGACGATGACGACCTCGACCGGAAAGTAATAATTCACCTCCCCCTGCGTGCTCATTTCCGCCGGTTCGATAGTAGCCTCCGAACCGGGCGCGGGCATGATGAACTCGCCCTCATGGACCAGCGCAATCCCGGTCTCACGGACTAATCCGCCTGCCTGAAAGGCCGGGATTCGTAAACCCGAGTCTTCTTCATCCGGCATTTGGTTTTTCCTGGCCGATTTCCCTGCTTGTGCGAAGCAGAGGAACGCCGGCATCAGCACACCTATTCGGCGTGATAATCCGGCGCCCTTCCAGTCAATCGATCAGAAGCGGAATCTAACGCCGCCCTGAAGAGTCGAGTACCTTATGGTCGATCCACTGAAATTGACCATGCGGTAGTTGTAGCTGGGCTCGAAAGCAAAGTTTGGCGTCACCCAAAACTGCACGCTTGCGCCGACATTTCCACCGAAGCGCGTGCCGCCGCCTTGGGGGAAATACGCGCCGATGCCGGCATGCAGAGACGGCCTCACGGTCCCGGTGCCAAACGTTAACTTTGGCCCTGCTGAGAGATGGGTGATGTGAAAACTGCTATTGGAAAAGTTACTCCGGAAGCGATCGTGTCCGAGGTAAGCCTCGAGGGAAAAGAGTGGCGTGAACCTGTACTCCGCATCGGCGCCGAAGCTGGAGCCGGCATTTAACACCGAGCCGAACGAGCCGTGTGGGAAAGTGGAGCCCAGATGCAGGCTAATGGACCATCGCTTAAACGCCCCTGCGACGCCGCCGCCCAGGCCGCTGAGTGGTTTGGTGACAACGTCAGTGCCCATTACCTCGACGGTGATATCCGGATTAGTTGCCCCCGAAGGAAGCCTGTAACTGATCTCGTAGGAGCCGTCCAACTTATCTAGTAGTGGCGATTCGACTGTTCCTTGTGAAGACCTGATCTTGATATGGTCGCGGTAATCAGGGCCGATCAGATTGCGAAAACGGTCCCGGGGAGTGGAACTTAAGCTGACGATCACGGATTTGTCAGGTTGCCGCGTCGACGAGAGTAATACCAAGTCTGTTTGGCTGGCGACTGGTTTCGGCCGGACAAACACCGTCAATGTTTTTGTGCGCTGGAAACTTCCGTTAGCAACTGTGCTGCCCTGCGCGTTGACGTTGAAGCGATAGTGTCCTTCCTGCAAACCACCGGGAAAAAGTCCGGTGTAAATCCCGTCGTTGGCGGTGATGTCGCCATTCGCCGCTTGTCCGTTGTCAAGCAGAACGACCGATGGGAGAGTTGCGCTAACGAAAAGACTGGCAGATGCCGGGTCGGCGAGCAATAACAGCAGCTTCCGCTGCGCGTCAGAGGCAAGGGGGTCACCACCAATATTGGGAGTGCCGCTTGGCGTGTTCGACGTTGAAAGGATGTTTCCAAGCCCATTATTTGGGCCGAGCAGTTGGGCCACCACGGTTGATCCAGTCGCGGGAGCGCCATTCTCGGTTAGCCTAACTTGAATTGGGATCGGCTCGCCGGTCCCAATGTCGTTCCCGCTCAAACTAAACGCGGAGGCGAGATTGGCGTTATCGAGCATCACTAACACTTGATAATTGAGTGGAGAAGGAGCTGGTCCGATGGGATCGACTTGTGACCCGAGCAGTTCAATCTCCCACTCGCCTTTGTGAGCGACTGTGGCGTTGTTCTGGCGCAAGGGAAAGTGAATCGTCGTAAAGCTCATACCGAAGCCCCGTTGCGTCCGGTTGCTTACGTCAACCACGGTCCCATCCGGCGCTTTCAAGCGAAAGGGCAGAGTCCTGGGCGCTTGCCTTCCGCCTTCCCATGACAAGAGTATGCTGAGCGCTATATCGTTGGTGTTGGCAGAAAATTTCTCTTTCACGTCGGTGCCGATGGGGAGCTTTCCGGTGACGTTCCTCACGTTCTCCAATTTATCCCCGATTAAAACCTCTTGCAGCCGGTCTGTGAAGTAGGTGTTCAAGTCTGCGAGTGCAAAGGTGTCCGCGAGGTCTCCGACGACGGCATTGTTGGCGGCACATTTTTGATTGGCGATGGATTGTTGCAAAGCAAAACCGGGCGCGGCCATCCGGCCGGCGGTTACGGGGCACACCCCGAGGCTTGCCGGATAAGTCATAACTACGGTGTTGGCTGCGTTAACGATCTCGAGGTTGGACCCTGTGATCCGAGCGCGGGGCGCAACGTTCTGCTCTCCATCAGAAAAGAGAAAAACACGTTTCGCGGTTGCCGCGTCCCCTCCCAAACCTGACGCTCCATTGGCCTGCAACAAGCCGTCGCCGATCGAGGTTGCATTGGTAGGAACTTGCGCCTGAATGTTCGCGGCGATGAGATTAACTTGAGTGGCACTGTGGGCCGGCTCGAGGTTTGTCCCACCTGCAGTAGGGTCAAACACGGTGGCGGTATTGCTGAAATAAACCACGCCGACTTTATCACCGAGCATCGCGTAATCAGTGAGCATTGCAAAAAATGACTGAGCACCGAGTTTCAGCGTACTCATTCGGCTGGCCGTTCCTCCAGGAACAGTAGTCCAGGCCATGCTGCCGGAGATGTCGAAAACCAGCTCCAGACTCGCAGGGCTACGCAGTGGGTCATTTCCAGTGGTGAAGTTAACAACGAACGGGTTGGTGGCGTCGGCAGTTTGAGTCACGACCGGCGCAGTCGTCTGAGCTCCGGTAATCTGAGCTTGAACTTGCGTGCTGGCTGGAAAATCGCCATTAAAGAAAATCTCCACGTTGTCAAGCGCGGGATCATCCACTCCAGCGACGACGACGAAAGAGCATGCGCCTGGCGCAGGATTGATGCCGGCAGTACATGTCAATGGCGGGGCCACTCCGATCGTTAGATTAACGACCGCTGAAGGAGGCATTACCAGCGGAAAGGCCGCGTCCGTATCGCCCGGGTTAAAGAACCTGAATTGAAATAGCAGCCCTTTCCGCCCTTTCTGTCGGCTGACGCCGCTCTCCGTATTCGTTGGATTCGAAGTCCCGGGATCCGCGATTAAAGTCTGTGCAAAAGTGGGCGTGCTGCCGAAACTCAATATCCCGAGAGCTATGAGGAATGTCAGGCTGAGCGGCGATCCATGGAGTTTTCTTGGCTGGGGTTTCATGGCTTTCTCCTTTACTTCAATGAGAGGGTCAGGCTATGCCTGGGTGGCGAGAGTGAGGACGCGGAAATTCAATCTCGCGATGACCGCTCCTGGGTTGAAAAACTGCACGGTTACCGCGATTTTGTTGCCAGGATTTGTCCGGTAGAGGAGCGTGTGTTGAACATTGGTCGGGCCGGAGACGGGAAAGATCACGACGAAATAGGCCTTCTCAACGTTTGTCGGTAGAGTGGCGCGATCGTAAATCTCAACCGGAAACTCCGCAGTTGCCGACGCGGGATTGATCGTGACGCCGGCTTCCGCAGAGAGAAACTGTAGCCGTTGAATGCGATTGATCTCGGTGTTGACACTTCCGACCACAGTGCCAATCCTGTCGAATTCAGCTTCAATGTCGTGAAACTTCTTGTTGAAGCCCTTCTCGCCCCCGGCCTGGACTACGTCCTCGTTATCAATCCAATCTTCGTGCTGAAAAGTTCGGCCATAGGTGATGTCAGCCATCTCTTGCGCTCCTTTCGTCGTCGCGCCCGGCGCGCGCTATGTGCGCTGTTAAGCGCGAAAATCCGGATACGTGTAACCCGGAAATGCATTCAATAGGTTGCCCTGAACTTCAACGACGTGCTCGCGAATATTTCGTGTTACCACCTCGACTCCAATCGGATGGAAATAACTTAGAAGATTCATTAGCAGATCGTACTGATGCTTAGGGATAACCGTGCCGGGTACATTCAAAGAATTCTTTAATCTGATTTCAAAGGTGTAAGGAAATGTGGCCTGAGGATCGGGTTCGAGAAAGGTCACGTTCAACGCCAGGAGTCCCGGCGACCGCGGGGTGAACTTCACTTTTGGGCGTAACACAAGATCAAAAGACCCGTTGCCATTTCCGAGTTGTTGAAAGCTCCAATTGAAGTTACCCGTGGCCGGCAACGCTGAAAAGCGGGCCTGCACCTCGATCGGCGTCCCGGCCACAACTTCGTCAGCCAGCGGCGTTTGATCACTCGCACGAACGATTTCGATTTTTTCATGTGCTGCCGCGGCGACAAAAATTTCCGCACCGTTGCGCCGCACAAAACCAAAACCTGCGCGATGGGCCAGCGCTCCGAGTCTGCCCACATCCAGGACGGCGTGACTGAAGCGCATGGCACGTCCAACTCGATGAAGTCCGGGACCCGCAGGGTCAAACGCCTGCAATACCTGCAATTGGTTTGTCACGGCTCCGATGCTTTGGAGCAACGCGAGCAAACGCATGAAAGGTTTCTCCAGGACAAGCTGCATTCTTTTGTTATTGGGTGCCGCGCCAAAATTTACGGGCGCATTTGAGGTAATCAGGTAGATGGGATTGAATACGGCCTCGGGGGAGCCGACTGCCGCCGCCTCTGTGATTTGCATGTCACCGTTGGCAGCTATTGTCTGATTGTTAGCCAGGGTCTCGACGCTGATAAGGAGGGTTCGGGTACACGCCACCGTACGGCGCGCCAAGGTGTATTCAACATGCACCGTCACTTCGCCTGGTGCATCGGCGACTAATCGCAGGCGCCGGCGCGCAGTGACCGGTGACCGCAGCGTCACGGCATCTGCCGGGTGCCGCTCAAAGTGGGCGCGCCCTGCATCGCATTGAATTAGCGTCCAATCAATTAATCCGTTGACGGGAAGTGTTTCCGGGGCAAAGTGAAGATTGACCGCTTTGGTAACAAAGACATCGATACCGGCAGGCGGGGTATCGACTACCGGTCGCGGCTCGATAATGAGTTCCAGTTTTTCTCCCGCGGCGGCCGAGGTGTAGATCTCGGTTCCGCTGTTTCTTACAAAATCGAACCCAGCTCGATGAGCCAATGCTCCCAGTCGATCCAGTGGCAGCGTCTCGTGTGTTAATCGGAGCGCTCGCCCAACGCTGTGAAGTCCACGATCGGCTGCATCGAAGCCTTTCGTAATGTTGACCCTGCCAGGCACCCCCGCATCGATCAGTTGACTCAAGAGCGCATCAAGGTCTGCTTTCAGCGACGCCTGCATGCGCCGATTGTTTTCCAAGCCCAGGTAGTTGACCTCCGGCCGATCATGACGCAGCAGATAGAGTTCATCGAAGTCTGAATCCTCTGCGGCCACACCCGACACTTGTGATTCACGGCTGAGCAGATTACCGTCGCGATCAATTTGCTGACCCGCCAGGAGAGCCGCCGGTAAAATGCGCACGACCTTACTGGCGACAACCGATGGCCGATCGTTTTCAATGAGAATGAATGAATCGGTCTGACCGTTTATCTGCACCAGCTCGTTTATCGTGCTCAGTAGATTACCCGGCGTGGGCAGCAGCCAGCGCTCAAAGATACCCAGGCGCTGTCGATAGGCCTCGTCGCCTTCGCCAAGCACTGGGTGAAAGTCGCTACGCGCAATGCTTGATAGACGTACTTCATCGATCATGCCGACGAACTGGTTAGCAGCTGCACTTCCTCCAATCCGAATGGGCTCGGCGTTGGCAATTGCTCCCAACGCTGCAATGCCCGCGGTGGCCCGTTGCTCACCGTCAATATAGAGTCGCGCGCGCCTCGCTGTCCGATCAATTACTCCAGCCACATGATGGATTTTTCCGTCTGCGACATTAACATCAGCGAAAATCTTGAACTCGTTGGCGCCATCCGACACTGCCCACATGACGTTGTTAGTAATGCCGCGAAAACTTCCAAGCGAAATCGACCAGCCGGCAATCAACAACGGACCGGCGAGTTCCTGGGCTCTCTTCATCAGCACGATTCGGGGCAGCGGATCGTCGATGGTCTCTGCCCGGATAAAAGCCTCGGCAGTAAAACTACGATTGGCGGCGATGTTGAAATCCGCGTGATGGTCAATCGCGATCCGGCCAGTAGCGGCCTGACCCGGAAACGAAAACGCCGTACCGAATTTTCCGTTGACGCCGCTTTGTGCCCCGGCATTTACACCGGCGTGCCCCACTAACCCAAAGCGAACAGTATCGTCCGTTACTGGCCCATTTGCAGGAATGGTTTCGTTTAGATGGTAAAGCGCAAGAGTGCTGCCATCGAACGAGTGCTCTCTTGGAGGAAAACGCGCAATGCGCAGATCTGCGCCAAGCTGGTCCAGGCTGGAACCATGGGCAAAAGCGCGGAACCGTTGGCGCTCGACATCAAACAGTTGCTGGCGAATCTCATCTTTTTCTCGACCAAGCACCCAGAGCAGTTTCGAGATATTTCCGAGCAGTACGACGATCCCCCAATTTTCAGCTCCAGTTCCTGACAAAGGCAGCGGAAGTTGCCGGAAGCGGAGCAGACGAACGCTCGCATCGGAGTTGGCGGGCAGTGGGATTACAAACGACACTCCGGCCATGGTCCTGGCGGGAATCTTCACCACCGTTGAAGACGGTGGCCCGCCTGAAGAAAATACGACCTCCAACTCCATTTCGTCGGCGCCAATATTCTTGCGGGGATACAGAACATATTTCGGTTGCGGCGGATCTACCTCAATCGCAGGTTCTGCCATAACCCCGGCCTGTGGGACTCGAGAAGTTCGGTAACGCGCGCGATATTCCCTGAAATCGTAGGCCGGAATATTAGTGAAGCCTCCGGCGTCTAAGCCGACCGGAATGTCCATGAGTTCGGCGCCGCGCCGGTAAGGCACGGTGAGCAACTCAGTCATCGCTTGTGCGCTTAACGCACTCATCGATCAGTAACCTCTACATCGAACAAGTCTGAGTCGATTTGAAACACAGCGATCTCATTGGGCAGCAGCGAAATGTTTTCGCCCACTGCCAACTCGATCACCTGATTGTTGAATCTTTGCCGCCCACCGAAATTGAGCGTAATGAAAAGTGGTGGACAGCGACGCAGGTGCAATCGTTGAATGTCGACCACGCCGGGGCTATCCATGCAGTCGCACAGTACTTCGGAATAAAGCACGCCATTGCCGAGTCCCAGGGTATTGATGCGCCGCTCCAACCGTTGTTTGATCGATGCCACCACTGAATTCTTGTCATGACCGGGTCTAATCAGAACGCGCGCCCGGATCCCGATGTGCACGTCGTCGGCGCGGAGCAGATTTGGAAAAATTGATATCGGCCGGACCTCGCTGATGGCATTCTCGATAGTTTGTTTGAGTCCCACAGTCACACCCTCACTTTCCCAAAGAAAGCCGGGAAGAGTTGCAACCAGGATGTTGAAAAAGTAGGGCGTGCCCAGCAGGCGCTGCATGCCGAAGCGTCGCTGGCTGAAGCTGAACAAGGCGAATCTGCTGAGCGACACGTCAACGCCGCCCAACGGATCAAACAAGCGGCAATCTCGTACTCCATCTATCGACTTTACTGCCTTGCGAACGGCTTCCAGCGTCCAAATGGTTCGCGGAAATCCGAGCAGGAGATCACGGTAAGTGCTGTCATCTTCCAACGTCACGCCGCCGCTGGTTGGCTGGTCATTAACAACATTAATCACCGCCCCGCCGAGATTGAGAAAACGGGCTGCATAAACTGGATTGATCTTGTTGATGGCACTGGCTGGAACATTTGAGCCTGGACCGCGCGCAATAGCAGAGATTCCTACTACCGCCTCTTTGTTTTGGTCGGAAAGCGTTACTAACTTGTGCGTAGAGAAGCGTTGAATCGGCGCATTGGTTTCGACAAGCGTGCCGACTGGCAAGTGATAGAGCCGCCCCGGCGCTTCGCCGGTCAACTTCAGTTTCACCTGACCGGTTGATGCAAGGAATCGTCGCTTGACGCCGACATCTTCGCCCAACAGATCCAGGGACTGTCCGGAAGCGGTTGAGATGAAATTGCCGTAATAAAACTGCTCCATCCGCTTCCACACCTCGTGATCCTCGGCGGACGAGATGTCCAGGATTTTCCGCAGGGCGCTGGTGGAGCGAAGATCGATATCGGTTCCGAATACTTCGCGCGCGCGAGCAGCCTTTTCTTCCAGGATGGCCTGAAAGGGCTTGATGATGAAGCCGGACCTGGTAATGCCGAATTGCACCATAACTAAATTCCTTTGCCCTCCAAACTCAAGGCTACGTCGCTATCCGCAATTGTTAGTAAAGAGACCACCGCCTGCCAGCGGCGTTCCCTCTTCCTTAACCTCTTTTCTCCTTCTTCATTCAAGTCAGGCCTGATTTTAAAGAAGAGCGGATCGTCACTGAAGACGACCTCTTTGATTTCCCTGACGCGATTGTCGGTGCTCAGGCTCTTAACGATGTTCAGCCGTATCAAGTCCTTTATTAAAGAGATACTCTTCGGCGCGCTGATGCTATTCAGCAGGTCGAATCCGTAACTGACATTAAACACGTCCGAGCCCATTGGCGTTTCAATCATTACCTGCAACCCCTGAATGAAATTGTCGCGATCAACAATCAGCGCGAAGTCGTTATTACTGAACGCTAAATCGCCATCAATCAACCGCAGCGATCGGCCAAGCACTGAGGGTTTTTCTGATTCACGGACAGCCATATTTCACACCGTTTGCAGCTTTGTTTGGCCGACGCTTTGCACCACCGTCGGACCACCTGGCGGCACGCCGCTCGTAACGCCTGTAATAGTTTCAAGCAGCACTCCCTTACCGCCAACTTTCAGCTTTTGCGCCACGCCGCCTATCGGACTGAAGGTTGTGCACTGGCTGGTACTCGAGCTCGGCGTAGTTCCGCAGCCGCTGACGCTCGCGCCGTTGAGATCGCCATCCACCAAGACCTTGCTTCCGCTGACAGTCAGTTTCGACTGACTCGCTTGGAGCGCAATGGACCCGCTAAGATGGCCACAGCCGAGTGTTGAACTTTCAGTAAGTGCCGCTCCCATTAGTTTCTCCTCATCACTGCTAGCTGATTGCGACGTTCCCGGTGACGTTCAAGTCACCTGTCTCCGTAATATTGCCCGTCAGCGTCACGTCGCCTTCCATCGTCAAATCGCCTGTCAGCTTTAGGTCTCCGGTAATTTCCAGGTTCGAAGCTTCAATCGTGACTTTTCCGTCGTCGGCGATTTTCAAGATCGTTCCTGATTTGTGCTCGATGAGAAATTCATCGTCGGCACCTTCCTCCGGTCTCTCGCCGACGTTTGGCAGCGTCGAAGCGCCAATCATGATTTTCAGACCCTTCAACTGGATCAATCGCTTTCCGTTGTTGGCAGTCAGATCGTTTACCGCCTTGGTGCTGTCTGATGGCGGACTGGAGGTGTCAAAATCAATTGGCAGACACAACCACCAGTCCCCGGCCTTGTTAGGCGGCGGCGCGATGTCGGGTGTTTGGGACCAGATAAAGCCACTTACCAATACGTCGTCCTGCAAATTAAGGCTGTGGCTGAGCGCAGCTTTCATGCCCTCATAGACAGGCACGATCAGACCACACTTGTTCCAGGCGAAGGGCGACACCATCGGCTTATTACGGAAGAGGCGTTGCTCGTTGGCGTCAACATCGACGTTCACGCTCGGTTGGTTTTCAGTCCGCTCAAAGTCCTGACCGAAATACAAAGAGCTAACATGTTTTTCGGCGTCGGAGGATTCACCTGGTGTATAGGTCTTAACCTTGCCAACTTCGAAGGTTGGACGGTTTCGCTGTCCGTTCTCGGTGAGCTGGCTGACGCTGTCGGCGACGCCGGCCGCGCCCGGATTCCCGAACGACCGTTCGCGCTCGTAGAAATTCTCGTCGCTGACTACTTTCATTGCACTGCCTTCGCAAACGTATCCACCGGACATATTGAACTTGTGCGTGACGGAGTGAATTCGAAATTCGCCTTCCCCACTATCCGCAGCATCCACGCGTTGACCCGGCCGTAATTTAGGATCTCCAAGCACTGTGAACCGGAAACCTTCTCCGCGTGTCGCATGGCGGCAGCCCTGGACCGGAAGTTCTTTATCAACCACGGTAAATTCCACCAGGTTGACCGCGCGATCGAACCTGGGCGGCGGCACGTAGCTCAGGTTGTCTTTGATCGGTTTGCCTAGCCAGACTTTTTTGTCGGAGATCATGAACTCAGACTCCAACTCGCGGGCTAATTCATTCAAAATATCTATCGCCTTTTTTCGGCGGAAAGTCTTGCGCGGGATATTGTTCGAAAGTTCCTGCAAAAGCGGATTTTGATCGACGGATCCGCAGCGGATCTCAATGTCTCTCAACACTCCGCTCACCGCCGCAGAAATGCTGACATTGTCTTCCAGCGTGTGATCGATCACGTTGTTCTTGAGTGCATAGGTCGCCGTTTCCAGTCCTTTGATGGATGTGATTAGCTTTCCCTCTCGAACCGCGGTGGTGTACTTCTCGATAATTCCTTCCATGACCTTTTCGAAAGGCGAGTCGAAATAGCCAAGGCGGATAATCACGCTGGCGAGGTTCGCTGCCCTGGTCTTGATCGCTTCCGATTTTTCCAGCGGCAAATCAATCAACTCAATATCAAAGGATCCGCCTCCGACATTGCGTTTCATTTCCGCCGTGATGTTGGCGTCAATGATGAACTCGCCGCTGATGACGTCATTCGAGACTTTCAGCCCGACTTCGGGAAAATCAAGTTGGTATTTGAGAATCACTCCCATCGTCTGGCAATGCCTCCCACTAGTTGCGTGCCATGTTCGCCCTGCCCATTGAGGTTGTCGCGAGCAATCCGGTGTTCAGAAAAAAGCAACTTGATGTTTTCGGCTTCGTATTGAAGCTGCGGCACGATCTTGCGCAGAAAGATGACTTCGCGCGTCGTATCCGCCAGCTCATGTTCCACCCGGCAGACGAGGAAAGCTTCGTCGGTCGGAACGCTTATGAATTCCGGGCGATCGTCCAGAAGATGCGCGGCAACGTTGGCGTAGAGAGTGAAATGATAAGTGCGCCCGTCAAACAGGAAGGCGAAGGATTGAGGAAATCCCTGCACCAAATTAATCGGCAGCGGTGTGAAGCTGGTCCCGAGTTTTTCGCCAAGCTCATCCATCTGTTGTTGTAGTACTTTCGCGCGCGGAATCTAAATAAAAGGCGCGCCCACGCCGACGACTAAATCGAGCGCGCCGCCAATCAACGCGGACAGTTGCGACCGAGTAACGTTTACCATCGATATCGAAACCTTCAAGGTATCGCGCATGACGTTGTCCTGGGTGAAGACGAGGCTGCTGATCTGCATGTCCAGATGAACTCCGTTCTTGGCGACGACTGGAAGTCCTGTAAACTTCAACAACGGACCGGACGCTGACGCCAGCGCCCTCGAGGTCAAAGCCATCGCTTCCAGGGCGGGACGTAGAGCTCGAAACTCTCCGATCAACAGCGCTTCAATCTTGATCGACTTGGTAGTCGGCGCAGTCATCTGCGAAAAATTGCTGCTGGCAATCGTCGTAATCCGGTAACCCTCGTCTAGCACGAAACTCGAAACTGCGAATAAGGGCACCGCCCCAACCAGTACCGGAATGTTCACATTCCCTCCGCAAGGTATTTAGAGTCTCTGTCCTCGACGTAAACGCGAGCTCTTGCGCTGCATCCATGCCCTGACGTTTACCTACGAGCTAAATTTGCCGGTTCACCGTCGACGTGAGTAGCCATGCGTCCAAAACCGGTCCGCCCGGTAGGAACGCAATACGTCAAGCTCACACTTCAAGATCTGAATCGGCGGTGAAGCCCAGGATGAGACCGCTGAAGGTGGCGCTTGGCGCACCATCGATAACGACATTACTGGGCGCCGCCGAAGTGATCAGACAGTCACGAAAGAGCATCTTTTTGAAGGTCCAATCGGTGCCCTTCTTCTCCGCGAGTGAGATATTGAACTTCTTGCCCGTGAGCGCCAGCTTGGTCAGCTCCGCAACATTCGGTCCGATTGCGTCGAGCGTCATGGTGAAAGTGGCGGTTTGCGGATTAATCACCGCACCAATGTTGTCAGCCTCGATGGAATGAATCACCGTAGCTGCGGTAGTGAAGGTCGGCGTAAAGGATTTGATCGGACTAAGCACCTTGCCATCGACCGTCACCTCTAGTCTCGTCTGCCAATTCAACGGATCCGCCATGATTCAGTCCTCCTAAACAAACTTGAGAGTTATGTTCAAACGATGTATCGCGCCGGCGTAGTCGACTGAAACAATTGCCTGTACCGTGCGCTCGTTTTGTGCGTTATTGATTTGTTGAAGTTCAGCATCTGTAAGGGTCGCCGGAGGTTTGTCCAACAGCACCAACAGAGGCATGAACACTTCGTAAGCCTCAATTACTTCTCGCTGCCGGAGTGGTTCGAGGATGGCGGTCATCTGCGAAATTAGCGCGCGCAGCCCCGACCGACTGACGCGTAGATCTCCAATTGATCGGATCAAAGCGGCTTTGAGCCGGAACGAGATGTCGTCAATCGTGCGACAGATGTCGATGTACGGAATATCAGCGCCGAGCGTGTAGCCCTCGCCGGCGAACAGTCCCTTGCCCGGCAACAATGTGGGATCAGTTAGCCAGTTAATCCGCGCAGTGTTGAAGGCGTCAATTTCGGCGTCGCTGAATAAGCTATCCATTCCAATTTTCACCTGTTTGAGCAGGATGGAAATATGGGGTTCGTAGCCGGCGATGGTGCCGGCAAAAGCCGCTGCCGCGTCTTCGTCTGATTTATGCGCAACCATCACCATCCGATCGATGGACATATTCGGGGTAACAATGCCGGGGTCGGTGACGTCTTTCGCAAACATGGCGACGCCAATGCGCTCCTTGCCGTCGCTGCCGGTCCGTGAAACCGTGCTGACATGGCTGGCCAACAATTCGATTTCTGCACGATTGGCGGCCGCTGGACCCAGCCCTCGATTGGCGATAGTGACAATCTGCACGTCCAGCTTAGCGACTTCAGTTAGTGCATTTGGGATGGCGTTGGCGCCCTGCGCGGGATCCGTGCGCACTGCCCAAACTGTGGTGGGACCGGGGGTTTGCTCAAAAGCCTTGCGCACGGATCTTCCCAGATCGCCCTTAAACCATTCGAGATCGTCAACCGGCTTTTCACCGGTGGGATGGACTACTGTGGCGCCGATGACGTGGGCACTCGCTGTGGTGCCACCTTGTGCGCGAGTGGCGGTCAGTGCGTTGGCGGCCACCGCAGTGATCCTCATAATCTCTTGATCGATGCGAACATTGAATGGCGGTGGGGCGGCGGAAAAGACAGCGGTCGATGTAACCGGGATACTGGTTACAGTGTCGTTGATAGCAGCGGATAAAGTGGTCTTTAAACTAAAACCCACACTATCCGGATTGGTGATCGCCACCGGCGTCCTAAATGGCCCTTGTGCATCGTTATCGGCACCGCCGACAATAGCGATGTCGCCAAAGGCTCGCGTGGCGGGCTTGAACATCTTCGTGATCGGCGTCACCGTGATGTAACGGACGGCCATGATAGTCTCCTTTCGCTAATGCGATTTAGTGGTATTTCCTCTGGAGTTTTTCCCTCAACGATTCGAGCTGATCGCGGTTAAGGTCTGGAGGTGACGGCTCCGGCTCTTTTTCTTTCACCGGCTCTCTTTTGACAGTCGTCCTCGACCGCTTTTTTTTTCCACCTGGCTGGGTTTTCTTTTCACTCTCGGTCATACAGTTCTCCTTTCACAAATTCGATCCAACCATCGCGTCTCCGGCCTCACGCAAAGAAATGCGCGATCATGTTTTCCGACGCGAAAATGTTTTTAATGTTCGTCTTCACTTGGGCGGCAGTGAGCCCGGGAATGAAATCGTCTCCGACGCTCGCGTCTGGAAACATCACCAGGAACGCAAAAGGGGTCTTGACCTCAACCTCATCGAGTACTTCGGAAGACGACGCTTCGCCCTCCAGAATGCTCCGGCATAACTTTGCTGACTGCAGGGCTTCAGCGATTTTGGGTTCGGCCTGAAATTGCACACACACGTTAGCGCGAAACGTGCGATCGTTCGTGGGGTCCGCTGGGTCAAAGGGCGCTGGCTGTTTGAAAACAAATTCAAGGAAGATATCGCCGCGACGTTTGAAATCCTCGATCGTGGTAATGCGGGTCTTCTTAAAAAAAGCATTTACTACGTCCGGCGAAAACCGCGCTGCCAGGGCGGCCCTTAATTGCGGTATCGTGTTCACGGGTCCTAATTGGTCCAACAGACTCTTCGTGGTAATTGACTCGATGGGTGAAGCGGTTGAATGCACTTTTACGTTCAATAAGAGCTCCAAAAATATCTCCGTCCAGGCTAGTCGGCCGCGACGAGGTTGAGCCCGGTCTACCTTTATGCGCTCCGGCAAAGAGGTAAGTCGCTCGTCAACGCCGGTGGTGCGAATGGTTTCAAAGGCAGGCACTTGAAAGCGCTTATTCAGGATGCTGCCAAGCTCAATCTCGCGAACGTCTAAATTCTCCACACTGTAAATGGTGTTGAAGAGCGTCAAGAGACCAAGCTCCTCGAAAAGATCTGTAATAAAAGAATCCTGGAGGAACCTTATCGACATCTGATCGGCGAATAGACTCATGCGTCCAGTGTGAAGTCCTCTGCTGACGGCTTAGTTAGCCGGTTCACGCGCCACGTGTGGAAATGGCGATTGAGGGGTGACAGCCCTTATTTCTGGTTCTCATTCTGCTCGAGTCGCGTTTTGATCTCTTCGAGCTTGCTGCGATTGATCCGGTAACGCGTGTATAGATCTTTTCCCTGATGCTCAAGCAGGAGTTGTTGAGAAGTGAGATCGACGACTGCCTCTTTGATGATATTGGCGCGTGATTCAATCATATGGGCCATCAACCACCATTCGATAATTCCTTCCATCGTGTCCTGAGCATCAGGGTGTTCCAGTAAATATGAAAGAACGGCATTCGATATTTCTGTCTTTTGGCTTGCACGCATAGGCTTCAAGACGTCACTGATCGATCCTGCAACATGGCAAGAGTCGTACCACTGTCTTAACGCCTGTTTTTGAGGATCAGGTAACGCCCTAGCAGGTCATTTTTGTCCAGGCAGGTCTACGCTGAGGTTGATAAATCGCTGACGCTGTGATGATTGCGGGTTGTGACAAATTTGTCTTAGCTATAGCCACAAATTATCCAGCTTGTCCTGAGGCAGGTTTGAAGTGGGCCACATCGATTCCATGCTTACGAATCAACTGCCAAAACGCACGCCGATGCTTTCTTGCCGCTTGTGCTGCTTGCGTGATGTTGCCCTTATGTGCGGTCAGCATTTTCAGAATGTAAGTCTTTTCGAATTCAGCGACCATTTTGGTCTTCGCCCTGTTGAAGGATTCCTGCCGGTGGTCGGCGACCGAAGGAATTGAGATGTTGTTTAGTTCGTGGATAATCTCGCCCTCCGAGAGCGCAACGGCCTGCTCGACAACATGTTCGAGTTCTCTCACATTGCCCGGCCAATCGTGTTGCGAAAGTCTCCACGTGAGATCGTCCGAAAATTTCGCTACCGGCTTGTCAAACTCGCGCGCGTATTTCTCCAGAAAATGGTTAGCGAGCAACGGGATGTCTTCGGATCGCTCTCGTAAAGGCGGCAAGAGAAGTGAGATAACACTCAGTCGGTAGAAGAAGTCACGCCGAAAGATTCCCTTCGCTACCGCCGTTTCTAAATCTATGTTCGTCGCTGCGATAACGCGCACATCTGCTTTGTAAACTTTGGTTGAACCCAAAGGACGGTACTCCTTGTCCTGCAGAAATCGAAGCAGCTTGATCTGCGCCAGACTGTGAAGACAATCAACCTCATCGAGGAAAAGCGTGCCGCCGTCAGTCTCACCAATCAGACCCTTTTGCGATGTGCTTGCGCCCGTATACGCGCCCCGTGAGTGACCGAATAATTCATTTTCTATCAACTGCACGGGGATGGCCCCGCAATTCACACAGGTGAAGGGCATGTGGGCACGCCCACTCAGATAGTGGATCGCGCGAGCGCATAATTCCTTCCCGGTCCCGGTCTCTCCGGAGATCAAGATCCTCGCATCGCTTTTGGCGACCAGGGGTATATTTTTGACTTGCTTGAGAAATGCCGGGCTCTCGCCCACAAACTGTCGAAGTCCCAGTTTTCCTTTGAGAGTTCTCACCAAACTCTCACGTTCCGGCGCCTCGCCCAACAAGCGGTAGAGTCGTGGGAGCACTTCGATTGACTTAAGAGGTTCAGTAAGAAAATCGGCAGCCCCGCTTTTTAGCAACCCTAATAGTTCGACAGGTTGCCCGGTCTCAACCACCGCGATAATTGGCACTGCGGACCACAGTCGAGTCAGAGATGCAAAGAGATTCTTTGTTTTCAGTAACGCGGTTTCAGGTAGGACCAGCAGAATGATATGAGGCTGAAGATTTGACCTGTCGTCAATAACCTCGAGGAGTTCGAGTTCCCGTGGGCTCATCGTAACCCTTTGCAATTCCAGAGGCGGGTCGGACACAGACTCTATAATTCCTTGCAGCTTGTCACCCAATGCCACAATTGGAACAAAATCAAGCAGCAATATTTTTCCGTTTTTCATGGCTTTGGCCCTTGCGCGAGGCAGAAATGGTTAACGTCTACGCCGCTGATACCGGAGTAAGCGATATCACTCGACCATCTTGAGACTTATCGCAAAGCGGCGAACCATCTCTTCGTGTTCGGGATACGGCAAATTACAAAGGCCCTACGGAATCTAGCAATCGAATGATCGGCTGGTAAAAATGAGAAAGAGAGGTCCATGAGCGTAGCTCCTCGGGAAGGGCTGACAGAGCAAGTAGCGAGAAGCCTGCTTTTGCAGCTAGCAGTTTGAGTATTCGCTCAAGCGAGGCTTACGCCTGTGAGTCGCGCGTGAACGATAGAGAGCGGGGACAATCTATTCCTGCTCCCCTTAACTGTCAATATAGAAGGACCGTGCTAAGTCCTTGGGCACTTTTCCGCCGGAAAAGAGGAAATCCTGCTATCGGGCGCGAAGCGATGATTTCCCTACTTCTGGATGTAATTTACGCACAGGACGTTTCGTGTTGTTTCCTACCTTTGAGGAAAGCCCAGTTTTTCCGCAGAAACTTAGTCCCGGCAACGGAAGTCCCTCGCCGCGTCATCTCAACACCGCACTTGTCGCGACTGCAGCGCCGTCGTTAAACTTCGCTTCCCTTAACGATAAACGATGTACCCAAAATTTAGCTCCCGTCTTCTGTGGCTTTCCCTTTGTTGCTTAACCTTCTCGTTTGGTGCTGCGGCGCAAACGCCTGCGCCGCCGCCGGCCCAGGACGTGGTGCGCACCGACGTAGAACTCGTTCAAACGGACATCACCGTGTTCGACCGTCACGGAAAATTCGTCGGGTCTCTTCCACCGGAATACTTCACGCTGAGCGTCGACGGCCGGAAACGGCCTGTCTCATTGATTAGCCGGATAACGTCCGGGAGCCAAACCGAAGCTGAACAACTAAACGCGCTACAAGCTACTGCAAAAACAAAGACATCACCCGACGGTCAGCCACGAACACCCTTATCCCGCCCCGGCAGACTTATTTTTTTCTTTGTTGACGATATTCACCTGAGCCCGGATGGCATTTCGCGCAGTCGCAAGGCGCTGACGCAATTCATCGAGAAGCAAATGGGACAGGACGATCAGGTCGCCATTGTTTCAAGCAGTGGACGCATCGGCTTCCTGCAACAGTTGACTGACAATCGTGTGGTGTTGCACACCGCCATAGATCGACTAGGCAACGCGCGTCGTCCCGATGAGTACATCGGTAGAAACAAAATCACCGAGCAGATGGTCAGCCAAATGCGGGATGCAAACAATAGCTCCCTTTTCTATTACCTCATGGATGCAGTGAAAGTGGAGTTTGGGATGGGATTGACGCGTCGCAGAGACAGCCCGAATGCCAGCGCTCTACAGGCGAGAACCTTACTTCAAAGTCATCTTCGCAGCATGTCGGCCCAGTGGAAAATGGATACGAGTGCCACGCTGCAGGCCCTGCGAGGGCTGCTGGAGTCGTCCGCTAATTTGCCAGGTCGCAAACTCGTTTTCTTCGTCTCCGATGGTTTCATTGTCGATCCTCGTGGTTCAAATGCACTTGAAATTCTGAAGCAGTTATCGCAAACGGCCGCGCGAACCGGAGCTGTCATCTACTCTATGGACGCCCGCGGCACGTACATTGAGTCTCCGGTTGACGCGAGCCGAAATGAGTTTGTAAACATGACCAGCCGTCACCAGGGCGTCGCGATCGGAGAGACACTTGCGCCCCGGGAGCCATTAAGCGTACTGGCATACGAAACAGGCGGCCGTGCCATCTTCAATTCAAACTCCATTGAAGACGCAATAGACCAGGCTGTCAGCGAGACCTCTGAGTACTACGTGTTGGCCTGGCGGCCCGAAACGGAAAATGAACGTCTCGGCAAAGCACGCATCGACGTCTCAATTGAAGGACGACCGGATCTGCGTGTGCGCTTGCGGCAGTCTTACTTCACACCTCGAACAACCGGCACTAAAAAAGAAGAACCGGCTTCGCCGAAGGTTGACTCACCCGAAGCCCAGTTACTAGTTGCGCTCGGCTCAGTTTATCCAACGCGTTCTTTGCCAACTTCCGTTTCAGTTGGCTACGTAAAGGACTCATCAAACGAATACACACTGCGCGCGTCTATGCAGCTCGAGCGTTCCGCTTTGAACCTTGCTGCTTTGGATCGGCAAAAGGCTGAAGTAGACGTTATAGGAGCAGCGGTTGACGACCGCGGACTGATCTATTCGTTCAAACAAGTCCTCACTGTTACCGACGCAGAGGCTGCCGAACCAAACGTCGTTTGGAATCAGCAGTTGAAAGTTCAACCTGGTCTTTATCAGGTGCGAGTGGCGGTGCGTGAAAGGCAAACGGGACGCAGCGGAAGCGCCACGCAATGGATTGAGATTCCGCCGTTGGACCAGCAACGCTTCAGTATGAGCAGTCTTTTCGTCGGCGAGCGGGTAGGTGCTTCAGGAGTCGAAGCGACGAAAGGTCCACAACCAATACGGGTTGATGTCGATCATCGCTTTCAGCGCTCATCAGTGATGCGTTTTCAAACCTACATCTATAACGCGTCGCGAGCCGGCGGCGAACCCAATGTCTGGATCCAGGCCCAGGTCTTGCGAGGGAATGAACGTGTGTTTTCACTTGCGCCCAACCGGATCCCGCCCCAAGTCGCAAAAGATCCCACACAACTTCCTTACTGGACCGAAATACCGCTCGACCAACTACCGGTAGGCCGGTATACGCTGCATGTATCCGCCACCGATCGCGCGGCCAACAACAGCGCATCTCAAACGATCAATTTCAGCGTCGAATAGAAGCATATCCGATGAACCCGAGGGTTCGTTTGGGACCTTCCGCCGTGATCGCGAAAACGGATATATCGAGGTCCAGTTGATTCCCGCGAATGGCTCGTGTCGGCGAAGAAGTGCTTTTCGCATGGACCGAATTCGGCAAGCCTTCATACGTGCGCACAGCGACCGCAAACATCAGCGCTCACAAATGAGAAACGTTGACTGGATTGGGGCCAGTTCTAAAGACTATTTCTGTTTGGAAGTGCTCTGCGCAAAGCGGCGGAGTTGTAGGCGGATCTCATCACGCACGCGGCCAAAGACTGCAAGCCGGGCATCCCCGTCGCCTTCCGATGCGGCCGGATCCTCAAAACTCCAATGAATTCGCTTTGTGTTACCAGGAAAAACCGGGCATTGCTCGTTGGCGTTATCGCAGACCGTAATCACATAATCAAACTCCTGGCCTGCGAACTCATCAACCGATTTCGAACGATGGCTTGAGATGTCTATGCCGATGTCGTTCATGGCCTCGACCGCTTCCGGTCGCACCAGAGTGGGTTGAACTCCGCCACTGTAGACGTCAAAAATATTGCCGGCATCGTGCCGCAATAAGCCCTCAGCCATTTGGCTTCTGGCAGAGTTCCCCGTGCAAAGGATTAACACCCGCTTCTTTTCACTCATCGGGGGGTCTCCTCCACCGTCCGAACTGCGAAACCTGATTGCTCAGCCCCAAAGAATTTCCGCTGAAACCACAATGCAACATTCACGAGTCCAATCAAAACCGGCACTTCCACGAGTGGACCAATCACCGCGGCGAAGGCTGCTCCAGAGTTGATTCCGAAGACCGCAATCGCGACTGCGATCGCAAGTTCAAAGTTATTGCTGGCCGCAGTGAACGACAACGTTGCGGTCTTCGAGTAATCAGCGCCTACCTTTTTACCCATGTAGAAGCTCACCAGGAACATAAGCACAAAGTAGATCAGCAACGGTATCGCAATGCGCACCACATCAAGCGGCAACCTCACGATCAAATTGCCCTTGAGGCTGAACATCACAACGATCGTGAACAAGAGAGCAATGAGCGTTACCGGGCTGATCTTCGGAATGAATACTCGGTGATACCACTCTTTGCCTCTGGTCTTGACCAGAATCAGCCGCGTAAACATTCCGGCGATAAAGGGAATGCCCAAGTAGATAAGGACACTCTCTGCTATCTGTCTGATGCTGACTTGAACCACGCTACCTGACAATCCAAACATCGGCGGCAGCACGGTGATGAATATCCACGCATAGACGCTGTAGAACAGAACCTGAAACACGCTGTTGAATGCGACTAAACCCGCCGCGTATTCAGTATCGCCTTTGGCCAACTCGTTCCAGACGATGACCATCGCGATGCAGCGCGCGAGTCCAATCATGATCAGGCCGACCATGTACTCCGGATAGCCGCGCAGGAAGATTACCGCCAACGCAAACATCAGAGCTGGACCAATAACCCAGTTTTGAATAAGGGAGAGACCCAGGATCTTCCAGTTACGGAAAACTTCGCCAAGCTTTTCGTAACGCACTTTTGCGAGCGGCGGGTACATCATCAGTATCAAGCCAGTCGCAATCGGAATGTTGGTGGCGCCAACTTGAAACTGGTTGATGGAGTTTTCTATGGCGGGATAGGCGTAGCCCAGGGCTACACCTATCGCCATTGCCAGAAAGATCCAGATCGTGAGAAAGCGATCCAGAAAAGAGAGCCGCGAGCGGTTTAAAGGACTACACTCCCGCAGAGTGGTGTGTCGGTGGTTTGGTTGTTCCATCCACTTTTCATTCGAACTCTTTACTTGACTGCGTAAACCTTCACGCTCGCAGCATAGTCGTTAACGTTGTACCGACTTAGTAATTCCGACAACCCTTCCTTCACTTCTGAAGGTGAACAACAACTCGAAGCTGCCTCCACGACTGGCTCCGAACCACAACAACTCACGCCGGTCGCCGCTACCGCTGTCGATGCTGAGGCAGTTTCCGCCGGGGCCGAACAACAACCTGATTGGTTTTCCAACTTGGCATATGCGTTCAGGTCTGACCCGGAGTCAACAATCTCAACCTGCGAGAAACCCGCCTCCAACAAGCCTCGCTTGTAATCGGCGATAGGAATGGCTCCCGCGATACAGCCGGTGTAAACTGCAATATCGCTCGCAATTGCACTCGGCAGTTCCCTCTTCAGCGCGATATCACTGACAGCCACTCGACCGCCTGGCTTAAGCACTCTCGCGATCTCCCGAAAGACTGCTGGTTTGTCCGGAGCGAGATTGATAACACAGTTACTAATCACGCAATCGACTGAGTTGTCAGCTAACGGCAGCTTATCAATCTTCGCGAGATGAAATTCGACATTTGTGAATGGCTCACCATTGTTCCCACGCTCGGCATTTCGCCGGGCGCGCTCAACCATCTCGGGAGTCATGTCGATGCCGATGGCTCGCCCGTTTGGTCCCACCTTCGCGGCAGCCAGGAACACATCCAACCCACCCCCTGAACCTAAATCGACAACCCTTTCCCCTTCTCGCAAATTTGCCAAAGCCGTTGGGTTACCACATGACAAGCCCATGTTCGCCTCGGCCGGAATAGACGCCAGATCTTCCGGCGTGTATCCGAAAGCCTCCGCAACGGCGTGAACCCCTTCATGCCTGGACGACAAGTCACTCAAAGCTACTGAGCCGTACCTCGATCGTACCGCCCGTTCTATGTTCTCAGACATCGCTAACCTCCACTTTTCGGTCGTTTTTCATCAATTCTTTATATACGCCTAAGCGAATATGGCATAGTATCCACGCAATCGAAATATATGTCAAGGCATATGTGTGTTAAGATTCTGGGTGTCATGAACAGGAAGGAAAAGCCCTTCGATAAAGACTTGTTCTTTCGCGCCCTGGCGGACCGCACGCGGCTCCGGCTGCTCAATCTAATGAGAGGCGGCGAGGTTTGCGTGTGCTTCTTCGTTGAGATCCTGCAAACACATCAGCCGAAAATCAGCAGACATCTTGCCTACCTGCGCAAGGCGGGGATAGTCGGATTCCGCCGGGATGGGCCATGGATCCACTACCGCATCCTGGATCCGCCGGATCCAAATGCAGGCCGGGTCTTGAACGAAACATTGGAATGGCTGGCGAGTGACAGTGAAATGCAACGGGATCATGAGAGGCTGGTGAATGCGTGTTGTGCTTCACAACCTCCCATCGGCATTCACCGCGCACCGAGGCCCGCTGGATTCACTGATGCAAGCACCTGAAGCTTCCAATCGGACAAGCATTACCTCAAATTGAATTCACTGGTTGCAGGAAAGTTAATCTTGTGTCCGGAAGGAATCGTGATGAATCGCAGCCATCGCTTCGGGGGGGACTTTCGGTCTACGATCGTAGGTTAATAACCCGTTAAGCTCTTGTTCGATGTCGGTCAGTTGGGTGTAACAGAAGCCGGCCAGAAAATTGAGCGAGGCAATTCCTTTAATCAAGTCGCGGTATTTCTCCACTAGCTCCTCGGACGTCTTAAACGAATCATAAAACTGATAAAGCACGTCACGTTTTTCCGGTGGAATATCTTCCGGTATTGCGAGGAAGCCACCCACTTCGGATAACACAATCGGCTGACCTCGATACTTCGACCCGCGAGCAAACAGGGGTTTACCCCCTATCCACACCTTGGACGGGAGCTCACCTGTTTGCAAAGTTTCCCTGTAGCGTTCCTCAAGCCTGGTCGCCGTCGGCGTGTAGTCGTGAATAGCGCAAATGTCTGTGATGTCCGTATGCTCCCAACCGTCGTTGTCGATGACTGGCCGAGAAGAATCTAATCGCCGGGTGACCCGGACCATTCGCTCGATAAAAGCATACTGGCCGGCGTGCTGTTGGCCGAGACCAGGGAAGCCCATGCTTTCGTTCACTGGGACCCAGGCAACAATGCAGGGATGGTTGTAGTCGCGCCGCACCACGGTCTGCCATTCCGCCGATAATAAATCCTCAGCCTTTGGCGACCATTCGCGAGCGTTCGGCATTTCTTCCCAAACCATCAGTCCCAGGCGATCGCACCAATACAACCATCTCGGATCTTCAATCTTCTGGTGTTTACGCACCCCATTGAAGCCAAACATTTTTATCCAGCCGATATCAGTTTGCAGTGCTTCATCAGAAGGCGCTGTCAAATATCCGTCCGGCCAGTAACCCTGGTCGAGCACCATCTTCAGGTAGGTGGGAACACCGTTTAATAGAAACTTGCGGTCGCGGAGCTCAATGCCGCGCATGCCGACGTAAGAACCCACTTCGTCAAGCAATCTGTCACCGTCGTAAAGACGAATCTGAACGTCGTAAAGATGCGGATGATCAGGCGACCAGAGTTTGGCATATGGAATGGTTACCGAGAGGCGACCGGTAGCCACGGCTGTTTGATCTTCGCTTATGGCGACTCTCTTGCCGTCTTCAAGCACCTCCACTTCGATCCGCCAGGCAGCCGAGGGCGCGTGGAGAAAAACCGTCAGCTCCAAAATGTTTCTTTTTGCGTGAGTAATCATCCGGATCTCTTCGATCCGAATAGAAGGTACGGGTTCCAACCAAACTGTCTGCCAAATTCCCGTGGTGCAGTAGTAATCAATTTCCTGGGGCGTTCCAGTGTGAGACTGTTTACCACGCGGCTGGTCGGGATCCTGTCGATCCTCGACCCGGACCGTCAAACGGTTTGGCCCGGGAGTCACGTAAGGAGCGATGTCAAACTGGAAAGGCACATGTCCGCCGCGGTTGTGACCAACTTCGTGGCCGTTTACCCAAACTGTGCACGCATAATCGACGGCTCCGAAGTTGAGCAACAGATCCCGCTCATAGAATTCACTCGGTAATTCAAACGTCCTCGCATACCAGACCAGTTCATGCACACTCTTGTCATTGATCCCGGAACGTTCGGTCTGATAAGCAAAGGGAACAATAATCTTTGCGGGCAGTGTGCGGCCGTCGAACCACCCCTCCTCCAGCCCTGCATTACCATCGTCAAAGGCAAACTCCCACTCACCGTTTAAGTTGAACCATAAGCTACGTGCAAATTGTGGCCGGGGATATTCGGGACGTGGAACTTCTTTGTGATTCAATGCCATGTATTAGCTATACGACCACATCGCGGCTCAAATATACAATTCCTTCACTCCGTCATCCGGCCGAACCACATTGATAAGGGGCACGAGTCCGGTTGCGAGCCGGTATCCGGCGGTCATACGCTCGGCAAATGGATCCAACTTTTCAAGGTCCACCAAATTGATCGTACAACCCCCAAAGCCACCGCCCATCATTCGCGCTCCCGATACGCCTTCAACGCTTAAAGCCAAGTCAACCATGACGTCCAATTCGGGACAACTAACCTCGAAGTCGTCTCTCAATGATTTGTGTGATCCCACCATTAATTCTCCCAGCTCTTGCACGTCATTAGCAGCCAGGGCCTGAGCGGCTTGGAGTGTTCTTTTGTTTTCCGTCACTACATGACGGGCGCGGCGGCGTTCGGGTTCAGGTAACTTCTCGATAAGATTCAGATCATCGAACTCAAGATCGCGCAGAGCACGAACGTCCGGCTTGTCCTTCTGACTCAAAAGCGCTACCGCACGCTCGCATTCCCGGCGGCGGTCGTTGTAAGCCGAACTTACAAGAGCGTGTTTCACGCGTGTATCGCAAATCACTGTCACAGTCTTCGGCAGTCTCATCGGAATTTGCGTTATTTGAAACGAGCGGCAGTCGATCAACATCGCGTGATTTTCTTTAGCAAACGTAGCGGTCAATTGGTCCATGAGACCGGATTTGGTACCTACAAAAAGATGTTCGGCCTTTTGAGCAGATTGCGCCAGTTCGAGGCGGCTAATTTTCAGCCCAGCCATCTCGGCGAGCGCGAACCCCACGGCAATTTCGAGTGCGGCCGAAGACGACAAGCCTGCTCCGATCGGTACATCCGAAGCGATGACCAGGTTCGCGCCACCAAGGTTGAGGCCTTTCTCGCCTAAGATCTCAGTAACTCCCTGAATGTAACTGACCCAGTTCTTCGTGGCCCCTTGTGAACTACCGCTTTGCTTTAGTGAAAAGCTGGCGGTCTCGTTCAAATCGACAGAGTGAACCCACACTTGTTCGTCACTACGTTTTCCGACTGCAACAAAGGTCCTCAAGTTTGCTGCCATCGGAAGCACAAAGCCTTCGTTGTAGTCAGTGTGTTCCCCGATTAGATTTAATCTGCCTGGCGCAGAAAATAGACGTGGTTCAACTGTGGATAATTCGGCGAAAGAACTTCGCAGTTTTGCTAGATCAACCATTGTGTTGGCCCGGTGTCGAAGCCAATGTTCTCAAAGGCTTTGCTCATTCAATTTCGGGCGAGCTGCCCTGGTGCTTTCTACTAGCGTTCTCGTCAACTCGGGTGCTGCAACCCGACCTGTATCCACCAGGTCATCAATCTGCCACGCGGTCAATTCACCATCAACAAGCAGGCGGCCGTCAGAATTCAACCCATATAGGCGGGATACAGAAGCACTAACACCTAACAAGACAATTTGCTCGTCGCGCGTCAAGCAAGCAATAAGCTCACGACCGTTCGGCAGCTGATAAATGGCGCGATCTTTTAGATTCATATCTTCCCCCTGGTTCGTTCGATTTTAAATTCTGCCTTCGTGTTATTCGGTGTAATTCGTGGATCGTTTTTCGTCTGAAATAAGAGCGGTCCACGAAAATACACGACACACACGAAATTACACGAAATAACACGAAATCTTATAGTTACAACGAAGTTCCCACAGAGACCGAACGTTGCTTCCGATCCCAACTTCGCTCGTGGAAAAACCTTTCGAGGCTGTCCTCAAGACAAGGCATGAACCTCCCGCGTTCGCTTGCGAGCGGAGTGTAGGCAGGTCTTGGTGCACTGAACCCCAGCTCATCACTCGACCGATATTCCACAAAAGTGGAATCGTATCCGGCCATATCAGCGACCATAAGAGCAAAGTCGGCCCAAGTGACGATTGCAGGGTTGGCTAGATGCCAGATACCACGCTCATCGTCAATCAGAAGGTCAAGCGCTGCGTCTACCAGATCAGGGACGTACGTGGGCGAGATAGTGATATCGGATGCAGCGGAAACGATTCGACCGTTCACTAAATCATTCATAACCTGCCAAACAAAGTTGTGCTGATCCCATGGGCCAAAGAAAGCGCTGGTCCGAATTACGAGCGCTCCAGGAAATTTTTCAAGTACCTGTGCTTCTGCGTCCGCTTTACTTCTGCCGTAAACATTTAGCGGTGACGGTGCATCACTCTCCACGTAAGGCTCGGATTTCTCCCCGTCAAAAACGAGGTCCGATGAAAGTGTGACAAGCGGCAAACCCTGATTGGCACAGACTTCGGCAAGGATCACGGGTCCGGTAACATTCTCTCGCCGGCAAATTTCAGGATGGGCCTCCGCATCGTCCACGCGAACATAGCCAGCTGCATTAACAACAGCCCACGGTTCATAACGACTAACGGCCGCTGCCACAGAAGCTTCGTCAGCGATGTCGAGTTGGGCGCGAGATAGTAATTGGTACGCAAGTCCACGCTTTTCACAGATTCTCGCGAAGGCGTGGCCCAGAGTACCTGTGGCCCCTGTTATCAGCAGCGGCCGACTCGCCTGCCCGGAACTTTTAACTGATCTAAGGCTGGACGAAATTGTTTGTCCCCTACGAGCGACCGGTTGATAACTAAGGCGATCCAGACGGTGCCACCAGCCCGGGCCGTCCAACGTGGGATGATCGAAGTCGTCACCTGACGAAATCGTTTTAATTAACTTAACCAGAGCAGTCGGGCGCGGGGTCGGTGAACGAAGATCAAAGATGCCAGGTTCATAGAATCCACTATTTGAAGTTAATAAGTTATTCCAATCATAAGTTCCAAACGCCGCCCACGCGGTGACCGCCCGAACCTCGACCTGACTCTCCCGTAACTGCGTAGCAGCGCACCAGATTTCGTTAAGCCACCGAAGTTGTTCTTCGCGGGTGCATCCCAAATGTGCCTCTGTAATTGCGAGCGGCAAGCCGTAGCGCTCCCAAACTTCATGCATTATCGCTTTCGGACCAGCCACTCCCTCCGAACACACTCTCACGGCCTCAACGTCTGCATAAGAATGGCGCCCATTGCCACCGTGGAGCGATGCTGGGTAACGAGTGAGGCGTTGATCCAGAAAACGTTCGCTGGTGATGTAGTGATTTATTCCCAGAAGATCCGGCGAAGTCTGATTCTCTAAAAACCATTCCAGTTCACGCGGCTGGATTCCTAACCAAAGGAAGTAATCCCACATTGGAGTGTCCGGCATCAGCCGGCCGCAAAGGAGATCGAAAGTCAGCCATCGTCGTTCGTTTTCAAACTCAGCCTGATAAGCGAGCGTTGGTGTGCTGAACGTCTTTCCCAAGTCTTCAGTTTGCACTAGTTGTGCTGCTGGATTAACCAGGCGAATGGCTCGCATCGCAAGTATTGTGGCGCGACACTGCAAGAGTAGCGCTTTCGCAAAACTTAAAGCGTCGCGGTCATGCGGATACCAGTGACCATAGAGGCAACTGAAGCGCGCAGTCGTCAGCGGCTCATTTACCGGAGTGTAAGCAGACGCCCACGGGTATCGTCGAGCAACCTCTCCTGCATAGGTCGCGAGTTTTTCAGGAAATTTTGGATCGGTAATACTTGTGTAGGACGGACCGCTTCCGTGATGGACCAAGCCAACGATTGGTGTCAGTCCCAACCGGCGCAGAGAGTTCATCCGTTCATCAGCCCAGGACCAATCCATGTTATCCAACGCTCTCGGCGCTGTTCGCTCCCAAAGTATTGGATAACGGATTCTGCTGACACCCAACTCCGCCAGTCGCTCAAGATCATGGGGACGAACGGCGTGTCCACTGCGTTCAAGTTGGTCCGAATATTCATCGCCAACCCGGTTCACTGTGCATTCCACACCGGCCCACATCTCGAGGGGCGGGAGAGTTAACTTTTCGGCAATCATGATGGTATTCAGCGAGTTGCCGCCGTCATCGCGAACCCGGAAATCGCTACCGGCTCCGTGTCAGGCTTGTGCCCATTCCCATTACCATTGCCATTACTGTGAAAAGCAGCTTCTATTCTTTTCATGCCCGCAATTTTCCCGTAGGTGGTTAATGCCTGGGCCACAATCTGATCCATGTTGTAGTACTTATATGTTGCCAGACGACCTACGAATGTTACTCCGGCAGTTCGATCGGCAAGCGCTTTATATTTCGCGTAGATTGCAGCATTTTCTTTGCGCGGGACCGGGTAGTAGGGATCCCCTTCTGCCTGCGGAAACTCGTAAACGATGCTGGTTCGGTTATGTTCCTGACCAGTCAGATACTTAAATTCTGTGACGCGCGTGTAAGGTTGCTCGTTCGGATAATTGACTACCGGCGCCGATTGAAACACTGGCTGGTCATGCGTTTCATGCTTAAACTCCAGCGAACGATAGGGCAGCTTCCCGTAACAATAATCGAAGTAAGTATCCACCGGACCGGTGTAAATCATCTGACGGAACGAAACCTCTTTCTCGACTTCACGATAATCACAATTGAGAAGCACTTTGATGTTTGGGTGATCCAGCATCCGCTCAAACATTCGCGTGTAACCATGTAACGGCATTGCCTGATAAGTATCGGTAAAATACCGGTCGTCTCGATTGGTTCGCGTCGGCACGCGCGAAGTAACGCTGGAGTCTAACTCCGAAGGATCCAGGCCCCATTGTTTGCGAGTGTAGTTTCGGAAGAACTTCTCGTAGAGCTCGCGTCCCACCGTGCTTACCACTACATCTTCGGACGTTCGTATTTCCTCACAAGGTTCGGCGACCTTCTTGAAGAAGTCTTCGACTTCGAACGAAGTAAGGTTCAATCCGTAAAGCGTGTTGATGGTATCCAGGTTGATCGGAATGGGAACTATCTGGCCGTCTACGCTGGCACGGACTCGGTGTTGATAGGGACGCCATTCGGTGAACCGTGAAAGATAGTCAAAGACGTCACGCGCGTTCGTGTGAAAAATATGTGGACCATATTTGTGTACCAGAATTCCAGCTTCGTTGTAATGGTCGTAAGCATTTCCACCAATGTGAGGACGCTTATCACAAATTAAAACTTTCTTATCAGAACCGGCCGCCAATCGCTCAGCCAGAACGCTGCCGGCGAAACCCGCTCCTACAATTAAATAGTCAAACATATATCGACCCTCCTTGTACCCTTCCTTGCGTAATGAACCGTTTAATAATTAAGCAACAACCGCAGCCCGCTGGCGCCTCGTATCGGCCACGGCTGAAGTCCTGACGTTTCCTCTTTGCTTTGTTTCGATTGTCTGAGTAATTAACTGGGACATGTGTGCCCATGTCTTGTCCCACGATATGCCTGCGAGAAAATCGTCAACTTGGTTAAGCCACACACTGTTGTTTTCGCTTTCCCGCATCAAGTCTTCTGCAGCCTGGATAAACTCCGTGGAGGTGTCCGCAATACGCACCAGGTTCGCCTCGCCATAAGGCCGAACGACGTCACGTATTGAAGTGGATATGACAGGCTTGCCTGCAGCTAAATACTCGGGCGTTTTTGTAGGGCTAATAAAGCGAGTGGATTCATTGCGTGCAAACAAAAGTAGGGCAACATCCCAGCCCGCCAGGTAGCCCGGTAACTCCTCATATTTTTTGGAGCCGAGATAATGGATGTTCGCATGCTTAGGTAAAGTATCAGGATGAATCTTGACCACTGGACCGATCATTATGAACTGCCAATCAGGACGCTTCTTTGCGACGGCGTCGAGCAACTCAATATCGAAGCGTTCATCAATCACACCGAAGAAACCTAAGCGCGGTCTCGCAATGGCTGCTTGATCAGGTGGGTCGGTAGTAATGGACCTTGCCTGGCCAAAATGTAAGACGTCGATACTGCTGGGAAACAAATGAACGGCCGGATGTGCATCACGTTTTGCTTCGAACAGGCTTCGCCCTCCGGTGAAAACAAGGTCTGCTCGTTTAAAAAGCTCCTGCTCATAGTCCGCGAGTTTTGAGTGGGCCCCCTTGAAAGCAGAAAGCTCATCCATGCAATCGTAAATTGATGCAATCGGAGAAAAGTGCCTGGTGAAGCTAAGCGCCATGGGGGTGTAGTACCAAAACACGTATTCCCGAATACCTTGTTCGGTGAACAACTTACGAACCATGTCTTTTAATACAGCCGTTGTCGCGACTTCACTTTGCAGCCCTTCCGGCAGATGTGGAACGACAACTTGCACGCCGCCGTCACGCTCCTGTACCTCAAGCCGCATTGAGCCATTTCCGAAAACCGGTTCTTCGACATAGAAAACGCGCCGGTCTCGAGCACAACGCGTCAACAAATGTTGCGGCCTTTGATAAACGAAGTCCCATCGCAGGTGAGAAAAGCAAACAAGGTCCGGGACTTTCGCAGCGAATCCAGGTGCTTGTTCGGAGCGGATATTCTTTGCTCCTCGATTCTGCGCATTGGGCTCGGCAGCACGCTGGGTTTTTAGTTCATTAGTCAATCGTGAAAGTTTCGGTTCCCTGCTCATGTTCGTACCTCTTGTTATCGATATCCGCACAGACGTATCCCTGAAAGAGAGTCCGCCAATTAATTAGGTCTTTAAGGTAACGCTCGACTTTCGACGTTCCGGAAGCGCAGCTTCAGGCGCGCCGAAGGGTTGGGTATGAGATCCAGCAGCGCCTTCGCTCTAAATCAATACAACCGAAAGTCAAATCCGTTTTCTTATCAGCCGTTTAGTACAACCGCTCATCTTGTTTTCCCCTGCTCAGCAACGGTGATGCCATCTGCTGTACCGCATAAAAAAATTCGCGGACACTTCTCCATGAAGGGCAACAGCCAGGGTCAACCGTGTCTCAGTTGTTACTTCTACGGTAGGGGTACCTTAAGCGGGAGCGCCGGAAGATTCGGTACGCTAACGTACCACCAGTACATCGACACAAATTCGTGAGTTCTGAGGTCAGCCTGGCCCTCAATCAAAGTTAACAAGTGAGTTAGTGGACTTCAGCGGCGGGCACTCGCGACTCGCGCGATCGTGCTGTTTGCGAAGCGAAAGCTTGGCTTGAACTTTGCTGTCGAAGTGCTTCCAAGGGTTGGCCCTACGGACGGAAGTAGGCACAAAGTTGGGTCTTCGAAGGAAAGAGTAAATGCCCGACAGCACAGTTACAGCAAACTCCAGGAATCAGCTACTCACATCGCTGCTCAAGTTAGACCAGGAGCGTCTGCTGCCGCACTTACACCAAATAGATTTGCTGCAAGGCGACGTAATTTATTCCGCCGGTGACGACATTGAAGTCGTTTATTTTCCAGAGACTACGGTAGTAGCTTTGCTGTCAACTTTAGAAGATGGGTCGACTACGGAGGTCGGTCTTATCGGCCGCGAAGGCATGGTTGGTCTATCTGTTTTTCTGGGCGGAGCGATAACGCCGGAAAGAGCCGTAGTTCAAGTCAACGGAAGTGCTTTGAAAATGGCTGCCGCGGACTTGGCCCAGGAACTGCGCCGCGGGAGTCCGCTTCAAGTGCAACTTCTTCGCTACACTCGATCTTTTCTTGCACTGGTCACTCAATCCGTTATTTGCAGTCAACACCATTCATTGGAGGCTCGATTCGCTCGCTGGTTGATGATGATGCGCGACTATTCCGGGTCTAATACACTTCCGCTCACACACGAGATGGTGGCAGGCATGATTGGGACCCGCCGGGCGGGTGTTTCAATGGCAACCAGGGCTTTACGAGAACGAGGATTGATCGCGAGCAGTCGGGGAATGATCGAAATTGTTGACGGGGAGGGCCTCGCGAACGCGGCTTGTGAGTGTTATGCAATTATCCGAGAAGAGTTTGCACAGTTGCATAATAGTCAAATGAACTCCCGGCCCACTTAAGACTGCCTGTTACAAATTTTTACAAAGACCGCGATATGCCGGTCCTTACTCGGCATTTGTCAGATCAATTAAGAAGACCTGCAAGCAGATCTTCAAGTTGTTGCTCGCTTGTCATATAAGACTTGTAGTCTCGCCCGCCCATGTTTTCGTCCGTTCCTTCCATTTCCTTGCGAAACTCAAACGGGAGCACGACAACCGGAGCGGAACTAGATACGTTGACTTGTTTTCGAATGCGCCTTCCGGCGGCTAGTGCATCATCCGATACCATTTTTTGGTTCATCAAAATCAATTGCACGCAGGTCGGGTCGCTAGTCAGACTTAGAGAATCTTGCTCGTTAATGGCCAACGCCACCTGATAGCCCAAGTCCTCCAGGAATCGCTTCATATACTCACGAATCTCCTGATCGTCTTCTACCAGGAGGATATTTTTCCGCGGCTTCAGGTCGATCATGCTTCCTTAACCCTTTAACTACTCAGGTTTGTTCACCTAATCGCCGTGAACGTTATTGAACGTAAGCCCGGAGCGCCTATCCATCGGTACGGTTACGTACCGACGTTGGTCCAAATGAGCACTATTCTCCCTCCATCATACAAGCAGGGAGCCGGGGTTGGGTCCATCCCGATATTTGGATTCGACCCCGGCTATTTATTCTTTGCGAAAATGTTTCGCCAGGGTATGCCTCTTAAACCGCATTAACGAACGGACGTAGATGGATAGTTTCCGAAGTCACATTCTTTACATCGACAGTCATAAGGACACTCAAGAGCTGGTGACTCTCGTTTTGGCGGAGGCAAGCCATCGGGTGACCACAACTTCCAGTGGTGAAGATGCGTTGAGGCTGGCGCGGGAGCACCGCTTTGATCTCTATATCCTCGATTCCTGGCTCGCAGATGGTTCAGGAATAGAGCTTTGCCAACGACTCCGCGAATTTGACCGGGTTACACCAATATTGTTTTTTTCCGGGGCAGCGTACGAGTCTGACAGACAAGCGGCACTGGGCAATGGCGCCCAATGTTACCTGGTCAAGCCAGCTCACGTTCAAGAGCTTAGGGACCAAGTGAATACGCTCATTGATGCATTCAGGATTAAGAGCGATGAGTGGTTACGAATTTCGCGCAGTCATGCTTCGCTACAGGGAGACGCCGAGGAGCGCACTATTAAGTTAACAATGCAGGTTCAACAAGTGTGAAGACAGTTGGAAGTTTCAGCGGACTTGCTCTTAGGTTCGCATTGCAGGTTTTAGATTGTAAGGAACAAGCAGGGTGTAGTGTTACGTAGAAGCCAGTTCATACCTCAACCCATTCCCGTCTGGAATTCGTCTCAGGTGTCGCGGGCTCCGCGAGAACGTAGCCTTGCGCTCAACTTTGGGATGAATTAAACATGGATTTAGCAGGCAACATTGGAAGACCGATATTCGGGATGACTTCGCTTGGGATCGCCACGAAAGAAGAATTGGCAACCCACGCGATTCACCACGCTCACTCCATCAAGCAAACCCATTTCAAGGCAATTACTCGCGGCGTTTCGCGAAAGATAGCAGCCTGCGAACTGACCTATCGATCACGCGAGGACGTAAATTTCGAAAGAGCTGCGATTCAGCTCGAGCACTATTGTGAGCTGCTCCGCAAATGGGGCGTTGATCTTATGCCGATAGCCGCCAGCGACACTCATCCCGATTGTTGTTTCGTTCAGGATACAGCGGTCGTCCTGGATGAAGTCTGTGTGATCGCCAGCATGGGTGCACCTGCACGGCTCGGCGAAGTTTCAGAAGTTGAAAGACTAATCGCTCCGCTTCGCAAAATAATGCGAATCTTACCCCCCGCAACGCTCGACGGTGGTGACGTGGTGCAGTTCGGTAAAAGGCTTTATGTGGGCCTTTCGAGCCGAACCAATGCTCGCGGAATTTCCGCCCTGGAAAAGATCGTGGAAGTGTTTGGTTATTCGGTCGTGCCTGTTGTGGTAACTGGAGGACTGCATTTGACCACAGGGTGCGGAATCGTGAATGACGAAACGGTGCTGCTGAACCCGCGTTGGCTTGACGCGTCCGCTTTCAGGGATCTCAGACAGCTTCACGTGCCGGAACAAGAGCCATGGGCCGCCAACACGATCCGCGTCGACGACGCGGTCTGCGTTGAACAGGAAGCTCCTCGCACTGTGGATCTGATCCAACCATACGCAGGCAGTATCGATACTTTGGACATCTCAGAGTTTCGCAAGGCTGAGGGAAGCCTCTCCTGCCTAAGCCTGATTTTCAAGGATGCATTAATCAGAACAGATACGAACAAGGGGGACGGTGATGGAACGCGCTGGTAAGAAAACGACGGAAACTGGCTTGTCGGAATATTTCGGCAAAGCCGAGGTGTATTTCTCCGGGTTGATTTTGATGGATGACCTGGACCAGGAGGTTTCCTCATGTCCCTCAATTACGCGGGAGTTTGAAAGGGCACTCGACTTCGCCCTGCGAAGCGCGTTTGGTAGCGGCCAGGCCACCGTCGAGGCGCACCTTTTTCTGCAACGAGTTCTCTATCGCATTAATCGACTCAAATTTTTCTGGTTTGACGATCTAAGCAACTATAAAAACGAACGGTCGGATTACCTCAGGCAGGTTCGACAACGTATTGAATCTGTTTGGGAACCATGGGAACTATCTCAGGTTAACAGCGAGCCCAGCTTTGAGGACGGTGACATAGCGGATCAGTTGCGCGGGCGCGCTGCTGAAGACCTCGCTCCTTCACCCTCAAAAGAGGGGATCTATTTTCGCGATCACATGGGACTGGCGGGATATCGCAGGCTTCTGCAAATTGTATCGCTAGATGGACTCGTGGAAGCAAGTCAGCTTTCCCGCACACTTGCCGGGGTCTCCAACGAAGTTCATGCAATGATGACCCGGCTTCTGGTTGAAGAATATGGTGGCGGACGACTAAGCCGTAAACATTCTTCCTTCTTCAGTCAGATGTTAGAGGAGCTGAATATTAGTGCACTTCCCGAAGCCCATTTCAACGTCGTTCCCTGGGAAGTGCTTGCAACGATCAACCATAGTTTCCTGCTTTCGGAAAGAAAACGCTTCTACCTGCGTTACGTTGGCGGCTTGCTCTACACGGAGATCTCGGTCCCTGCAGCGTTCAATAGTTATCGGATGGCGGCTGAGCGTTTGGGAATGTCTGAGAAAGCAAGAGGCTATTGGGACTTGCATATTAAGGAAGATGAACGCCACGGACGTTGGATGCTCCAGGATGTCGCGCTGCCTCTCGCGAAAATGTATGCCGGAAATGCGACAGAGTTAATTGTTGGTTATGACCAACAAAGGTTCATGAGCGACCGCGCAGGCAAAACCATTGCGAAAGCAGTGAGGCAGGCTGATGTTCAGAGCCATCATGTCGTCAATTTCGAAAAGAGTCTTGAGGCAGCCGCATGAATGCGGCAAACAGAAAAGATGTTCTGTGCTCGTTTATCGTGCCCATCCGGCGCGTCAAAACGGATCCCCTCGAAATAGAACTGTTCGCCGATTATTTTAAGTCGCTACGACTAGCTGGGTGTGAAGTCTTAATAGTTGACGGCTCTCCAAAAGCAGTCTTCGAAGAGCACAAGAAAAGTTGGCAAGACTTCTCACGTCACTTTGCTCCCGATCCAAAGTACACCTACTTAAATGGGAAGGTTAACGGCGTTCACACTGGGGTTGATCTGGCGTCCTGTGAACGCATTATTCTGGCTGATGACGATATCCGGTATAGCTCGGCCGATATCAAAAAGATGTGCGACCTACTTGACGTGTATGAAATGGTCCGCCCACAAAACTATATCGCGCCACTACCCTGGTGGGCACGGATTGAGACCGGACGCATTCTAATTAATCGTGGCGTGTTGAGGGCCGGTGACTATCCCGGCACATGCGGCTTTCGTCGTTCGACCATGCGTCGTGTCGGTCATTACGACGGCGACGTACTTTTTGACAACGAAGAGATCGTACGTCACTTCGCACTTCAAGGCGCAAATATTAAGTATGCGCGTGACTTCTTCATTCTGAAACGCCCGCCGTCGTTTACCAAGTGGTTGGAGCAGCGGCCTCGTCAGGCGTACGAAGATTTCGTTATGCGAGCGAAGACCCTCGCCTTTTTTTCGGTGTTGCCGGTGCTCCTGGCTTCGTCCTTCGTTAGCGCGCGAGCGGCAGTATCATTGCTAATCGCGATTTCTCTGATAGCAATGTTGTTGTGCTATCGCGGATTGTTGTCTGACCATGCCTACAAGTTTTTTCCGGTGAGTTCTCTTCTGTTTTCACCACTCTGGGTTCTTGAACGATCGTTGAGTGTCTACTGGGCGCTGTACTGGCGGGCCCGTTACGGCGGTTATCCCTTTGGACAACGAATTCTTTCCAAGGGTACGGGAGAAGCCTGGATTGCCGGCGGCAGAATCCAAAGTCGAGGTTTGGCTAAACCTCAACAGATCGAATCGTTTTAGGAAATATGTCCCAGTCTTTTTCAAAGCAGAGTCCCGCGGCATTAGGGGATCTACCAGAAGAGGAATTCCGTAAGGCTCTTCATCAGGTTGCCGACTGGGCCGTTGACTACCGATCCACCATCGCGCAACGTGTAATTTCTCAACCGGGGAAACCGGGAGATGTTTCGGCGAGCCTGCCCTCACACATGCCCGAGCATCCCGTTCCCCTGGTAAAAATTCTTGAAGACTTCGAACGATCGATTGTTCCGAATCTGGTTCACTGGGGCCATCCATCTTTCCTGGGCTACTTTGGCTCTACTACAACGGCACCCGGAATTCTCGGTGAATTGATGGCTGCGACTCTGAACGTTAGCGCCATGACGTGGGCCACCTCGCCTGCGGCGACGGAGTTGGAGTCAGTTGTCTTGCGCTGGCTACGCGAGTTGTTGAGACTGCCCGATCAGTTTTTCGGCGTGGTCTATGACACGGCCTCAGTCGCGACTCTGCATGCGCTGGCGGCCGCCCGAGAGAGTCTTCCTCTGAATATCAGGGCGCTCGGCCTGTCAGGACGTCAGGATCTACCACGGTTACGCATTTACACTTCAGACCAGGCGCACAGTTCTGTAATTAAAGCGGCAATCACGCTCGGAATTGGAGAGGCAAATGTACGGCGCGTTAATAGCGATGGTCTGTTTCGAATGGATCTTAAGAGTCTGAAACTCGCCGTCGATCACGATCGGAGCGCCGGTTATATGCCACTGGCAGTTGTCGCAACTGTGGGCACTACCTCCTCGGCCGCCGTAGATCCCATTCCGCAAATCGCCGCGTTCTGCAATGCGGAAAAGATTTGGTTGCACGTTGACGCTGCTTATGGAGGCGCCGTGGCTTTGGTACCCGAAGCTCGCCATCTAATGGAAGGTGTTGACGCCGCGGATTCGGTTGTAGTTAACCCGCACAAATGGCTCTTCGTTCCCCTGGACTTCAGCGCTCTTTACACCAAACACCCCCAACTCCTTCGAGAAGTGTTTTCCCTGGTTCCCGAATACCTGCGCGGCGATGCCGAGCAGTCGGAAATCAATTACATGGACTACGGAATTCAACTGGGTCGCAGGTTCCGTGCATTAAAAGCCTGGATGGTTTTCTCTGCCTTCGGTGAAGTTGGTTTGGTCGCCCGGATACGCGAACACATCCGATTGGCGCGACTCTTCGCTACCTGGGTAGAAAACGATCTTGAATTCGAATTACTTGCCCCGGTTGAAATGGGCGTCGTTTGTTTCCGAGCTATTCTCGAAGACAGCGAAGCGGGCGACCTACTCAAACGAACCGATGATTTCAATCGATCGATTGTGAAGGCGGTCAACGACACCGGCAGAGCTTATTTAACTCACACCGTACTCGGGAAGAAAGTTGCAATGCGCGTGGGAATAGGAAATGTTTTGACTACTGAGCAGGACCTTCGTGGCGTGTTTGGTTTGATTAAGAACGAAGTTAAAAAACAAACCAGCTATCAAGGGTAAGATGCCGCGTGATTATGGCTTTGCCGTCCGATGTGAGGCGGTGGCTCTGCCCCGCCGCCTTGCTGAGGTAAGTGAATGAGGGCTACGCCCGAAGCGCCTTTTGCAGGGGCATTGCTCAGTTACACGAGAGGGCGTAGCCCGACATCAAGGGCCAAGCTTACGGCGGGGCAGAGCCACCGCCGCACATCGGACGGCGAAGCCGAGATGAAATGGCTTTGAGGCAAAGCCGAAACTTCCGTAACGAATTACCAGTGAGAATGATTAGTAATGAAAAAGCCGCTGTTCCCGAGTTTCTTTATTGGAGGATTCGAGTGTGCCTCTCATCAACTCATATCCGGCCGGCGTCTCGATTTGACTGCCGCCACTCGCCACGATCAATTCGTCCTGCAGGATTACCAGCGACTTCAAGAGCACGGAATACGTGTGGCGCGTGACGGCATACGCTGGCATTTGATCGAGCCGTCGCCAAATCGCTACGACTTCTCCAGCGTGCTGCCGATGCTGCGTGCCGCTCGAGAAACCGGGACGCAGATCATCTGGGACTTGTGCCACTATGGTTGGCCGAACGACATTGACATTTTTAGCGCTGAATTTATCAAGCGTTTCGCCGGCATGGTGAAGGCCTTCGTTCACCTGTTGAATGAAGAAAGCGAGTTGCCGCTTTTTGTCGCACCCGTGAATGAAATTTCCTTTTTTGCGTGGGCCGGCGGCGAGTCAGCCTATCTGAATCCTTTTGCAAACGATCGTCCGCACGAACTTAAGGCCCAGTTGGTACGGGCAGCCATTGAAGGTATAGAAGCCGCATGGTCGGTCAATCCGCACACCCGGATTGTTCATACTGATCCTTTGATAAATGTGGTCCACAACCTGGACCGGCCGGAAGAATTTAAAGTAGCCGAATACTACCGTCTCCTGATGTTTCAGGCCTGGGACATGCTGGCAGGCCGCAAACGTCCCGAGTTGGGTGGCCAGGAGAAATACCTGGACATCATTGGTGTTAATTATTATCCCAATAACCAGTGGTTATGCGGCGAAACCAGTTTCCACCCAGAACGATGGCTAGACGTTTCGGATCCGCAGTATCGACCGCTCAGCAGTTTGCTCCGAGAGGTACATGAACGCTACCAACGGCCGATGTTCGTTGCAGAAACAGGGACGGAATCCGATGCTCGGGCGGATTGGCTGCGATATGTTGGGGACGAAGTATGCCAGGCGCTTGACGTGGGAGTTCCTATCGAAGGCATCTGCTTATATCCCATTGTTGACTTTCCTGGATGGGGGGACGACCGTCATTGCGAGACTGGTCTCTGGGGGTTTGCTGACGAAAATGGCCACCGGCAGATACATAAGCCACTAGCCGACGAGTTGGCTCTCCAGCAGATGACAGTCGAAGAAATGAAATCAAGCATGAATGCAAAGCTTGAATTTGCAGAGAGTGCTATTGCTTAGAAATACAAGTAGGACTACAGAGCCTCGTGTTATTTCGTGTGATTCGTTGATCGTTTTTTTTCCCTCCCTTTGGGAGGGGTTAGGGGAGGGCTTGGGCGGCGAAGAGTTTTTGTTTTAGAAGGGAGCGTCAATTATGGATCACTCGGCATTAATATTTCTTCAAACTGTAGGCTGACGCTACCTCCAAAAATCCTAAAATCATCAGCCGCTCAGGCCCTCCCCTAACCCCTCCCAAGGGGAGAGGAAAACCGATCGACGAATAACACGAACACCTACACGAAGGTGCAGCCGTCCCCCCTGTGCTAAAATTTTGATCCCCTCTGAGTAATGCTCAAGACAAAGGATCACCGGGATGACTGCTTCCTCCTCGCGCTCGAACATGAATAAGATTCTGGCTTCCATCAACGACGCGGATTACCGAGATTTCTTCTCTCAATTGGAGTCTGTCTCGCTGAGTCAGGGTGAAGTGGTTTACGAAGCTGAAGGCACCATCGACTACGTCTATTTTCCTGAGACTGCTGTTTTTTCCATGCTCAATACTATGGAAGATGGTCGAACGGTTGAAGTAGGTCCGGTGGGGAACGAGGGCCTGGTAGGATTGCGTATCTTTTTGGGGGCTGAGAACTCTTTGGATCAGGTCATCGTGCACGTCGCTGGCGACGCAAAACGAATGCGCACAAGTCTCTTTAAGCGAACAGGCATCATCGAAGGTAGTCAAATGGCGGACAAGTTACTGCGGTACACGCAAATGCTGTTAGCCATGACAGCGCGTTCGGGGGCTTGTAACAAGGTTCACAACACCGAGCAGCAGCTTTCCCGCTGGCTGCTCATGATGCGCGATTATGCCGGGGACGAGTTGGCTCTCACGCATGACCTGATTGCACTCACGTTGGGAGTGCGCCGTGCAGGAGTTACTGAAGCTGCGAATGGTTTTCGAAATGCCGGTGTAATCGACTACCGGCGCGGTCATATCCAAATAGTGGATCAGCGAGGATTGGAAGCGATGGCTTGCGAATGTTACGCGGCAGTGAAAAAAGAGTACGACGCTTTATATGCGTATTTGTCGCAGTCGTCTAAAGGATCTGTTAGTGCATAGCGATGAAGGGTTGCTACCGTACAGAAGCCGACTCCCTTTAGTTGTAGTCTCTCACCCAACTTTAGATTTACTTTCGTCATCGGAGATAACGTCTCTTCCTTTCCCGAATCTCGCTTTACTGACATACACCCTAACCAGGGACAAGGATGGACGAGATCAACAACACAGCCGTACAGCTCAGGCCAACTATTTTCCTGGTTGAAGAGGACAATAGTGCTCGTCCCTGTTTGACCAGGAATCTTCGCATTTTCGGATTTCGCGTGCTGGTCGTAGCCGACGTAGAGGATGCAATGGAGTGGCTGGGCGGTGACACTTACATTCATGCCGACTTATTGTTAATCGACCTTGTTGGCAAACTGCCGGCGGATGCCCTGGCCATTGGGCGACGCTTGCGCACTCAGGGAAGATACCCTTCCGAAACACCAGTGGTTGTAATGCCGGAGACAGTCGCCAGGGATGTGGAAGGCAGTGACGAAAACGCAGGCGCTAACGACTGGATCTGTCACTACGAAGACTCCGATCAGTTGCAGCGCCTTCTCGCGCGACTGCTTCAGTGAGTTCTAGCTTGGTTCTGTCCACCTTGTAACCTGGCCCTTGACCATTGAGTTTATTCGGCGTCATCCTCACGGATTGTGAAAATCCTTTACGCCGCCCTCCTCGCATCAGGCATCTGCATTCTTGCCGCACTTCTGGAGGGGCTTTGCGCCGGCAGGAACGTCAAACCGTTTTTTGCCAGCCTGAACTCTCCGCGCTATTCCCCACCGCTTTGGTTGTGGTCGATCATAGGTGGCGTCTATTACATCATCTTCTGGTTTGTACTATATCGACTGTTTCGGTTGGAGACGGATTCTTTCGTCAGGATCATAGCCCTCACGCTGATCGTGTTCATGATGATCGTGAATGCCCTCACGAATTACATAATTTTTCGCGCCCGCAACTTATACTTGAGCTTTATGGTCGGTAGTGCATTTCCTGTCCTGGATATTGCGCTTTTTATCTGTCTCATCCGACTGGACGACCTTGCGGCCTGGTCTATGATTCCTTACTTGCTTTATCGCTGTTATGCAGTGTGGTGGGGCTACCGGATCTGGAAAGCAAACGAAAAGCGGTCGTAGGCTTAACATTAACCCTGGTCCATTGATCGAAGGTATCTGTAAGACGCTCTGTTCTCACCCAGGGCATCAGCGACGCAAACTCCCTTCGCTCACCAAGGTCAATTCTGGTAACATCGCATCTCATTTCAAATGGCAGATAAGCGATCAGTAACAACCGGTTTCCAACCGCGACTCCTGGCGATCATTTCTGTGGCGCTGTTCTCGCTCTGCGTCTCAAATAACGTAGGAACGTGTTTTCTACCGTTACCCGTTGTAACTGACTGCGTAGCCGAAAACCGTCAGCGACTAAAAGACTTCTCATTTCGCTCAACAACACGAAACGTCACGGACAGCTTCCGTGTGCCGATAATGGGTCACACGCAGAAGCGTGCCGACAAAGACAATCCCGCCCGAACTGTCGCCGGAACACCGAAATTCCAATTGGTTTTGCCCGGCCAATCGAGACCCCTTGCGCGCAGAGATTCGCCACTTCCAAAGCCTTCGATCCCGCATTTATCGCAGCCACCTGGTCGCGGTCCGCCTCTTCACGCATAACCACGCACGCTGAAGTAGATTTGATTATCCGGCGCGACCCAGTCGTGTGCGGATACGCGTTCATCTGTGGATTATGCTCGCCTGACCTTGTCAGGCAGATGAGGAGAGACGATCATGAGTAACACTGCTATCTTCATTTTAGTTGCCATCATTGTTGTCGGAGGTATCTTCTGGCTGGTTATGTATTCGGGCCGGCGCGGGGAGAAGCACAGACAAAGTACAAGCATCAAGACACCTGATTCTCGCAACCCCGGAGAAGCGGGATAGGCCTGACACTGATTCAGACAGTTGCGAACAGTTTTGTGTTCGCACTCTCGCCATACCCGCCGCAGTTAGAAACACTGCGGCGAGGTGTGGCCGCAAATTCAAGAGATCTGAGACAAAGTCGATCCGAGAGTTATGAATCTTTACCTGTTTGCTGCGACTGCAGATGATACGAGGGTACTTCTGACCCTCTTCATAATGATCGTGGCGGCCAAAGTCATGGCCGAAGTGTTTGAAAGGCTGCGTCAGCCCGCAGTGGCCGGCGAGATATTGGCTGGAGTCATTATTGGTCCAAGCGTATTGGCGTTGGCCGCACCTACTGAGATTACCAGCATCCTCGCCGAGATTGGCGTCATCTTCCTGCTCTTTACTGTCGGTCTTGAAACAAAACCTTCATCAATCTTCCGGGTCGGCAAACATGCCGCAATCGTAGCTGTGCTGGGAGTGATCGCGCCGCTGCTCGGTGGTTGGCTTCTGATGCGAGCCTGGGGTAGTAGCAGTATCGAGGCGCTCTTTGTCGGAACCGCAATGGTCGCCACCTCCGTCGGAATCACTGCACGCGTGCTATCAGCCCTGGGCCTGCTGGATGCTCCCACAGCTCGCATCATTTTGGGCGCTGCGGTTATCGACGACATTCTTGGACTATTGGTGCTGGCGATTGTGGCGAGTATGGCGGCGGGTACCGTTAACTATCTCGAGATACTGACGACTGCAGGATTGGCCATCGCGTTCACGGCTTTCGTCGCTTTGGTCGGGGCTCCGGTAGTTACCCGAGTAGCGCCGAGCGTAGACAAAATGCGGAGCGGGCACGGTATTTTCATTCTTGGCCTGGTCTTGTGTCTGGGGCTTTCGGTCGCGGCATCGTTCATCGGTGTGGCCGCGATTATTGGTGCGTTCCTGGCAGGCATGGCCCTCGCGGAGGCCGCTGAAGATCACCCGCGGATGCACCGGCAAATGAGTGGAGTAACCGAATTTCTGGTTCCCTTCTTTCTGGTGAACATTGGGATGCAGCTCAGTCTTTCTGTGTTTCAGTCGTCGTCAGTGATCCTCCTTTGCGTCATTGTCACTTTGGTCGCGATCGTGACCAAGTTGCTGGGTTGCGGCCTGGGTGCGTACAACCTGGGTCTGCGACGCGCCGCGCAAGTCGGCATGGGCATGGTGCCGCGTGGCGAAGTAGGAATAATTGTGGCGCAGATAGGCTTGACTCTGGGTGTTATTGGAGGAGAACTCTACGGAGTAGTTTTGTTCATGGCGGTAGCGACAACACTGATTGCCCCACCGTTTCTTAAGATGCTCTATGCCAACGAGGAAGCTGCGCGAGAAGAGATTGGCCCACCAGACGCGGGTGGTATTGTGGCTTCAAAGGATCTATTCAAGATTGGATGAAGTGCAACACCGACTTTTCTCCAAACGCCACCGGTCTAAGCTACAACTATCTCGTTAGCACCGTGGCTTCAGCCCGGTGTCCCGCTGCCTGAGTTACGCATTTCGTTTCAACGATCTCACGGCTTTAAAGAAAACTGTTAAAACAGTTAGGGGCCTTGCCATCCTTCTCAATCACCGGGCTAAAGCCGCAGTGCTAGTGAAACGATAAACAGCGCGATGACTCTCTGAACGCTATTCCGACGACTCCGTTACTTTTTCCCGTGGCACCCCGATAATAAAACTGAGTTCACAACTCTTGCATTCATAGGTGTCGCCGTCCTGCAGACCTGGGGCTAACCAAACCATCTGACAGTTTGGACAGGTAGTGATCGGCAATTGGTGCAACCTGCGGGCATTCAAAAGTTCCTGCGATTCCAAGCTTTCTCCTTCAAGCCTCTATATCTTCTGTATGGTGACGGTCACGATCGGGTTATCTCCCGCGGTGCGACTGTAGGCCACCCAGTAACCCGCTTCCGGATACCGCCTAAGCTGAAAAACCGAGCCATCAGGTTTGGCTTGTACCGGTTCGCCCAAAACAGATTCGGCAGTGGGAGCGTCGGCACTCTTGCTAATGTAATCAACCGAGATCGTTGTTGCCTTGCCCTGGTCGTCGTACACAACCTGAGCAGTCCGCGATTCAGAAAACACGAAGAAGTCCTGTCGCTCACCCTTGTCCTTCAAATGCCCGAATTTTTCTCGAACGTCGGAAGCGCTCATACCGAGCGTGACGCCCATGAAGTCTTTGTAGACGGGTGATGCAACGACAGTCGCCGGTTGAGCGGGTTTCGCTTCAGCTGAAGTGTTCTTGCTTATGACATCCTGCGTGGCCGGCTGCTGACCTGCAGCCCGTCCAGAAACCAGAATAAATAGACTGGTGAGCAAAATTACCAGTAGACAGCTTTCAATGAATTTTCTTTGTATACCTAACATAGCTAAACCTCCACAGATGACTTATTGAACCCAATCTTAGACTCTCAAGGTATCAACTGAAACCGAGCAAATACTTAGCGAAATAGGTAAATCCACTCATTCGCGTTGTTGTTTCGCGCCCCGTCAGCCATCGTGATCGGCGAACCTCGATCAGATTCCTTGTAAGTGGAATCACCTAAGGATCCTAAGTAGTTATGCGGTCGAAGTAATACCAGAAAGTCTATTAGAGTAACTCTGCTTTTGATTATGAAGGTATAGAGGAAGGTCGCGGTGTCCCTTCGCGCTGGTTTCAACTGCGCGTAAACGAATCTCCCCAGACATCCTGAACACTTATTACGGGTAACGGCAACACGCTTCTTCTTCGCGCTGGCGAAATTACTGCTGATGATGAGAAACAAGTTTAGTGACCCTTTTGCTAACCGGAATGTTGGCTTAGATCGCGCCGTTGATGTACGAGGGTGGCAAGTAGTTGATCAGAACTCAACTGGTCTAAAACAGATAGATATTGGCGGTAGCGAGTTGACGTATACAGAACGAGGCAAGGGGCCACTGGTTGTTTTTGTCCACGGAGCTCTCGGAGACTTTCGCACCTGGTCTCGCCAGATGGCGTCGTTGGCTCAGAAGTATCGTGTAGTCTCCTATAGTCGTCGCTATCACCATCTCAGCCCTTCGCCCGACGGAATAATCGACTACTCATATCGCCGGCACGTGAACGATCTAATTTCGCTGATCAGAGCACTCGGGCCCGAGCCGGTCCACCTGGTTGGCCACTCCTATGGCGCAACCGTGGCAGCATTGGTCGCTATGGAAAGGCCAGAACTTCTGAATAATTTGGTTCTGGGCGAACCGAGCTTGTTCTCCGTCTTGTCTGATTCCCCGGACCGAGTTTCTTTTAGATTCCACCGCATAGCCTTACGGGTAGTGCAAAAACTAAGTGAGAACGGCGAACCGGAGTTAGCGGTTAGAGAGTATCTAAACATTGTCGTCGGCCGGGATGTAGTTGACGAACTACCTACTAAGGATCGGTTAGTAATTAGTCAAAATGCTCATACGCTGGGGCCGATGTTGAAGACTTATTTTGAACCGACTGAGTTAGACCGCAGACGCGCGCTTAAACTTACAACTCCCACTCTCCTGATCACCGGTGAACATTCACCGAGTATCTACCGGGCCATCACCCGTGAACTGAATGATTGCTTACCAGCCTCAGAAAGCTTCACGCTGCCTGAAGCTTCACATGGGCTCCACTTGGAGAGTCCTGAGGATTTTGGGGTTGCACTCCTGGAGTTTCTTTCCAACAACTAACGGGATGAGTTCAGAGGCGAACGGCGTGGGCGGGGCGAACGACTCAACGAGTTGCCCAAGTAGTCGAACCATCTCGTCCGGACCAGTGACAAAGTGTTTGGCTCGCGAACGGTTTCTACCCACATGAATGGTCCAGGCGCTTGATGGAAGTTGCCTGAAGAGGTCTTCATCCGTCGCGTCATCACCTGCTGCGAGTATGAAATCAGGATGACTATCGCTGAGTATGAACCGCGAGCACACTTGGCTCTTGTTGGCCCACACCAGTTTGACTTCAACGTTCCGTTGGCCTTTCACCGGCTTTACCGGTGAATCGGCCAGCATCTGTTCAAGGTTTGCCACCAGATCGTTTGCCAGCCAATCACCAAATTCAGGGTCCGCCATGCGGTAATGCCAAACCAGAGAAAATTCCTTTTCCTCAATAAAACTTCCGGGAGTGCGGTCGACGAAGTGCTCCAGTATAGGATAGACACGTTGCTTCCAAACGTCTGAGGTACCGGGCGCCGGGTCTTCCCATTTGTGGGTAAGCGGTGAGCGTACGATCGCTCCGTGTTCGGCGGCTAACCAAATGTTATCAATCCCACCGAACCACTGCTCCAGATCAACTCTCGCTCGTCCTGAGACTATGCAGGTAGTTGAATGCCTGTCTTGCCCCAGCCGTTGGAGCAAATTGATCACACTCGAGGCCGGCACCGCATCCTGAGGCAATGATGCATACGGCGCAAGTGTTCCGTCGTAATCCAACAAGATCAATCTTGACTGTGCTTGCGTAAACGCTCGGATCAGATTCTCCGTTGGCAGGGCCACGGGTTGACCATGCGGATGTTCACATCTGGTTTTAACGGCCGTGGTTAGGTTCGTGACGAAACGATTGCCCCACGCGAAGACATTATTTTTATGAATCCGTTTATACAGGGCCAACATGCGGTGTCGCCGCTCAGACTCGCTAAGTGTCAGCGCGCGCTCGATAGTGGTGCTCAATCCTTCTTCGTCATACGGATTGACCAGTAATGCCTCGCCCATCTCCGCCGCCGCGCCCGCAAATTCACTGAGGATGAGAACGCCATCTCCGGAAGACTTACACGCGACATATTCTTTGGCGACAAGATTCAACCCGTCACGCAAGGGTGTAACCAGGGCCACGTCAGCCGCAGCATAGAGCGCGGCAAGTTCAGACTGCGGCAAGCTCCTACGCACATAGATAATGGGTGACCACTCAGGCGTACTCCAGTCCCCATTAATTTCGCCAATCAGTTCGTCGACTTCTCTTCGCAGTCGACCATACTTCGGCACTTGTTCTCGTGAAGGTACGGCAACCTGTATCAGAACCACCTTGCCGCGCCATTCGGGAAAGTCGCGCAGGAATTTCCGGTAGGCGCGAAGACGTTCAGGAATTCCTTTCGTATAGTCCAGGCGGTCAACGCCGAGAATAATTTTCCGGTAGCCCGAGCTCTGCTTGAGTTGCGCGAGCTGTTTTCTGGTGTCTTCGTTCTTTGTCAGCAGGTCATTAAATTTCTCGGGAGCAATTCCGATTGGCAACGCGTCCAATCTGACAACCCGCTTACCAAACTCGACACGGTCCATCTGACTATTGAGGCCCAACAGACGAAGAATCGAGGTCCGAAAATGTTGCAGGTAAGGATGAGTATGGAACGCCAGATAGTCAGCGCCCATCACCCCTCGCAGCAACTCCTCGCGCTTCGGAAAGATCCTGAATACAGAAGACGATGGAAACGGCACATGCAGAAAAAACCCAATTGAAATTTCAGGCACTACTTCCCGCAGCATCTGCGGCAAGAGCATGAAGTGATAGTCGTGAATCCAAACAAGATCGTCCGGTCTCAAATGTTTTAGTATCTGGTTACGAAAAGTCTTATTGGCACTGACGTAGGCGTTCCAGTCTTCCGGATTGAATCGCACCTGCGAAGGAAAATGGTGGAGAAGCGGCCAGAGGGCCTGATTCGCGATTCCCTCGTAAAAACCGTGGGCCGTTTCGGGATCAAGATCTACCGCCACGTATCCGTACTGTGTGGCCCAACCTTCAACTACGGCGCGGCGCTTTTCATCGTCGGGTGAGGACGTCTCGCCTGACCAGCCAAGCCAAATACCACCGCGCTCTTGCAAGACCGGCTGCATAGCGGTGGCCAGGCCTCCAGCAGTCTTTCTGGTCTGCCATTGGTTACCAATCCGCTTCAGTCTCACCGGTAAGCGATTCGAAACAACTATTACTCTTTCATTGTTGATCACTACAGACATTCTTTTCGCCGGCCAGTATTCCGGGCAATCCTTCTTGCTGGTGAAGAGTTGAGATGTGAAACCTATTTGAAGAAGTTGAGGCGCCTTGGGGCGCCTCAACCACTTGGGCAATGTGACTTCTCCATGGGTGTTGCGATCTCATGCCCGGCTCTCTCAAGCCAATCGCAACGCGTCACATTCGCTAATTAGCAGTCAACAGGATAGTCCAAAGACCGACGTGAGGACATCAGTTGTATCACTTAGTAAGCATAAGTGTTTCTACTCAGTAAGCCTCCTCTTTCCACGGTAACGGCCGATTTCTGCAATGTAATCGGCAAGAAATGATGACAGACTCGAAGCTCGTTAACTATGGGGAGTCGATCAAATGGAAAATAATGAAGCCTATACGAGCCCGCGAGTAGATAAGGAACGCCGTGAAATTCTTAATCGACTTGAGGGTTGGTTGGAAACGCCGATGATCGTGCTGGGGTTCATCTGGCTGGCGTTGCTAATCGTGGAGTTGGGTTGGGGACTGAATCCGTTTCTGGAGGCAATCGGCACCGCCATTTGGGCTGTCTTCATCCTGGATTTCGCGATAAGGATAGTTATTGCGCCGAACAGATTCTCATACCTCAAGACTAACTGGCTCACGATCATCGCTCTTGTCGTTCCTGCTTTTAGAATTTTGCGAATAGCTCGAGTACTGCGCGTGCTGCGGGTGGCGCGTGCGGCGCGCGGCCTCAGGTTGTTGCGGGTGGTTACGTCGCTCAATCGCGGCATGAAGGCCATAAGTGCAACCTTCGGCCGGCGTGGCTTCGGCTACATACTCGCGCTCACTTTGATTGTGAATCTTGCTGGAGCTGCCGGGATGTATGCGTTTGAGAATGAAATGCCGCGCGGGTTTCAGTCATACAGCGCCGCGTTGTGGTGGACCGCGATGCTGCTCACCACCATGGGCACGGAGTACTGGCCGCAGACCGCTGAAGGTCGCGTGTTATGCTTTTTGCTCTCATTGTACGGCTTCGCAGTTTTTGGCTATGTCACTGCTGCGCTTGCCAGCTACTTCATTGGACGTGACGCAGACAGTGAAGAGGCTGAGCTGATGAGTGCCAAACCGATTAAGGAAATGCGTCGCGAGATTGCCGCGTTGCACGACGAATTGCGTGCGCTGCGAAAGAACGTCGCGGTACAAGACTAAGGAGATTTCGAGAGGAAAGAGAACACAAAGTGAGCGCGGAATGGTACCAGGATGCGATTTTTTATGAGGTCTACGTCAGGGGCTTTTTTGATTCGGATGGCGACGGCATTGGCGACTTTCGAGGTCTTACAAAAAAACTGGATTACCTCGAGTGGTTAGGTATCGATTGTATTTGGCTTCTTCCATATTACAGCTCACCGCTCAAGGACGGTGGTTACGACATCGCTGATTACTACGCGGTGTTGCCCGAGTATGGAACCATTGATCACTTCCGCGAATTCCTCTCAGCCGCTCATAACCGCGGAATTAAAGTCATAGCGGACCTGGTTATCAACCACACTTCTGATTTACACCCGTGGTTTCAGGAAGCTCGGACTTCGCCTGATTCCCCCAAACGTAACTGGTATGTGTGGAGCGACACGGACCAGAAATACGCTGATGCGCGAATCATTTTTTCCGATACCGAGCGTTCAAACTGGACCTGGGATGAACAGGCCGGAGCATTTTACTGGCATCGGTTTTTCAGCCATCAGCCTGATCTGAATTATGACGAGCCTGAAGTTCGGCAAGCCATTCTGGATGTCGTTTCTTTCTGGTTGAACCTGGGGATTGACGGCTTTCGCGTCGATGCGGCCCCGTATCTTTTTCAACGTGAAGGTACCAACTGTGAAAACCTGCCGGAAACCCATCGCTTTTTAAAAGAACTGCGAAGACATGTCGACGAGCTTAACCGGAATTCGTTACTGCTTGCCGAAGCCAACCAGTGGCCAGAGGACGTAGTTCAGTTCTTTGGAGACGGCAATGAGTTTCACATGGCGTATCACTTTCCCATCATGCCGCGGTTGTTTATGGCATTACGCCAAGAGGATCGACGACCCATAGTCGAGATTCTTGAACGAACGCCGCCCCTTCCCGAGGGTTGCCAGTGGGGCATGTTCCTCAGGAATCATGATGAGCTAACGCTGGAGATGGTAACGGATGAGGAGCGTGATTATCTCTACGCCGAATATGCGAAAGACCCGCGCATGCGTCTCAACGTTGGTATCCGCCGCCGGCTCGCGCCGCTGATGGAAAATGGCCGGCGGAGAATAGAACTCCTACATGCGCTCCTGTTTAGCCTGCCTGGCAGCCCGTTCCTCTACTACGGCGATGAGATTGGAATGGGTGACAATGTTTACCTCGGCGATCGTGATGGCGTGCGTACACCAATGCAGTGGAGCGCAGATCGGAACGCAGGCTTTTCAAGCGCAGATTTTGAACGTCTATACTTTCCGGTGATCATGGATCCTGTTTACGGCTATCCGGCCGTCAACGTGGAGGCACAGCAACGGTATAGCACGTCTCTTCTTAACTGGGTGCGGGAGATGATCCATCTGCGAAAGCGGCATCCGGTTTTTGGTCGCGGGTCGCTCAGCTTGATCAAACCTGAGAACCGTAAGGTTTTTGTGTTTTGCCGGACGAATAGTGACGAAACCGTTCTTTGCGTTTTCAATCTTTCACAGTTTGCCCAGCCGGTTGAACTTGACCTGCGAGAGTATGAGGGTTGCACTCCGATTGAGATGCTGGGTGGGACGGTATTCCCGATAATTGGACCTGACTCCTATCAACTGGCGCTGGCACCGAGAGGCTTCTACTGGTTTATTTTGAAACCTGGTGGCAAAAAATAGAGCCGCGGACAAACCGTCCGCGGCTTCATTCCCTCCCTGGTCCGCGAGCGCCCGGTTACCGTGGCGCGCTTGCCTGAACCGTGATCTCGCTTCCTCTTCTCAGTTCAAGATCATCACGCCCCTGAATGTAAACAGATCCGGCGCCTGCTCCTGCACCCACGACCGCGCCAACGGCAGCTCCCTGCCCGCCGCCAGTAATCGCGCCGATCAAAGCTCCGATCGCGGTACCGATCGCTGTGCGCTGAATGGTTGTGTTAGTCCGGCTGTCTTCCTGGACCGAACCTTCACTGGCTACCCGAACATCGTCGTTGTTTGTTGACCGGACTGCCTGGACCACTCCGCCAAAGTTGTAGCTCGATCCGTTTGGCATGCGAATGCGATCAAAGTTCAACGTCATTTCAGACCGCCCGCTGACGCGTCCACCTCGGTCGACATGCGTGACGTGTCCTTCGATGATTGCATTCCGGTACTGGAAGGGTTCGCGCACCGTCATGGTGAAACGATCATTGACACGCGTGTTGTCCGTCGACAAATCTTCATTCAATACCGCTACGACTTGTGTTCCATCCGGTATGAGAAAGCTACCGGCCACCGTGCCCGTACCCGGGTAACTCTGACCCGGCAGATTCCACTGCGCGACAGGCGATACGCGATCGTAATAGCTTTGAACGATCACCGGACGGTCCAAACGCTCTGCGTAAAGCTGACGAGTGACGAGTAAACGCTGACCGTTGTTTACCGGTGCGAAGGTGACCGTAAAGTCGTTGGCGCGGTCGCCATTGGTTACGACAACCAATCGATCACCACTGAAGGTCGTGCGCACACGTGCCGTCCGACCGTTTGGATAGGTTTCCACTCGCTCAACTCCATCAACGTCCAGCGCCACTCGTGGAGATGTAGTTGAGGCCAGCGTCACGGAATTGCCGCGACGCTCAATCGCAATCATGTCTGGCGGAGTCAACCGGTTGACCAGATTGTTGTAGGTGGCTTGCCGGCGATTATTGGGAAGACTGCGGACTGCATTATCGACAACCGTGCGCGGGTTGTTGCTGAGTGACGTGTTAAGACGATACGTACCTGTCAGAGAAGCATCGTATGACGCGACCGGGACAGTCGTATTAGGCCAGTTCATCGTTGCCCAGTTTCCGGAAACGCTGTAGGCAGTGGCGAGACGGTTAAGTTCAGTTCTCACCTGGGCCCATGCTCGCTCGGTACGATTGTCAAGGCGTCGGTTATTCATAAATCTATTGATGAGTGCGCCTCGCTGTAACACCAACTGCGCGTCGGTCACCGTTGACTGGTTGTTCTGGAAGCGATCCTTCAATTGGTCGGTCGCGTGCTCGAAATCCGTGACCAGTTGATTAAGGTTGTCTTCACGTTGAGTGCCATCAATGCGACTGTTATCCAAAGCGTTAGGCACTAAATTGCTGAACCGATCGGTACGCGTTTCGAGCCGGTTGAATAGTTGTCGCATGTAATTATCGTTGTAACGGTAAGCGCGCTGCGCTTGTACGCTCTGAGTGAACGCCACGCCGATCAGCGCCGCCGATATAATCGTTACTAGTAGTTTTTGTTGAATGTGCATTTCCTATTTCTCCTGTTTGATGGGCTTGCGCCCGCATACCTAATCCGCAGGCATCTGGTTACGCAGACCACGCGGGGAAAGTCTTAAAAGGGGGCAATACAGATCTACACCTGGTTTCGGTGCGTTCCGCTTTTTAGGGGTATTTAAAGGGCGGGGCTGACCGTAAGCAGAAATTTACTAACTACTCGCCGGGAACAATCGGTGTATTTCATCCTAGCAAATTGGAACAGTTCGGAGAACCGTGCAACTACTCACAGATGAGTGATTTCACCTAGCGGTTGCGTTGTTTCGGTATTTTCCCGGATTAGTGAATTTTGAAACCGGAAAGCCAGCAAAGAAACACGAAAACAGGACGAAATGCGCGTGTCTAGCTGGAACGTGAATGCTCAAGGACATACCTTGCAATCTCAACCCGGTTGCTGAAGTTTTTCTTTTCCAGAATGTGGCTGATGTGGTTCTCGACTGTGCGCACGCTGATGCCGAGTTCCGCCGCGATCTCTTTATTTGACAGACCGCGAGAAACAGCTAGAGCCACCCGATCTTCAGCTTCGGTGAGTTCTTCGTCCTGAAAAATCATGGCCGTGGGGTCCGCTTCCGTGGAACCTACCAGCCGAGCAATTTGCGAGTGCGTCCGTTCTACGCGATTCAAAATTCCACTTACTACGGCGATTAGTTCTTCAGGTTCGAATGGCTTAGTCAGATATGCATCAACCCCGGCGCGAAAGCCTTCAATACGATCAGCGGTTTCATCTTTAGCTGTAAGAAATACGATGGGTACCAATGCTGTTCTCGGAGAACCGCGCAATTGTCTCGCGAGCTGATAACCGTCCATTCCCGGCATTCTGATATCACTCACTAACAGGTCAGGCACAGCCTCCGCCAATTGCACTAAAGCCTCTCGACCACTGCGAGCAGTATTAACTTCGTAGCCCGCGGATTTGAGGCAGGCCGCAACGGCGCGCAGAAGGTTTGGCTCGTCATCGACTACTAACAACCGCTTCGCCATCCGCTTTCTCCTCTTTCGCTTTGGCCCCTTCCGTCCACTGAGGCAGGAACACCGTAAAGATCGTTCCACGTCCCTGTTTACTCTCGACTGTGATCTTGCCATCTAATTGATTGACAATGTGCCGAGCGAGATAAAGTCCTAAACCGACTCCCGGCGCCGCTGTTCCAGCAACGCTTTCGTCAATATCAAGATTTTCCGGACGAGCGCGATAAAACTTTTCAAAAACGTGTGGCATGTCGGCGGATGGAATTCCCTGCCCACTATCTTCTACGGAAATTGCCAACTGGTCGCCCGCAATGTGGGCTGACATCACAATTTGTCCGCCACCGGGCGTGTACTTGCTCGCGTTATCAATCAAGCCACGAAGCACTCTGCGAAGAGCTTCGAAATCACCTTGGACCGCCGGTAAACCAACAGGGACATCCGTTGACAGGTTGATTCCGAATGACTCGACGCGGTGTCGCTCCAGCTCCGCACATGAGGCGATCAAGTTACTCACGTCTACTCGCGCTTTGCGAAGTTTGTAACCGCCTGATTCGATCCGCGAAAGATCAAGCAAATTACCAACGAAGTCGATCTGTCGATCACACTCCATGGAAATAGTCTTAAGGTAGTCGACTCTTACTTCGTCCCTCAATCCGCTCTGCTGAAGCAGGTGCGCAAGTATCTTGATAGTTGTCAGCGGCGTCTTGAGCTCATGCGACACGCTGCTCACGAATTCTGACTTCAATTGATCCAGCTCGGTCAAACGCTCTTCCCGCTCTGCAATTCGCTCAGCCATCGAATTAAAAGCTTTAGCCAGGTCGCCAATCTCTCCGCCGGATGCGACCGGCGCACGCGCAGACAGATCGCCGGCGCCAAGTTGCTTCGTAGTTGTGCGGAGCCTTCGCACGGGGAATACAATGCTGCGTTCAATCACCAGTGCCGCGCCGACGGCGATTAATAAGGCGACGAAACCGACCAACGCATACCGGTTGAGACGCGTTCGAGCCGGTTCGTAAAGAGTCGAGCTGGGTATTCCGATCATGGCTATTAAGCCAGTGTCCCTGATCCGGGCAACTCCGTAGACACGTTTAACCCCGTCGATTGGACTTATTAACTCGACAACGCTGGTTCGCTCGCCTCGTAGGGCGGACGACAGTGGCGACCAATTCATGTCACCTTCCATTGGTGCTTCCGATCCCCGCCGGCGATAAAGCACATGGCCATCGGAATCTCGCACGGTGATCACTACTTGCGGAGAAAGCTCGATGCGGTCAAACAGTTCATTAAGTGCAGCACCGTCAATACGCACAATGACGGCACCACTTTTCTCAATGGGTACAGCGATCAGGACGATCGGGCGTTCCTCATCCACGGTACGGTCTGTGACTACCGCCCACGAGTTCCGCTCGCGCATTTCGGCCACCAGGTGATCAGTGAGGGCTGTAGGAAGAAGCTCTTTGCGAGCTGGTTGGGAAACTGTGGTCGTGCCGGTCGCGTTTGTAATTCGCAGATCAAGCCAAAAGCGTCGGGTTTCCAGCACGCTTTCGAGGTTCTCGCGGATAACCGGGGAGCGCGGATCATTCTCGCCGGCCAGGGCCGCCGTCGCATCAAGAGCTTTCTTCTGATCGTCCAACCAGCGCTCCAATACGACGGATGCAAATTCAACTTGCTGTTTGATAGAGTCGTCGAGTTGCGCGCGGCTCAGTTGCCACATGTTCCGAAGATCAAGCGCACCGAATACCACCAGAGGCACCGCGATTCCCAGCGCGAGCAGTAACAATTTGCCGCGAATGCCCATGTCTGACTCTCCGTCAACCTCCAGCGAAAGACCAGCTTGTTGAAAACGTTCAAGGAAGTATAGCAACCATGATCGGCCAGCGAGTAAGGGTAAACACTCACAAGATGCTGTGATTTCACTGATTCGCTCGCGTTCATCTGCACCTACCATGCTTGCGTGATGAAAGCCGTTGAACAACACGGCCCCGGCAAGAGCGGCGCGAGCCCCGCGAACTCCGCGGACATAGCAAGCGTCGTTCTCCGGGAGCGACTCTTAGAACTCAACATTCCCTGGAAACGGCTCGCGTTATACGTAGGCTTGTCTCTGGGTTTTTTCCTTCTCGGGTTTGTTCCAATGTGGCTGAAGGCGGGCAATGCCATGGAACAGCGCGACGCCGCCCAGCGTGAGGTGCGCCTGGGCCAGCTTCAGAGCACACTCACTTCTGCGTTGATTAAAGTTGAGCGAGACGAGTACGAACCGGCACGACAACTCACCAGCGAGTTTTATACAAACCTTCGTGGCCAGATCGACTCCAACGATGCTTCCATTTTTACACCCGCACAGCGCCAGGAGTTGCGGCCCCTACTGTACGAACGAGACGACGTAATCACTTTGCTGGCGCGCAGCGATCCGGCGGCCTCCGATCGTCTTTTTGCTATTTACCTGTCTTACCAAAAAGTCTCCGGAAATGGTGGCTAACCCGCGACCGATGCAAAGCGGTGCTTCGATTCGAATAAGTCTCCTCATCGAACCCGGTATCCGTAAGATCCTGCAGAACCCAAGATACTATTCAGGGCGGTATTGTGGTCTCGGAGGATCTATTCAAAAATGGCTAACCAAAAGATTCCATCAGACGAATTGTTTGGATAACGCAACCCTTTGGAGTGCGGCGGCCCGACGCCGCTTTTTTTAGTTTTGTCGATTCCTAAAATCTTGTTTCGGCGTTTTGTTTGAGCGGCTGCGGTGCGCTTCTTCAGCAAGGAGTGTTACGGACAAAAAACTAACAAAGCGGCGTCGGGCCGCCGCACTCCAAAAGGTTGACTCGATTCGGAACACGCTCGTCTGATGGTATAAGTTAACCATGAAGACCATTCTTCAAGGTCTGATCGTCAGCACGATCATCTTCTCGACGTCGCTCTCTGCCGGTGCACAACGCGCAAACCCCATCTTCGTTTTCCACACCGATGAGTTTTGGCTCAACCTGCATCACTTCCTTTACGTGTTGGGACGCGCAGAGAACAAAGAGAGAGATACCGCTCGTGAAGCAGTAGCCGGCGCGCCCGCTGATCAGGAAAGTGGTTTACAGAAACTTACTACGGACGAACAGAAAATCTGGCGCGAAGCTGTAACGTTTTACGCGGGTGGTCTAAGTAAGAAAGATGTTGTTTTCGATGCCATGATGCCGCCCTTAGCAAACTCTCTTGTCCGTGCAGCTGACGCAAAGTCGCTAACCGGAACTGACGTCGATCCATCCGTCGCGTCGATACTTCAACGCGCCGCGCCAATTTACCGGAAAGCGTGGTGGAAGAAACATCACGAAGCAAACCGAAATTGGCATAAGAGCATTCAACAGCTCGTCAATCTCCATGGAGCCGATGTGCTGGCGTTCATAACCCGCGCCTATCAGTTGCAGTGGCCCACCACGGGATTTCCCGTACACGTATCTGCCTACTCCAACTGGGCTGGAGCATATTCAACGCAGGGAAACCTGCTGGTCGTCTCCAGTCAGAGTGCCGGGCTACAAGGGTTGTATGGTTTGGAAACTGTCTTTCACGAAGGCATGCACCAGTGGGACACGCCGGTCTTCGAAGTTCTGCGTCAACAAGCCATCAAACTAAACAAGTACTTTCCCACAGGCTTCTCACATTCGATAATTTTCTTCACCGCGGGCGAGGCTGTGCGAAGCGTGGTAGCTCGTGTGGGCTTACCGGATTATGTGCCCTATGCAGAAAAGTTTGGGGTTTGGCAACGTGGTATGGACCAGTTCAAGCAACCGCTAGAAAGGGTCTGGAAACCTTACCTTAACGGCAAGGGCACACGCGATGAGACACTCGCGGAACTAGTACGATTAGTCGCGACCGACCCACCCAGGAAGTCCGGGGATGCGAACAAGCCATAATCGAGGTTTAGCGTCATTTCGTGTACTTCGTGTAATTCGTGTAATTCGTGGATCGGATTCATCCGTCTGGACAAACTCTTAACAGCATTACAAACTACCCGTAATAAACAATCTCCAGGTCTATGTTATCCAGTCGCCCAATTCTTTTCCCTTTGCCGGAGATAGAACAATGAAAAGCAAACTTCTCTTCATCCTAACCGCAGTCCTCCTCGTTTGTTCTCCTGTGCTCGCACAGGAACCACACGCGCATCAACACGAGCACTCAGGAGACTTGGGCCGAGTCAATTTTCCGATTTCATGTACCGGGGCGGCTAAACAGAAATTTAATCGGGGCGTCGCGTGGCTTCACTCGTTCGAGTACGAAGAAGCTGAGAAGACATTTGCTGAAGTGGCCGACGTCGATCCTCGCTGTGGGATGGCTTACTGGGGTATCGCGATGAGTAACTATCATCCGTTGTGGGCGCCACCTCTCCCTGCGGAATTACAAAAAGGAGCGGCCGCCATAGAAAAAGCCAGGACCATTGGCGGGCACACGCCCCGCGAGCAGGGCTACATTTCGGCGATGTCCGAGTTTTATAAAGACGCTGGTAAGTTGGACCACCGAACACGAGTCCTGGCGTATGTGGACGCGATGGCACGTCTTCACCAACGTTATCCGTCAGATCAGGAAGCTGGTGTCTTCTATTCACTCGCTCTAATTGCCAAGGGCATGATTGTTAATGACAAGACTTACCCGAATGAAAAGCAAGCGGCCCGGATACTGAACACTGTTCTGCGACACCAACCGCGACACCCCGGTGTCAGCCATTACCTGATCCATAGTTACGACTATCCAGTACTCGCACATATGGCGCTGCCGGCTGCGCGCAGCTACGCGAAGATTGCGCCCGCGTCTGCGCACGCGCAGCACATGCCTTCCCACATATTCACGCGCCTCGGTCTCTGGCAGGAGGCAATAAGTTCAAACCTTGATGCGCATTCATCCGCGAGGGCCCACGCAGCCAGAAACAAATTGCCGGACGCGTGGGATGAACAACTCCACGCGATGGATTACCTGGCGTACGCCTATCTGCAAAGTGCCCAAGACAAACACGCGCTGCGCGTGATCGATGAGCTGTACAGAATTCGGCGAGTCGATCCACCAAACTTCAAAGTCGCGTACGCTTTCTCCGCTATTCCCGCTCGTTACGCTTTGGAACGGAGACAATGGAGCGAAGCTGCAAAGTTGCCTGTGCGTCCCGGTGGGATGACGGCGTTTCCCTGGGAAAACTTCCGTTGGGCGGAAGCTCATATTCGTCTTGCGCGCGCGGTGGGAGCAGCGCGAATGGGTGACAGCGATGCCGCGAGTAAGGAAGTCGAGCAGCTGAGCGAGATTCAACGCGAGCTTGGTAAGGTCAAAGAAGGATACGACTGGGCCAAACAGGTTGAGATTCAACTACAGATGGCGTCCGCGTGGCTGGCATACTCACAAGGCAAACATGAAGAGGCGCTTCGCATAATGCGCTCGGCGGCAGACTTGGATGACGCGACTGACAAACATCCCGTCACGCCCGGCGCGATTCTTCCCGCCCGTGAGCAAGTCGGGGAATTGTTGCTGGAGATGAAGCAGCCCGGGGCGGCATTGCAGGAGTTCGAAACATCGTTACGCAGCGCACCTAACAGATTCAATGGGTTGTACGGCGCGGCCCGAGCCGCACGCCTGGCCATGGATCAAAGGAAAGCGAAAGCCTACTACGCAAAGCTGCTCGCCCTGACGCGACAGGCCGATCAGTCCCGGCCCGAAATAGCCGAGGCCAAATCATTCGTGGGTGATACGGCGTTAAGGTCGCGGGCTATAGGACGCCAGCGTTAAGCTATCCCAATGTCAAGGTCAAACACCTATTTTCGTGTTACTTCGTGTTATTCGTGTAGTTCGTGGATCATATTACTATTGTGACGGAAACGATCCACGAAATTCACGAACCACACGAAGTGGTTGGTTCGGAGCGGAGGCGGGCCGGAGTTGGTGCAAGAAGTAGACAATGCTTCGAGTCGTCGAGAGACCTTTCTCAACGCGGCTGAGTTTAGTTTTGCGACCGGAATGCGTCTAGTGCCACAGAGATGGCGTTTTGGCGCTTCAATGCTCATCGCCGGTGCTTCGCTTCCGTTATTCAGGTTGACGAACGAATACCGGGAGCAGCGTTTGAAAGGCTTTGATAACTCGCGAGAGATTGCCCTCCATTTTGTGCTGAACGCTTTATCGAAGAACGGCACGAAATTCCACATACCAATTAAGCTGCGAGGATCTGACGAGCTTGACCGCGCGCTGGACTCAGGCAAAGGCGTGCTCGTCATGGGACCCCATGCGGCGCTCACCGTGTTAATGGTTCGACTCTTTCACGATCGCGGTCTGAATCCCGTTGTGGTTACCCCAGACCCTAACATGCGCATAAGTGGAACGAGCTTAACGGCGCGAACTCTGCAGCCGTCGCGCACCTTCCTTGTGAAAATCATGAACGCTCTGCGTCGCGGGGAAATGGTTTGTGCAATGCCCGACAGGGCGGAACACCATGGCGAGCGAACGCTCGAATTCACTACCGTCAACGGGCGTGTTATTGTTTCGCCGGCTTTAATGCGGGTAGCTGCGCACTCCGAAGCGAAGGTGATCTTTACCGAAGTTCACCTCGAGGGACGCGCATTGGTAGCGGCACTCGCCTCAGCGTCGACAGGCCCAGCCGGCGCGAACGACACAATCACAAAGGACTTCATAGAGTTCGTCCGAGCGCGCGCCGAAGCGCGGGCGACCTATCAATATTAAAGGCGTCATTAAAGGCGTCGAACGGTTCGCTGACTTCGACTCTCAGGTAAGGCCATTATTTTGTTTTGCGCCGGAAGAGCACTAATACAGAAGTGAAATCGAATAGCCTGGTTACAGCGAGGCAAAGGCTTTGGGCACGGTTGCCATTCTTCTCCTCGGCGGGTCGGCGACTGCTTCTAGCGGCAGCCGTCCTGCATGTAACGCTCGCGTTGGGACTGTTTGGCGCCGGCCGAATGCAACTCGCGCCTGGCTTTATCGATCGCGATGGCATCATTCCATCGTTTGCCTTCGACACTTACGAATACCAACGTGATGCGAAGCAACTTTCGTTAGTGTTACGGCGGGATGGTGTCGCCGCATGGGCGAACATACCCGAATTCGTACACGTAAAGCTGGTCTCGATCTTGTTCACGGTGTTTGGGCCTTTGATTGGTTACGGCCCACTGACTGCGGAGCCATTCAACCTTCTTTGTTACCTCCTGGTCATCGGTCTTACCCTTGCTTTAGGTCAGGAGATCGGCAACGCCCGCATTGGCCTACTCGCCGCCGCCGTCGTCGCGCTGTGGCCCACCCTGCTACTGCACAGTCTGCAGCTTCTTAAAGATACACTCTTCATCGCCGCGGCTCTCGCGCTCGTCCTTTGTGTGACCACGTGGTTGACCAGAACTTACAGCCCCAGGCGAGCGATTGTCACCGGGGCAATTACACTGTTCGTCATATCGCTACTCATCTTTGTGCGATCTTCCTTCGCAATTGTAATTCTCGGCGTGGTGCTGTTCGGATTCGTTCTGCTCGTAGTCCGTCAGCTCATCGAAAGACGGCCGCTCTACTGGAACATGGTGGGCCCGTTGTTCCTTTTGGTTGCGGGGGCGCTCCTCATAACCTCTCAAACCATAGGCGCCAGTCAGAAGTTCAAACACCACCCTGCAATTGAGGCGGGCGAGGCCAAGGCAGGAGCAACCCGAGGCATTAAAGTGCGGTCGGCTGCATCCTATCTGCCCCGGATCAACTATGAAGGATCACCCACTACTTACACCGGTAAACTCTCGGACCGAAGTCACCGGATGGCCCTAAGGATTGGTAGCGTCCGCGACAGATTTGCGGCGAATTACTCAAAGTCGGGATCAGCCATCGACACCGGTGTCAGGATAAGAAATCTGAACGGTCTACTTTCTTACGTGCCCCGGGCCTTTGTGGTCGGGTGCTGTGCGCCTTTCCCAACCATGTGGTTAGTTAAAGGGCAACGCGTGGGAAGCGCCGGAAAGTTACTGTCGGGCGTAGAGACTCTGATTATGTATGTGATTGGACTGCTGGCGTTGTTCGCACTTGTGTGTCCGCCGCACAGACTGGCGGCGGCGTTGTTATTGTCGATCAGTATCTTAGGCGTGACGTTACTCGGGTTGGTCGTTCCCAACGTCGGTGCGATCTACAGGTTTCGGTACGTGTTCTGGGTGCTTTTGATCATCCTGGGGGTGAAAGGGTTTGAAGTGATTCGCGGTTACGTTCGAATGTGGTTCGACTCGCGTCGAACACAGGTTTCGTTACCGGCTGATGAGACGGTGGTCCAGGAGAACTGAACAGGTTAATGAAAACGACTGTCGCCATAATTGCATGCCTGTTGGCTATTTCCTGCTCGTCGCGCACCCACATTAGTGGAACGTCATCCGGAGAGAGTTCAACCGCGCAGGGAAATGCGACGGCCAGCTCACCCGCCGGTGCAGGTTTTGATCTCGTTAACTTCACCGGTACTGACCTTCGCTCTGTCTATCTTTCGCCGGGCGACTCCAGCGGCTGGGAGGAAAACGTCCTCGGGACAGATATCCTGACCGATGGCGCCACTGTCGAAATTCGTTTCGTTTCAAACAAGGCGCCGGCTCTGTGGGATCTGAAGGTAGTAGCAAGATCCGGATATTTCGCAGAGTGGAAGGGTCTGGATCTGCGAGGCGTCTCCAGAGTTACGCTGGCTGTAACTCTGATCGATGAGCCGACCGTTGTTGCGGAGTTAGAGTAGTGGTGGAAGATCGGATGGAGATCGAGCGGAAATTAGTGGGCTACGAGACGACGAACGACTCGTTGCCGTGGGCACGGCGTGCATGGCATGGCTCCTTTGTTTTCCGGCAGGGCGTCAACCTCGCGGCGCTCGCCTTCTGCAATGCGTCGCTGGCAGTTTTGTCAGCGTGGTACATAGTCACCCGCACTGGAATCAACTTCCGAAGCGATGCCTTCTTCGCTTCCTCAGCACTTCCGCAACTCGCGTTTGGTTTGTTGAGCGCGACTTTGGTGCCGGTACTTGTGCCGCTGCTCGCGACAAAAAATCAGCAGCAGTTGCGCCAGGACGGCTGGGCTCTCTTTCAACTGATTACAGGGATATCGCTCCTCGTTGCAGTGCCGCTGTTCGCGCTGGCAGATCTATGGGTGCCATTGCTCGTACCAGGCTTTTCCGGCGAGGGCAAGAATCTAACTATTGCGTTAACGAGGATTCAGATAGTCAGCATGGTGCTCAATGCCGCCATCGTCACACTTGCGGCGGTACATCATGCGCTGCGACGGTTTGTCTGGGTGGAGCTCTCCGCTTTAATCGCGAATATGGCCGGGCTGCTCTTTCTGGTTTTCGCATTGCCCCGCTTCGGCATAGTCATCGCAGCCCTCAGCATAGTCTTTCACAACATCCTGAAGCTCATCTTCCTTCTGCCGGCACTCGGACGCTGGCGCCGGCCGGTGTTCCACTCACCCACCGTGACCGACGCACGTCGACTATTGAAACCGTTGCTTCCTGGTCAGGCTTACCAAAGGACGGAGCCGCTGCTCGATCGTTTCCTCTCCTCGATGAACGGTGCGGGGAGTCTCTCGCTCTTTTCAGTGGCCCAGCAGATCTACGCGAACGTTAGTCTGGTAACGATGAAGACCCTTGTCTCTCCGCTTATTCCAAAGCTGGCAGTAGAGGCGGGCGGCGATTGGCGGGCCTACCGGCACACTTACCGCAAACGTCTGCTGCTGATCGCCTGCCTCGCCTGCGCGGGTGTTGTGCTGTTGATCTTCGGCGAGCGCATTCTGAGCTTTGCCATCGGCCACGCGGGAGTTACCCGGGAAAACGTTTACTCGCTGTGGCTGATTATGATCGCTCTTGGGGGATTATTTGGCGGGGTCGTGTTAGGCCAGATAGTCTCGGCAGCTTTCTACGCTGCAGGAAACACAAAAACTCCGGCTAAGGTGTCGGCGATCGTTTACACGATCTACCTGCCTTTCAAGATCGTCATGTTTCTGAGATACGGAGTCGTTGGCCTCGGCATCACCGTGAGCGCTTACTGCCTGACTAACTTCCTGGTCCAACTCGTCATGCTCGAACGCGATGTCGCGCGGAAACTGGAGAATCGTCGAACGAGGCCTTAAAGATTTCCCATATATCATTTCAGATTTTCCATAATTTTCCATATATCATTTAAAGAACGCATGTGTTGGTTCGTAATTCGGAGCCGTTGACTGACAAGCGGCAGGAGCAGGAGGCAGGACCGGAGTTGACAGTGTTCAGAGTACAAGCTTTAGCTTGCTCGGCAACGCAGCCATGCAACCTGAAGGTTGTACTCTGAACACTGTCAACTCCGGTCCTGCCTCCTGCCCCTGCCTCCTGCTTCCTGCCTCAGGGCTCTTGACTACAAACTCGATATCGACTAAAACCCTGCTCGATTTTCAGTCTTGCAGATTTCCAACCTCGCATCCGAGACCCGCGCCAGTCGGATGTCTTGACGACCTGACGGACCTCGGTCGAAAGCTTTCCCAACAATTCACAAGCGGTCGCCCAGATATCTAACTAAGTCTTCTAACCCCCAATCAAACCGGTACCGGCCGGCCCATAGGAGAAAAAATGCGCAAATTGATTCTTGTCTCCCTAACGATTCTCTTACTCTGTTCGGCAGCAGTAGCTCAGCAGCCAGCACCTACTCCTGGACCACTTACCTTCTACTACGACTACACAGTTTTCCCGGGCAAGGAAAATGAACTGAACACTTTAATCAACACAGTCGGAGCGCCAGTCCGCGACAAGCTGATGGCGGAAGGCGTCGTGATGGCCTGGGGCATGGAGACCCCGATCCTGCGCTATCCCGGCGGCACCACACATCTCATCTGGTTTAGCGTGGCAAACTGGGAAGGCGTGGAAAAAGTTTTGACCGCTATGGAAGCCCGGTTGGCGAAGCTTGCCGCCGACGAAGCCGTAGCTGCGCGCGGTAGACAGCGACCGGCGATGACCACCGCCGAACGAAGCCGCGCTGTGTTTGATGGCAGCAAAACGCGCGATTGGTTGATACGCGATCTCGTCGCCGGTTATGGGCCACCGCCGAAAGCCGGAGTACTGCCATATATCCGCTATAACTTTGTAAAAGCCCGACCTGGAAAAGGAGCGGACTACCGGCGCACGTGGGAGAGGTACAACAAACCCGTGTTCGACCGGCTGGTCGCCGACGGCACCGTTTTGGCCTATGGTCTGGCACAGGAAGAGGTCAAGACCGACGGGGATTGGACTCACTTCGTCTGGATTGCCACACCGACTATGGCCGCCGCTGACAAGATTGGGCCGGCGTTCGCTGCCGATCGCGCACGGCGTTCAGAAAAGGACCGCAACGAAATAACGGAAGCTTTTCTTGAAGCGACCGAACCTGACAAAGCTCGATCCATGGTCACTCGATCCCGGATTTTTAAAATTAGGCAATAGTTAGCGGACACCTGAGGGCAGACGGCAGACAGCAGGAGCAGACGGCAGACCGCAGGAAAACGACTCCTGCTCCTGCTCCTGCCCCTGCTCCTGCTCCTGCTCCTGCCGCCTAACGAGCAGGCGTGCCTAACCGGTTGTACTTCTTCATGATTTCCTTCAGGCGATCGTGTGGTATCGCATACGCCCGCACGTCATCCGCTCCCGTTATCGTTTCCGCGGCCAACATTGCGTTCGTCACTGCCTCTTCAGTTGCCTGAACGGTAGCAAGGAAAAGCGGATCGATACGTTCGTTCGGAAGCATTGTGAGAGCGATGGTTCCCTTATCGCTGGCTGCGCCTGGATTGGCGGTCGAGAAGGCAACGAAGATGTCGCCCGAAGAATTGCTGGCAATACTTCCTTCACGGCCAAGTCCAAGTGCGGCGCGCTTTACCAAACGATCCAGTTGATGGGGCATAAGCGGCGCATCGGTGGCGACTACGATGATGATTGATCCCAGCTCGGGGTGTGGCCTATCCACGAAGGCGCCTGCTTGTTCACAGCGCGGCATTTCCCGGAACCACTCTTGAGAAGGAGGCTCACCTGCCGCACAAACCATTGGTTGTGGAAATTCCGTGCCCACCGGCACACCGGCGATTTGCAAACCACGGCGAGCACCGTAGTTGCATTGGACCAGCACGCCTACCGTATAACTACCAAGTTCTTTAGTCAGCACGCGTGAAGAGGTTCCAATCCCACCTTTGAAACCATTGCATAGCATGCCGGTGCCGCCCCCCACATTCCCTTCGGTGACACGCCCTCCTTTCGCGCCGTCGAGCGCTGCGAAGACGTGCTGCGGTTTGACGTGAAACCCGTTGATGTCGTTCATAACGCCATCGTAAGTTTCAGCAACGATCGGATAGGTGAAAAGGAACTTGCGACCGTTCTTGATCTCCCAATCGATCGTCGCGTCGCGCACGACGCCAACGCTGTGAGTGTTTGTTATCAGGATCGGTCCTTCAAGAAATCCCGATTCTTTGATCCACGTCGTGCCAGTCATTTCTCCGTTTCCATTCAAAGGAAACCAGGCGGCAAATACCGGATCAAAGGATTTCTTTCCACGCGGAAGGATTGCCGTGACCCCTGTGCGCACCGGACCTTTCCCAACCACCAACCTTCCATTTCCCGAAATCAAAGTGGTGTGACCCACCTCGACGCCTGCTACGTCAGTGATCGCGTTGTTGGTTCCCGGCGTGCCGGCGAATGGAATGCCCAGGTCGCGTGAACGTGCTTTAGTTTGTGCAAACGACGGAGCGCTGAAAACGACGAGCAGGCACAACGCAGTTAACAACCATGTGGATGTAACCATTACGCTTCGCAGTGAGTGGCTTCTTCTAGTCATGAAGTTTGTCTCCATTGAATTCGCAAGTTGACTTGTTTCGTGTAATTCGTGTGTTCGTGTACTCGTGGATTGCCTTTGCATTTCCCCTCCCGTTGGGAGGGGTTAGGGGAGGGCCTACGAACAAACAAAATTTGTAATTTGAAGGTAGCGTCAACGCTGGTTAGGTCGGGCCTTCTTACCGCAGAACTAATTGTGGATGCAAACGTCGACGCTTCCTCCAAAAACAAAAAAAGGTATTTGCGCTCAGCCTACGAACAAACAAGATTTGTAATTTGAAGGTAGCGTCAACGCTGGTTAGGTCGGGCCTTCTTACCGCAGAACTAATTGTGGATGCAAACGTCGACGCTTCCTCCAAAAACAAAAAAAGGTATTTGCGCTCAGCCTACGAGCAAACAAAATTTGTAATCTGAAGGTAGCGTCAACGCTGGTTGGGTCGGGCCTTCTTACCGCAGAACTAATTGTGGATGCAAACGTCGACGCTTCCTCCAAAAACAAAAAAAGGTATTAGCGCTCAGCCTACGAGCAAACAAAATTTGTAATTTGAAGGTAGCGTCAACGTTGGTTAGGTCGGGCCTTCTTACTGCAGAACTACCGCGAATGCAAACGCTGACGCTTCCTCCAAAACAAAAAGGTATTTGCGCTTAGCCTAGGAACAAACAAAATTTGTAATTTGAAGGTAGCGTCAACGCTGGTTAAGTCGCGTCTTCATACTGCAGAACTACTGCCGAATGCAAACGTTGACGCTTCCTCCAAAAACAAGAGGAGGTGCTTCGTCCAGACCCTCCCCTAACCCCTCCCACTGGGAGGGGAATAAGAGGCAAGCAAACGCTCTCTCAGTTTGGGAAGGATAGCTTGGTGGAGGGAATAGCGGATTTTATTACTTCATGTGTTTCGTATGTTTCGTGTGTTTCGTGTTAATTCGTGGATCATTTTTAAAGCGGAGAGAGAACGATCCACGAATAACACGAAACAACTTCTGCCAACTGCTTACTGCCTTCTGCCTTCTGCCTTCTGCCTTCTGCCTTCTGCCTTCTGCCTACTGCTTACTGCCTACTGCCTTGAGCGCCGCCAGCTCTTTCTCGAGCTTCTGAATCTCATCTTCCACACCTGCTTTAAAGTCAGGCTGCGACAGCGTCGTTAACGATTTCTTGAGCGCCATCACGCGAGCAACCAACAGGGCTTGATCTGCCGGGACACTGATGTCAGGCGTTACGCCCGTGCCTTCCCAATTAGTCTTGGTAATCGGACTAATCGCGCGTCCGGTCGGCACAAACATTCCGAAGTGCTCACTAATGCGGAAGCCGCCGCCGGGATGTGCACCGCCGCCGGTCGTCTCACCAATGATAGTCGCGCTCTTGAGGTTCTTCAGGTTGTAAGTGAATTCTTCCGCGCCTGAGAAGGTCCGCTTACTGGTCAGCACATAGACGTCTTTGTTGAGGTAACGTTTGCCGGCCACCTCTTTCCTGGTCCAGAACTCGTCCGTGCGGTTTCCTTCCCGCCAGTAGAGATCGTTGAGATGGACCGGTTCGGGACCAAACAAGTAAGAACAAATCAGGGCCACCATCGCAGGGTTTCCGCCGCCGTTCATTCTCAGATCGATGATCAGCGCGTCAGTGCCGTTAACAAAGTTCATTGCCGAAGCAACAGTCTCTGCGCCAAGCTCTTCATCCGCGAAGTTTAGGAACTCGAGATAGCCGATGTTGCCGCGCAGACGCTCAACCTTGGTGAATCCGTGGTTCATCCAGGTTAAGTCGCGCTGTCTTTGTTCACGCTCGGCTGCGGTGGGCTCGCGCCGTGGTCCACGCTCGGGAATCGCCTGGTGGGAATAGCGCACACGCAGGTGTTTGTCGTTGCTGACCGCTTGCAGATCTTTCGTCAGCGTCATCGCAAACTGCTTGGCGCTCGTAATCTGATCGTATTCCTTCTTAACTACCCGTTCGCGGATGGACGCTTCCATCTTCTTCGCCACTTCGGGAAATACATACGAGTCATTAAGCCGTTTTAGAATCCCATCGATCACCTGCGTCCGCGTCGCGGCGTCGATAGTGAGATCAGGTTGTTCCGGCTGCGCAAAACCAACCGACGCAACTGAAAGCGTAATTAAACAAAGCACCGCCAGACGGATCATCAGCTTGGAGGCTATTACTTCAAACATTGATACTTCTCCCTTTTAAAAAGTTTCGAGTTTCGTGTTTCTAGTTTCTTGTTCTTATTTCGTGTAATTCGTGTTTTTCGTGGATCGTCTTTATCTGTTCGTTAAAATCGACCACGAATCACACGAACTTGTTTGAACCACAATGACAAATATGAAATGTGAAATGATATATGGAAAATAATGGAAAATGATTACTTCCTACTGATCACCCCACGCAGCATGAGATCAGCAACAGCGGACACTCGCTGCTCAACTTCTCGGCGTTCACCTAATTCGCTCGCACTTAAACTGTATGGCAACAACCCATTCGTCGCCTCTAAGAGTGCTCGCGCTGTGACGTTTTCGTTGTCGAAGCTAAACTCTCCGGACTGGCGTCCACTAAGCAGCACTTCGGCAAAGATTTCTGCCTCCGCTTCAAAGTATTGCGCACGGCGCGCGAGTAATCCCGGGCGCAACGCCGCGAGCAGATCGTTCAGGCTCTGCGTGTAATGCTGAACGCTGTCAAAACGAAGCAACACGCGCGTCATAAGCATTGAGCGCAGTCGAACCGTTGCGGTTATGTCGGTATCGGCGATCTCTCGCAAACGGTCTTTCAAACGTTCAATAATCCGATCGATGTGAGAGAGAACCACGTCTTCTTTGCTGCTGAAGTGAAGGTAGATGGTGCCCTTCCCGATACCAGCTTCCAAGGCAATATCCTCAACCGTCATCTTCCGATAACCGTATCGAGCGAGTAGCCGGTCCGTGGCGTCCAGGATTGAGTCTTTAATCGTGGCCGAATCTCTCGCAGCCCTTTTCGTTAAAATTGCGGCCATTTTCTTAGGTTTTTTGCGGTTCGCTCCGCCGTTTGCGGTCTGCCGACCCTGACTTCTGACCAAAATCGAATTTCAGTCATCTCAAACGCCCTGAAAAGCAAAAGGTTCCCAGAATCTCGACTGGGGCTTGGCATGAGGTCAGTACCACCTGCGGTAGCGGGTGGGTTCTGTTGTGGCGCAGGTCGGAAGTCGAACTAGGGGACGATTCGACTTATTTCGTGTTATTCGTGTATTTCGTGCATTTCGTGGATGCTTTTTAGGCCAGCATGAGAACGATCCACGAATTGCACGAAACACGAAATAACACGAAACGTGTTGAATTAATTTAGAGGCAAAGCCAATTTCCGCCGTGTCTAAAAATAAAACCTTCGATGTCGCGGTCGTCGGCGCAGGAGTCTTTGGCGCGTGGACTGCTCACCTGCTCCGGCGCCGGGGCGCCGAAGTCCTTCTGATAGACGCACACGGACCCGGGAATAGCCTGGCAAGTTCAGGCGGCGAGTCGCGCATGATTCGGATGGGATACGGGCCGGATCAGATTTACACGCAGATGGCCCAACGCTCGCTTCGGCTCTGGCACGAACTGTTCGACCAATTCGGTCCCACTGGAATATCTCCCCGACTCTTTCAACCCACGGGAATCCTGTGGTTGGCGCATGAGGCTGACTCATATTGCGAGGCGACGTTGGCAACGCTCGAGCAGTGCGGGGTGCGGCATGAAAAGCTCGATCGTGCTGAACTCTCAAAGCGTTATCCACAGCTCGAACTGGGTTCGGTTAGTTGGGGGATCCTGGAACCGGATAGCGGTGTTTTGATGGCGCGCCAGGCAGTCCAGGCTGTCGTCGCCGAAGCGCTGAAGGCCGGCGTTGTTTATCTGGATGAGGCAGTCGTCTCACCTGATAGGGAGTTAAATCCGCAATCCGCAGTCAGCAATCCGCAATCGATCAAGACTTTTTCCGGCCGAGAAATCTTTGCTAAGCAATTCGTTTTCGCCTGTGGACCATGGTTGCCAAAGGTCTTCCCTACGCTCCTGGGCCAGTTGATTCACGTCACCCGGCAGGAGGTCTTCTTCTTCGGCGTGCCTTCAGGCAAAGTCTCAGATCAACTCGGACCGGAAAGGATGCCGGCATGGATCGACTTTAACGATCTCGTCTATGGCATTCCAAGTCTTGACCACCGCGGGTTCAAGGTTGCGATCGACGCACATGGACCACGGTTTGATCCTGACACTGGCGATCGCATCGTATCTCCCGCGAATCTGACAGCTGTTCGCGCCTATCTGGCCCATCGCCTGCCGGCGTTAGCGGATGCCGTAGTGACTGAGACGCGCGTCTGTCAGTATGAAAACACTTCAAACGGCGACTTTTTAATCGATCGGCATCCAGCTTTTGAAAATGTGTGGCTGGTCGGTGGAGGGTCAGGACACGGATTCAAGCATGGACCAGCGGTGGGTGATTATGTGGCGGCGTTGGTATCAGGCGACGGCCAGGTCGAACCGCGATTTGGCTTAGCAACCAAGGCAAAGGTTCAGCACCGCAAAGTGTATTAGTCAGTCTGCTCCTCTATTAGCCAGTTCCCCTCTTCTATTCCCCTCCCTTTGGGAGGGGTTAGGGGAGGGCTTGAGGCGACCAACCTTTTTGGTTCGGAAGGAAGCGTCAACGTTCACAGAAACCAGACTTGGCCGCTACCTTCACAATCTTCCAGGTGAAAACATGGGCCTTACCTCAGAAAAACCAAGCCGAAAACTTCACTTCTTAAACAACTTTGCGAACGCGTCACGAGCATTCGTCGGCGGGCCTGACGAAGTTTGGCGCTCAACGACAACTCGAGTCGCGAACAGTTCGCAGGTGTTGCGCCCATGCTTGTTAACAATTCGTGCGGGGATCGTCTTACTACATTCCAAGCGCGCACCCGGATCAAAATGTGTGCACTGGCGGCAGCTGTGGAGGTCAGCCTTACACTTTAAACAAGAGCTCTCGAAGTTGATGGTAGTTGGAGTTTTTTCTCCGCACGCTGCGCACTTCGACGACTCGCCGAATGCCATCATGCGTGGTGAGCGCGGCCCCTCTCGCTCCTGCGGCTTTTGCGGCCTTGATTGCGTTTTCGATCGCGGCGACTCACGATCATTTTGCATATAGCCGCGTTGATTGTATTTACGATCGCTCATGTTATTTCTGCCTCATTGAACCGGCGCGGCGAATCATACGTGAAGTTAAGAGAATGCAACAGATGAAAGCCACTTGGTCGTTTCCAATTACTTTATTTAAGTCGAGCTCAACACTTTTCGTTCCGGTCCATTTACGATTTACCATTAACTATTCACCCAGGTATGCGGTCCAACAACAGTGGTATGTCATCAAAAGAGTTCACCCAAATCGTTTTTACACCCATCGTCTCAAACAATTGCCGATCATACGTGTCCGCTTGTTTCAACGCTGCGTGCAGCGCGTCAGCAAGTTGAGGCTGATTCTTTTGTTCGTCGTAGCCAAGGATTCCTCCCCAACGACGTGCGCGGTTCTCAATATCGTTGATTACCGCAGCTTCTTCATGATCGCGGACTTGATGCCGACGCTGAACCTGCCAGTGAGGAGGTATGTCGCTGTTCTTGCTGGCATCGAGCAAACGCCGCAAGCTCGGGTCTGACATCGAGAGTCCGAGGAACAGCACGGTGCTTTGGCGCAGCTCACCTACTATTTCTGACAAGCCCCAATGAAAAACCGTCTCCGTAAGTCTGTGATAATCGTCTTCAGTGAAGACCAGCCGCCCGCGAACGATTGGTCCTTCCTTCGGCACAAAACCGTGCGGGTGGATGATTCGAAAATCTCCCGAGTGTTGCCGGATACCGTCGGAAATGGAGAGGGTGGGAATCCTGCGGGATGCTAGTTCCTGCTCGAGCAGGTCATCGAAATTAAAAGAGATAGCGCATTTAATGTGGCCCCTACTGCGCTGAATCAAATTGCCGATGGCATGAAGCGTGGTGCGTCTGCCTCTGGGTGGTCGGTGATCGCGGTAAATGTGCGCGCGCAGTTTCTCAAGGAAGATCTCTTCGCCATCCGTTTTCGCGGCGCCTTTTTTCTGAGACCGCTTTCGCGTATCGCGTTCGACCATGCGCGCGAGAACGAGCGGGTTATATTCAAAGTAATCGGTCATCCATGCCGCTAAAGCGCGGCGGTAGTGTGGCCAAACGGAGCCCAGCCGCCTCGTGTGAGCTGCTTGTTCAAACAGTAACTCGAGCACGAGATCTTTCCAGCTCGGGATCCCGTAAGGTATCGAAATGCCGGCGCCCAGGAAGAGAACCAGATGTTTTTGCTGCCACGCGAGTTGCAGACGCCGCAGGTCACTCTTGTTGATATCCGTTTGACCAAGCGTGACTTTTTCTACTGACGATGGACGCTTCCGGGACTTGCTGGCTTGAGCCTTCCTAGGTTGAGGCTTTTTTGGTTGCGCCTTCCTTGGTTGAGGCTTCCTGGCTCGAGTCTTTGTGTCTTGAGTCTTTGTGGTTTGAGTCTTTTTAGCTCGAGTTGTTTTAGCTTTAGACTTCCGGGGTTTCATAACTTGATCTCTCTAGACTGAGGATTGAGTTCAAAGGTGTGGGTAAGATAAACCACCCTTGAACCCCCTGAAAAGAAATCCCGAACGAGAACTCCAACCGGAAAAAACGGAGCTTTTTCCTATATTTGTGCTATATTGCGGTGCGTAAGCGATCTGTAACTACATCTTGGGCACGCTGTGCGCGTTCCTTTAGCGTTAAGATTTCATTGTCGCCGCCACACCTGCGCATGAAAACGCTTCAAGACTCCGCTGACCTCAATTCAATCTATGTTTCGGCTATCCGTCTCCGCACAAAAAAAGGAGAAATATGAGGCTGACCCTAGACCAGGCAACCAAGCAACTGATTCCCTTGGTTGAGAACCGTAGATTAATCCTTCTAGCCGGAGCCGGTGTCTCGTACAAGTCTGATCTGCCTCTATGGGACGACTTGATTGAGAGATTTATCGATTTTTGTCGTGAGGTTCAGCAGATTCTGCCTCCTGAGAATCGTTTTCAAGGTTTATTAGATGCGGCGTCGCACGAGCGATCGTCCCATCCAGAGAGAGTAGCGTCTGTGTTGAAAGATGAATTGGCCAATGTACAACGAACCACTGGAGCAAAAATTCAGGATGTATTCACTGATTGGCTAATAAACGAACTTAGTGGAGATCCAAATGACAACCATCGTTTAATTGTAAAAACTAACTACCCTTTTGTCTTAACTTCCAACTACGATACCCTATTGGAAGGTGCCGCGAGAGAGGAGGGCTTCGCTTCATTGGCGCTCTTCTCTTACACTTTTAACGACCCCGCGGAAATTGCGGCCGCAATATACGAAGAACGGCCAGCCCTTATACATATCCACGGAAGTATGCGAAATGTCGGTGTAGGCGATTTTGTCTTCACTGCGGATGATTACACTAGGATAAAGCGACAGCATCCGGGGTTTTCGATGGCGTTGGATACGCTATTCATCAAATACTCAACACTATTTGTCGGATATGGTGGTAGCGATCCGCATCTTGAGGATGTTGCAGAAGGACTTGCGTTTAAGCTCAGAGAGGGATGGCCCACCCTCTCGGCTTTGCCTAGGAGTTTTCTAATGCTTCACAAGGACAAGGTTAATGAAGTTTTGGATAGATATAAGGGAAAGCTGAGGACTGACATCATTGTGCTGGAGAACTTCGACGAGATGACAACCCTATTACAGAGTCTGTACGACGTGGCACCTCGTCCTCCTATGGGCACTAACGGAGAACATGGATGAAGCTGAAACTCGCCATAAATGGCACAAAGGAGTTGAAAAAGCGGACCTACCTCGTTTTAAAGCAAATGCAGCACTTAGAGAGTGGCAAAAAGGTGGATGCAATTTATGCGAGATACGTGGGTACTAATCATCAAGATCTTTATGTATTAAGGTGCTTAGATCATTTAAAGAGCCTTATTGCATATGCCTGCGCAAATATTAACGATCCCGGAGTTATTAAGCGGTCAAATAAGTTGCAAGCCGAAATTGGAAGAGTCAGTCGCGAGGTTCAACGTCAGACCTCATCCCAACAAAAAGTTCTTCGGCGCGCTCGTATTGGAGACTTATTGCGCTCACACACCAGTCTTTTTAATTTTCTTCTAGAAAGACAATACGCGGCTGAAATAGATATTCAAAATTGGATTAATGTGACTAACAGCGCGATTGCGGTGTGGGGGGATCACATCGCCCCTAGGTCTCGAGCGAAAGCTTCGCGAGCTTAGACGCCACTCGTATCGTTCATGTTGTGTAGTGACTTCGCAACATAAGGAAAAAAGTGCTCAAGCCAATCCACCCTTTTCCGGCTCGCATGGCACCTGAGATTGCCCTTAACGAAACTGCAGGGCTACCCCGCGGATCTGTGATCCTCGATCCGATGGCGGGCTCAGGTGTAGCTCTTCGATTTGCGTCTGAACAAGGCCTCCAAGCGATTGGATTTGACCGAGATCCCTTAGCAGCTCTCATGACAAGAGTTTGGACCACACCAATATGCACAACCCGCCTTCGCTATGAAGCGGCGAATATTGCAAGTCACGCGTTTGAGCTTGACCCGCAAGCGGTCGACTTGCCGTGGATTGACAACGATCAGGAGACTTCAGAGTTCGTCGATTATTGGTTCGACTTCCAGCAGAAATCCGATTTGCGCAGGTTGAGCAGTTTACTTATAAACCACCGCGGGGCTATAGGCGATGCTCTGATGATCGCCTTAAGTAGGATAATTATTACGAAAAAACGCGGAGCCTCCCTAGCTTGGGATATATCCCATAGCCGCCCCCACAAGAGGGTTAATAATAACGATTTTTCGGTGATCCCCGAATTCATAAAATCAGTAAACTTTTTGGCAAACCGCATTGAAGAACAACCACCGCCAGGGAACGTACGTGTAGGTATTGCAGATGCTCGCGATCTACGCACAGTCTCTGACTGCTCGGTCGATACTATCCTCACGTCGCCTCCGTACCTGAACGCTATAGACTACCTAAGAGGACATAAGTTTACGTTGGTCTGGCTGGGCTATAGGATTTCCGAAATTCGAGCAATCAGATCAAACAATATAGGTAGTGAGAAAACTGCCTCGAAGAATGCTGATTCGACTTTGGCAGACGAACTAACCGAGGTCGTTCCTTCGTTGGACCATTTGCCAGCGCGACAGCTACAAATATTTCGCCGGTATGTTCTTGATATCTTCGCAATGATGTCTGAGATGAATAGGGTGCTCAGGCCCGGAGGCAAAGTTGTTTTAGTGATTGGCAACTCTTGCCTGAAAGGTGTGTACCTCGAGAACTCTGTGGTAGCAACCGCCACAGCTAAGCGTCTAGGTCTGTTAACCCTAAAGCCATATGAGAGAGAGTTGCCCTCCAATCGCCGCTACCTCCCGCCGCCAAGTACGGCAGAAAAGTCCGACCTGAACAAACGGATGCGTATCGAATCCGTATTGAGCTTTGTCAAAACATAGCGATAGCGGGTTGCGCATGACAGTTCGAAATACCAAATCAATCAAAAACCTTACGCACGGTAGCGAGAAGTTTAGACCCTATGCTCGCCTGATCAGCATCTTGGGTGATCAGCTGATCACGAGTAAATGGGTAGGCGTCATTGAACTGGTAAAAAATTGTTATGACGCGGACGCATCAGAAGTAGCAGTCCGTTTCTCTAATTTTGACGAACTTGAAAAGCGACCCATTATTGAAATCGAAGATAATGGGGATGGGATGACTCTCGACACAATCCTTAATGTCTGGATGAAACCAGCCACTCCCTACAAGTTAAATCAAAAGAAATCAAAACAATTTCGATTTACGCGCAAAGGTCGAGTGATGCAAGGGGACAAGGGCGTCGGGCGGTTTGCAATCTACAAGCTGGGGAACTTTGTGGAGATCTTTACTAAAACCACCAAAACGCCAGAGGTTGAATTGACTTTGAACTTTCGGGAATACGCCCAAGATGACGAGTTTGCTGATAAGGGCAAGAGCCCGGAAAAGTTCCTCGATCAAATTGAGAATCAATGGAAGGTGAATAGTCCACCGGAGCATATTACGGGCGAACGCGACAAAGGAACCCTGATAAGAATTTCCGATCCCCGAAACAGATGGAAACTAGAGGATTTGGAGCGTCTGCAGACTGCCTTCCAGAGAATGATTCCCCCAACCATACCAGCGTTTAAGGGAAATCTCGTTAGAGACTTTGACGTTAAGCTTTATTGGGACGGTAAAGAACTCCCTAAATCCCGAACCAGCTTTGAGGATGTCATTCAGCTCGCTCCCTTTAGCTTTCACGGGACAGTAGATTCTAAGGGGATTCTTACATACACCTACCGACATAATATGAACAAGTCGCTCTCGGGAAGGATTGACTTGTTTGACGTTACTGATTCCTCTGCACACGATTTATGGGGCTTCCCGATGTTTCGTAACCAATTCCTAGAGTTTGTCGATGAAAAGCAGGAGCGGTCCCTCCGAGTCAGAAAAGCTGACGGGAGTGTTTATCGCAAGAATAAATACTGGCGAGTTAGACGACGGCCGGAGGTTGGTCCATTTGAGTTCTTCTTTTATGCGTTTGACTGGAAGAACCAGCTTGAACTCACTGAGCTTGAGAAATCCTTTGTTAGAAACAATTCAGTCTACCTCTACAGAGACTTTACCCGAGTCTACCCTTACGGAGAGAAAGGCATCGACTGGCTTTTTCTCAGCAAACTGCGAGCCGAAGATCGAGCTGGACGTTATTTTAGTTATAACGACCTGTTAGGTTTCGTCTTTATTAGCCAACAACAGAACCCTCATTTGCGAGATGCCGCCAGTAGAGAGGGGCTTATGAACATCGACGGCGCCTCTGATGATTTCGTGGCCCTTATTCAAACTTCGTTAAAGGTAATGAAGGATTTCGTCGATATCGACAAACATAAAGATGAGATACGGAAAGAAAAGGCATTTACGAGTGCTAATAAGAAATTTTCGGAATCATTTGTGCGGTTTCAGAGACAGTTGACTAAGAGTAACGAAGAAGAAACGCTTAAGAGCGGGAAAGCGTTTTTCCGGGCTACAAATGAATTGGTTAATCAATACAAAAACAAATTGTCTATTACAGAGGAATTGGCTGGATTAGGCTTGGCGGTTGAAAAGTCATCACACGATATCTTCATGTTGATAGTGAATATGATTCGGAACGCAAACGACATCATTAGTAGATTTGAAAAAGGAAAGCTGTCGGCCGCCAATCTCAAACAGTTTTTTTTGGACCTAACCGAAAACCTGGACCTCTTATACCAAGAACTCCAAATCCTTCAGCCTCTTTTTAGAGAAGCTCGCAAAGAGACAAAGGACATAAGTGTTAGACAAATGTTGGAACGAATCGAGCGATACTATAGGCGAGAATTTCAGTTTGATATTCGGTTCAAAATAGAAGGGTCGGATGACATTGTTGTTCGAACCAACTTGGGACTGCTGTTACAGGTTTTCATCAACTTAATAGACAACGCGATTTACTGGCTGAAGCAAAAATCTGGCCGCCGAGAAATCATTGTCAGGATAGACGCAGCAAAGAATCAAGTAATCGTTGCGGACAACGCCAAAGGGATTAATAGCGACCTGTCGGAAATTATTTTCACGGAGTTCTACTCCACTAAAGCCGAAAGCGGACGTGGACTTGGACTTTACATCGCCAGAGAGTTGTTGGGACGTATTAATGCCCAAGTCTCTTTGATAACTACTGAGGCTTCAAAGGTTCTGCCGGGCGCCAATTTCCTCATCCAATTTAGCGAGGCAGAGTAATTATGGATGGAGTCATTTTGTTTGTGGATGACAAGATCGATACGTATCGGGTCGAAGATGACGAAATAAAAAGATCTTTGGAAAACGAGTTGTTCGATGAACTTCGGAAAAACTATCCAGTTCTTGGCGTCAGGAATCTCGATCTGGCACAGGAAGCGATCAGGTCTATAGGATCTTTCAAAGCCATTATCCTCGACTGGGTTTTTGATAACAAAGAGTCTTTGTTGGAAGCTGGAGAGGATAGAAAGCTAGTGCGAGGAGTAGACGTTTCCCGAGATGGAGCCGACACGCTTGAGTTTTTGAAAAACAATGAGTTCTACTCTTTGATTTATGTCTTTTCTAACGAAGAGGTGAATAAGCGGTTTGGTAGGGAGCTGCGAAAAAAATTTCAACGGAGAATAAAGTTTCGTAAGAAAGGTAAGTCCAAACATCAAGCTGAGAAAATAGCGAAAGATATCTCAGCTTGGAACGAGCAAAATCAAAATCTTAAAATTCCGAATATCTGGACGAAAACGATTAATCAGTCCGTTCAAAAGATCTTTCTAGAACTTGCGAACGCAGATGAAGATTGGATCCGCGAACTGGGAAAAACAGCCAAGGATGATGGTGTAGGTGCAGAGATCTTCATTATTGAGATTTTGCAGTATCTGCTAGCAGAAAGCCTGATTCAAGACACGATTTTAATTGATTCAATTAGAAAGCAAATTGAGTCTGAACGGCCGCCCAACGCTGTTCAACCTCAAGCAGACGACAAATCCGTGGCAAGATTATTCCGACGAATATTCTATACAAAACTAGACGAAGGGGCTCCTGTAATGACCGGCGACATATGCAAGCTCCGTCGCGATAAATACGGCATTATTGTCACGCCTGAATGCGACATTAAGGATGTGGTTAAAGACCCGTCCAAAACATTTGAGCTTCTTACATTTTCAAAAGACTCTTTTGATTCATTTTTATTGTTGCAGATGAATGATAACTATGAAAAACGTCTTTACCAGCAATGGAAAGATACTAACAAAGGACGTGAGAAACTTAAGAAGTTGAGAACGCGATTTAATAATGGTGAATCCAAATATCATATCCTGCCATCATTTCCGTTTGCCAGTAAGGTACTTAATGATTCGGTGGCGATAGATCTTAGCGCCGGGTGCGAGAGGTTCAGCCACAAGGCAATAAAAAACAGTCGGTCGTTTAAACTCAATGCGCCATTCATCCAACAATTGCGTCAAAGGTACATTTCCCACCTAGGAAGAGTAGGGACGCCGAGTTTGCCTCAAGGCTTACGAAATCTTAATCTTCAGTAAATCCAGTTGCAGCGGTCAGCTTAAACCCGGCATCCACTCACGTTATTGAATGAATCACAAATTGCTGCTTGTCGTTGGCGTGTTTCCGCAATAGCCCCTGGGCGTGCGGTGCGCGACGTTTGCCGTGAGCATGAGATCAGCGAGGCGACCTACTACAAATGGAAATCGAAGTACGGTGGGATGCAGGCGTCGGACATCAAGCGGCTGCGTGAACTCGAGGACGAGAATCGGCGCTTAAAGAAGATGTATGCAGAACTGTCACTCGAACACGTGATGCTGAAAGAGGTGCTCACAAAAAAGCTGTAAAGCCGGCGATTAAGAGACGGCTGATTGCCGGTTTGTGTGAGCAGTTCAAAGCGAGTGAAAGGCAGGCATGCAAGGCCCTGGAGCTGCGCCGATCAGTTTATCGATATCGGCCACGACCGAATCGCGATGGCGAGATCATCACGCTGCTGTTGGAGCTGGCTCATGGTCGGCCGGAACAAGGCTTTGGGAAGTTGTTCAGACGATTGCGGCAACTGGGCCATGGGTGGAACCACAAACGAGTTTATCGCGTGTATTGTGCGCTGAAATTGAACAAACGACGCAAAGGTAAACGGCGGTTGCCGACGCGGAATCCGGCGCCGTTGCAGGTGAGTCAAACGATGAATGAATGCTGGTCAGCAGACTTCATGAGTGATGCGCTTTGGGATGGTCCGCGCTTCCGCACCTTCAATGTGATTGATGACTGCAATCGCGAAGCGCTGGCGATCGCCATTGACTTCAACTTGCCCGCTGCGCGGGTCGTGCGCGAGCTTGACCAGATAGCCGCTCATCGCGGCTATCCGCTCAAGCTCAGGTTAGACAATGGTCCTGAGTTCATCGCCGTGGCTCTGGCTGAATGGGCCGAAGAGCACAGCGTGACTTTGGAGTTCATCAAACCAGGTAAACCGATGCAGAACGGTTTCATTGAGAGATTCAATCGCAGCTACCGTGAAGCAGTGCTCGACATGTTCCTGTTTCAAAGCTTGGAAGAAGTTCGTGAGCAGACTGAAACGTGGTTGCGGGAGTACAACGAAGAGCGGCCACATGAAGCTCTGGGGCATCTGACTCCCAGAGAATATCCGTTAACCCAAACTGCGGAAGTCTCTACTTATAACTGGTCCTAAATTGGGGAGGGTTACACATGGACGTTGAAACAACCTACCTCTCAATAACGACTTTAGATTCTCGACACTCTAGCAATGCGGTATGCTTCCCCACGTGATTCCCGAGAAGGAGAGAGAAAACGAAGAAGCGAACGCGTACCTGATGAACCCTTACACCTCATAAACCTGCAACACCAAACCCGCATCACCCAAAGGAGGGCACATGAATAACAGATGGCGACTCCTGACCGCAGCGATTCTTTGTCTCACAATCTTCAACACAGTTACCGCGGATTTCAACGTACGCGGTAAAGGGCGTTTGATGTTCCGGGATGGCAGCGACAAGAAGCCATTAGCTCGCGTTCGCGTTCAACTCATGGACCAGGATAGTGATCTCGACGAAGTGTTGAAAAAGGGTCGGACTAATGCGAACGGCGAATTCGATCTTTCCGGACATGGCGAAGACGACTGGACCGTATGCAGCGGGTGCGATCATCCCGATGTCTATATCAAGTTCATCCTCAATGAGCCTCATCGAGTCGATGTTCGTAACCTATGGGGATTTACTCACTTCGGGATGACTGACGTAAAGGAGGACGTGTCGGGAACCATTAACTTCGGGGAAGTAATGTTCGACTCCGATGAGAAGCTCTACCCTTTGCTCTTTGCTTACGCTCAGCTGCAATACACCTCGTTCACTGAACTAACCGGCGATGAGAAGGTGCCTCGTAACGACGGGCTGGTAGGGATCCTGGTGCCGGAAGTTTTGGAGGGTGGCGTCCCGTGGACGGGAGTCGAAGCCATCCACTGGCCAGGCGACTTTTTTGAAGCGCGTTCAATGTTTCACGAGTTCGGTCATCGTATCCGTCACGCCGCTGATGGTAATGAGAGCCACTTCCTCGGCGACGCTATGCTGTTCCGCTATGCTCGGCCTCATCACGCGCGCTTTCATTCAAACCTTGGATTTGCATTCAACGAAGGCTGGGCCGAATACCACTCAACACTTTTAGACGAGGACGCGCTGAAGATTGCTCGTGAGTGGAAGATGGACGAGGAAGCCGGCGATGAAATGGAAGGCAATGTTACCAATAAGCTCTGGAGGCTGAGCATGCTCTGCGGCGGCTTCAAAGATGGATTCAAGAATATGTGGGTAGCGCTCAAAGCGGGGACGGGCAAGTCGATCGACGGTGGTCCTGCCGCGGCCCAGACCGGCATTCATTCTTACAAACAGTTTCGCACGATGTTAAAGGAGAAATTTCCAAACACTGGCTGTGGGGCAGAAAACCTAAACTTAGATTTGGATTTCTCGAAGAAGCCAAGCAAAGTAATCAAGAACCTGAACAACGCATTTTCGCCATCAAAGATCCAACTGCCTAATGCAGCCCAGAAGCGGATCCTGGATAAGATGGACGCCCGTCTCTCACAACCGATTAAGGTCAAGTGGAGTGCCGCACGCATTGCAAAGCTGCCGGTGTCGGTCAGGCCGGGAATGACTCGCCTGGTGAACAAGCGTACCAGTCACGCCCGGGCTCACACCGACAACGTGCACAACGCGATTCGTCAGTTCATCGCAACTGTCAAACCTGCGACGGAAAATTCGCGGAAGGATGGGAGTTACGAGATGAGCATAAAGAACGGGCGAGCTGCGTTTCTTAAATCGATTGCTGAGCCCCGCCTGTTGCAGATCAGCGAAATCCAGAAGGAACTAAAACGCGAACAGGCTGTAACCAGAGACATGCGGTTCAGGGCCTACATCACCCGCCTGCTCGCGAGGTATGCGGAGCATGAAGCGGAAATCAGGAGAGCTCTTGCTACTCCTGGTTCTGAGATCCCTGAAATTTTGATACCGCTGACGCTGCGCAGCAACATGATCAAGGCCGGGTAGGTTCAACGCGTTTCGTGTTATTCGTGTGTTTCGAGGATCGTTTTTCCCCTCTCCTTGGGAGGGGTTAGGGGAGGGTTTGAGTGGAGAATGATTTTGAGATGTTGGAGGTGGCGTCAACTACAGTTTGAAAGAAACGTAATGCTGAGCGATGATTCATAGTTGACGCTACCTTCAAAAAACAAAAACTCTTTGCCGCTCAAACCCTCCCCTAACCCCTCCCAAGGGGAGGGGAAAAACGATCCACGAAACAACACGAAATAAGAGTTCCCTACTTCTTGCCGAAGTTTAGTACAACGCCGAACGCCAAGCGCCCGCGGTTGTGAGCTTCACCAAAAAAATTAGGGCGAAAATAGTCGATTTGAAATGCGCGTATGGCGACGCGGTCGTTCACCCTCACGTCCAAACCTCCTCCTACAGCAGAACTGAAGCCCGTGTCGGACGCCGAAAAATTTTGACCAGCGATCGTCGCGCTCTCCTGAAAACGCGTGGCGCCAAGAAGCGCATATACAAAAGGCGCAAATCTCTTCCCACGAAAAGCGTATCGCGGCCCGACGAGAATTGAGTGTGCGTTCTGATTGATTCGTAACGGTCCGGCGTCTTCATGCCCATATTGACCGTTAAAGTCGGCAGTTATTCCAAATCCCTTCGTTATGTTTGCCGTGACTGATGTATTCCAACCATGGAAGTTGCCGCCGGCCCACGAGTAGCCACCGAACACTTCAACCTTGGGGGTGTCCTGACTCAGAACCGGAACAAATGTGAGACAAAGCAAACAAACTGAATAGAAGGCTTTTCGCATTAGATTCTTCTCCCTAATTAGTAAAGATTCTGAAGAGCGTCTGGGGAGACAACCGCGAGAGATCGACTTCGTTCGCGACTGCGCGCATTAAGACGCATAAGGCGCGCGACGGTCGCCCTGAGTTATATGGAAGGTGTGCGGAGTTATAAGTCGGTACTGATTACAGGGGCTTAGGACGGTGCGATTTTCCCCTCCCTCTGGGAGGGGTTAGGGGAGGGCCTGAGCGCAACGATATTTCTGTTTTATTGGAGGTGGCGTCACCCCAAGTTCGATAATGAAGACGACATTGACTGTTTGAAATCAACGTTGACGCCTCCTTCAAAACCAAAAAATAAAAAGCGTCGCAAACCCTGAGCCCAACGATAGGCGTCAACCCAATTTCGATAATGAAGACGACATTGATTGTTTGAAATCAACGTTGACGCCTCCTTCAAAAACCAAAAAATAAAAAGCGTCGCAAACCCTCCCCTAACCCCTCCCAGAGGGAGGGGAACTTCACGCGACAGGCCTTACTCACCGTTTCCGGGCTGGCCGTTGTTGGCTTTCCGGTACTCGGAAGGGGTCATGTTGACGTGCTTCTTGAAGGCAGTGTTGAAGGCTGACTTTGAATTGAACCCAACCTCTTCCGACACGGCCAAAATCGAATAGTGTTTCTTAGTCGAGTCGAGCAGCATCCTTTTGGCTTCTTCGATGCGGTATGCGTTGACGAAGTCGATGAAGCTTTGATTGAGTCGTTCGTTGATCGTCTGCGAAAGATGGTGGGGTGAAATCGCCACCGCCTGTGCCAACTTCTGGAGTGTGAGTTCCCCGTCCAAGTATGGTTTCTCCTTGTTCATCAGGTCGAGCAGCCGCTGAAGGTAGGTATCGGCACGCTCAGACGTGAGTGTTGATTTTTGGTAACGCGGCTGAGGAGGTAACTCTTCCATGCCTGTCAGCACTTCTGGCCTTCTCAATCCGAGATAACCCATCGCATACACAAACAGCGTCAGGCTGGCAGGAATGATCAGATCAACTGTCTCCGTGTTGTAGGCCGGGTAGACCGTGGTGATGAAGAATTTTAGTGATCCCAAGACCCAAATTGCCGTAAGCGTCGCCAGGATAAATCGAACCTGGAAAAGGGCAGACGCACCGGCTGGTGAGGGTTCCCGTTTGAGCAGACGCGAGTGCTGGATGAACATCCCGGCGATCAGCAAAAGATAAGTGATGAACTGGACCATGAGCGCCGTAGATCTGATTGCAGCCCAACGAGCCCAATAGTCGAAATACGCTCCGACGGAAAACAGTTTCCCTTCTCCACTTTGAAAATAAAAAGGAAGGAGATAGATCAGACACAGGATGAATGGAACAAAGTGTAAGAGATCCTTCTTTTTGAATTCTGCGCGTTTGAGAAGCGTTCTAACGTAGAGAAAAAGCAGAGGCGCGCCCAAAAAGTAGAAGGGGTCTTGAATCTTGAGGAAGTGTGGGAACAGGGGAATAAAGCGATCGGAGGCCATGGTCGCTCCGCCCATGCCGATCGCAACAACGATTACGAAAGCTGCCAGTAAACGATTCGCGATTCTGTTGCCGCGTTTTATGCTCAGCAACGCAGCCGCCAGGAGTAACGCCTGCGCGACTCCCAACAGGCTCAGAGCAAACAATACTTTGGCAGAAGTCTCCATTCGAAAACCGGGGATGAAGAAAAAGAATTGGGGAGTTTCGGTCGAGCCGCCGGATCATAACACCGATGAATAAGCAGTCGCCCGCTTCGCGGGCTCGGGCGGTCGGTGTGTGACTCAAGTTCCGGGGTTTCAGGGTTGGGAAGGTTAGCTTGCTCCCGCTGGTTGAGTGGCATTCAACGACTGGCGGGGGCAAGCCCACCTTCCTGACCCCGAGACATTCCAACTTGAGTGGTCCATCCAATCCCCCTGCCTGAAACTGACCTTTAATGTCCCTTCCGAAACATAAGCTCAAGCACATTCGTAACACTGGATCATGAAGGCGATTGTCTATCGTGAGTATGGCGGTCCGGAGGTGCTTCGGTACGAAGAGGTCGATAAGCCTGTTCCGAAGGACGATGAAGTTTTGATCAAGGTCCATGTGGCGTCAGTCAATCCACTTGACTGGCGACTCATGAGCGGAAAACCGGCGCCTCTGCGACTGGCAATGGGCTTGCGCAAACCGCGATTGGGACGACCCGGTGTTGATGTGGCTGGCCGGGTCGAAACAATCGGAAAAAACGTAACGCAGTTCAAACCCGGTGATGCCGTATTCGGATCGTGTAAAGGAGCCTTTGCAGAATATGCGTGCGCGGCCGAATCAAAGATCGCAATGAAACCTGAGAAGGTAACGTTTGAAGACGCCGCGTCAGTAAATGTCGCAGGGTTAACCGCGTTGCAGGGATTGAGAGACAAGGGAAAGGTCCACGCAGGTAGCAAAGTTTTGATTAACGGAGCTGCCGGAGGTGTGGGCACATTCGCAGTCCAACTTGCCAGGCATTTAGGCGCGCACGTGACGGGCGTATGCAGCACACGCAATATTGCTATGGTCCGATCGATTGGGGCAGATGAGGTTATTGATTACACGCGCGCCGATTTCACCAGGGGTGACCAACGCTACGATGTGATCCTCGACTGCGTGGGCAATCATTCGTTTTCCGAATACAGGCGAGTCTTAAATCCTGAGGGCAGATCCGTTGGCGTTGGGGCGCCGCACGATTTCTCGATGGTCGCTCTTTTGGCTTCGATAATTAAGGATTTGGCGTTGTCGGCGTCAGGTAAACAAAAGTCCGTGATGTTCATCGCGAAAGGAAGTCAAAGCGATCTGACGTTGATAGGCGAACTCATCGCAGCCGGGGAAGTGAAGCCGGTGATCGATAAGATTTACCCGTTGAGTGAAGCTGCCGAAGCTGTTGGCCATGTGGAAGCAGGGCATGCGCGGGGGAAGGTTTTGATTAGAGTTGAGTAATCAGTTGTCAGTGGCCAGTGGGCAGTGATCAGTAGGCACTCAGATTACGTGGAGCATTCATGTACCAGAGTCTCAGGGTCAGGAAGGGCAGCTTGCTCCCGCTAAGGTTGAGTGGAATTCAAGCTTAGCGGGAGCAAGCTGCCCTTCCTGACCCTGGGACATTCCAACTTGAGCGGTCCAACCAATGTTGCGAAAGGACAGGCAGGAATGCCCGTCCGCCTCTTACAGTCTAATGTTGCAAATGGACAGGCAGGAATGCCTGTCCTACTACATTCCTCGATATAGAGCCGAAAGCGCCTCCATGCGTGCTGACTGCCCGGAAGTGAATTGATACATGCAGAAGTCTTCCGTGTAGTCCATGAAGTTTTCGATTGGATCGACACCCGCACCGGGGCACGTATCTCGGCCCACCGGACAACCGAATGCAGGCGAACGCTCGGACGGCGTGTCTGAGACGAAGTCGTTATAGTTTGCAGCGCAACCGCCCTGGAAAGTGTGGAACAGACCGAGCCAGTGTCCTACTTCATGCGTGCCGGTGTCGCCCTGGTTGTACACTCGAGGTTCACAGCAGTCGCCGCCTGGCAAACTCGAATACAGAACTACGACTCCATCCTGCGTGGGATCAGAGGCATACCAGAACGGGAACGTGGCCCAACCCAGATAAACACCGCCGGCATTGTTGACATAAAAGTTGAGTGTGTTCGCGCCACCAACATGAAGCGCCGTCTTCATCTCACGCTCCTCGGCCGAGTCGATGCCAGAGTTGAACCATGAAGCATTAGTCGTTCGATCCACACCAATCAATGAAAAACGGAACGGTGTGTTGGCGGAAGTGGGCTCGGCGGTCGGGTCCGCTCCAGCGTACGCTGCATTCAGGACATCTATTTGGTCGTGCAACCACTTCGTTGGCACGTCCCCATTCTCGATTCCCTTGCCTTTATTGATCACGTGAAAAAAGACGCCGATGTTAATCGAGCCCGACTTGCGGATCTGAGCGGGGTTACGTGCCGAGTTGAATTTGTTGAGGGACGCTTCATACTGTTCGGCAACACTTTCGGCAATTTGTTTGGTGCCGCAGCGATCTTTGCGAGATGGCGCCAATGTCGGTTGACTGGTACTGCTCAGAAAAGGCGAGGTCGCCGGAGCTTCGGCGCGGGCATGATTAGTTTGCCGGTGCTCCCAGACCAGTGCGAACGCAAGGATGGGAAGCGCGAGAGAAATAAAGAGTTTTCTTTTCATCGCAAACTCCGTTCTTAGATGTGATATCGGTTGAAGAAACAACTGCTCGTGGCGCAGTGTCGAGGAACATTGTTGCCGGGAATGAGGAATGTATTAGGGTGCCTTAGCGGTGTCAAGCTGGTCGGTGGGTCGGTGGTCGGCAGATCCATTTGTCATTTGTCATTTAACATTTGTCATTTGTCATCTGCCACGTTTCCAGTACGGTCGCTCAGGCAATGCTCAGTCGCGCAGCAGGACCGCCGACTTTGCAAAAATGACAAATGATGGTCGGTTAGCGGTAAGCGCGGGATCGACATAAACATGAAGGAATTCTTAACGCGCGGCACGGTCTGGATTTCCATGGCGGGCTATGCGATCGGGAGTCTTGTCTTTGCCATGTCTTACTCGCGGCGAAGAAGCCCAATGTGGTTGCAAGCGTCACGAGTTCTATGGACCATTGCGTGCGCCAGTCTAATTGCTCATTTCATTACCGCGTTTCACTTTTATCACGGTTGGAGTCACGCAGCTGCTTACGCGGACACCGCCAGACAAACCCGCGAAGCCTTTGGTCTAAATTGGGGCGGCGGTGTGTTCATCAACTACGCTCTGCTGATCGCCTGGATGTTAGACATCGCGTGGTGGTGGCGTAGCGGACTTGATTCATATCGCAACCGCCCGTTGGCCCTGGTTGCCGTGTGGCATGGCTTCCTAATCTTTATCATCTTCAACGCCACCGTTGTGTTTGGAGATGGAGTTGTGAGGTGGATTGGCTTGGTGATCTGTTTGGTGTTAACGCTTGCATGGAAATCCATTGCGAGCCGTGATTGGCCCCTAAACGCTGAAAGCGTTCGCTAATTCCAGCCCAGGGTTGCGCTTTGGCAACCCTGGGACCAAAGCATTGCATTTATCGAACCCCAACTCTGAAAGAGTTGCGTCGGAGTCTTTTAACGGACAAAGTGCGCAACCCCTTTCAGGGTTGCGCAGAATTTCAGAGGGCACTTCCAAACCCAGGGTTTCAAAGCAAACCATGGGCTGAAATTAGCGAACGCTTTCAGCGTAATTTGTAGAGTCAATAAATATGAACACTTTGATGCGCCGGCCGCTGGTTGGACCAACCGCCCTTCCGTTCTATTACGGGTGGGTCAACGTGTTCATGGCGGCGCTCGCGATGGTGGGAACTTTGCCGGGGCGCACCCAGGGCCTGGGATTGATCACCGAACCGTTAATCGCCGACCTGCATATCGATCGAGTTGTCTTCGCACGCATAAACCTCTGGGCAACTTTGATCGGCGCCCTCTTTTGTCTTGGTGTCGGTAGATTGATCGACCGGTTCGGAAGCCGGATCGTCTTGACCATCGTCACTCTCGCCCTCGCAACCGTGGTCCTCTTCATGAGTGGCGCACGAAATGTGATGGTGCTGGCCGTTCTAATCACGCTTACACGCGGCTTCGGACAAAGCGCGCTCTCAGTGGTCAGTATCACGATGGTGGGCAAGTGGTTTGTGCATAGACTAAATGTGGCGATGGCGGTCTACACGGTGGTCCTGAGTGTTGGTTTTATGCTGGCCTTTCCATTGATCGGCGCAATGGTTATCGAGAGCGGATGGCGGAAGACCTGGTGGATCGTTGGCCTGGCGTTGATGTTCGGGCTCGCGCCTCTCTCGTGGCTCCTGGTGCGAAAATCGCCCGAGTCATGTTCACTTCAGCCTGACGTCGACACCTCGAAAACGATTGAAGCAGATGGGACTGATTTTAGTGTTGTAAAAGGACAGGCAGGAATGCCTGTCCCACTTTTCAGTTTCACTCTCCGGCAAGCCTTGCTGACGCCGGCATTCTGGGTGTTTGGAATAGCCGGCGCGGTCTATGGATTGGTTGCTTCAGGAATCGCCTTGTTTAATGAATCGATCCTGGCTGAGCGAGGTTTTGATGCTTCGACCTATCATCGAAGCCTTGTCATCGTGGCCCTCACGTCGCTGGTCGGAAACTTTCTCGGAGGCTGGCTGATTTCGCGTGGACAAATGAACCGCTTGCTTGCCTTCGCGATGACGCTGCTAGCCGGGTCCCTGCTCGCGCTCCCACACGTCAGTACTCAGATTGATGTCGCTGCCTACGCGGTGGTGATGGGGCTGGCAGGAGGTTTTGTGATCGTGATTTTCTTCGCGGTTTGGAGCCGTGCTTATGGCCGCGCCCACTTAGGCAAGATTCAGGGCGCCGCGCAAGCACTCACAGTTATCGCCTCCGCAATCGGCCCTCTACTGCTGGCGGAGTGTGTGGCCCGCACCGGATCTTATGCAGCCATGTTTTATGTCTTGACGTTGGTTGTCTTGCTGCTGGCGTTGAGTGCGTGGTTTGTGAAAGTGCCTGCGGCACTAGCGAGTAGCCAGTAGGCAGTAGGCACCCAAATTCCAGTAGGTTATTCAAGTACAGGTGTCTCTGGGTCAGGAAGGGCCCAGAGACACTCAGACTTACGTGGTCAACTGCAGACTGCCTTCTGCTTTCTGCACTTCTGCTTACTGCTGTGCTTGCCCGCGTCCCGACTGGATCAGACGCTGGCGCGCGGTGTTACCCGGAACCGCGATGTGCGTTGCTGGGTCGTATTCCTTGCCAACCGCCGGACTTCCCTGCGGCACCCAGATCTCTACACGGGTCGAGCTATAGCCGCTGGGAAGATAACGAACGTAATAGCCATCAGGATGTATGGACCAACGTCCCGAAGGTACGTTCTGGCTTCCCGGTCCCAGCGGGGCTGCGCCTGACAAGACTGCGACGCGTTCCATCTCAGCGAACGATGTCCCCGGCGTCGTTAACATCTGGCGAAGTTGCGCTTCAGCCTGTGCGATCTGTCGCAGTGGTTCGGGTACACCGCCAAGTGCATCCGTCAAAGCGTTACCGGAAAGCGCATCAAGCGCACTGCGGTTGAGTGATGCAAGTTGACGCGGCGTCAGCAATTGGCTGGCAGTCGCTTTGTGTTCGGACGACAAGTCTTCAAACTTGGCTCGCGCAATAATGGCCCAAAGCAACGCCTGAATATTCTGCTGAGGGATCTCAGGACGATTCACCGAGTTGCGCACGATGGTCATCACCGCGTCCTCAGCCGGTCCCTTCGGTGGCGCGAAAAGATAGCCGTCGCCTCCGCCTGGTCCATGTGTGCCGGCCTTGAGGCAATAGCTCTGCGTCTGCAACGAGTAATATCCAGGCTGTAGTACGAAGCCTCCATTCGGCGTGCGCTGCAAGGTCATCAGCGAGCGCCCGGCTTCCCGTGGTGCGAATCCGTCTTTTGACGCGTCACCCCATTTCGCGTCCGGAAGGCTGGTCGTGATGGGATCTTTGCCGCCGAGGAGGTTTGGCGTTTTCTTCTTGAGCTTGTCGCCAAGACCTCCGAGTCCGCCGAGTTGAGCGAAGGATGGAGCGGCCGAAGCTGCTATTACGAGGAATGCCAATACCGGCAGTATTAAGAAACGCTTTGAATTTTGCATGGATTAACCCCTTGGTGTGATTTATTCGAAGAAACGTAGATGTAGCTTAACGGGAGAAAGGTTTGCTCGCGCAAAAGCGCTCGAACATTTCCGTTTTGTCTTAGAAGTCGAACGCCAGGAAATTCGTCTTATTTAGTTGAAGTCGACTTTAATGCAAAGCTTATCATTTCTCATGTCCCCTCCCTTTGGGAGGGGTTAGGGGAGGGCCTGACGCGAAGTTACATTTTTATTCTTGGGGGAGGCGTCAACGTCGATTATGATCGGGTATTGATTTCAATGTTGACGCTTCCCCCCAGGAACAAAAAACTAACTCGCCTCAAGCCCTCCCCTAGCCCCTCCCAAAGGGAGGAATTCCACACTACTACTACTTTTATTTCATCAATGCGACCAGTGGTTCGGCTATGCGTACCCACAGATCTGTGTTCGAAAGCACGATGCGAAGCGGGTGCGAGAGTATTAGCAGACTAGCGCCCCAGAAATATGCCGGATGAAGTCGCTTTTGCTTGATCGTGTCGTAAGCAACCAGCGCGACAATGCACAAGTCAGGGATACCATAATATGCCAACGCGCCGTTGCTCTGAATGAAGCCCAGTGGGATGCGAGCGACTGCTGCAGGCAAAAGATTCAACGCGGACAACAGCATTAAGCGTTTGTGCGTGTCCATCTTCCGCCGGTAATAGATTCCGGAGCCGACGAGTGCGCCAAAGGCCAACATGTCCCCTAGTGGCACGACGAGGAAGCGCAAGGGCTCCCAACCGGGAATGCCAGAGCCCCGAGCTGCAGACGCCAGAGTCGCAAGTATTCCAAGTACGAACACCAGCAACGCCAGCGCAGCGCCGGAGATTCCAAGTTTCATGTGTAGCCGAGTGCGATGCGACGCAACCAACCAGACCTGAGTCGTGAAGAGTGCCACCCACAGAGTCATCGTGACGGCATGTGCATGGACTAGAAGGCTCGGTAGCGGCGGAAATCCGAAGAAGGCTTTCAGGAAATAGCTGCGCGCAAATCCGATAAAAACAACCAGGGGCACGAAGACGGCAATGGCAACGCCGATGCGCCGATCGCGTGTTCGGACCGCTGCGGCGCGGCGAAGAGTTGTGTTTTGGGTAATTGCTGCGTTCACGATTGGGAACCTCCTTCTCTACTAGTAACGCGCAATTTCTGAGGAGAAAGGAGCGTTAGCCCCGCCGTTTCAGGCTCAGGGGAGATACCGGAACCGCTCTTTTTCAGGTGATTCCGGAGTATTTTCGCGGATGGTGTTCTGGGCGAAAAGAAAGTGTAAGCGACGAATTATCCGAAAAACACGAACGGCCCAGTTAACAGAATCGGGTTTTCGACGTCTTTATAGTGGAGAACGAAATAATGAAACCGGAAGACGCCGGTCGCGTTAAGTGAATCAAGGAGGAGTTATGTTGAAGGTAAACGTAAAGAACCTGGGAAATATCGCGGTCCTGAACCTACAAGGCCCAATCGTACACGGTGAAACAGCCGTTCTGCGGAACGCGGTACAGTCCCTCTCAGGGGTAAGCGCAGTCAAACTCGATTTAGCGGGGGTAGCCATGATTGATGCCGGCGGGCTGGGGGCGCTATTGGAAATACGCGAGCACGCCGAATCAAGGGCCATCCGCTTCGAACTCATGAACGTGAACAAACAGATTGCGCGCGTGTTTCACATTACTCGGCTGGATACGGTCTTCGATATCACTCCGAGCGTCAGACTCTTCCCTGTGGCTTCGCCTAAGCGTCGATACTCGGCGCCGGCGCGGGCCTGCGCCTGAGAACATTAAAGGCGGAACGCAGAAGGCAGTAGGCGGCTGGACTCCGGCCTACTGCCTTTCTGCTTTTTCCCGGCTGCGAAAGAGATACGCGCTTGCTGCGTTCACAGCCAAGCCTTTGGAGTGCGGCGCCCGACGCCGCTTTGTGAGTTTTGGGTCTGGCGAGTTCCCTGCAGCGATCCTCAAGCGAGTGCATAACTTCAAATCTGACTTGAAGCTTTGTTATAGGAGCTCTACGAATTCTTCCACTGTTAAACCCGTCTGCCTGATTATAGCGCGCAAGGTGCCGCGATCGAGTTCCTTATGATTGGGTATTGTGGCTTGGGATGGCGGTGAGCTACGCACAACCACGATATGGCTGCCCCGTTGTCGATAAACCTCGAACCCGATTTTCCTTAGCGCCTTCACACAAGCCGCACCCGAAACAACGGGCAGTTTGCTCACGCAGCGACCTCGACTAACTCAACCTTGTCGTCCGGAAGCGGCTCGCCGCGTTCTCGCAATGCTTCTTCATGCAACGAGATGGCCTCCCGTACGTTTTCAAGGGCCTCTTCGCGTGTCTTTCCCTGGCTGACGCAACCCGGAAGGCTCGGTACTTCGGCGACAACAAAACCATCTTCTCCAGGATATAAAAGTACTCGTCGTGTCATGACGCAGATTCTAATCCAATCGGACTTTCGTGGATAGACCAGATATGCCAGCCACGATCTCATACGTCCTGACTCGCGCCGCCTGATCGTGGACGCTGGTAACAATCATCAGCTCGTCAGCTTTCGTCATCGTCACAAAACTTTCCAAATCCTTACGCACCGTCTCCGGGGAACCAACGATCGAGTGCCTCAACATGCGCGTCGCCTGGTACTTCTCCGCTGGCGACCAATAGGCTTCGATGTCGTCGATTGGCGCCTGCAACTGCCCGGGTGAGCCGCGCACAAGATTTGTGAACGACTGTTGGACCGTTGTGAACAGACGCCGGGCTTCTTCGTCCGTATCAGCTGCCACTACATTCACTCCCACCATTGCATAGGGATGGTCCAACTGTTTCGAGGGACGAAACTCACTCCGGTAGATCTCGAGAGCCTCAAACAAAGACTCAGGCGCGAAGTGTGAAGCGAACGCGTAAGGTAGCCCGAGCGCTGCCGCTAGTTCGGCGCCGAAGGTACTAGAACCCAGAATCCAGATCGGAACCTCTGTTCCACGGCCCGGCACAGCGCGAACTGCCGTACGCGGTTGATTCGGTTCGGTCTTCGCAAGGTAAGCCTGTAACTCCAGGACGTCCTGGGGAAAACTATCGGCGCGCCTCGGATCGCGTCGAAGCGCACGCACAGTTTGCTGATCGGTTCCAGGCGCGCGGCCTAATCCCAGGTCGATTCGTCCCGGATAAAGTGATTCGAGTGTTCCAAAGTGCTCGGCAATGACGAGTGGCGCATGGTTCGGCAGCATGATGCCGCCCGAACCTACGCGGATGCTCTTTGTGCCACAGGCGAGATATCCAATCACAACGGAAGTCGCAGCGCTGGCGATTCCGGTCATGTTGTGATGTTCGGCGACCCAGTAACGCGTATAACCAAAACGCTCAGCGTGGCGCGCCAGCTCAAGGCTCTTTTGCAGTGCCTCGCGCGGAGTTTCACCGAGAACAACCGGAACTAGATCAAGTATGGATAGTGGGACCATTTCGCCTCAAAAATACTCATTTACCATTTCACATTTGTCATTTGTCATCGGAGCCAAAGGAGACCGGAACCTCTTAGCGAAGCCACCAATAGCAAAATGACAAATGTGAAATGACAAATGATAAATCTTTTTAGTTCCCTTTACTTAATGGCATCCGACTTAGCATGTTCTCTTTTTGCCAGCCACGCAAACGGAATTGCCATCGCTTGAAAGCCGGCGCTGAAGACATATGAAACCGGATAACCCCAAACATCAGCTGCCTTGCCGAGCATTGGTTGAATAACAACGCCGCCAGTAGATCCGAGCAACGAATCGAATGACAACACCGTCGCGCGCTGTTCAGAGGGAATGAGTGCGTTTAGATACGCCTGCCGCACCGGAGTGACGGCCGCAAACATCAACCCCCACAACACCAATAGAGTAACTACGACCCAGAAGTTTGGCACCAATCCCACCAGCGCCAGCACCACCACGCTAACAACATATGCAGTCAGGATCACCGAACTGCGCTTACGAAATATTCGCCCGATATATGGCACAACCAGTCCTCCGAGGATTTGCGCCCCAGCCACAATCGCCGCTGCCAGACCGGCAATGCCATACGCTTTTTCATCACCATACAATTCGAGCAAGTAAGGCTGCATGGCATAGAACGCATAGATGCTTACGCCGCCGGTGAACGGCGCGGCCAGCATCATCCATCTCACCGGCCGGCTACCTAACCCGTATTTGATGGAGCCGGCCAAAATGTTTTTCACCTCGCTCGTAAGACGTTTGCCTTTTGACGGTTTGAAACCAAGGTCCTTCATCAGGATCAATGCAAAAACAAAATTGAGCACCAGCAGCCCCGCACGCACAATGTACGGAACTCCCAGGCTAGTCATCTGCGCGATGAAGCCGCCTGCCACTGAGCCCACCAGCATGGCCGAACCTTCGACAATTTCTCCTTTCGCCAACACCGTCTCCAACTTGTCCTTGAATGCAGTGTAAGCCAGTGCGTCTACCAGCCACGCCTCGACGGCGCCCGAAAAAAAAGTGAAGCCCAGTCCCAATAGCAGCGATGAGAGCGCCCAGGCCCAAAACGGAGCGTGCACTCGCCACATGAATAAATAGATCAGCGTTGAAATCGCGAGAGTCATAACGCCGAGCAGGTATGACAACTTCCTTCCGCGGAGATCGGCAATAACGCCGGTGGGAATTTCGAATAAGACGAAACCGGCGGTGAAAAAGGCATTGGCAGCAAATGCCTCCATATTGCTCAGCCCGGCATCCAGCAGAAAAAGTGTGTTAATTCCCCAGATCAACGACGCCGCGAGCGTGTTCAATAGAAGGATGATCAGGTAGGTCCGCTGAACGGCGCGAGAAGCTTTATTCATGAGGGGCAAGTGTACCTAACCAGCGCAGCGTTAGCATGATGACACGTTGGCGAAACAATAAAGTTATTTGTCCGAGGTAGAGTGTTTTGGAACGCTTGAGCTAAGTCATCTATGTCAGTCGTTCGCTAATCGGACGAGCCAACGGCAAAATTTTAGGTGTTTTGCTCGGCATTCTTGTTGCTATCTATCGCAACCTCAGAATTTCAGCATTGGGAATAAACACACGGGGGATAAATGAAAAACAACGTATTAAGCACCAGTCACCTGACTGAATTACTTTATCAAGCACTCGAAACAGAAAAGGGCGGCGTGCAGATTTACTCGACGGCCCTGCGATGCGCGCTCAACGAAGATTTGAAAGAAGAGTGGAATAAATACCTGGAGCAGACCAAGGAACATGTGCAGATCGTCTCCGAGATCCTAAAGGCCATGAACCTGGACACGGAAACAGAAACGCCTGGCCGAAAAATCGTGCGTCACATCGGCGATTCCCTGGTGCAAGCCATGGAGATGGCGTTACGTGGACCAGATCTCGCCGCGGCACAAATTGTCGCTGCTGAGTGCGTCACGTTAGCCGAAACCAAAGACCATTTGAACTGGGAACTGATCGGTCAGATAACGAAAAACGCGGCTGACGAATCAGGCGTTTTGAAACAAGCCTACGATCAGGTTGAACCCGAAGAGGATGAGCATCTTTATCACACCAGCGGCTGGACACGGGAACTTTGGATAGAGGCTCTCGGCATGCCGGCCGTGCTTCCGCCGCCTGAAGAAGAGCAGGACGTCAAAACGGCAATCGAAGCCGCCAAAGCAAAGAAGTCGCGCGCCAAGTCCGCGTAATCACCAGGTTATCTCACCAGGTAAGACAGGCCATGCCTGTCTGCCTCCTACTGGGATTCTTAACGCCTAACACGATCGATACCGAGGAAAATAATGACTACCAGAAAAGGGACTAAGAAACCGGCCGCGAGTAAGACGCCGGCAAGGAAAGTTGCCGCCAGGGCGAAGGCTCAGGATACCGAAGCAAGAATAGATGCGAAGCTCCATCCTGGAAATAACGACGCGAAAATCGACGACCTGCAAAAGAATACTGAAGAGAGCGCCGGGGAGTTTTTAACTACCAACCATGGCGTCCGCATCAACGACAATCAAAACTCGCTCAAGGCGGGCGAGCGCGGTCCTAGTTTGCTTGAAGACTTTATTCTTCGGGAAAAGATCACACATTTCGACCACGAACGAATTCCTGAGAGAGTGGTCCATGCGCGCGGTTCCGCTGCTCACGGGTATTTTCAAGTTTACGAACCGATGGCCCAGTACACGAAGGCAGGGTTTCTTCAGGATCCTGCTCGCAAGACGCCGGTGTTTGTTCGTTTCTCCACAGTCGCCGGTTCGCGCGGTTCTACCGATCTCGCTCGGGACGTACGCGGGTTTGCAGTCAAGTTCTACACCGAAGAAGGTAACTTCGATCTGGTGGGCAATAACATCCCGGTCTTCTTTATCCAGGACGCCATGAAGTTTCCGGATCTGGTCCATGCAGTGAAACCGGAACCCCACAACGAGATTCCGCAGGCGGCATCAGCACACGACACGTTCTGGGATTTCATTTCGTTGATGCCGGAATCGATGCACATGATTATGTGGGTAATGTCTGATCGTGCAATCCCGCGCAGCTTCCGAATGATGGAGGGGTTCGGCGTTCATACGTTCCGCTTTATTAACGATAGTGGTAAATCGCGCTTCGTGAAGTTTCACTGGAAGCCTTTGCTGGGTATTCATTCGGTCGTTTGGGATGAGGCGCAGAAAATTTCGGGGAAAGATCCCGACTTCCATCGCCGCGACCTTTGGGAATCGATCGAAAACGGTGATTTTCCTGAATGGGAATTGGGCGTTCAGATCGTTGAGGAGAAAGACGAACACAAATTTGAATTCGACCTCCTCGATCCCACGAAGATCATTCCGGAAGAACTTGTGCCAGTGCGACGCATCGGCCGGCTGACGCTGAATCGTAATCCGGACAACTTTTTCGCAGAGACCGAACAAGTGGCGTTTCACGTGGGGCATATCGTGCCGGGGATCGACTTCACCAACGACCCCCTGATGCAGGGACGGCTCTTCTCTTATACCGACACGCAGCTGCTGCGATTGGGTGGGCCAAACTTCCACGAGATTCCAATCAACCGTTCTGTCGCTCCTGTTCACAACAATCAGCGCGACGGATTCATGCGACAGACTATTAACCGTGGCCAGACGAGTTATGATCCAAATAGTCTTAAGGGTGGTTGTCCGTTTCAGGCCGGCGCAGACATGAGTGGCTTTACGAGTTTCGCCGAACGAATCGATTCGCAGAAAATTCGCGCGCGTAGTGCCAGCTTCTTTGATCACTTCAGCCAGGCCACGTTGTTCTTTAACAGCCAGTCAGAACCCGAGAAGGGACACATTATTCGCGCACTGCGATTTGAGTTAGGAAAGGTTGAGACGCCGGCGATTCGAGAGCGAATGCTGTTCCTGCTGGCCCAGGTCGATAAGGGTCTGGCGAACAGTGTCGCCGAGGGCCTCGGCACCGTAGTGCCTAAGAACCTTGATAAGCCCATGAACATGAGCGTTCCGGCGGATGGCGATCCGAAGAAGTTTCAACCCAAACGCGTTACCCAATCGATAGAAGTGTCATCCAGGTTGCGGCAAGTAGAGAATCCAAACTTCCCGGATAAGACGATTAAGACACGCAAGATCGCGGTGCTGCTCGCAAATGGATTTGACAATGAGGCTGTCCAGGAGATGAACAAGGCACTGTTAACCGCAGGTGCGTTGCCGAAGACAGTCGCACCTCATCTCGGCGTGGTAGCAGGAGCGAATGGTGAACAATTGAAAGTGGACTTTAGTTTCCTAACCGCTTCATCCGTTTTGTTTGATGCGGTTTATGTTCCGGGAACTGCCGACAGCGTAAATGCAATTTCGCAAGTCCCTGACGCCGTAGAGTTTGTCGGCGAAGCCTTCAAACATTGCAAAGCAATCGCTGCGAGCGGTCAAGGCGTGGGGTTCGTCGCAAAATCCCTCGGTGAAAAATTTGGTGAAAGCGACACTACCGGAAATTTAGTGGCTGTTGATGGAGGGGTGGTCACCAGCCGTGGACCGGTCACAGCCAGGTTTACCGAAGCGTTTATTGAAGCGATCGCCAAACACCGGCATTGGGAGCGCGAGAATAGTGAGCAGTAGGCAATGGGCAGGGCTAGGATTACGTTTCGTGTAATTTCGTGGATCGCTTTTGCCGCTTAGGATTTAGCGATCCACGAAAAACACAGTGTATGGTTTACGCGTTTGCCTGGCCTTTATCGACCACGGCTTTTAGGCCTGGAATGTGGGTGGCCAGAGACCAACAAAAATTCCAGCCTTCTGCTTGCCGCTAAAGAATAACGCGATCGACGCTCCAATAGCGCCAAGTGTGAGAATGTGAAACAGGCTGATGCCCGTTACGTTCTGCGTCGAGTTGTCTACTACCTTCAACATTGATTCCGCTGCGTCTCTTTTTGCAGTTAATTGCGAATCGCCATTTTCGGTGGTTGCTGATTTGGTTCCAAATGATGTTTGTGTTGCTGACATATGTCCCTTTGTCTGATGAATTTGATACAGCTCTTATGAGCTTACTCTCTACATAGCAAGGCTCATACCCACATTGAAACCACAACACCTTCGTGTGTTGATTAGCCGTAATGAGTAAGCAGGACAATAAAAGAAAGGCCGCTCGAGGAGCGGCCCTTCTTGCGTCAAACAACGGCTTTGCTTCCAGGAGCCGAACAACAAGAGGATTCGTCTTATTCGTGTTATTTCGTGTGTTTGGTGCAATTCGTGGATCGTCTTTATGCTGACAAAAAAAACAAACCACGAATTTCACGAAACACACGAAGCGACACGAAACGCGTCGAACTCGACTAGATGCAAAGCTAATGGTGGGGTTTGCTATTCAGCAATTACTGCTTACTCCACTAAAGAACTCGTCTGATTTCCGCAAACGGTTCTGCAAGAATCTGTGCGTCGTCCTCGTACAGTACATAGCCGGGTCTGGCCGCTTTGATTACCCAAATGAAGACGTCGTTCCTTTCGAGTATCTTCGCCATTTTCCACGCCTGGGCCAGGTGTTCGTGCGCCGACGACTTGAACCAACAGACCGCCCTGGCCGACCGCCATCCTGACTTCAACCGATAATTAAACGGACGGTTCAGATGTTCCCGGAACCACGCCATCAAATCCGCCAGCGCCGCAAAGTCGTCGTCGCCGAGTACTCTTTCGTCCAGCAAGTCGAACGCAGCACAAAAGATCCCCGCCGAGACGCGTGAGTCTTCATCAATCTCTCCGCTCATAAATCGGATGAACATAAGTCACCATTGAGCAACTCTCTGGTCGTGAAATCGAAGTAACCTTTGTGAGTGGAAAATATCTCGCCCCTAACTGCTGCCGCCTCTCGTGCTCCTGCTTCCTGCTCCTGCCTCCTAGTTAGAGTGGCTGCGGGAGAAGGAATCGAACCTCCATCTTCGGGTTCAAAGCCCGACGTGTTGCCAGTTACACCATCCCGCACCGCGTAAGGATGAAAGGCGGAAGGATGAAGGATGAAAAATGTCATTCAATGAAGCCTTCCGTCCTTCATCCTTCATCCTTCCGCCTTCATCCCTTGTCTTTGGTTGGCCCGGCGGGGCTCAAACCCGCACCTCACGGATTAAAAATCCGCCGCTCTGTCACTCGAGCTCCGGACCAACAGGATTGCGGATTTCAGATTTCGGATTTCGGATTGAACAAATCCGCATTCCGTAATCCCCAATCCGCAATCGAAAGTGGCTGTGGCGGAAGGATTCGAACCTTCGATAGCCGGATTAACAATCCGGTGCCTTACCAACTTGGCTACGCCACACCAATTCTGTAGTTGTCTCTGTTGTAGGTTGAAAGCGAAATGAAGATTTCCCATTGGTCATTTAAAATTTTTCATTTGTCATTTCGATCGGCGAGAGTTACCTCTACTCAACCGAGGCAGAATCTGGTCAGTAAGGATTGCTGTGAATAGCAAGTGAGAAATGGAAAATGATAAATGGTAAATGATTCTTTAAGGCGACGAAGGGACTCGAACCCTTATCGACCGGTTTACAAGACCGACGCTCTTAATCCAATTGAGCTACATCGCCATGACATTTCCGATTGCCGATTGCCAAATGCCAATTGGTGGACCGGGAGGGACTTAAACCCTCACAAGAAGTTTGCAAGACTTCTATGCTTTCAATTACATCACCAGCCCAGATTTTGGAGACGGTGCGGATTTCAGATTTCAAATCGGCAATTGGCAATTGGCAATGATATTGGTCGCGAAGGCGGGGTTTGAACCCGCACCCTCTCGTTTATGAGACGAGCGCTCTTTCCAGCTTGAGCTACTCCGCAAGACAACTGGTCCAATGTCCAATGTCTAATGTCCAATGTCTGTCTTTCTACAAATCACGAGGTTCAAAGAGCCAAAGCCCGTTACTAAACACAGACCTTGGACCTTGGACATTGGACATTGGACAAGTGACGAGCTTTGGTGGGCCTGGAAGGATTCGAACCTGCGACCTTCTGTTTAGAAGACAGACGCTCTGATTCCGCTGAGCTACAGGCCCCGGAAGGAATTTCGGATTTCGGATTGCGGATTTATTAAACGTCCCGAACTCGCATTAGGATTTCTGCCGCAAACTTCAAATCCGCAATCCGAATTCCGAAATCCGAAATTCTGTCTGGTCGGGGCGTGAGGCAGGGTCAGCCTCTTCGAACTCCACGACCTGCACAGTCAGCGTTCTGGCAGGCTGAGTCACGCCCCGATAAATCAGGAGGCAGCGGCATAACAGGCGGCAGACGGCAGGAGGCAGGAACAAACGATCTGAAAATCGTGCTCCTGCCTCCTGCCCCTGCCGCCTGATTCCTGGCAGTTGGTGCCCAAGGAAGGACTTAAACCTTCAACCTCTGGTTTGTAGGACCAGCGCTCCATCTGTTGAGCTACTCGGGCGAGGACTGAAGGATGAAGGCGGAGGGATGAAGGATGAAAGCAGTTGGGATCTTAGCGACGATCACCTCCTTCCGTTGTCAATCGATTTCAAGATCTTCGTTTCTGCTTCATCCTTCATCCTTCATCCTTCATCCTTCATCCGTGTCTTTGGCGGTCGGAGTTGGAATTGAACCAACCTCTCGGGTTCTTCAGACCCGCGCTAATCCATCTCAGCTATCCGACCGGAGATATCGCCAATTGCCAATTTTCGATTGCCGATTTGGAACAACAATCCGTTCTTCAATTGGCAATTGGCATTCGGAAATCGGCAATATCTTCGGCTTCCATGAAGAGGTATTTGCGCCACTCGGCGCGCGCCTCCGCGTAGTGGCAAAGCACCACCCGCTCGAGCTTCACCCGCAGAGCTGACTGCGTCGTCAGCAGCGGCATGCGCGCCTCCTCAGGCGTGCGATTACTTTTGCGGTTATTGCAGGCAATACATGCCGCGACGATGTTCACCGGTGAGTTATCGCCACCACGCGAACGAGGGAGGATGTGATCGAGCGTAAGCTCGGCCGCAACTTTCTTGTCACCGCAGTATTGGCAACGAAATTTGTCGCGCATGTAGATTCGCAGACGCTTCATGCCCGCTTGCTCGCGACGGCGACGAACGTTGATGTAAGTGCGCCGGCGAATCACCGACGGCACTGGAAACTGATCATGCGCCGAACGCAACACGCGGTCGCCGTCCCATTCCTCAACGAAGACGGTGTTCTTGAAGGTCATGATGATTGCGCGCGCGACACTGACGGTGCCGAGCGGTTTGTAAGTTTGGTTAAGTAGTAAGACGCGGCCATTAAGTGCCATTACCCGGCACCTCCTTTCGTTAGTTTGTTGTCGCGTTTGCGCGGAGAAAATTAGGGGTTCAAGAGCGGTTGTGAGGAAATGATTCGCATGGTGCGAGTCACCGCTCCTGAAGTTAAGAGTTAATCGAGAAAAACGACTGCTCGCGCGCCCGGCGCCTGGAATTCGGTGTTCATCAACACTCGATGCCAGCCATCCAGCACAATCGTCTTGTGGTCCGGATGCCAGACACGGCCCCGAACATAAGCGAGTGCGTCTCGCGTCATTGGCCTCCAATCCCAACTCCTGGCGTCAGGATCGGAGTGTAGAAGCAAGGCATGTTCGCGCACATTTAGTCCGAGTGGGCGACGGGTGCAAACGTAGACAAGTTCTCCTCCTGTTCTGAACAGGAACTGACACATGTGTGGCTTGCCTCCGTTGCCTCGGCTAATTGGCTCGTTCTTAAGGATCAACTTCGGATTGACTACTAGCTCAGGAGCTGGAATGAAGAACCACTCGCCCTGCCGAACAAATGCTTCGTTGCGGCGGCGCAGACGATCTTTAATGCGCTTTACTCTGCGACTTACTGCCGCACGCACCTCAGTTGGCTGCAAGGCTTCCATTGCCGAAACAACAGTCGACACCGATGCGCCTGGAACAGCGCAAACAAACCAGTGTCGCTCGTCATGACCGCAAAGAAATTTTTGCTTACCATCGTCTCGCCGGGCCATCAGGAGCAGATGCTTCTCACGTGGCCGGATGTCAACCACCTCGTATTCAACCGGGTCCGAAGGTCGGACTCCGATGTCGAAGTATTCGCCATACCGATCCGATCGAATGTCGATTCCGGCGGGCTGGCGAGGGCTGACGGCGTTGCGAATCTTCACTCGAGCTCCCATGCGTTCAAACATGGTTTCTAACTGACTTCGCATACATTCTCTTTCTAGTTGCGCAGACTCAAAATTGAGGCCGCCGGTTTAGTCCACACGATCGACATCGCCGGCCCGCGACTCAAAAGAGTAAGCAAGCCTGCATTAACGGTCGCGACTCTCCACAGTGTTTAACGGATGAAGAGATCTTCCTGCGTTGTTCTGTTTGTAACTTGACGTCATTTCGTCATCTCCTTTTAGTTTGAGGCGAGCGAAGCTGCGCGTTGGGGGAATTGGAGCGCGCGGTGAGACTCGAACTCACGATATCGGATTTGCAATCCGACGCCTTAGCCGCTTGGCGACGCGCGCGGGTGGGACAGACATTCCTGTCTGTCCTTGGTTACTGAGAATGGACAGGCAGGAATGCCTGTCCTACTTGGAACGGGAGGAGAGATTCGAACTCTCGAAGCGAGTTTGGAAGACTCGAATGTTTCCAGCTACATCACTCCCGCGGAGAGAATTTCGGATTTCGGATTTCGGATTGCGGATTTGAAGGTGGTCAGCGCGCGTTGAGCCAGTTAATAAATCCCCATTCCGCAATCTGCGATCCGAAATCGTGGAACTCCTGGCAGGGCTCGAACCCGCAACCTCGACGTTCGAAGCGTCGCACTCTTCCAAGTTGAGCTACAGGAGCATGCTGGATTTCAGATTGAGGATTGCGGATTTCGGATTGATAAATCCGCATTCTGCAATCCGCAATCCTCAATCCCGTCTGGTCGGGGAGGACAGAATTGAACTGTCGCCACGAGTTCCCAGGACTCGGATGCTCGCGTTACACCACACCCCGAAAAATAAAAGGCTGAATGAGGAAGGATGAAGGATGAAAGCGAGACTGACGAAGGACAACTTCATCCCTCATCCCTCCGCCTTCATCCTTTCACACAGACGACTTGTTTGATTTCCGCAACAACTTCAACCAGGTCTTCCTGGTTCTTCATTACTGCTTCAATCGATTTGTAGGCGCCGGGAATTTCATCGAGCACGCCTTGATCTTTACGACACTCAACCCCTGCCGTTTGCTTCGCCAAATCTTCACGTGTGAAGGCCCGCTTAGCAGCACTGCGCGACATCTTCCGTCCCGCACCGTGCGAACACGAGTTGAAGCTCTCCGCGGAGCCACGTCCCTTTACGATGAACGATTTCGCTCCCATCGAGCCCGGGATAATGCCGTAAGTATCAGTCGCTGCATTGATCGCGCCTTTGCGTGTGACGAAAACTTCCTCGCCATAGTGGCGTTCGAGCGCGACATAGTTGTGATGGCAGTTGACCGCCAGCTCAGGCTTGAACGGCTGGCGATGGTTGAACATCTTGTTGAAGACCTTCAACAGACGCGCCATCATGATTTCGCGATTCTTCATCGCGTAGGTTTGCGCCCACTTGAGGTCTTTCCAGTACGCCGCAAATTCCGGCGTGCCTTGAATGAAGTAAGCGAGGTCTGGAGCGGGAAGCTCAGACAAACGCCACAAACTCTTGGCGGTTGAAATATGACGCTCGGCCAACTCCTTCCCGATGTTGCGCGAGCCTGAGTGAAGCATCAGCCAAACGACGTTTTCCGTATCCAGACAAACTTCGATGAAGTGGTTACCTCCACCAAGCGTGCCCAGTTGGTTCATCGCCTTGGCTTTCCGGTCTTGAACTCCTTCGTGCAGTTCGCCGAAAACGTTCCAACCTGCCCATTGCGATGATTCGTCAACCGATTCCTTGTAGGCGTTGAAGCCCACCGGAATCGCTTCCTCGATTGCCAGCCGCAACTCTCTCAGCTTGCCGTCGAGAATGCCGCTCTTGAATGGCGTCTTAACTGCCATCATGCCGCAACCGATGTCCACACCGACTGTTGCCGGGATGACTGCATCTTTAGTGGCAATGACAGAACCCACCATACTGCCCTTGCCGAGATGCGCGTCAGGCATTAGCGCAACGTGCTTGAACAAACACGGCAAGCGCGAAACGTTGCGAAGCATCGATTGCTCATCGTAGCTGAACGCGTGGTTGGCCCATGACAGGATGTCCTGGTGCGCCCCTCCGATTGTTAGTTTTTCGTAAGGCATCTCTTTCCTCCTTTCTCTTAGTGTTAATTCTCATTGCGTCTTAAGTAGCTTTCTTTTTTCCGCCTTCTACCTTCTGCCTTCTGCCTCTGCCTCGTGCCTCCCGCCTCCTGCCTCCTGCCTCCTGATCGTGGTGCGCCAGATGAGACTTGAACTCACAATCCCCTGCTTAAGAGGCAGGTGCTTTGTTCCATTTAGCTACTGACGCGAATGTTGTTGGCGGGACTGACGAGATTTGAACTCGCGATCTCTGCATCGACAGTGCAGCGCTTTAATCCAACTAAGCTACAGCCCCCGCGGGTTTTCGGATTGCGGATTTCGGAATGCGGAATAGGAGGTCCATACCAACTGCGGTACTGACCTCATTCCCGAACTAGATTTGTGCGACGGTTAATCGGCAATCGGCAATGGTGTGGGTGGGTCGAAGGGAGTTGAACCCTCACGGGCCGCAGTCACAGTGCGGTGCTCTGCCAATTGAGCTACGACCCACAGACGATTGCGGATTGCGGATTTCGGATTCCTCAAAACTGGTAGGGCGTGTGGGATTTGAACCCACGCTCTCTTGATTGAAAATCAAGCGGCTTAAACCTAGCTTGCCTAACGCCCCGTACGATTGCGGATTGCGGAATGCGGATTGGTTTGATCGGTTGCGAATTGGATCTAGCGAACACTTCATTCCGCAGTCCGACTCCGCGTTCCGCAATCAGCAATCCGCATTCGATGTGGTACCGGCGGAGGGATTCGAACCCACACTATCTAGTTTCTAAGACTAGCGCCTCCTCCCGTTTGGGCTACGCCGGCAAGAGCAAGGATGAGGGCTGAGGGATAAAGGATAAAAAACCATACCCGGTCGATCCAGCTTCATCCCTCATCCTTCATCCCTCATCCCTTTCCTAGTGCGACATGCTTTAGCTTGTCGATGGTTTCGTTAGCAGCTTGTTTCGACAACAACGGACAAACTGAAATGCGTGCGTCGGACATAGTTTTGGCGGAAGGAACAGGACTCGAACCTGCAAGCGACAAAGCGCGGTAGCTTTCAAGACTACTGCCTTACCAGTTAGGCTACCCTTCCCCATCGAGATTGCCGATCTCAAATTGCGGATTGCGGAATAGGCCTGCGGAGCGCTTTAGACATGCTCTTGGCGCTTTGCTCCTGGCCCTTTCTCCGAATTGGCAGGGACGCTCGGATTCGAACCGAGAATCTCGATTTTGGAGACCGGCGGTTTGCCAGTTAGCCTACGTCCCTAAAGAAAGATTTCGGATGTCAGATTTCAGATTTCAGATCGCGGATTTTGGAATTATTAGCTAGAGACGCCATTCCGGATATAACGCCTCTTCGTTAATTGAAATCTGACATCTGACATCTGACATCTGACATCTGCATAGGCGATTTCAAATCAGAGATCCATCTATGCTAAAAAATAGATGAAGGCAGAGAGATGGGCCCACGAAGACACACTTCGAGGCACACTTCTCCTGAGGATGGCGACGCCCGACACTCTCGCAAAGCAACGGCGTCATCATCCGCTGAAGGCTCCCTGCCTTCATCTCTCACAAAGGTACTTCGATTATCAAAAAACAAAAGGAGCGGGCTTTTAGCCTCCCAGGGAAGCTGCCCGCTCCTTACAAGTCTCGCGATTTTTCGTTGAGATTTGGGAGCGGGAGTCCGCTCCCGCTGATTAGTGCCTGGTCCGGCGATTATCTATGGACGTGGCTTTTCGTCGTCCGGGTTCGCCGCCAAACATAATGGTCGATGACAAGCCGAGGCCACGTAAACACACGTCCAGCTTGCCGCCAGTCGGCTGCCATTGGCTCGTATGTGTGGTGTATCTCGACGTCATCATCATTGAAATTTTTCTCTCCATGCGCGCATCAGTCGATCGCGCAGCCTGAGTTGTATAAGGCAGGCCCACTGGTCCTGTCAAGTAGTTTTGCGAAAAAACTTTTCTCGCAGACACAAGCTACGATAACTCTCATCGTTGCCGCGTTGCCTGAACGCTTGAAAACTTTTAAGGGTTAACACCAGCTCATATGAGTTTGCCCTCTCCCACTGGGAGAGGGTTGGGAGAGGGCTTGAGACGAACTCTAAAAATGATTTCTGAAGGTGGCGTCAACCTTTAAGGGAATAGATTTCGCGGGTTGTCGTCTCCCACAAAATACAAAAGCGGCGTTCCCTCAAGCTCTCCCCTAACCCCTCCCAGAGGGCGGGGGATAAGTAAACAATCTATTCAAGCTTCCCAAACCAGCCGCGACGCTCCATCCACTTCGCAAATTCGAGCACGGGAGAAACAGTTAACGCTGCCGCAATGATGATCAACCAATCCTTTAGCGTTAATCCGTACGTGCCGAAAGTCCTCTCGAGGATCGGCACATAAACGATCAAACCGAGCAACAACAACTCCCAGATGATCGCCATGTTGAGCCACTTGTTGGCGAAGGGTTTTCGCAAGACCGAATGACGATCGGACCGGAAGTTGTAGGCTTTGAAGAACTGAATGAGCACAAGTGAAACGAAGGTCATGGTCATCGCTTCCTGCACACCGCGTCCGGAATTCAATGCCCAGACGAAGAGACTCAAATTGATAACTGCTGACCAGATCCCGCCGAGCAACATCAGCGTCACCACCGGCCGCGTGAAAATGCCGGTGCGCGGATTCCGTGGCGGCCGCTTCATCAGATCGTCTTCCGGGGGATCAACAGCGAGAGCCAACGCCGGCAGTCCGTCAGTGGCCAGGTTTACGTAAAGAATCTGAACTGCGGACAAGGGCAGGGGTAAACCGGCGAGCGACGCCCCCGCCATCAAACCGATTTCCCCAATGTTCGATGAAAGCAAATACATCAAATACTTTTTGATGTTACTGAAGATCCCGCGGCCTTCTTCAACCGCAGCCACAATCGACGCGAAGTTATCGTCGATGAGCGTCATCGCGGCGGCTTCTTTGGAGACATCGGTGCCGGTGATGCCCATCGCAATTCCGATGTCGGCCTTCTTCAGCGCCGGAGCGTCGTTCACTCCATCTCCGGTCATCGCGACCACTTGCCCTCTTTTCTGCAACGCCGTGACGACACGAAGTTTGTGAGCCGGCGAAACGCGCGCGCAAACTTCTACCGACGACACCGCCTGTTCCAGCTCTTCATCGTCCATGGCCTCCAGTTCTGGTCCAGTGACCACGTTTCCGTTTTTGCTAATACCCAGTTCACGCGCCACTGCCTTCGCGGTCAGCGGATGATCGCCCGTGATCATCATTACCTTGATCCCCGCTTCCTCACACTCGCGAACTGCGGCTTTTGCTTCGCGCCGCGGCGGGTCGATCATTCCCACCAGTCCCAGCAACGTCATACCTTTATCGGCGTCTTCCGCCGTTGCGTTGCGCTTAAACGCGACGGCTAGCACTCTGAGCGCTTCTTCCGCCATCTTCCGCGCCACGTCCAGGATCTCCGTTCTGCGTGCGTCATCGATTGGCTGTTCGCCATCCTCCGTATATTCCCAACCACATGACGGCACAATCACTTCAGGAGCACCCTTGGCGAACGCAACCACACCGTCGGGCGTCTCGTGCAGTGTGATCATTCGCTTGGTCTCGGCGCTGAATGGAATTTCGAAGACGCGCGGTGAACTGGCTTCGACTTCTGCTTTATCGAGACCGGCCTTGGCTGCTGCCACGACCAACGCTCCTTCAGTGGGGTCGCCTTTGACCTCCCATTTGTCTCCCGTTTCACTCCGCTCTACGCGTGCGTCGGAAGACAGTATTGCGGCACGGAGGAGCATAAGAATTGGGCCGTCCGGTTTAACCTCACTGCCGTTATGCGAAAACTTTCCGGTCGGCTCATATCCTCTGCCCGAGACCTCAAGCAAGCGGCCGCCAACAAATGCGCGGCGCACCGTCATCTCATCTCGAGTGAGCGTGCCGGTCTTGTCCGAACAAATAACTGATGTACTGCCCAGCGTTTCGACGGCGGGAAGACGACGGACGAGTGCGTTACGCTTCACCATCCTTTTGACGCCCAGCGCCAGGGATATAGTGACCACGGCAGGTAACGCTTCGGGTACTACTGCGACGGCGAGTGCCACACCGAAGATCAGCATCTCAACGAATGGTTGACCACGGAACAGGCCCAGCCCGACGATTAACAGCACAACCACAAACGATGCGCGTGCGAGCGTCTTACCGACCCGATCGAGGTTGTACTGCAACGGCGTCCTGCCCGAATCAACACTTTCCAGCATGCGGGCGATCTTCCCGAACTCGGTCGACATGCCCGTCGCCACAACGATTGCTCGTCCTCGTCCATAGGTGACAACCGTGCCCGCATACGCCAGGTTTTTTCTGTCGCCGAGTGGCAACTGAGGATCAGGGAGCGGCCGGTTGTGCTTTTGTACCGGAGCAGACTCACCTGTCAGAGCTGCCTCTACGGTCTGCAAATTCACAGCGTCAACTAATCTGACATCAGCGGGCACCTTGTCGCCGGTGGCCAACAAAATCAGATCGCCCGGGACAAGTTCATGCGCATTCAGGCGCCGTTCCCGACCGTCGCGTATGACTCGTGCCAACGGCGCCGCCATCTCGCGTAATGCTTCAATCGCCCGCTCTGCCCGGTACTCCTGCACGAAACCAAGTACCACGGCGAACAGTACAATCACCGTGATGGCGATGGCTTCGAGGCCATGGCCCAGGGAAGCTGAAAGAGCCGTCGCGAAAAGAAGAATGATGATGAGTACGTTTTTGAATTGTTCCAGCAGGATGGTCCAGGGCGAAACGCGGCCCGCTGCCTGTAGTTCGTTTGGACCATATTCCTCGAGACGTTGCGCGGCTTCAGCGGAGGTTAGTCCGCTGGAAGTAGCTTTAAGTTTTTCGAAGCACGCTTCTACCGTAAGAGTGTGCCATGGTGTGTCTACCAGACTGTCTTTGGATAAGACGTCAACGGACATAGTTGGATCCTTCTGAAGCGTTCGCGACCTGCGTAGCGACATTTTTCGGATGGGCTGTTAGGAAGGAGTTCCAAAGTTCATTGAAGAAAAAGAAGAGAAGCTCAATCACTTTCAATCCTTTCGCGCAGCACCCTGATTGCAGTCGCGCAAAAGAAAAAACCTTCTGCGGGCTGCGTAAGCCGCAAAAGGTCTTGGTCGTCGAGCTCTTTGCTCTACCCGATGCGCCGGGTGTCTTGCGTCAGGCACCGTGTTGACGGCGTCACCGGACCATTTAAGGCAGGCAACCTACTCCCCTTTCGAGTGATGTCATTCTACAACCGGGGGCGAACATAATTCAAAGAACCGCATTCGGTTTCAACTTGTTTCGTGTTATTTCGTGGTTTTCGTGCAATTCGTGGATCGTTCTTATGCTGCCTAAGAAACTATCCACGAAATACACGAAAAAACCGAAGCGTCCAGATTACTTTTCCTGAAGAGGCAGTTTGGGGTAATCTTTTTCGTCCTCGGGCCATCTTTCAGTTTTTCCGGGTGCTTATGAATAGATTAGTTCTTCCACTCCTCCTAATTGCAGCAGTCCCGATAGGTGTCACAGCTCAGTCTGGCAGACGACTCAAAGGATCAGCCACGGCGCCGGTGGCGCCTATTCAGCCTCCAGCGAATCCGCTGCCTGACATCGTGCCAACGCGAGAGGTCAATTTGTCCGGGCCATTGATGTTCCTTCCCTTGAGTTTACGTGAAAGGGAAATCAAGGCGCTGGACCAGGGAACTTTTCGTCTGGATGATTTCCAGGGCAAAGTTCTGGTAATCAACATGTGGGCGTCCTGGTGTGGTCCATGTCGCAGGGAAGTTCCGGAATATGAGCGCGTGCGCAAGTCATACGTGGGCCAGAACGTCGAGTTCGTCGGGTTGACGACCGAAAACCCGCGGACCGACGCGGCGCGTGTTGATAAGTTTGTACGTAACGCTGATTTTGGCTTCAGGCTGGGATGGGCCGACCCGGAGATGGCGGACACACTGATGAACGGCCGAGAGGCGATTCCTCAAACATTAGTGATCAACGCCGACGGACGCGTGGTCCGGCATTGGACCGGCTACAAACGTGGTCAGCTAAAGGAAGCTATAGATCAAGCGTTGGGGCAGTGAGCCTTACAAAAACCTAAAAAAAACCAATACCACCAACGGCAGTTTGGTGGTATTCGGCTAAAGAGCGTTAATCCTCAAGTAGTGTCCCCGGCAACAGTTTTTGCCCACCCAGTGAAACATAGAAACCATATGCAGCGAGAGCGATAGCAATCACGAGTGCAATCGTAAAATCTATCGCGTACCAGGCAGTAAGTTCGGTGGTTACCGGATAAAAGACCACGAGGTGGGAGAAAAACAGGACCGAAACCAAAGCGAGTAAGCCAAAGCGTACCAACGTAAACACCATTAAGAATGCCCATAAACCCATAAATGGAATCGTCATCAATGTAGTCTCTGATACCAACGTGAGCATGACCGTAATCAGCAACCAGAGTATTAGCACGGCAAAACGTTCGCGTCGCAGGATCATAACGAATAGGAGCAATAGAAATACTGAGATGAAAGCCTGAAACAGTCCGGCGCTTACTTGCCCGGCGAAGCGAATAAAAAAGAGGTTTCCCAGCATCTCGTTTCCCGGAGCAAGAAACAGGGCCGGCGGTTTACCGAATGCCACGGGAGAGATGTGAGAGACCGTTATGATCAATATCATCGCAGCTCCGGTAACAGCCCCAAAGAGAACGTCGCGCCCAACGAGCGGATCACGAAAATCGCCTGCTAGTAGACGGCTCCAAGAAATGATCCAACCCGGCCAACGCCGCCGGATAAACGGTTCAAGCGCGACATAGAGTATCCATAAAAAGGCGGAAGTCAGGACAGCAGTCGCCAAGTGCAAAAAGAAAAGGTCAAATTCTCGCACAGGCAAACCGTTGTGGTGCTCGACGAAGATCCAAACCAGCATGCGTACCGAGAAGTAAACGAGTGCGACGCGCGTTGCGCCGCGACGGTCACCGCGCCCGAGCCTGAGGTTTCTACGGGCCAGCATTAAGCTTCCAAACAGTGCAATGAGATAAATTGAAACCAATAGAAAGGTGAGTGCTTTCGCGCCTCTACTCTCGGGTGGTTGTTCCTGCCTCAGCGGTTGGTCCCACGGATAGATCGTCTCAAAGTAAATAAGTCTTCCGCGAAAAGCGGCCGCCTCGACGTGCGTGTTTAATTCGGGATGTTGCGGATCTGGCCCATCCCACGCGGCGCGTGCGTCATAGGCATGCAGCGGAATCGAAGTTGATGGGACTGATTTGAAATTTGCGATGTCGAGTCCTGCCTCACGAAAAGCCAGGGACCAATCCGCAGCGGCATTCACCACTTGCTGCGGATCAGCCTGGGGCTCGCGTTGAGGAGGGACGGCCATGAACCAATGCAGTCGGCCTTCCATATCCAGATAGACACTGGCCATCCCAGACACGTCGAGCGCCGGCTTATCAACCTCGATGTCTTCAAAGGTTTCGAAATAACGTGGGCTCTGGCGATACCAGTACCGATAGGGCCCGGGACCACTGTCGCGCATCTTTTGCCAACGCGTGGGCGACTGATCGTGGGCTTCGATGTACTGCAAATAGTCGTGTTTAAGAACAACTCCATCCGCGCTATCGACGGGGGGTTGCGTGTAACCCAGTTTCCTGATCACATCACGTGCGTGTGCCCGCAAAGCTGCCGGCGGTTGCTCCAGCGGCGTCATGTGATAAATCGCGCTGTACTTCGTCACCCAGGCGGAAATCCCCAGCAAAACCAGGAACGACACGAAAAGCGCAACCGCGATTTGGGGCCGTAGAATGCCTTGCTTAGGCGCGGCGGCGACCATCTCCGGCGAAGGTGTCTCACCCGCCGCAAGCGCGGCGGCAATAGGATCACCACCTGGTAGCGCAGCGGCGACTTCCAGTGCCGACGATGGCCGGCGATTCGGATCTGTCTGGATACAGCGATCAATTACCTTCTCGACCAGCGGATCGAGATCCTTGACGAGCGACGTGGGAGTCGTGGGCGTGGTGTTGCTGCGGCGTAGTTTAATCAACTCGCCGATCGTCTCGGCTTCGAATGCTCTCTTGCTGGTGAAGAGCTCGTAAAGCACGAGACCGAGCGAATAGATATCGGTCTTGACCGTCGCATTTTTTCCCGCAAGCTGTTCGGGAGCCATGTATGCGGGAGTGCCGGCCGCAAGCTCGTCCTTGCCAAACTCTTCAGCCAAGCCGGCGAGGCCAAAGTCGGTGATGCGTGCGTTGCCGTCATCATCGATCATCACGTTCGCCGGTTTCAGATCGCGATGCAATACGCCGACGTCGTGGGCCGCGTGAAGTCCGGCACAAATCTGCCGCGCGATTTGAATCGCTTTATCCTGCGGCAAGCGGCCGATGCGCCGCATGAACGAAGAAAGTTCCTCGCCTTTTATAAACTCCATAGAGAGGAAGTGGCGTCCATCCACTTCGCCAATGTCGTAAACGCGACAAACGTTTTTGTGACTAACCTGTCGCGCTACTCGTACCTCACGATGAAACCGTGCCAACGCGGCCCCGTCGCTCAGCAAATGATCGGGCAAGAACTTGAGGGCGACCGGCTGCGACAACTTCAAATCATCAGCGCGATAAACCTCACCCATGCCGCCCCTCCCGAGCAGTCCAACGATGCGATACCGTTCCGCAATAATGGCGCCCGGAACAAAACGTGCGTCGTCGATGGAGTCGAATGAAGAAGTTTTGTACTGCTGTTTAGGGGTGTCGAGACGCCGTGTTACATCTTCCTGGCCGGGTGGATTCAGCTCAATGCCACAAGTCGGACAAATATCGGCGTCGGTGCGAATTTCGGCGAAGCAGGAGGGGCAATAGATGCGGAGGGTCATCGGCGGCGGATTGTATCGGCTTTGACTCAAAAGTCAATTTCGGCAATTTCGTGTGTTTCGTGTAATTCGTGGATAGTCTATGCAAATCAAAAAAGCCGATCCACGAATTACACGAAACACACGAAACACACGAAATGACACGAAGGTGTAGTTAGCAATCCCCTAACCAGCCGCCGCGAAATCCGGCACGCCGCAGCCCGTTCACGATATATGGTGAGCGGCGCATCATACGCCACAGCATTCCGCTCTTATAGTTTTCGATCATCATCACAATCGGTCCCTGATCAAGACCATAGTAACCCTCAGAAACCCAACCCTTGCCCTTACCTTTGCTGAGTGTAAAAGTCGGGTTGTAGCTGCACTTGAAACCGTATTTACTCGTCATCTCTGGATAGTTCTCATTGATGCGCTTCAGAGACGGAAGAACTACTTCAGGAGCGAATGGCAGAGAGGCGGCGATGGCCCACGGCGCCAGCGTGCCGTCGTCAGGGCCGTACGGAATCGACCGGCCCACGTAATCGTAGAAACGTAAAGTTCTTCCCCGAAGACGCCGAACTGCCGGACCGGGACCGTCGCTGGCGGTAATTCCCCACGTATAACGATCGTAACCCACCATTTTTTTCGGATTTCTGACAGCGTAGGCCTGCTGAACATAAACCGCCCGCCGGCTGTTTTCGAAATAGTCAATTGCTTTCTCACTCATGTATTCGTCCTGGATTCCCCGGAAGTCGATCCACATGTGTGATAACTGATGAATGAACAGCGGCCCTGCATAAACAAACTCGTGGCCATAAAGCCGCTTCCATTTATAGGTGCTGGTCCAAGCGCGATAGCTCTCTTGAGGAAGCGGAAAAGTTGGTGACGCCAAACCAAGGATGTACAGGATGAGTGCCTCGCTGTAACCGTTCCACCTGTATCTGATGAATCCCGTTTCGGGTTTCCAACCATGGGTCACGGTAAGACCCCCATTTTGGGCCCAATGCCAATCCGCACGTGCATAAAGCGCTTCCGCGAGCACGCGGATCTCAAGCTCGTCTTTGGTCTCCCGGTTGAAATAGGACGCGCAGGTAAGCGCGCCGGCCAGGAGGTAGGTGGTATCGATGGTCGATACTTCTGATTTCCAAACACGCTTTCCCGTCTTCATATCGAGAAAGTGATAGTAGAAACCTTTGTAACCGATCGCGTCAGGGCCAGTTCCCTGTATCCCATCGTGGAAGAAGCGCAGACTTGTCAACACGCTCTTAATCGCAGCTGCTCTGCTGATAAAACCTCGCTCGACACCAATCGGGTAAGCCGTAAGAGCGAAGCCAACCACAGCGATTGAACACGGCGCTCCCTGACGCGTGTTGTCCGGGACGAGTCCATTCTCCTCATTCATCTCCGCCGTGAAGTACTTGTACGTGTCGCGTTGGAGTTCAGCCAACACTTCATCATTTAACGATGGTTCCAGGACCTTCAAGATTTTTACTCCATGCTCCCGTCTTGCCCGAACGAAATGGTGATCGCTGCTACAGCGTGCGCCGGTAGTTTTGTTTTCAGGAGGATTGCATTATCCCGGTATTTGAACGATTGTCGTTCCGTTACCAACTCCGATGCTTCTTCCAGTCGATCAATTTCTTTCCTGGTTAGATATTCAGGTTGGCCCATCTCTTCCCAGATCGCTTTTGGATTCGCGTGCTCTGCGTCGATGCGTTGGATGCTGGCCGAGAATGGTTGAGGGGCGTTCTCCAACCTTACCTCGATATCTTCGGTTTCAATTGAATGTCCTGGAGTGGTGTGATTGGTCAGCAAAATGGTGAGCTCCGCTCCATTTGCGACGACGAAACAATCAACAGTTTCATGGAGGCCATCCACCAGCCATTGTTTGTTACCGAGCTGGTGTAGAAGCTCGAATGCTCGATAGGTGGGTTTGGGAATTCCGTGTAGGTTGAGCAGCCCGAAGCCGCCGTGGAAAGGGGTTGAAGGAAAATAGTTTTCTTCGAAAATATCTGAAAAGGTCCAGAAGCTATAACCCTCGACCAGAGTTCTGGCTTCCATGATTGTCGAGACTGCAAACGCGGCCGCGTAAGGCTCGTCGTGGAGTGGGTCTCGCGAATTAGAAGATGAGTTCCATTCAGTGTAATAAACCGGACGACCTGCCGCGCGACGGCGAGTGTCCTGGGCCTGTTGGCGCATGATCCCTCGCTGGCTTTCATATAGCTGGAACTCAGTATCCTGTTCGTCGCTGCCAAACGCGTCCGTGGGGTATTGGTGCGTACTGATGAAATCCGCTGGTACTTTGTTTCGCTCACAAAAGTCTACGAACTCCTCAATCCATTCACTCTTCGCAGTGGACGGACCGCCAACCTGTAGCGACGCGTCAACCTTTTTTATCGCTTCGGCAGTGTATTTATAGAGCTTGAAGTAATCGCGTTGTGTTCCTGTCCAAAATGCTTTCAAGTTTGGCTCGTTCCAGACCTCGAAAAACCAATTCCGCACGTTCTCTTGTCCGTAGCGATCAAGCCAATGAACAACCAGGCGGTTGATCAGAGCTGACCACTGTTTGTAATCCCTGGGCGGGGTGACATTCGCCTGGTAATCGAAGACGGTCCTGTTTCCGGAGGCGAGCGCGGAAGGCATGAAACTCAACTCAACGAATGGCTTCATGCCAATCGAAAGAAGAAAATCAAAGACTTGATCGATGTTGAAGAACGAGTAGAGGAGGGAGTTCTTACTACGCACCACCGTTCCCATGTCATCAGACAGGAGACCGTGAAAGCGCACGTACCTAAAGCCTAACTCCTGGTGACAGCGTGTTAGTTGCTGTTGCCAATCTGCGCGCAACCCAATGGGCGCATGGTCGCTACCAACGGTGTGTTCCCAAAAGTGCGGCAGCGGCGTAGTTGCTTCTGCCAGGTCACAGAAGAAGTTGATGCTGCTCATGCGAAGTCCAACATAACACTTCGTGTTATTTCGTGTGTTTCGTGTATTTCGTTGATCGTTCTTAATGCAGCTAAAAACGGATCCACGAATAACACGAATAACACGAAACCTGTTGAATTCGACTTTTGAGGCAAGCTATTAATCTCATCTTCAAAGTATCTTCCTCACCGCGCGCCGGGTGAGTTCGGCAGTCAGGCCATAAACCAGATGCGACGCAAGCGCATAAGCGTGGGTTGATAGCGGATATTTGGTTGGTCCCTCGGAAAGACCCAGCAGCGGGACAGCGGTTTCATCGGCAACCAGCCAGAAAGCAGCGCCGAACGGCACTCCGCCCGCGATGGTAACGGCCGGCGCAAATTCGGCCACGGCTCCATATAAGCCACCGGTCGCAGTACCGAACGCATAATGGACTGCCGCACCTGCCCCTCGTTTCTCACTCTCTTCCAGTTCACGTCCCAGGATATTTTCGGAAATAGCCTTCGCGGCTTTCACCGTTGCGTCATCCTGTTGCTCTTTATTCTGACCTTCTGCTCCAGGTCTCTCCCCTTGACTCGGCTGCATGGCCTGGGCGCCGTGTGGTTTCTCAAACCCTTCCGCCGCTTTGCTCCAGGCCGCTTGAAATTCGTTCATCGTCCAGGAAGCAATGAAGCCGGCAGTAAGCCCGGCCGCTAGTCCCTTCAACAGATCCGGTCTTCGATTGTCTTTCATGTTAATGGCTTTACCCTCAAATTCCTTCATTGGGTCTACCGAACAGCTATCTCATTAGCACCGTGGCTTTAGCCTGGTGATTCATTGAAGTTATTTTTCCTCCAAACCGTTTCGACGGTTTTCGCGTCTCGGGAAACCGTTAAATCGGTTAAGACAGCGGGGACCGCGCTAAGATCACCGGGCTGAAGCCACGGTGTTAATAAGACGGCTTCGCGAAATTCCGGTTACTACGTTCTCCTCAGCACACGTCAATGCTTGCCCTTCCCGTCCCCATTTCTACCCCGTGCTGATCTTCGGGCCATAGCGAACACGAGGCCCGCTCCAGCTACCACTGCACCCACCATCCATGGATGCAAAGAAGCCCTGGTGTAAATAGACGACTCGGCAACGTGACCTGGATAACCACCTCGTTCGGCGCCGTCTTGCGCTGAGGAGTGAAGATTGTCTCCGTTGTGAGCAGCACGCGGCTCTTCTGACTTTTGCAAATCAAACATCGTCGCTTCCATCACTTTGTCGGTCACGCGAGGGGCGTAATAGCTCATGGCGGTGAGCGCCTTTCCGCCGCCACCCACGATCACATCGCGCTCCGGATTTTCCGCGCAGTGCAGTATCGCCTCTGCAACGGTCTCCGGCGCGTAAACCGGCGGGGGGTTCAAGGGCTCAACCGGCAACAAATTCTTCGCATGATGAATGTACGGCGTATCAACCGCGCTCGGCTTTATCAGCGTAACTGAAACCGGTGCACCCTCTTCTTCAAGTTCCATGCGCAGCGCATCCGTGTAACCCTTAACTGCATGCTTTGAAGCGCAGTAAGTCCCTTGAATTGGAATGGCCCGGTCGGAGAGAACACTGCCTACGTTGATCAACGCTCCGCCGCGTGTGCGCAGGTGACCGCAAGCGACCATCGAACCATGAACTACGCCCCAGTAGTTCGTTTCGAAGAGACGGCGGTGGTCCTCGAGTGATTGGTCCAAAACCGGTCCGTAGATTGAAACGCCGGCGTTGTTTACCCACGTATCAAATCCGCCGTAAAGTTGCATCGCTGCGTCCCCAACTCTTCGCACGTCTTCGAAATTACCTACGTCCCCGGGGACGCCGATTGCCTGGCCGCCCGTCTGATTGATTTCAATTGCGATCCGTCGCAGCTCGGCTTCGTTGCGCGAGTTCAAGACCAGCCGCGCGCCGCGTGCTGACGCCAGCCGCGCCGTTACTAATCCAATTCCCGATGATGCCCCGGTGATCACTATCACCTGGTCTGACAATTTTTTTAGTTTGATACTCATATGTAGATATTCTTCGATACTTCACGTCGCAATTTTATTGCACGCTTCGTGCTATTTCGTGTTTCGTGAATCCCTGGCAGACTAAAAGCGATCCACGAAATACACGAACCACCCGAAATAACACGAAGCGTCCTCTAGTTTGATGTATCCGACGCTCCCGGTTCCCTGTCTACGGCTACTCCATGTTTAAAAACCAGTTCGCCACCCAACCAACCGGAAATAGATATGAGTAGCGCGCCAAAAACGGAAAGTAGCAGTGGAATCGTGTGATTGTCGCCTGTTAGTTGCGCTCCCGAGGTTGTTCGCAAGTAAAGACTTCCTGCGAACACCAACAACGCGATCACATTGAGACGGGCGTGCCAGTTCGCGATCTTTACGACCTTCGGCTCTTTCAGCGATAGCCAATCTATAAATCCCGGTACGGCCGCAACTGCTGCCATGATGGTGCCCGCCAGCAACGCATAAAACGCAATCCAATCTTTCCAAACCGGATTGCCGCGCCACAGGTACACCACGTCTGCGACTAACGAGAAAACCCATAGTGCGATGGGAAACGGGATGATCATCGGATGGATTGGATGACCACCAATACTGGCAGGACTTGCCATATCAACTCCTTTCTCAGTCTGGTACCCCGGCACAACAAGACTTTGTCTCTGACTACTTCAGGCACTTTGTCTTAGCTGACTGCCGGTCAGGGAAAACTCGGGTCAGGGAAAACTCGGGTCCGGGAAACAAGAAGGAACCTAAGGCAGGGGAACTGCACTTTGCACGGGTATTGCAATTGATGGTACGTTCAACACGCACCCACAACTGCATTAATTATGAGACCGCCGGTCAGGGAAGACCGCGGTTACTTGCTTTAGGGGAACGGCATTTAGGGTAAGTCGTTCGCGTATTTTTGTCGAGCAGTCACGATTCACCGTTGCTCAACGCGGCTCATTGCGAATTGCGCGAGGATTTTGGGGAGCGCAGTGGATTTTTCTGGGCGGAGGACCGGTAAGACATCGACAAGTGATCGAAAGTTCAACGTGTCATCGTTTCGCATCGCTACCTATAACATTCACAAGTGTATCGGCATGGACCGTCGCGCGCGCCCGAAACGCATCGCCGACGTGTTGAAGGAAGTCGATGCTGACATCATTGCTCTTCAGGAAGTCGTGGGCATGGATGAAGCGTCGCGTGAGCACAACCATGTACATGCAATCGCCGACGAACTGGGGATGGACTTCCGCATTGGCGAGAACCGGCGCATACGCGGGGCCGCTTACGGCAACGCCCTACTGACGCACTTGCCGATTTTTTCACAGCACAACCACGATATTACGTTCAAGAAAAGTGAGCCGCGTGGTGCGCTGCAGGTCACGCTCAAACTCGGGGCGACTTCAATCCTGCAGGTATTCAACGTCCATTTGGGAACAGGTTATTTCGAAAGGCGCTATCAGGGGCCGAGACTGATCAGCGTCTTAAGCGATCACGCAGACTCCTCATCGCCTCGAATCGTGCTCGGCGATTTCAACGAATGGACCCGTGGGCGTGCGTCACATTTGCTGGCCCATCATTTTGAAACCGCGGAGCCACGCACCCGAGGCGGCCGGGCCCGCAGTTATCCCGGCGTCATCCCTTTGCTCCATCTCGATCACATTTATTACGACTCACCGCTAACTCTTCTGAACATCGCCGTGCATCGCAGCCGGCTGGCACTCGTTGCTTCAGACCATCTGCCGTTGGTCGCAGACTTCCGTTTTTGAGTATTCGTGTATTTCGTGTATTTCGTGTAATCCGTGTGGTTCGTGGATCGTTGTTTTGGAACCGGAAAAGCTAGTCCACGAATTACACGAAATACACAAAACACCCGAACAAAAAATCATGGGAATTCACCATTTAGCAATCAACCGCAGATGCAACGCGGCCAGCACTAAATAGATTCCGAAAGCAGCTAGTCCGGCGGCGACGGCGAAGAAAATCCAGATGCCGAAAGGCGCCGATTGAAATGTCCTAAGCGTCTGAGTCAGTCCTCCCGTTTCAATATCTGCGGCGAACCATCCGGCATAAACCAGAACGCCACCGCTAATCAGAAACGCGACTCCACGTCCCACGTGTCCGGCAATTCCAAACCCGTAAGTCACCCTCTTAACCTCGTAACTCATGTCTTCCGTTCGCAGGTCCACCTCAAACCGGCGTGAGATCGCCAGATAGAATTGGAAGATAGCGAATCCTACTATTGCGAGTCCGGCGAGCCGGATTAACGAAACGCCCAAAAGCTCTGATGCCTGTAGCAGTGGCATCCTCATCTTCATTGAACTTCCACCCGAACTGCTACGCAGGCCCAATGCCAGTTCCAGGGCTGTTAATGCAATGCCCAGGTGGCCCAGTCCGCTGAAGGCATAGCCGATGCGACGCGAAACCCGCTTCAGTGGGCCGGCAGGTCGACCAACAGTTGGCGAAACGAAGATCTGTATGAAACGGCGAAGGACAAAACCGAACAGTCCCAGGGCAATGAAAGCCACACCCAGGCGGCCAAATGGACTAGTTAGCAGAAAGTTGAGAGCGCCGCCGGTTCCCCTGACGCGTCTTCCCATACTCAGCACTGCCATCACGGCCGTGCCGCCAACAATCACATAAAGCAATCCTTTGGCGGCATAACCAAGTTGGGCCATCCGCCGTACCCAATTATTGACCGCAAGCTGCTGGCATGCCTTACCGAATGCTTTTGGATTGGCGCCCACACTTCTGTGCTGCACGCCCTGCGTTATGTTTTCTTTCACGAGCTTTCCTGGTCTGTTGATATGCGCGGAGTACCCGCGCGTTTGTGATCTTTCTGGTCTGTGGTAGCGGCTTCCGCAGGCTTCTCCTTGCCGTCCAACCAGTCCTGCGCGAAATGGAGTTTGTAACCCCGGTACAACAGGGATAATGCAATCCACGCAATCAGGACGGAAAGAGGGTAAGACAGCGCTCGCGGGAAAAACACGAAGAGCGCCGCCAGTATCAGCAGCAGTATTCCAGCCATCAACATCAGCCGCGCTTCTACTGGTTCCAATACACGGCGGTTTGTGAATGCAGCGCCGACCGCATTGCTGATCCGCAGCGCTCCAGCAGCCGCGCGCCCGGCGCTTCCGCCACCTCGCTTTATCCTACGTGGGTAGTGGATCGGCTCATTGGGTGCGCGAAGTTTGTGACGCGCGTCCAGCACTACTTCGGTCGAATTCTCCAGATCGTCAAGGTACATTTGTTCCATCCGCTTAGCGAAAGCGGCGTCCTCAACCACCACATCCAACTCAAGATTGCCCAACCAACTGGCGATGTTCAGATTCGTGGAACCAACACGAGCCCATTTGGAGTCAGCCACGGCGGTCTTGGCGTGCAACATTGTCCCGTTCCACTCAAACACTCGCACGCCACCCTCCAGCAACGGCCGATATCCTGCTCTCGACAACGGCCTCAATACAGGAATATCCGTGGCATTGGGAACCAGCAGACGAACATCCACGCCGTCTTTCGCAGCCGCGCGCAATGCCTCCACGTACGGACTGGTACCTGCGTAATAGGCGTCGGTCAGCCACAATTGTTTCTTTGCGAGCGCAGCCACCAGTTGATCGAGACGCATCATGCCTGCAGTTGCCGGCTGGCTCGCTACGACCCGTATCGCTGTATCCCCGGCCGGTTTCAGCTCATCGCGTTTAGCGATCTCGTCATCCGGTAATTCATCACCCAGGACATCCCAAACTTGTGCAAAGGCTTGTTCAATGTCACTGACTGCGGGACCACGTACCTCAATTCCGGTGTCGCGCCACGGCTCGATGTTCTTCTTCGGATCGCCGACCCACATCTGTCCCACACATAAACCGGTGACGAATCCAATCTCGCCATCGACCGTCAACGTCTTACGATGATCGCGATGCACCCATCCGAAGGGCGAATCAAGTTGCGGCGGGTTATAGCAACGTACCTCCACACCCTGCGTGCGCAAATGATTCCAGAAGGACCGTGAACTCTTGCCAAAGCCGCCCATCCAATCGTAAATGAGACGGACGCACACACCTTCGCGAGCTTTGGTTCCCAAAGCTTCCGCAAACTCCCAACCAGCTTCATCCTCATGAATTATGTAAGATTCAAAGTGAATGTAACGCTTGGCTCCACGGATGGCGTCCAGCCACGCCGGATAGTTTTCGGCCGCATCTTTGAGCAGTCGAACGGCGTTGCCTTCAATCAGAGAGGCTCCCGCGGCGCGTGAGAATGCCTGGTTGGCCAGTGCGCGCACCGGCGAACGGTCTTCCTTTACACGATGGTGACGATGCTCGCGCTTGGTCTTTTTTCTCATAATCATTCAGGCCCGGCATCACGTAGCCGGAGCTGCCGGGACTGTCTGCCGAAACCTGACGTAAAGATCTGCCAAACGATCAGCCGCCGCGGGATCGCTTCGAGCAAGTAGCGTGATTATTTCATCCCGTCCATCGAACAGCGGACGCAAACCCGCCTTTTGAGAATCATTGAAAACTGACGCCGCGCCGCGATCTAATTCCTCCTGCAAACCTGTGAGGAACTCACTCGCGGCCTGCCGTGCTGGTTCATATTCACCGCGGCGCGCGTCAATCGCTGCGTTGGCGATCGAGTTCTGCAATCTGCTTATTCGCAGGGAGGCACGCGCCGCGTCGCGTTCTTGCGTGCGCGAGCGGGCGGACGTCCACATCGGTACGAATCCCGCCAGGAAAACGATTAGCAAAACCAATCCGTAGATAGCGAACCGTTTAAGTCTGGAATCTGTGCGGGGGCGTGGTAGATCTGTCTCTCTCGTTGGCCCATTTTGCTCTTCGCCATTCATGGTCGAGTCTCCTTTTTCAGAATGCGTTTGGGGGTTCTACGGTGGGGGTAGTGAAACAACTAGTCCGGCGGAGCTTGAACGCCGCGCTTCACAGATGAATTGCAATGTGTGGACGTGAGCGAAACTTTACTCTTGTTTGTAGCGGGGAACAAGACAAGCGTGGTTACTGTTTTGGGGCTCTTGTTGTGCGTACTTTGAAAGGGCGCGTTGAGAATTCAAGTTTTAAGTGCTAGGTTAATGATGTCCAAGCAAAAATGTTGTCGCGGTCTACCGGCCCTGCTGAAAAAGGAAATCTTCGCGCAGGCTTTCCCCGGCTTGTGGTCTGCCAAGGAGAGGGAGTGATGAAAACTAAACTCTTGCTAACGCTCTGTTGTGGATTATTTGCCGCAGCCTTATTCCCACCGTTACCGGAGGCGAACGCGCAAAGTGAACGGCAAACTATCAATGGAAGTGCGTATTTCATTAACACCGGCCGCTTCGGTGGTTCACGAAGCCGTACGTTCAGGCTGATAGTCAATAGCTACACCCCGGTCAACCAGGTGCGCGAGCTAAACGACACTTTGCAGCGCGGTCAGGACGAAATGTTACGCGTGCTCTCCCGAATGGACGCAGGACGAATATCGATCGGCTCCGGTGTCGGAGTTACCGCCAACGCGATTATTGCGGACCCATGGGAAAACGGAGGCACGAAGCTGACGGTCCTTTATGAGCGAGACGTCACTTTTTTCGAACTACGTTCCGGCACAAGGTCGACGGACTATCGATTTGGATACGCCGAGATCTTTTTGAAGTCGAATGGACGCGGCGAAGGAACGTTGATCGGCGCGGCGCGCATCCGTTCCAGAAATGGGAACACGTGGGAAGTGGAAGACTTCGGAACTTTCCCGGCGCGGCTGATGGGCTTGCGCTCGAGTGGTCGTGTTGTACCGCGGTAGATCCGTTGTCTTGGGATCCCCCCATTTTGATAAGTTGCTGATTGTTCAATTAAAGGAGTCAACTAATGAGCACGCCTGTAAAAATTCTGGGGATTCCCGGAAGTTTGCGTAAAGAGTCCTTCAATCGCGCGGCGCTGCGAGCAGCCACGCAGCTCGCGCCGGAAGGCGCCACCATCGAAGTTTTCGAACTTGATGGAATTCCCGGCTTCAACCAGGACGACGAACAAAGCCCGCCCGCTAAGGTGGTTGAGCTAAAGAAGCGGATTCGCGAATCAGACGCCATCCTCTTTGTCACACCGGAATATAACTACTCGATTCCTGGAGTTTTAAAGAACGCGATTGACTGGGCGTCGCGCCCCTACGGTGACAGCGCGTGGTCCGGAAAACCTGTCGCGATTATGGGTGCGTCGATTGGCGCACTGGGTACCGCCCGCGCGCAGTATCACTTGCGGCAAATGTTTGTCTTCCTGAACATGTTTCCGGTTAACCAGCCTGAAGTAATGATCGGCAATGCGTCGGAGCGTTTTGACGCTGCCGGAAATCTGACGCACGATGCAACGAAAGAATTCATCCGCCAACTATTACAAAATCTGGTGAATTGGACCAACCGAATCGGCAAAACATAATCAGCCGTGAGATGGAGGAGAGCTTAATGAGACAAAAACCGTTATCTGTTGTGTTAGCAGTTTGTGTGTTGATGATGGCCACGGGCCTGGCCGGGTTAGCGCCGGCGCAGACCACCCAGGTCAAATTTGCGCCGATTCCCGCGGGCGAATACCGAATCGATACAGCCCATAGCGTTATCGCGTTCGCCATCAAGCATAACGAGATTGCGTTAGTGCGAGGTCGTTTCCGCGAGTTCAGCGGCAAGATCAATTACAACGACACAGACATTACCAAGTCGTCAGTTGAGGTCACCGCGAAGGTCGAAAGCATTAATACTGGAGTGGACCGTCGAGACGCGCACTTGCGAACGGCAGACTTCTTCGACGCAGCGACGTATCCGGAGCTAACTTTCAAGAGCACGCACGTCGAGAAAAAGGGCAATAACCAGTATGTGCTTCACGGCGACTTGACGTTGCGCGGCATAACGAAACCGGTTGCAATTCCCTTCACCATCGCGGGAGCTATAAAGGATGGACAGGGTAACACGCGCTTTGGTGTTGCCGGACAAACCACCATAAACCGACGCGACTTTGGCTTCACCTGGGGAAAGACTATGGAGAATGGCGGACTCGATGTAGGAAATGAAGTCATGATCGACCTCCAGCTCGAAGCAGTGAAGCCTGCACCCAAACCGCCGGCGTCGTAGAGTCGGTAGTAGGCAGAAACAGAAGGCTGGGGGGGCACTCAAGTTACGGAGGGTCATTCAAGTGCCAATGTCTCTGGGTTAGGAAGGGTAGCTTGCTCCCGCTGGTTGGTTAGCATTTCAAGTTCAATGGACCACTCAGGGTAGATGCCTCCAACCCTGGAAAGAATCCACCGTGAGTGGTCCATTTGACTTGAATGCTAACCAACCAGCGGGAGCAAGCTACCCTTCCTAACCCAGAGACATTCCAACTCGAGTAGTGCAGCCTTGATTGACCAACAATCACCATCTATTCCACTGTTCCATGAAAATGTTTTCCGTAGTGCTGACCCTGTTCCTGATTATGGATCCACTCGGGAACGTTCCGCTTTTCCTCGCTGCTTTGAAGGACGTCAAACCGGAACGCCGGTGGAAGGTTCTGGTCCGCGAAGTCTTGTTCGCTTACGTTTTCCTGCTCGCGTTTCTATTTCTCGGTCAATACCTGCTGCGTCTGCTGGCTTTGCAACAGGAAACCATCAGCATTGCCGGTGGAATTATCTTGTTTCTGATTGCCTTAAGAATGATTTTCCCGCCTGAAAGAGGATCGCGCGCAGAGCAACCCGAAGGCGAACCTTTCATAGTACCGCTGGCAATTCCGATGATTGCCGGCCCGTCGATATTGGCGGCACTCCTCTTATTGCAGTCTGGCCCCAACAGCACAATGGAATTGTGGTTGGCACTAACGATCGCCTGGGCCCTGAGCGCGGCGATTCTGCTCTCTTCAACTCTCCTGAATCGGCTGCTGCGACAGCGAGGTTTGATCGCGATGGAACGTCTCATGGGAATGCTGTTGGTAATGGTGGCTGTTCAGATGTTCATGAATGGAGTGGCTACGTTTCTCGGATGAGTGATCGCTTGACGGTGACATTTCAAAACAGGAGACTATCCGCGTCGTGCCGGAACAGTTAAACAAGCAGTCCCCTGAAGTTGGCGTTGCTCGTCGAACGCTTATTCTGGTCCGTAGCAATCCACGTCGCGCCCTCCTTATTTTCCGCATGGCGAACTGGCTGGTGGTGTTCACCATCCTGATGCGATTTTTTTCGATGCCGCGCGCGCTGCAGTTTGTGTCTGCACCCTTGCGTGACGGGGCCAGTAAGATTGATGAGAAAGAGTTGGCGAGCGCCGTTGATTCACTATTGAGCGCGGATGTTTTTGTGTTTCGGCCCAGTTGCTGGAAGCGCGCGGCAATTCTCCACCGCTATCTCGCACTCGAAGGAATTGAGAGTCGAATCAATTTCGGCATGCGTAAGGATGACGATGGCGAGATGAGAGGACACGCATGGCTGGAGCGCTCGGGCAGGGCAATATTGGAAACCACCCCGCCAGATTACAAAGTCACCTATAGCTTTCCCGCCCGGTGACGTACCTCAAGTTAAACCTTCGTGTTATTTCGTGTGTTGCGTGCAATTCGTGGATAGTTTTTGGCTGTATAAGAACGATCCGCGATTGCACGAAAAAACACGAAATATACGAACCAAAATCCGCTTAATTTGTTTGGACCAACTTGTTAGCCGCTAGTTTCTGCAGCAGTTTTTCAACGCTTGAAGTCGCCTGCTCGCGGGTTACTTCATACCTGGACTGTAGCTCAGCAACAATCTCGTCGATCGGTTTGGCGCTTTCCAAATTGCGCCATATCAAAGCTGCTGTTTCGTTAAGCTTGAAATACTGTTTCGTATTGAGGTCGACGATCATGCCTTCCCCATCAAAATCGGTGAACACAATATCTTTTCCGGGTACTGGAATAGATGAACTCATGATTTCCTTAACCTTCTAATTTATGACTGTCGACCTTCCGGAGTTGAACGCGTCGAACACGGGTAGGCTCCGTTGATTAATTCCGGCGACGCCGCTCTTCGACGGAAGTTTGGCAAAACTCTCCAGACAGAAAAGACAGGGTGAACCTGTGACGAGATCCGGCGCGATGCCCTGCTCTGCCAGACTTGTCAAACGTTTAGCTCGGACCTCTCGTTGTGCATCAGCAACTGCTGATAATCGTTCGTAAGCCGCAGTGAAGTCTTCGGTATTCAGATCTCCCACTACATCGCCCTGGCCCACCGCACCTCGAAACCCGGAAAGATTGCAACAGAGTGTGAGATAACCCCGATAGTCGATATTGGCGCTGACCCCGGCGAGCGGAGAGCATGGGGAGACAACGTCAGTGTTGTAATAGCCAACGTCAATTGCGATTGGCATTTTAAAGATGCGCGATAGATTAGCGATTTCCTGTTCAGCCCTTTGCCTCTCTTCGGTCGAAAGCATCTCAGAGCTGGCAAACTCGTCAGAATTTGGAAGCACATGAGCAAACCGCAAGTGCGAGGCCCCCATGCGCGCCGCGAATAAAGCTAACGGCTCCAGTTTCGCAACCGTATCGCGACGAAGCGCGACCTTGAAGTTGAAGGGAATGTCACTTCCATAACAAAGGGAAAAGGCCCGTACCAAACGGACAAAGGATCCTTCACCGCGCCAGCAGTCGTGCTCCTCCCGCGTGGCTCCATCAAGACTAAACGCGATGTTGTTAACGGAGTCGCGATGATTATTTACGGCCGGCCAAATGCGATCGAAATGCCATCCATTAGTTACAAAGCTAAACTGCAATCCATTTTGCACGACCAGGTCCAACACTCGATCGAACTGTGGATGCAAAGTCGGTTCGCCGCCGGTGAAACCCACGTTGGTAATTCCCATTACTCGACGGCCTTCACTAAAGATTTTTTGCAGCAGCTCAAGAGGCAGGAAACTCGCGCGGGTGTTATAGAGTGCGTCTTCATCGCGGAGACAATAGCTGCAGTGAAGATTACAGATATTAGTCAGCTCAATACTGAGCCTTCGGGCTCCATAGTCTGGCTTTGCTATTGAGTCTGGTTCTTTCATGGATTGCGGTATGCACGAGACGCTATGCGCGCCGTCAAGTCAGGCTTTCCCAGCAAATCTTTTCCTGCCAAAAGATCATAAGCTGGCACGTCGCGCGCCAACGACTCAAATACTTTCAAGTTAGCGGCGGCCGTCGGCTTGTCGTAGCAGGCCCATGGAGAAAGCCGCATCAATCGGTGCATCGTCTCCGACGGTTCCAATGGGACGATGCTGGATTCCGAGCCAGGTGACACAGCGGGAAAAACAATTGATCCTGCGAATGCCGATTTTATTTGCCTGTCGGGAAAAAGTTGATCTGGCGAGACACGCCGCTTCCAAGCGACGGGAGTTGCAGTCGATGGCGCCCTTTCGAGTTGCACCGCAGCCATCGTGTCTGACGTCAGAGCTAAACACTTGCGTAAACCACGCGTTTCGATTCCCTGCGGTCGCGTAATCAGGAAGATGCTGTCGTCTGAAAGAAACTTCCAACCCGCGGCTGCCAGCTGCAGAGTAAGCGTCGACTTGCCGCTACCGGATTCCCCCGCAATCAACAACGTCTTGTCCTGACCCGGCATCACGACCCCGGCGCTGTGTAGCAGGAAGAGCCGACAGCGCCGCCAGGCAAAACCCAGCGCCTGAGAAAGGATCTGAGAGAGGATCCGTGACGACAACTCGTAGTGCGCCTCGATCCAAACATTAACTTCACACGTGGCAGGATCGACAACTATTAAAGAACGATCCAGGGCAACATAGATTGTTTGCCCGTCGGAGTGGCAAACGCCCCCATCGGAAATCTCAAATTGCTCCAATCCGACGGGAATAGAAGGCGGGCTTACGGCACTGCGAACTCTGATGATGTAATCCGGTTTCGAACGGAACGAAACTGGATCTACCAACCAGCTGTTCACTAACGGGGAAACAGCGGACGCGGACCAGTCGTCTAGACAATCGATCAGGAAAACGTGACCGGCCAACTCGAAATTCAACTTACAAGTTGAATTCAGCGTCGTAGGAGTACGTTCTCCGAGCGCAGATTCAATTTCCGCGGTAGGAGACGTCGTCATAGACATACAAATAATCCCAATGCGATCTGGGGTTGTTCAAGGTGCGATCCGCAAGATGCGTGGTCGCACAAAAATCCTCCCTCCATGTAGCTCGGGCCAACCACCTGACGGCGGAAGCTAAGCGATTATGCGTCGGTGCGAACAAAACTGCCCGCAACATGAGGGGAGGATTCGGAGGTTACCGCGTAAGGTGGAGGTATTGCGGATCGCGTCAATTTGTCACACCGCTCTCTGTAAACTGGAAAAAAGTGGTCGCCTCAAGCACATCAACCGGACTGGACAGTTCCGGTTCGACAAAGGCTTTCTTTTGCACGGCCTCTGAACTCTCGATTGAAACAGTTTCCAGCTCCTGGACTAGGCTCGGTATTTCCGGTTTATTGGTCAATTGTGAACCTCCGTTTTGATTAATACGAATTTATGGTCAGGGGCGCGACCGTGTAGTTGGTTGGTGTTACGTTTGATTTTTACTCCGCACCGGCAAGGCCTGCCTCTTTTGGCCGGACCAGCACCATGCGGAACGGTTGTCTTTCAAACTTCTGAAGGTTAGCACGTACAAATAATCGAACGTTTGGCGACAACCGCGGCATTGCTTCCTCCAGCGGCAGTTTGTCGATGTTGATGTCGACGAGTTCGGTCGTTTCCCATTTCAATTCAAACGGGATTTGCATCTCGGTGGCAATCCTGTAAAGAACAACCGACAACGGTTGCCGTTTTGCCGAGACTGTCAGTGAATTCGGTTCGTAGACAATCGTCGGTTCATTCTTGTCAGGCTTGGGTGCTTCTTCTTCTGTATGTCCTTCGAGCATTATCGTTTCGGACTTTGAAGGAACCAACGCACCAACAGCCGGTTCAGGATCTTCCAGGCCGTTAAGATAAATTCCCACCGCACGAGACGGAACGCCGGGTGCAGGGTTTATTTCATAATCGACAAAAACTTGCGGTGCCAACAAATGCAGTGCCGGCTCCAAAGTTAAGTCCTTGAAGTCTACGGTTACTTCATGCGTTTGGACCGAACGTCCCACCAGCACAGGGACTCTCAACTTGCGCGACAAATCGGCTGCAATCCGGGACAGCGAGGCTTTTTCAGCCTTTAAGGAAACGCCAATTAAACCCTCGTTCGTTACCTGCAAGCTGAATTCGGGCCGGGGCTTGACGGGCTTTTGCGAGTTGGGCTTCTGGGTCTGCGCAACTGCGAGACTGGTAATTGTTATCAGTACTGCCGAGACCGACAACAAACTCCGCGTTAGCTTCTTGAAGTTAACCCTTGAAGACAACACGACCCTCCGAAACTGTTTGATATGAATAGAATGGTGTAATGATTTCAGTTGGCGAAAAAACTAACATGCAGATGCCAGTCAGTCAACCACCTTTAAAAACTAATGGGTAAGACAATAGGGCGTTATAGCTAGCAGTACTCGGAATGGATGTAATCGGCTCAACCAAATTTTTGACTGAAGTGGTTTCCTCTCAACGCGCCGAGCGGGGTTCAGAATTCTCCCCGGGAGGCAAAGGCAGTGCTTCAGGTTTCTTGGCTAGTATTCTGAAAGGCCGTAGCAAATAGTAGGCTAACCGCCATCGCGCCGGGACTGTAAACCAACTCACATCGCTCTCAGTAGGCGCGAGGGTGAATAAGACGTACTGAAGTCGCGAGCGGAGACCGCGTCTCACGTGAAGGTTGTAGCTAAAGATCTGGCGCGTAGTCGCTTGATGGTGCTCCGGCCCATCGAAGAGCCTCGCGGTAATCGCATTCGCCAACTCTGATATCACTTTATCCTGCGCGATCTTCTTTGAAACTATGTCGGGCAACTGAATTTCCAACAAGTCCGAAGCCAGAAATAGACCAAGAAGAAACATTCTTTCAGCGTTTGCCGTTCGCGCTCTCGCAACTAACGCTGTCCAATCAATTTGCGTTCGGCCCTGCAAGAGGTGAGCTATGTCCGCAATCCACGCGAGGCGTTCCCAAAGGTGCCTTGATCCATGAACGCATAAAGAAAACAGCAGGTCTTCAGTTGAGAATGATTTAACAGGAAAGCCGTTCAAACTAACCGTCTCGAGGTTATCCCACAGCTCTTCTGCCGTAACTGACGACGCAAACAGGTGCGATGAAACCTGCCAATGCAATTCAACTACTACCCGATTGCTACTAACGAACTGCAGATTATGCTGCGTCTGCAGTAATAGTGCTTGTTGGTCTGAAGTTAAATTCTTAGCAGGGTGGTAACCGCGCGCCGCTAAAACTTCGGCAGCTTGTTGAACATTCTCCCGGCGCACCATTAGATCAAGATCAAGAAAGCGGCGTAGCGCTGGCTCACCATACGCAATTACAGCTAACGCGGGGCCTTTGTATGCAATCGACTGAATCCCCTTCTCTTCAAGCGCCTGCGTCAACTGAACCAACTCGTTGGTCAATATTAGATTTCTGGCAGCGTTCTGTTCGTATGCCAGTCTGAGTTTTTGGAGTTCTTCTGGTGGGATGATTGCGCCGGCAGTCTCATTGAGGCGCCGATAGACTAGCGGCAGTAATGAGTGTCTCCTCGCGATCTTATAAAACAGACCCCAATTCAAACTGCTAACCAGCAACTTAATGGCGGCTACATCGTCCGCAGATCGTGCGGGCCTGGTGCACAGGAGGAGTGTTTCAATTTCTGGAGTATTAGGGCGGCTCATAGGCCCGGAGGATCTCTCCAACTAACGGGGTAAAGTAAGAACGCGCTGCCCCAACGGAGCAGCGCGTGCCTGGGTTGTAATACTCAGTTAACGACCAATGGGTTCAATGTGCTTTGCACACAAAGTCGAATAGAGAACCTTACGGGTAACGAATTAGAACCGGGAGCGGTAGCGACCGGGTGTGTTTCTTACTGAAAGACTGACCATTACCCGGTCGCTACCGCTCCCGGTTCCGATCCGTAGGTTAATTTTGAGTCTTTGTGCAAGCTGGGTTCAATGCAATCTACTTGGACCGCGCAACCGGCCCAAGGCAGGATCAACATTTCCCGCCCGTGCCCTTCAGTGCCCGGGACTTGCGGTCCTATTAAGGGAGTGCCTCAATGTTCACCCAAACCCGGAATGGTCCTTCGAGCATTACGCCCGTCTTGATATCGACGTTTACCGTCTGGCCCGGCATCAGCGGATTTGTCAGGGTCACGAAATCGACCGAAGCGCTCGAGTTATAGCCACCCCCGTCGGGCTGGATCGGCGGATTTTCTTCAAGACGAACCCCACGGACAGTAACGATCGTCCCATTCGACAGCATAACCGTGCCGTCAGTTGACGAAAGAACTCTAAGATCCGCACATCTCGCTGGGCAGGTACCGCGCGTGGTGATGTCTATTACCCGGAACCGCAGCCGCGTTAGCGGCTGGCCCGTATTGTTCTTAAGGGTCCGGCGAAAATGCAACGTTCCCAGGTTTGCATTTGGCTCAGGCGTATTAAATCTCTCCCGATTCGGTGGGGCGGCTCCCGATACCGTCGGGTCAATCACAGTGATGGGGATCGTTGCGTTTCTTTGGATCGGGCTGCACAGGTTTTCCGGACCAGGTGCACCATTCAACCGCGTTTGGATGGAGGATACTGTACCTACCAACAGAAAGTCTGCAGCATTATCGTTGGTATCCTTGGGAAGCGTACTGGTGAGATTCCGATACAGCGTATGTTCAAGAGATATCGTAGGAATCGTGCCAAACCCGGCGCCTTCTCTATAAAGCGCGGGTGACGTGGTGAATCCAAATGCATCCAACCGGGTTGCCGCGGTTTGGCTGATGGTAGAAGTAGTTGTAAACAACGCCACTCCCGCTCCATCTGGAACATCAAAGTCCCAAGTCCTGTCCGGCGATGCATGTCCGAAGGTAGCAACGGTCGCGCCGTTTTGAGTGCTACCACAGTTGGGGTTACCAGCAGGGTAGTTGGATAGGCTGTAGCCGTTTGAGTTGGCACAAAGGAAATGACCGCGGGCCGGAATCTGAGTACCGTTCGGAACGACGCAAACGTTACCGGTGATCTGCCCATTCGATATGGCTACGGCCCATCCGGAAGACGTATCACTCGCCTGAACTACGATTGGCGAGTTAGTGTTGTTGTAGAGCTCAATAAATTCATCTTCGACGCCCGCTGGACCACGAAAACGCAGTTCACTGATGATGACCTGCCCCGGTTGAACCGGGACTTGGGCACGGACCTCACCGACAGCTGAGTAGCAGGCAAAAACGGTGGTAACAAACGCACACAGGCGCAGAAGTTGACGCATAGAACCTCCTTGTTAACGCTACCAGCGGCAGCGGGACTTGTTCTGGACTTACGGGGATGCTTGAGGCGGATGTTACAACAAACCGGGAGAGGTGACAAAACGAAAATCTGCAGCCGTTAATTTAAAGAAATGTCGCGGCCAGAGAGATTCTCGTAGCTGACTATAGATACCTCGCCTCTGTCTCAGGGCTAACGGGCTGGCGCCTAGTTGATGCGCGCCATGCGACAGTTTGTGATCGTTGCGTTAATCACATCGGCTGTGACGTCGACAATGGGCTTATTAACAAACAATCCCTGTCCTCCGGAAGAAGTGAAGTACGAGATTTTTCTATCCTTCCCATCCGCTCCGGGCACCAGATAGAAATTCACGTGTGGCGGCTGAAATGCTGACTTACCCGCCTCGACTCTTTTGATCTCGGAACACTGGAAGATGATGTTCTTTCGATCGTTCTTCTCAGACCGCTTTCTTACTTCAAAACCAATTGCGCCAGGCGCTATGGTCAAAGTACCGTCCGTGCCATCTGAATGCTTCACATCGAATAACCGGGTGTTTCGAAGGCGCTCGTCATTGGCCGCTTCCAATTGCTTACGCTCATTCTCCCTGGCTTCTTTTTCGAGCGAAGATATTCGGCTATTAGCCAGCTCCACAAAGAGACCGCCGGGGAATTTGGTCGTGTAAGCCCGGAAGTCTGCCGGGTTCTTACTGTCTTTGATCGCGTTCCAGTAGGCCATCTCCACCGAACCTGAGTCGGCGTACCCTGGATTGCTTGCCGGACGATTCGCCTGCGCGCGAGACTTGGCGAGGCCGGAAAACTGGCCATCCGGATACTTTTCGAGATAGCTCTTGAAGTCTTCCGGATTGTTACTGTTCTTGATCGTGTCCCAGAATGCCAATTCAAGTGCTGCGGGATCAACAATCGCGACATTGGGCGTCGTCTCGGCGACGTTCGACGCATTGTTGGTGACCGCCATCACCAGTTCATCCGCCCGGTAGCCTTCGATAACGGCAAAAGGCCGTTGCTGCTTAGTTGAACCGAGATCGATCGCGATGCGTTTAGGAACGTTCTCCTGAACGTACTTCACCAGTTGCGACAGAGTAATCTCGCCTTTGTCGTTGGCCGCGCCGCCTTTCAATGCTTCAACCATGGCCCAACTAAAGTATCCCTGTTTCTTCTCCGTGTATTCGTAAGCCCGTTGGCCAATTCCGGTGGCATAAATAGTCGCGAACGCCTGCACTTCGCGATTGCGCACGTCGAAATTAAAGACGTTTGTGTAAGCTGCGCTCAATTGGTTGGGAGCGTCGGCGCGTCCACCGGGATCGTTGCGACACGCGTCGAGCATTACCACCACCTGGGCCACGCCTGTTTCTTTAATCCTCTCCTTCACTCTATTGATACTGATCGCTGTCTCTTCAAGAAAAGAAATCTGGTCACTTATCTGCGCGTCGGAGGGAAGCAGAAACGCGTGGCCCGCACGCTCCATCCCATGACCGGCAAATGACACCAGCAACAATCCATCTTTGGGTACGGCAGTGCTTAGGTTAGACAAACGCCGCAGAATGTTTACGCGGGTGGGTTGTCTTTCCATAGGTTGATTGGTGGCCAACAGAATCACCTGGTCCTGCGGAAATCCCGCGTAACGCACCAACGCGTCGGCAATCAACCGAGCATCATTATCTGAACCCTTGAGCGGACTAATCTGAGGATCCTGGTATTTGTCGACACCAATTACCAGTGCCCAACGTTTGGAGCCAACTGGTAGCGTCTTAACCTGTTCGACTTGCGAAAGCGCATTGGCCGCCGGTCCGGAAACGACCGGCGTGGCAGCCGGAGGCTGCTTCTCCTCGATCTGTTGCAACTGTCGGCTGACGGGTTCAGTCGTTTGTGGTCGTGGAGTTTGAGGTGCCGGAGCTGTCGTTACCGGAGCACTTTGAACAACTGGTTCGGGCCTGGATGTCGTAGCAACGGTCGGATTAGACGGGGCTGGTGACGGAGCCTGCATGTCCTTCTCCAGTTTTCTGGAGAGCCGTGTATCAATGGTCGCCAGCTTCTTCACTTGCTCGTTTGCCAGATCAGGTTTTCCGAGTCGGGTGTAGGCCATTCCTAGGCTGTAATACGCATCTCCGTAATCTGGTCGCAGCCGGAGAGCGTTTCGTAGATACGGGAGCGACTTTTCGAAGTCGTCGATTCTGAGGTAGGCGTAACCGATCTCGTAGTGAGCTTCAGCAAAGTTCCCATCGAGAGCCACCGCTTTCACCAACGGCGCAAACGCATCTCCGTGCCGGCCCATCGCGTTGTAGAAGAAACCCAGGTCGTATTGTGCCTGCGCATTATTGGGAGCGACGCGAACTTGCTCGTTATAGGCAGCCAGCGCTTCCTTCCAGTTGCCCATATTCATATACGCACCGCCGAGTCCGCTGTGCGCCGGAGCGTAGTTCGCATCCAGACGAATGGCCAACTTGTACGCGTCGATTGCCTCAGGCCATTTCTTGTCGTCGGCAAGTTTGTCGGCCTCTTCAACGATGCCTGCTGCTCTGCTTGTTGAAGCCCTCGGCGACTTACCACGACGTTGAGCGAAGGCCAGGTCACTACAGACGACTGCCAGAAAGAAAAGGAACGCGATGGATAGCCGAAATAAGGGCTGTGAGAATTTCATGTCGGGTCTCCTAAAGACTTTGGAGTGGGAGGGCTGGACTACCGGTGATACCAACCCCGAAAAGCGAAGGTTCCAATTTTGCCGCATAGGCTAGGACGGCGTGGGCCGGATGTCAATCTTTTTAGACCACACAAGAATGATCAACGACAACAGCGAATTTATTTATCCAAGCGCGAATTTCCCCTCCCTCTGGGAGGGGGTTAGGGGAGGGCTTGCGACGCGTTTTGCGTTTTTGTTTTTGAAGGAGGCGTCAACGATGACTGCAAACACTCGATGCGAGGTTCATTTTTATTGAAACAGCGTTGACGCCACCTCCAATTAACTAGAAAACTGTTCGACGTTAGACCCTCCCCTACCCCTCCCAAAGGGAGGGGGGAATAGCGCTCCGCGGGCAAACGCAACTAACCATACTGAACTGAATCACAGCTTTTTCCAGACTCGGCGTGGCGACTCTGCACCGTCAGAAATCGTTGACAACAAATCGAAGCGCGCCTAGTCTACTCACACGAAAACGCAAGCAACTCTCTCGGCACCGTGATCATTAAAAAGTGGTCGCCGTGCTCTCGGACAGACAAGAATGTTTGTCCCACTACCAACGCAAACGGATTCTTTGATGCCAGATCAAGACGATCCTCGCGAAACCTTGCCCGTACCGGAACCAGCGCCAACCACACTGGACCGGACCACCCTCGACTCAACCAGAATGTTTCCGTCCACGGATTTGGTGGGACAAACCATTAATAGCCGTTACGCCATTCAGAAAGAATTGAAGCGTGGCGGTATGGGCGTGGTCTACCTGGCGGGTGACATGCAGCTCCATTCCCGGCCGGTCGTGATCAAAGTGCTACTCGATGATGCTTATCAGAGTGAATACGTGGTTCAGAAGTTTCGCCAGGAAGTGGAAGCATTGAGCCGGGTGGACCATCCGGGAATCGTCGGCATCATTGACTCAGGTGAAATGCCTAACGGGCGCCCGTTCATCGCAATGCAATACGTCGAAGGCGTCACGCTGCGTTCGCTGATAAGCCCTGAAGGAATGAACCTCGAGCGCGGCGCGGAGATCATGAAACAAGTCGGCCGAGCGCTTTCGGCAGCGCACAAACGCGGCATCTTCCATCGCGATCTCAAACCTGAAAACATCATGCTTCAGGACCTGGGGCACGGCGAAGAACAGGTGAAAATTATCGACTTCGGCATCGCCAAGGTTAAGAGCTCGGTCATCGCGCCTAGTACTTCACTAAACCTTTCGCCTGGCACTGTCGCTTATATGGCCCCCGAACAGCTGAACGGTCGTCCGATTACCGCTGCAACCGATATCTTCGCGTTGGGCACGATCGCGTACGAAATGTTTACCGGGCGCAAACCTTTTAATCCGGAAACTGGTTTCGAGTTGCTACAGATGCAGGAGTCGGGTGTTCGAATCAATCCGTCGGATCTGCGGCCGAGTATTCCGGAGGAGGCGCAAAAGATCATTCTCAAAGCGCTTAGTTTTAACCCAGCAGATCGCTACGACGAGCCGCGCGATTTTGGCGACAACCTGTCCCGGGCACTTACGGAACAGACGGCCGACGCTCGTCCGGGCCAACCGGCTCCACTGCCTCCGACGGCACTCGAGAATGAACAAACTCCTGCCGCTCAACCGCCACAGCCGCAACGCCCGAAAACAATTCAGGTACCTTTTCAAGCTGCCACGCCGGTTAACCCGTCGGCCTCGCAGCTTGGGTTTTCTAAAAGCTCGCGCAGCAGTGCTGGCTCCAAAAGTAAAGGTATTGGGATCGTGGCGGTTGCCGGTGTCCTGATCGCGGCGATTGCGTTTGGAGCCTGGTATCTCCTGAGCAATCGCGAAGCAGCGGTTGCCAATCCGGACCCGCCGGCGCCGGTCGAAACACGCGATCTTAGTTACAAGTTGACCGTCCAAAAAATGCGCAATGGGCGACCGTATCAGGAAGAGTTTGAATCGTCAGGGCAGGAGATCTTCGAAAACGGCTGGAAGTTTCGGATGAACATGAATAGTCCGCAGACCGGTTATCTCTATCTCCTGAATGAAGGACCGGCAGAAGGCGGAGACATTACTTACAACATGCTGTTCCCCGCGCCCTCGATGAATGCGGGTTCTCCCTATCTCGCGGCCAATCAGAAAATTGAGACTGCCTGGATGGTGTTTGATGCGAACCAGGGGACCGAGAAGTTCTGGATGATCTGGGCCGCTGACGCCGTTCCCGAACTTGAAGCCGTCAAGGGCGTCGTCAATCCATCCGACAAAGGCGAGATAAAGGACTTAGGACAATCGAAAGCGGTCCGTGAGTTTCTTAAAAAACACTCCAGCAGTCCGCCGGTTGCAGAGAAAGACAAGAACAAGAAACAGACCAACGTGAAAGCGAACAGTAGTGTGTTGGTCCATCACGTTGAGCTGGAGCATCACTGAGAACTAGCGTCCAACATGCTGAGGAGCCTTGATCAAGTTCACTATGGATGGATTTGGCTTAGCCCGCGGAGCGTGGCGATAGCATAAAGCCTGGGGTGGAGCGAAGCGGAACCCCAGGTAAGCAACCATCATGAAATTCAAGTGCGCGAAGCGTACGACACCGCGTGCGGGTCAGGTCACTGACGAATATGCTGTCGCCCACTTCGCGGGCTGCAACCTTGATACCGCACACGTCCTGGGGTTCCGCTCGCAAAGCCTCGCTTCACCCCAGGCTTTATGCTATCGCCCCGCTCCGCGGGCTAAGTCCAGAAGCAATTGAAATCCAAAACCTGCAAAACAAACCTTGAAGATCGCGTCACTAAAACTATGAACCATTCACGCTACGCGCTGCTCGTTTTGCTATCCGGAGCAATCTGCCTGGGTCTCGGTGCTGTATTCGCCCGGTCCCAAGACGACGGTTCCCGCCAAATAGTTTTGGAAGAGTTCACCAAAGCACGTCCGACTTCAACGTCGCCCGGTCCCAGACGAACCGGTGGTCCAAGACGGAGACCGCCATCTTCAGCAAGACTTCCAAAGTACATCCGAAAAACTCCCGCACTGACTACGTCGCTGCAAGCGGACTTATCGACGATGGAAGTTGGCGTGACTATCTGGCGGTTGCGACCAGGGGCCGCGAACGACGGTGGCGCACGCGTGCTGGTCCAGGAGAATACACAAACCAGTCAGTGGACGCCGCAACGCATAGAAGCGGACACGCCATTGCGCGTTGGTGAGCGCGTGCGCATCACTATCGAATCACCGAGCGCAGGTTATCTATACGTGGTTGATCGCGAGCAATATGGGGATGGATCACTCGGCGATGCATACTTGATTTTTCCGACATTAAGAACGCGCGGCGGTGACAATCGAGTGAGACCCGGGCGGTTGGTCGATATTCCCGCGCAAGAAGACACGCCGAGTTACTTCACGCTGGTTCCGAGTCCAAACCGGAGCGATCAGGTGGCGGAAGTCCTTACCATCATCGTCACACCTGAACCGTTTGAGGATTTACCGCTTAGCAACAATCCGATCAAGATTTCGAAGAGCGATGTGGCGAAGTGGGAGCGTTCATGGTCCACACAGGTGGAACGTTTTGAAATGGTAGGCGGCGCAGGCATGTCGTGGACGGAAAGTGAGAAGGAAGCCAGTTCATCATCGTCAGCGCGTTTGTTAACTCAGGAGGAACCGCCGCCTCAGACGATCTACCGCATCGGTAGTAGAAACAAGAAGGCTTTCCTGGTGACTGTGCCCTTGCGCTACAGCCGGTGACCAGTGGTCCGTGGGGACATGCGAATGAGGCAAAGGAAGATTTGTCATTTGTCATTTCACATCAGTACTGTCCGGTTAGATGTCCAATAGTTGCAACTGGTTAACGTCATGGACCATTTCAAGATTGTACTGAGATTGCTGAAGCAAGCTTAAAATGGGGGTTTTGTCGAAAAGGGTGAGACTCAGGATCTGTAACAAAGT